>JAHCAU010000020.1 GCA_019634715.1 Lysobacter sp.
AACTGGCATTAGCGAGACGCGGGCTTTTTCGGGACAGGCTTCGCGACGGTCGACGGTCAGTCGATGTCGAGGAAGCTGCGCAACTGTTCCGACCGGCTCGGATGACGCAGCTTGCGCAGGGCCTTGGCTTCGATCTGGCGGATGCGCTCGCGGGTGACGTCGAACTGCTTGCCGACTTCCTCCAGCGTGTGGTCCGTGTTCATGTCGATGCCGAAGCGCATGCGCAGCACCTTCGCTTCCCTCGGGGTGAGGCCGGCGAGGACGTCGCGCACGGTTTCCTGCAGGTTGATGTTGGTGGTGTTCTCGATCGGGGACTCGACGTTGGTGTCCTCGATGAAGTCGCCGAGGTGGCTGTCCTCGTCGTCGCCGATCGGCGTTTCCATCGAGATCGGTTCCTTGGCGATCTTCAGGACCTTCCGGATCTTGTCCTCCGGCATGTCCATTTCCTTCGCCAGCTCTTCCGGCGTCGCTTCGCGGCCGTACTGCTGCAGCATCTGCCTGGAAATGCGATTGAGCTTGTTGATCGTCTCGATCATGTGCACCGGGATGCGGATGGTGCGCGCCTGGTCGGCGATCGAGCGGGTAATGGCCTGGCGGATCCACCACGTCGCGTAGGTCGAGAACTTGTAGCCGCGGCGGTATTCGAACTTGTCCACGGCCTTCATCAGGCCGATATTGCCTTCCTGGATGAGGTCGAGGAACTGCAGGCCGCGGTTGGTGTACTTCTTCGCGATCGAGATCACGAGGCGCAGGTTGGCCTCGACCATCTCCTTCTTCGCCTTGCGCGCCTTGGCTTCGCCATAGGCCATCGCGCGGCTGATTTCCTTGATGTCGACCAGTTCGAGGAACAGCGCCTGTTCGATGGCGATCGTGGCTTCCTGCTCGGCGATGATCTGGTCCTTCACGTCGCGCAGGCCGGACGACCACTTCTGCTTGCGCTTGAGCATTTCGTCGACCCAGCCCAGGTTGGTCTGGTTGCCTTCCCACGCGCGGATGAAGTCCTTGCGCGGCATCTTGGCGATGCGGGTGGACAGGTCGAGGATGCGACGCTCGTGCTCCTTGATCTGGCCGAGCACCTCGCGCAGCTTGCGCACCAGGGTGTCGGTCAGCGGCAGCGGCAGCTTGAGGGTCATGAACTGCTCGGCCATTTCCTCGCGCAGCTTGGCCATGCCCTTGTTGCCGGCGCCATGCTTGGCGTAGCTCTTCTGGAACCGGGCGTAGCTGGCCGCCAGCAGTTCCATGCGCCGCGCGACCTCGGCCGGGTCCGGGCCGGTCGGGCCGGTGTCTTCGGCACCACCGTCCGCATCGTCTTCCTCGTCGATCTCGGCCTCGCCTTCCGGCAGGTCGGCGACCGGAATTTCCTCGGCCGGTTCTTCGACGTCGTTGAAGCCGGTGACGATGTCGGCCAGGCGCTTCTTGCCCGCCTTGTGCAGTTCGTATTCTTCCAGCAGCAGTTGCACCGACCAGGGGAAGCTGGCCAGCGCGGACATCATCTGGGTGAGGCCTTCCTCGATCCGCTTGGCGATGGCGATCTCGCCCTCGCGCGTCAGCAGCTCGACCGTGCCCATCTCGCGCATGTACATGCGCACCGGGTCGGTGGTACGGCCGCCTTCGCCGTCGAGCGCGGTCAGCGTGGCCGCGGCTTCTTCGGCGGCGGTGTCGTCGACCTCGCGGCCGCCGGTGGCGCCGTCGGCGAGCAGCAGGGTGTCGACATCGGGGGCGACTTCGTGCACCTCGATGCCCATGCCGTTGATCATGCCGATGATGTCTTCGATCTGCTCGGGATCGACCAGATCGTCCGGCAGATGGTCGTTGACTTCGGCATAGGTCAGGTAACCCTGCTCCAGACCCTTGCTGATCAGTTGCTTGATGTCGGACTGCGGAGCCTGACGTTCGTTGGCCATGGGGCGCCACCGTGGGAAAGTGAACCCGTAATTATAACAGCCCGGGACGGAATCTGGGCGCCGGTACGGGTGGCAACGGCGCGGAGGGGCGGGCGCGGACTGGCCGCGCGGAACGGAGGAAAGGACGCGCCTGCGGGACGAAAGGAGGCATCCGGCACACGAAATGGTGCGCCGCAAGGGACTTTGCAAGAGCGGAATGCCGCTCGGACCGGCCAGCCGTCCGAAAGTTCAGGCCCTGAGCAGGAAGGTCACGGGGCCATCGTTGAGCAGGGACACCTTCATGTCGGCACCGAAACGACCTGTTTCGACCGGTGATCCATGCTTTTGACGGCAGTAATCCACCAATTGACCGAAGATGCGCTCGGCTTCCGCTGGGGCGGCGGCGGTGCTGAAGCTTGGCCGCAGGCCCGACCGGGTGTCGGCAGCCAGGGTGAACTGGCTGACCAGCAGCAGGCCGCCACCGGTGTCGGCCAGCGACAGGTTCATCTTGCCGGCCTCGTCGGAGAAGACCCGGTAGCGCAGGAGGCGGTCGCCCAGTTTCGCGACCTCGGCCGTGCCGTCGCCCGGCTCGACGCCGATCAGCGCCAGCAGGCCGGGGCCGACGGCGCCGACGGTCTCGCCATCGACGACGACGCTGGCGTGGGTGACGCGCTGGATGAGGGCGAGCATGAGCCGGGAATCGGGAATCGGGAATCGGGAATCGGGAATCGGGAATCGGGAATCGGGAATCGGGAATCGGGAATCGGCAATGATGCCATGTCGTCTACCGGCCATTCCCCATTCCCCATTCCCGGTCTTTAGACTTCAAGGATGACCGAAGCACTCGCCCGCCTGCTGGCCTTCCTCGTCGGTGCCGTCGCCCGCCTGCCCTGGGCGTGGCTGCGCGCGGCTGCGGACGGCATCGCGGCGCTGATGCGCCGTCGCGGCACGCGCGAAAGCCGGGTGGCGCGGCGCAATCTCGAACTGGCCTACCCCGAACTGCCCGCGGCCGAGCGCGACGCGCTGCACCGGGCGATCCTGCGCACCACCGCGCGGCAGACGCTGGAAACCCTGCGGCTGTGGACCCGGCCGCATGCGGACAACCTGCGGATGATCCGCGAATCGCACGGCGTCGAACTGTTCGATGCCGCCATCGCCGCCGGGCGCGGGGTGATCGTCGCCGCGCCGCACTACGGCAACTGGGAACTGCTCAATCAGTGGCTGGCCGCGCACACCGAACTGGCGATCCTCTACCGCGCGCCGGAGTCGGCGCTGGGCGAGGCCTTCCTGCGCCACGTGCGCGCCGACGGCGCCGAGCGCGTCGTGCAGATCCGCGCCGAGGCCGCCGGCATCCGCCAGCTGTTCAAGCGCCTGCGCGATGGCGGCGTGGTCGGGATCCTGCCGGACCAGCAACCGAAGAAGGGCGACGGCGAATTCGCGCCGTTCTTCGCGCGGCCGGCCTACACCATGACCCTGCTGCCGCGCCTGGCCGAGCGCAGCGGCGCCGCGGTGCTGTTCGCCTACTGCGAGCGCATCGACGACCATGCCTTCGCGCTGCGCATCGAGCCGGCAGCGGCGGAGATCGCGTCCGCCGACACGGTCGTGGCCACGGCGGCGCTGAATGCGGCGGTGGAACGCATCGCCCGCCGCGATCCGGCGCAGTATCAATGGACCTACAAGCGCTACACGCTGCAGCCGTCGATGAACCCGGTCGACAACCCCTATCGCGACCTCGAACGTCGGCGCCATCCTGCCCAGGGCACCCCATGACCATGACCGATCCCATCGCCGACCCCATCGCCGGAGCGGGCGACACGCTCGACGCGCCCTCGACGATGCCCGACGTGCCGCTGCCGCTGCGCGAATGGCGGCCGCTGCCGGCCCGCGCCCATCGCGTGTTCCTGATCGTGGCGCTGATCGTGACGGTGCCGCCGGCCATCGCCGCCACCATCGTGCTCTCCGGCACGTCCGGGGCGCTGCTGTGGCTGAAGATCGCGGCGGTCTGGATGCTCGCGCTGTCGCTGGCGTTCTGGGTGGCCCGGCGACGCCACCGCTATACCTTCTGGCTGCTCGACGACGCCGGCTTCGCGGTGCGGCGCGGCCGGATGTGGCAGTGGGAAACCCGCGTGCCGACCTCGCGCGTGCAGCATCTGGACCTGAAACGCGGCCCGATCGAACGCGCGCACGGCCTGGCGTCGCTGGTGCTGCACACCGCCGGCACCCGCCTGAGCGCGGTGAGCATCTCCGGCCTGGAAGATGCCGACGCCGAGGCCCTCCGCGACCATTTCAGCCGCCAGATCGACCGGCAGGACGACGATGACCACGCCTGAGACGCCGGAACTGGCCGCACCGCTGGACGAGGCCTCGCCGGAACGCCGGCTGCATCCGATGTCCTGGCTGTTCGTGCTGATCCAGCAACTGCGCCAGTTCATCATCCCGATCATCGTGCTGTTCGCCTTCGGCCGCGGCGACCGCAACGACCTCTGGGGCCTGGTCGCGATCTGCGTGCTGGCGGTGATCTCGATCTGGCAGTACTACACCTATCGCTTCCGCATCGGCGGCGACAGCCTGCAGATCCGCAGCGGCCTGCTGGAGCGGAGCCTGCGCGAGATTCCGTTCGCGCGGATCCAGAACGTGGCGCTGCGGCAGACCGTGCTGCACCGGATCTTCGGCGTGGCCGAAGTGCGGCTGGAATCGGCCGGGGGCATCAAGCCCGAGGCCGAGATGCGCGTGCTCACCCTCGCCGATGCCATGGCGCTGGAAGCGCTGGTGCGACGCCGCCGCGGCGAAGCGCGCACGGGCGCGACGGCGGCCGATGCGGGCGCGAACGAGGACGGCGAGGTGCTGCTGCGCCTGAGCGCGGCCGACATCATCCGCGCCGGCCTGATCTCCAACCGCGGCATGGTGGTGGTCGGCGGCGGCTTCGCCGCGCTCGCGCAATTCAGCCGCGACCTGTTCTCCGAGATCATCGAGTCGTGGGTCCGCGGGCTGTTCGGCGTGGTCGAGGATTACGGCCGCGGCCACGAGGCCGCCGCGGTGCTGGCGATGATCGTGCTGTTCCTGGCGCTGGTGCGGCTGTTCTCGATCGCGCTGGCGTTCCTGCAGTACCACGGTTTCCGGCTGGAAGAGCACGGCCGCCGGCTCACGCTGGAGCGCGGCCTGCTCAGCCGCGCGCGCACCAGCACGCCGCGCCGGCGCATCCAGTCGTGGACGCTGCGCGAAGGCATGCTGCACCGGCTGTTCGGCCGGCGCTCGCTGGAAGTATCGACGGCGGTGCTGGAAAACGGCTCCGACGGCCAGCCGCGCTCGCTGCGCGAGATCGCGCCGGTCGCGACACCCGAGCGCTGCGATGCGCTGATCCGTCACCTCGCGCCGCAGGTGCAGTGGCCGCCGGCCGCCTGGCATCCGCTGCACCGCGCGACCTTCTGGCGCCTGGCGGTGCCGCAGTGGCTGCTGACGCTGGCGATCGCGGTACCGGCGGGTCTGAAGTTCGGCATCTGGGGCGCGGTGCTGGTCTGCCTGTGGCTGCCCTGGGCCGGCTACATCGCCTGGCAGCATGCGCGCCACGCCGGTTATTCGGTAGATGCACGGATGGTCGCGGTGCGCGGCGGCTGGTGGACGCGCACCTGGCGCTTCGCCGAGATCGGCAAGCTGCAGGCGATCCGCTTCTCGCAGTCGCCGCTCGACCGCATGCTCGGCACCGCCACCCTGCTGCTGGACACCGCCGGCGGCAGCGCGGTGGGCGACCCGCTGCGGCTGCGCTACATCCCGGCCGCCGAAGCCCGCGCGCTGGACGTGCGGCTGGCCGATGCGATCGCACGATCGACGATGCGCTGGTAGGTCGGGTCCTGGGCGCCCGACGTTCCGGCGTATCGGCGATGGCATGGGTCCGGAGGAACCGTTTCGATCATTGCGCGACGCGAACGGACGGATGGCAATGTCGGGCTGAAGCCCGACCTACAGCCCCCAGTACCCCAGCTTCGCGCGGATCTGCAGGGCGTTGTAGCGGCCCTTGATCGGCTTGCGCGCCAGCCGGCCGAGGCGGCCTGCCAGCAGGTCCTCGGTGGCCGCGATGACGCGCTCCGACGCATGGCCGTCGCGGTACGGGTGGATGGCATCGGCATAGTCGGCGAGCGCCGAGCGCAGCACAGCGCTCGGCGCGAACGCCTCGGCCAGCATCGCCGGAAGATGCGCGGGGTCTTCGAAGTCCAGCATGTGCGCCTTCGGCGCGCGGTTACGGAAGGTCACCACCGGCTTGTGCTGGACCACGAACTCGGACACCACCGACGTGGTGTCGGCGACCAGCACGTCGGCGGCGCGCTGCGCGGCCATCAGCTGTTCGGTCTCGACGAAGGCGGCATTGGCACCGGCCAGCGCGCGGTAGCGCTCGAACAGCTCCGGCGCGCACTTCGGATGCAGGGTCAGCAGCCAGTAGCGGTCACCGCGCGCGACCTCGGCGGCGATCGCGTCGAGCAGGTGCGGCGCGGCGCTGAGGCGCTCGGTGAAGGTGGAGGCGAACAGCACCACCGGGCGGTCGCCGGCATGGGCGCGCAGCGCGGCGGCGGCGCCGTGATCGTCGCGGAACAGCGGATCGAGCTTGGGCCAGCCGGTCTCGACCACGGCGAAATGGCGATGGCGTTCGGCCAGTTCGCGGAACGGCAGGGTGGTCGCCGGACCCTGGGTGCAGTAGAGGTCGAACAACCCGCGCACGCGGAAATGGCCGCGCGCCTCGTCGCGCTTCTCGACGTTGAAGCCATGGAACACCTGGACCTTGGCGCCGGACACGAACGTGGGCACCCAGTTCGCCGCCGAGAACACCGCGCGCGGCTTCAGCGCGACCGCTTCGCGCAGGCCGACCATGCGCACCGGCGCGGCGAGGCGGGCGCCGGCGGCGCCGTCCTCGAACCAGGCGTGCACGCCATGGCCCGCCGCTTGCAGCGCGTCCGCCAACGGCTGCAGGATGGGCAGCGCGTAGCGCTCGGTCGCGAACAACAGGTATTCCGCCATCAATACGTCCTTCACCTCGACAACGCCTTCGGGGGCACCGTCCGCCGCCTCCCCCAGGGACGCGGTGCCGATTTCGGCCTGTATTATCACGTTCAACGAGGCCGACCGCATCGGCGACTGCCTGGCGTCCCTGTCCTTCTGCGACGAGATCGTGGTGGTCGATTCAGGCTCGACCGACGCCACCCGCGAGATCGCGGCGGCCGCCGGGGCGCGGGTGCTGGAACGGGCATTCACCGGCTTCCGCAGCCAGAAGCAGTTCGCGGTGGACGAGGCCCGCCACGACTGGGTGCTGTGCCTGGACGCCGACGAACGCGTCTCGCCCGAGTTGCGCACCAGCCTCCTTGCCGCTCGGGATGCCGGCTTCGATGCCGCCGGCTACCGTTTCGCCCGCCTGAGCGAATACTTCGGCCGTTTCCTGCGCCGCGGCAATGCCTACCCCGACCGCGTGCTGCGCCTGTTCGACCGCCGGCGCGGCGGCTGGCGCGGCGACCGCGAGATCCACGAGGCCGCAAGCGTCGACGGCACGGTGAAGAGCCTTGCGGGCGACCTGATCCACTACCCCTACCGCTCGCTGATGCAGCAGCTGCAGAAGACCGAGCGCTACGCGCGGATGATGGCCGAGCACGAGTTCGCGCGCGGCAAGCGCGCCTCGCTGGGCAAGCTGGTGCTGTCCCCGGCCTGGCGCTTCTGGCGCGGCTACGTGTTCAGGCTGGGCTTCCTCGAAGGCTGGCATGGTCTGGTCTACGCCTACGTGCGGGCCAACTACGTGCGCCAGAAGACGATCATGCTGTGGATGCTGGAACGCGGGCAGAAGGTGGAGTGATGCACACCGCTCGGCCTGCTCCGCATTCGCCCGCTTTGCAACGGCAGCAAAAACCGTGAGCCTGGACGCCCTCCACTTCAACAACCGCTTACTCGCCGAACTGCCCGGCGACCCCGACACCGGTCCGCGCCGGCGCGAGGTGCGCGGCGCGCTGTGGTCGCGGGTGATGCCGACGCCGGTCGCGGCGCCACGGACGCTGGCAGTGTCGCGGGAGATGCTCGCGGCACTCGGGCTTGACGACGCGGATGCAGCCACGCCGCGCTTCGCCGAAGTCTTCGCCGGCAACGCGCTGCTGCCGGGCATGGACCCGTTCGCCACCAACTATGGCGGGCACCAGTTCGGCCACTGGGCCGGGCAACTGGGCGACGGCCGCGCGATCACGCTCGGCGAAAGCATCGACGATGCGGGCGGGCGCTGGGAACTGCAGCTCAAGGGCGCCGGGCCGACGCCATACTCGCGCAGCGCCGACGGCCGCGCGGTGCTGCGCTCGTCGATCCGCGAATTCCTGTGCAGCGAAGCAATGCACCACCTCGGCGTGCCGACCACGCGCGCGCTGTCGCTGGTCGCCACCGGCGAGGACGTGGTCCGCGACATGTTCTACGACGGCCGGCCGAAGGCCGAACCCGGCGCGGTGGTCTGCCGGGTCGCGCCCTCGTTCCTGCGCTTCGGCCATTTCGAGCTGCCGGCCTCGCGCGGCGAGCACGACCTGCTGCGCCGGCTAGCCGACTTCACGATCCGTCGCGATTTTCCGCATCTCCGAGGCGAAGGCGAAAGCCTCTACGCCGACTGGTTCCACGAAGTCTGCACGCGCACCGCGCGGCTGATGGCCGAATGGATGCGCGTGGGCTTCGTGCACGGGGTGATGAACACCGACAACCTGTCGATCCTCGGCCTGACCATCGACTACGGCCCCTACGGCTGGATCGATGCCTACGACCCGGACTGGACGCCCAACACCACCGATGCGGGCGGGCGCCGCTACCGCTTCGGCTGGCAGCCGGCGATCGCACGCTGGAACCTGATGCGCCTGGCGCAGGCGCTGGCGCCGCTGTTCGGCTCGACCGAGCCGCTGCAGGCCAGCATCGACGCCTTCGGCACGGCCTACACCGCCGCCGAGCGCGACAACACCGCGCGCAAGCTCGGACTGGCCGAGTGCCGCGATGAGGACATCGCCCTGATCCGCGACCTGCACGCGCTGATGCAGGCGGCGGAGATCGACATGAGCCTGTGGTTCCGGGGGCTGCTCGACCTGGACCCCGGGGCGCCCTCCGCGCCTGCCGATGCCTTCTACGACCCCACCCTGCGCGCCACCCATGCCGAGACCATCGACGCCTGGCTGCGCCGCTACGCCGAGCGGCTGCGCGACGACCCCCTGCCCGCGGATGCGCGCCGGGAGCGCATGCGCCTGGCCAACCCGAAATACGTGCCGCGCAACTACCTCGCCCAGCAGGCCATCGACCGCGCCGAGGCCGGCGACCCTTCGGGCATCGTCGAACTGCTCGAGGTCCTGCGCCGCCCGTACGAGGACCAGCCCGGCCGGGAGGGGTACGCCGCCCGCCGGCCGGACTGGGCCCGGGACAAGCCCGGTTGCTCGATGCTGTCCTGCAGCTCCTGAACGACTTTTTCGTCCATGCGCCGGCGCATGCGCGACGGCCGTCGCGCTTCGCAGCACGCCGGGGATCGTCTGTGCGGGGTTTGGCCGCTACGATATCGGGCTGAATGCCCGATCACGGTCGCATCCCCCGATACCACGACCGTCCTGCCCCGCCTCCGAAGGTCCCCATCCACATGTCCCGCATCCTCGTCACCGGCGGCGCCGGCTTCCTCGGCTCGCACCTGTGCGACCGTCTGCTCGACGACGGCCACGACGTCCTCTGCGTCGACAATTTCTTCACCGGCAGCAAGCGCAACATCGCGCACCGCATCGGTCATCCCTACTTCGAGCTGGTGCGCCACGACGTCACCTTCCCGCTGTACGTGGAAGTCGACCAGATCTACAACCTCGCCTGCCCGGCGTCGCCGGTGCACTACCAGCACGACCCGGTGCAGACCACCAAGACCAGCGTGCACGGCGCGATCAACATGCTCGGCTTGGCCAAGCGCCTGAAGGCGCGCATCCTGCAGGCATCGACCAGCGAGGTCTATGGCGACCCCGAGGTGCACCCGCAGCCGGAAGGCTACTGGGGCCGGGTGAACCCGATCGGCGTCCGCAGCTGCTACGACGAAGGCAAGCGCTGCGCCGAGACGCTGTTCTTCGACTATTACCGCCAGCACGACCTCGACATCAAGGTCGTGCGCATCTTCAACACCTACGGCCCGCGCATGCACCCGAACGACGGGCGCGTGGTCAGCAACTTCATCGTCCAGGCGCTGCGCGGCGAGGACATCACCATCTACGGCGACGGCCAGCAGACCCGCAGCTTCTGCTACGTGGACGACCTGATCGAAGGCTTCGTGCGGATGATGGCCACGTCGCACGGCTTCACCGGACCGATCAACATCGGCAATCCCGGCGAATTCACCATGCTCGAGCTGGCCGAAAAGGTGCTGTCGCAGGTCGGCGGGCGCTCGAAACTGGTGTTCAAGCCGCTGCCGTCCGACGACCCGAAGCAGCGCCAGCCCGACATCGCGCTCGCGAAATCCGAGCTGGGCTGGGAACCCAAGGTCGCGCTGGACGACGGCCTGAAGGACACCATCGCCTACTTCCGCAGGCTGCTGGCCGAAGGCGACGTCGGCGAAGGTCGCGCGGCATGAGCACGACCTTCGCCGTCATCATCACCAACTACAACTACAAGGCATTCGTCGCCGAGGCCATCGAAAGTGCCCTGGGGCAGACCCGGCCGCCAGCGCAGATCATCGTGGTCGACGACGGCTCGAAGGACGGATCCCAGGATTTCCTGCGGGAGCGCTATGGCGACAACCCGCGCGTGACCCTGCTGATGTGCGAGAACGGCGGCCAGCTGGTCGCGTTCCAGCGTGGCCTGGCAGCGGCCGATGCGGACGTGGTGTGCTTCCTCGATGCCGACGACCGTTGGCAAGCCGATTATCTGCAGAAAGTCGGGAAAATTTTCGACGCAAGGCCGGATGTCGATTTCGTGTTCTCCGACATCGTGCGCTTCGGAGGAGAAGACAAGCGGATTGGCGACGCCAGCCACGAGATCGACTACGGATATACCGCCATTGCCACGTACGCGCTTGCACACTGGTACGGCGGCCCCACCTCCGCATTGAGCGTTCGCACCACCATGGCGAAGGAATGCGTGGACCTTCCACCCGCGCTTGCAAAGCGTTGGCGGCTCTGCGCCGATGCGGCGCTCGTCTATGGCGCGAGCATCCTCGGGGGACGCAAGATCTTCCTGCCGACGAACGCTGTCATGTATCGCGTGCACGGCAACAACGGCTGGTGGTCGAATCGCGGACAAGTGGCAAGCTACAAGAACCGCATTCGCACACGCGAACTCATCAACCATTTCGGACAGATCGCCGGCGTGTGCATGGCATCCACGGAGTCGGTGAAATTCGAGTTCAGGACCAAGCCCAACCCTACGCGACAGGAAAGGCGACGTTACGCATCGATCGCGATGATGAGTCCTGGTTCTTTGTGGAAGCGAATCGAGCGCGCCGCCGGAATCAAGTTCAAGAAGATCAATACGAAAAAGGCGCCCGACTGACGGGCGCCTTGTAAAACCGAAATCGCAGGAAAGATGGATCAGACCCCACTGGGGAAGAGGTGAGTCTCGAAACCCTGCGGTCCCCAGTTGCTGTTGTTGGCACACGTATACTGCTGAAGTACGGTGCCATTGCTGTTGCTCCAGACATCGAGGCACTTGGCGCTGCGTCCGTTCATCCAACGCGTCTTCGTGGAGCCGATCACCGAATTCGCGAGATGGATCCAATGCTGGCTCGGATTGTTCGCATCGCACGGACGCTGGACGATTTTCGCTGCATTGGCAAGCGAATCGTTCTCGACGGCCGCGCAGGTGAAGTTCGCTGCGTTCTGGAAGAGATAGGAAGCCGCATTGTTGGGATACTGCCCGGCAGGAATGAAGTTCCACTGCTGATTCACGGCAGAATTCCCGCCGCATGTCCAGAGCTGCATGGTGACGCTGTTCGATGTGTTGTATGCGGCGAAATCAAGGCACTTGCCCGAGGAATTGTGGTAGATGAAGCCTTGGCCGTGGTACTGGGCGGCAACAGGTGCCGGGGTCGTGGCGACACCAATGGCAAGGGAAGCAAGCAGGGTAGCGAAGAGGAAATTCGTTTTCATTGAAACTCCAGAGATGCGTTGAAAGGATGTATTGCCGGCAGTTGACTCCGCTCGCCGGCGGAGCATTAAAAACCAGCACAACTTCGTCCCCATTGACGAAAGAAGACCGCGCTGGATGCAGCCATCTTAGACGTTGTCGATCTCACCGATCGAGAATTCACAACCGCATCACACCATGAAGTAACACTTGACCTCATGAGAATCCTGCTCACCAACTTCCACGAGGGCGACGGCGGCGGTCACACCACCTACCTGATGGCGCTTTCACGGAGGTTGTGCGCGCGCCACGAGATCCATGTCGCCGCGCCGCCGGGCAGCCGGTTGCATCGGGAAGCATCATCGCTGGACGGGGTACGCGTGCTGGCGCAGCCGTTCCCGAACGGGGCATCGAAACTGCTCGCCGGCCTGCGCGCGGGCCGGCAATTGCGCGACTACCTGCGCCGCCACGCGTTCGACATCGTCCACGTCAACGGCTCGACCGACCATCGCCTGGTGCTGTCGGCCTGCCGGGGCCTGTCGCATCGTCCGAAGATCGTGTTCACCAAGCACAACTCGAAGCCGGCGGCGGGCTTCACCCATCGCCTGCGCGCGAAGCGCACCGACCTGGCGATCGCGGTCAGCGACGCCACGCTGCGCGAACTGCAGGCCACGCCCTACGCCGCGTGTGCGCCGCGCACCATCCGCAACGGTGTCGACATCGCGCATTACGCGCCATGGCCCGCAGAGGACGCCCTCGCCGAGCGCGATCGCTGGTGCGGTCGCGACGACCTGCTGCTGGGGAGCAACGCCGGTACCGCTGCGCACAAGGGCTGGATGGATCTGGTCGAAGCCATGGCGACATTGCCCGCCGAACGCCGCACGCGCGTGCATGTCCTGCTCTGCGGCAAGCCGCCGACGGCGGAACAGATCGCGCGCATCGCAGCGCTCGGCCTCGCGGCGCAGGTCCACTTCGCCGGCCTGCTGTCGGACGTGCGCCCGATGATCGCGGCGATCGACGCAGGCTTCGTGCTGTCGCATGCGGTCGAGACGATTTCCTTCGCCTGCCGCGAGATGATGGCGATGGGCAAGCCGGTGCTGGTCAGCGATTACGCCGGCCTGCCCGAGAACGTCGACGACGGCGTGGATGGCTGGATCGTGCCGGTGCGCGACCGCGATGCGATCGCCCGTACGATCACCGGCCTGCTCGATGCCCGCGACCGCCTGCCCGCGATGGGCGCCGCGGCGCGCGCGAAGGCGGAACGCGCGTTCGGCCTGGAGCATTTCGTCGACGCCACCGAGGCGGCGTACGTCGCGCTGCTGCCGGTCGCGGGCGCGTCGCCGGCCGGATCGTCCGGACCCTGACCCGGCCCCCGGCTCCCCCGGGGTCCGGGCAGGCGGGTCGGCTGCGCTTACCGGGCGCTTTTCTTTTCCTTCTTCTCGGCGCGCTTTTCCTTCAGCGTCTTTTCCGGTTTCTTCTTTTCCTGCTTCTTCTGGTCCATGCCTTTGGCCATGGCGAACTCCGACGTCGACGGGTGGGCCGCCAGCGTACCGCTGCCGCTCCCAGCCGGTAAACTGCGCGGATGCCTATCCTGACCCTGAATGACGTCGATTTCGGCGTCGGCGGCCCGCTGCTGCTCGACGGCGTGGACCTGTCCATCGAACCCGGCGAACGCATCGCCCTGATCGGCCGCAACGGCGCCGGCAAGTCCACCCTGCTGCGCCTGCTCGCCGGCGAACTGAAGCCCGACGACGGCGACATCCGCGCCGAAACCGGCGTGCGCATCGCACGCCTGGAACAGGAAGTGCCGCACGACGCCGCCGGCACCGTGTTCGACGTGGTCGCCGCCGGGCTGGGCACGCTCGGGGCGTTGCTCGCCGACTACCACCACCTCATCCACGCCGACGCCATCGACACCGACGCCCTCGCCGCCGTGCAGTCGCAGATCGAGGACGCCGGCGGCTGGTCCGTCGACCAGCGCGTGACCGAGACGCTCGCACGCCTCGACCTGGATGGCGATGCCGACTTCGCGCGCCTGTCCGGCGGCATGAAGCGTCGCGTGCTGCTGGCGCGCGCACTGGTGTCCGCACCGGACCTCCTGCTGCTCGACGAACCCACCAACCATCTCGACATCGCCGCGATCGACTGGCTGGAAGGTTTCCTCAAGGCCTGGCCGGGCGCGCTGGTCTTCGTCACCCACGACCGCCGCTTCCTGCGCGCGCTGGCCACGCGCATCGTCGAGATCGACCGCGGCCAGCTGACCAGCTGGCCCGGCGACTGGGCCAACTACCTGCGCCGCCGCGAGGAGCGGCTCAACGCCGAAGCGCAGGAGAACGCGCGCTTCGACAAGCTGCTCGCACAGGAAGAGGTGTGGATCCGCCAGGGCATCAAGGCCCGCCGCACCCGCGACGAGGGCCGCGTGCGCCGGCTCAAGGCCATGCGCGACGAGCGTGCGCAGCGCCGCGAGCTCACCGGCAACGTGCGCATGGAAGTGGCGCAGGCCAATGCATCCGGCAAGAAGGTGATCGAGGCGAAGGACGTGTCGTTCGCGTTCGGCGACCGCACCCTGGTGAAGGATTTCTCGACCACGATCCTGCGCGGCGACCGCATCGGCCTGATCGGCGCCAACGGCAGCGGCAAGACCACGCTGCTGCAGCTGCTGCTGGGCGACCTGCAGCCGCAGTCCGGCGAGATCAAGGTCGGCACGCAGCTGCAGGTCGCCTATTTCGACCAGTACCGCGCCACGCTGCGCGAGGACTGGAACGCGCTGGAGAACGTGGCAGAAGGCAAGGATTCGGTGACGATCAACGGCCGCCAGAAGCACGCCATCGGCTACCTGCAGGACTTCCTGTTCACGCCCGAACGCGCGCGCGCGCCGATCACCCGCCTGTCCGGCGGCGAGCGCAACCGCCTGCTGCTGGCCAAGCTGTTCGCGCAGCCGTCGAACCTGATGGTGATGGACGAACCGACCAACGACCTCGACGTCGAGACGCTGGAACTGCTCGAAGAACTGCTCGGCGAGTACGAAGGCACGCTGCTGCTGGTCAGCCACGACCGCGACTTCCTCGACAGCGTGGTCACCTCGACCCTGGTCATGCCCGATGCCGGCACGAACGACGGCCGCATCGAGGAATACGTCGGCGGCTACAGCGACTGGCTGCGCCAGCGATCCACGACGGTTGACGCGACGAAAACGGCGGCGAAAGCGCCCGAACCGGCGAAACCGGCGCCCGCAACGACCGTCGCGCCGGCCAAGCGCAAGCTCAGCTACAAGGACCAGCGCGAACTCGACGAGCTGCCCGCACGCATCGAAGCGCTCGAAACCAGGATCGCGGAGATGACCGCCGCCATGAACGATCCCGCGTTCTACCAGCGCGACCACGCCGCCGTGACCGCGCACAATGCCGCGCTGGCGGCTGCGCACGCCGAACTCGAACAGGCCTACGCGCGCTGGGAAGCGCTCGACGGCTGACGCATTCCGCGCTTTCGTTCTTCGTAGGAGGACCTTCAGGCCCGAGCTCTTGATCTTCCGCATACAGAAGAGCTCGGGCCTGAAGGCCCTCCTACAAAACCGTGCCGATCACCGACGCTGATTCAATCGTCCTGACCGTCCGCCTCGTTCTGGGTCTGCACGCCAGCCGGCACGCACTGCGCATCCGCTGCGGCGGCGGGCACCAGCCACCAGCGACGACGATTGGACACGCCGGCGAAGGTCGCCTTCGACTTGTCCACGCATTGCGACAGGGCCGGTTCCTGCACCAGCAGCCAGCGCTTGTCCGGCGCTTCGGCCTGCCAGCGCATGCCGCGCGCCAGTTGTTCGGGCCACAGCACGTTGAAACCGAACGTCGCCGCCGGGCGATCCGCCATCAGCAGGTTCTGCTCCTTCCATGCGACCAGACCGAGTTCGGCATCCGGACCGATGCGCTGGCCCACCGACGCCATCAAGCCGGAGGCCGAGCTCGACGGATTCAGCAGCGGATACGCGAGCACGCCGTACAGCACCCAGATGCCGCCCAGCGCCCAGAGCAACGCCGACACGCCGTTGCGCACGCGATGCCACGCCGCGGCCCCCAGCGCGAACGCGCCCATCGCCATGAGCATCGCGAACAAGGCGTGGCCGCCATCGGTGAAACCGCGATCGCCCAACAGCTTCGCTTCGAACTTCGGATCGCCGAACCACATCGCCAGGCCCGCGCCGAGCAGCAGCGCGCCGAGCAGCAGCGCGAACGCGAACGCGATCCGTTTCGCCCACAGCCTGCGGACGATGCCGGGCAGCAGCGGCCCCAGCGCGAGGCAGGCCATCGGCAGCGCCGGCATGATGTACACGTCGCGCTTGCCGCTGGGAATCGAGAAGAACAGGATGACCAGCGCCCACCACGCCAGCGGCAGCAGGTAGCGCGCATCGCGGCGGCGCAGGCGGCGCGCCCAGGCCGGGAACGCCCAGAGCAGCGCGAACATCGTCGGCAGCCATGCCGTCGCCATCACCACGAGGTGGTAGTACGCCGGCTGCGCGTGGTCCCAGGATTTCGCGTAGCGGCCCGCGGTCTGGCGGAACAGGATGTCGTTGAGATAGGCCCGGTATTCGGGATTGTCCTGCGACAGCGCGGTCGTCACCATCGGTACCAGCCACAGCGCGGCAGCGACGGCGAACGCGACCGGCCCGAGCAGGAATCGCCAATCCTTCCCGTGCACGCGCACGCGCGGCCAGTGCATCAGCGACGCGACCAGCGCGGGCAGGATCATCAGCAGCGACAGCGCACCGACGCCCTTGGTGATCGTGCCCAGCCCGGCGGCGAACCAGCCCAGCGTCCACAGCTTCCAGTGCGGCCCGCAGAGCAGGTGGCGCAGCAGGCCGTAGTTCGCCAGCGTGATCCAGAACATCACCAGCGGGTCGATCTGCGCCTTCTTGCTCTGGTAGGTGAACTGGAACGCGAACAGCAGCGCCCACGCCGCGTACAGGCCGACCTTGCGCGTCCACAGCCGGCGGCCCAGGTCGTACACGCACCACAGCGTGCCCAGCGCGGCCAGCAGCGACGGCAGCAGGAAGGCGATCCGCCAGTTGCCGAAGAGCGTGTAGAACGCGGCCTCGAACCACATCAGCATCGGCGGCTTGTCCGAGTACAGCTCGGTGCCGCGATGCGGGAACAGCCAGTCGCCGCTCTCGATCATCTGCTTGGCGACCAGCGTGAAACGCGGTTCGTCCGATGGCCAGGGGTCGCGCAGGCCGAGTCCGGCCCCGAGCACGAGCAGGGCGACGAGGAAGAGCAGCCAGAACTCTCGGGAGGCGCGGGTCTTGGGCATGGGCGAATGATACGAAGGCGAGGCGTCAGCCGCGACCGGTGGCGCGCTCAGGACATCCGTTTGCGCAGCCGTGCGTAGAAGAACCCGTCCATCCCGCCCTCGCCCGGCAGGCGCTGGCGCCCCGGGCCGTCGGCGTGGCCGAAGCGCTCGTCCAGCGGCTCGGCCACCGCGTCCGGCGTGCGAGCCAGGAAGGCCTCGACCTGTCCGGCATTCTCGCGGCGCAGGATCGAGCAGGTGGCGTAGACCAGCACGCCGCCCGGGACGAGCACGGGCCACAGGGCATCGAGCAGCTGCGCCTGGGTATCGACCAGCGCATCGATGTCGGCGGGCTTGCGGTGCAGGAGGATGTCCGGCTGCCGGCGCACGATGCCCGTGGCCGAGCACGGCGCGTCGATCAGCACCGCGTCGAGCGGCGTGCCGTCCCACCAGGTCGCGAGGTCGCTGGCGTCGACCGCCTTCAGCACGACGTGTCCGTCCGCACCGACGCGGCGCAGCGTCTCTTCGGTGCGGCGCAGGCGTCGCGCATCCACGTCAAGCGCGATCAGGCGCAGCGACGGGTCGCGTTCGAGCAGGTGCGCGGCCTTGCCGCCGGGCGCGGCGCAGGCATCGAGCACGCGCGCACCGGACGGCGGCGCCAAGGCATCGGCGACCGCCTGCGCGGAACCGTCCTGCACCGAGACCTGTCCGTCGACGAAGCCGGGCAGGTCCGCAACGGCCATCGAATCGGCCAGCCGCAAAGCATCGGACAGGACATCGTCGACGGTCGCGTCGATGCCCGCTTCGCGCAGGCGTTCGCGATACGCGTCGCGCGTCGTCGCCCGGCGGTTCGCGCGCAGCCACAGCGGCGCGGCCGCCGCGCTGGCGTCGAGGATCGCGTCGGTCCGCGCCGGCCAGTCCGCGCGCACTTCGGCGAGCAGCCAGTCCGGCCAGTTCCGCGCAGGATCGGCCTTCGGCAGGCCTTCGCGCAGCGCGCGCCGCAGCAGCGCGTTGACCATTCCGGCCTGGTGCAGGCGACCCAGTGCCCGCGCGGCCTCGACGGTGGCATCGACCGCCGCATGCGCCGGCAAATCCATGGCATCGACCTGCGCGAAGCCGACGTACAGCAGCGCGCGCACCGGGTTGTCGCGCGCGCCCAGCGGCTTCGCCAGCCAGGCATCGAGCGCGGCCGCATAGCGTGTGCGCTCGCGCAGCGCGGCGAAGCAGATCGCCTCGACCAGCGCGCGGTCGCGCGGGTCGTCGAGCGTCGGCAAGGCCTTGGCGAATTCTCCCTTGAGCGAGCGGCCGCGGTGCAGCACGGCATCGAGCACGCGCGCGGCGATGACGCGGGAGGCGGTGCCGGAGGACGTAGTCATGGCGCGATGTCCGACGATTCGATGCATTCGAGCGCGTGTTCCGGAAACGATGCGATCCAGGCCGTCGTCGCGTCCGGCATCACGCATTCCACCATGAACCTGTCGGGCTGGTCGTCCGCGCTCAGCAGGGACACCACGGTGCCCATATCGCCGATGACGGGCACGCGTGCGCCGAGGCCCGCGCAGCCATGGCAGCCATCGAGCGAACGCACGCGCACCACGTCGTACTCTCGAATGGCACTCATCCGGCGATCGCCAGCAGGTCGCGGCGCGCGTTGAGGTAATCGGCGGCGGTGATCGCCTTGCCGCCTTCGCGCTGCAGCGAACGGATGCGCAGCGCGCCTTCGCCGCAGGCGATGTCGATGCCGCCGCGCCCGGCCGCGATCACCCGTCCCGGCGCCTTGTCGTGCGCGACATCGAGCGCCACCGCGCCATGGATGCGCACGCGCTCGCCGGCCAGTTCGGCCTCGGCGATCGGCCACGGATTGAACGCGCGGACCTTGTTGGCGAGCGCGACGGCGGGCTGTGTCCAGTCGAGCTTCGCCTCGTGCTTGTCCAGCTTGTGCGCGTAGGTCACGCCCTCGGCCGGCTGCGGCACCGCCACCGGCACGATGCCCGCGCGCAGCAGGCCCAGGCCATCGGCCAGCACCTGCGCGCCGAGGTCGGACAGACGATCGTGCAACTGCCCGCCGGTCTCCTGGGCGCCGATGTCGATGCGCTGCGACAGCAGCACCGGACCGGTGTCCAGGCCCTTCTCCATGCGCATCAGGCACACGCCGGTCTCGCGGTCGCCGGCCTCGATCGCGCGCTGGATCGGTGCCGCGCCGCGCCAGCGCGGCAGCAGCGAGGCGTGCACGTTCCAGCAGCCGTGGGCCGGGATGTCCAGCACCTTCTGCGGCAGGATCAGGCCGTAGGCGACCACGACCATCAGATCAGGTTGGAGTGCGCGCAGCGCGTCGCGCGACACCTGCTCGCGCAGGGTTTCGGGCTGGAAGACCTCGATCCCGCGCTGCAGCGCCTCGCGCTTCACCGGCGAGGGCGTCAGCGCCCGCCCGCGACCGGCCGGGCGATCCGGCTGCGTGTACACGGCCACGACCTCGCCGAATTTCGCGGCGGCGCGGAGACAGGGCACGGCGAACTCGGGCGTGCCGGCGAAGACGATGCGGAGGGTCATGGGGTCAGGGAGATCGCGTTGGGAAATCATTCAACGCCGGAGGCAGCCGGCTCTGCATCACGCCACGTCAACGGGATGCGCGCCTCGCCGTAGACGGGACAACTGCCCGTCATGCCCCCACTGTCGAGAAGGACGGTGATGCAACCGAAGCTCTTGTTCCAATCGTATTGGATCAGATTCGCGTCGACAGGCTGCAGGATGGAGGACCACTTTTTCGAAAGAAAGTCAGCAAGACCGCGCATGTTTTCGATGCAGGACTGCATGTAAGCGGCATCGACCGGACTATCCTCCAGTCGCGCGCCGCAGGAGACCGTGATCGTCGAACCAGCCTTGCGAAGCGTGGCTTTCGATGCCGCCCGCACATCGCCGACCGAACATCCCCAGTCGCTTGGCGATCGGCATGCAGGGCGGGCATCCGGGTCGATATCGCTTCCGGAGGCCAGTGCCGCCGCTGGCGAGCCGCTGACCAACATCAGAAGCACGACTGCCGCCCGCATCATCACGCCGCCGAATTGCGCCGTGCCTTCTCCAGCTTCTTGCGCACCTGCTCGCGCTTGAGCTGCGACAGGTAGTCGACGAAGAGCTTGCCTTCGAGGTGGTCCATCTCGTGCTGGATGCAGATGGCCAGCAGGCCGTCGGCCTGCAGCTCGAAGGGCTGGCCGTCGCGGCCGTGCGCCTTGACGGTGATCCGGTTGGCCCGGGTCACGTCGGCGAAGATGCCGGGGACCGACAGGCAGCCCTCCTGGTAGACCTGGTGGCCGTCGGCTTCGACGATCTCGGGGTTGATGAAGACCAAGGGCTGGTCCTTCTCCTCGCTGATGTCGATCACCATGAACCGGCGGTGGTCGTCCACCTGGCTGGCGGCCAGACCGATGCCCGGCGCCTCGTACATGGTGTGAAACATGTCATCAATCCGCGCCTGGAAGTCGGCGTCGCCGATCCGGGACGGGTCGACGGGCGCCGCCTTGGTGCGCAGGCGGGGATCCGGGAACTCGAGAATTGAGAGCAGCGTCATATTTGTGACCGGGAAGGGGCGACAGGTCCCTCGAACCGGGACATTGTACCCCTTCCCGACTTGCCAATAGCCGGGATTTGTGGGCTATAGTGCCCGCGTTGTGTTGGGGAAAATCCCAAGGGGAGCAAGTAGATGGGCATCATCCTTAAGCGCCTTTCTCACCGTCTGAAGGTGATCGGCGCCGCCGCATTGCTGACGGTCGGCACGTTCGCGCTCGCCCAGGAGTTCCGTGGCGATCATCCCGACACCTATACGGTCAAGCGGGGCGACACCCTGTGGGATATCGCCGGGCGCTTCCTGAAGAAGCCGTGGCTGTGGCCGGAAATCTGGCAGGCGAACCCGCAGATCGCCAATCCGCACCTGATCTACCCGGGCGACGTGATCAGCCTGGCCTACCTCGACCGCGTCACCGCCAGCGTCAAGCCCGGCCCGCGCAACGAGGCCCCGGTCAACGCCATTCCGCTCTCGGCCATCGAAGCCTACCTGCGCGACGTCCGCGTGGTCGACAGCTTCCGCGAACTGCCCTACGTGGTCGCGATCGAGGAAGACTTCAGCCGCGGCGTCACCGGCCATCAGGTCTACGTCCGCAACCTGACCGGCGCCCAGGTGGGCCAGCGTTACCTGATCGTGCGTCCGACCGTGCGCCACGTGAAATCGGACAAGCGCGAGTGCTGCGACCTGCTCAGCCGCAACGACTACGATTTCCAGGGCAAGCGCGTGCCGCTGTTCGGACTGCCCTGGAGCGAGACGGCCTCGCCTGAAGTCCGCGGCGAAGTGCTCGGCCACGAGCTGATGCGCGTCAACACCGGCACCGCGACCAAGATCGACCAGGGGCGCCACAAGGTCGCCACCCTGAAGCTGGACGACAGCAACGGCTTCGAAGTGCGTGCCGGCGACCGCATCATCCCGGTCGATCCGCAGACCTACGACCTGCAGTTCTTCCCGCACGCGCCGAAGTTCGAGCCGGACGGCCGCCATGCCCGCGTGCTCTCGGTGGCCGCGTCGCTGACCACCGGCGGCCCCTACGACGTGGTCGCGCTGGCGGTCGGCGCACGCGATGGCGTCGACAACGGCACGGTGTTCTCGATCTGGCGTGAAGGCACCCACGAGTACGACCGCGTCGAGATGGGCCGCTACCGCGGGCCGGAAAGCGTGGCGCCGCGCCACCGCGTGCAACTGCCCGACGAGTACGCCGGCCACGTGATGGTGTTCCGCACCTTCGATCGCATGAGCTATGGCCTGGTGATGCAGAGCAGCAAGCCCAGCCGCGTCGGCTACCTGCTCAAGCACCCCGACGCGAAGTAAGCCCTTCTCTGCGTAGGGGTTTCCCTACACCAGAACACGACGGCGCCCGACGGCGCCGTCGTCGTTTCCGGGTCACGATGACGACATGCACGCCATCGATCCCGACACCGACGCCCTCTTCGCCCTCGTCCTCGCCGGCGGCCCCGCGGCCCCGCGCCGCGACCTGCTGGAACGCTGCGGCAGCGCCCTCGCCGCGCGCGCCGCCCCGCGCACGCTCTGGCGCGAGACGGGGCTGGACACCGCCCAGATCCGTGCCCTCGAAGGCGCTCCCGGGGCGCTGCCGGCCGACGCCCTCGCCCACGGCCGCGACTGGCTGGCCACGCCCGGCCACCGCCTGATCGGCTGGCTCGACCCGGACTATCCACCGCTGCTTCGGCGCATCGTCAGCCCGCCGCTGGCCCTGTTCGTCGCCGGCGACGCCGACCGGCTCTGGCATCCGGCGGTGGCCGTGGTCGGCAGCCGCGGGCCGACGGCCGGCGGACGCGACAACGCCCGCGCCTTCGCGCGCGCCCTCGTCCAGACCGGCTTCTGCGTGACCAGCGGACTCGCGGCAGGCATCGATCGTGCCGCGCACGAGGCCGCACTGGACGCTGGCGGCCTCTCCGTCGCCGTGCTCGGCACCGGACCGGACGTGCCCTATCCCGCCGGCCATGCCGGCCTGCTCGCACGCATGTCGGCCGAAGGCACCGTGGTCAGCGAACACCCCCCTGGTACAGGTGCCAGGCGAGAGCACTTTCCCAGCCGCAACCGCATCCTCGCCGGGCTGAGCCTGGGCACGCTGGTGATCGAGGCCGCCACCCGCTCGGGGGCACTGATCACCGCCCGCCTCGCCGCCGAGGCCGGGCGCGAGGTGTTCGCGGTCCCGGGGTCGATCCACAACCCGATGGCGCGCGGCTGCCACCGGCTGATCCGCGACGGCGCGGCCCTGGTCGAGACCGCCGACGAGGTGATCTCGGCCCTCGGCGCCTGGGCCGGCGCCCTGCGCGGCGACCTGCAGCGCCGCCTCGCCGCCGGTCGGAACGCGCCGTCCGGCGGTCCGCCACACCCGGCATCGACGCCCGTCGCCGAGGACCCGGGACACCACAGGTTGTGGCAGGCGCTCGGCCACGACCCCACCACTATGGATCAACTGGTCGAACGCTCCGGATTGACGGCCGCAGCCCTGTCCTCCATGCTGCTCGTCATGGAATTGCAGGGGCGGGTGTCGGTCGAACATGGCCGTTACAGCCGCCGGACGGCACCCTTCCTTTCCGAAGCGCCCGCGGGCGCAAGTCAGGGGACATGAAAGAAAGCATTCTCGATGTGCTGCTCTACCTCTTCGAGCACTACATCGCCAACGACGCGGACCTCGTCCGGGACCGCGACTCCCTCCAGAACGGTCTGCTCGAAGCCGGCTTCAGCCCGGCCGAGATCCACAAGGCCTTCGACTGGCTGGATGGGCTGGCCGAGCGTCGCCACGACCCGTCGTCGGCGCGCGCCGGCGGCCCCACGCGCATCTTCTTCGGCCCGGAACTCGACAAGCTCGACGTCGACTGCCGCGGCTTCCTGATGTTCCTCGAACAGCAGGGCATCCTCGACGCCAACCAGCGCGAACTGGTCCTCGACCGCGCGATGGCGCTGGACCAGGACGAGCTGGACCTGGACGACCTCAAATGGGTCGTGCTGATGGTGCTGTTCAACCAGCCGGGTTCCGAAGCGGCCTATGCCTGGATGGAAACCCAGATGTTCGAGGACGACGGCGACCTGGTGCACTGACCGTCCCGGCGCCGACGCGCCGCGTGAAAAAGTCGGCGACACCCTCTAAGCTGCCTGCGGGGGAGAGCCGGGAAACGGCGGCACGGCCGCCCGTTTGCAGACAGGAACAGGCATGACCGATTGGTATTACCACGCACCCGGCCAGGGCCGGGTCGGGCCATTGAGCGCGGACGAGATGCGCGCACGCTATCGCGATCGCCGGATCACGCGCGACATGCTGGCGTGGCACGACGGCCTGCGCGAGTGGCAGCCCGTGGAACGGCTGATCGAGGAACTCGGCCTGAGCGGCGTCGAGCAGGACCCCTCGCGTCCGCCACCGGTGCCCACCCGCCCGTCCGCCGCCAACGCCTCGCACGCGGCCCGTCCCAGCACCCACATCGAACCGCCGCCGTCGAACCGCAGCGGCTGCATCATCGCGGCGGTGGCGATCGGCATCGGCGGCCTGGTGCTGCTGGCGATCCTCGCTGCGATCGCGCTGCCCGCCTACCAGGACTACGTCAAGCGCGCGAAGGCCGCGCAGGGCCAACCCCGGGGCGCGACGGACGCCCCGTCGGAGGTGCGCACGTTCGATCCGGACAGGATGGCCGACACCGATGCCCTGGCGCGCGAGCTGGTGACGCTGGCGATGCGCCAGTTCTATCTCGCGAACGGCAACGCCTGCCCCGACCTCCACGAATTCGAACGCATCCAGGTGCGCCAGCCGCGCCTGCAGGGCAGCGAGGACGGCTGGTTCGCGCTCGATCCGGCGCGTCCGGAGCGCGGACAGTGCGCGTACGACGTGCGCTATCTCGGCTTCGGCCCGGCGCTCGACGATCGCCACGTGCGCTACGAAGTCACGCGCGCAGGCGACGACATCGACATCGCCTGCAGCAACCGCACGCTGCTGCCGCAGCACCTGCCCCCCGATTGCCGACCCTGAGGCCCGCATGAGCACACCGCCGCACATTCCACCCGCACCGCCGCCGGCCATGCCCCAGCCATCGCCGAAGAAGATGTCCGGCTGCGCCATCGCCGCGATCATCGGCGCGGTGGTCGGCGTCTTCGGCATCGTCGTGCTCGGCATCCTCGCCGCGATCGCCGTGCCGGCCTACCAGCAGTACCTCACGCGCAGCCAGATCACGCAGGCCTATTTTTCGGCATCGCAGTGGCAGTTCCAGATCGACGAATTCCTCGAGGAGAACCAGGCCTGCCCGGACAACGCCGCGCTGGGCCTGGCGCCGGACGAATCGCTGCCCCTGGGCTCCGAGGGCGGGCGCCGCGCCGACGTGCGTCTGGGCGAAACCGCGCCGGGTGTCTGCGCGATCACGCTGACCTTCCGCGGCGTCCCGGCCAAGGTCGAAGGCAGCACGCTGATCCTGGAATCGGACGACGGCGAATGGACCTGCAGCGGCGGCACGCTGCCCTTCGACCATCGCCCGGCCGCCTGCAGAACCGGCCTTTCGGCCACGCCATGAGCACGACGGGAACGACACGATGACCGAGTGGTACTACAGCGACGCGCAACGCCAGCAGCACGGACCCGTGGACGCCGGCGAACTCGCCGTGCTGCACAACAAGGGCCTGCTGACCGCCGAGATGCTGGTCTGGCGCGAGGGCATGTCCAGCTGGAAGCCCTGGGGCGAGATGGTGCGCGAAGTGATCGCCGGCGGCGCGCCGGAAGACCCGCGCGCCGAGGCGATGGCGCGGGCCGCGGAAGCCGCGCCGAACGATGGCGCCTACCGGCCGTACGCGGTCGCCGAACCCTCGCCTTACGCACCGCCGCAGGCCCGCGTGGCCGAGCATGGCGACGTGGTGCTGGGCGGGCACGTGGTCTACGCCGGGTTCTGGAAGCGCGTGGCGGCCAGCCTCATCGACAGCGTCCTGCTGGGCATCGTCGGTGCGGTGATCGGCGGCATCATCGGGTTCGCGATCGGCATGGGCATGGGCCTGGCGGGCAATCCGGCGCTGGACATCCTGGTCAACCTGTTCTCGATCGTGCTCGGCGCCGTGTACTACGCGTGGATGCACTCCTCCGAGCAGCAGGCCTCGCTGGGCAAGATGGCGGTCGGCATCAAGGTGGTGCGCACCAGCGGCGAGCGGATCAGCTTCGCGCGCGGTTTCGGCCGCCATTTCGCTTCCCTGCTCAGCGCCCTGATCCTCGGCATCGGCTACCTGATGGCCGCCTTCACCGACCGCAAGCAGGCGCTGCACGACATGATCTGCGACACCCTCGTGGTGGACAAGCACGCCTTCACCGACCATCCGGAATGGCAGAACGAAGAGCTGGGCGTGGTCACGATCGTGATCCTGGCGCTGTTCGGCCTGATGGTGGTCGGCCTGTTCGCGATGATCATGGTCGCGGGCGCGGCCCTGATGGGCGGCATGCGCTGATGACCGACACACACCGAACGACCGGGGACGCACGATGACCGAGTGGTATTACAGCGACGCACAGCGACAGCAGCATGGCCCGGTGGGGAGCGAGGAACTCGCGTCCCTGCACGGCCGCGGCCTGCTCGCGCCCGACAGCCTGGTCTGGCGCGAAGGCCTTCCCGCTTGGGTGCCATGGCGCGAGATCATGCACGAGGTGGTCTCCGGCACCGCGTCGACGCCGGCATCGTTGGCGGACACGGATGCCGCCACGACGGCCGACCCCTTCGCCACACCGGCCGCTGCCGACCCGTTCGCGCTCGCCGGACCGGCGCCCGCGCCTGCGGCGCCGAGCGCTGGCGACGACGCCTTCCGCCCCTACGCCATCGCCGAAGCCTCGCCCTACGCACCGCCGCAGGCCAGCGTGGCCGGGCGCGATCCCGGCTACGTCGCCGGCGGCCGCGTGGTCCACGCCGGCCTGTGGAAACGCTTCGCCGCCAGCGTGATCGACAGCTTCGTCACCACCATCCTGTCCTACGCCCTGCTGATCCCGCTGATGCTGATCAGCGTCGGCTCGATGGGCGCGATGGGCGCCGATGGCGACAACCCGTTCGCGGCCGGCGCCAGCGTGGCGATGATGCTGCTGATCTACCCGATCCTGCTCGTGGTGCCGAGCGTCTACTTCGGCTGGATGCAGTCCTCGTCGCTGCAGGCGAGCCTGGGCAAGATGGCGATCGGCATCAAGGTGGTGCGCGGCGACGGCACCCGGGTCAGCTTCTGGCGCGCCTTCCTGCGCTCGCTGTTCTACGTCGTCTTCGGCGCGGTGACCTGCGGCCTGGGCGTGCTGATCTCCGGCCTGATGGCGGCGCTGACCGAGCGCAAGCAGGCCCTGCACGACATGGTCTGCGACACCCTGGTGGTCGACAAGCATGCCTTCACCGAGCATCCGGAATGGCAGCGCGAGGAACTGGGCGTGGTCACGATCGTGATCCTGGTCCTGTTCGGCCTGCTGTTCGTCGGCATGATCGCGGTCTACGCGATCATGGGTGCGATGATGCTCGGCATGGGGAACTGATCCGCGCCGGTCGCGTTCATGAAACTGAACGCGACCGGGCGGCGGTCACGGGACCGCGCAGACGCTTGACAGCGGCGCCCCGGACGTGACACCACTAAAAAAGGAACTGATCGACGCCCGGGCCCCACCCGGGCGTTGCCGTCTGGTCCCATCCGCCGATCCGGACCCTTCCGCGACCGGCACCACCTGCCTCCCGGCCCCCGTGGCCGGCCTTCCGGACCCCCCGCCCGAAATGGCCAAGAACCTGCTCATCGTCGAGTCGCCCGCCAAGGCCAAGACGATCAACAAATACCTCGGCAAGGACTTCCATGTCCTCGCCTCCTACGGACACGTGCGCGATCTCGTGCCGAAGGAAGGCGCGGTCGACCCCGACCGCGGCTTCGCCATGCGCTACGAGCTGATCGAGAAGAACGAGAAGCACGTCGATGCGATCGCCAAGGCCGCGAAGGCCGCCGATCACCTCTACCTCGCGACCGACCCGGACCGCGAAGGCGAGGCGATCAGCTGGCACATCGCCGAGATCCTGAAGGAGCGCGGCCTGCTCAAGGACCGCACGCTCGAACGCGTGGTGTTCACCGAGATCACGCCGCGCGCGATCAAGGAAGCGATGAACAAGCCGCGCAGCATCGCCGCGCCGCTGGTCGACGCGCAGCAGGCGCGCCGCGCGCTCGACTACCTGGTCGGCTTCAACCTCTCGCCGGTACTGTGGCGCAAGGTGCAGCGCGGCCTGTCCGCCGGGCGCGTGCAGTCGCCGGCGCTGCGCATGATCGTCGAGCGCGAGGAGGAGATCGAAGCCTTCGTCGCCCGCGAGTACTGGTCCATCGAGGCCGAGTGCGCGCACCCGACCCAGGCCTTCACCGCCAAGCTGACCAGGCTGGACGGGAAGAAGTTCGAGCAGTTCACCGTCACCGACGGCGACACCGCCGAGGCCGCGCGCAAGCGGATCGTGGCCGCCGCCAACGGCGTGCTGCAGGTCACCGATGTCGCCAGCAAGGAGCGCAAGCGCCGCCCGGCGCCGCCGTTCACCACTTCCACGCTGCAGCAGGAAGCCGCGCGCAAGCTCGGCTTCACCACCAAGCGCACCATGCAGGTCGCGCAGAAGCTGTACGAAGGCGTGACCCTCGGCGACGAAGGCACCGTCGGCCTGATCAGCTACATGCGTACCGACTCGGTCAGCCTGTCGGCCGAGGCCCTGTCCGAACTGCGCGACGTGATCGCCCGCGACTTCGGCACCCGGGCGCTGCCGGACAAGCCGAACTTCTACCAGACCAAGTCCAAGAACGCGCAGGAAGCGCACGAGGCGGTCCGCCCGACCTCGGCGCTGCGCACGCCGGCCAAGGTGTCGCGCTTCCTCAGCGACGACGAGCGCAGGCTGTACGAACTGATCTGGAAGCGCACCGTGGCCTGCCAGATGGTGCCGGCGACGCTGAACACGGTGTCGGTCGACCTGGCCGCCGGCAGCGAGCACACCTTCCGTGCCAGCGGCACCACGGTGGTCGACCCCGGTTTCCTCGCCGTGTACGAGGAAGGCAAGGACCAGAAGAGCGCCGAGGACGACGACGAGGGCCGCAAGCTGCCGGCGATGAAGCCCGGCGACCGCGTGCCGCTGGACCGCGTCCACGCCGACCAGCACTTCACCCAGCCGCCGCCGCGCTTCACCGAAGCGGCGCTGGTGAAGGCGCTGGAGGAATACGGCATCGGCCGGCCGTCCACCTACGCCTCGATCATCCAGACCCTGCTGTTCCGCAAGTACGTGGAGATGGAAGGCCGCAGCTTCCGCCCCAGCGACGTGGGCCGCGCGGTCAGCAAGTTCCTGTCCGGCCACTTCACCCGCTACGTCGACTACGACTTCACCGCGAAGATGGAGGACGACCTCGACGCCGTGTCGCGCGGCGAGGAGGACTGGATCCCGCTGATGGAGAAGTTCTGGGCGCCGTTCAAGGAACTGGTCGCCGAGAAGACCGAATCGGTGGATCGATCCGAAGCCTCCGGCGCGCGCGAGCTGGGGACCGATCCGAAGTCCGGCAAGCCGGTGAGCGTGCGCCTCGGCCGCTACGGGCCGTACGCGCAGATCGGCGACAAGGACACCGACGAGAAACTGGACTTCGCCTCGCTGCGCCCCGGCCAGTCGATGCACACGATCACGCTGGCCGACGCGCTGGAACTGTTCCGGCTGCCGCGCAAGCTCGGCCTGAGCAACGACGAGGAAGTCAGCGTCGGCATCGGTCGCTTCGGGCCTTTCGCCAAGCGCGGCAGCACCTACGCCTCGCTAAAGAAGGAAGACGACCCGTACACCATCGACCTGGCGCGCGCGGTGTTCCTGATCGAGGAGAAGGAAGAGATCGCGCGCAACCGGATCATCAAGGCATTCCCCGGCAGCGACATCCAGGTCCTCAACGGCCGCTTCGGCCCGTACCTCAGCGACGGCAAGCTCAACGGCAAGATCCCGAAGGATCGCGAGCCGGCCTCGCTGACGCTGGAGGAAGTGATCCAGCTGATGGAAGAGACCGGCAAGCCGGCGCGCAAGGGCTTCGGCAAGAAGGCGCCGGCCAAGAAGGCCGCCGAGGCCAAGCCCAAGGCTGCGAAGAAGACGGCGGCGAAGAAGGCCACCGCCAAGGCTCCGGCGAAGAAGGCCGCGAAGAAGGCCGTCGCGAAGAAGGCGCCGGTGAAGAAGGCGGCGGCGAAGAAGGCCTCCGCGAAGAAACCCGGCGCGCTCTACGACCATCCGGAACCCGCGAAGCCGCTGCTGAAGCAGGCCGCCGTCGTCCCGGGCGCCAAGCGCGTGGTGCGCAAGGCCAGGGACGACGCGCCGTTCTGAGGAACTCACGGGCAGGCTGCGGCTGTAGAGCGGATCGAAGATCCGCTGCGCCCTGCGAGAACCGGGCAGCGGGTCTTGCCTGATGCGCAAGCGGGTCTTCGACCCGCTCTGCGCCAGGATCCCGTCGCGGCGCGGAGCCGTCGGAAGTCGGCCCGCCCGCACCCGGGCGGAACAATGCCGGCACTCTGCACACGGATCGCGATACCGAAGACGACCTCCCGGCTGTCCCGCAGGACAGCCCCGGGACAGCACCAGCCCGCACCCGGACCACCCGCAAGCCACCGGCGCAGGCCCTCGGCGCCCTGCTCAGGACATTTCCGGAAACCGGATAAGTCATTGAAATCAATGACGAATCGCAATGTGAAATAGCGCGGACGCGGTCACGCTCGGGTGCTTGCCGAACGTCGCACACTGCCCACGCCCACGACCGGCGCCGCGCAGTCCCCCACGGTGCGAGCCCATCCCCCGGCCACGTTCGATCGCGCCCGGCCCCGCGCCGGGCTGCGATCCGCGCCGCGCGTCGGACACGGGCCACAGGACCACGGGCCGCCGCGTCCCCCGGCGAGCGATGCCTCCCGTCGGCTCCGGTGCCCTGCGCCAGCCCGGCCGGACCCCGCAGGCATGCGGAACGGCCGGGCCGGTCCGCCACCCTTCAAGACAGGACGTTCGACCATGACTTCGTTCCGCTTCCCCGCGCTGGCCCTGCTGGCCGCAGGCGCGGCCGTGCTCGGCCTGCGCGCCGCGCCGGCGCTGGCCCACGGCACCATGACCACCCCGCACAGCCGCGTCTACGCCTGCGCCCAGGGCAATATCGAGAACCCCGGCGACCCCGCCTGCCGCGCCGCCAGCGCGGTCAGCGGCACCCAGACCTTCTACAACTGGATGGGCATCAACCAGGCCAACGCCAACGGCAACCACCGCGCCGTGGTACCCGACGGCAAGCTCTGCAGCGGCAACAACCCGACCTTCAGCGGCCTGGACCTGGCCCGCAGCGACTGGCAGGCGACGCCGATCGCCCCCGATGCCAACGGCCGCTTCCTGTTCAAGTTTCGCGGCACCGCGCCGCACGCCACCCGCGACTGGATCTTCCACGTCACCCGCGACGGCTGGGACCCCAACCGCCCGCTGGCCTGGGGCGACCTGGAGGAGTTCTGCCGGCTCGGCAACACGCCGCTGTCCGCCGACGGCACCTACCACCTCAGCTGCCCGCTGCCGCGCAGGAGCGGCCGCCACGTGATCTACAACACCTGGCAGCGCTCGGATTCGACCGAGGCGTTCTACACCTGCATGGACGTGAAGTTCGACGGCACCACCCCGCCGCCGCCGAGTTGGCGCGATGTCGGCGCGCTGAGCGCGCAGAACGACCTGCCGCAGGCGACGATCGTCCGCCTGCGCGTGCTCAACGCCGACGGCAGCGAGGCCGAACGCGTGGAAACGGCCCTCGCCAGCGGCCAGACGGCCGCCGCCACCTGGCCGGGGGTGGTCGCCCGCAACGTCAACGCGCGCGCCCTGTACGGCCGCATCGGCGTGCTCGCGAACGGCAGCGTCACCCCGGTCGACGCCGCCGTGGGCAACCGCATCTACCTCGCCGGCAGCGGTCGTACCCATGCGGTCGACATCCAGGTGCCCGATGCGCCACCACCGACCTGGCGCGACGTCGGCACGCTCACCGCGCAGAACGCCCTGCCGGTAGGCACCGTGGTCACCCTGCGCGTGTTCAACGCCAACGGCACCGACGCCGAACGCATCGAGACCACGCTGGCCGACGGCCAGACCTCGGTCACCGCCTGGCCGCTGCGCGTGGCGCAGAACGTCAACGCGCGTGCGACCACCGCCCGCATCGGCGTGCTGAACAACGGCACGATCAGTCCGGTGGCCTCGGCCACCGCGAACCGGGTCTTCCTCACCGGCACCGGCCGCACCCATGCGGTCGACATCCGCGTGCCGGATTCGCCGCCGCCGGGCGATTACGACTATGTCTATCCGGATGGCATCGGCCAGTACATCCCCGGCCAGACCGTGGTGAAGGCCAGCGACGGCAAGCGCTATGCCTGCCGCCCGTTCCCGAACGGCCAGTGGTGCAACATCAACCATCCGGCCTACGCGCCCGGCACCGGCTGGGCCTGGGGCGACGCCTGGGTGCTGTTCCAGGCGCCGTAAGTCGTCCCCACAGGCCGTGCCTGAAGCCCCGCGCGCTCCGCGGGGCTTCAGCCGGCGGCCAGCCACGCCCTTCCCTGCACCGCCGCGGGCGCGCAAGATGCGCCCATGCCCGCGCGCCTGTCCTTCGCCCTGCTCGCCCTGCTGCTGCCGTTCGCGGCCGTGGCCGCCCCGCAGGCGGCCAGCGGCGGCAAGGCCGACGACGGCGTCACCGTCTATCGCTGCACCGATGCCCAGGGCAGGCTGAGCCTGCGCGACTCGCCCTGCCTGGCAGGCGAACGCCAGGAAGTGCGCAGCATGCTGCGGCCGAAGGACGCGCCGCCGCGCCCGGTCGTCGCCGCGCCGCCACGCGAGGCCTTCGTCCCGCAGGCGACCACGCAGGTCGTCGTGCTGCAGCCGCCGCGCCCGCTGTACGAATGCGTCACCCCCGACAACGCCCGCTACCTGAGCGACAGCCCCGAGGGCAACCCGCGCTGGGTGCCGGCCTGGACGCAGGGCTATCCGGTGCTGGCACGGGTACCGACCTACCAGCCCGGCCAGCTCGACATCCGCGTCGACAACGGCCGGGTCTCCGGTGGCTATCGCAGTGGCGGCTACGGCGAGCGCATCGTGCCGACCTACGCCGGTCTCGGCGGCGGCCTGTGGATCCGCGACGCCTGCCATCCGCTGCCGCAGGCCGAGGTCTGCGCGCGCCTGCGCGATCGTCGCGGCGAGATCGGTCGCCGCTTCAGCATCGCCCAGCCATCGGAACGCGCGGAACTCGCCCGCGAGGAACGCAGCATCAACGCCCGCCTGTCCCAGGATTGCCCATGATTCATGCCCCTCCGATCCGTGCCGCCCTCCTGTCCGGAGCGGTCGCGCTGGTCGCCGCCTCCACCCTGCCGTCCGCGCGCGCGCAGAACGAGATCCTGATCTACCGCTGCGTCGACGCCAGCGGCGGGGTGACGATCCAGAACGACACGCCCTGCCCCAAGGGCACGCAGCAGACCGTGAAGAAGATCGGCGCCGTGCAGACCATGCGCACGCCCGACGTGATGGTGCCGCCGCCGCCCAAGGCCCCGCCGCCGCCAGCGCCGCCGAAAGATGCAGCACCGCCCGCAGCGGCGGCACCACCGCCACCTCCACCGCCCCCCGCGCCACCGCCGCCGCTGTTCCAGTGCCGCACCTGGGAGGATCGCGACTATCTCAGCGACACCGGCACGCCACCGGCGACCTGCGTGCCGGTGCAGTCGCGCGGCATCGACGGCAGCATCGCCCTGGCCGCCGGCAGCACCTGCGAGATGCGCGAGGACGCCTGTGCCGAAGTGCCGCAGGCACAGTTGTGCGTGAGCTGGAAGAAGCGCGTGGACGAAGCCGACTTCCGCTGGAAGCTCGCCGGTGCGCGCGACGACGAACGCAAGGCGGAGTACGAGCGCGTGCGCGCGATCTATCTGGGCAGCACCTGCGTGAAATACTAAGCCCAACGGGCACAAAGCCTCATTCAGCGCGCTTGCCTGCGTCCGTGGCAAGGCGGAGCGAGCGCGGTGTACATCTCGTACATGAGCGAGCGACAACGCAGCCACGGACGCTGGCAAGCGCGCCCAAAGGGAGCCACCCACAGGCCCGTCTGCCGCGTTGCACGCGCTTGACAGGCGGCCAGCCTGCCTGCGCGCGTGCGCCTTGCAGACGGGCCTGTGGGTGACTCTGAATGAGGCTTTGTGCCCGTTGGGCTTAGTCGTCGCCCGCACTGTCCGGCGCAGGAGGCGGAACGCGTTGTTCCGATACGGCGCGGCCACGCGCGATGAGGTCATGGACATGATCGAGTTCGACAAGGGACCGCCGCTGCGCTTCGCACGGCATTTCGCCGCCTGCCCCGACTACGGGCCGCTGAAGCAGCACTTCTGGTACGACTGGGGGCCGATCTTCCATCGCGGCCGGCTCAACGGCACCGCGCGCGTCATCTGCCTGGCCTCCGATCCCGGCGCGACCGAGCGCATCGCTGGCCGCACCCTCGTCGGCGATGCCGGGCAGCGCGTGCAGGGCTTCCTGTCCAAGCTCGGTCTCACCCGTTCGTATCTCTGCCTCAACGCGTTCTCCTACGCGCTGATCCCCGCGCAGGCCTCGAAGGGCGACGATGTGCTGACGCTGCCGGACCAGCTGGCCTGGCGCAACCGCCTGTTCGACATGGCGCACGACGCGAAGACGCAGGCGATCATTGCTTTCGGCAGGCAGGCGCAGAAGGCCGTGGACCTGTGGCCGGGCAAGGGCGCGACGCCGGTGTTCGACGTGCCGCATCCGAGCAGCCACGACGAAGGCGTGATGCTCGATGCCTGGCGCGATGCCATCGTCGCGCTGCGTGCCATCGTCACCCCCGATGCCGACGGCGACCCCACGCTGCCGAACTACGGCACGCGCTTCCTCGAAAGCGACTACGCGCCGATCCCGCGCCGCGACCTGCCGTTCGGCGCGCCGGATTTCCTCGGCGACGACCGGGCCGGCCGCGCCGCCACGCCGCCGCAGCGCACCAGCGTGCGCCGCCCGCAACCCGACGACCGCCACACCCTGATCTGGGTGGCGCCGCGCAAGGAGTGACCGCATGCCGCAAGCCCGCCTCGCCGCCCTGCGCGGCCGCATCGTGACCATGGATCCCGACGACGCCGTGTTCGACGACGGCGTCATCTACCTGCACGACCACACCATCGTCGCCGTCGCCGATGCCGGCGAGCCACCGCCGGCCGGATTCGAGCGGGTGAAGGTCGAACGCACCGGCGCGACGCTGTATCCGGGCCTGATCGACCTGCACAACCACCTCAGCTACAACGTGCTGCGCCTATGGCAGGTGCCCAGGCGCTACACCAACCGCGACGACTGGGCGCGACATGCCGATTACCGCAAGCTCATCAGCGGGCCGATGAACGTGCTCGGCCGGACGCAAGGCTATCCGGCCGCGATCGCGCGCTATGCCGAATGCAAGTGCCTGCTCGGCGGCGTCACCACCTCGCAGGGCATCGCGCTGTTCAGCAACAGCGGCATGAGCAGTTTCTACCGGGGTTTCCTCCGCAATCCCGAGGTCTCCGACGGCCCCGGCTTTCCGGCCGCGCATGCGCGCATCGCCGATGTCGCCGCCGAGGACGGCGAGCGCTTCATGCGCCTGCTCAGGCAGAAGTCCGCGCTGCTGCTGCACCTGAGCGAAGGCACCGATGCCCGCGCGCACAGGCACTTCCAGGCGCTGACGCTGCCCTCGGGCGACATCGCGATCTCGTCGTCGCTGGTCGGCATCCACTGCGTCGCGCTCAAGCGCAAGGATTTCGAGCTGATGGCCGAGAAGGGCGCATCGATGGTGTGGTCGCCGCTGAGCAACCTGCTGCTGTATGGCGAGACCGCGGACATCCGCGCGGCGAAGAAGGCCGGCGTCAACATCACTCTCGGCGCCGACTGGTCGCCCAGCGGCAGCAAGCATCTGCTGGGCGAACTGAAGGTGGCGCGCGCGGTGAGCGATGCCGAAGGCGGGTTGTTCACCGACCGGGAACTGGTGGCGATGGCCACGCGGAATGCTGCCCGCGCGATCAAGTGGCACAACGTGGTCGGCTCGCTGGAATCGGGCAAGCGCGCGGACATCGTCGCGATCAAGGGCACGGACAAGCCCGCCTACGCGCAACTGCTGGACTGCCGCGAACGCGACATCGTGCTGGTGATGATCGACGGCGTGCGCCGCTACGGCCTGCCGAAGTTCATGCGCGGCGCGCGCCATGCCGAAACCTGGACCGTCGGCGGCAGCCGCCGCGTGTTCGACCTCGCCGGCCCGGCCGACGAACACCTCAAGCCGCAGGGCCTGCGCGCATCGGCCGACCTGCTGCGCCGCGGCCTGCGCGACCTGGTCGACCTCGCGAAGGAACTGGAGAAACCGCGACGCGCCTCGCGCAGCCGCAAGGTCGAATGGTTCCTCGCGCTGGAAGAGGAGGAACCGACCGACACCTGCATCCGTCCGCGCCTGTGCAACCACGGCTCCTCGCCGAGGCGCTCGTTCGACCCGCTGGAGATGGCGCGCGCCGCGGTGCCGCTGTCGACCCTGCTGGGTCCGCTGCAGCTCGATCCGCTGACCATCTGCGACGACCGCGATTTCCTCGCCGCGCTCGACCGCCAGCACAACCTGCCCAAGCCGATCCGTACCGCGCTGGCGGCGGCGTTCGCCTGAAGCCGGCAGGCACGCTCCCGGGCGATGCGGAGGCCCACGCCTCCGCATCGCCGCAATGCTCGGGACGAGGAACCCGATCTTCCGATCAGGGTTCAAGACCGCCCTGGCAGAACACCTGCGTGCTGCCGCTGACGGTGCCGGCACTGTTGCTGAGGGTCACCTGGATGTCGAGCCAGAAACCGCTCCAGTACCCGCAGATGCCCCAGTAATAACCACCGGAGCCGCCCCCGTTCATGCCACCTGACCAGGTGATGTCCATCGGCTCGGTGCCGCTGTAGCCGACGTTGCACCAGCCGCTGCCCGCACCCGAGCAGGAAATCCAGTTGATCACCGGCGGACTGGCGCCGCCGCTCGAACCGAGCTGCGAATACAGCAGGCGATTGGGCGAACCGCTGCCGGCATTGGTCACCTTGTTCGGCGTGCTGTCGTTGATGATCGCGGTGGCCACCTGCGCGGGCGTGGCGGTGGTGTTGGTCTGCAGGTACAGCGCGGCGACGCCGGCCACGTGCGGGCTGGCCATCGAGGTGCCGCTCAGGGTCGCATTGGCGGACGTATTGGCGATGCCCGCCGATACGATGTTCGAACCCGGCGCGAACAGGTCGAGGCAGGTACCGAAGTTCGACGAGCCGCTGGAGAAGATCGAACGGCCGTCGCTGCTGTTGGTCGAACCGACGGTGATCGCGTTCGGCACTCGTGCGGGCGAGAACTGGCAGGCGTCGATGCCGCTGTTGCCGGCCGCGACCACCGCGACCACGCCAGCGCTGATCAGGTTGTTGACTGCGGTGTCGACCGATGTGTTCACGCCGCCGCCCAGGCTCAGGTTGGCCACGGCCGGCTTGACGTGGTTGGCACGCACCCAGTCGATGCCGGCGATGATGTCCGACCAGCTGCCCGAATTGCCGCAGCCGAACACGCGCACCGGATGCAGGGTCGCGCTCTTGGCCACGCCCCAGGTGGTACCCGCGACGGTGCCGGCGACGTGCGTGCCATGGCCGTTGCAGTCGCTGGTGCCGCGGCCGTCGTCGGCGATCGCACGGAATCCGTTGCCCATGCGCCCGGTGAACTGGGTGTGCCCGGTCAGAATGCCGCTGTCGATGATGTAGGCATGCACGCCCGTACCGGTGGCGTTGTAGACGTAGGTGGAGTTGAGCGGCAGGTTGCGCTGGTCGATGCGGTCCAGGCCCCAGGTGGCGTTGGTCTGGGTTGCGGACAGCTCGACCACGCCGTCTTCTTCGACGTAGGCCACGCGCGGATCGGCGAGCAGTCGCGCCAGGGCCTTGTCGTCGGCCTGCACGACGAAGCCGCGCAGTGCGTTCTCGTAGGTGCGCGCCACGCGGACGCGATGGCGGCTGGCGATCTCGCCGGCGACGCTGGACACGCGCGCACCGGTGCCGCGTTCGTGGTTGAGACGCGCCGCGCTGTCCTTGAGCACGACGATGTAGCGGCCTTCGATCGGCCGCTGCGCGGTGCGCAGTTCGCCGGCGAAGGCCGGCAGGACGGATACGCACAGCAAGGTCGCGGCAACGGCCGCGGTCAGACGATGGACATGATGCATGCGGACTCTTTCCTTGTGGTCTTGGCATACCTGGGATACGGCGTCCGTCACGTCGGACGCACGCCGCGTTGCGCCGCCGCGCACCTGCTGCATCTCCCTGCCTGATACCGGGACGCACCTCATGCAGGCATCACCGCGACGGCGCCGGCAGCCTATCGAAGCTCGTCCGACGCGGTCAATCGCAGCGAAAGGCCGCTTGATCCTGCCATTGAAACGACCAATCGCGTTCCGTGAGATCGCGCGGAAAATCGGCGTGCGTTGTGCGACTGGCGCCGCAGCGCACGCTCCGAAACCATCGACAAGTTCGATCGATTCCGCATTCGGGCGTGCTTCGGGGCAGGCCTCCGGGCAGGCCTCGAAGCGCGCCGTCGATCTCAGTGATGCCCGCTGCCTACCCCGCCGCCTTCGCCGTCCGGCAGCAGCACGCGCACGTTCTGCATCATGCCCTGGTCCTCGTGGTCGAGGATGTGGCAATGCAGGACATATTCGCCGATGTAGCGCTGGTAGCGCGTGCGCACGTACAGCGTGTAACCCTGCTTCACGAACAGGGTGTCCTTCCACGTGCCTTTCGTGCCGGCGTAGTCGGGGTCGCCGCTGCCGGGCAGGCTCACGTCGAGCTGGGTCGCATCGTTGATGACCCGCGAGATCTCGAACGGATTGACGTGGATGTGGAACGGATGGCCGCCCGAGATCGAAGTGAGCGTCCACTCCTCGACGTTGCCCAGCACCAGATCGCGCGCCTGCGCCGGATCGTACGGCTCGCCGTTGACCATGAATTTCGTCGGCGTGCCGCCGATGCTGAATTCCACGCGCTGTCCGCTGCCGGGCGTGAGTTCGCGATCGGTGATCGTCGCATGCGGCACGAACGCGCCGAGACGCAGGCCGTCGCGCAGGCCCGCGATCACGCCGGCCGTCACATCGTCCGGCATCCAGCGTTCGGCCGACGCCACCAACCGCGACTGCAGCCACGCCTGCGCGTCGCCGCTCACCGGCTCGCCCGCACCCACCACCACCGTGCCCAGCAGGCGACGGCTCTCGGCTTCGCCCGACACCGAACCGCTGGCCGGGATGTTGCCGTCGATCACGCAGTATTCGCCCGCTTCGGGGAACACCATCAGCAGGTCGCTGCGATAGCCCGGCTGCAGCAGCGTCGCGCTGCGCCGGATCGCCTTCGCATGGGTCAGGCCGTCGCTGGCGACCTCGAACTGCGCCAGCGGCTCGCCGGTGCAGTTCCGCGAGATCCACTGCGCATGGCTCTTCACGCTGCGCAGCGACAGCGGATCGGCGCTGGCGCGCATGCGCACGAACTGCAGGTTGATCGAATCGCGGATGCCGGCATGGATGTTGCGCCAGCGCTCGACGCGCCCGGCCTGCGCGCCGGTGAAACGCGGCATGATCTGGCCGTTGATGCTGGTGTAGCGCCCGGACGGCCCCCACGTGCCGAAGCCGAGCTGGTCGTAGTTCTCGATCGTGCCGATGTCGTTCTCGCCGCAGGCCCAGGTGCCGTCGGCATTCTTCCTGATCGGCGACTTCGGGTCGTCGGGATTCTCGCGGCAGGCATAGGCCACCTGCTGGAACAGCACCAGGCGCTCGCGATACGCGCTGCCGTCGTCGTTGCGCAGCAGGGTGTCGATGTCGCCGGTGGCGGTGGGCGTCGGCGGGCGCTCGCCGCGGATGATCAGCGCGCCGGCCATGCCGCTGGCCACCTGCAGCGCCGTCGAACCATGCAGGTGCGGGTGATACCAGAACGTGCCCGCCGGATGCGTCGACGGGATGTTGTATTCGTACTCGAACGCGACCTTGGGCCGGATCGTGATCAGCACGTTGTCGCTGTTGCCCGACGGACTGACCCACAGTCCGTGCGAATGCAGGTTGGTCGAATTGAAGCAGTGCGGCGTGTTGATGTTGTCCGGCTTGCAGTTCGGCTGCGGATCCAGTTCGTTGTTGAGCGACACACGCACCGTCTGGCCCGGCCGGCTGACGATGGTCGGCGCCACGAACGGCGTGATCGGGTTCGCCGGCGCGCCCTCGGCCACGTAGCTGCGCAGCCGCACCTTGTCGAAACGCTGCGTGGCCGGATTGAAGATGCGGCCTTCGGTCAGGCGGATGTTGAGCCGCGGATTGGCATCGACCTCGCCCGGCTCCGCCGCCTGCTCCAGCCGGCCAGCCACCGCGCGCGGGATCGCACGCAGCATCGGCACCAGCACCGGGTCGCTGACGATACGGTTCTTCGCGGATGGTGCCTCCTGCGCCTGCAGCGGCGCGACGCCCAGCATGGCGACGGCCAGGCCCAGCGCGCGCAGGCGCACGGCCCGGCTTCCGGGTACGACGACGAACGACGTGCGATGGCGCATGACGGCTCTCCCTGTCTTTTCGATGATCCCCTGCACGGCCGGGCCGGTGATCGCGGCGTTCCGTGCCCCATGGAGCCGTGGGCTCCTTGTCGGGATTGTGGGCCGATCCGTTCGGATAGGCAAAGCGCGCGGGGAACTGAGACTGGAGTGATGCCGAGCGATGCAGGGCGGTGGCGAGCGCAGCGAACCCTGAGCTATCCCCACTTTTTCTGGAAGAAATCTCGGGATATCTGCGCTCCCACACCATCCGTCAGCCAGCGTTGGTTTTGATCTTGATCTACCGGGGCCCCTGGTTGCGACGGGCTTCGCGGATCAGGCCCGCAGGGCGCGCGGCAGGACGCCGCGCGTTTTTCGACAAGACACGGACGTCTTGTCGAAAAACCCCGCGAAGCCCGTGGACCCGGCGCGCAGTGCCGGGCGCAACCGACGGGGTGTGCTTTCTTTTGGTTACTTCTTCTTTGCACAAGCAAAGAAAAGTAACTCGCTCGCGACAGCGAGCGAAACACCGAACACGCTGAAGATCCTTCCGGCTGCATTCAAGAATGGAAAAGCAGGTCCCTCGCCTTCGGCTCGGGATGACATGGAGGGACGCTCCTAACTCAACTCGATGATCCATCAAGAGAAAAAGTGGGGATACCTCAGGGCGAACCCCACCATTCGATGCATGCGATCCGGTGGGGTTCGCTGCGCTCACCACCACCCTACGAAATCACGCGAATTGCAGCGGATCTCAAAACCCATACTGCAAAAACCCGCCATCGACCGCGATGCATTCGCCGGTGACGTAGCTGGAGGCGGGCAGGCAGAGGAAGGCGACGGCGGCGGCGACTTCCTCGGGCTCGCCGATCCGGCCCATCGGCGTACGCAGCAGCACGTCGTCGAGGTAGTCGGGATCGGCGAGCTTGCCGGAGGTGCGGCGCGTGCGGATGTACCACGGGGCGACCGCGTTGACGCGGATGCCGTCCTCGGCCCATTCGCAGGCGAGGTTGCGGGTCATCTGGTGCATCGCGGCCTTGGTCATGCCGTAGGGCGCGCCGCTGCGCACGTGGGTGATGCCGGAGACGCTGCCGACGTTCACGATCGCCGAGGCCGCGTGCTTCACCAGCAGCGGATAGGCGAGGCGCGAGAGTTCGAAGGCGCTGAACAGGTTGGTCTCGAAGATGCCGCGCCACTCGTCCTCGGTGTAGTCGTTGGCGGCCCTGGTGATGTTGCCGCCGGCGTTGTTGACGAGGATGTTGAGGCCGTCGCCGATGTCTTCGACCCAGTCGAGCAGTTCGCGGCGCTGTTCGTCGTCGCTCACGTCGGCGACGCAGGTGCGGATCTCGCCGTCGGGGAATGCCTCTTCCAGCTCCATGCGCGTCGCGTCGAGGCCGTCGGCATCGCGCGCGGCGACCAGCACGCGCGCGCCGAAGCCGAGCAGCTCGCGGGCGATGGCGCGGCCGATGCCGGCCGTGCCGCCGGTGACGAGGGCGAGTTGTCCGTCGAGACGCCAGCGCTGCGGAGTCATGGGGCACCGTTCTTCTGCACAGGAGGATGGGCGTAGGATACCGGCGTCACCGCCACGGAGTTCGCCATGTCCCCCGCCACACGCCGCGTCGCCCTGCTCCCGCTGCTCGCCGCCGGCCTCGCGCTGTCCGCGTGCTCGAAACCCGAAGTGCCCGAGCACGACGCCCCGCCGGAGCCGCAGGCCGCGGCCGCGCAGCCCGCCGAACTGACCCGGGCGATCCAGCAGCCGCTCGACAAGGCCCATGCGGCGCAGGATGCGACCGCGGCGGCGTCCGCATCGCAGGAGGCGGCGATCGGTGCGGCGACACAGGACGCAGCGGGGAACTGAGAGTTTCAAGCGGACAGCGGTCGCGACTTGCGTCGCTCCTACCAGAGCAGATTGCATCGCTTTTTTGTAGGAGCGACGCAAGTCGCGACCCACCTTTCTGGAGCGACATGCCGAAAACGAGAACGCCCGGCATTGCCGGGCGTTCTCGCATGCATGGATTCATCAGCGAACCGGGTCAGAACCCGCAGAAGCAGTAGGCGATGGCGCTGACCGGCTTGCCGTTGCGGCTGGCCTGGACGGCGCGTTCGAGCATCTGCAGGTCGCGGTCGGCCTGCGGCGCGACCTTGGCGATCATGCCGCGCGCGATCGAGGAGTCGGCGAGCATCGCGTGGCCGATGCGGCTGCCGGCGAAGCCGGTGAACCAGCGCTCGAACGGCGACAGCTCACGCTCGATGTAGCGCACGCGGTATTCGTCGGGCTTGCCGCCGAGCTTGGCGCGCTTGGCGGCGTCGGCAATGGCCGCCTGCAGGCCGCCGAAGTCGTCGACCAGGCCGTGTTCCTTCGCCTGCGCGCCGGACCACACGCGGCCGCGCGCGACGGCGTCGATGTCGGCGACCGGCTTTTTGCGCGCTTCGGACACCTTGCCGGTGAAGTCGCGGTAGCCCTTCTCGATCACGCTCTGGATGACGCCGCCGACCTCCGTCGACAGCGGGCGGGTCACGTCGAAGGCACCGGCGATCTTCGTGGTGGACACGCCGTCGGTGCGCACGCCGATCTTCTCCAGCGTGCGCGAGAAAGTCGGGATCATGCCGAAGATGCCGATCGAGCCGGTGACCGTGGACGGGTCGGCGTAGATGCGGTCGGCGTTCATGCTGATCCAGTAGCCGCCGGATGCGGCGACATCGCCCATCGACACCACCACCGGCTTGCCGGCCTTCTTCAGCGCGACCACTTCACGGCGGATCTGCTCGGACGCGAAGACTTCGCCGCCGGGCGAGTCCACGCGCAGCACGACCGCCCTGGTGCGGTCGTTGTCGCGGGCGTCGCGCAGCAGCGCGGCGGTGGATTCGCCGCCGATGGTGCCCGGCGGCTGCTCGCCACCGGTGATCTCGCCCGAGGCGACGACGACGGCGACGTGGTCGCCCTTGCCCAGCGGCAGGCGCGTGCCGTCGAGGTGGCCGAGGTAGCCTTCGAACGAGATCTGGCGGAAGCCGCCGTCGGCCTTCTCGTCGGCGACGCCGAGCTTGGTCAGCATCTCGTCCATCTCTTCGCGGGTCTTCAGGCCGGTGACCCACTTGTGCTTGAGCGCGTATTTGGCGAGGTCGCCCTGCACTTCGACGATCCCGGCGGGCAGGTTGTCGACCGAAGCGGCCAGCGCTTCGGGCGTGATCCTGCGCGCCTTCGCCACATCGGCGATGTAGCGCTGCCAGATGTCGTTCATCCAGAACAGATCGGCTTCCTTCGACTCCGGCGACGCGGCGTCGAGCACGTAGGGTTCGGCGGCGGACTTGTACTCGCCCACCTTGAACAGGTGCACGTCGACGCCGAGCTTGTCCTGCAGGCCCTCGCGGAAGTACTGGCGGTAGCGGGCCAGGCCTTCGATCAGCATGCCGCCCATCGGGTCGAGGTAGATCTCGTCGGCCTGGGCAGCCAGCAGGTACTGCGCCTGGTCGAAGGATTCGCCGAAGGCGATGACCTTCTTGCCGGCGGCGCGCAGCGCGGCGATGGCCTCGGCGATCTCGCGGGTCGAGGCGTAGCCGCTGAACGACAGGCCGTCGACGCGCAGCACCACGCGCTCGATGCGCTTGTCGCTCTTCGCGGCCTTCAGCACGCGCAGCACGTCGCGCAGCTGCACTTCGGAGGCGCCGTCGTCGCCGATCGCCCTGGCGAGGGCGCGGCTCATCGGGTCGAGCGAGTACTGTTCGACCAGGTTGCCTTCGGGGTCGATCACCAGCGTCGTGCGGTCGTGCACGGGCAACACGCGGGGGCCGCTGCTGGCGCCGATGCCCAGCGCGGCGATGAAGAAGAACAGCAGGCCGAAGAACACCAGGTTCAGCACCAGGCGCCGGGTGAAGTTCATCGCATCCCAGATGCCGACCAGCAGGGTGGCGATGGGGCCGCGTCGTCGCGGTTCGTTCATGGGGACTCTCTCCTGGAACTTTGGGAATCAGTCTGACGGGCGCGCCGGGCGGCGTCATCCGCCATCGGTCATGACGACCTCTTGCCCGATCGGGATGCGCCGGGACAGGCGCACGAAGCGGGCGGACAGCAGGATCGCGGCCACGGTGAGGCCCGCGATCAGGCCGATCCACATGCCCCTGGGACCCATGGCCGGGGTGAGCGCGCCGACGCCCAGCCCCAGCACCGCGCCCAGCGGCATGCCGATGCCCCAGTAGGCCAGGGCGGCGACCAGCATGGGCGTGCGGGTGTCCTTGAGGCCGCGCAGGGCACCGATCGACAGCACCTGGATGCCGTCGGGGAACTGGAAGGTGGCGGCCATCAGCAACAGGGTGGCGGCCAGCGCGGCGACCGCGGCATCGGCGGTGTACAGGCCGGCGATGGCGTCGTTGGCGAGGAACAGGCTGCTCCCCGTGGTCAGCTGGGTCATCACCACCAGCGCGTAACCGGCGAATGCGGCGCGGCGCAGGCCGTCGCGGTCGCCGCGGCCCACGGCATGGCCGACGCGCACGGTGGTGGCCTCGGCCAGGGCCATCGGCACCATGAAGCACAGGCTGGAGACGTTGATCGCGATCTGGTGCGCGGCGGCCGGCACCTCGCCGAGGCGGCCGATGACCAGCGCGGTGGCGACGAACAGGCCGCCCTCCATCAGCCAGGTCAGGCCGATCGGCAGGCCGGTCTTCAGCAGATCGAGGATCGGCGCGCGGCGCGGGGGGTCGAGGTGGCCGAACAGGTGCAGGTCGTGGAAGCGCCGCGTGCGCAGCAGGTAGGTCGCCATCGCCAGCACCTGCGCCCACATCACCAGGCCCGAGGCGATGCCCAGGCCGCCGGCGCCCATTTCGGGCAGCAGACCACCGACCCCGAAGGCCATGGCGTAGCCCAGCGGCACCAGCAACACCAGCCCGCCGAAGCCGATGACCATGGTCGGCACGGTGTGGTGCAGGCCGTCGCAGAGGTAGCGCATGCACAGGTACAGGGCCAGCGCCGGCACGCCCCAGCGGATGCCGTGGACGAAGGCGGTGGCGCCGGGACGGATCTCCGGCGCGATGCCCATCGTCTCCAGCGCCAGCGGGATCGCGCTGAGAAAGGCGAACATCACGATGCCCAGCCCCAGCGCCAGCCACATCGCCTGGCGGAACAGCGGCGCGATCTCGCCGCGACGACCGGCGCCATCGAGCTGCGAGACCGAGGCCGGCAGCGCGATCAGCGTGCCCATCGGCACCAGCAGCGGCAGCCAGAACAGCGCCGTGCCGATCGACACCGCGGCCAGGGTGGCGGTGCCGTGGTGGCCGGCGATGACCGCATCGACGAAGCCGATCAGGCCGCTGGAGACGTGCCCGGCGATCAGCGGCGCGGCCAGGCGCGCACTGGTGCGCAGCTCGTCGCGGAAGCGCGGCGTGGGAAGGGTGTGCTCGGTCATGGCTCGCCGGACGGCAGGGCATCCGACGCGGCCGGATTCGGCATCGCGGGTACGGACACGGGGGCTGCTATCTTACCCGCCCGAACGCCGCCGCCCGGGGAGCGCGCTTGAACGACCACCATGCCACGCGCTGCGCCAACTGCGAGACCCCGCTGGTCGGCCCCCACTGCCACATCTGCGGCCAGCACGCGCACAACCCGCTGCGCAGCTTCGCCCATGCCGTGGAGGACGTGTTCGAGTCGTTCTGGCACCTCGACGGCCGCATCTTCCGCACCCTCCGCGACCTGTGCGTGCCCGGCCGGCTGGCGGCGAACTTCCTCGACGGCCGCCGCACCGCCTACCTGCCGCCGCTGCGGCTGTTCGTGATCCTGAGCCTGCTGACCTTCTTCATCGGCAAGCTGACCCTGCACATCGACCTCGCACCGGCGCCGCAGGGCGCGCAGGGCACGCAGCCCACGCCGGGCGCGACGGCGGCCGCGGCGGCGTCGAGGGCAACGACGACCGCTGCCACGGCCGCCCGGCGCGGCGGCTCGGTCCAGGTCGACACCCGTGCGATCGAAGCCGCGACCACACCCGATGCGGTGCTCGCGGCCCGTGACGCGCAACTGGCCGACATGCAGGAAGCGCGCAGGATTCCCGTGGTCGGCAGCTTCGTCGACGTCTACACCCAGGAGGCCGAGGCGCAGTTGCTGGCCAGCGCGCGCCAGCGCATGCAGGCGATCGGCGCCACGCCCGCGCAGGTCGCGGCCGCGGGCGATGCCGCGACCGCGCGCCTGGGCAAGCAGCCGCCGGCGATTCCCGACCCCTCCGGCGGCGCGCTGTCGGGCTGGTGGCAAGGCAAGCTCGATCGCATGCAGCGCAACGCCGAGGACATCAGGAAGGACCCGAACACGCTGATCCCGCTGTTCCTCGGCGCCCTGCCCGGTGCGCTGTTCGTGCTGGTGCCGCTGTTCGCGCTGTGCCTGAAACTGCTCTACCTCGGCTCCGGGCGCGGCTATCTCGAACACCTGGTGGTGGCGCTGTACAGCCACTGCTTCATGCTGGTCGCACTGCTGGCGAGCTTCCTGCTGGTCGGCCTGCAGGCGATCGCCGGCCTGCCGGGGTGGATCGCCGTCCTCGCCGCACTCGCGGCCAGCCTGGACCTGGGCGTGCTGGTGCCTGTCTACCTGCTGCTGATGCAGAAGCGCGTCTACGCCGAGGGCTGGCCGTTGACGCTGCTGAAGTACTTCATCGTCGGCACGATCTACTCGGCGCTGCTGGGCATCGCCATCGTCTACGCCATCCTCGCGGGGCTGACCAGCTAGCGCGCAGCCCTCCCCCGGATGGCCCGCGCCCGCCGGGCCGCGGATAATGTCGCCACCCCACGCGCCGGACGGCGCAGAGAGCGTCGCGATGACCACAGCCCCCGCAAGGACGACCCGCACCGGAGCCGCCCGCTCCAGATCCGTGCTCTACGAGGTCAACATCGAGGTCGATGCGGCCGCGCACGATGCCTATCGCGCCTGGCTGGGCGAGCACATCGCGGAGATCCTCGCCCTGCCCGGCTTCACCGGGGCCAAGGTCTTCGAAGTGCTCGACCCGCCGGCCAGCGCCGGCCGCATCGCGCTGTGCGTGCAGTACGCACTGAAGGACCAGGCCGCGCTCGACGACTACCTGCGCGACCACGCGCCCCGGCTGCGCGCCGACGGCATGGCCCGCTTCGGCGACCGCTTCCAGGCCAGCCGCCGGGTGCTGCAGCAGTCCCGGCGCTGAAACCGGGAGTCAGCCCGGGCCGGAACTCAGCCGCGCCCGGGCCAGAGCCGGCCCAGCCAGCCCGGCTTGCCGGCCTGGGGGCCGCGCGATGCGGCATCGACCAGGGTGGCGGCCACCGCGCCGTCGCGCAGGCGGGCGATCGCGGCCACGCGCTCCGGCGGCATGTGCTTGATCACGAAGCGGGCCTCGTCGTTCAGGGCCAGCCATGCTTCGCCGTCCAGGCTGCCGTCCTCGCGCTGCGGCAGGGCGCGCTGCAGGGCCTGCCTGAACTCGGTGGTGTCCACGCCGAAGACCGCCGAGGCCTGGCCGTCGTCCAGGCCGGCGACCACGCGCAGCAGCAGCACGGCGCGGGTACCGAAGTCCAGGCGCGCCAGCGACGCGAAATCGCCGTTCCAGTAGGGCGCCACCGGCTCGGCATTGAGCACCGGGGTCTGCAGCAAGGTGGTCCAGAACTGCAGGGGCCAGCCGTCCTGCGGCATCCCCGGCGCCTGCACCGCGAAGCTCTCGATGGCGGCGGCCAGGGCACGGTCGCCGTGCATCTGGTCGCCGCACTGCAGCTCCGCCAGCAGGGCGGCGCGACGCTCGATGCCGCGCAGGAAATTCCCGAGGGCGGTACCAGCGGACGCGGCACTGTCGAATGTGTTCGGTAAAGCCATCGGCGTGCGGGGGCGGATTTCGGGGGCGAGGCATGATGCCCTGCGCCTCGCAGGATCGACTTGACAATCGTCACGGATTCGCCTCCCACCTGTCTCTCGCGGACCAGTGGCGGCCTGGCGTTGTACACAGTGGTCATGCGCCTGTCATCTGCCGCCGTGGATCCACGAAAGCCATGACAGGACTGCAATGTTTCACGGATAAATCATTGATTGACAAGGCATTCAATGGCTTGGCGCTTTTTTCGCCAGACCCGGCCGAGGCCTTGGTTTTCCAGCGTCGGCATGCCGTCGCGCCCCGTCATGCACATACTTATCCACAGCACATGTGGATAAATCCCGATTCCTTTTCCAATCCGTGACTTAGCCCGCAATGATGTGACGGAGGGCAGCAATGCGATGCAAGTCGCGTCTCATGAGACCGCGGTGTGCCGCCAGCTTGGGCATGGTTCCACCAGCCACCCCCGGGAACCGGTCCCGGAGCCGGTTTCCAATGCCGTGACGGGACTGCAGCCAAGGACGGCTCCGGGTACCACCCGCAGGTCGCGACCCGAGGCGTCTGTCAAGGCCCACGGACACGCTTGTGCACAAGCGGACCTTTCGGCAGCCAGGACGCGGGCTTCAGGGCGACAGTTCATGTGCGCGGACGCGTTTCACGTTCAAGCTGTTGATTTAATTGAAATTCGAGATGGTCATTTTTTGGCCATATTCACGGAAGCCCACGTAATCCGGGGCGTGGAACGCTCGACCCACACCGTCATGCACACACTTATCCACAGGCTGTGTGGATAGTTCGGGGTGCGAGGCTGGGCATGCCCCCGGGGATGCCCGAACACGACCGTCTGTCAAGCCCGATCCGATGCGATTGTGCACAGCCGCATCGCGCGCCGGTTTTAGCGGGGATTTTGCCGTTCGGGCGGTTTCGATCCACGTGTTCCACGCGCAAGCCATTGATTTCAAAGGCCAACCACATGGTCATATTTTCGCCATCTTCACGGAAAGCCCCGTTTTCCGTGGCGTGGAACGCGTGCCCCACACGCTCATGCACATGCTTATCCACAGCCTGTGTGGATGATCGCCGGGACGACAGCCGGGAGACCCGGGCCGAACGGTAGACTGCTGGCCATGCTCACCCCCGACGCCGTGCTCCGGGTGGCGCTTCCGCTGCCGCTGCCCCGCCTGTTCGATTACCTGCCGCCAGACGATGGCACCGGGATGGTCGGCGGTCGCGTGCGGGTGCCATTCGGCAGCCGCAGCCTGGTCGGAGTGATCGCGGAGATCGGCCCGGCCGACCCGGGGCTGGGCGAGCTGCGCCAGGCCGAGACGCTGCTCGACGAGACGCCGCTCCTCCATGGCGAACTGTTCGACTCGCTGCGCTGGCTGGCGCGCTACACCCATGCCCCGCTGGGCGAGGTCTTCGCCACGGCCCTGCCGACCCTGCTGCGCCACGGCGAGCCCCTGCCCGACACCCACGCCTGGGCCTGGCGGCTGACGCCCGAGGCCGCCGGCCAGCGCCTGCGCGGCCGACCGGCGCGGCTGGCCGAGCTGCTGGGCGACGCCGGCCTGGACGAAGACGTGTTGGACGCGCGCCTGGACGACTGGCGCCCGGCCGCGCGCGGCCTGCTCAAGCGCGGCCTGGCCGAACGCGTCGCCGTGCCTGCTTCGGCGCATGCCCCCTTACCCGGGCCAGGACCCGGGCTGAACGAGGAACAGGACGCCGCGCTGGACAGCCTGCGCGCGCGCGGCGGCTTCGCGGCCTCGCTGCTGGACGGCGTGACCGGCAGCGGCAAGACCGAGGTCTACCTGCATGCGATCGCCGATTGCCTGGCCCGCGGCAGGCAGGCGCTGGTGCTGGTGCCCGAGATCGGCCTGACCCCGCAGACCCTGCAGCGCTTCCGCCGCCGCCTTGGCGTGCCCGTGCACGCGCTGCACTCGGGCCTGGCCGACGGCGAGCGCGCCCGGGTCTGGGCCGCCGCCTGGCGCGGCGAGGCCCGGGTGATCGTCGGCACGCGCTCGGCGGTGTTCGTACCGCTGCCCGACGCCGGGCTGATCGTGATCGACGAGGAACACGACGGCAGCTACAAGCAGCAGGACGGCATCCGCTACCACGCCCGCGACTTCGCCCTGGTGCGCGGCAAGGCGCTGGACGTGCCGGTGCTGCTGGGCAGCGCCACGCCCTCGCTGGAGACCCTGCACAACGCCGAGACCGGCCGCTACGCCCACCTGCGCCTGCGCCGCCGCGCCGGCGAGGCGCAGCCGCCCGCCGTGCGCGTGCTCGACGTGCGCAAGCGCCCGCTCGAGGCAGGCCTCTCGCCCGACCTGCTGCGCGCGATGCGCAAGGCGCTGGACGACGGCGGCCAGGTGCTCGTCTTCAAGAACCGCCGCGGCTACGCGCCCGTGCTGCTCTGCCACGACTGCGGCTGGAGCGCACAGTGCCGCCGCTGCAGCACGCCGCTGCGCGCGGTACCGATGACCGTGCACGGCGGCGGGCGCCGCCTGCAGTGCCACCACTGCGGCGCGCGGCAGACGCCGCCGATGGCCTGCCCCGACTGCGCCAGCCTCGCGCTGCAGCCGCAGGGGGTCGGCACCGAGCGCCTGGAGGAACTGCTCGCCGAACGCTTCGGCGACGTGCCGGTACTGCGCATCGACAGCGCCAGCACGCGGCGCAAGGACGCGCTCGAAAAGCACTTCGCCGAACTCGGCACGCAGCCGGGCATCCTCGTCGGCACGCAGATGCTGGCCAAGGGCCACGACCTGCCCAACCTCACCCTGGTCGCGGTCGTCGGCATCGACGAAGGCCTGTTCTCCGCCGATTTCCGCGCCGGCGAGAAACTCGCACAACTGCTGATCCAAGTCGCCGGCCGTGCCGGCCGCGCCGAGAAACGCGGCGAGGTGATCCTGCAGACCCATCATCCCGAGCATCCGCTGCTGCTCACCCTGATCCACGGCGGCTATCACGCCTTCGCCGAGACCGAACTGGCCGTGCGCCAAGCCGCGGGATTCCCGCCATTCGCGCATCTCGCGCTGATGCGAGCCGAAGCCCAGCACGCCGACGCGCCGATGCAGTTCCTGCAGGCAGCGAAGACCACGTTGCTGCCGTTCGCGGCGACACGGAGCGACGACGGCGACGGCCTCGTCCTCAACGGCCCGGTCGCCGCACCGATGCCACGCCGCGCCGGCATGCATCGCGCGCAGCTGCTGCTCACCGCATCGACGCGTCGCGCGCTGCATCACGCGCTCGACGCCGCCCTGCCCGCGATCCACGCCCTGCCCGAGGCGCGCAAGACCCGCTGGTCGCTGGACGTGGATCCGGTCGATCTGTACTGAATCGAACCGCGTCAGTAGCGATCGTCGAACGCGAAGATCGGCTTGCGCTTCGCCCACAGGCCGCCGGTGAAATCGGGGAAGTCCAGGGTGCGGTTGCCTTCGGCGATCGACTGCTCCGACAGCGGCGTGATCGCGCTCCACGCCACCGCGTCGTAGATGTCGATCGGCATCGGTTCGCCGCGACGCAGGGCTTCGACGAAGGCGTTGACGACGAAGAAATCCATGCCGCCATGGCCCGATTCCTTCGCGGCCTCGGCGAAGCGCTGCCACAGCGGATGATCGTGCTTGGCGAACCAGTCCTCGGCCGCGTCCCATTCGTGCGGCTTCGACTGGCCTTCGATGTGCACGCCCTTGTTGACGTCCATCCACAGCCCCTGCGTGCCCTGCACGCGGAAGCCCAGCGAATACGGGCGCGGCAGCGAGGTGTCGTGGGTGAGCAGGATGCTTTCGCCGTTCTCGCAGGCGAGGTGGGTCTGCACGACATCGCCGAGCTTGAACGCGACCTTGGTATTCGCGTGTCCCGGCGCGTTCTTCGCGAGGTAGTCGTGCAGGCCGCGCGCCTTGCTGGCGTAGCTGGTCAGTCGCGTGAAGCGATTGCCGTAGTGGATATTCGCCTGCATCGCGCAGGGGCCGATGCCGTGGCTCGGGTACAGCTCGCCGTTGCGGCGCACCGAATGGTCCGTGCGCCAGCGCGCCTCCGACCAGCCCTTCCCGCCGAACTCGTAGCCGCCGCCGTAGGGCTTGCCCGGTTCGCCGCTGTTGAACTTCACCGCGCGCAGATCGTGCTGATAGCCGCCTTCCAGATGCACGATCTCGCCGAACAGGCCCTTGCGCGTCATGTTCAGCGCCGCGAGCACGTCGCGGCGATAGCACACGTTCTCCAGCAGCATGTAGGGCGTGCCGGTGCGCAGCTGCGCGCGCAGCACGTCCCAATGATCTTCCAGGGTGATGCCGGCGACGACTTCGCAGGCGACGGCGATCTTCGCCTGCATCGCTTCGATCGACTGCACCGCATGCTGTTCCCACGGCGTGACGATGAACACCGCGTCGATCCCGGACTTCACGTACATCGCGCGCCATGCATCGTCATCGCCGGTGTAGACCTGTGGCTTCGGCTTGCCGGCCTTCGCGATGCGTTCCAGCGCCTTGCCGACCATGTACGGGTCGGTGTCGCAGATCGCGGTCACCGCCACGTCGTCGCGGCGCAGCAGTTCCTTCAGGTGCACCTGGCCGCGCATGCCGACGCCGAGCACGCCGATCTTCAGCGGTTCGCCCCGTGTCCATGTGCGCGGCTTCGCCAGCGACGACAGCGGTGCGACGGACGCCGCGCCCGCGGCGGACGCGATGAGGAAATCCCTGCGATTCATGTGCGGCGCGACTCCGATGCGTGCGACGGCGCGCGCGGCGGCGTCGCGAAACGATACGTCGCCGCATGGCGCGATCGGCGCGCCAGCGGCCCCACACGGAGTGTAGCCGCTGCGAGGCCGGACTATTCGCGCATCAGCTTCTGGATCTTGCCGCCGAGCTTCATCACCTTCATCAGCGTCGCCGGTTCCAGGCGCAGCATCTCCTCGCCCCAGGCCGACAGCGCGGTCATCAGTGCCAGTGTTTCCTTGATGCGCGCGCGTGCGTCGACGGGTTCGTTCACGAAGGCCTCGTCGGCGACGAGATCCTTCAGCAGCGCCACGGTGGGGTCGAATTCGCGCGACTTTCGCTCGCGGGTGATGATGCGGAACAGCTCCCACACGTCCTTCGAGGTCTCGAAGTGGTCGCGGCGATCGCCGAGCAGGTGCACGGTGCGCACCAGGTTGAGGTTGGTCAGCTCGCGCAGGCTGGTGCTCACGTTCGAGCGTGCGACCGACAGGGTCTCGGCGATCTCCTCGGCGTGCATCGGCCGGCCGGCGTGGAACAGCAGCGCATGGATCTGCGCGACCGTGCGGTTCACGCCCCAGCGCGAGCCCATCTCGCCCCAGTGCAGGACGAAACGCCGGCTCAGCGGCGACAGCGGATCGGAAGCGGGGGATTGGGATGAAGGCGAGGACGACATGGCGGCGGTGATCGCGATGGCTGGGTTTTCGAGGCTTGCGGCCAGACTAGGTTCGTCATATATTTCTGTCAAGACAGAAATAACCGACACTACCGTCGAACAGGAGCAGCGCATGGGCGCTCTCGCAGTCCCGGCTCCATCCGCCCCGGCCGATGCCGAACTTCCGGCCGGCGCGCCCGTCGTCCTCGTCCTCGGCGGCACCGGCTTCATCGGCCGCCACGTCGTCGCCGCGCTTCGTGCCCGCGGGATGCAGGTGGTCGTCGGCAGCCGTCGGCCCCGTCGTCGCCTGCCTCGCCACGGCCTGGGCGACCTGCCCGGCCGCGAGGCCCATCTCGAACGCCTCCTCGATGCAGACGCCTGGCAGCCCGTCGTCGACGGCTGCGACATCGTCGTCAATTGCGTCGGCATCCTCCGCGAACGCGGACGCGAGACCTACGACCGCGTCCACCATCGCGCCCCCGCCGCGCTCGCCGCCGCCTGCGCCGCGCGCGGCCTGCGCCTGGTCCACATCTCGGCGCTGGGCCTCGACGGACCGGCCGGCAGCCGCTTCCTGCGCTCCAAGCGCGACGGCGAAGCCGCGCTGCGCGCCAGCGGCGCCGACTGGCACATCGTGCGGCCCTCGCTGCTCGACGGCGAAGGCGGCTTCGGCGCGCGCTGGATCCGCCGCGTCGCGCGCTGGCCGGTGCATCCGCTGCCGCCCGCCGCCGCCGGCCGCATCGCGATGCTCGATGTCGGCGACCTCGGCGAGGCCATCGCCCAGCTCGTCCTCGACCCCGCGCCGCCGGTCCGCGAGCACGACCTCGGCGGCCTGCATGTGCGCACGCTCGCCGGACATCTCGCCGCGCTCCGCGCGCTGCACACGCCCGCACCCCCTCGTCGCCTGCCCGTCCCCGACCTGCTCGCCCGCCTCGCCTCGCACGTCTGCGACCTGTTCCACGCCACGCCGTTCTCGTACGGCCACTGGGAACTGCTCCAGCGCGACAACCTCCCGCGCGAGAACCGGCTGCCGGCCTTGCTCGGCCGCGCACCGCGCACGATCGGCGCGACCGCGCCCGCGCACGACGCGACGCCGGACGGATTTCCCATCGCTCCCAGGACCTTGCCATGACCACGCTTCACAAGGACGACAGACTGCATGTCGTCATCGTCGGCGGAGGATTCGCCGGCCTCTGGGCCGCGCGCGCGCTGTCGCGCGCCGACGTGCGCATCACCCTGCTCGATCGCGGCAACCACCACCTGTTCCAGCCGCTGCTCTACCAGGTCGCCACCGCCGGCCTGTCCGCGCCGAACATCGCCGCGCCGCTGCGCCAGATCCTGCGCCGGCAGAAGAACGTGACGGTACTCCTCGGCGAGGTCGCAGGCATCGATCCTGGCGACAGGCACGTGCGTCTCGCCGACGACCGCACGCTGGATTTCGACCACCTGCTGCTCGCCACCGGCGCCACCCATGCCTATTTCGGCCACGACGACTGGGCGCCGCATGCGCCCGGCCTGAAGACTCTGGACGACGCGCTGGGCATCCGCCGCCGCATCCTCACCGCGTTCGAACGCGCCGAGGCCGAGGACGACCCCGCGAAGCGCGACGCATGGCTGACCTTCGCCATCGTCGGCGGCGGCCCGACCGGCGTGGAACTGGCCGGCACGCTCGCCGAGATCGCGCGCCACACGCTGCGCGGGGAGTTCCGCCGCGTCGATCCGCGCCAGGCGCGCGTGCTGCTGCTCGAAGCCGGACCCCGGGTACTGTCGAGCTTTCCGGAAGCGCTGTCGGAAAAGGCCCGCGCGCAGTTGCAGAAGCTCGGCGTCGAGGTGCGCACCGGCGTACCGGTCGCGGCCATCGACGACGAAGGCGTGCAGCTCGGCGACACGCGCATCGCCGCGCGCACCGTGCTGTGGGCCGCAGGCGTGGCGGCATCGCCGCTGGCGCGAGACCTCGGCGTGCAGCTCGACCGCGCCGGCCGCGTGCTGGTCGAACCCGACCTCAGCGTGCCCGGGCATCCGTCGATCTTCGTCGCCGGCGACCTCGCCTCGATCCAGTGCGACGGCAAGCCCGTACCCGGTGTCGCGCCCGCCGCGAAACAGATGGGTCGCCACGTCGCCCGCAACATCCTCGCGCAACTGCGTGGCGCGGCGACGACGCCCTTCCGCTATCGCGATTTCGGCAACCTCGCCACCATCGGCCGCATGGCCGCCGTGGTCGACCTCCACGGCCTGAAGTTCTCGGGCCTGCTCGCCTGGTGGTTCTGGCTCGCCGCGCACGTGTTCTTCCTGATCGGCTTCCGCAACCGGCTCGTGGTGCTGATCGACTGGGCACAGGCCTATTGGAGCTACCAGCGCAGCGCGCGGATCATCCTCGGCGGCGACCGCGACGGCTGAGGTTCGGAAGGCTCGGAAAGCAGCGCGCCATGCGGCTCTTCCTGCCGCCTTTTCATGACGGTCCGGGGAGATTCCTGACCTTCAGATGCAGCGCGAACAATCGGGTCGATCGATTGCTTCGGCGTCTTGCTGCCGCAATTCTTCGGCGTGAACGGACGACGATTGGTGACAAGGCCGGTGATCGCCCCGGATCCGGCCAACCATCTTCGCCTCTGGCCGCTTCGGTCGCCCCGTGCAACAGGTTGGTACAAACCCGTGTCATCGCGAATGTCAGCACCACTGCGCGCAGCGTTGATGTTTGGCCAAGGGGAGCGGGTGATCGAGAAAGCGCGATCGTGCGCGGCGTGCGCATGCATCACGACAAGCCGGTAAAAGTCTGGCTGTCCGATCATGCCGATCTCCATCGAGGCGTTGTAGCTGACCATTGACAGCCCGGAGCTCGACACTGGGAACATGACCAACGCCGCCATCATGCACAGCGTCACACGCCAGGTGGCGGCCCGCCTGGCGCGCAACTGTTCGAGGCAACTGCTCACCCGTTGCGATCGGAAGCCAAGCGGATCGCAGACGACCCGGCACGGACCGGCTCGCCGCAGTTCGACTCAAGTTTGCTGAGGCCGGATCAATGGCTCTCACTCAACGCCCACCAGGACGCCAGCAACGATGTTCCCACGACAGTGAGCAACATGATGACGGCCGCCGAAGACATGATTCCGCCCATCCAATCTTCCCAGCCAGCACGGATCAAGAATGCGGACGAAAGACTCCAGAGGCATGCGCCCAGCCCTGCCGCCATGGCGACCGGCAACTGCCAACGGCGCACGCGCCGGCGTGCGGGCAATCGCCGCATGACCCGATCGCAGAAGCCGTCATCAGCGACAGGATCTGCGGAATGCTTGCGCAGCAATGCATCGATGAAGGAATCACGCATATCGTTCATGAAAGCTGCCTCTTCTTGGTTTCGGATTCTTGCCAGATCGACAGCCACTTCTGCAATTTGGCCTTGCCACGCGTCGCGTGTGTCTTCACGGTACCGAGGGGCATGGCAAGCACGTAGGCGGCCTCTTCGTGGCTCAAACCCAGTTGCACGCAATGCAACAGCACGGCCTGCTCGGCAGAGGACAGGCGCCGCATCGCACGCTCCAGATCTACTTGCAGGTCGATGGCCTGGGCAGGTATTGCCGACGCCTCGTGCTCGCCGCCATCGGCGTCTTCGAGCGTCCCGGCTTTCTTTCGATTGGCCTGCAGAAAACAGGTGTACGCGATGCGGTAAAGCCACGTGGCAAAACGCGCGTCGCCACGAAACTGGTCGAGCTTTCGCCACGCCAGCAGGAACGCCTCTTGCGCAAGGTCGTCGGCACCTGCTTCGTCGCCGTGAAGCAGACGCCGCAGCTGCGCGCGCACCATGCCCTGATGACGCCGCAGCAGCTGCTCGAACGCGCGGCCCTCGTTGCCGAGCAGTACTCGTGCAACGAGGGCCTGGTCGATGCGCGCTTCCGCGTCGTGATCAACCATGCTTGTCGTCGCGGCGATTCAACCACCAGCTGGCGAGGTAGCCGAACCCGGTGATCAACGGCAGCAGACCGATCCCCCAGAGTTCGCGTATGCCGCGCCCGTTGTCATAGGGCATCGGCATGGCGGTGAACATGGCGATGATGCCCAGGCCGACACTGATCAGCACCAAGGCTCGCCGCCGTTCGCAGAACTCAGCCCGAGGCTCGATCAACAGCTGCACCGGCGGCGCCACGCCCTTGTCCGCGAGATGCATCACGGCGTTGTAGCGCGCCTGCGTCTGCCGATAGCGATAGCGCAGGACGATCAGCACGATGGCGGCCGGCGCAAGGCCCAACACGAAGAGAATGATGAATTCTGGTTGCATAAGGGTTCTCCCGGTAGTCTATCTGGATTAATGATGGAAGCAGCTCATTCATACCGCATGCCCTCTGCCGGTTCTCCGCGCAGGATCCTGCGGGTGGACAGGTAGGTGGCCATGCCCACCAGCAGCGTGATCGTGACCGCCACGCCCAGTCCGATCGCCACCGGCACCACGGTCCCGAGTCCGGCCAGCCGCGAGAGCAGGAACAGCCCCGCTCCGCCGATCAACAGCGCCAGCACCAGGCCCACCGCCAGGCGCCGCGTCCCCTGCCGCAGGAACAGGCGCAGGATCGATCCATCCGTCGCGCCGATCGCGCGGCGCAGGCCCACCTCCTGCCTGCGCAGGATCACCTCGTTGCTGCACAGTCCGTAGATGCCGGTCAGCGCAAGCAGCAGCGCGAACAGCCCGCTGTACACGAACAGCTTCGCCAGGCTCCGGCTCAGCGCCACCGTCCGGTCGCGCAGCGCCGTGTAGCGATCGACCACCACCCCGGGCGCCGCATTGGCCTGCCACGCCAGGTTCAACAGCGTCGCGCGCGCAGACGGCTCCTCGCCCCGGTAGCGCACCAGGTAACGCGCACTGCCCGCCGCCGCCTGCGCGAACGGCACGTAGATCGCCATCATCGCGCGCGCGTCGGCCTGCATCAGCTGGCTGTCGTCCAGCACGTCGCTGACCACGCCCACCACGACACGCTGCTCGCTCACCTTGCCTTTCGCATCGAACAACTGGATCGAACGGCCGATCGGCGAGACACCCGGCCAGTAGCGCTCCGCCAGCGTCTTGCTCACCAACGCCGTACGGCCGCCGCTGCTGCCGTCGCGCGAGTCGAAGTAGCGCCCATCCAGCAGCCGCCCACCCAGCGCCACCGGCGCATCCGAACTCAGCCTCACCGTCGCCTCCGGGTAGTCTTCCGTCAGCGCATGGCGCTTGCCGTCCACGCCGAAGCGCCGGCTGCCCCCGACGCTCCACAGCATCGCGCCTTCCACATCAGGCTGCGCGCGGATGCTCGACAGCAGTCGCTCGTGGTACTGCGCAAGACCGGCCGGCGTCTCGTCGCTGCCCTTGGGCGCCGCCACATCCAGCGCCAGAAGCCGATCGCCATCGATGCCCGTGTCCAGGTTCGACGTGCGCCAGGCCACGAAGGTCAATGCGCTGCCGATCGCCATCACCACCGAGATCAGCACGATCTGCAAGGTCACCAGCAACCGCGACAGCCGCCCGCTCAAGCGGCCGCGCGCACCGCGTGTGCCGTCCCGAAGCAGGGTCGTGCACGGCATGCGCAGCACGCGCCAGGTCGGCAGGATCGACACCAGGCACACCGCCAGCAGCACGAACCCGAACGTCATCAGCACCGATTGCGTGTCCACGCCCCAGCGCGCCCAGAACGGCAGGCGGTCGCTCCACCCATGCAGGAACTGGTCGGTCGCCTTCAGCCAGTACGCGATCAGCAGCAGCGCCAGCACACCGCCCGCCACGCAGATCAACAGACTCTCCAGCATCATCTGCCACAGCAGCCGACCGCGTGGCGCACCGACCGCCACACGCACCGCGATCTCCTTCAGCCGCTCCTGCGTACGCGCCAGCAGCATGTTGCCCACGTTCACGCACGACAGCAGCATGATGAAGCCGGCCAGCAGGTTCAGCACCGCGAACATCACGTTCCCCGCCCCGCCTCCGGCCAGGCTCATCTGGAACGTCTCCAGCACGATCGCGTCGTAGTCGTACGGCTTGCCGTCCACACGCCGATGCGATTGCCGCATCCTGTTCAACAGCCCCGTCAGCTCCTCGGACGCCGAAGCGCGCGTCGCCCCCGGACGCAACCGGGCATACGCGCCCACCGCGACGGACGTCGCCTCGCTCACCGGCTGCGACTCGTTCTGCGGCATCGGCAGCCACAACCGCGACCACACCGGGAACGTCACCCCCGCCGGCATCACACCGATCACGCGCACTGGCTTGCGGTTGACCTGGATGACCCGCCCCAGGATGTCCGGCGAACCGGCGAACGCCGACTGCCACAGCGCATGGCTGACGATCGCCACCGGCTCGGCGCCGTCGATCGTATCGGCAGGCACGAAGCTGCGACCCAGCTGCGGCTGCACCCCGATGAACCCGAACATGTCCCACGGACCGTACGTCGCCGGCACCATCTGGCTCAACTCGCGGTCGCTCACTTCCACGTCGATGTCGTTGTAGACACCGATCGCCTCCAGCGCCTTCACCTGCGGCGCGATCTGCGCCAGCTCGTAGGCATCCAGCACCTGGGTCGGGAAGCCGCGCAACCGCCCCTCCAGGCGCACCACCCGTTCGCCATCCGCAACCGGCAGCTTCTTGTACAGCGCGGTGTTCAACAAACCATACGTGTACAGGCTCACCGCCAGACCGCCGGCCAGCACCAGAATCGTGGTCAGCGTGAACACCGGGGTCTTGCGCAACAGGCGCAGCGCGTATCTCACATCCGTCCAGTACGACATCGTCCGCTCCTCAGCCGATCGCACGCAGCGTGCCGTTCTGCGACCGGTCCGCCACGATGCGGCCGTCGAACAGATCGATCTGGCGCGGACAGCGTGCCGCCGTCTCCGGGTTGTGCGTCACCATGCAGATCGTCGCGCCGTCCTGATGCAGGCTGTCGAGCAGTTCGATCACCGCTTCGGCGTTCCTGGAGTCCAGGTTGCCGGTCGGCTCGTCCGCCAGGATCAGCGACGGGCGCCCCGCCACCGCGCGCGCCACCGCCACGCGCTGCTGCTGGCCGCCCGACAGTTGCGCCGGGTAGTGCTGCGCACGATGGGTCATGTCCACCCGCGCCAGCGCCTGCGCCACCCACTGCGCGCGCTCGGCCTTGCCCAGGTCCGTCCGGTACGTCAGCGGCAACGCCACGTTCTCTTCCACCGTCAGGTCGCTGATCAGGTGGAAGGCCTGGAACACGAAGCCGATCTCGCGGTTGCGGATCGCCGCCCGCTGGTCGCGGCCCAATGCCGACACGTCGTGGCCGTTGAGCAGGTAACTGCCCGAGTCCCACGTGTCCAGCAGACCCAGCAACGACAGCAGCGTCGACTTGCCCGAGCCGGACGGGCCGGACAAGGCGACGTAGTCGCCCTTCCCCACCCGCAGGGAGATGTCGTCGAGCGCTCGCGTCTCGACCTTCTCGGTCAGGAAGGATTTGCGGACAGCCGACAGTTCGATCAGGGTTTCGCCGTTCATGACGCGTTGCACTCCTTGAAAACCCGCCCGCAGGCGGGTGCGTGATGTTGAAAATGGAGGTAGACAGGGAGAATGGAAGGAAGGCCTACTTGAGCAGCACCCGCTCGTGCTCGCCCCATGCCGACACATCGGACACCACGATCTGGTCGCCGGCCTTCAGCGTGCCCAGCACCTCGATGTCGCGCGTGGACACCAGTCCGAAATCCACCAGCGTCCTCATCGCCGTGTCGCCTTCCACGCGGTAGACCGCTGCCTGCCCGTGCCCTTGCGCCTGCGGCGGCCGACTGACGAACAGCGCATTGGGCTTGCGGGCGATCTCGATCACCCCTTCCACGCTCTGGTTGGCGCGAAGGCTCGCCGGCACCGGACCGTCCAGCGTCACCTCCACCTTCACCATCCCGTTCGTCACCCCCGGATCGATGCGCGTCACACGGCCCGGCAGCACCGCCCCGCGCGTGTCGATGCGCACCGACTGGTTCACCCGCACGTCACGCGCCTGGTAGTCCTGCACGTCCAGCAACGCCACCAGGTTGTCGTAGGGCGTGATCCGGCCGATCTCCGCGCCGCCCACCACCTGCTGGCCAAGCTTCAGGGCCATCTGCCCCACCACCCCGTCGATCGGCGCACGCACCGTCAGGTCGGCGACCTGCTGCCGCAGGATGTCCAGCGTATTGCCCATCTTGTTCAGCCGGGCCGCATCCGCTTCACGTTGTGCGCTCAGGCGCTGCTGCATCATCCGCACACGCTCCTGCGCCGCCACGATGCGCTGCTTCTGCTGCTCCACGCCACGCCGCGTCTGCTCGTAGGTGAGCTTCGACACGATGCCGTCGGCCTGCAGCTTGCCCTCGGAGTCCTCGCGCAGCGACAGCACCTTCAGCTCGGACTGCGCGATCTGCGCATCCGTCTGCATGTTGACCAGCTCCGCCTGCAGGCTGGCAAGGTTCGCCTGCTGCTCCTTCCTCTGCGCCGCCAGCTCCCACTGGCTCTCCGAAAGCTGCTCGTGCAGCTTCGGGTTCGCCAGAATCGCCAGGATGTCGCCCTTCTTCACCGCCGCGCCGGCTTCCACCGCGATGCGTTCCACCTGGCCCTCGACCTTCGCGCCGAGGAACTGCGTGTGCTTGGACGTGAGTTCCCCCACCCCCCGCACTTCCACCACGAACTCGCCCTGCTGCACCTTCGCCAGCATCACCCGGTCGCGCGACGCCAGCTGGTCCGCGCGACCCAGCACGCCCACCATCGCCACCACCAGCACCACCGCACCGGGCGACAGCAACAACCAGCGCCGGTGGCGACGCCACCAGGGAAGTACCGGCTGACTCTCTCTCAATATGTCCACGCAATCCCTTTCCTGACTGGCGCTGCGATGATCATGGCAGCTGTCAGGAGCTTGGATGCGTGTACCGACCTAAATGGATTCAATCGCTGTCAGGTCGTCACGATGTCCAGGGGAGGCTGGCCGTGCCCCTTTACACGGCGAGGTAGCCGGAGAGCAGCGCCACTTCTTCGTCAGCCAGTGGAATGCCTGCCTGCCGGCGATCGGCTTCCACTTCGCGTTCAGGATCGCCGGGGACACGCACCGGGGCAGCCCCGGCCGGCTGGCTCTGACGGAACCGAGCCAGCAGCTCGGAGAGCCGCGCCCTGAATACTCCCGGGTCCACGAACGCAGCCACCTCGATCGCCACCATGAAATGACTGATCTGGCGCGGCGTGTCGTAGGGTTCCCTGTAAAGATTGGACAGTTCGGCATCGAATGGCATGTTGGACAACAGCGCGCACAATATCTGGATCATCATGCCCAAACCCTGCCCCTTGATGCCGCCCAAGGGCTGCAACGCCCCCAGGTCGCCACCACGTGAAAGGTCCTGACCCTCGTGGTTGGTGGCCAACCCCGGCTCCACGGGCAGGCCGTCGCGAAGCGCAAGCAGTACGCGCGAGTAAGCGGTCTGGCTGGTCGCCATGTCCAGGTGGAAGCCGTCGTCGTCCAGGCCCGGTGCCGCCATCGCCAACGGATTGGTTCCGTTGAGCGGAACGACCCCGCCGTAAGGCACCACCAGGGCATCCGAATTGCTGAACACCAATCCGATTTGTCCGGCCGCAGCAGCCATGCGGGCGAAATAGTCGGCACGGCCGAAGTGGTTGGAGCGACTCACGGCCAGCGCGGCGATCCCGACCTTCCGCGCGCGCCCGATGACTTCTCGCATCGCCGCCGCTCCTGCCACCACGCCGAGTGCGTCGTCGGCATCGAACAGCCCCGCTGCCGGGTAATCGCCGCTGATGCGGAACGACGGCTGCTTCTTCGCGCGACCGCCTTCGATTTCCTTGAGATAGAAATCGAGCAGCCGCACGCCATGCGTATCGATGCCCCGCAACGAAGCATCCACCAGCGCATCCGCCACGTCCACCGCATGCGCTGCCGGAAGTCCGCGATCGCGCAACAGCGCGACCATCGCCGCATGCACGGCGTTCACGTCATGCCGTCGCATCGTACACCTCCTGGCATTGACGGACGAACTGGCCGAGCCGCGCCACACCCTCGCCTATCAGCGATGGCTCGACATTGCTGAAAGCCAGCCGGATGCTGTTCTGGCACGTGCCCGACAGCGAGAAGAACGACAGCGGCATGGGGATGACGCGCTGCTCGCGCGCGCATCGCAGCACTTCAGCCTGCCCGAACGAAAAGGGCAGCGTCATCGTGAGGAAAAATCCGCCCTCGGGGCGATTCCATTGCACGGTATCGCGCTGATCGGCGAACTCCGTTTCCAGCGCGGCCAGCAACAGGTCGCGATTCCGACGGTAGTGCTCCAGCTGCGGAACGATCAGCTCGCGCAGCGTTCCCTGCTGTGCCAGCAGCATGCCGCCGATCAGCGCCTGGTTCAGCTGACTGGTGTTCACGGTCAGGAAACTCTTTCGCTCGCCCAGGTTCGCCACAAGCGTGCTGGCCGCCCCCGCATCACCGAACAGGGTGTCCGGCACCAGAGCGCCTCCGACCCGTACGGCCGGGCACAGCGTCTTGGAATAGGTGAACAGGTAGATCACGCAGCCCGCGCGATCAATCTCAAATAGCGTCGGCAGGCGCTCGCCTTCGTAGCGAAACATCCCGTACGGGTTGTCCTCCAGCACCACGATGCGCTGCCCGGCGCACACATCGAGCAGCGTCTTCCGCGCTTCCAGCGACAACACGGTCCCGGTGGGATTGTCGAACTCGGGGATCAGATACAACGCACGCGCCCGCTTCCCCTGGCGACGCAGCATCTCCGCGACCGCCTGCAGTTCGGCTGCGAGCTGGTCGTCTTCCTTCGAATGCAGCGGCACGATCTCGATGCCGTGCAGGTCGGCCACGCCGGTCATGCCGATATAGGTGGGATCGCGCGCGATCACCACGTCGTTCCTGTCTTCGCACAAGGACAGCAGGCACAGCGCGAGCGCTTCCTGGCAACCCGTGCTGACCACGACATGCTCGCTCCGGCCGCGCACGCCCTCGTCCTGCGCGAGTTGCTCGGCGATGAGCTCGTTGACGATGCCGTTGGTCCGACCGTACTGCGCCAGCAGTCGCCCCGCATCGGCGTACGACAAGTCCCGCCGCGACGCGAATTCGCGCTGGTACAGCGGAATCGAGTCCAGCCAGCGCTCCAAGTCGAAGAAGGCCTCCGCCGGACGCCCCGACGCCAGGGAGATGGCGTCGGGGAAGTCGCCTGCGACTTCGTTGAGAAAATTCATCACGGCCAGCCGCGATGTATTCGTTTGCGTACTCACGTCACCTCTCCCGGGTTGCCGACGCGCGGACACTCAATACGCATCGGCGCGCTCCAGTTCCTCGAACAGGCGGTTGATATTGGCTTCCTTGAAGCCGGTCTCGCCGGTACGCTCGATCAGTTCGAACATCATTCCCGACACCTTGTCGCGCTTGCTGAAGGTCTGGCGCAGACCTGGCGCATCCAGCACGCTGGTGGAGAACTCCAGCCCGTTGCGGGCCAGGTCTCGGTGGGTCTCGTCGATGTTCTCGACCTCGAACGCGACGTGCTGCACGCCAGGCCCGTACTCGTTGACGTAGCGGCTCACCTGTGATTCCGGGGACGTGCCCTCGATCAGCACGATCTGGAAATTTCCCGCCGACATGACGGCAGAGCGCATGCCGCTGTACTTGCCCATGGTCTCGCGTCGCTCGACCAGCGGCAACTTCAAGGTGTCGCGATAGAAGAGGATGGCCTCTTCCAGGTCCTGGACGGCGATCGCCAGGTGGTCGATGCGCAAGAAAGTACTCGATTCCATACACTTTACTCCTTGTTACAGCAATTGCTGACCGTTGATTTCAGGCGAGCGTGGCGTCGACCGCCTGCGCGCCGGCGACATGGGGAACCGCGTCCCGGTAGCGCTTCTCGACGATGTTTCCATCCTCCATGATCAAGAGCTGATCGGCGACGTGGAAATAGCGGTCGTCGTGACTGACCACGACCACGGCCTTCCCCTGGGCCTTCAGGTCGCGCAGGATTTCCGTATAGAAGACCCTCTTGAACACCGGATCCTGGTCCGCGGCCCATTCGTCGAGCAGGTAGAGTTCCTTGTCGTCGACGAACGACACCACCAGCGCCAGGCGCTTGCGCTGGCCGTCCGACAGATCGGTGGTGGAGAACAGGCCATCCTTGATCTGCACCTTGTGGTCGATCGCCAGTTCGCGCAGGTAGCGGTTGGCCGCCTCCAGCTTCACGTCGTCGATCGGCGAAAGCAGTCGGTCGAACAGATAGAAATCGGAGAAGACCGTGGCGATATCCTGGCGATAGTCGTCGATGCAGTCCGCATCCACCACCTGGTCGTCGAACAGGATGCGACCGGTCGTCGTTGGATAGTGCAGCGACATCATCTTGCACAGCGTCGACTTGCCGGAGCCATTGCCGCCGACGATGAAGGTGACTTCGCCCTTGCGGATCGAAAAGTCCAGCGGACCGACCGTGAAGCCGTCGTGCGCCTTGTCGCTGCGATGCTGGTAGCCGATGCCCGCGAAGGAGATCGCATGCCATTCGCGTCTGGTCAGCGGGCGCTCCGCTTCCATCTGCTCGGGCAGCTTGCCCAGGATTTCCTCGATCTTGCGCAGCGACACGGAAGCCATCGACATCCTCGGCAAGGTGTTGAGGATGATGGCGATCGGCCCCGTGATGTACAGCAGCACCATCACCACCGCCAGCAGGTCGGTGCTGGAGATCTCGTGGTAGTTGACGAACACGAATGCGATGGCGCCGATGGCGAAGAAGAACAGCAGGTCGCCATAGCTGTTGGCTCCCAGCATGATGGTCATCGCACGCTTCTCGGCGACGAGCAGTTCCTTCGCGCAGGGCTGCAGGATCTGGCCGAAATAGCCGTCCCGCTTGTTCCGGTCGAGCTGGAGTTCCTTGATGCCGAGGACCAGGCCGCGTACCGCCTTCTCCAAGGTGTCGTACAGCTGACGCGCGCGATGGAAATGACGATTGGCGAACAGCAGCGGGATGTGGAACGTCACCACGCCGAAGACAACCGCGCCCAGCACGAACAGGAACACCTGGGTATTGATGTACCAGAGGAAGCCGAAGATCCCCACCAGCATCACGCCATTGATGAGCAACTGCGGCATCACCTCGGCGCCGCCGATGATGCGCCGCACGTCGTCGGTGACCGCCACGGTGAGCTTGGCCTGGCCCAGCGCCTCGAGCTGCGGATAGCCGGACTGCACGATGCGCTGACAGAGCCGGTCGCGCAGGTCCGCCGACAGATCCATCGACACGCGCGCCACGAGGATCGAGGCCGCCGCCCGGGTGATCATGATGCACACACAGAACACGGCGAAGAACGCCGCCAGCCGGGCATTGCTCACCTCGAAGCCCAGGACCATCCGCACTTCCTCCCCGGCGAACGCCAGCCCGGCATCGGGTCCGCGCACCGCGGTCAGGATGAGCGGAATCGCCAATGCGTAGAGGCAGCCGGAAAGCGCGCCGGCCAGTATCGCGAGGAACACGCGACCTGGCGCGAAGCGCCCGAACTCGGACATCAGACCGATGCGGCGGGGCGGCCGCGCGTCTCGATTGCGGCGCTGATTCATTTCTTGTCTCCAACGGTGAGGGTGTAGTACTCGCCACGCGCGAACGGCTTCACCATGTCGGCGTAGTGGGGACTCATCCAGTTGCCGGACTGCCCGGTCGAGTTCATGTAGCGATGCGTCACACCCTGCGGATCCAGCGCGATGATCTGGCGCGAACTGGCGCCGAAATTGCCGATGTAGCCATTGGTGCCGTCCACGGAAAAGCCGGAGACATTGATGCTGTCCGGCCCGCCTCCGCTGCCGACCCGGCGCTCGAAGAGTCCGGACAGCCCGCGGACGTTGCTGAATGGCTGGTGGGCATACAGGGCATGGTGGATGTCGCCCCATCGCCAGTCCGCCTCGTCCTTGCCGATGCGCCGCTGCAACTCGGCAAGCGCCTGGCCGAGGCTTGCCCGCAGCACGCTGCGACAGGACCGATCGCTGCTTTCCGGTGCCTGCTGGTTGCACCAGGCCGCTTTCGGGTCGCTCAACGCACGTTCGATCTGGTCGACCGTGGCCGTGTCCAGGACGGCACGCACGTACTGCATCTCGTCGTGCCGGACCCAATCGTCGCCGAGCACGCCACCGAACAGTCGCGACGAGAGGTGGCGCATCCAGACGTTGAACAAGGCCGCCTGGGCGCTCGATGCGTCCATGTCGCCGGACCAGTCCTTGAGCAGGGCCAATGCCTTGCGCTCGTCCTCGTTGGCGGGCTTGATCGCAGTCAGCAGTGGCACGAGGCGGCGGGCCGACAGGCTGCGCTCATCGGTCTGGATCGCCTGCATGTCCTCGACCTTCAGGCGGCGGCGCGAGGCGATGGCCTCCTCGAGCAGTTCGCGGATGCGCTGGCCGCGCGCCGGCGGTGCCCAGTCGTTGGAAATGAAGTGCGGATAGCTGTCGTCGAACGGGCGATCGTTGGCGGAGGCGATGTAACCCTCCGGCGGGTTGTAGCGGGACGGCATGGCTTCGAACGCAAGCTGCCCCTGCCACGCATACGCCGCGTCCCAGCCGGGCACCGGCATCGAGCCGTCGCCCTTGCCCCGGATCGGGATCGCACCGATGCCCAGGTAACCGATGTTCCCCTCGCGATCGGCGTACAGCATGTTCAGGGCGGGCACCCGGTAATGCCGGTAGGCCTCCTTGAACGATTCCCAGTCCTTCGCGTAGCTCACCGCGTACATGCTTTCGTAGCTGCGGTCGCCCGGCTGCAACGCGGTCCAGCGCAGGGCCAGCGGCTGCCCGATCGCCTTGCCGCGCAGGCCGCTGACGATCGGCCCGTCGCGCGTGCTGCGCACTTCGATCCGCACCGGCTTCAGCGCCTGGTTCAGGAACGACGGAAACGCCGACGCGACGCTGATGTCTTCCGTGCGGCGCTCCAGCTGCAGCCATTCGCCATCGGCCAGGTAGCGGTCCGGATCCTTCGGATCGAAGCGCTGTACCGCGAGATCCTGCACGTCGGCCATCATGGCAGTGCCGCCCCATGCGATCCGGCCGTTCTGGCCGAAGATCACCGGCGGCAGGCCGACCAGGCTCATCCCCTGCGCACGGAGCTGCGCGCCGTGCTGGACCACGGGATACCAGGGCGATGGCATCTGCAGCCCCAGGTGCGGGTCGTTCACGAGCATGGCGCCGCCATGCTCGGTGTGGCGGCCGGCCACGACCCAGGCATTGCTGCCGACCTCGCGACCGCCGATCTTCCAGTCCAGTTGCAGGCTTTTCGAAAGCGTGCCGAGCGACGCCAGGGCAGCGGTCGACGACTGCACATCGTCGATCGTGGCCGGATCGTACTTGCCGGGGAAGAACGATTGCATCTGCTGCGGCTGGAGATAGCGCGCCGATACCGCCTTGCCGATTTCCTGTTCGAGATTTCCGCTCAGGCTCAGCGAGAAGACCTTGCCCCAGGACAGCGAATCGATTTCGGTCCACGGCTCCGGGCGCACACGGAACACGCTGAACTCGAAGGGCAACGGATGCCCTTCGCGCAGCCAGGCATTCACGCCGCTCGCATAGGCGGCGAGCGACTGCTGCGCCGGCTTGCTCAAGGCCGCATGCGCGCTCTCGGCGGAGCGGCGCAGCCCGAGCGTGCGCATCCAGATGTCCTGCATGAGCAGGTCCTTGCCGAAGACTTCGCTCAACCGCCCTGCGGCCAGCCGCCGCTCCAGCTCCATCTGCCACAGGCGGTCCTGCGCCTGGACGTAACCCATCGCGAAATAGATGTCTTCGTCGCGATCCGCGTACAGGTGCGGCACGCCGTGTTCGTCGCGCTCGATGCGCACCGAGCCGCCGCCCGGCACCTGCACCGTCTGCGACGGCGGCGGAAGCCCCTGGCGGCCATGGACATAGAGCCATGCCATCAACAGCAGCAGCGGCAGGAACACGAAGAGCGCGAACCGCTTGAGTATCGGGAAACCACTTCTCATTAGTTGTTACTCGAGAGGAAAAACATGGGACAGCACCACACGCACCGGCACGACGCCCGGGCGGACAGCGGACTCAAAGCTCAAGCGCGTACTTCCCGCACAGGCGTTCGACCGGAAGATCGAGCGTCCTGCAGTGCTCGACCATGCGCGTCGACTGGACGATCTGCTCGGAGTGCTCGTTGTATTCAAGCCCCATGAAATAGCCGTACCAGGGCTCCATTCCCAGCGCGTAGATGAGCATCTGCTTCGGCTGGAACGCCTCGACCATGCGTGCCGCCTGCTCGTAGCCGGAACCGTTGAGGCGACGCGACTCCTTGACGTTCTTCGGCACCAACTCGGTATTCAGCGCTCCGTAGAGCCATGTGTAGGGCGCGCCGACACACTCCATGCCGATCGCCAGCACATCCAGGTCGCCGGTGAAGTCATGCAGCATCTGGTACATGCGCGGCTCCAGATTGGAGGAGTCAGCGCCCGCATAGATCTTCTTGCCTTGCAGGTCGAAGAACCACGCCGATTTGCTGCGGATATGCAAGTCGCCGTGCTCTCCGAGGAAGGGGATACTCACGATGCGACCTCCGGGAAGCGGGAATTCTTCCAGATCGTCCACTTCCGTCGCGTGGAATCCCAGCTGCGTCAGCAGCAGACGCAGCGAAGGATCGGCCAATGAGCCGCCATTGTTCTTGGGCACCAGCACCTTGCCCACCTTGTGCCTGATCTGCAGCAAGGTTTCGAGGTTCACGTGATCCGCATGGTTATGCGTAAGGCACAAATAGTCGATATGCTCGGGCAGGTCCGCATAGGTGTACGTCTTGTCGGCATTATCGTCGGTGCAGGTGGCGATGACCGGATCGACCAGCAGCGCGCATGCGTCGCTCTCGACGAGAAAACCGGCATGGCCCATGTAGCGAAGCCGCACACCGTCATCAGGCGGCCTGTGGGTCCGCGGTGCCGTATCGGTGAACATCGAAAGGTGATCCAATCCACCCTCCTTCGGTATGCCATCGAACAATGCATCGATTTCATCGCGCGAAAGTGGCCTGGTGCGTGCGCTGAACAGGCGATCCCACCAGGTCGAGCGGAACGGCATGCGAATGTGCAGGTGCCGATCATCTATCAGGCGCGGCGTGCTGAGCACGAACGGCCGCTTCTGGCCTGGTTCCAGAATGCCTATCGATACCGACTGCATCGACTCGTCGTAATAGCGGCTGCGATACAGCAAGGGTTCTATCAGCCGATAGCCCGGCTGGTGATAGAGGTCCATGTGCAGCTCGACGTAGCCCTTGAGCAGATCCGGCACCTTCGCATACAGCGGTTCGATCGACTCGCCGCTGCGGTGGGCGCGGATCAGCGTGTCCAACTCGCGGATCGCATCGGCGAGCTCGGCGTACAGACCGTATTCGCCGTCGAAGCGCTGCAGCAGGGCTTGCACCTGCCCCAGCTGCTCGCGGCTGCAGTCGACGAATTCGCCACCACCGGCCAGCTCGGGATCCTGGTTCGCCAGGATGTGCAACTCCGTGTTCTTCACGAAGGAATGCATCAGGCGGCGGTGCGTCTTGCTCATGTACATCGCATACGTCAGCGGCGCGATCAGGTTCGGCCACGCGTACCAATGATTCACCAGCGGCTCGATATAGACGTCCGGCCGCAAATACCAGCGTTTCTCGCTATCCATGTCCTCTCCCTCAATGTGTGAGCACGACCGGCCGATCCCGCAGCGTGTCCGCGAGTTGTCGGGCGATCGCCGCAAGCAGGCGTTTCTGCTCGTCGTGAATAAAGAAATGTCCGCCCGGCATGCGTTCGAATTCGACCGGCAGTTCGATTCGCTGCGCCCAAGCCGCGATTTCCGCCTCGGGAATCGCGTCCTCCGCGCCGTGGAAGACGTGTGTGACGACGCCACGCAACGAAGGCCATGCGCATGCGTAGTCCTCTGCAAGCGCAAAGTCTGCGCGCAGCCCTGGCAACAGCAGGTCCAGCAAGGGCTCGTGCTCCAGCACTTCCGGCGGTGTCGCCTTGAAATCGCGCAGCATCGTCTTGAATGCCGCGTCGTCCAGGGTCGAGTAACGCTGCTTCTGGCGAACCCATGGCGCCCCGCATGCCGACAACAGCAATCGCCTCGGCATCGGCGCACCCACGGCCTGCAATCGACAGCACAATTCGAATGCGATCAGCGCGCCGTTGCTGTGCCCGAAGAAACTATAGGGCACGGGACTGTTCAACAATGGCATCAATTCCGCAAGCAGCGTCTTGCAGAGACGATCGAGGTCGGTACAGGGGGGCTCAAGCACCCGGGTGCCCTTGCCGGGCGACTGGATGGCCAGCACTTCGATCCCAGGCAAGGACTCCGCCCAGCCGTGGAACACGCGCGCATTGCCGCCGGCATACGGCAGGCAGATCAAGCGTGCGCGCATCGGCGCGGCGCCCAGCTGCCTGATCCACCACTGCGAGGCATGCAGCTCATTCATACCGCATGCCCTCTGCCGGTTCTCCGCGCAGGATCCTGCGGGTGGACAGGTAGGTGGCCATGCCCACCAGCAGCGTGATCGTGACCGCCACGCCCAGTCCGATCGCCACCGGCACCACGGTCCCGAGTCCGGCCAGCCGCGAGAGCAGGAACAGCCCCGCGCCGCCGATCAACAGCGCCAGCACCAGGCCCACCGCCAGGCGCCGCGTCCCCTGCCGCAGGAACAGGCGCAGGATCGATCCATCCGTCGCGCCGATCGCGCGGCGCAGGCCCACCTCCTGCCTGCGCAGGATCACCTCGTTGCTGCACAGTCCGTAGATGCCGGTCAGCGCAAGCAGCAGCGCGAACAGCCCGCTGTACACGAACAGCTTCGCCAGGCTCCGGCTCAGCGCCACCGTCCGGTCGCGCAGCGCCGTGTAGCGATCGACCACCACCCCGGGCGCCGCATTGGCCTGCCACGCCAGGTTCAACAGCGTCGCGCGCGCAGACGGCTCCTCGCCCCGGTAGCGCACCAGGTAACGCGCACTGCCCGCCGCCGCCTGCGCGAACGGCACGTAGATCGCCATCATCGCGCGCGCGTCGGCCTGCATCAGCTGGCTGTCGTCCAGCACGTCGCTGACCACGCCCACCACGACACGCTGCTCGCTCACCTTGCCTTTCGCATCGAACAACTGGATCGAACGGCCGATCGGCGAGACACCCGGCCAGTAGCGCTCCGCCAGCGTCTTGCTCACCAACGCCGTACGGCCGCCGCTGCTGCCGTCGCGCGAGTCGAAGTAGCGCCCATCCAGCAGCCGCCCACCCAGCGCCACCGGCGCATCCGAACTCAGCCTCACCGTCGCCTCCGGGTAGTCTTCCGTCAGCGCATGGCGCTTGCCGTCCACGCCGAAGCGCCGGCTGCCCCCGACGCTCCACAGCATCGCGCCTTCCACATCAGGCTGCGCGCGGATGCTCGACAGCAGTCGCTCGTGGTACTGCGCAAGACCGGCCGGCGTCTCGTCGCTGCCCTTGGGCGCCGCCACATCCAGCGCCAGAAGCCGATCGCCATCGATGCCCGTGTCCAGGTTCGACGTGCGCCAGGCCACGAAGGTCAATGCGCTGCCGATCGCCATCACCACCGAGATCAGCACGATCTGCAAGGTCACCAGCAACCGCGACAGCCGCCCGCTCAAGCGGCCGCGCGCACCGCGTGTGCCGTCCCGAAGCAGGGTCGTGCACGGCATGCGCAGCACGCGCCAGGTCGGCAGGATCGACACCAGGCACACCGCCAGCAGCACGAACCCGAACGTCATCAGCACCGATTGCGTGTCCACGCCCCAGCGCGCCCAGAACGGCAGGCGGTCGCTCCACCCATGCAGGAACTGGTCGGTCGCCTTCAGCCAGTACGCGATCAGCAGCAGCGCCAGCACACCGCCCGCCACGCAGATCAACAGACTCTCCAGCATCATCTGCCACAGCAGCCGACCGCGTGGCGCACCGACCGCCACACGCACCGCGATCTCCTTCAGCCGCTCCTGCGTACGCGCCAGCAGCATGTTGCCCACGTTCACGCACGACAGCAGCATGATGAAGCCGGCCAGCAGGTTCAGCACCGCGAACATCACGTTCCCCGCCCCGCCTCCGGCCAGGCTCATCTGGAACGTCTCCAGCACGATCGCGTCGTAGTCGTACGGCTTGCCGTCCACACGCCGATGCGATTGCCGCATCCTGTTCAACAGCCCCGTCAGCTCCTCGGACGCCGAAGCGCGCGTCGCCCCCGGACGCAACCGGGCATACGCGCCCACCGCGACGGACGTCGCCTCGCTCACCGGCTGCGACTCGTTCTGCGGCATCGGCAGCCACAACCGCGACCACACCGGGAACGTCACCCCCGCCGGCATCACACCGATCACGCGCACTGGCTTGCGGTTGACCTGGATGACCCGCCCCAGGATGTCCGGCGAACCGGCGAACGCCGACTGCCACAGCGCATGGCTGACGATCGCCACCGGCTCGGCGCCGTCGATCGTATCGGCAGGCACGAAGCTGCGACCCAGCTGCGGCTGCACCCCGATGAACCCGAACATGTCCCACGGACCGTACGTCGCCGGCACCATCTGGCTCAACTCGCGGTCGCTCACTTCCACGTCGATGTCGTTGTAGACACCGATCGCCTCCAGCGCCTTCACCTGCGGCGCGATCTGCGCCAGCTCGTAGGCATCCAGCACCTGGGTCGGGAAGCCGCGCAACCGCCCCTCCAGGCGCACCACCCGTTCGCCATCCGCAACCGGCAGCTTCTTGTACAGCGCGGTGTTCAACAAACCATACGTGTACAGGCTCACCGCCAGACCGCCGGCCAGCACCAGAATCGTGGTCAGCGTGAACACCGGGGTCTTGCGCAACAGGCGCAGCGCGTATCTCACATCCGTCCAGTACGACATCGTCCGCTCCTCAGCCGATCGCACGCAGCGTGCCGTTCTGCGACCGGTCCGCCACGATGCGGCCGTCGAACAGATCGATCTGGCGCGGACAGCGTGCCGCCGTCTCCGGGTTGTGCGTCACCATGCAGATCGTCGCGCCGTCCTGATGCAGGCTGTCGAGCAGTTCGATCACCGCTTCGGCGTTCCTGGAGTCCAGGTTGCCGGTCGGCTCGTCCGCCAGGATCAGCGACGGGCGCCCCGCCACCGCGCGCGCCACCGCCACGCGCTGCTGCTGGCCGCCCGACAGTTGCGCCGGGTAGTGCTGCGCACGATGGGTCATGTCCACCCGCGCCAGCGCCTGCGCCACCCACTGCGCGCGCTCGGCCTTGCCCAGGTCCGTCCGGTACGTCAGCGGCAACGCCACGTTCTCTTCCACCGTCAGGTCGCTGATCAGGTGGAAGGCCTGGAACACGAAGCCGATCTCGCGGTTGCGGATCGCCGCCCGCTGGTCGCGGCCCAATGCCGACACGTCGTGGCCGTTGAGCAGGTAACTGCCCGAGTCCCACGTGTCCAGCAGACCCAGCAACGACAGCAGCGTCGACTTGCCCGAGCCGGACGGGCCGGACAAGGCGACGTAGTCGCCCTTCCCCACCCGCAGGGAGATGTCGTCGAGCGCTCGCGTCTCGACCTTCTCGGTCAGGAAGGATTTGCGGACAGCCGACAGTTCGATCAGGGTTTCGCCGTTCATGACGCGTTGCACTCCTTGAAAACCCGCCCGCAGGCGGGTGCGTGATGTTGAAAATGGAGGTAGACAGGGAGAATGGAAGGAAGGCCTACTTGAGCAGCACCCGCTCGTGCTCGCCCCATGCCGACACATCGGACACCACGATCTGGTCGCCGGCCTTCAGCGTGCCCAGCACCTCGATGTCGCGCGTGGACACCAGTCCGAAATCCACCAGCGTCCTCATCGCCGTGTCGCCTTCCACGCGGTAGACCGCTGCCTGCCCGTGCCCTTGCGCCTGCGGCGGCCGACTGACGAACAGCGCATTGGGCTTGCGGGCGATCTCGATCACCCCTTCCACGCTCTGGTTGGCGCGAAGGCTCGCCGGCACCGGACCGTCCAGCGTCACCTCCACCTTCACCATCCCGTTCGTCACCCCCGGATCGATGCGCGTCACACGGCCCGGCAGCACCGCCCCGCGCGTGTCGATGCGCACCGACTGGTTCACCCGCACGTCACGCGCCTGGTAGTCCTGCACGTCCAGCAACGCCACCAGGTTGTCGTAGGGCGTGATCCGGCCGATCTCCGCGCCGCCCACCACCTGCTGGCCAAGCTTCAGGGCCATCTGCCCCACCACCCCGTCGATCGGCGCACGCACCGTCAGGTCGGCGACCTGCTGCCGCAGGATGTCCAGCGTATTGCCCATCTTGTTCAGCCGGGCCGCATCCGCTTCACGTTGTGCGCTCAGGCGCTGCTGCATCATCCGCACACGCTCCTGCGCCGCCACGATGCGCTGCTTCTGCTGCTCCACGCCACGCCGCGTCTGCTCGTAGGTGAGCTTCGACACGATGCCGTCGGCCTGCAGCTTGCCCTCGGAGTCCTCGCGCAGCGACAGCACCTTCAGCTCGGACTGCGCGATCTGCGCATCCGTCTGCATGTTGACCAGCTCCGCCTGCAGGCTGGCAAGGTTCGCCTGCTGCTCCTTCCTCTGCGCCGCCAGCTCCCACTGGCTCTCCGAAAGCTGCTCGTGCAGCTTCGGGTTCGCCAGAATCGCCAGGATGTCGCCCTTCTTCACCGCCGCGCCGGCTTCCACCGCGATGCGTTCCACCTGGCCCTCGACCTTCGCGCCGAGGAACTGCGTGTGCTTGGACGTGAGTTCCCCCACCCCCCGCACTTCCACCACGAACTCGCCCTGCTGCACCTTCGCCAGCATCACCCGGTCGCGCGACGCCAGCTGGTCCGCGCGACCCAGCACGCCCACCATCGCCACCACCAGCACCACCGCACCGGACGACAGCAACAACCAGCGCCGGTGGCGACGCCACCAGGGAAGTACCGGCTGACTCTCTCTCAATATGTCCACATATGCTCCTTGTCTACCGCCACCGCCGCTCACCGGCGGCGTACGGCAACGCAATGTCCCAACAGCAATTCAGTCCAGGAAAAACGCGGTATCGATGTGCCTAGTGCGCAAGAACCTCCGGCATATCGGCGCGATATCGACGCCACGCCTGCCAGATGGCTTCCGAAAGCTCATCCGCATGCGCCGCACCCAGCATGCCGCGGTGGTCGCCCGAGACCCAGGACACCATCGGTGCCTGCTCGCAGTATGTCCTGCAGGCATGCATGCGCTCCGTTTCCGGCAGTGACTGGATCTTGCCGTCACGCGCGTAAATGACTTCCACCGCGCCGTGGAACCGGCCCGACGGCTTGTATCGCTTATAGATGGCTCTCTGCGCATCGAACAGCTTCTTCAGTCGCTTGTCGGTGTCCAGGAGGCCTTTCAACTCCGGGTCCGTCATGCGATTCAAGGATTTCGGAAGCACCAGCAGATTGTCGATCAGCAGCAACTGCACTCGATGCCCCGCCGCTTCCAGCGCACGCGCCATTTCGAAGGCCACAGAACCGCCGAAGGAATGGCCACCCAGCACGATCGGCCCCTCGGGCATCCCGTTCTCGCGCATGGCCGTGATGTTCGTTTCGACGATGTCCTCCATCCGCACGCACGGCTTCTGGCCTTCTTCCAGCCCCCTCGCCTCCAGGACGTGCACGTTCATGCGGCCCTCGAGCGATTGCGCAAGATCCCAGAACGAACTCGCGGTCATGACGACGCCCGGCACCAGGTAGAGCGAGGGCTTGCCGGCGATGTTCTTGAGCGGAACCAGCGGACTCCAGGTCCGCGTGGATGCGTGCGCATTCATCCGTGCAGCGAGTGTGGAAAGCGTCGAATGCATGAAGATCTCGCGCAAGGCGAGTTCCACGCCCAGCCGCTCGCGCACGTGCGAGACCAGCTGCACCGCGAGCAGCGAGTGGCCGCCCAGTTCGAAGAAATGGTCGTGACGCCCCACCTGCCCGACCTTCAGCAGCGACTGCCAGATCTCCGCCAGCACCTGCTCGGTCTCGCCCTGCGGCGCCGCGTACTCGCGCAGCGCCAGCGCGGTGCCATCCGGCGCCGGCAGCGCCTTGCGATCCAGCTTGCCGTTGGGTGTCAGCGGGAATGCGTCGAGCACCACGAAGGCACTGGGCACCATGTACTCCGGCAACTGCGGCTGCAGCGCTTCGCGCAACTGCAGCGCGGTCGGTGCCGCACCGGCGGCAGGCACCACGTAGGCCGCCAGGCGCTTGTCGCCCGGCTCGTCCTCTCGCACCAGCACCACCGCCTCGCGCACGCCGGCGCAGGCCGACAGCTTCGCCTCGATCTCGCCCAGTTCGATCCGGAAGCCACGCAGCTTGACCTGGAAGTCGTTGCGGCCGATGTACTCGATGTTGCCGTCCGGCAACCAGCGGCCGAGGTCGCCGGTCCGGTACATCCGCGCCTGCGGATCGGTGCTGAACGGGTCGCGCACGAAGCGCTCGGCCGTCAGTCCCGGACGGTTCCAGTAGCCGCGCGTCACGCCATCGCCGCCGATATGGATCTCGCCGGCCACGCCCACCGGCACCGGTTCGCCCCGTGCGTCGAGGATGTAGACCTGCATGTTGGACAGCGGCTTGCCGATGCTCGGCGTCGCGACCTCGTGCACGGCGCAAGCCGTTGCGTCCACCGTGCACTCGGTCGGACCATAGACGTTGTGGAAGCGGATGCCATCGATCCTGCGCAGGCGTTGCCACAACGCGGGCGCGATCGCCTCACCGCCGATCAGCACCTTGCTCACGCCCGGTACTGTGCCCGTCGCCAGGCCCGCGCCCAGCAGCATCTCCAGCTGCGCCGGCGTGCAGTCGAAGGCGTCCACGCGGTGTTCGCGCAGGTACGCCAGCAACGCCGCGCCGTCCTGGCGGACAGCCTGCGGGAAGATCACCAGCGTGCGGCCGGACAGCAACTGCGTCAGCGATTTCACCGAGGAATCGAAGGTGATCGAGGCATTCAGGCCGACCCGGGCCGTCTTCGCCAGGTCCGCGAACACCTCGCGTTCCAGGCTCGACCACAGGTTCGCCACCGAACGATGCTCGACCATCACGCCCTTGGGCGTGCCGGTGGAGCCGGAGGTGTAGATCATGTAGATCAGCTGGCGCGAATCCGCAGCACGGCGCCCCGGATCGCGCTCCGGACAGGTCGACAGCAGCGCTTCGCTGTCGTCCAGCGCCAGTTGCGGCACCCCGCTGGCCGGCAGTCGCTCGCGCAGGCCCGAGTGCAACAGCAGGAACTTCGGCGCGCAGTCCTCCAGCAGGAAGGCCAGGCGCTCGGGCGGGTAGTCCGGGTCCAGCGGCACGTAGGCGCCGCCGGCCTTGAGGATGCCCAGCAGGCCGACCACCGTGTCCACGCTGCGCTCGACGCACAGCGCGACCCGATCGTCCACCTGCACGCCTTGCGCGATCAGGTGGTGCGCGACGCGGTTCGCGCGTGCGTTCAACTCGCCATAGCGGATCGACTCGTCGCCGCAGACGACCGCGATCGCCTCCGGCTGTTCCGCCGCCTTCGCTTCGAACAGCGCATGGATCAGCGCGTCCCGCGGATACCCGGCCGCGGTCGCGTTGAAGCCGGACAGCACCTGGTCGCGCTGCGCCGGCGTCATCAGCGGCAGCGCCGCCGGCGCCACGGTCTCGTCGGCGACCATGGCTTGCAGCAGGGTGACGAACTGCTCGACGAAACGCTTGATCGTCGTGCGATCGAACAGGTCGGCGGCGTACTTGAGCTCGCCGTGCAAGTTCGCGCCGTCGCCCTTCAGCGACAGGGACAGGTCGAAGTTGGCCACCAGGTGTTCGGCGGCGACGGACGAGAGCGTCAGCCCCGGCAGGGACTGGACATCGTCCGTGGCCGGCGTGTTGTCCAGCGACAGCATCACCTGGAACAGCGGGCTGTGGCTCATGCTGCGCGCCGGCTGCACCGCTTCCACCACCTGCTCGAACGGCAGTTCCTGGTGCGCGAACGCACCCAGCGTCGTCTCCTTCACCTGCGCCAGCAGCTCCGCCACGCTCGCCGTCTCGCCCACGCGTACGCGCAGCGCCAGCGTGTTGACGAAGAAGCCGACCAGCGCTTCCACCTCTCGCCGCTGGCGGTTCGCCACCGGGGTGCCGACCACCACGTCGTCCTGCCCGGACAGCCGCGACAGCAGCAGCGACCAGCCCGCCAGCAACACCATGAACAGCGTCGTCCCGTGACGCTGGCCGAGTTGCTTCAGTTGCGGACCCAGTTCCGCCGGCAACACGAGCGGGAACGTGCCGCCGACATGACTCTGCACCGGCGGACGCGGACGGTCCGTCGGCAGTTCCAGCAGGGCCGGCGCACCTACCAGGTGCTCGCGCCAGAACATCGTCTGCCGCTCCAGCTCCTCGCCCTGCAGCCAGCCACGCTGCCATACGGCGTAATCGGCGTACTGGATCTCCAGCGGCGGCAGCGGATCGGCCCGCCCCTCGCAGAGCGCGGTGTAGAGCGT
>JAHCAU010000021.1 GCA_019634715.1 Lysobacter sp.
CGACGAGGGTGTCCTGTGCGCGCTTGCGGGCGAGGGCGGCGTCGATGTGGTGGGCGACGAAGGTCAGCAGTTCCTGGTCGCGATCGATGAAGCCGATGCTCTCGGTATAGCTCTGCACGCCGATCACGCCGCCGACGACGCCGTCGCGGGTCAGCGGCACGCCCAGCCAGCAGCAGGCCATCGGGCCGGGGCCGAGGTTGTGTACCAGCCCCTTGGCTTCGAGCACGAGGATGTCCTCGCGGCGCGCGAGCAGCGGCTTGCCGGTGTCGATCACGTATTCGGTCAGACCCTTGCCGCGTGGGCGGTCGTGGACGGTACTGGTGTCGATTTCGTCGGCGACGTAGGGAAATTCGATCCGCTTTCCGTCTGCGCTCTGCAGCGCGATATAGAGATTCTTCGCGTACAGCAGCTCGCCGATCACGCCATGCAGATCGGCGTAGAAATGTTCGAGGCTGGTGGTGCCGACTGACAGCTCGGTGATGCGGAACAGGGCCTGCTGCAGCTTCTCGGCGCGCTGGCGTTCCAGCACTTCGGTCTGCAGTTCGAGGTTCGCCTGTTCGAGCGCCTGGGTACGTTCGCGCACGCGGCGTTCGAGCTCGACCTGCGCGGTCTTGCGGTCGAGCGCGGTGAGGATGTGCTGGCCGACGTACTCCAGCAGCGCCTGTTCCTCGCTGGCGTAGCAGTGCGGGCGCTGGTAGTCCTGGACGACGATGGCGCCGCAGACGCGGCCATCGCGCAGCAGGGGCACGCCCAGCCAGTCCTCGCTGACCGGTCCGCCGGTGCCTTCCTGGTAGGGGATGCCCAGCGATTCGAGGATGTCCAGCGGGCAACCGATCAGTGGTCGGCCATGGCGGATCAGCACCGAGGTCAGCGGTGTGTCCGACAGCGGGAATTCCGCCTCGGGATCGGGCGAGAAGGCATGGCGGTCGTCGGCGAAATACAGGAAGCGGATGCGGTCGCGGGCTTCCTCGTAATGCACGATGTAGAAGTTGTCCGCCGGCATCAGTTCGCCGACGACATGGTGGATCCGCGCCAGCATCTCGCGCATCTCCAGGCCCGAGCCGGCGAGGTCGGAGATTTCGTACAGCGCATGCTGCAGGCGCTTGGAAGTTTCGAGGCGGACGACCCGCGTTTCCGCCTCGGCCAGGCGCAGGCAGATCGACGCCAGCTGCGCGGCGAGCGGCAACCAGTGGCGATCGATCCAGTCGGTGTCCGTGCCTGGCTGCAGGCGGAGGCCGATGGCGAGGGTCTCGTCGGCATGCGTGAAACAGCGGATCAGGGTGCCGGTGTCCGTGCGCGTCGCGCCATCGAGCGCTTCGCGCGTGCATGCACGCAGTGGATCGTCTCCGCTGTCGTCCAGTGCGTCTTCACCCAGCGTCGCGTGGCGCCAAGCGATCGCCGCATGGGTGCCGGGCGGGGCGGCGCGCAGCAGCGGTGCGATCGTCGCCCGCAGGTCGCTGCCATCGGTATCGGTCGGGAGCGAACCGTCGGTCGCTTCCGCCGCGTTCGCATCCCGTTCTTCTCTGCTCAGGATCATGGTTCGATGCCCTTCCCCGTGCTGGTACCAAGCCGACTCGCAAACACGCATTGCCTTTGAACGCACTGCCTGTGAATCCAAAGCATCATCCATGCCAATGCGCGGCAGGTTGATGCATGGCCGCAGCGACCGCATCGCGTTCCGCGATGTGGGGCGATGTCCGTATGCGGCTGGCGTCCTGGAGCGCCGTCCCGGCGATGCTGCCGTCCCGTCGAGCTGCGGCCGTGGGCGCCCGTGCGCTCACGTCGTGGTCGGGCCTGTCCGCGAAATGCGCGGCTCAGTGCAGGCCCTGGCGCTGGCGGAAAACCGATGGATTGCGTTCGAGCATCCTCGGTGCGCCGAAGAGGAATCCCTGTCCGAACTGGCAGCCCTGTTCGAGCAGGATGTCGCGCTGGGTCTCGGTCTCGATGCCCTCGGCGATCGTGTCGATGCCCAGGGTCAGGGCCATGGCCAGGATCGCGCGGACCAGCGCCAGGCTCTCCGTGCTGGTCTCGCCTTCCAGCCCCGAGACGAAGCTGCGGTCGATCTTCAGGCCCTGGATCGGGAAGCGGTGCAGGTAGGACAGGGCCGAGAACCCGGTGCCGAAGTCGTCGAGCAGGGCTTCGATGCCGTGGCCGCGCAGATCGCGCAGCACCTTGAGCGCCCGGCTGGCGTCCTCGATCAGCGCGACTTCGGTGATCTCGATGCGCAGCCGGCGCGGGTCCTGTCCGGCCTCGTCGAGCATGCGCAGCAGGCGGTCGGAGAAGTTGTCGGACAGGAAGTGCCGCGGCGAGACGTTGATCGACACGGAAATGCTGGTAACGCACATTGATGTCGAAAGGACAGATGTGGCCGGTAAGATCAGCTAAATTCACCTTGTTCGATCAGGGCGTTAACCCTGACTGGAGCGAACTGGCGGTGGAGCGAGACCGCGCTGCTCGTTCCAGCGCACTAGTAGCTCGGGGAGCTTTGACCCCGTTGGCGCGGTCGGACAGGCGCAGGATCGGCTGGAAATGCGTGTTCGAGGTCGCATGATCGCGCAGGCTGGCTCCGAGATCGAAAGAGGCGCAGGCCTCGGCATTTCTCGCCGAACAGTTCACAGGGCGAGCAATGAGTCAGCCAGCAGCGACAAGATCGCCGCTGCGCCCGGTCGCGCAGCAGCTCCTGCTCCAGCGGTAGCGCGGAGCAGGCGAGCGCCGATGCCGGCGGGTGGGAAGAGTTCGGCCCGATCCACAGCGGTTTGGGCGAGCGCTGGCGATTGACCAGGCCGGTGCACTGGCGTCTGTTTTGCTGGTCCCGACGTTCTTTGACGAGAGCGGCGCAACTCGTCGTTGCCGAGGCGGGCGATCGTCGCCGCGGATGACCTGGGAGATGCGCCGGCTGGATTCGACCAGCAGTTCGTCGCCGGCGACGTGGCCGACGGAGACCGGCGGATGATGAGCGGCTGGTTTATAAGAGGACCACAGCTGGGCGCACGCACTGGCGCTGGTGGATGGCGGACGGCCGCCGAGGGCGGCGGCCCCTGAGCCAGCGCACAAGCGATGGCCAGGAGTTTGCCGGTCGGGCCTGGCGGTGTGGCAGCGGCTCGCAGGTATGAGCCGCTTGGTTAACACACATCTGTCTGCGCAGTTCGTGGTTGGTGCTTGGCTGGCTCAGTGGCAGGGTCGGACGGTGGTCCAGGTTTTGGCGGTGCGACGAGGGTGTCCTGTGCGCGCTTGCGGGCGAGGGCGGCGTCGATGTGGTGGGCGACGAAGGTGAGCAGTTCCTGGTCGCGGTCGGTGAAGGCCACGTCCTCGGCATAGCTCTGCACGCCGATCAGCCCCTCGACGACACCATTGCGGGTCAGCGGCACGCCCAGCCAGCACCAGGCCAGCGGACCGATGCTGCGCACCAGGTCGCGCGCTTCCAGCGCCTGGATGCCTTCGCGCATCACCAGCAGCGGTTTTCCGGTCTCGATCACGTACTCGCTCAGGCCGCGAGCGCGCTTGCGCCGGGTCAGCGTCTTGGTCTCGATTTCGTCGGCGGCGTAGGGGAATTCGACGTACTCGCCGTCGGCCGAGAGCAGGGCGACGTAGAAGTTCCTGGCGTACAGCAACTCGCCGATGATCGAATGCAGGTCGGCATAGAAATGTTCGAGGCTGGTGGTGCCGACCGACAGTTCGGTGATGCGGAACAGGGCCTGCTGCAGCTTCTCGGCGCGCTGGCGTTCCAGCACTTCGGTCTGCAGTTCGCGGTTGGCCAGTTCCAGTGCCTGGGTGCGCTCGCGCACGCGGCGTTCGAGCTCGACCTGCGCGGTCTTGCGGTCGAGCGCGGTGAGGATGTGCTGGCCGACGTATTCGAGCAGCGCCTGCTCTTCGTCGCCGTAGCAGTGGATGCGATCGTAGTCCTGGACGACGATGGCGCCGCAGACGCGGCCGTCGCGCAGCAGCGGCACGCCGAGCCAGTCTTCGCTGAGCGGGCCGCCGGCGTACTCCTCGTGCGGGATGCCGAGCGAGCCGATGATGTCGTGGGCCGCGCCCACCAGCGGCCGGCCATGGCGCAGCAGTGCGGCGGTCATGCTGTGCAGGCCTTCGCCGAGCGGATAGACGGTATCGGGATCCGGGTCGAACCTGTCGCGGCTGTCGGCGAAGTACAGGTAGCGGATGCTGTCGTGTTCGTCGTCGTAATGGACGATGTAGAAATTCTCGGCCGGCATCAGGTTGCCGACCACGCGATGGATGCGCGCCAGCATTTCGCGCATCTCCAGGCCTCGGCCGGCGAGGTCGGAGATTTCGTACAGCGCCTGCTGCAGGCGCTTGGATTTCTCCAGGGTCTCGATGCGCGCGTCGGCGTCGGCCAGGCGCAGCATCGCCCACACCAGGTCGCCGGCCAGTGCGAACCAGGCCTGTTCCACCCAGCCTTGCGGCGGTGCGTGATCGAAGGCCAGCCCCACCGCGATGCGTTCCGCGCCGCGCTCGGCGCGGCCGAAGCGGGCGCCCGGTCGGGCGGCGGTTGTGCGCGTGGCGCCGTCCAGGTGGTCGATCACGGCGTGCTGCAGGGCGTCGTCCGCGCGGTGGCAGCGCAGGCTGCCCAGCCCGAGGTGGGCATGCTGCCAGGCGATGGCGATCCGGGTCTCACCCGGGAGTGCGCGCTGCAGCGCATCGACCGCCGTGCGTGCGGCGGCTTCGGCTGTCAGAGTCCCCCCGACCCTTCCCCCCGTCCCTGCATCCACATCGTGTTTGCCAAGGATCATGGGTCGAGCATATACCCAAATCCGTGCCTTGGAAGCGGTCCCGATCCGACGCCGGTCACTTTTTTCCGGGGGCGGTGTTCCGGGATGGCGCTTGGCCGGCCGGCGTCGCGGATCGCGTGTGCCGAAGGATCACCCTGTCCCGCAGGGACAGGCCGCACGCCCCGCGATGCAGCGTCCTCACTCGTCCGCGACGAGGTCCACCCACACCGCGTGGTGATCGGAGGCGTGCGCGATCACGGCGTCCTCGCCGCCCGGCACGGGCCAGAACACGCCGCCGCCGTGCCAGCGCAGGCCGACCGAGGGCAGCACGTAGTCGAGCCGCAGGTTGCCGACCTTCGGACCGAAGTCGCCGGTGTCTTCGGCCGGGTCGCCGACGTGCGCGGCGTTGGCGCCACCGGCGGTGCGCGCGACGACGACTGCGCCTTCGCTGCGCGGCGGTGCGTGGCGCAGCACGCGCGGATGATCGATCAGGGCGCGGATCGCGTCGTGGCGGCCGTCGCCATCGTTCGGGTCGTTGTTGAGATCGCCGGCGATCACGAAGCGTTCGCCTGCGGCCAATCCGCCGCAGCGGCCGGCGTCGTCGCACAACCAGGCGTGGTCGGCCGGGTCGTTGTCCAGGTATTCGCGCCACAGCCGCAGTTCGTCGGCGTTGCGTGCGCCGTTGCGGTCCTCCGGGCCGTCGAACACCGGCGGCGTCGGATGCGAGACGAGGAAATGCAGCCGCCCCAGCGGCGTGCGCACCGGCACGTCCCAGTGCGATTTCGACGACAGGCGCAACTGCTGCCAGACCTCGTCGCTGTGGAAGTCGCCGCGCTGCGTGGGGTGGTGGGGCCTGATCGCATCGGGCATCGCGCTCCAGCGCAGCAGGCGGAAGCTGCGCACGGCATCGGCGTCGATCGGATGGCGCGACAGCACCAGCATGCCGTACTGGCCCGGGTGCAGACCGTAGCCCCAGGCATCGTTGCCGCGATCGCGGCCTTCGCCGCCGACGCGGCCGTTGCCGTCGAGGTCCAGGCCGCTGGGTTCGCCGGTGTTGACCGGGCCGAAATAACGGTAGGGATAGTGCAGCGCGTTGCCGCCGCCGGCCTGCGGCACTTCCAGGTAACGGCGCTGGAACAGGTCCGCGGCGCGGCCGTCCGGGTCGTAGTCGAATTCGTTGAGCAGGACCAGGTCCGGGCGCAAACGCTGCAGCACCGCCGCGACCTTGCGCGCGCCGTCGTCGCCGGCCTCGAGCCGGCGAATCACGCCGCCCGCCGCTTCGTCGTACAGCGAGACGTTGTAGGTGGCCACGCGCAGCGGTGGGGTGGAGGACGGGCGCATGGTCGTCGAGGCGCAGGCGGTGGCGGGCATGCCGGTGGCGAGCATGGCGATGAGGGCGGGGAAGGCAGGGCGGGATGTCATGCGGTCGTAGTCGGGGCGACGGGGTCAGATCGATGCGGGCGGCGGATCGAGCCGCCAGCGCTGGCCGTCGAAGGTTTCGAGCGGACGGTAGCGGCGCTTGTAGGCCATCTTGTCGTGGCCGTCGATCCAGTATCCGAGATAGAGATGACGCCTGCCCTCGCGCCGCGCCCAGGCGATCTGCTGCAGGATCGCGAAGGTGCCGAGGCCGCGCTCGGTCGCGTCCGGGTCGTAGAAGGTGTAGACGGCGGACAGGCCGTCGTCGACCACGTCGGTGACGGCGACCGCGAGCAGCGGCCCCTGGTCGTGGTCGCGGTGCTCGCGGATCTCGATGAAGCGCGATTCGGCCCAGGTGCTGACCAGGAATTGGTCGAATTCGGCCTCGCCGTGGCCGTCCATGCCGCCGTTGGGATGCCGCGCGGACAGGTAGCGCTGGTAGAGCGCGAAGTGTTCGTCGCTGCGCGTCGCCGGCAGCACGCGGGCGTCGAGATCGGTGTTGCGATCCAGGCAGCGTCGCTGGCTGCGATTGGGCGCGAAGTCCGCCACCGGGATCCGCACCGCCACGCAGGCCTGGCAGGCACGGCAATGCGGCCGGTAGATCAGGTTGCCGGAGCGGCGGAAGCCCCACTGCAGGGCCATCGCATAGCTGCGCGCCAGGCGCGGGTCGCCGGGGTCGAACACCAGGTCGCGGGCCTGGCGGTCGGGCCAGTAGCCGCAGGCATGTTCGGAGGTGTGGAACAGCCGCAGCGGCTCCTGGAGGTCGGTGCCGGCGCTCATGTCAGGTCCCCATGCGCGGCACGAGACCCCATGCCGCGATGGCGGCCAGCGTGCCGGCGGCCGCACCGGTGGCCAGATCGATCGGCGCATGGCGCGCCAGGCGCAGGCGCGACCAGGCGATCGCCACGGTACATGCGGCGGCGACGAGCACCGTCGCCCATCCCAGCGGCCACAGCAGGCCGGCGGCGAAGGCGGCGAAGGCGACATGCAGCGACAGCTTGCACCAGCGCGCGGTGAGCATCGCCGCCAGGACGATGCCTGCGGCGGCCGCCAGGGTCGCGACGACACGAGGCGGCGCCGACAGCAGCCACGCCAGGGTCGAACCGGCGAGGATCGCGGGCAGCAGGAAGCGATTCAGGGCGCGTCGCTCGTCGATGCGCGATGCATCGACGTGCATCCATCGCCCGCGTCGGACCTGGTATGCGGACCACAGCATCACCGCCAGTGCGAAGCCGGCGAATCCGGCGGCGATCGCCAGCGTGTCGGCGGACGTGGCGCCACGCAGCGTCGGCAGCAGGATGCCCAAGGGGAGCGCCAGCAGTGGATGGCCGAGGATCGAGAGCGTGCGTGCGATGGCGTGGGACATGCGCGCAGGATACCCGCGAAGGCGCGCGCCACGAATGCCCTGCGCCGTCGACGGCAGGCCTGCCGCGATCAGATCCGCCCCGACGCCACCAGCCCCGCGATCAGTCCGCCGAGGCCGCAGACCAGGCCGATCCCGGCGCCGAGCCAGCACTGGATGCGTTCCCTGCGGCGCTGCCGGGCCGCGCCGATGGGGTCGCGCTGCGCTTCCAGCGCGTGCCGGCGCGCCAGCACCCGCGGCTGCACGACCATCGACTGGTGGAAGACCACGCCCATGAAGGCCAGGGTGGACAGGACCGGCAGCAGCCAGCCGTCGGCGAAACGGGTGAACAGCACGATCGACACCAGAAAGCCGACGGTGGCCAGCGAATTGACCACGGCGCTGCGGATCAGGCCGCGGCGCTCCTGGTCGTCGATCGCGCCCTTGAGCTGCTTGCGCGTGCCCAGCCAGATGCCCGCGAACGCGGCCAGCAGGCCGATGCCGATGCTGCCGGCGGCGCCCAGCGCGATTTTCGAGAGGCTCTTGGCGCCGCCGACCGCGCCTGCGGTGAGGATGGCCTTGGCGGCGACCGGCGGTGCGGCAGTGACCAGGGCGGTCGCGATCACGGCGGTGAAGGCCGCGCCCGGGGCGCTGGACGCGGCGAAGTCGCCGAAGCGCCGCAGCAGGTCGTCGCGCAGGCTCTGGCGGGCGCGCGACAGGCGCTTGCGCACCGCAGCGTCGGACAGGCCGAGCAGCATCGCCACCTGCTGCGAACTCTGGCCTTCGCGGTAGTACAGCAGCAGCACCTCGCGGCTGTCCTCGGGCAGGCTGGAGATCAGGTCGGCGGCTGCGCGCTCGCGTTCGTCGTCCTCCAGCCATTCCGATGGCGTCGGCGAGGGGTCGGCGGCGAGTTCGATCGCCAGTTCGGCGCCCTCGCCGTCGAGCGGGCGGTGGCGGCCGGCGCGCAGATGGTCGCGGGCGAGGTTGCGGGTGATCTGGCGCAGCCAGGGCAGGAAACTGGCCGGGTTCTGCAGACGCTTGATGTGCTGCCAGGCGCTGAGGAAGGCCTCCTGGGCGATGTCTTCGCTGGCCGGCACGTCGCGGGTGATCGCCAGCGCGATCGCGGTGACCGTGTTCTGGCAGCCGGCGACGATGCGGCCGTAGGCGGCCCGGTCGCCGGTACGGGCGGCCGGCAGTTCGCGGTCGATCAGCGCGTCGATGGTGGTGCTTGCGATGCTTGCGGTGGCGGTCTGCATGGTGAAGGCCTCAGGAGAACACGCGCCACATAGCCTGCAGGCCGATGGCGATCCCGTCGCTGCCGTAGTGCACGGCGATGTGGAACATCGGCATCGACAGCACGTAGAACACGCCGCTCCAGAAGATCGCGACCGGCCCGTAGCTGTAGTTGTAGGCCCGGTAGCGCGCGGCGGCGCCGTCGGGATCGCGCGCCCGGTCGCGGGCGATCAGCGGCAGCAGCGTGCGCCGGATCGCCAGCAGTGTACGCAGCGAGATCGCTTCGGCGACCACGGCCACCACGGTGGTCAGCAGCAGGCTGTAGCCCGACAGGGCCGCTGCGAAGGCGATGGCCATCCACAGCAGGGTCCAGCGCAGGTAGCGATGGTAGGCCGCGAGGATGCCGTCGCGTTCCTCCAGGGTTTCGGCGTAGGCGAGGATGTAGCGACGGGTGAGGTGCGCCGCCAGCCAGCCGCTGGCCAGGCTGCCGCCGATCAGGCCACCCAGGCCGAGCATGCCCATCAGGCCCTTGCTGGCGATGCCGCCGCCGACCGCGCCCGCGCCCAGGGTGGTCGCGGCCATCGCGGCGCCCGGCTTGGTCGCGATGCCCAGCCCGGTGATGACCGCCGCGGTGAACGCGGCCGATGGCGCCGAATTGCGCGCGAATTCGCCGAAGCGCGCCAGCAGGTCGTCGCGGATCTGCTGGCGCGCCCGCGACAGGCGCTTGCGCACGGCGGCATCGGTGATGCCCAGCAGCGAGGCCACCTGCTGCGAACTCTGGCCCTCGCGATAGAACAGCAGCAGGGTTTCGCGGCTGTCCTCGGGCAGGGCGGCGATCAGCTCGGCCGCCGCGGCCTCGCGTTCGCCGTCGAGCACGTGCTCCATCGGCTGCGGACCGGGGTCGGCGGCGACCGCCAGCACCAGCTCGGCGTTGGCGCCGTCCAGGGGCTGGTCGCGGTAGCGGCGCAGGTGGTCGCGGGCCAGGTTGCGCGCGATCTGGCGCAGCCAGGGCAGGAAGCTGTCCGGGCTGTGCAGGCTGTCCAGCCGCTGCCAGGCGTTGAAGAACGCTTCCTGGGCGATGTCCTCGCTGGCCCCCACGTCGCGGGTGATCGCCAGCGCGACCGCGGTCACCGTGTTCTGGCAGGCGGAGACGATCCGGCCGTAGGCGACGGCGTCTCCGCCCCGGGCGGCAGGCAGGTCGCGCTGGATCAGGGCATCGATGGACACGGCGTCGACGGTGAGTGCGGTAGCGGTCATGGGCGGCATGGTCTCAGGCAGACAGGCTGCGGGTACAGGCACAGGGACGCGGAAGCCCGGCGAATGTGACCGGACGGGCTTGCCGGTGCCGGCCAGCGGTCAACCGGGACACCCTCCGGGCGTTGACCCGGATGTGCGCATGCATGCCGCATCCCCCCTTTCCCAAGAGGAACACTCCATGAAACCCATCGTACTGCTCACCACCGCCCTGATCGTCGCGGCGGCCGGCGTGCCTGTTCTCGCGCAGGGCGGCCCGGCTGGCAAGCATGGCCGCATGGCCGAGCTCGACACCAACAAGGACGGCTTCATCGACCGCGCCGAAGCGGCGAAGGCGCCGAAACTGCTGGAACGCTTCGACCGTCTCGACGTCAACAAGGACGGCCGGATTTCGGCCGAGGAACGTCCGCAGCGCGGCCGCCACGGCGGCAAGGGCGGCCGCATGGCCGTGCTCGACACGAACAAGGACGGCTTCATCGACCGCGCCGAAGCGGCGAAGGCGCCGAAACTGCTGGAACACTTCGACCGTCTCGACGTCAACAAGGATGGCCGGATTTCGGCCGAGGAACGTCCGCAGCGCGGCCGCCACGGCGGGAAAGGCGGCTGGGCGAAGCTCGACACCGATGGCGACCAGCGCGTGAGCCGCCAGGAAGCCGCGCAGTGGCCCCGCCTGACCGAGAAGTTCGCCGCGATCGACGGCAACAAGGACGGTTATCTCAGCCGCGAGGAACTGCAGTCGTATCGTCGCGAGCACGGCAGGGGTCCGCAGGCGCCGGTCAAGCCGTAAGCGGATGCGCTCGGAGGCGGCAGAGGCTTCTGAATCCCAAAGCCCCCTTTGCTAAAGCGGGCGGCGTCAGCGGGGGATTTGCTTTGCCTCCAAAAGCAAATCCCCCCGCCGCGCTGCGCGCGTCGGCCCCCTTTTTCAAAGGGGGCGAAACGGTACGCTTCAATAGAGGAAGATCGGCACGAACCTCGGATCGCGTCCGATGCGATGACTGATCGTGCGCGCGTTCGTGGGGGATGGAAGCGATGGCGCCGTGAGAAGACGCGACCGGACCGCCGCTCAGAGCACGATCCGCTTCACCCGCCACAGCGTGTCGTCGCGCTCGACTTCGAGCGTGCGCACGTCCTCGCGGCGCTTGCCGTCCGGGCCCTGGTCGGCGATGACCAGGCGCACGGTGCCGGTGCCCCAGCCGTCGGTGCGGTATTCGGCCACATCGATCGACAGCAGCGACATGGCGTCGGCGCCGCCGCAGGCCGAGGCCGGGCGCAGGCGCTTGCGCTCGACCTTCAGCTGTTCGAGCACGCGTTCCGACGGGTCCTTGCCGTCAACCGACAGGCAGGCTTCGGCGCCGTCGTGGGCACGGAGTTCGACATCGATCAGCATCGCCGCCAGTGCGCTGGGGGTCTCGACGACATGCGTGTTCGCCGCCGGTGCCGTCGCGGCCGCTTCCGTCACCGTGGGCGCTGCCGATTGCGGCCTCTTCCACGACAGCAGGCCGATGGCCATCGCGACGGCGATGATCAGCAGCAGCGCGCTTCTCATGCGGAAGGCGCGGCGTTTGCGCGCCGCCGCCGCGTCTTCGCCGCGCACGTCGTGCGGCGTCGGCAGGTAGCTTGTCGGCGAGCGGCCCGAATCGAGCAGGCCCATCTCACGCAGGATCTCCCGCGCCTTCGGCTGGTCGTCGGAGGCGACCACCCAGACCGCCGGGCGCACGTCGCCTTCGGGGTTTTCGCGGTAGCTGAACGTGCTGCGCCGTTTGCCCCGGTAGGAGCGGCCATTGGTCACGCGGGTCTCGATGCCCTGCTCGTTGAGCAGGGCGGCGACGCGTTCGACGTTCTCGAGGCGGGGACTGCTGAAGACCTGGCGCATGGGATCAGTGTCCTGCCTTGTCGATGTCGTTGTGGAGTACGCGAATCATGCCTTCCTGCGAGGTGCTGGCGATCAGGTGGCCGGCGCGGTCGAAGATCTGGCCGCGCGCCAGGCCGCGCGCGTTCTGCGCGCTGGGACTGTCGATCGAATACAGCAGCCAGTCGTCGGCGCGGAAGGCACGGTGGAACCACATCGTGTGGTCGAGCGAGGCCATCTGCACGTTCGGCTGGTAGTAGCTGATGCCATGCGGGAAGGTGGTGGTGCCCAGCAGGTGGAAATCGCTGGCGTAGGCGAGCAGGGCGCGGTGCAGTTCCGGGGCGTCGCCGACGCGCTCGGCCAGGCGGAACCAGACCTGCTGGAACGGCGGACGCTTGGGCGGATTGAGGTCGTCGCGCGGATAGATCGGTCGGAATTCGAAGGGGCCGGTGCGGTTCAGCCAGCGCTGGATCTTGGTCGGCAACTGCGCCAGCTTGTCCGGCGACAGCGTCGGCGTGGGGTCCACGTCCTCGGGCATCGGCACCTGCGGCATGGGCAGTTGGTGCTCGGCGCCGTCCTCGTGGACCTGGAACGAGGCCGCGCAGACGAAGATCGGCTGGCCGTGCTGGATCGCGGTCACCCGGCGCACCGAGAAGCTGCCGCCGTCGCGGGTGCGGTCCACGTCGTAGACGATGGGATGTTCGATGTCGCCGGCGCGCAGGAAGTAGGCGTGCAGCGAATGCGCGTCGCGCGCCCCCCTGGCCGAGTCGAGCGTCGCCTGGGCGGCGGAGAGCGCCTGGCCCAGCACCTGGCCGCCGAAGACATACTTGGTGCCGATGTCGCGGCTCTGTCCGCGGAACAGATTGTTTTCCAGCCGCTCCAGCGACAGCAGTTCGATGAGTTCGGAGACGGGCGAGGACATGGGAAAGCCGGTGGGGACGTGGCCGCGATTATAGGCCGGGCAGCCTGCCGGCATCCGGCCCGGGGAACGGCAAGACGCATCGTTGCCCGGATGCGTTCGCTGCCGCCGGGCGTTGCGTGCGACGCTGGCCCCGTTCCCGCGACAGGTTCCCGCCATGACCACCCTCATCGCCCCGCGCGTCCACGACATCGGCGGTTTCGACGTCCGCCGCGCCGTGCCCTCCGTCCAGGCCCGCAGCGTCGGCCCCTTCGTGTTCGTCGACCACATCGGCCCGGCGGTCTTCGCGCCGGAGACCGGCATGGACGTACGCCCGCACCCGCACATCGGTCTGGCCACGGTGACCTTCCTGTGGTCGGGGCGGATCCACCATCGCGACAGCCTGGGCACCCGCCAGGACATCGGCCCGGGCGACGTGAACTGGATGACCGCCGGGCGTGGCATCGCCCATTCCGAGCGCACCCCGGTCGCGCTGCGTCCGTCCGGGCACGCCCTCCACGGCCTGCAGACCTGGGTGGCGCTGCCGAAGGCCTTCGAGGAGGTCGATCCGGCCTTCCACCACCATCCCGCCGACACTCTGCCGCGCCAGCAGCGCCCCGACGCCCTGCTGCGCGTGGTCGCCGGCCGCGCCCTGGGCGAGGAGTCACCGGTGAAGGTGTTCGCCGACACGCTGTACGTCGCGATTGACCTCGATCCCGGTGCCGAGGTCGAACTGGAGGCCTCGCACCCGGAACGCGCGCTTTACGTGCTCGAAGGCGAGAGCCAGCTCGACGGCAGCGACATCCCGCCGATGCACCTGGTGGTGCTCGACCGCGGCGCGCGTCATCGCCTGCGCGCGAAGACACCGCTGAAGGCCATGCTGCTCGGCGGCGAACCGCTCGATGGCCACCGCCACCTGTGGTGGAACTTCGTGTCCTCGTCGAAGGACCGCATCGAACAGGCCAAGCGCGACTGGATCCTCGGCAACTTCGGCCATGTGCCGGGCGAAACGGAGTTCATTCCACTGCCGGAGCGGTGAGCCACGACCGGAGCCCTGCTGTTGCAGGAGCGACGCAAGTCGCGACGCTTTTCCAGTGGACAGTCGCGACTTGCGTCGCTCCTACGACAGCAAAGACCGATTTACGGCGTCAACCGCTCCCACCGCACCGTTTCCATGATCCGATTCCACGGAAACAGCGGCCCCGGGTCGCGCTTGCGCGGCACCTGAACGGTCGGGTCGTCGAGCGCCTGTTCCATCTCGCGGTCCAGGTCTTCGTGGCCGGCGATGAACTTCACCGAGGGGAACTGCGCCTGCAGATGCGCGAGCAGCGCGATCAGCGCGGCGATCTGCGCCTCGGGATAGGGCTCGTCCATCGCCTGGTGCTTCGAGTCGCGCCAGTGCGGGTAGCGGCCGGTGTTGACCAGTTCGATGCCGAGCGAGCGCGGGTTGTGGCCACGCACGTGGTGGGCGACGCGGTCGGGGCGCACGTACAGCAGCACGCGGCCGTCGCGGTCGATGTAGTAGTGGCCGCTGTTGCCGGTGCCGCTGGCCTCGTAGAGCACGCGTTCGCCGAACTCGCGGGCGGAGGCCAGCGTGGGCGTTTCGGTGCAGTGGACGACCACCAGGTCGATCTGCGAGAGCGGGCGGGCGTCGAGTTTCTGCTCGTAGGGCAGGGGCGCGATCTCGACGGGGGGCATCGGCGGCAGGTCGGGCAGCATGGCCCGGATGCTAGCATCTGCGGATGTCGCTCCCGCCCCCCGGTTCCGAACTCCACGCCCTGATGACGCAGTTTCCCCGCACCGGCACGGTGCGCTGGATCGGCCTGCGCCCGGCCCGCGATGTGCCGATGCGCGAGGTCGAGGAGGCCGAGGCCATCGCCGGCAAGGGCCTGCGCGGCGACCGTTACGGCAGTGGCAGCGGCAAGCGCGGCATCACCCTGATCCAGGCCGAGCACCTGCCGGTGATCGCGGCCCTGGCTGGTCTGGATGGCATCGCGCCGGCGACCCTGCGCCGCAACCTGGTGGTCTCCGGCCTGCCGCTGATCGCCCTGAAGGGCCGGCGCTTCCGGATCGGCGAGGTGCTGCTGGAGGGCACGCAGCCCTGCGATCCCTGCTCGCGGATGGAAGCCGCGCTCGGGCCCGGCGGCTACAACGGGATGCGCGGCCACGGCGGCCTGTGCGCCCGGATCGTCGAAGGCGGCACGCTGCGCATCGGCGACGCGGTGAGCTGGGTCGACGACTGATCCGGCGCGTCGCGTTCATCCACCACGATTCCATCGACGATTCGATCGTCGTTATCCCAGAGGATTTCCCGCGTGCGCGGACACTGCATTCTTTCCCATGGTTTCGAGAGTGGCCCCGACGCCACCAAGGTGACGGCGCTGGCCGAGGTCGCCGAGCGTTTCGGCTGGACCCACGAGCGCCCCGACTACACCGATCTGGACGCGAAGCGCGAGGTCAGTTCCGTGGGCGACGTCGTCGGTCGACTCGACCGCTTGCGTGCGCTCGCCACGGACGCCGCCGCGCGCGGGCCGCTGGTGCTGGCCGGTTCCAGCCTCGGCGCCTACATTTCGGCGCGGATCGCCTTCGAGGCGCCGGTGCGCGCGCTGTTCCTGATGGCGCCGCCGCTGACGATGGGGCCGCTGCCGGGGCTGGATGCGCCATCGGTGCCCGTGTCGATCATCCACGGCTGGGACGATGAACTGATTCCGGCGATGGACGTGGCGAACTGGGCGCAGGCACGCCGCGCGCGGCTGCTCCTGGTCGACGACGCGCATCGCCTGTCCTCGCACGTGCAGGCATCGGCCGATGCCTTCGCCGCGCTGCTCGCTGCCCTGAATGCCGAGGTGACGGCATGACGGCGGACAGCATGAAGCCGGGCCACATGAAGTTCTTCGTCAGCTGCGCCAAGGGCCTGGAATACCTGCTGGTCGACGAACTCGTCGCGCTGGGCTGCGCGCACGCCACGGCCGCGCGCGCCGGCGCGAACGTCGAAGGCACGCTCGCCGACGCGCAGCGCGCCGTGCTGTGGTCGCGGCTCGCCAGCCGCGTGCTGTGGCCGATCGCCGAATACGACTGCCCCGACGAGCGTGCCCTGTACGCAGGCGCCGCCGCGATCGACTGGTCGCAGCACCTGCGTGTGGGCATGAGCCTCGCCGTCGACGCGCACGTGTCCGGCGACGTGATCACCCATGCACGCTACGCCGCGCAGCGGATCAAGGACGCGGTCGTCGACACGCTGCGCGGGCCGGACGGCGAGCGGCCGAGCGTGGATCTCGAACAGCCCGACCTGCGCCTGAACCTCGTGGTGAAGACGAACAAGGCCGGCGCCTCGAAGGCGCTGCTGTCGGTCGATCTGGGCGGCGGCCCGCTGCATCGGCGCGGCTGGCGACAGATGCAGGGCGAGGCGCCGCTGAAGGAGAACCTGGCTGCGGCCGTGCTGATGCGCGGTGGCTGGCCGGCGCTGTACCACGAAGGCGGCGCGCTGCTCGACCCGATGTGCGGCAGCGGCACGCTGCTGATCGAAGGCGCGCTGATGGCCGCCGACGTGGCCCCGGGCCTCTCGCGCGACGGCCTGCCGCTGCAGACGCCGTCGCGCTGGCGCCAGTTCGACGTGCTGGCCTGGCGTGCGCTGGTCGAAGATGCGGAATCGCGCGCGCAGGCCGGCATGGCCGCGCTGCGCGACGCGTTCCACGGCAGCGACCTCGATCCGCATGCGGTCCGCGCCGCGCGCGAGAACGCCGAGCGTGCGGGTGTCGCCGGCCGGCTGCGCTTCGAGGTGCGCGATGTCGCGCAGTTGCCTGTGCTCGACGTGCCGCGCGGGCTGGCGGTCTGCAACCCGCCGTACGACGCGCGTCTCGCCGCCGACCCGATGCTGTATCGCGCCCTCGGCGATGCGCTCAAGCGCGCGGTGCCGGGCTGGAAGGCCAGCCTGCTCTGCGGCGATGCCGAACTGGCGCGCGCCACCGGCCTGCGCGCGGCGAAGAAATACCAGGTGTTCAACGGCGCGATCGAATGCGCGCTGATCGTCTGCGACCCGGTGCTGCCGCCGCAGCGCGAGCGTCCGGTCGATGCCGCGCCGCAGCCGCTGGGCGAAGGCGCGCAGATGGTCGCCAACCGGCTGCGCAAGAACCTCAAGGCCTCGAAGTCGTGGCGCGAGCGCGAGGGCATCCATTGCTGGCGCGCCTACGATGCGGATATCCCGGAATACGCCGCCGCCATCGATGTCTACGTCGCTGACGACACCGGCGAACGCTGGCTGCACGTGCAGGAATATGCCGCGCCGGCCGAGATTCCCGAGGCGACCACGCGCAAGCGCCTGCAGGACCTGCTCGCCGGCGCGCGCGAGGCCTTCGATGTGCCGCGCGAGCGGGTCGCGGTGAAGACCCGCGCGAAGGGCAAGGGCGGCAGCAAGTACGCCGACAGCGGCGCGTTCAAGCGCGGTGAGACCTTGGTCGTGCGCGAAGGTGCGGCGAAGCTGAAGGTCAATCTCTTCGACTACCTCGACACCGGCCTGTTCCTCGATCACCGGCCGATGCGCCTGCGTCTCGCCGCCGAGGCGAAGGACGCGCGCTTCCTCAATCTCTTCGCCTACACCGGCGCAGCCACCGTGCATGCGGCGGTGGGCGGAGCGGCACGCACGACCACGGTCGACCTGTCCGCGACCTACCTGCAGTGGTGCTCGGACAACCTTCGCCTGAACGGCCTGGTCGGCGAACGTCACCGGCTGGTGCAGGCCGATGTCCTGCAGTGGCTGCTCGCCGATCGTAGCGAATACGACCTGGTGTTCTGCGACCCGCCGACGTTCTCCAACTCCGCGCGTGCCGAGGATTTCGACGTGCAGCGCGACCACGTGCGCCTGCTGCAGGCGGCGATGGCCCGGCTGTCGTTCGGCGGCACCCTGTACTTCTCGAACAACTACCGCCGCTTCCGCTTCGACGAGGCCGCGATTGCCGCGTTCGCCGAGGTGGAGGAGATCTCGCCGCAGACGATCCCGCAGGATTTCGCGCGGAATCCGCGGATCCACCGCGCGTGGCGGTTGCGGGGAATCGGTTGAACAGCGCCTGACGGCGATCCGTGGCTGTCATCCCGGGCTGCACGCGAGGGGTCTGTTTGAGGACTGTCGAAAAACCACCGTCATCCTCGCGCAAGCGAGGAGCCATGCTTGATGGAGGCTGATGCCTGGGTCCTCGCTTGCGCGAGGATGACGTGCTTTTTTTCACCCGAAGTCAGGGCGATGGCCGCGCAACGTGGACACGCTCCACGCCAAGCTGTTGAACTGGGAAGAGTCGATTCCGTCAGGGCCCCGTCGCCCGCTGCGGCACCCGTCGCAGCTTCGACACGTCGTAACCCAGTTCGCGCAGGCGGGCGACATGTGCGTCGTAGTCGGCATCGGAAATGGTCGGTGTGCGTGCCATCAGCCAGACGTAGTCGCGCTTGCTGCGGCCGATGATGGTCTGCTGGTAGGCGTCGTCGACGTACACGATCACGTACTCGGCCTTGATCGGCCAGACGAACTGCATGCCCCAGACCGCGTTGCCGGTGCCGGGCCTGACGGTGCCGACCGGGCGCATGATCTTCACCGGGGCATCGAGGCTGCCCTTGCGCTGACGGTAGGTGGTCTGCACCTTGCCGTCCTCGCGCATCGCATAGGTTTCGATCGCATCGTAGGCATCCTTCTCGACGAAGGTCGGGATGTGCGCGATGACGTACCAGTCGCCCATGAAACGCGGCAGGTCGACCTGCGCGACCGGCGGGATGGTCGGGGCGTCGCGGCCGCCGAAGGCGTAGACGGCGCCGGCGGCCAGCGCCCCCAGGGACACCGCGCCGAGCGCGATGGCGAACAGTCCGGTCTTCATGGCGTCGTCCTCAGGGTTTGGCGAAACGATAGTGCGCGACCAGCCATTCACGGCCGTCGGCGTAGCCGAACAGTTCGGCGCAGGCCATCCAGAACATGCGCCAGCGCTGGAACCACAGGCCTGCGTGTTCGCCGTAGGCCTCGCGCAGCACGGCCATGACCGCATCGCGGTTCGCGTCCTGGTTCTGCAGCCAGTGGTTCGCGGTCTTCTCGTAGTGCGTGCCGTCGACGTGCCAGCACTGCTCGATGCGCAGGTCGCGCTGGAACCACAGCAGGGTGTCCGTCGCCGGCATCAGGCCACCGGTGAAGAAGTGCCTACCCATCCAGTTGTCCTCGCCGGCGGTCTCGAACGGGTACATCAGGTTCAGGTGGGCGAAGATGTGGACGAACAACTTGCCGCCGGGCTTCAGCCAGCCGGCGATGTTGCCCAGCAGGATCTCGTAGTTGCGCATGTGCTCGAACATCTCGATCGACACGCAGCGGTCGAATTCGCCGGCCGGCAGTTGCAGGCGGTTGACGTCGCAGGTCAGCACCTCGACGTTGCCCAGGCCGCGCTCGCGGCACTGCGCGAGGATATGCTCGCGCTGCGGACGCGAATTGGAGACGGCAGTGATGCGCGCGTTCGGAAAACGCTCGGCCATCCACAGCGTGAGCGAGCCCCAGCCGCAGCCCAGTTCGAGGATGCGCTGGCCGTCGGCGAGCTCGGCGCGCTCGCCGTAGAGCGCGAGCATCGCCTCCTCGGCCTGGTCCAGGGTTTCGTCGCCGCGCGGGTAGCAGGCGCAGGAGTATTTGAGCCGTTTGCCGAGGCACAGGCGGAAGAAGGCCGGCGGCAGTTCGTAATGCTGCGTGTTCGCGGCCTCGGTGTGGATCGCGACCGGGCTGGTGCGCAACTGTTCGATCCGGCCGCGATAGCGTTCGGCCAGCGCCTGTGCGCCGCCGACCGTTTCCGAGCGGAGCCGTGCTTCGCACTGGCGGCGGATGCCCAGGCGCAGCAGCGCGTCGGGCAGCAGGCCGCGCTCGGCGAGGCCGATCAGGCCGGGGCCGGGCCGATCCTGCGGGAGTTCGCGTGCATGCTGGTCGGGCAGGGCGTTGGTCCGGGTCATGGCGATGTTCCTTGTGTAGGAAGCGGTGCGGAAGGCAATGGGCGTGGCTGCAGGCGTGTCGCGAGCAGCACGAGGAGGGGGAGGGCGAGGCTCCAGGCCAGCGCGAGCAGGGCCAGGGCTTGCCAGCGTGGTTCAGCGAAGGCGATCGACTGCCAGCCGCGCGCGGCGCCGAGGTAGGCCAGCGGACCGCCGATCGCGCCCAATGCCAGCGCCGCCAACGGTCGGCCCAGCAGGACGCGCATCGAGCGACGCAGCGTGAGCGCGAAGCAGGCCCAGATCGCGAGCAGCCACAGCGGCGCGCCGCCGGGAAACGCAGGCGCGGATGCGGCGTACCGTGCCAGCCCGCTGCTCGCCATCGCGCCATCGACGATCACGCCGCAGGCCAGCGCGGCCGCGAGCAGGCGCAGGTCGACGTCGCGTTCGCGCGAGACGCCCAACTGCACGCCGACGAACAGCGTCGCAGCCACAACGCCGGGCCACCACGCGCCACTGCCCGCACCGATCACGGCTGCGAACCACACCGCCTGATAGGCGATGGCATTGGTCCAGACGTCGACGCGGGCGCTCATGGCGGCGGGTTCCGGCCGGGACTCAGGCCTGCAATTGCGCGGGATGCGCCAACTCGGGCATCGGCGCGCTGCCGCGATGGCCGGGACGCGCCATCAGCAGTTGCGCCACGCCGATCGATCGTTCGCGGAAACCGCCTTCGCAGTAGGCGAGGTAGAACTGCCACATCGAGATGAAGCGGTCGTCGAAGCCCTGCGCGCGCACTTCGGGCAGCGCGGCGAGGAAGCGATGGCGCCAGGCTTCGAGCGTGCGCGCGTAGGACAGCCCGAAATCCTCCAGCTGGATCAGCGCGAGGTCGCTGGCGCGCGACTTCGCCTGCACCATCGCCGCGATCGACGGGATGAAGCTGCCCGGGAATACGTGGCGCTTGATGAAATCGACCGAGCGCAGCGCCTGTTCGTAGCGATGGTCCTCGATGGTGATCGCCTGCACCAGCGCAAGGCCATCTGGCTTGAGCAGGCGGCCGAGCGTGGCGAAGTAGGTGTCGAGGTATTCCGCGCCGATGGCTTCGATCATCTCGATCGACACCAGCTTGTCGTACTGTCCCTGCAGGTCGCGGTAGTCCTGCAGCAGCAGGGTGACGCGATCCTCCAGGCCGGCTTCGACGACGCGCTGCGCGGCCAGCGCATGCTGTTCCTTCGAAATGGTCGTCGTGGTGACGCGGCAGCCGTAGTGCATGGCCGCGTGCACCGCGAAGCCGCCCCAGCCGGTGCCGATCTCGATCACGTGATCGCCCGGCTTGAGGTCGAGCTTGCGGCAGATGCGGTCGAGCTTGCGCGTGGAGGCATCCTCCAGGCTGTCCTCGTCGCCCGCCCAGATGCCCGAGGAGTACATCAGGTCGGGCGAGAGGAACAGCCGGAAGAAATCGTTGCCGAGGTCGTAGTGCGCGGCGATGTTGCGGCGGCTGCCGTCGCGGGTGTTGCGGCGCAGCGCATGCCAGGCGCGCATCGCGAGGCCGCCGAGGCGCGCGGCGCCGGTTTCCATGCCGTCGAGCAGGTCGCGATTGCGCACCAGCAGGCGCACCAGCGCGACGAGGTCGGTGCAGCGCCACTGGCCGTCCATCCACGCCTCGCCGGCGCCGACGCTGCCGTTGCCGGCGATGGCGCGGTAGAAGCCGGGCGAGTCCACGTCGATGCGGATGTCCAGATCGGTCGTGGCCTGTGCAGGCTCGCCGATGACGACGGTGCCCAGTGCGTCGTGCAGGGTGAGCCGGCCGTGGCGCAGGCCCGCCATGCGATCGATCAGGCGCCGGCGCAGGAAGCGGTCGAGCGCACCGTATTCGGCGTGCATCGCTTCGGTGGCAGGGGCGGTTCGGGCGATCTCGTTCATGAGGGGCTCCGGGAAGACAGGGAAGGGTGGTCGTGCACCGGCACGCGCTTGAGCCACAGGCGCAGCGCCTGCCAGTGGATCGCGCCCATGACCTGCGCGGTCATCAGCGGATAGCGCCAGAGCACGCGGCGCAGCGAAGACGCATCGAGCGGGTGGCGCTGCAGGCCGAGGGTGGCGTCGAAGCAGCGTTCGCCGTCGCGCATCACGTCCATGTGCACGCGCAGGTCGTCGCCCGGCACGGTGAAGCGCCAGTCGTAGTCGTGCTCCATCGCCATGAACGGCGAGACGTGGAAGCGCTTGGCGAAGGTCCAGCGCAGCGCGCGGCCGCTGGCCTGCGCGCCCTCGACCGGCAGCACGTAGGCGTGGCGTTCGGCCCAGGGGGTGTTGGTGATCTCGGCGACGATCGCGTCCAGGGTTTCGCCGTCGGGTTGGAAGCAGTAGTAGAAGCTCACCGGGTTGAAGACATAGCCGAAGTAGCGCAGATGGGTGAGCAGGCGGATCGGCCCCGTCGGTTCGCGGCCGAGCACGCGACCGGCCTGCTGGCGCACCGCATCGGCCAGCGGCATGCCGGGATCGCCGAGGTAGTCGCTGCGGCGGAATTCGGCCACGTTGCGGCGGTCCACCGACCACAGCGGCCGGCCGTCGAACACATGCGGCAACTCGTCGAGGTCGAGATAGATCTGGGCCATGCGGTAGCGGAAGGCATGCGCGCGCGGCGCATGGCGGCGATGGCGGACCACGCCTTCGTACACCGCGCTGCGCAACGGAGCGGCGCTCATGCACGCGACTCCGCCGCGACGGGGTCGGCCTCTGCCGGCCCGCGCGGCGTCCAGTTCGCACCCAGCGCGTTGGCCACGTCGACCGCGCTGCGCATGCCGTCCTCGTGGAAGCCCCAGCCCCAGTAGGCGCCTGCGAACCAGGTGTGGCGCTGGCCCTGGATCTCCGCACGACGGGACTGCGCGGCGACCGAGGCATGGCTGTACACCGGATGCTGATAGCGCATCCGTCGCAGGATGCGTGCCGGGTCGATGTGATCGGTGCGGTTGAGGGTGACGATCAGCGGCTCCGGCGCGTCCAGCCCCTGCAGCAGGTTCATGCAGTAGCTGACCGTGCAGACGTCGCTGGCTTCGCGTGGCACCAGCGCGTTCCACGCCGCCCAGGCCTTGGGATGGCGCGGCAGCAGGCGCGCATCGGTGTGCAGCACGGTGTCGTTGTCCTGGTAGGCGATGGCGCCGAGCACCGAGCGCTCGGCCTCGCTGGCGTCGCCGAGCAACTGCAGTGCCTGGTCGCTGTGGCAGGCGACGACCACGTGGTCGAAGTGCTGGGCATCGTCCTCGGTCATCACGGTCGCGCCTGCGCCGGTACGCAGCAGCATGCGCACCGGCGTACACAGGCGTTCGTGCACGCGCCAGCGGGCGCGCATCGCATCGATGTAGCGGCTGGAGCCGCCGCGCACCACCCGCCACTGCGGGCGATCGCCGACCTGCAGCATCTGGTGGTTGGCCATGAACTGCACGAGGTACTTCGCCGGAAACGCGAGGATGCGCGACGACGGCGACGACCACAGCGCCGAGGCCATCGGCACCAGGTGTTCGTCGCGGAACATCGCGCCGTAGCGATGCGCGCCGAGGTAGTCGCCGAGGGTCGGGCCTTCACCCGGCAGGTCCAGCAGCGCGGGCGCTTCGCGATAGAAGCGCGCGAGGTCGCACAGCATGCCCCAGAAGCGCGGCGACACCAGGTTGCGGCGCTGGCAGAACAACGAGTCGAAATCGGTGGCGTTGTATTCCAGGCCGCTGGCCTCGCTGCGCACCGAGAAGCTCATCGTGGTCGGCTGCGAGGCCACGCCCAGTTGTTCGAACAGCGCGGTCAACAGCGGATAATGGCGCGGGTTGTGCACGATGAAGCCGGTGTCGACGTCGTAGTCGCGGCCCGCCAGTTCGATCCGGTGGGTATGGGTATGCCCGCCGAGCCGCGCGTCCGCCTCGTACAGCGTGACTTCGTTGTGCTTCGACAGCAGCCAGGCCGAAGCCAGCCCGGCGATGCCCGATCCGATGACGGCGATGCGCATCCTCAGCGCCTCGCCCTGGCGAAGACCCAGGCCGGCACCGGCTTGAGGTCGCGCACCAGCCCGAACAGCGCCATCGTGCGCAGCCCGTAGTAGGTCAGGTCGATTTCCCACCAGCGGAAGCCCTGCCGCGCGCTGCCCGGGAAGAAATGATGGTTGTTGTGCCAGCCCTCGCCGAAGGTCAGCAGCGCCAGCCAGAGGTTGTTGCGGCTGTCGTCGCGGGTCTCGAAGCGGCGCTTGCCGAAGCGGTGCGCGAGCGAGTTGATGGTCACGGTGGCGTGGAACAGGACGATGGTCGACACGAAGAAACCCCAGACCAGCAGCTGCGGACCGTCGGTGCCGAGGCCGGGCGCGGCGCTTTCCAGCCATGCGCCGGTGGCGTACAGGGCGACGGCGAGCAGCACCGGGACCACGATGTCGAAGCGGTCGAGCCAGCGCAGTTCGGGGTAGCGGACGAGGTCGGGGATGCGCGACCAGTCGGTGCGGAAGCCATGGCGGGTGAGGAACCAGCCGACATGGCTGCGCCAGAAGCCGTGCACGGTCGGCGAATGCACGTCGCGCTCGGTGTCGGCATGGCGGTGGTGGTTGCGGTGGTGCGCGGCCCACCACAGCGGGCCGCGCTGCACGCAGGACGCGCCGATCAGCGCGAACAGGAACTGCACCGCGCGCGAGGTGCGGAACGTGCGATGCGAGAAGTAGCGATGGTAGAAGCCGGTGATCGCGAACATCCGCACTGCGTACAGCGCCACCGCGACGGCCACCGCCGTCCACGACACGCCGACCGCGAACACCGCGAGGCAGGCCAGGTGCATGCCGAGGAAGGGGATCGCGCGCAACCAGTCGATGCCATCGGGTGCCGGGCCGTCGTCCTGCGCCAGCGTGCTGCCGGTGTCGAACCAGCGGGCGATGGCCGCGAGCGGAGGGGGCCGTGAGGCGGGGCCGGCCTCGTGCGGCGATACGGTGGGACTGTCCGACATGCGCATCTCCAGGGAGTCGCCATCGGATACGGGCGCTGCCGCATCGCGGATGCACTCGCCGCGTGCGGCTGATGCGCATCGTCGTGCAGCAGAAAGGCGCGTCCTTGCGGACGCGCCTCCGAGTGTCGTGCCATCGGACCGCGGGGCGTCGCCCCGCTCAGAGCACGACGATGTCGCCCTTGGCGATGATCGGACCGGTCGCCACGCCCTGCGGCGCACCGCCCTTGGGTTCGAGGGTGATCGCCAGGATCGCGCCGCTGTCGAGTGCGTCGCGCAGCGTGTCGGGCACCTTCACCGTGTGCGATCGATCGATCGATACGATGCCCAGCGACTGCGCCTTGCCGCCCGGCGGGATCAGCCACAGTTCGGGTTCGCGGCCCTGGGCGTCGGCGGGGCCGGGGACGGGCACCATCAGCACCGTGCCGTCGCGCGGGTCGACCGACGCGAGCCAGCCGGTACTGCCGTCGTCGCGCAGCAGGGTGCTGACCGGTTTCGGCGCGTCGGGGTCTTCCACCGGCGGGGTGGGTGGCGTCGGCGGTTGCACGACCACGCGGGTGTCCGGCGCGTCGGCGGGTCCGAGCAGGCCGAGCGGCCCGATCGCCACGGCGGCCAGGGCCGCGGCGGCAGCGAGGCCGGTCATGCCGCGCCAGAAGCCCGGGTTCTGCCACAGGCTGGCCTTGGGCGGTGCAGCCGATGCACTGCCGTCGCCCACCGCGGGCCAGCCCAACTGGCTGCGGATGCGTGGCCACAGATGCGGCGGGATCTCGGCGCCTCCGAATTCGGCCAGCAGCGGCGCCAGGCGCCGTTCCCAGTCGGCGACCAGCCGGGCGAAGCCGGGATCCTGTTCGATCCGCGCCTGCGCTTCCCGGCGCTGCGTGGCGTCGAGCACGCCGAGCACGTATTCGCCGGCGAAGATGTCGGCCGACGGCGGCTCGGGGCCTTCGAAATCGCGATCGTCGATGTGTTCGATGTTCATGCCTCCAGGCACCCCCGCAGTTGCAGCAGGCCGCGGCGGATCCAGCTCTTCACCGAGCCCAGCGGAGACGAGATGCGCCGTGCGAGTTCCTCGTAGGTCGAACCTTCGAAGAACGCGGCGCGGATCAGGGCCTGGCGGCGTGCGTCGAGCTGGCGCATGCAGGCTTCCAGGCGCGAGCGGTCGTCGTCGGACATCGCGCTCTGCAGCGGCGTGGCGCCCGCGTCGGGCACGTCGTCGGCCCATTCCATCGGCGCCAGCGTGCCGCGCGCGGGCGCGGCGCGCAGGCGGTCGATGGCGCGGTTGCGCGCGATCATCGACAGCCAGGCCATCGCGCTGGCGCGTTCGGCGTCGAACTGGTGCGCCTTGTGCCAGATGGTGGTGTAGACCTCCTGGACCACGTCCTCGGCCTCGGCACGATCGCCCAGCACCCGCAGGCAGATGCCGAACAGGCGGGAGGAGGTGGCGCGGTAGAGGGTCTCGAAGGCGTTGCGGCTGCCGTCGGCGATGTCGCGCAGCAGCGTGTCCAGTCCTCGGATGTCCTGAAGATCGTCCTGCAGATGGGGGCTCGGGCGGAGTTCGGGCATCCGGGGTCCTTGGTGGGTGGAGGTGCGGGGCGCCGCGGACGGGCACGGGCCGATGTTCGCGGAGAATGCGGCGGGCGGCAACCCGCGATCACGGGTTCCGTGACCGCCGCGCGGGTTGTCGATGAGCGGGTTGTCGATGAGGGGGGCGCGCGCGTCGTCGGCCGCCATGTCGTCATCGGAGGCATGCCGGGGATGCGGCAGTTCGAGGAGGTCGTTCATGGCGGGCTCTACGGCCCGTGCGCTCGGCCGGATGCACGCCGGTCGCCGAAACGACGCAGGCCCGGGTCGCCCCGGGCCTGCGCCAGTCACGCTGGGTCGCGCTTACCAGATCGCGATGCGGTTCTCGCCGTCGCGCACCATCGGGTCGCCGGCCTTGCAGGCGAAGGCTTCGGCGAACGCCGGATGGTTCGAGGGCGCGCCGACCGCGCGGAAGTTCGCTGGCGCGTGCGAGTCGGTCACCAGGCGCGTCGCCAGTTCCTTGTCGGTGAAGTTGCGGCGCCAGACCGTGCCCCAGTTCAGGAAGAAGCGCTGCTCGCGCGGCAGGCCCTCGACCATCGCGTCCTCCTGGCCTTCGGTGGCGCGCTTGAAGGCGTCGTAGGCCACCGCCAGGCCGCCAAGGTCGGCGATGTTCTCGCCCAGCGTCAGCTTGCCGTTGACGTGCCTGCCCGGCGCGGCCTCGTAGGCATTGAACTGCGCGATGAGCTTGCCGCTCAGACCCTGGAAGGCCGCGAAGTCCTGCTGTGTCCACCAGCCCGGCTCTTCCATGAAATTGCCGTCGGCGCCGAAGCGGCTGCCCTGATCGTCGTAGCCGTGGATCATTTCATGGCCGATCACCGCGCCGATGCCGCCGTAGTTCAGGGCGTCGTCGGCCTTGGCGTCGAAGAACGGCGGCTGCAGGATGGCGGCCGGGAACACGATCTCGTTGAGCTGCGGGTTGTAGTAGGCGTTGACCGTCTGCGGACTCATGCCCCATTCGGTGCGGTCGACCGGCTTGCCGATCTTGCCGAGGTTCCACTTGTAGTTGAACTCGTTCGCGGCCAGCACGTTGCCGATGTAGCTGTCCCGCGAGGTGTCCAGGCCGGTCCAGTCGCGCCACTTGTCGGGGTAGCCGATCTTCGGCGTGAACGTGGCCCACTTCTCCAGCGCCTTCTTCTTGGTCTCGGGCGTCATCCACGCGAGGTTCTCCAGGCGCGGCTTCAGCGCTGCGCGCAGGTTCTTCACCAGTTGTTCCATGCGCGCCTTCGATTCCGGCGGGAAGGCCACTTGCACGTACAACTGGCCCAGGGCTTCGCCGCTCTGGCCTTCGATGGTGTCGAGCACGCGCTTCCAGCGCGGCTTCTGTTCCTTCTGGCCGCGCAACTCGGCGCGATAGAAGTTGAAGTGTTCGTTGGCGAACGCGTCGCCCAGGTACGGCGAGGCGCCGTCGACGGTGTGGAAGCGCAGGTAACCCTTCCAGGCCGCGACCGGCGTGTCGGCCAGCATCCTGTCGAATTCCTTGTGGAACTCGGGCATGGCCAGCGAGAACATCTGCGGCGCGGCGATGCCCTGCGCCTCGAAGAACCTGCTCCACGGGAAGTTCGGCGTGGCCTTGTCGGCGTCCGCGATCGTCACCGGGTTGTAGTACAGCTTCACATCGCGCGACAGTTCCTCGCTCGACTTCGTCACCTTGGCCAGACGGGTCTCGAACGCGATCACGTCCTTCGCCTGCTTCGCGGCGTCCGCGGCGGCAACGCCGGACAGTTCCAGCACCCTGGCGATGTGCCGTTCGTAGGCGGCGAGATCCTTCTTCTTGTCGGCGTCGAAGTAGTAGGCCTTGTCGGGCAGGCCGAGGCCGGACTGGACGGCGTAGGCGATGTTCATCGACGAGTCCTTGAAGTCCGCGTTCGGGCCGAAGCCGAACACGGCCTGCTCGCCGCGCGAGAAGCTCTTGCGCAGGTGCTCGGCGACCGATGCGCCGTCGGTGAGGGCATCGATGGCGTCGAGGCGGTCCTTGAGGGGGGCGATGCCCTGGGCATTGATCTTCGCCTCGTCCATGCCGGTGGCCCACAGGTCGCCGACGATCTTCTCGACGCCGGTCGCGCCCTGCATCGCCGCGGCCTGCTCGGCCAGCTGGCGCTGCACGCCGGTGGACCGTTCGTCCAGCATCTCGAACGCGCCCCAGGAGGTGCGGTCGCCCGGGATCGGATTCGCGGCCAGCCACTTGCCGTTGACGAAGCCGCCGAAGTCGACGCAGGCGTTCTTGCCGGCGTCGAGGTCGCTGGCCAGGAAGCGGTTGACCGGCGGCAGCTTGCTTTCGTCCAGGGTCACGGCCGGGGCGGTCTTGGCCGGAGCGGTGGCGGACTCGGGGCCGGCGGCCTCCCTGTTGCAGGCGGTCAGCGCGGTGGCGACCGCGAGCGTCAGCACCAGCAGGCGCGGTTTGAGGGGCAGGGCGATGGATTTCACGAACGATCTCCGGGGTGTCGGAACGGTGGTGGTGCGCAGCCTGCCGATGGCGGGCGACCGCCGACTCTACTCCGGACCTGTCCGGGCGGCGGGTGTCGAAGGTCACGCTGCGATTGCGACGATTGTCCTGTCGGGGCGCGTGGCCGCGTTGATCGGGACAGGAGATCGCTGCCAGCCGCACGCTCCGCAACCATCCGTCCCCACCTCGCCGAGGGTTCCAAGATGAAGAAATCCGTATTGTTCGCTGCCAGCGTCTGCATGGCGGTGTCCGCGCTTTCGCTCTGCACGAACGCTGCCGCCGCCGAAGGCAAGCCGCGCAGCGAGCGCGGCCAGCTCGTCCACCAGATCGTCATGAAATGGGGCAATCACGTACAAGAGGCCTATCGCAGCGACGTGAATCGCTGGGCGCGCGAAATGGGACCGGTGTTCGCCAATGCTCCGCTTGAATCACTGCGTCTTGCAGCGGAGGCCAGGCATTTCGGCCAGATGAACAGCCTGCTGCTGGGTACCCCGAGCGCCGGCAGCGGCACTCAGAAGACCGCCATGCTCACGTCCGCGGGCGACAAGGTGCTGGGCGATGCCGACAAGGACCTCGTCTTCGTTCCGATCACGCCCTGCCGCATCATCGACACCCGCATCGCCGGCGGGCAGATCGCGGCGAACTCCGTGCGCAGCTTCGATGTCACCGCCGTGAGCAACTACAGCTTCCAGGGCGGCGACGCCAGCAACTGCGGTGGCGCGGGCGCCGCCGGTTCGTTCGCCGCAGCGGCGATCAATTTCACGGTGGTCACGCCAAGCGCCGCCGGCTACATCACCGCATTTCCCTTTGGCGGTACGCAGCCCCTGGCGGCGACCGTGAATTACACTGCCGGCGATATCCGTGGCAACTTTGCCGTCGTCAGGCTCGACCAGGGGGCATCGGCGAACGAGTTGAGCGTCTATACCTTCGCCCAGACCCACCTGGTGGCCGACATCGTTGGTTACTTCATCAACCCGGGTCCGCTGGTGTTCGAATGCAGCGAAACGACGCAGACCGTGCTGACTGTGGCAGCGGGTGCCACCGCCAACGCCACCGCGCCGAGCTGTGCGGCGGGCTACACACAGACTTCGACCAACTGCCAATCGTCGACCTGGCAGATGCCCTTCGTCTATTTCTCCGGCGGTACCTGCTCGGCGCAGAACAACTCCGCCAGTTCGGCGAGCCTGCGGGCCTCGCGGACCTGCTGCCGCGCGCGTCGCACGTGACGGGATGACGCATGGTCCCGGCCCGAGACGGGCCGGGCCTGGAGTTCCGTTGCGATTGATCCTTCCGGAAGGCCCGCGCAAGCGGGCCTTCCCCTTGTCGGTCACCAGCGCTTCGGCCATTGTGTCCGCACTCATCGAAAACGGAGCGCACCATGCGCGTGACATTCCACGGCGCGGCCGGCGAGGTGACCGGTTCGCTGCACGAAGTCGAGGCGGCCGGCCATCGGCTGCTGCTGGACTGCGGCATGATCCAGGGCAGTCCCGAAGCGGAGGCGCGCAATGCGGACGCATTCCCCTTCGAGCCTCCGGCACTGGATGCCCTGGTGCTCAGCCATGCGCATATCGACCACATCGGTCGCGTGCCGCTGCTCGTGAAGCGCGGCTTCCGCGGGCCGATCTATGCGCAGAAGGCCACCGCCGACCTGATGCCGATCATGCTGCTGGACGCGGCGGGCATCGCCGAGGGCGAGGCGATGCGTGCCAATCGGCGGCGCCAGCGCGGCCAGCCGGAAGCGGTGCCGCTGTACACGAAGGACGATGTGCGCAAGGTGCTGCATCGTGTACGTCCCTTGCCTTACGACGAGCGCAGCGAAGTGCTGCCGGGGGTCGAGCTGTCGTTCCGCGATGCCGGCCACATCCTCGGATCCTCGATCGTCGAGCTGTGGGCCGACGGGCGCAAGCTGGTGTTCTCCGGCGACCTCGGCCCGCACGGCACGCCCATCCTCCGCGATCCGGCGACGATCGCCGAGGCCGACCTGGTGCTGATGGAGTCGACCTACGGCGACCGCCTGCATCGCGACCGTGCCGAGACCATCGTCGAACTCGAAGGCATCCTCGACGATGCCTGGCGGCGCGGAGGCACGGTCCTGGTGCCGGCGTTCGCGGTGGGACGCACCCAGGAACTGCTGTACTGGTTCGCCCGCTACTGGGACGAATGGAGGATGTCGCGCTGGAAGATCTTCCTCGACAGTCCGATGGCGGCCAAGGTCACGGATGTCTACGGCCGTCATCGCGGGTTGTTCGACGACGACGCCAGGCAGATCTGGCGCGAGCGTCCCAATCCCTTCACCCTGCCGAACCTGCGCATTTCCGAAAGCCAGGAGGATTCGATGGCGATCAATCGCATCGAATCCGGCGCGATCGTGATCGCCGGATCGGGCATGGCCAACGCCGGCCGCATCCTGCACCACATGCGGCACCGCCTGCACAAGCGGCAGACGCACATGGTCTTCGTCGGCTACCAGGCCCAGGGCACGCTGGGCCGACGCATCGTCGATGGCGCGAAGTGGGTGCGGATCCATGGCCGCGATGTGCGCGTGAACGGGCAGGTCCACACCGTCGGCGGCCTGTCCGCGCACACCGACCAGCGCGGACTCATGGACTGGTACGGGCATTTTCAGGGCCACCCGCCGCTGGCCCTGGTGCATGGCGAGGACAAGGCCCGCGAAGCGCTGGCCGGCGAACTCGGCGAGGCCCATGGCATCCAGGTGGTGCTGGCGCGGCCCGGGCTGGCACTGGACGTCTGACCTGATCCCGGATGGACGCCTCCGGTCGGAAATTCCCGGCCGGACAAGGATTTGCTGTCGTCGGGGCGGATTTTCGGGTATCATCCGCCCCGTTTCGCGCACGGCTGGTCCGTTTTCCCACGACAGCCGCCGCGGCCAGGTCCGTCTCCGCGACCTGGCTCGGCTTCTCCGCACGTCTTTCGTCGCGCCGAACACGGTCTGCCAACGGGCGCACCGTCCAAAGATCTTGCTCGCAGCGCGGTTGGAAAGCTCCGAGTAACGCTTCGCGCCCGAAGCAGCGCTTCGCTGCCGGCGCGGCACCACCGGAGTTCCACACATGTCTTTCGAATCCCTCGGGCTTTCGCCCGCGTTGCTGCGCGCGCTCGCCGACAACGCCTACACCACGCCCACGCCGATCCAGGCCGAGGCCATCCCGCTGGTTCTCGCCGGCCACGACGTCCTCGGCGGCGCCCAGACCGGCACCGGCAAGACCGCGGCCTTCGGCCTGCCGCTGCTGCAGCGCCTGTCCGAAGGCAACAAGCCGGCCGCCGGCCCACGCAAGCCGCGCGCGCTGATCCTGGTGCCCACCCGCGAACTCGCGGTGCAGGTCGCCGACAGCCTGCGCAGCTACAGCAAGTACATCCGCCTCAACGTCACCACCATCTTCGGTGGCGCCGGCATGGGTCCGCAGGTCGACAACCTGCGCCGCGGCGTCGACATCCTCGTCGCCACGCCCGGCCGCCTGATCGACCACATGCAGCAGGGCAGCGCCAAGCTCGACGGCATCGAAGTGCTGATCCTCGACGAAGCCGACCGCATGCTCGACATGGGTTTCCTGCCGGCGATCAAGCGCATCCTCGCGCGCGTGCCGGCCGACCGCCAGACGCTGCTGTTCTCGGCGACCTTCGAAGCGCAGATCAAGCAGCTCGCACTGGAATTCATGCGCGATCCGCGCCAGGTGCAGGTGGCGACGCAGAACACCATCGCCGCGACCATCCAGCATCGCGCGCATCCGGTCGACGGCTCGCGCAAGCGCGACCTGCTGATCGACATCCTGACCGCGCGCCACACCGAACAGGTGCTGATCTTCGGCAAGACCAAGCACGGCTGCAATCGCCTGGCCGAACAGCTCGAAGCCGCAGGCCTGCCGGCGCTGGCGATTCACGGCAACAAGAGCCAGGCCGCCCGCCAGAAGGCGCTCAATGCGTTCAAGTCGGGCAAGGCGCGCATTCTCGTCGCGACCGACGTGGCCGCACGCGGCCTCGACATCCCGAACCTGCCGCTGGTCATCAACCACGACCTGCCGATGGTCGCCGAGGACTACGTGCACCGCATCGGCCGTACCGGCCGCAACGGCGCGCAGGGCGAGGCGCTGTCGCTGGTGTCGCCGGACGAAGCCCCGCTCCTGCGCCAGATCCAGCGCCTGCTGAAGTCGGACATCGCGCTGGAAGCCGTCGACGGTTTCGAGCCGAGCCGTCCGATCCGCCTGGACGGCAATGCGCCGGGCGCCGGTCGCCCGGGTGGCCAGCGTGCCGGTGGCGAGCGTCCGGGCGGCCAGCGTCCGCCGCGAAAGCCGGGCAACCGTGCCCACGGCCGTCCGGCCGATCGCGGCGCCCACGCCCACGCCCACACCGGGCAGAAGCAGGGCGGCCAGCGCGGGCAGGGACAGGCCCGCAACGGCGAGCGTCGCGACCGTCGCGCCTGAACCACGGCGAATGATCGACCCGGTGAATCGGGTCGATCCAGAGAATCGATCGAGCGAAGGGCCGGCACTGCCGGCCCTTTGCGTATGCTCGGACATGGCACCGGCCGTCCCTGCGACCGGTGTCCAGGCCGCAAGGCATCCGCGCAGGAAGCGTGGGATCGCGTCGCAGGGGATTCGACGCGGAACGGCACGGATGCCCGGTTGGCGACGTGCGTCCCGCGCGGGTGATGCCACCCAACCATCACAAGGAGTGAGTCTCATGCGTACCAGCACGATCACTGCGTCGGCGAGCCGGCGCTGGTGGACGCCATTGACCGCCTTCATGCTGACCTTCGGCCTCGCCGCGTGCGATCTGCCCGGCGTCCAGAGCGCCAAGGTCACCGATCAGGGGCTCGAAGCCCGGATCACGTCCTTCGACACGGCATCGCCAGCGCTTTCGGGCGCCGCGCTCGCCGGCCGACCCGGGACCTTCGCCGACGTTCCCGACGAAACGCCCGCGCCGCGGCTGCCTCCGGTCGAGGACATGCTGCTCACGCCGCTCGAAAGCCTGGGCGATCCGGAGGGCAACGCGCTTCTGACCGTCCGTTTCATCGACGACGCACAGCTTCCCGACACCTTGTCGCTCGTGGTCGACAAGGACATCTTCACCTTCAAGCGCGATGCCTCCGACAAGTCCGTGTTCAACGGCATGGTGCGCTTCGATTTCGACGGATTCGTGCGCGAGCAGAAGGCCCGGCAGGGCCTGATCGCCGAAACCCGCGCGACCGGCGAGGCCGCGTTCGCCGGCCGCGAATTCCTCGGCGAAGAGAAGTTCGCGTTCATCGATCCGCAGGTCATCGAGCGCGCGCGCCTGACCTCCACGCCGTTCCGTATCCCGCGGGTCGCCCTGGCGATGCCCGCATCCGCGGTCGATCCGCGCCGCGAGCTGATGATCACCGACGTGTCCGTGGTCAACGACCCGACGCGCACCTTCGACATCTGCAACAACACCGGCAATCCCAACGGCGCCTGGACCTTCAAGACGCTGATGACGAACATGGCGAACCAGCCGTTCACCGGCATCGATCCGGCGGTGTTCACCGAGAACTGGCTGCAGAGCTGGAACGCCAACCACACCATCAACACCTTCCCGGTGCCGGCGCGCCCGAACATCGGCCCGCTGGTGCTCAACACCTGGCCGCGGATCGGCGGCAAGCTCGACCTCAACCGCTCGCCGTTCCGCCTGCTCGCCATCGTCAATCGCGTCGACCTGCGCGGCAACACGGTCTACGGCGGCGGTTCGGCGGGCGAGGGCCGTTTCGTGTTCGGCGTGGTCAACCGCAACGCAAGTGGAGGGTGTTCGACCACGCCGTTCCTGGTGATCTTCGAATACGGCGTGCCGATCAGCGGCTGCACCAACGTCAAGAATTACGGCCAGCAATGGGTCAACCTCGGCAACATCGCCCTCGGGAGCGCCGCATTCAATCCCGCGCTGCAGGCGATCACCGACCAGTTCACGACCGCGAACGCCGCGCCGAACAAGCCCAACCGCAGCGCGCTCAACCAGATCCGCACCAACGAGAACGCCCTCAATCCGCTCTGGGAGCTGCGCGAATTCGTGTTGCCGGGACGCACGCCGGTCGCGACGATGCTCAACATCGTGTCGACAAAGAACACGCCGCATCACACGCGCAACAACACGGGCCAACTCGCGAGCTACATGAACTCGGGCCTGACCAGCGTGCCGGCGAGCTACCTCGGGTCACCGTTCCTGACCGGCTCGAACTTCAACTTCTCGATCGCGGACGGCGCGGTCTGGAACGCGGCCGGCGCCACCAACGCCGACCGGCACCGCGTCTCCCTGGAGACCTGCAGTGCCTGCCATGGCGGCGAGAGCCGAGCCAACGGCAATCCGTTCGTGGCCTTCCCGCCGGCGAACGGCCCGGAGACGAACTTCGTGCACATCGACGTGCGTCTGCCGGGCGCGCAGAGCCGCCTGTCGAAGTTCCTGATCGGCACCGGCAACCTCGCCCTGCCGACCACGTTCCCGAAGAACGATCCGATCAACGGCGTCCCGCAGCGCAGCTTCGGCGACCTCCTGCGCCGGCAGCAGGACCTGGCGAACCTGATGAACAGCACCTGCCAGACCACCGGCCTGCTGCAGGCGATCCAGTTCCAGCCGCTCGACATGGTCCATTGATCTGTCGCACGACGTCCGCCGGCTGCCTGCCGGCGAACGTCGGATGCGCCGCGACACGAGGAAGGGCCGGCATCGCCGGTCCTTCCTGTCTGTGCGCCGCGCAACCCCGGCCGCGCGATCGATCCGTTATCGTGCCCGAACGCGGCAAGCGCGCCGCCTGACGGAATGGAACACGCATGAACGGTCGACGCATGATGGGGTGGGGGCTGTTGCTGGCGTTGCCGATGGCCGGGGCGGTCGCCTGGTCGGGCAGCGCACCGGCGCCGAAAGCCGCAACGGACACGGGGGCTGCGCAGGGGGCGACCCTGCGCGCTTTCAGCAGCGAGGCAGCGTTGAAGGCCGAACTCGAACGGCTGCGCCGTGAAGAGCGCGAGCGCCGGCGCCGCGAGCCGCCTCCGCCGCCTGCGGCGCCGCCGCCGGCACCCATGGCAGCCGCGCCTGCGGCCGAAGCGGCGGCTCCCTCGGCCGGCGCGGCGGCGAAGGAAGAGTCGATCACCAACACCCAGGTCGCGGGCGTCGACGAAGGCGGCATCGTCAAGCGGCGCGGCGATCACCTCGTCGTCCTGCGCCGGGGCCGCCTGTTCACCATCCGCATCGGCGGGGACGCGCTCAAGCCCATCGCCAGCCTCGATGCCTTCGGTCCCGACATCGATCCCTCCGGGGCGTGGTACGACGAGATGCTGGTCAGTGGCGACACCATCGTCGTCATCGGCTACAGCTACCAGCGCGGCGGCACCGAGATCGGCCTGTTCGATCTCGACGCCAGCGGCGGCCTGAAATACCGCGCCACCTACCACCTGCGCAGCAACGACTACTATTCGTCGCGCAACTACGCCAGCCGCCTGATCGGCGACAAGCTGATCTTCTACGCGCCCCTGTTCCTCAATCTGCATGGCGACTACACCGACAGCCTGCCGGCCCTCCGTCGCTGGCAGCGCGGCACCGATGCCAGGGGCTTCGCGCGCATCCTGGACGCGAAGCGGATCTACCGCGGCTACGGCAAGCTCGACGCGCGGTCCGGTATCGCCCTGCACACCGTGACCGTGTGCGATCTGGCGAAGGCGGACATGCAGTGCCGCGCCACGGCCGTGTTCGGCGCGCCCGGGCAGGTGTTCCACGTCTCCGAGGATGCGGCGTTCGTCTGGACCACGCCGTGGTCCCGCGATCCGCGCAAACCGGCCTTGTCCGAAGTCTTCCGCATCCCGCTGGACGGCCGCCCGCCGTCGGCGATGCGGGCGGAAGGCGCGCCGATCGACCAGTTGTCGTTCCTGCAGCGCGACGGTTTCCTCAACGTGCTCGTCGGCAGCCGCGCCAATGGCCAGTGGATGTGGGCGCCGGAAGGCGACGCCGGACAACTCGCGCTGATGCGGGTGCCGCTGTCGATGTTCGGCGACGGGCGCATGGTCGCGAAGGCGGCGCACTACCGGTCGGTGACGGGTTTCGATGCCGGCGGCGGCGCGGTGCAGAACCGTTTCGTCGGCGACTGGCTGCTGGTCGGTGCCGGCCGCAGCTGGCGCGGCATCGCGATGAGCGACAACATCCATGCCGTCCGCTATGCGAGCCGCGAACCCTTCGCCGCGGTGACCATCGGCCATGCCGCCGAGCGCTTCGAAGCGCTGGGCAGCGACGGCATCGTCATCGGCCGGTCCGACAACGACCTGGTGTTCACCAGCCTGCGCCTGGGCCGTACCGCCGAAACCGCAGGTCGCTATGTCCTGCCGCAGGCCAGCCAGGGCGAGCAGCGCACGCACGGTTTCTTCTACCGGCCGACGGGGGCGCAGTCCGGCGTCGTCGGGTTGCCGGTGCTCGGCGGGGGCGGAGATGCGTCGGGGGCGTCGGTGTTCTACCTGTACAACCGTGCGCTGCAACTGAGCGAAGCAGGGCAGCTGAAGGCGAAGCCGGGCGGGACGCTGGCCGACGACTGCAAGGCCAGCTGCGTCGACTGGTACGGCAATGCGCGGCCGATCTTCATCGGCGAGCGCGTGTTCGCGCTGCTCGGCTACGAACTGGTGGAGGGGGGCTTCGAGCGCGATCGCATCCGCGAGCGGCGCCGCGTGGACTTCTCGCCGCGGCAGGTCATCGCCCGCTGAGGCGGGCAGGGCGGCGCGGGCATCGGCCCCGCCGCCCGGAGCCTCAGCGCTCGCGCATCAAGCCTGAGGTATCAGCGTTCGAGCAGGGGCAGCTTGTCGGGCTTGCCTTCCCAGTCCTTGGCATCCGCCAGCGGTTCCTTGCGCGCGGTGATCACCGGCCATGCCGCCGAGAGCTCGCGGTTGAGCGCGACGAACGCCTCCTGGCCGGCCGGCACGTCGTCTTCGGGGTAGATCGCGTTGATCGGGCATTCCGGCTCGCACAGCGTGCAGTCGATGCACTCGTCCGGATCGATCACCAGGAAATTCGGCCCTTCGTGGAAGCAGTCGACCGGGCAGACTTCGACACAGTCGGTGTACTTGCACTTGATGCAGTTTTCGGTGACGACGAAAGGCATGGGGTCCGACCCTGGCAACGATGTCCGGCTAGTGTAAAGGCTGCCGGCCGACAGGCGAAGCCGGCCAGGATGGGCGAACCTGTCGAACCCGGGGTTCGAACCCTCCGGTCGCGCAAAACGAAAAGCCCATGCTTGCGCATGGGCTTTTGTTTGGCGCGTCCGGCCCTCGCGCTGCCGCGAGGGCGTTCGCGTTCGCGCGGACCCATGGTCCGCAAGCGCGACCGCTCACCCCTACGGGATGGACGCGGCACATCCTTGTGCCGCGCCCTCCGGGCAGCCTTCGGCTGTGCAGGTTCGCTCCGGGCGAACCTGTCGAACCCGGGGTTCGAACCCTCCGGTCGCGCAAAACGAAAAGCCCATGCTTGCGCATGGGCTTTTGTTTGGCGCTCCCTACGGGATTCGAACCCGTGTTTTAGCCTTGAGAGGGCCACGTCCTAGGCCTCTAGACGAAGGGAGCAGAGCTTGGGCACGATCGCCTGATCGGCGCGATCGCAGCACTGGATTCGTCGGCCTGCATCCTTCGACCCGGTCGCTTGGAGGGCGAGGAGGGGTGTGGGATGCCGGCAGGCTGCTAGTATAGCCGGTCCATCGCCTCCCACAAACTCCTCGGCCCGTATCGCCTCCGTTTCGATGACCTCACCGATTTTCCTGCCGGCCGAGCCGCTGACCATTCCCCGGGATCAGCACGAGATCTCGCGCAAAGACATCAGCCCCAGCGCCCTGCGCGTGCTGTACCGGCTGCACGAGGCCGGCTATGGCGCCTACCTCGTCGGCGGCGCGGTCCGCGACCTGCTGCTGGGCGAGCACCCCAAGGATTTCGACGTCGCCACCGACGCGACGCCCGAACAGGTCAAGCACCTGTTCCGGAACTGCCGGCTGATCGGCCGTCGCTTCCGCCTGGCCCACGTGGTCTACGGCCGCGAGATCATCGAGGTCGCCACCTTCCGCGCCAACATCGACGACGGCAGTGGAGACCGCGAAACCGGTGAGGACGGCCGCGTCCTGCGCGACAACGTCTACGGCACCATCGAGGACGACGCGATCCGCCGCGACTTCACCGCGAACGCGCTGTACTACGCGATCGCCGATTTTTCGGTGCGCGATTACACCGGCGGCTTCGAGGACGTGCGCAACCGCGTGCTCAAGCTCATCGGCGATCCCGAGACCCGCTATCGCGAGGATCCGGTGCGCATGCTGCGCGCGGTCCGGCTGGCGGCCAAGCTGCGCTTCACCATCGATCCGGCCAGCGCCGAGCTGATCCCGCGGCTGGCGCCCCTGCTGCAGGAGGCTGCGGCCGCGCGCCTGTTCGAGGAATGCCTGAAGCTGTTCCTGTCCGGCCACGCCGAGGCGAGTTTTCTCGGTCTCGAGGCCCACGGCCTGCTGCCAGGGCTGTTCCCCGAGACCGCGCGCGCGCTGGCCTCGAACCGCAGCGGTGCCTTGCGGCGCATGTTGATCGAGGGCCTGCGCGCCACCGACGCACGGATCGCCGCCGACGAGCCGGTGTCCCCCGCGTTCCTGTTCGCGCTGCTGCTGTGGCCGGCCTATTGCCGCACCCTGGCGATGCTGCAGGCGCAGGGCGTGCAGGTGGCCGACGCCGAGCGCCGTGCCGCCGACCGCGTCACCCTGCACCAGGTCGATACCGTGGCCCTGCCGCGCCGGTTCTCGCTGCCGATGCAGGAAATCTGGCTGCTGCAGTCGCGGTTCTCGCTGCGGCAGCGCAAGCGGGTGGTGCGCCTGCTGGCCCATCCACGCTTCCGCGCCGCCTACGACTTCCTGCTGCTGCGCCAGTCGGCATCCGATGGCCACGCCGCCGACATCGCGTTCTGGGCGGAGGCCCAGCGCGATCCGGATCACGCCCTGGCGGTGAGTGCCGTCCGCGCCGAGGTCGATGCCGAGACGGACGAGGACGGGGGCGAGGGGCGCAAGACGCGCCGTCGGCGTCGGCGCCGGCCGGCGTCCACTGGTCTCTGAAGCCGCGGAACGTCCGTCGATGTCCACACGCAACAGCCCCCCGGTCCTGGCCTTCATCGGCCTTGGCGGCAACCTCGGCGACCCGGTCGCCACGCTGCGCTCCGCCGTGCATCGCCTGATGACCGTGCCGCGCAGCCGCTTCCTCGGGGCCTCGCGCTTCTATCGCACCCCGGCCTGGGGCGAACGCGACCAGGCCGATTTCGTCAATGCCGTGGTCGCCATCGAGACCGCGCTGCCACCGAAGCCGCTGCTCGACGAACTGCTCGGCATCGAGCGCGAGTTCGGCCGCCAGCGTGGCAGCGACACGCAGATGCGCTGGGGGCCGCGCACGCTCGACCTCGACATCCTGCTGTACGGCCCGCTCAGCCTGGCCACCCCGGGCCTGACCCTGCCGCATCCGCATCTGCACGAGCGCGCCTTCGCCCTCGTGCCGCTGCTCGAACTGGTCGACGACATCGACATCCCCGGGCAGGGCAGCGCCCGTGCCGCGCTCGCGCGGGTCGATCGCAGCGGTATCCAGGCGCTGTCCGATCGTTAGAGCCGTATACCGCGGCAACCCGTCGGTGCGACCTGTTACGCTTGGCGGCCCGGCCTCTTCATTCCCCGGCCAACTCCCGAGATTCGCATGGCCACCCAAGAAGACAAGCCCTGGACGGTGCCCGCCCTGGCCGATGCCAGGCGCGCGGGACGCAAGCTCGCGATGCTCACCGCCTACGACGCGGTGTTCGCGCGAGTGCTGGACCGCAACGGCGCCGACCTGATTCTCGTCGGCGACTCGCTCGGCATGGTGGTCAAGGGCCACGGCTCCACCTTGCCGGTCACCGTCGACGACATCGCCTATCACACCGCCGCCGTGGCCAGCGGGCTGCAGCGCGCGCTGCTGATCGCCGACCTGCCGTTCCAGGCCGATGCCACGCCGGAACGCGCCCTCGATGCCGCCACCCGCCTGCTCCAGGCCGGTGCGCAGATGGTCAAGCTCGAAGGCGCCGGCCCGCACAAGCTCGATGCGATCCGCTACCTGGTCGAGCGGGATATCCCCGTCGCCGGCCATCTCGGCCTGACCCCGCAGTCGGTGCTGCGCTTCGGCGGCTTCAAGGTGCAGGGACGCGAGGAACGCGCCGCCGCCAAGCTGCGCGAGGACGCGCTGGCCGTGGCCGAGGCCGGGGCTTCGCTGCTCGTCCTCGAATGCGTGCCCTCGGCACTGGCGCAGGCGGTCACTGCCGCCAGCCCGATCCCGACCATCGGCATCGGTGCCGGCCCGCACTGCGACGGCCAGGTGCTGGTGCTGCACGATTTCCTCGGCCTCGACAACGGCCACCGGCGTCCGAAGTTCGTGAAGGACTTCCTCGTCGACGGCGGCTCGGTGGCCGGTGCGGTGCGCGCGTACTGCGACGCGGTCCGAGACGGTTCGTTCCCCGGTCCGGAACACGCCTACCAATGATCCTGCGCGCGGCCGCCTTCGCTCTGGCGATGTGTCTGCCGCTCGCGGCAGCGTCCGCGGCGCCGCCTCGCGAAGTCCCCGTGATCGTCGGCGAACAGCCGGACCTCGACGCCTGCGGCGCCTGGGCCGAAGTGCACGGCCTGAATCCGAAGGGTGACGGTTTTCTCGCCGTGCGCGCCGGCCCGGGCGTGGCCTTCGCCATGCGCGATCGCCTCCGCGAGCGCGCTGGCGTCTTCGTCTGCGGCAGCACCGCCGATGGCATCTGGCTGTCCGTCGTCCATCCGCGCAAGGGCCAGGACGCCGCCGATTGTGGCGTGTCGCGCGCGCTGCCCACGCCACGCGCCTATCGCGGCCCCTGCGGCTGGGGCTGGGTCCGCGCGGACTGGATCCGCATCCTCGCTGGATGAGGCCGCGTCGCCCGTCTTTCACGCATTCCTCCCGAGACACGATGTCCATGATCGAAACCATCACCGAACTCCAGCGGCTGCGCGCCTGCATCCTCGGCTGGCGCCGCGAAGGGCTGCGCATCGGCTTCGTGCCGACCATGGGCAACCTGCACGCGGGGCACTATTCGCTGGTCGCGCTGGCGCGCAAGCATGCCGACCGGGTGATTTCGAGCGTGTTCGTCAATCCGACCCAGTTCGGCCCGAACGAGGATTTCACCCGCTACCCGCGCACGCCCGAAGCAGACACCAGCGGCCTGGAAGCCGCCGGCTGCGACGCGCTGTGGCTGCCGACGGTGGAAGGCATGTATCCCTTCGGCGTCGATCTCGCGGTGCGCATGCGCGTGCCGGGCGTGGCCGACGTGCTCGAAGGCGCGCATCGCCCCGGCCATTTCGACGGCGTCTGCACCGTCGTCGCGCGCCTGCTCAACCAGGTGCAGCCGGACGTGGCCGCGTTCGGCAAGAAGGATTTCCAGCAGGTCGCGGTGATCCAGCAGATGGTCACCGACCTGGCGTATCCGCTGGCCCTCCTGCGCGGCGAGATCGTCCGCGAACCCGATGGCCTGGCGATGAGTTCGCGCAACCAGTACCTCACCCCGGAAGACCGCGTGGTCGCCGCCGAGATCCATCGCACCCTGCAGGCCATGCGCACGCGCCTGCAGGCCGGGGTGGCGCGCACCGATGTCGAGGCCGAAGGCGCGCAGCGCCTGGCGCAGGCCGGTTTCGCGGTCGATTACGCTGCGGTGCGGCTGCCGGATCTGTCCGAGCCTGACGACGCGCCGGGTCCGCGCGTGGTCCTCATCGCGGCACGGTTGGGGCGCACGCGTCTGATCGACAACCTCGAATTCACGCTCGGCTGATCCAGACGCTGCTGTCCCGCTGCTGTCCGCGCATGTCTTCTCGCGACAGTCGATCGGCTCCGCTGCAGACGCGTTTCGCACAACTGAGACATGCCTGGGTCTAGTGGCGGGACATCGCATCCGTTGCGCATTCGATCTGGCATGATGGGGCGAATCCCCCTGTGCCGTTGCCGATCCCCCATGACGTCATCGAGCTACGAAACCCTCCGCGCGCATGCGCGGCGCCTGCAGCACCGCCCATTGTCCGCGTTGATCGCGGACGACCCCCATCGTCCCCGCGACTTCGCGCTGCGCAGCGGCGCGCTCTACGCCAGCTTCGCGCGGCAGCGCTACGACCGCGATGCGCTCGATACGCTGTTCGCGATCGCCGAATCCGCCGGCCTGACCGGTGCGCTGGCCCGACTCTTCGACGGGCACGAGGTGAACGTCACCGAAGGCAGAGCAGCGCTGCACACCGCATTGCGCAGCGACCTGTCGGTGGCTGCCGCCGCACGCGACGCCAGCGCGCAGGCGCGCGCGGTGCGCGCGCGCATGGCGACGCTGGTCGCGCACCTGCACGATTCGGACGTGACCGATGTCGTCAGCGTCGGCATCGGCGGGTCCGACCTCGGGCCACGCCTGGTCGCCGATGCGCTGTCCGACGATGCCGGCGGCCTGCGCGTGCATTTCGTCTCCAACGTCGACGGCAACGCGATCCGGCGCACGCTGTCGAAGCTGGATCCATCGCGCACCGCCGCCGTGCTGATCTCCAAGACCTTCGGCACGCAGGAAACCCTGCTCAACGGCCGCATCGTGTGCGACTGGCTCGGCGCGCACGCCGCCCGCGACGGTGGCCGCATGTACGCGGTCAGTGCGAATGTCGAGCGTGCCGCAGCGTTCGGCATCGACGAGGACCGCATCCTGCCGATGTGGGACTGGGTCGGCGGCCGCTATTCGCTGTGGTCGGCGGTCGGTTTCCCGATCGCGCTGGCGATCGGCATGGACGGCTTCGAGCGCCTGCTCGCCGGTGCCGCCGACATGGACGCGCACACGCTGGCGACGCCGCTGCGCGACAACCTCGCGGTGTGGCACGCGCTCACCGCGATCTGGAACCGCAACGCGCTGGAGGCCGGTTCGCACGCGGTGCTGCCCTACGACGAGCGCCTTCGCCTGCTGCCGAACTACCTGCAGCAGCTGGTCATGGAAAGCCTTGGCAAGTCCGTGCGCCTCGACGGCGGCCCGTTGTCGCTCGACACCGTGCCGGTGTGGTGGGGCGGGGCGGGCACCGACACCCAGCACAGCTTCTTCCAGGCCTTGCACCAGGGCACCCAGGTGGTGCCGGCCGATTTCATCGGCGTGATCCGCACCGATCATGCGCACGAGGAGAATCACGCCGCACTGCTGGCGAATCTCCTGGCGCAGACCGAAGCCTTCGCCAATGGCCAGGCCAGCGACGACCCGCATCGCCTCTATGCAGGCAACCGCCCGAGCACGCTGCTGCTGCTCGATGCGCTCACCCCCGAGTCGCTGGGCGCGCTGATCGCCCTGTACGAACACAGCGTGTACCTGCAGTCGGTGCTGTGGGGCATCAACGCCTTCGACCAGTTCGGGGTGGAGCTCGGCAAACAGGTCGCGAGCCGATTGCTGCCGGCGCTGCGCGGCGATGCCGACGCAGATGACCCGGTTACCCGCGTGCTGCTCGACGAGATCCGCCGTCGTTCATAGGGTGCGGTTCACCGCACCGGCTTTTCTTCAGCCGAGTCGATTCAAGCGAGCACTGGCTCGCGTGGACGAGTCGCATCCATTGCCGCGAAACCTGCAACGGGAAACAGGGTAGCGGCAGCGCGGGCAGACAGACGCAAATCCCCCAGCCGCGCCTCGCGCGTCGGCCTTTGGCAAAAGAGGCGCATGCAGGGGCGGCTAAGCCTTCGCCGGCGGCGTTGGCTTGTACGCGAGCCACGCCGCCGCCGCGATCACCACGGCGGCGAGCAGCAAGCCGAACACCGTGCGCTGCGATTCGGTGAGATGCGGGAACGTCGCGTCGAACGCGGTCGCGCGCTGCAGCATGGTCCATGCGGTGAAGGCCAGCGGTGGGATGGCCGCGCGCGCCCAGTCCGCCGCGCCCATCTGCGCACGCCAACTGGTTCTGGCGGTCTTCGCCGCAGTCCATGCCGCGTAGAGCCTGGGGACCAGGTACAGCGCCATGCTGATCAGCGCCAATGCCCAGAAAGCGATCTCCAGGGTGCCGGCGTCGGAGATGATCGTGATGGTGCCCGATGCCGCGCCGTCGGGTTCGGGTGCGCCGGTGATGGCGGCCCTCGTCGCGGTATCGATCATTCTCGCCGGAACGGTCTGCGTTGTGGCGCCGAGGATCAGCGCATGCAGCGTCAGCACTTCCGTGGGGACCAGGGCGGCCGTCGCCTCGACGTAGCCGCTGACGCTGCCTGTTCTGGCCAGGGTTGAATCTTCGTTGCCGTCGTCCGCGGCCTTGGCGAAGCTGCGGATGGTCGGCTCGGTGGTTGCGGGCGCGGCCGCTGCGGCGGTCTTCCTCTGCTGTGCGATCTGCGCGTACAGGAACGAGCTCATGGCGAATCCTTGCGTGTTCGTGAGACGGGCGATCGCACAGGAATGCCCGATGTCCGGTCGGATGCGCGATGCGTCCGGCGGTCGCGTCGCCCGTGGGAGGTCCTGCGTCGCGATCGTTCCCTGCGGACGAGTAGAAACCAATCCCCGGGCGCGTTCAAGCGATCGGGCGCTCGATCAGGGATTCGATGTCGATTCGATGCCGATCCCGTGCCGGCGCAGGGCCCATTCGACGTGTTCGCGCACCATCGCATCGGCGATCCCGCGTCGCGAATGCAGCGCCGCGACCACCTCCGGCGTGGTCGGTGCGTTGCCCAGGGCGATGGCGAGGTTGCGCAGCCAGCGTGCGTGGCCGCTGCGCCGGATCGGCGAGCCTTCGGTGCGCTGCAGGAACTCGTCCTCGCTCCAGGCGAACAGGTCGGCCAGCGTCGCCGTGTCGAGGTGGTTGCGTGCGCGGAAATCCGGTTCGTCGGTGGTCTTCGCGAACTTGTTCCACGGGCAGACGAGCTGGCAATCGTCGCAGCCGAAGATGCGGTTGCCGATCAGCGGACGCAGGTCCTCGTCGATCGCGCCCTCGTGCTCGATGGTGAGGTAGGCGATGCAGCGCCGCGCGTCCAGCCGGTAGGGTGCGACGATGGCCTGCGTCGGACAGATGTCGATGCAGCGCGTGCAGGTGCCGCAGTGGGCTGTCGCGGGCGGATCCGTCGGCAGCGGCAGGTCGACGTAGATCTCGCCGAGGAAGAACCACGAGCCGCCGTCGCTGTCGATCAGGCAGGTGTGCTTGCCGATCCAGCCCAGCCCGGCGTTCCTCGCCAGTGCCCGCTCCAGCACCGGCGCGGAATCGACGAACACGCGGAAGCCGAAGGGGCCGATCTCCGCGGCGACGCGATCGGCGAGCTTCTGCAGCCGGTTGCGCATCAGCTTGTGGTAGTCGCGGCCCAGCGCGTAGCGCGCGACGTAGGCGCGCTCGCCGTCCTCGAGGGTAGCCCATGCTTCGTCAGGGTCGCGGCCGTAGTCCAGGCCCACCGAGATCACCCGCAGCGTGCCGGGGACGAGCTCCGCCGGGCGGCTGCGCTTGTCGCCGTGCTCGGCCATCCAGCGCATCGACCCGTGCAGGCCCTTGTCCAGCCAGTCGCGCAGGTGGCGCTCGTCCTCCTCCAGCGCGATGTCCGAAATGCCGCAGCGCTGGAATCCGGCCTCGGCCGCGAGCGCGCGGATGCGCGACGCCAGCGCGGCGAAGTCGGGTGTCTCGTGCGGCGGTCGCGCGTCGGTGTCCACGCAGCAAGTATAGAATCCGGACATGCGCACCGCTTCCCTCCAGCACCTGCAGACGGTCTACCTCGGCGATGCCGTCCGCGCCGCCGAGCGCATCGCGATGTCGCACTTCGGCCTCGACGAGGACGACCTCATGGCCCGCGCCGGCCTGGCGGCGTGGCGCCTGCTGCTCCAACGCTGGCCGCAGGCGCAGAAGATCGGCGTGGCTTGCGGGCCCGGCAACAACGGCGGCGACGGCTACGTGCTGGCCGCGCTGGCCCTGGGCTCGGGGCGGCAGGTGTCGGTGCTGCGGCTGGGCGAGGGCGGCAACGCCGGTGTCGCCCAGCGTGCGGAGTCGGTCTACCGGCAGACGGGCGGGCAGGTGGATCGCTTCAATGCCGATGTCGCGCTGCCGCAGGTCGATCTGTGGGTCGATGCGCTGTTCGGCATCGGCCTGCATCGCGCGCTCGGCGGCGCGGCGGCCGATCTGGTCCAGGCGCTGAATCGCGACGCGCGCGAACGCGGCGTGCCGCTGCTCGCGCTCGACGTGCCGTCGGGCGTGGATGCCGATACCGGCGACGATCATGGCCTGAGCCTCCGCGCCGATGTCACGCTGAGCTTCATCGCCGGCAAACCCGGACTGTACACCGGGCGGGGGCGCGTGGCCGCGGGCGAGGTCGTGGTCGATGCGCTGGGTCTCGCCGATCACGTCTTCGAGGATCTCGAACCCGCTGCGCGCATCGCATGCACCGATGCGCTGCCGCGATGCTTCGCGCCGCGCGAACGCGATGCGCACAAGGGGCATTTCGGCCATGTGCTCTGCATCGGTGGCGACCACGGCTACGGCGGCGCGCTCGCGCTCTGCGCCGAAGCCGCGCATCGCGTCGGCGCAGGCCTGGTCAGCGCCGCGACGCGCGCCGAGCACGTGCCGGTGCTGCTGGCGCGCCGTCCCGAAACGATGGTGCGCAGCGTGGACGACGGCGATGCACTGCAAGCACTGCTCGACAGGGCGACGGTCGTCGCGATCGGCCCGGGTCTCGGCGACAGCGACTGGAGCGCATCGCTGCTGTGCACGGCCATGCATGCGGGCAAACCCGTCGTGCTGGATGCCGATGCGCTCAACGCCATCGCGCGCCGCGACGCGGAATCGCTGCGCGACGCCGTGCTGACGCCGCATCCGGGCGAAGCCGCGCGCCTGCTCGGCACGACCACCGATGCCATCGCCAGCGATCGACTGCGCCATGCACGTCAGCTCGCCACGCGTTTCGATTGCGTGGTGGTGTTGAAGGGCGCCGGCACGGTCGTCGCGGCGCCCGGGCAGGTGCCGATCCTCATCGATGCAGGCAATCCCGGCATGGCCACCGGCGGCATGGGCGACGTGCTGACCGGCGTCATCGCGGGACTGATCGCGCAGGGCGCGACGCCCTTCCACGCGGCGGCCTGCGGCGCATTGCTGCATGCGCTCGCGGCCGACTGCGCTGCGCACGAAGGCGGCGAACGCGGACTGCTGCCGTCGGATCTGTTCGCCCGCTTGCGTTCGCTGGCGAACCCGGGCATGCGCGCATGAGTGCGTTTTCGACGCATCTCGCCGATGCCGATGCCACCGCGCGCTTCGCCGAAGCGCTGGCTGCGAGCGCGCCGCTGCCGGCGGTGGTGCATCTGCATGGCGATCTCGGCGCCGGCAAGTCCACGCTCGCCCGTGCATGGTTGCGCGCGCTGGGCGTGCAGGGAGCGATCCGCAGCCCGACCTACACCCTGGTCGAGCGCTATCCGCTGCCCTCTGGCGAGGCCCTGCACCTGGACCTGTACCGCATCGGCGACGGCGCCGAGCTGGAATTCCTGGGGCTGGACGATGTAGACGCGGCACTGTGGCTGGTCGAATGGCCGGAACGGGCAGGGGATGCGCTGCCACCTGCCGATCTTCGGGTCGCCTTGTCGATCGAGGGCGAGGGCCGGCGCTCTGAACTGCGTGCCGGAACGCCTGCGGGGCAGGCATGGCTCGGTCGCTTGCAGGCGCTTGCGGGGCATAGCTGATCTCCGGGCGCAGGAAGTTCAGGCAGGTCCCGGATTATTAAGGGAAAAGTGCTTGAAAATTTCCATGGCCGGTGGTTCACTGGCCGGCATGCGCATGAAGGCGACCACCGTCCAGCAGATCATCCTGGGACTCGCGCTCCTGCTGGCGCTGTGCTGGAACCTTGCGCAGGCGAACGAAATCAAGGGTTTGCATCTCAGCGAGGGTCCCACCGGTACCCGTGCCGAGCTGCAGCTGCAGTCACAGGCTGCCTTCCGCACGATGCGCCTCTCGGCGCCCGAGCGCTTCGTGGTCGACCTGCCCGACACCGCTGCGCGCAATCTCCGCCTCCCCGCGCCGGCGGGCATCGTCAAGTCGATCCGCACCGGCCAGCCCGCGCCCGGCGTGACCCGGGTCGTCTTCGATCTCGCCGCGCCGGTCGCGCCGCTCAAGCCGCGTCTCGAAACCGCCGCCGACGGTGCGCGCCTGGTGCTGGAATGGCCCGGCGACGGCCCCGCGAAGCCGGCGGTCGCCGTCGCGTCGACCACCGCCGTGCCTGCTGCTTCGACGGCGGTGCCCCCTGCGTCGGTGCCGCCGTCTGCCGCGAATCCATCGGCAGCGAACGCACCCGCTGAGCTCACTCCCTCTCAAATCACGCCTGCCGCGATCCTGGCCGGTGCGGCGGTTCCGCCGGAGTCCGCTGCGCCCGCGAATCCCGTCAGTCAGGTCGCCGCATCCCCCACCGCGCCGCAGGCGATGCCCGACGACACGGTGGCAACCGCGACGGAGCCGCTCGCGCCCGGCAAGAGCCTGCGCGATCTGCGTGCCGGGACGCGGCCGCTGATCGTCGCGATCGATGCCGGTCACGGCGGGCAGGATCCCGGCGCGATCGGCCCGACCGGCAAACGAGAGAAGGACATCACCCTCGCCATCGCCCGCGAGCTGGCCCGGCAGGTCAACGCCACGCCGGGCCTCAAGGCCTTCCTGACGCGCGATTCCGACATGTTCCTGCCGCTGCATCGTCGCGGTCAGCTGGCGCGCCAGGCCAAGGCCGACATCTTCATCTCGATCCATGCGGATGCGGCCGAGAACCGCTCGGCGAAGGGTTCGTCGGTCTACGTGCTGTCGACGCGCGGCGCTTCGTCGCAGCGTGCGCGCTGGCTGGCGGACAAGGAAAATGCGTCCGACCTGATCGGCGGCGTCAAGCCCAGGAGCGACAACACCCTGACCTCGGTGCTGCTCGACCTGACCCAGAGCGGGCAGATGAAGGCGTCCGAAGACGCGGCCGCGCAGGTGCTGTCGGGATTGAAGGCGGTCGGCTACAACCACAAGCCGAACATCGAGCGCGCCAATTTCGCGGTGCTGCGCACCTCGGACATGCCGGCGATGCTGGTCGAGACCGCCTTCATCTCGAACGCGGACGAAGAGCGCCGGCTTGTCGACCCGGCGTTCCAGCGCAGCCTCGCGCGTGCAGTGCTGCAGGGCGTCGACAGCTATTTCACGCGGCAGCCGCCGCCGGGCACGCTGTACGCCGCCCGGGCGAAGGCGCTGGAAAGCGGTAGTGCCGGCGGGACCGTGGTCGCCAGCACCTCGGGTCTCCCGGCGGCGGCGAGCACCGCAGCGAAGCCGTCGACCGCGGGCGGCAGCCCCTGATTCCCCGGCGCGGTCGCCGACTGCGCCGATCGCGCCGATCCCACGCGTCTGTCACGGCAGCCAGGTCGACCGCCGGGCTATCATCGTCGTTCTTTCCATGCAGGCCGCGCAGGCGGCGACCGCGACGACGTGACGATCCGCCAGCTTCCCGACACCCTCGTCAACCAGATCGCCGCAGGCGAAGTCATCGAACGCCCGGCGTCGGTGGTGAAGGAACTGGTCGAGAACGCCATCGATGCCGGCGCCCGGCGGATCGACATCGATCTCGAAGACGGCGGCGTGCGCCTGATCCGCATCCGCGACGATGGCGGCGGCATCCCGCCCGAGGAACTGCCGCTGGCGATCCAGCGCCATGCCACCAGCAAGATCGCCTCGCTCGACGACCTCGAAGCCGTGGCCACGCTGGGCTTCCGCGGTGAAGCGCTGCCTTCGATCGCCTCGGTCAGCCGTTTCAGCATCGCCTCGCGCCAGGGCGACGATGGCCGGGGCACCGTGCTGCAGGTCGAAGGCGGCCGCATCGGCGACGTCGCGCCGAAGCAGCTGCCGGCGGGCACCACGGTCGAAGTGCGCGATCTCTTCTTCAACGTGCCGGCGCGGCGCAAGTTCCTGCGCGCCGAGCGCACCGAGCTCGGGCATATCGAGGAATGGCTGCGCCAGCTCGCGCTCGCGCGGCCGGATGTGGAGCTGCGCGTCAGCCACAACGGCAAACCGTTGCGGCGCTACAAGGGCGGCGATTCGGGCGCCCTTTTCTCCGGCGACCGCCTCGGCGAAACCCTGGGAGAGGAGTTCCTCGCGAACGCACTGCAGGTCGACCACGAAACCCCGGTCTCCACGGACAGCGGCAGCACGATGCGCCTGCGCGGCTGGATCGCGCGGCCGGCGTATTCGCGGGCCAGCGCCGACCAGCAATACCTCTACGTCAACGGCCGCGCGGTGCGCGACCGCAGCGTCGCCCATGCGGTGAAGCAGGCGTACGCCGACGTGCTGTTCCACGGGCGCCAGCCGGCGTACGTGCTGTTCCTCGATGTCGATCCGCGTCGCGTCGACGTCAACGTGCATCCGGCCAAGCATGAGGTGCGCTTCCGCGATTCGCGCGCGATCCACGAGTTCGTGTACAGGACGCTGCACGCGGCGCTCGCGGAAACGCGTGCGGGTGCGACCGCGGGCATCGATCCCGGCACCGGCGAGCTCGTGTCTTCCATGCCCTCATCGATGGCGCCCACAGGGATGCCGCCTTCCGCGACGTACAGCGGGCCGTCCGGCGCGCGCCCGGATGCATCGGCCTGGAACCGACCGATGCCGCAGACCGGACTGGGCTTGCGCGTCGAGGAGGCGAGGGCGGCCTACGGCGCACTGTACGGTGCGTCGACCGCGCCGCAGGCGGCCGTGCGCCCGCTGCCCGACGCCAGCGACGGCGAGGTGCCGCCACTGGGCTACGCGATCGCCCAACTGCACGGCATCTACATCCTCAGCGAGACCGTCGACGGCCTGATCGTGGTCGACATGCATGCCGCGCACGAGCGCATCGGCTATGAAAAGCTGAAGTCGGCGCACGACAGCATCGGCCTGCGCATGCAGCCGCTGCTGGTGCCGCAGGCCATCGCGGTGTCCGAGCGCGAGGCCGAGACCGCCGAGCGCGAAGCCGACACCCTGGCGGCGCTGGGCTTCGAGGTCACGCGCAGCGGCCCGCAGGCGCTGGCGCTGCGCGGCGTGCCGGCGCTGCTGGCCGACGGCGAGGTCGAGGCCCTGTTCCGCGACGTGATCGCCGACCTGGTCGAGCACGTCGCGTCGCGACGGGTCGCCGGTGCGCGCGACGAACTGCTCGCGACCATGGCCTGCCACGGCGCGGTGCGCGCCAATCGCCGGCTCAGCCTTCCGGAGATGAATGCGCTGCTGCGCGAGATGGAGGCGACGGAACGGTCCGGGCAATGCAATCATGGCCGTCCGACGTGGGCGAAGTTCACCCTCGGCGAAATCGACCGCTGGTTCCTGAGAGGACGCTGACATGCACGTGCTGCGAGATCGCACCCTCCGCAATACCCTGCGCCTGGCCTGCATCGGGTTCGCGCTTGCGCTGCTGTCCGCCTGCGGCGGGGAAGAGAAGGCGGCGATCACGGCGCCGATGAGCGAGGAGCAGGCGCGCTACCTGTCCGAGGAAAACCTCTGGCGCGTGCAGCGCGAGGAGCGCCTGGTGGCGCCCGACGGCTGGACCACCCTGATCGGCCTGCATTTCCTGACCCTGCAGTCGCATTACGTCGGCAGCGGTCCGCGCAGCGGCATCCGCATCGCGATGGGTCCGGAATCGCTGGGCATGGTGCAGCGCAACGGCAAGGCGGTGTCCTTCGTGCCCGAACCCGGCGTGCCGCTCACGGTCGATGGCGAGCCCCTGAAGGGCCGCGTCGCGCTCAACGACGACAGCGCAGGGCCGCCGACCGTGATCGGCTTCGACGAAGGCAAGGGCCGCATGACCCTGATCACGCGCGGTGGCCGGCAGGCGCTGCGCCTGCGTCACGAGGATGCGCCGACGCGCAGGAACTTCATTCCGATCGAATACTGGACACCCGATCCGGCCTGGCGCGTGCAGGCGCGCTACGTGGCGCACCCGCCGGGCAAGACCCTGGAGATCGGCACGATCATCGGCACCACCGAACCTACGCCGAATCCGGGCGCCTTCGAATTCCAACGCGATGGCCAGACCTATCGGATCGAGGCGCTGGACCACGGCGAAGAGACGCTGCAGCTGATCATCGCCGACCGCACCAGCGGCCACGAAAGCTACGGCGCCGGCCGCTATCTCGATGTCGCGCGTCCCGGTGCGGACGGCAAGGCGGTGATCGACTTCAACCGCGCCTACAATCCGCCCTGCGCCTTCACCCAGTTCGCGACCTGTCCGCTGCCGCCGAACGAGAATCGTCTGAACCTGGCGATCACCGCGGGCGAAAAGCGCTATCCGCCGAAGAAGAAAGCCTGACCGTCCCTCGGACCTCCACCGGATTCGATCTGCCTCCATGCGTTCCAGAACCCTCCTGATCGGCCTGCTCGTCGCCGCCATCGCCACCGTCTCGGCGGTCGCCGCCACCCAGTCCGGCCCGCGCAAGGCCGTGTCTGCCCCGAAGGCACCGCCCGTGCCGCTGCTGTGGAAGGTGTCGGATGGCGACAACGAGCTCTACCTGCTCGGTTCGTTCCATCTGCTCAAGCCCGAGGACTACCCGCTGTCGCACGATGTCGACCTGGCCTTCGACGATGCGGAGTCGCTGGTGTTCGAGCTGTCGCCCGCGGAAATGAACTCGCCGGCGCTGGCGCAGGCCATGGCCCAGGCTGCGTTGCGCACCGACGGCAAGCCGCTGAGCCACGAATTGCCCGAGCCGATGCGCCTGCAGTTGCAGGACTGGATGAAGGCCAATACCGGCACGCTGGATGCCATGGGCCTGCACGGCGACATGTTGCTGGCGTTCGATGCCTGGTTCGTCGGCCTGACGATCTCGATCATCGAGATGCGCAAGCAGGGACTGGATCCCGAGCTGGGCCTCGACAGGCATTTCATGACGCGCGCGGAGAAGGCCGGAAAGACCGCGACTGGGCTGGAGAAAGGGCGCGAGCAGATCGCGATCTTCGATGGCATGAGCAAGGTCGAGCAGTTGCAGTTCCTCGAGGAAGCGCTGAGCGAAGCCCACAAGGCCGGCACCGAGATCGAAAGCCTGCATCGCGCATGGCGACGGGGCGATGCCGCGCAGTTGTGGCAGCGCCTGGCCGTGGAGATGCGCGAGAAGCATCCGAAGCTGTACCAGCGCGTCAATGTCGCGCGCAACGACGCGTGGGTGCCGAAACTGCAGGCGATGCTCGACAGCCCGGGCACCGACGACACCCTGGTCGTGGTCGGCACGTTGCACCTGCTCGGCGAGGATGGCGTGGTGGAAAAGCTGCGCGCGAAGGGCTATCGCGTCGAGCGCATGTGCACCGGCTGCCCGCCGGAGGCGCCGATCGAATCCACCGCGAAACCCGCAGGCGCGAAGTCTGCAGGTTCGAAGCCTGCGGATTCGAAACCGGCTTCCAGCCGCCAGCCTTGAGCCTGCACGCAGCCACTGTCCAGCCCGCGCTCGCGCTGGGTGGCGCGCTGAACGCCGTCGCCGCCCTGGCGCATGTCGGCTGCATCGTGTTCGGTGCGTCGTGGTATCGCTTCTTCGGTGCCGGCGAGCGCATGGCGCGGATGGCCGATGCGGGCCATCCGATGCACGTCATCGTCACCGCCGCGATCGCCGGCGTCCTCGCGCTCTGGGCGGCCTACGCATTCTCCGCCGCGGGCCTGCTGCCGCGCATGCCCTGGCCAAAGCTCGTGCTGTCGGGCATCGCGGGCATCTACCTGCTGCGCGGCCTGGCCGGCATCGGCGTGGCGCTGTTCGTCGCGAAGACCGAGCAGGGCACGCCGTTCTGGTGGTGGAGTTCGACGATCTGCCTCGGACTCGGCCTGCTGCATGCGTGGGGCCTGTCGAGGGCGTGGGAGCGTCTCTGAGCGCATCCCCGGGCAGTACCTCAGCCTTGTGCATCCTCGCGCCCGGCCAGGGTGTCGACGAGCGCGATCTTCTGCCAGATGTTCGCCGACAGCCCGGTGGTCAGTCCCTGGATGTCGTTGACGGCGCTGAGCACCTGCGGGTCGTCGATGTCCTGCACGTACAGCGCGGCGACCTTGCTGATCAGCGCCAGCATCTCGGTGCAGTAGTCGAGGTAGCGGCCGAGTTCGAAGCGGTCCAGCGTGCGCTTCGGCGACGACGTGGTGCCGCGCCCCGGCGACAGCAGCTGCTCGGGATCCTTGGTCAGCTGGTGCATGTCGATCACGTGGGCGAGGCTGCGCAACTGGTGCAGCGCATGCAGCGCCTTGTTGCGCTTGAGCCGGTTCTCCACCGAGACGAGGAAGAACACCGCCACGCCGAGGAAGATCACGTCGTTGATGGCCGATTCGACGATCTGCAGCAGCGGGAACAGTTCGATACGCGACTCGGGCGCCGGTGCGGTCAGGGCGATGCCGACCACCACCGACAGCATGCTCGCGATCACCACGCCTGTGGTGATGCGGATCGGCCAGTGCGGTCTGCGCGCATCGGCGATGTGCCGCGAACTCTCGCGCGCCACGTCGACCAGCTCGGCGGCGACCTTCGACAAGCCCGATTCGGGAAAGCGCTCGTGGATGCGCGCGGCCAGGCGCTCGCCGGTGGCGATGATCGCCGCCTCGTCGAGCGCGCGATAGGTCATGCCCCGGGCACTTCCGCGCGGGATTCCACAGGGACCAGCACGATGCAGTCGACCGGGCAGGCCGGCACGCACAGCTCGCAGCCGGTGCACAGCGGTTCGATCACCACGTGCATGTGCTTGGCGGCACCGATGATGGCGTCGACCGGGCAGGCCTGGATGCACTTGGTGCAGCCGATGCAGTCGGCTTCCACGATCACCGCGACTGGCGCAGGCGCCTTGTGTTCGCCGCGGCTGCGGTCGTAGGGACGCGCCGGCACGTCCAGCAAGCGCGCCAGCGCACGCGCGCCGGCATCGCCGCCCGGCGGGCAGTGGTCGACTCTGGCCTCGCCCTGCGCCATCGCCTCCGCGTACGGCCGGCAGCCCGCATAGCCGCACTGCCCGCACTGGGTCTGCGGGAGCAGGCGATCGAGGCGTTCGACGAGGTCAGGGGTCACGGACGTAGGCGGGGATGCGAAACGGAGCCGGAGGCTTGAAGGCCCTCTCCTTGAAGGGGAGGGAGAAGCGCATGGCCGATCAGGGCTTGGCAGGCACGGCGCAGTACGCCGCGAAGGCGTCGGCGTCGTTGGCGAACTGCTTCTCCTCGGCCAGCTCCCACGGGCGGACGCAGCGGTTCTCGCGCGCGCACCAGCTGTAGCCGGCGGCGGGCAGGCAGCCGTGCGCATCGCGGTCGCCGCCGATGGGGCGCGGCTCCGCGTCAGTCCGCACCGGCGTATTGCGGACTTCGGGCGGCACGCTGTAGCAGGCGGCCAGCGAAGCGGTCAGGCAGAGCAGGGACAGCAGACGCAGCGTGGACATCGCGAATCTCCCGTGGTGGTGTCTGGGTCGAGCGGATGCGGTGCCTCAGCGCACCGGCATGCCCGGTTGCGCACCGTCGTCGGCATCGAGCAGCGCGAGCGCGCCGCCGTCGAAGCCGGCGGAGAGGATCATCCCCTCGCTGAGGCCGAAGCGCATCTTGCGCGGCGCGAGGTTGGCGATGAACACCACGCTGCGGCCGACCAGTTTCTCCGGCTCGGCGTAGCTGGCGCGGATGCCCGAGAAGATCTGGCGTTCGCCGAGGTCGCCGGCGTCGAGCTTGAAGCGCAGCAGCTTGTCCGAGCCTTCGACGAAGCCGCATTCGAGCACCTTGCCGATGCGCAGGTCGAGCTTCGCGAAATCCTCGATGCCGATGTAGTCGCTCTTCGGCGCTTCGGCGCTTTGCGCTTCGTTCTTTTGCGTTTCGCTCTTTTTCGTTTCGCTTTTTGTAGGAGCGGCTTCAGCCGCGAGCTTTTTCGAGGAAGCCACCGAAGAGCTCGGGGCTGAAGCCCCTCCTACAAGGGCGGGAGCAGACTGCAGGGAATCCTTGGAAGCTTCGGTCATGGCGTCGATCTGTTTGGGGTCGATTCGGGTGAAGAGGGGGGTGTAGGGCTGGATGGCGTGGTCGAGCAAGGGCGCATCGAGAGCCGACCACTGCGATGCGGGCGCGGCGAGAAACTCTTCGGCCTGCGCGACGATGGTCGGCAGCACGGGCTTGAGGTAGGTCGCGATCAGGCGGAACAGATTGAGTGCAGTGGTGCAGACGGCATGCAGCCGTTCGCTGTTCCCTGTCTGGTCGAGCTGCTTCGCGATCTGCCACGGTGCGCTATCGGCGACATAGGCATTGGCCTCGTCGCAGGCTTCCATGATGCTGCGCAGCGCGGCGGCGGCGTTGTTCGCGGCATAGGCTGCGATGATGGCCTCCCGGCGAGCCAGCGTCGCTGCGTACAGGTCCGCACCGCGACCGGCCTCAAGCGACGCGCCGAGGTGTCCGTCGAACTGCTTCGAGACGAAGCCCGCGCAGCGGCTGGCGATATTGACGAACTTGCCGACCAGATCGCTGTTCACGCGGGCGACGAAGTCGGCGAGGTTCAGATCGATGTCCTCGACCTGCCCGTTGGTCTTGGTGGCGAAGTAGTAGCGGAGCGCTTCCGGCGGCAGCCCGACATCGGCGTAGGTCTTCGCCATGATGAACGTGCCGCGCGATTTCGCCATCTTTGCGCCATCCACCATCAGGTAGCCATTGACGTGCAGGCGCGTCGGCGTACGGAAGCCGGCGCCCTTCAGCACCGACGGCCAGAACAACCCGTGGAAGTTCACGATGTCCTTGCCGATGAAGTGGTGCATCTCGGCGTCGCTGCCGGCGTTCGTGAACGCGTCGAAGTCATGGCCTTTCTTCTCGCACAACGCCTTGAAGCTGCTGAGGTAGCCGATCGGCGCGTCGAGCCAGACGTAGAAGTACTTGCCGGGCTGGCCGGGGATCTCGAAACCGAAATAGGGCGCGTCGCGGGAGATGTCCCAGGGGCGCAGGCCGCCGTCGGCATCCAGCCATTCCTGCAGCTTGGCCTTGACGCCCGAGACCGCGACGTCGCCGGCCAGCCATTCGCGCAGGAATCCGTCGAACTGGCCCAGTTCGAAGAAGAAGTGCTCGGATTCGCGCAGTTCCGGCGTTTCGCCGCTGAGCACCGAGCGCGGCTCCTTCAGTTCGGTCGGCGCGTAGGTGGCGCCGCAGACCTCGCAGTTGTCGCCGTACTGGTCGGCGCTGCCGCAGTTCGGGCAGATGCCCTTGATGTAGCGGTCCGGCAGGAACATGCCCTTGGCCGGGTCGTAGAACTGCTGAACGGTGCGCCGGCCGATGTGGCCGTTGGCATCGAGTTTCGCGTAGATGGCTTCGGTCAGTGCGCGGTTGCCGGCGGAGTTCGTCGAGTCGTAGTGGTCGAATTCGACGCCGAAGGCAGCGAAGTCCCGCTCGTGCGCGGCCTGCACGTCGGCGATGAAGGCTTCGGGCGTGACCCCGGCCTTCTCGGCCGCCAGCATGATCGGCGTGCCGTGGGTGTCGTCCGCGCAGACGAAGTGCACCGTATCCCCGGACATTCGCCGCGCGCGCACCCAGATGTCGGCCTGGATGTAGCCCACCAGGTGGCCGAGGTGGATCTGGCCGTTGGCGTAGGGCAGGGCGTTGGTGACGAGGACGGAACGGGACATGGGCGCGGATGGCTCCGGACAGGGCGGCCGGCGATTATCGCATGGGCGTCGCGGCCCCCGGCCGAGGGCTCACGGCCTCATTCGCGCACCCAGACCTGGGTCCGGCCGAGCAGCGCCATGCCGATGAAGCCGCGCACCTCCAGCCTGCTGCCTGCGGCGATCGGCGTCATCCTCACCGAATACTCCTTGCCGTTCTCGGGATCGAGGATGCGCCCACCGCCCCAGGCCTTGCCCTGCGGCCTGAGTTCCCAGGCGATGGTCATCCCGACGATGGGCTGGTTGCGGCGCCTGCCTTCGCAGGCCGTGCACAGCGGGTTCGGACCGTCCTTCGTGTCGAGCACCTGCACGATCCGCGCCGACAGCGTGCCGTTACCGACCTCCTGGATGTCGATTACCGCCTTGGGCTTGCCGGTGGCGTCGTCGATGCTGCGCCAGCGACCGATCGGCGTGGGCAGCTGCGCCCAGGCGGTGATCGGCAGCAGGCAGGAGAGCAGCAGGGCAGCGAGTGCGAGGCGCATGGCGATCTCCGGAGCATGGAAACGAAGACGGCCCGATGTCGGGCCGTCTGTCGAAAGGAACGGGGAGTGTCAGTCGACGCGGACCCACTCCGCGCTGCGGCAGATGAAGGCCGCCACGCAGCCCGTCACCTTCAGGCGCTTGCCGCCGTCGATCAGCTCGACCTTCTTGGCCTTGAAGCTGCGGTCCTCGGACGGCTTGTAGCCGTTGCCTTCGCCCCAGCCGCCGTCCACGGGCTTGAGGCCCCACAAGGTCATCATGCCGACGACCGGCTGGCCCTTGTTCTTGCCGCTGCAGGTGGTGCAGGTCTCCGGCAGGCCGAGGTTTTCGACGATCTTCGCGGCGAAAGTACCGTTCTTGGCCTGGTAGACCTCGGTGATCGTCATCGGCTTGCCGGTCTTGTCGTCCAGCGTCTTCCAGCGGCCGACGATGCCGGCGTCCTGCGCCGATGCCGCGAACGAAGCGGCCAGCAGCGGCAGCGCCAGCAGCGAAATGAATGAATGGATGCGCATCGGAACCCCTCCCAGGGCGTTGGTCTTCGGATATGTCGCGACCCCGCCGGTCGGCCGGTCGGGACGCCGTCTTTTATACCGCATCCGGTGGGGTATGGAAGGGGTGCCTTCCTGTTGTCGGAATCGGGTTGTCGCCCCGCCGATGTTTCGACGACAATCCGCCGCCTTCGTGACACGTTTGCCCATGCCCGCTACCAGCAGCGGTCGAATCAACCTGCAGGAACGATCCCATCATGCGCCATGGTCTGGCCGCGCTCGCCGCGCTCCTCATTGCAGCCATCTCCCCCTCCGCTCTGTCCCAGTCGGTTCTGATCGAACACGAGTATGCCAAGAAGGTCGAGGCTGCCAGGAGCGTCGCGCACCTCTCGTCGTCGTCATTCGGCAACCAGACCAGCGAGTCTACCGGGCAGACGGTTTTCTCGACGTTCGACGTGGACCTGCCGGGCAACAACAAGCTGCCGGTCAGATTCGGTCGCCGACTCCCCATCGGCATCCGCTATTTCGATCAGGAACTGTCGGGACTCGGGAGTTGGGATGTCGAAGTTCCCTACATCGAGGGCACCTTTTCCAAGCTGTACGGGTGGTCTGTCGCGCATGCCAATTCGCCGAATCGCTACAAGCGCTGTTCGCAGCCGAGCGCTCCCATGGTGGAGGGGGGCGCATTCACGGCGGATGATTTCTTCCATGGGTACAACATCCACGTGCCCGGTGTCCTGGACGGCAGTTTGCTCATCGACACTATCGCTTATGAGGACCCCACGGATGGGAAGACCTATCCATGGATCCTGAAATCGATGGATCGTGTGGGCTGTTTGCCATCCCTGAAGAATGGACACCCTGGCGAAGGCTTCGTCCTGCTGACCAAGGACGGCGTTCGTTACCACTTCGATTTCATGGTGGAGCGCAAGGCGTCTACGCTCGACAAATCAGGCCAGGGCAAATGTGCTGGAGATGTGACGTGTGCCGCACTGAGGCTTCAGAGAACGCGTCTTTTTCTGCTGGCCTCGCGAATCGAGGATCGATTCGGCAATCATGTGGACTACCAATACGATGCACAGGGACGTCCCCTGTCCATCACTGCGAACGACGGACGTGCAATCACCGTGCAGTACGGCTCAAACACCGTGACCGTGTCTGCACATGGTCAAGTCTGGCTGTACACGATGCAGCAAGGTTATCTGGCATCGGTACGCAATCCCGATGGCTCCGAGTGGAAGTACACGCCTTTCGGTATGCCGACCCAGGTTTCTGGAGTGTGGAATCCCGGTCCAGGCCTGTTGCCATCAGAATCCTTCAATCCCGACGATGACTGTCTGGCGCCCAGAGGTACAGGGAATTACTGGGGGAGCGTGAATTTCGAAGTCACGCATCCGAGTGGTGCCAAGGGTGATTTCGAGTTCTGGGGGCACACTTTCTACCGCAGTCACGTCATGTATACATGCAACATCGTGTTCACGAACGTGGAAGGGACGAGCGGCCATGCGCTTGTCATCACGCCCAATTACTACGATGTGACCTCGCTCCTGAAGCTGACGGTTTCGGGGAGTGGAATTTCGCCGGAAATCACTGGCTACGACTACGGCGTCGAATTCTACCCCTACTGCAATGCGATTTTCTCCGCCAATGGCCAGCCCGCAGGCCCCGCGTGTAACGCCCAGGGGTACGTCGAGGACCCGTGTGTCGGCCCGTACGCCGAATGCACGGATTCCATCGGTCGCTGGGTGACCACCACCAGGCCGGATGGCAGCAAAGTCAAGAAGCGATTTGGCGTGAAGTACGGCGTCAACGAAGGACTGTTGCTTGCCGAAGAAGTTCTGGACAGTACAGGGGCTGTCGTCAGGCGAGTCGATTACCAGCACCTTCCGGAGGCGGTTGCCTCCCAGCAGGCCTTCGGTTCCGTCGTGGGGATTCCGACCTACACATCGGATCCGCTGGCGGCGATGATGCGTCCG
>JAHCAU010000022.1 GCA_019634715.1 Lysobacter sp.
CCGAGGAACCGGCCACCGCCGGCAATGGCCGCAACACCGCCTTCGCGCACTGGCTGCGCCCGGGCGCGCTGACCGGTCGCGCCCGCTACCAGCATGGCAAGGGGCCGGCGCTGTTCATCGACTTCGCCCAGCGCCAGTACTTCGGCCCGGCCACGCTCAAGCCCCTGGCCGAATACTTCGCCACCGCGGTCGGCCTGCGCGATTTCGAGCAGCTCGACGACAAGGCCTGGCAGGGCGCCATCGCCTCGCTCGGCGCCGCGCAATCGCTGACCCGCCTGCAGTGGTACGGCGGCCTGCTCGCCGGTGAAGGCAAGCTGCTGCCCGGCTACAACCCCGATGGCCGCTTCACGCTCGGCAAGTGGCCGGAAACCGAGCGCGAATATCCGCGGCATTTCCGCATCGCCACCGCGATGATGAAAGGCCCGTCGACGATCGCCGAAATCGCCGCCGCCAGCAGCGTGCCGGCCGAGGACGTGATCGACTTCATCAACGCCAACCTCACCACCGGGTTCGCTGAGCCGGCCGGCGAAGGTGGCGATCCCGGCGACAAGAGCGGCGGCCTGCTCGGTCGCCTGCGCGGGCGCTGACGCGAACCGGGGCATATCGTCCCGGTCATCCCCCGTTTCTTGCCGCACTGCGGCAGTACGGGGGACAATATGCGGATGGCCGTCCCAGTCCCCTCCGTTCCGATCGATGGCGCACGTTATCCGCGCCTGTCCCGCATCCAGTACCCGGCCGACCTGCGCCGGTTCGACGAAAGCGAACTTCCCGCCGTCGCCGAAGAACTGCGCGCCTACCTGATCGAATGCGTCGGCCGCAGCGGCGGCCACTTCGGCGCCGGCCTCGGCGTGATCGAACTGACCGTCGCCCTGCACTACCTCTACGACACCCCGGACGACCGCCTGGTCTGGGACGTCGGCCACCAGACCTATCCGCACAAGATCCTCACCGGTCGCCGCGACGTCATCCACTCGGTCAAGCAGAAGGACGGCGTCGCGCCGTTCCCCAAGCGCGAGGAAAGCGAGTACGACACCTTCGGCGTCGGCCACTCCTCGACGTCGATCTCCGCCGCGCTGGGCATGGCCATCGCCGCCGCGCGCGCGGGCAGCGACCGTCGCGTGGTCGCGGTGATCGGCGACGGCGCGATGACCGCGGGCATGGCCTACGAAGCGCTGAACCATGCCGGCGGCATGGATGACGAACCGAACCTGCTCGTCATCCTCAACGACAACCAGATGTCGATCAGCGAGAACGTCGGCGGCCTGACCAAGATGCTCGGCCGCATGACCGGCAGCCGCACGCTCAACGCGATCCGCGAAGGCGGCAAGAAGCTGCTCGGCGACAAGCGCACCAGCAAGTCCGCGCGCTTCGTGCGCCGCTGGGAAGAGCACTGGAAGGGCATGTTCGTGCCGTCCACGCTGTTCGAGGAAATGGGCTTCCACTACACCGGCCCGATCGACGGCCACGACATCGGCACGCTGGTGTCGACGCTGAAGATGCTCAAGACCCTCAAGGGTCCGCAACTGCTGCACGTGATGACGACCAAGGGCAAGGGCTACGATCTCGCCGAAGGCGACCAGATCGGCTACCACGCCGTCTCGCCCTTCGATCCCGAGAAGGGCCTGGTGTCCAAGCCCGGCGCGAAGAAGCCGACCTACACCGACATCTTCAGCGACTGGCTGTGCGACATGGCCGCCGCCGACCCGCTGCTGCTGGGCATCACCCCGGCGATGCGCGAGGGTTCGGGCCTCGTGCGCTTCAGCAAGGAATACCCGGACCGCTATTTCGATGTCGCCATCGCCGAGCAGCACGCGGTGACGCTCGCCGCCGGCATGGCCTGCGAAGGCGCGAAGCCGGTCGTCGCGATCTACTCCACCTTCCTGCAGCGCGCCTACGACCAGCTGGTGCACGATGTCGCCACGCAAAACCTCGACGTGCTGTTCGCGATCGATCGCGGCGGCGTGGTCGGCCCGGACGGCGCCACGCACGCCGGCAACCTCGACCTCAGCTTCCTGCGCTGCGTGCCGAACATGGTGGTGATGGCGCCCGCCGACGAGAACGAATGCCGGCAGATGCTCACCACCGGCCATCGCTATCCCGGCCCGGCCGCGGTGCGCTACCCGCGCGGCACCGGCCCCGGCATGGCGATCGCGCCGACGCTCGACACCCTGCCCATCGGCAAGGCCGAACTGCGTCGCCATGGGTCGCAAAGCGCGGCCGCGCGCATCGCCCTGCTCGCCTTCGGCGCGATCGTGCCGGCTGCGGAACAGGTCGGCGAAGCGCTCGGCCTGACTGTCGTGAACATGCGTTTCGTGCGCCCGCTGGACCGCGCGCTGATCCTCGAACTGGCGAAGACGCACGACGGTTTCGTCACCCTCGAAGACAATGTCGTCGCCGGTGGCGCCGGCTCGGGCGTTGCGGAACTGCTGGCGGCAGAAGGCATCGCCCTGCCGATCCTGCATCTGGGCCTGCCCGACGCCTTCCAGCACCACGCCAGCCGCGAACAGCTGCTCGCCGAAGCCGGACTGGATGCCGCCGGCATCCGTGGCGCCGTGCTGCAGCGCTGGCCCGCGCTCGCCGCACCGCACGCCACACGCGCCACGGGCTGATGCCGGCCATCGCGCGCGTCGCGGCCGCCGGCGTGCTGCTCGCACTCGGCGGATTCGCAGGCTGGTGGATCGGGCGCCCGGCGCCCAGCGCTTCGGCCAGGGCACCCGCGCCGGCACCGGCCGTCGCAACGCCTGCGTCGCTCCCCAGTGAAGCACCGCCACTGTCGCTGCCCAATACCCGCGTGCATCCGGTGCCGAACAGCGCGACCGGCCGGCGCTACGAAGTCTGGGTCGACCTGCCGCCGTCGTATTTCGAGAACGACAAGCTCTACCCCGTCGTGTTCACCACGGACGCCGACTACGGTGTCCCGGTGATCCGCAGCCTGCGCCGCCGCATCGGCGCGAAGGGCCGCAACATCGAGGACTTCGTCCTCGTCGGCCTGTCGTACGGCATCGGCGAACAGTCGATGCCGAGCAAGCGCCGCGACTACACCCCGTCCGATCCCTTCGCCCGTCCCGGCACGCGCCCGTCAAATGCCTACAGCCGCGACGATGTCTACGGAGAAGCCGCCGCCTATCGCGACTACATCGAGCGCGACGTGTTCCCGCTGGTCGCGAAGCACTACCGCGTCGACATGCAGCGCAAGGTCTACATCGGCCATTCGCTCGGCGGACTGTTCGGCAGCTATGTCTTGCTGACGAAACCGGCGATGTTCAGCCACTACATCCTCGGCAGCCCGTCGCTGTGGTTCGACCGGCGCATGCTGTTCGACCTCGAAGCGGCGCATGCACGGCAGCGACGCGACCTGCCGGCGCAGGTCTTCCTGTCGATCGGCGCCTACGAAACGACCGGCCCGAGTCCGCGGCACATGACGACGGACATGGTCGGCGACATGACGCGCTTCGAACGGGTGCTGCGGAGCCGCGGCTATCCCGGGCTCCGCATCGCATCGGAAATCCTGCCCGACGAAGATCACCTGACCGTGCTGCCGCGCACCCTCACCCACGGCCTGCTGTGGGCGTTGCCGGGCACGGGTCCCTATTCCGGCCGCTGAATCCGGCCGGGTGACGGCGCCTCGTTCACTCCTCCTCGATCACGACTCTTCGATCACGACTCTTCGATCACGGCTCTTCGATCACATAACCCTTCGCGGCCAGGAGGCTGAGGTAGCCGTCCGGCGCCAGCAACTGCCCCACCGGCAGCAGCGCGAAGGTGGTCTTGTTGCGCGCCAGTGCGGCCTCGGCCGCTTCGAACCAGCGCTGGCGCACGCGCGCCTCGATGTCCTGCATGCCGGCCTTGCGGGCGACGGCGTTGTCCGTCATCGCCGCAGTGCAAGCCGACCACTGCGTGTTGCGCGCCTGCAGGCCGCGCAGGGTTTCGGTGTCGCCCTGCGCCCATGCATTGGCGCGCTGCGCCATCACGCCCAGATCGCCCTCGATGCGCGCGAGCGTGCGCTCGAAGCACACGGTGTCGTCGAGCGTTTCCTGCTGGAATTCCTTGAGCAGCGCCTTCGGATTCTCGATCTTGATCACCAGCCGGGGATCGGTGGTCTTCACGTCGTTGCGACGCGCGATCTTCCTCACGGTCCCCGCGACCTCCGCGTCCTGGCGCAGGCCGGACCGCGTGATCGCCTTGTTGTACAGCTCCAGCGCCGCGAACAGCGGCCGCCATTCCTCGACGCCCTGGTCGCTGCCGATGTAGCGCTGCTTGAGCACCGCCCAGCGCGCGTACTGCTCGGCCGGCACCAGATCGCGCAGGGTCTTGCCATCGGGATTCTTCCGCGCCTTCAGCATCGTCGGCAGCAGCATCAGGCCCTTGAAGAAGCCGACATCCGCGTCCATCGTCATGCCCGGCGACAACAGCAGCTCCTGCGACTGCGACAGTCGGCGCTCGATCGCCGACGTATCCCATTCCATCCGCCTGGGCAGCGGCGTCAGCGTGCCGAGGATCCACAGAGTGCGGTCGCCGCGGGTGACCTTCCACAAACCCGGCCCGGGCTGGCGCCCGCTGACGACGATCGCGTCCAGACTCTGCAGAGACGGGTCGTCGACGCTGGTCTTCAACTCCGCGTCCACATCGTCCTCGACCGGCTCCGGTGGCGGGCTCTGGGCGAAGGCCGGCGACGCACAGGCAAGGACGAACAGGCAGGCGGCGAACATCGCGAGCGGACGAAGCGTCATCGGCGGATCCATCGGGGAAAGTGCCGCGCAGTGTCCGACAAAAAAGCGTGACGCGCGCCGGACTTCCGCTTGCGCGTTCAGCCAATCGTGGGCTTGGTCGGAGACTCACTGGATACGCACTGCCGACCAGGCGAATCGCAGGGTCGACGACCAGCCTGCGGCCCTACTGCGTCTGGTACGCGGCGCGCGCCCTGAACTTGCGCTCCAGCGTGCGACCGCTGGCGACGAGCGCCTCGGCATCGCCTTCGTACGCTTCGTGCGCGATCTTGCGCAGGGAGCCGTCGAGCAGGGCGAGCTGGTCGGCCAGCGTCTGCGCCGCCGTGCGGCCGTCCTCCAGCGGCTGGCCGGTGGCGAACGACGGCGGCAGGCGCAGGTAGCCGTCCAGCAGCTCGGGCAGGTAGCGGCGCAGGGTCTCCTGCACTTCGAAGGAATCCTCGACCGGCAGCGCGCCGGAATCCTCCAGCGCGACCAGCCGCGGCAGCAGGTCGTCCAGCGTCGCGCGGATGCCCTGCACGCTCTCGAGCGCGGCCTCGGGCAGCCGGCTGCCGGCCCGCGCGATCAGCCGGTCCAGATGCGTGGCCAGCGTTTCGATCGGTACCTCGGACGGAGACACCGGCTCCGGCACGGGCGCCGGTGGCCGCGACGGCCAGCCCAGTGCGCCCGCGGCGTACAGCCCGGCGACGATGAGCGGCCAGCCGGTACCGATCACCCCTGCGAACAGCAGCGCCAGCCCGCCGAAGGCGAGCACGCATCCGGCGATGTTGCGCGGACTGTAGAGGTAGCGCTGGAGTCGGTTCATCGATGCGGGGCGACGGGGGCGTCCGACACTGTAACCCGGGCGGCGTGGTGGGCGGCCGCGGTCACTGGTAGCCGCGGATTTCCTTGAACACCTGCGCCAGCGACTTGGCCTTGGCGTCGAACGCCCTGCCGCCGGTCGCCGTGGCGAGCTGGCCCATCTCGCCGGCGTCGGCATCGCCGAACACGATCGGGAACACCCGGATCGACCGCAGCGTCTCGTCCTGCTGGCGATGCCACGCCAGGAATTGGCGCAGGCTCATGCCGTTGGTGTTCTCGCCGTCGGTCATCAGCACGACCGTGTAGTAGCGCGGCGACGATTCCGCGCGCTTCTCGCCCGCGAGTTCGCCCAGCGCCCTGGCGACGCTGTCGTAGATGGCGGTGCCCCCGCGGGCGTCCATCGGCGCGACCGCGGCGCGGATCTCCGCGAGCGTCTGTCGGTTGCGCTCGGGCGTGTCGCCCATGTCGAACGCGAGCGTGTTCATCGGCGCACTGCTGAAGGGCACCAGGCCGATGCGCTCGCGGTTCTGGAAGCGCGCGTAGCGGCTCGCGAGCGAATCGCCGGTGTCGCCGGTATTTCCGGCCAGCGTCGCCATCGCCGCCTTCAGCTGGTCGAGCCGCTGGTCGTCGCCCATCGACCCCGAGAGATCCAGCACATAACGCGACGAGCCGGGGATGCGCACGTCGGCGAGGAAGGCATCGAGCAGGCCGTTGATGACCTGCGGCTGGCCGGGGAACGGCAGCTCGATCAACGTGCGCTTCGGGATGGCGGACGCCACGGTCGCATCGGGGTTCACCGGCCGACGCAGCGTGGTGGCCGACAGCGTGGTCTGGAAATCGGGCGAACGCAGGTAGGCGACGAGCTTGTCGTAGTCCGCGCGCTTCGCCGCGTCGAGCAGCATCAGCGGATAGTCGGCGGTGACGATGCCTTCCTTCGGATACACCGGCACCAGCGGTTCGGCGAGCTTGCCGCCGGCATCGAGCGACAGGATCACCGACTCGTAGTTGATGAGGCCGTCGACCTTGCCCGGATCGGCGACATAGGCGTCGGCCAGCCAGCCCGACGAACCGGCGGTCATGCGCTGGCCCTGGAAGAAGGCCTTGAGCGCGGGATTGGCGACGTCCGCCTCGGTCAGCGCGTCGGGATTCGCGGCCAGCGCCGCGGCGATGCCGATCAGCGCGGTGAAGCCGGTGTTGCTGCTGGTGGGGTTGGCCATGCCGAAGGTGAAGCGGCCGCTGCTCGCGGCATCGGCGATGTCCTTCCACGTCGGATCGGCCTTGTCCCAGCCGAGTTCGGCGGCCTTCGAGGCCTTCACCCCGAGGATCACCGGCGAGAGCATGATCTTGTCCTGCGCCTGGATCCGCGGCTTGAGCGCGGGATTCATCGCCAGGTACTTGCCGTGGCTCACCCAGACCGCGTCGAACGCCTCGCCGGCACCGAGGCGATCGATGGCGTCCAGCGTGCCCGCGTAGGCGAAGCGCACGTTCACGCCGGTGGCGCTGCGGATGCGCTCGCCCAGCGCGGTGTCGACGTCCTTGAGTTCGGACCCGGCGAGGATGGTGAAGGCATGGGCGTCGGCGGCGCCTGCCGCGACCGCATCGTCGTCGCCGCGCGAACACGCGGCGAGCGCCGCCAGCGTGGCGGCGGCGATGACCAGGCCCATCGTGCGGAGCAAACGGGTGGAAGCGAGGCGCATGGACGTTCTCCGTCGCGGCGGCGTGGCGTGGCCGGGGGTCATTGGTTCAGCGTGGTCTCGATCCGCACGATCATGCGTTCGAGCAGGTCGTACGTCGGCGGATCGACCACGTCCACCAGGGTCGGCGGCATGTCGATCTTCCGCGCCTTCGCCTGCGCGAACAGCGCCGTGTTGTCGCTGCCGCGCAGGCCGTAGCGGGCCGCGATGGCGCGGATCTTCGGGTCGTGGTCGAACACGTCCGCGAACCGGGCGCCGGCATCGGTCAGCGCCACGAGGGTGTGCTTGGTCAGCACGGTCGGCTGCGGATACAGCAGCACCATGTCCGGGTCGATGGCGTCGTGCTGCAGCGCGTACTGCAGGAACTGCTGCTCGTAGATCATCACCAGCGGGCTCTTGCCCAGCTTCATGGTGACGTAGTCCTCGAACGGCCCGGTGGAGCTCGCTTCCTGATAGCCCTGCTTCGAGAACAGGCCGATCAGCCGACCGACCGCAGCATCCGCGGCGGCATCGCTGTCGACGACGTTGTCGTCGTTCGCGAGGTAGCTCGCGAGCGCGAGGTACATCGCCGCGGAATTGCTGGTGCGCACGTCGGTGCTGGTGACCAGGATCGACTTGCCGACCGCATAGTGCGGATTGGGCTGCAGGTCCTTCCAGCGCGTGCCCTGCGCCATCAGATCGACCAGCCTGCGCATGTCCACGACGTAGTGGACGCCGCCCTGCCGGCGCACGATGCCGTTGGCTTCCAGCGGGGGCAGCAACTGGCGCCAGCTGGCGATCGCCATCGGCGTGTAGAAGGTGTTGCTGATCCGCCGCGAGCCGGTGGCCTCGGCGATCTTCTTCGCGGCGGCGACGCCCGCCGGGAAGGCCACGTCGAAGGTCTTCAGATCGGGGCGCGTGGCGATCTCGCGCGAGCCCGCCTTCTGCACGTCCAGCACGATCCCCTGGCCGGCGAGCACCGAAGCCAGCTCGGGATCGCGCAGGAAATCGAGTTTTTCCGAACCGGTCAGCACGCGCACGACCGTCTTGCCCGCCTCCGTCTTCGCGGCGGGCGCCGTCGTCGTCGCAGTGTCGGCGGCACGCTTGTCGCGGGCCGAGTACACGATCCCGGCGCCCACGCCGGCCAGCAGCAGCAAGGCCAGCATCGGCCCGACGAACTTCTTCATGTCGACTCCCCGTTGGACACCTTGCGTTGGCCCGCCGGCGCAGGCGGATCGAGCCCGTCGATCGGGATCCCCTGGCGACGGCAATGCTCGATCGCCAACTGCTCGATCAGGTTGGACAGGCTGCGGTTCTCGCGCCCGGCCGCGACCGCGAGCGCGTCGCGCACGCCAGGCTGCGTACGGAAAGTGGTCGTGACGGTGCGGTTCCCGGTCCGTGACATCACTGCGAATACATCCGATGGCGCTGTGACGCCCATTGGATGGCGTTCGCATTGCATCCTGATGACAGCCTGCCCGCCCCGCAGCAACGAACGGCCGGGCGTGCCCGCCGGAGGGGCGTCGACCGAGCGAGATCGAGGCGATCGAAAGGGGGCAACGTTGCTCGCCAAAGGGCCGACGCTGCCCCTCGAAGGGGCGGCGTTTCCCGTCGAAGGGCCGGCCATGGCCCTCGAAGGCGCAACGATGTCCGTCAAAGGGCCGATACGATGGCCGTCGAAGGGGCAACGCTGCCCGTTTAAGGGCCGACGGTGGCCCTCGAAGGCGCAACGCTGCCGGTCAAAGGGGCAACGACGGCCCTCCAAGGGCCAACGCTGCCGGTCGAAGCGCCGAGGGCGGCATGCGACGGGTGTCGGTGCTGTCAGGTGTCCTGTGCGTGCCGGGCCGCGCTGCGCGCATCGCCGTCGCTCACTTCTTCAAGCCTGCGACGATTTCCGACACGCCAAGTCCCAGTTCGAGCTGGAGGCGTACGTATTCGCGCTCCTTGCGCGACAAATTGCGCCCCATCTCGATACGCACATCCTCGGCCTCCAGAATGCGCAGGAGCCTGGGCATCGCCGAGCCTATGGCGTCCGGCCCGTAACCTGCCTCGCGCAAAGCCGCAGTCAGAAGGGCTTTGATGTCCATGTGGCTTCCAGATCTATCGAGGTGCTGCATTGTGTACCAACGGGTACGTGCGTGGCTTGGGACGCATGCGCAGGACGCGTGGTTCGCCTGCCCATCGGCTTCAGCCGTGCCACGGCGACAGGGCGCGACCGTCCGGGCCGGTCAGCAGGCCCTTCAGCAGGAAGCCGACCTTCCCATGCGAGGTCGCGGAACGGACCCCGCCGTTGACCTGCAGCCCGCAGGCTGGGGGCTCCGCACCCAGCGATTGCCGATCAAGCAAGTCGATGGGTCGATGACCCAGCCTACGGTCCTGAATCACCCTGCCCCACAGCAAAAACCCTCGTCGTCCCGGCGCAGGCCGGGACCCAGCCCTTGACGTGTTTGAAGCGACAGAAGCGGGATCCCGGCCTGCGCCGGGACGACGACGGGAGCGTGTGCGTGACGGCGATTTGGTCGCGTATCGCGCGCAGGCGCGTGAAGGTTTGCATGGGTGCGATTCATTCATCGCACCGGCTTTTCGTACCGCCGCGACCAAAGCGGTGCGCCGAGGCACCCCCTATCGAGAAACCCGGACGCAGGCACCGCCTGCGCCCGGGTGAAGCTCACGCGGCGGGCCCGTCGAGCGGCACCAGGCGGTTGTCGCTGTCGTACTGCAGCCCGCAGACCATCGCTGCCATGCCCCGCAGCGCGGCTTGCGGGCTGGCGCCGCTGGCTTCGCACAGGGCGATGAACTGGGGCGGGACTTCAACCAGCAGGACGTTGGACGGCTGGAACTGCGGCTTGGGCTTGGACATGACGGACCTCCGTTTCGCCCGACGCCCGGAGTGGACGCCGTTGGCGATTCGGAATCGCATCGCGCGCAGGCGCGTCAAGGTTTGCACCGCAACTCGCCTCGACCTTGACGCGCCGAGCACGATGCGATGCTGGGACGACAACGGTGGGCACATCTCAGGGAAGCCATCAGAACTCGTAGGCTGGGTGCTCTGCACCCAGCGATTGCCGATCAAGTTAATCGCTGGGTCGATGACCCAGCCTACGGCCCTGGCCCGGCTCAGACGAACTAGCCGTGGCCTGCCAATTACTTTCGTTTGTGCAGACCGCCTATGGACGTTCAGCATCTTTAAGCCAGTCCTCCAATTTATGAACGCCTCTCCGCAAGAGGGCGTCCTGTACATTAACTACCCGGGACAGGAATTCACCCTTGTCAGATAACTCACGCTCCTCGGCTTCTCTAAATAGAGCCGTCAAGAGTTTCGTATATGGCTCGCCGTTCCAAAGATCGAGCAGATCTGCGTATTGGAGAATGATCTCAGCCGCTTCCAATGCATAGTCGGGGTCTGAACTCCCAATTGGAGCAAGCCACTCACCAATCGCGCGAACGTTTCTATTTCTCTTGTCTTCGCCAAGCGTCATAGCGGTGGATAGATAAGTTCGCAAAATTTTCAGATCGATGATCAACCCTGGATTCTCGTAGAATACACGATCAATTTTTCGCAATACCTCTGCTTTTCCATCGGCGCCATCCAAAGCACTGATCAAACCGATCTCACATTGCGTCTTATGCTTTTCGCTTGCGATGTTGGCTGAGAAAACGGAAGCGGCACCAGACCATGCTGCATTCGACTTCATAGAGGAAATCTCGGTTATGAACTCTTCAAAACCGATGTGGCCAGACAGACAGCATAGCCCAGCGATGCGCCCCCAAATCTTCAGCCCTTCAGAAGTTCCATCTTGGCGCAACATGCCAAGATATGGCCGAACCCTAGCGAATTCATGATGATAGTTGTAGTAAAGGCAGTTGTATGCGAATTTCCATGCGCGATTTTCAAAGGAAAAAATCGCCCTTTCAAATAGCAACCATCCCAGTTCTCGATGATGCCGCAAAACGTAAGGGAGAAGCTGCAGCGTCAGCGCACGAATAGACGGGTGAGGGTCTGATGCTGCGCGCATGAGCACCTGGACGAGTATTGCTGGAAGAGTTCGACCAGACTCTGTCCATCGGTTCGAGAGCGCGAATGCAGCTTCAACAGCGACGCCCCGCGTGCTGTTTATCGCAACAAAAATTTTGTCGTCACCATCCTCTCGATCAGGGCTTGGATCGTCAGAAGACAAACATCCAATGAGAAGGAATGCGAGACGCTCTCCATCTTCCGAACTCTCAACGACACGCGAAATAGCATAGAGTGAATCAGCCATCTCACGCCGTCTTTTCCAAAAATCATAATGAGATTCGAGTTCATTGAGAATCGATATCGCAAGGCTCTCACCGTTAGGTTCTTCTTGTGGGGCCCAACCACTTGAGTTTCCGAGGTTGCCGAACCGGTAGCGCAAGTGCAATGCGACGCCCGAGACGATTGCTTCCCGATAGAATGCCTCCAATTCTATTCGGTACGTTTTCAGAAACCGCAGAGCGCGCGATGGACGGCGACTGGCTGCTTCACGGAGTACGTTTGCAACCTGTTCCGAACCGCCCATCAAGTGTTCAAATTCACTCCGCTCCCATCGCCCGTTGTATCCAGACGGGTAATGCTTCAGAAGGCGCAAGAGACCTTGATCGGACAACCCAAGCATGTCCTCATAGGACACTGGTGAACGGACAAATCCACCCCAACTGTGGATATCAGGACGATCCCGACTAGGGCCTGCCAGTGCCTCCACCTGCGCAACGAGCTCGCGAGCTTCTTTACTCCGATGATACGCTGGCACCTGTACAAGATAGTCTCGTCTTTGGAGCAATACCCATATGGGTAGATTTCCCTCGCTATTTCGTTCATCTTCGTCCAAGGCAAGGATCAACCGCAGCAACTCGTCTTGCTGCACCGGACTCATGTACAAATAGGCCGCATTGATCAGCTTTCCCATCTCCCATGAAAAGCGAGAACTTTCAAGCATCTCACGGTCAAGCAAGGTGCTTGCAGCAGCCTGTGCGTTCAGTTCTGGATATTCAGCCATCGCCCGCAAAGCGAAATATCGAAGCGCAGCATCTCGACTATTTCGCAGCCGCTCAATATTTCGATTCCACCAAGACGAATTGCCCTTTGCGTGAAACAGGCATGCATCTTCAATGGCCATCATCAAAATATTGAGGGAATCGACGTGATGCATATCGCGGGCCGTGTGTAGCTCTTCGTATCGCGTATGCCTCAACAAACCGTCCGACCAATTTCGGCCTGTATCGTAAGGCTTTTCAAGTTTCATGCACCACTCTTCAATAGAGTTTAGTGCAAGATCAAGAAGAACTTCGGAGGCTCGCATCCGATCTGCGAGGAAGGATTCTCGGCAAAAAACATGGGGGGCGCAATTCAGTTTGTCGTCAAAACCAATGGAATCAAGCGCAGCGGCATCGACCCTGCGGGTGATGTAGCCCCAAAGGATGGAGTCGTGATCGTTTGTCGCATCAACCCATTTTGAGATCGGACTTCCCAGCGAACCGTGGTCCTCCTCGGCATCCGAGGTAAGTTTCAGAAAAACGCTCTCAAATGCGGATGAATCCCAGCTCGTGATGCGGTCTAGAAGTGTCGACGAAATCCATTTAAGTCGCTGCTTGTCGACCCAGCCCCAGTCGAAGGCCTGCTGCCATAGATTAACGAATACATTTGAGTCCGCGATGACTGCGACTCGATCAAGGAAGCGAACGAGCCACGCACCATCTTGATCTCGGATAATTTTTGGCAGCCAGTTTGCAAGGAAGAATGATGTCCATGCTTCGCTGCTGGCTCCAGAGTAAAGGGCCTCGAATAGAGGCTTATGGCTGGTGAAAATATGGCGAACAAGTGGCCAGTCTTCCTGCTCTGGCAAGACCTCTGCAATTGATTCTGCAACCAGTCGACGCAGATGGAACGCGATGTCGACCGCATCGACAACTTCGCGAATCTCCCGCCTAAAGCTCGTTATGTCATATAGTCGCAGAGAGAAAATATGTGCTCGCACTGTCGGCCTGACGAACGGGGCAGCAGCTCTACCCCGAATAAACGCTGCTAACTTTGTCCCTTCTGCTCTCGCGTTCGCAACTGCCAACACATCAAGAAGCGTTTGATGTGCAAATGAAAGCCCGTTGTGGCTTGTTTCAACCAAGACACCAGCGCTGAGCAACGAATGCACTGTGTTTTGTGGTATGCCAGAAGCGATCACTGGCATGTCTAACCGACGGTTGTCGAGCATCCAACTTGCAACCCGCATGATGTGACCAATAGCGTCCTCACCCAAGGACGGCTCTTGTCTTACAACTCGATCCAGATAGCATTCTGTCAAGTCTTGGGCTGAAGAAGCCAAAGGGACAGCGCCTCGACTGACGATTTCATGAAAGATCGCCAGGAGCCGTGGATTGCATAGTATCTTCCTGAGGTTAGGCACGAGGTCAGCAGCATCAATGCCGGCTTCCACCAGCATGGGCGCGACGATTGAGTCCCAGTCAAGCAGATCAATCTCAATGAGTTCACCCCAATCCCTCGCCGACAACCTCATGTCGTGTTTTAGATCGAAGGAGCGACATGCCACCACTACAGTTACATTTGGAATGATGCGCAGTCGATCAATCAGAGATAGTGTGTGCGACATTGCACTGTGATCTCTTGCGATGGAAAGCACGTCTAAACTGTCGATCAGAACGATGACGTGATAGAGCTCCGACATTCTTGCCACGTCCGCCATGAAGGAACTTGGAAACCCAAGTGCTATCCACTCCTCATGCGAACGCAACCCAGAGAATTCGCGCGCTTGGACGAACACCGGCAGCAACAATGGAGATTTTTCAAGCTGTTCCAACACGGACAGGAGCACACAGGTTTTTCCGACACCCGGGCCTGCTGATAGGACCAAACAGGATGGTTTGCCTGCAATCTTTGAAATAATTGCATCAGTTGCTGTGCGCTCAATAGTCTTTCCTCCGATTTTCCTTTGCCAGTTTCGCCCTATTTGCGAGAGATTGACGAGTGACATCCTCGCTTCTTTCTCGGCTTTAGGTAGACATACCTCTATGCCAGACGTTTGCAAAGAATGCAGCAATTCGTGACGAAGAATGCTGTCCCTAGACAGCTTTAGACCGCCAAGATCGACCTCGCGACCGGATATCTCTCCGACTCTTTGACGAATTGCGCTGAGCGCTTCTTCTACATGAGCTACTCGATAGGCAAGCAGCCCCTTGATGTCCGTGGAAAGTCGCTCCTGACTGATTGTTTCAAATGTCATTTGCCGCAGGAACATGAAAAGGTCTTCCTGTGGCGCATCACGTTTCTGATCGTACTCTCGGACTCGATCAGAAATTCGCTTTTGTTCAGCGGAAAGGGATTTCTCAAAAGCATCTGCCGTGGCCTGGGTAGTCGCATGCTCTGCGATCTTCGCCAGATCTCCGAAGTCGTTTCTTGAAATGAAGAGTATTTGAGCCAAAGGCTCCCTTCTCCATTGCTGCCATGCTTTGCCAAGCTCATCGCCAAGATCGGCGATCGGCCAAGCCCTGAAATCAGTTTGATTCTTCTTGGCTTGAATGTATAGATTCTGGTCGGAATAACGCACGACAACGTCGTCAACGAGTACGGGCTCTCCGGATCTGTCGAGCGATGTTGCGTCTATTTCGATTTCTTTAATATTCGCATCAGAGATCATCTCCACGACGTAGCGCGTTGCAACCCAAGACTGATAAGTATCACCTCGTGACGACCGAACTCCTGCAGTGCTCACAGATACTCCTTCCCATTGTCTCGCTTGCAGAACCATGGCCGTATTGCCGAGCATTCATCCGTTTCCAAGGTCATGCATGACCTTCATCATGATGATTACGCCGCCATTCAATGCTCGTAATACGTTCTCTGGCAGTCATCGAGGAACGCATAAAGCGCCCCTAGATTATTCGGAACTGGATTGAGTCATGCATTGATGTTGCCCTCCTTGATCGGGATGATGCAGGGATCGTGCCCGACCGCAGCGACTTCAGGCGGCGGCACATTGGTGATCGCGGCGACGGATGGAGTCGGGGTCGCCGGATTCGAATTTCGCAGAGTGTAGACCTGGGCGCCCGACCATCCCATCCGCCGCCGTGAGCGATGACCTCACCGCTCGGCACAACAAACGAAAAGGCCGCCCTTGCAGGCGGCCTTTTCGTTGAATCGTTTGGTCGGGTAGCCTCTACCGAATTGGACCCTGAAACCTTGAAAATGCGCGGACAGCTCGCCGGAAACCATCATCTGTACCGCCAAGAATACCGTCATGGTCGGGTGGCGCCTCGGATCGGCCGGGGTGGTCGTGGCCGGCCCAGTGACGGCGGGCGAAGGGAGGCACTGGCATGGTGGTGGCGGGGGGTGGCCGCCGGAGTGTTCGCGGCCGGAGTGTTCGCGGCCGGCGTGGTCGGAGACCGACGGCAGTCGGCCGTGGCGGCTCTCCGTCAACCCACGCAGCCTGCAGTCGATCCGACCTAGTATCCTCACGGTGCCCGTATCGAGCGGGCGCACGGCAGGAGCCGCCACGGAGCACCACGATGGCACGCAGGGATCAACAGGGATACGCAATGAACGGGATTCGCACAACCGTCACCTTGGCGCTCATGGCACTTTCCATCAGCTCGTCAGCTCAGGAATTCACCTCAGAAGATTTCCAAGACCCGAGCTTCGGCACCAAGCCCCCTTCCATGGAAGCGCTTCAGGATGTTTCCCGAGACATGCTGAAAACCTATCGCATCGAAGGCGTGGCAGGGATGCGCAGGCTTGAATCACAGTGCTGGGATGAAGCTGAAAAAGACTCGTTTCGACTCGTTTCGCTCTGCGCTGCCATTCTGCGAGCTGGAACGGTCATCGAGACACATTACGCGCGTAACGAAGGGCGGGAGCCGAACCCCGTCTACGGCCAAGCGGCGCCAGCGAGGCTTGTTGCATACACGACGGCAAGGCTCTCAGGGGAAAAGCTGGAGCAGTTCGTGATATGGAACGACGACCCAGAAACGCAGCAAGAAATCGTTGACAGCTTGTACACCGTTGGAATGCATTGACCCCCTCAGGTGTCGGCATCATTCATCGCGGCCGACCTCTGAGGTCTGGGCTTGAGGGCGCTCGATTCCCTCAGCCTCGACTAGCCCAAGCGCAACGTCTTGGCCGGAGCCGGTAAGCGCTACGACCCAGATATTGAATTCGACACGATGATCCAACGTGACGAGCTTTCGCTCGGCTAGAAACCTCAGTTGCTCCAGCAGCTCAGCACGAGCGACTGGCAGGCCGGCATAGGCCAAGGCGGTACGCATGAACTCATCGTTGCCACTGTACCGGGGCATGCCTTCAAGGATGCGCAGCAACCACAGCCGGATGCAGGGAATGCGTAACTGAGCGGCAGCTTGATCCGGATTCAGTCTAGTCTGTTCGGACATGGATACTGAGGAGAGCGTCGGTGTTGCCCTACAGCTTAATCGTTTATCGAGTGGCATGTCATGCCGGCGCGCAACTCCGACGGCATTGCGTCAGCCACGCTGCGTACTGCTGAGCTGAGCGGGCACTGCCTCAAGGGCTCGCCATCATCGACGCGGCGGAGGCCGCCGGTTTGAATTCTAACGATCAGTTGCAACAGAGCCGAGATTCTTAGCTGGCTACATGGTGCGTATCAAGCGCCTGCGCTTCGGCTTTCGTGAAGACGCGCATATGCCCGTTCCCCCTCAGAAACTCGCGGTAGGCTTGAATCGATGTTTCCCACGCAGCCTTCGCGACTTCCTCACCGGCCGCGATCACCTTGCCTTCTTCGTCGATGAGCGCGAAGCGGGCCGGCCTTCCGTCGGCAGTCACTGCCGTGAGCCCCTCGTAGCTGAGGGCGGAGATGGTGGGCGAATTGCTGCTCTTCATTTGAATTCCTGTAGCTGCTTGAACTGGCGGCCAAGGCTCCGAGCGCGAAGCCGGCGCTGGCATGACGATGACCACTGCAAGCCGCAGGGGTGAGGATTGGAACTCACCTCACCCCCGGGCAGGCGCGACTGCTGCCCGTTCAGGCCGCAGCCTTGAAAGGAGCATCGCTGTATTCGCAGTCCACGCCTTCCGCAAGCACGTTGATGTCCTCTCTCGCGTCCGTGGCGATGTTGATGATCGTGGCCAGCGCGTTCTGGATGTCGTCGTGGCTCACAGGGCCGAATTGGCCGTCGACGGTGGACAAGCCCACCCGGGCCAGCTTGGCGAGTGAAACGATTCCCCTGAATGCGCGCTGCGATGTCTCGTCCATGAGCGTGACAGTGCCTTGGAAGTCGTAAGCCTTCGTCTCCACCTGCAGGGCAACGGCGACTTCGGCCTGAGTCAGGGCCGGAGCAGCCTGCCGAGCGCTCTTGCGAGCGGTCTTCTTGGTGGTCGTCTTGTTCGTTTTCTTGGTCATCTCGTTTTCCTTTTCACTGGTGACGCCGCGATTCGGCGTGAAGATAGATTTCCATCGCGTGCGGGAAACCTTCAATTCGCCTGTGGGTATCATTTGCACGATACCTACAGGTAATCGCCTCCCTGTAGGTATCAATCCGAAGGGCATGCCGCGATCTTGTGGCGAAGCTGGTTGGCGCGCGCTGCCAACTTCAGCCGAGTCCGTGCAGCGGCGGGATCGGAAGCGGTGGTGGCGATGTCTGTCTTCACTGTCGCCAACTCGCGGGAGAGCTTGAGCCTTGCGACGGTGGGAGACGTGCCCGGTGCGCGGGCTTTCGACATGCGCACCTCAGCTCTGATCCGTCCGTTCAATCAGGCCGCGCTCGGCCAGCACAGCCTGCTGTCTCTGGCGAGCCGCCTCCATGATCGCGGTGAACTTCTCCGCAGTCTCCGTCACGATGGCCACGCTCACCGGCGTCTCCGCGACCTTGTTCAGACCCAAGTGGCTGGACAGGATCGAGAGCGATGCCTGCTTCTGCAGCATCAAGACCTCGAAGCCGTCCTTGCTCTCCTTCACCCCGGAGAACAGCATCTTCGCAACAGGCGACAAGTGGCGCGTGTCCTTCCACTTCACCACGGCGAGGCCGATGCCATGACACTCCGGGCAGTCGTCGTTCGGGCCACGCTTCGCCTCGTACCAGCCATCTGGCGGCACCTCAGGGAAGTCGCCGAGGAGCTTTTGCTCCGATTCCGACATTTTCTGCCATCGTTTCTGGAACTTTTCGCGCTCTCTTTGCCACGTCGACGGCGAGTGCTGGTAGGCGTGATTCGTGCTCCAGCAGTACCGGCATGCGTGGATGCGATGCTCGGCCAACTCGTTCGGGTCGAACTCGATGATCGCGAGGTGGAACTTGACCAGCTCGTCGGCCTCGCGCCCCATCCGCTGCACGCGGTCGCGCATCGACGCCGCTATCGCCCGGTCGATCTTGTCCTCGTTCAGCAGATTACACCCTTGCTGTGCAGCCGATTTCTCCGAGTAACCGGCCTGAATAGCTGCGGTTTTCGCGTCGAAGCACGTCAGATAAGCTCGGACGAAAAGCTCCTGTTTCGGCGTCAGATCATCGAACGCGCCGAACTCGCTGAGGTCTTTCACCCCACTTGCTTCTATGGTTTCGCTGGCTTCCGCTGTAGGTTTCTTGCGCGTAACCTTCGCGAACGCGGTTTGGGCGGCCTTCTTGGACATCTTGATGGGCCGCTTCTTCCAGCCCTCCGCACTGGCTCTCTTCCGGACAGCCGGAGCCGATACCGGGAGCTGCATCGCGCGGACGACCCAGTGGAAGCCTTCGCGCTCGTCGGTCTCCCAGCGGTTGCGTACCTGCAGCCACTTCTCGGGTGGCATCTTCGACGGTGCCATACGTTACTCCGCCTGCTTTGTGACGAGCAGCGGGGCATGCTCGGTGGTTCGGGTCAGGTGGCAGCATGCGGCGCACGCATGTGGAGACTGAGGTGCTTTCTTCTTGATGGTCATGTCTGGCGATTCGCTGTGAAGGTTGGAGCCGCGTGAAGTCTTAGCTGATCCGAGCTACAAGCGGCTGAGTCCGCCGGTGGCGATGTGAGCGATGCCGCGATCCCTCACGTCCTGCCCGGCATCCGGGTTCGGCATCTGCACCGAAATGGGCTTGGCGGCCGGCGCGCTGCCGAGCGGAACCTGAAGTTTCGGCGCGTCCGGAATGGTGGGGGAAACCGGTGGCGGCGGCGGCACCGGCGCCTTGGTCGTCGCAACCACCGGAGCCGCAGGGGCACGGGTTGCTGCGCTGGCGCCGACCGTGAATACCCCAGAGAACTGCGCGTCCCTTCCCGCCAAGTCGTCGTAGTAGTCGCGCGCTGATGTGCCGTTGGCGTCCTGCCTCCCAGTCCTGCCGGCCGCAACAGCGCGCGCGCCGCCGATGCCGGCGATGTGCCGCGCTTTCAGCAAGCCGGCAATTTGCGCCTGAGTGTGCGACTTCGTGATCGTGCCGTCGTTCACGAGCTGCTGGTAGGCCAGATTGGAATTCGTGCGAAACGCCCTGTCTTGGATGTCCGCGCTCGCGAGGTACTGAGCCCGCGACAGGCCGTTGTTCCAGTTCGCGTTGTTGCTCAGGAAGCGGGTCATGCCACCGGAGGCGCCCCACTTGTATTCGTTGGTGAAGCCGTCCCGCTTCATAGCGGCCTTGACCGCTTCGGACCCGCCACGGATGAGGCCGGCGTCAGCCAGCCAGCCGGCGCCGGCTTGGTATCGGCCGAGGTAGCCTGCCGAGTTCACCACGCCGAGCTTGCCACCAGCGCTTTCGGTCAGTGCTGTCGAGGCGACCAACTCGCGAGTGTGGGCATCGTCCAGACCGCTGATGTTCCCTTGCTTGTAGTCGGCGGCCGTCTGCAGCGCGCGCTCGTGGGCGACCCGATCACGGATGCCCTTGGGCACCCGGGCCTTGGCATATTCGACCGCGCCGTCCCATGCCCTTCCGGCCATGTCCTTTGCGCCCTCGACCGCAGCGCCAGCAGCTTCCTTCGTCCGCTGAGCGGTCGCTGTCGCGGCGTCCGCCACCGCGTTTGCAGCCCTCTCCGCTGCTCGAATCGCGTCCCCAAGAACGGGGACGCCCTTCAGCGCATTGAGCACCGTCTTCAGGTTGCCCACGAAGGTGTCGAAGACACCGGTCACGTTATCGACGAAAGCCGTCCACCTCTCCGTGATCCACTTTCCGACGCCAGCGAACACCGCCTTGGCGCCATCGAACAAGGCGCTCGCGCCATCCCTGATCCAATCCCATGTCGCCAGCGCCCAAACCTTGATTTCGCTGAACACCGGGGCCAGCGGCGCCATGAAGGCGCTGAACTTTGATCCGATCAGCTCGCCGAGGTTTCCGCCAAGCCAGTCGCCCACCACCGCGCCGAGCACGCCGCCGATGACGGTCCCGATGCCCGGGGCGATGGCGGTGCCGAGCGCAGCACCGAGCGCAGCACCGCCGAGGCTGCCGGCCACACCGCCCCAGTTCTTGCCCTGCGCCGCATTCTTCTGGTCGCGTGAAAGCGTTTCGTCCTTCTCGATGCCGGCGCTGCCAGCGACACCCAAGCCCAGGGCGAGCAGCGAGCCGACGACAGGTACTTTCGTGAGGACTCGCCCCAGCGGCCGCATGGCCCGGCCAGCGTTGCGCATGAAGACGCGCCCAGTACGCAGCGCGCGGTTGGCGCGAAAGCCTTGCGCAGCCCTACCCCAGCGCGGGGCTGCGGCCCTCGCACCGGCCCCTGCGGCTGCGGCTGTGGCCGCGCCACCCGCCGCCCCGCCGGCACCAGTTGCAGGCACAACGGCAGCGGAACGCGCACCGCCAAGCATGCGGGTCAGGCCGGCCAGCGCCGGGCCGATCAGCGGAACGCCTGCGAGCCTCGCCGACAGGCCGGCCAGCGCGGAAAGCAACGGGGTCAGCAGCGGTGCAAGAAGCGAGCCGAAGAATCCGGAGCCGCGATTGTCGTGCCCCGCCTCTTCGATGGCCTCGCCGATGGCGATCAGTCGCCGACGGGTGAACACGAAGAAAGGGTGCGAGATTTCGAGCTGTCTCCGGGTATGGCCTTCGATCCTCTCCAAGTTCGAGTCCATTCGGCGGTCGCGCAGCCACTCGATTACCGAGGGAATGAAGGTGGTGAATATCGGCAGGACACGCATGAAAATGCCGTCGCCCTTCGGGGCCTTCACCTTCTTGTCGAGACTCCGGAGATGAGCTTCGACCGCCTGCAGCGTCATTGCCGGGGCCGTCGACACGTTCGCTGCGGACCCACGCAGCCAGTTCATGCCCCCGCCCTCTCTGCGGGCCAGCGCGGTGTCGTTGCGTACAGGGTCGCCGCCGGTGATCCGGGTCTGGCTGTCAGCGCCATCCCTGCGACCTCCATCGCGCATCGCTGCGCGCTCGCGAGCCCTCTCGAATCCGCTCTGCTCGCCAGCTTGCTCGCTTCGATTGTCGCCGCCACGATCTGGCCATGCCGGGTTCTTCCATCCCGTGAGAGCCTTGAGGATGCGCTTGAGCCAACTCTCCTGCCGCTCCGCCGAATTGCCGCCACGCAACGCGGCCCATCCGCGCTTCAGTGGTTCAGCGATTTCGCTGAATGCCTTCACCGAAGCATCCGACTCGCCATTCACGACACCCTTTGCGGCCTCGGTCGCGGCGACAGCGACGCGGCCCGGCATACCGATGCCGTCCCGCTGAAGCCCTTCCGTCGTGGCTGAGGCTGGCTTGATTCGCGCGGAGCCTCGGCCATAAGGCGTAGCGATGTGCTGACCAGAACCCACGGCCACGACCGGCGCAGGATCGAACTCACGACTGGGTCTTCGGCTCGAAGGTGTGACAGCCGGGCGGCCGTCGACGGACCGGTCCCGCCGCGCCACGAGCGTGCGGCGAATGGCTCGAACGTCGTTCAGGATTCCGGCCATTTCCTCGCGGAAACCCGATAGCTCTACCGGCGTTCCGATCAGGAAGCCTTGGGCGTCAGAATTCAAGGCCATCAGGGTGCTCCATTGCTTGCACTCGCCACGGACCAATTCCCGATTTCACTGTCCGGCGCATAGTCGGGCTGTTCGTACTGGGTTCCGGCGATGAGATTCACGACGGGATAGCCCGCCGGGTCCGTGGTGCCGGGAACGCCCTGCCCGTCGTTCGCGTCCCCGAGCTTAGGAGCATCGATCAGCGGGACGGTTGCCCTGAGCACGATGTCGATGGCGAGCATCGTCAGATTCTTGGCCCCGCTTGGGACGGCAATCGCCTGCACATCCGGGCTCTCGATCTGCACCGGCCAGTTCAGTTCCTCGCCCGCGAAAGAGAACGGCGCCTTGAATCGGCGGCCCGCCGCCGAGTCGAGATGCAGGGCGAACTGAGCCGCCAGCGAGCGTGCCGTCGGCTCATCCATGGCGGCGATCACCACCTGCGCACGGATGTCCGCTGCAATGGTACGCAGCTTGAAGTTGCGGCCCTTCTCGTCTCCGGGCAGCGCGATATCCACCCTGTCGCCGATCTGGCGCGTGAAGTCTCGGCCCGAGGGCACGTAGTCCTTGGCCATCGCCACGAACATGATCGGCATCGAGAACGGCTTGGTAGGCCCGGGCTCGATGTTGTCCCGCGCATAGAGACTCAGCATCTCCTCGGCCGCGTCGACCATCCGTCCCGGCGCCCACATGATGGCCTTTCCAGCGCCGCGCGTGACGAACTCTTCAAGCGGCCGAGTAGTGGCGATCAGGTCAGCGTAGAAGCACGCCATGTAACGGCCGAAGCCTGCCTTCACTGGTTCAAACATCAGCCACCCCCCATCCGCTTCCAGTCGGCGCGATCCAGAGCTGTGAGGGTGCAGAGAGTCATCGGCACCAGCAGTTCGACATAACGACCGTCGCTGTCGATTGGCGAGCTGATCGGCTGGCCAATCGATTCGATGACGAGTGGCGCATAGGTTCTGCCCTTGTACGTCATCGCGATCTTGGATGGCGCTTTCGACGGGGCCAGAACGTCAACGATCGAGGCGGAACCACCGGCGGCGTAATCCGCCGCGCGCGACAGGATCGGCCCAAGCTCGCTGAGCTTCTCTGGCAATGCCCACGCCATGAGCTGGTTGAATGGCGCCTCGACTTCCTTGGCGGGGTCTTTCCATGCACGGAACAGGGCGGTGATCTGAAACTTGATCGGGGGCATTCCTGCGAAGACCTGCATCGAGTTCAAGCGGGTGATGCCGGTTCGCCCCTCCAACCCTCGGGCTGCTGCCATGGCTTGGCTCCTCACGCTCTCGATCAGCGGGTTAGCACCGGCAGCGCCAACCTTTTCTGCGCCGACCTTGGCAGCCAGCCCCATCGCATCGATCACGGGTTGAATTGCACCGGATTGCAGCATCGCCATCAGCGCCGGCATGTTCGATTCCGGCCCTGAGTTCTCGAACGGACTCTGCCAGTTCAGCGTTGCCTCAAGGTTCGATTCCGTCAGCGGAGCGACCACGGTCACGCCATCGGGAACCGCAAGCCAAGGCCCGTTGCTTTCCTGTCGTTGCAATTCGTAGAACTTCGCGATGAGGTGCGGAGACAGCCCGCTCCATTCGGAGCCCAACGTCTGCGAAGCTTGGCTCGGAGCACTCACGGCTGACTCCCGGCCGGTTTCGTCGCATAGGCGAGGATGACTTCGGCAGCCCGCACTCGATCCGCTTCCGGTGCCCGTTCGTTATTCGCGATATCGACGAGCACCTTGACGCACTCAAGCGAGTGCCGAGACGCCAAAACGCGGACACCCCTGACTCCCACGGGCCTGCCACCGCGATTCTTGCTGCCGTCTCCGATCTGCGAATCCATCGTGGTCCTCACAAGCATGAGCTTCAGGCGGCGTCGCGCACTTCGCCGGTGAAGCCTTCCGGGAGATGCACTGGATCGCGACTCTGGAGGAAGCGCTCCAGCTGATCCTGCTCGGCGAGCAGCTTCGTTCGCTCCGCTTGCATTTCGCTCGGGTCGAAAGGCGCGGCGACGCGGTCGAGTTCGGCGTCTTTCAGTCCCTCTTTTCTCAGCCGCTCACGCCTGCCGTTCTGATTGGCCTCGGCGCAGCGCATGCGGCCAGCGATACTCTGCAGGGTGCCCTCGATTTCGAGGGATCGATGCGCGGCTGCCGCAATCAGGGGGGCGATGCGATCCCGCTCGGCCTGCAGCGCCGCCTGAAGCTCTTCGCTGCCGGTAGACAAGGCGCGAAGCAAGTCGGCCACACCCGCCTTCAGCGTATGGACGGCGACTGCTGCCGGCTCGCCGGGTGAGATGGACATGGCGAGAGCAACGATGGACGCAGCTTTCAGGTTGGGGAGCGCTTTCAACACATCACGGCGGATGGAATCGGCTTCATCGATCACGCCAGCACGGGCGAGGCGCATTTGCTCGGCACCGTCGATCTTGGGGAGGGGGTTCTTCATCGGGCTGCGTCCTATGTGTATGCGGGTAGTTTCCGCAACTCAGAACGGGGTTTCTCTCGGGTTTTTCCGAAAATTCGCGCCCTAGTTCCGCCCAAGCAATCGATGCACATCGACCTCGTTCATGTTGAACTGCTTGGCGAACATCGCCACTGCTTCCTGCTGTCCGCTGGTGAGCCTGCGAGTAGCTGGCGCGATCCTATTCGGAGGCCGTTCGATGGCGGCGACAGTAGCGGCTGCAATCACGGAGCGACGCGCACGAGCAGCACGGGCGATGGCCTTACGCTGCTCCGTGGTCTGAATCTCCCGGGGCTTCGCTGCCTGCTTTGCCGCCAGTGCATCCGCTTCCGCCTGCGTGGCTGCGAGACTGACTCGACTCTCAATGTTGGCTTGCGCCTTGGCCATCGTGCGTTCGAGGAACGACAAGATGCTCGCCGAGGACTGCAGTTCGGCCATGACGCGCAGAACGTGCTTGCAGGCAATCCCTCGCAGATTCGGGTTCCGTATCTTGGGATAGCCGGTTTCGTCTCGACCGGCGTTGAAACCGCCGATGGTGGCGACGTAGCGGAAGAAGTAGCGGTGCCTCTCACAGTCGCAATCGAAGGCTAGGTAGCCCTTCCGTAGCGCATCCGCCGCCTGCTTCGCGGTCCTTGCCCGCTCCGCGCGCGCCTTGTCCGGGTCGAGCGGCGCAGCAGCCAAGATACGGAGCTGTTCGCCATATCCGTGCAGCCGGACGATGACGGTGTGACGGGACACCTTCGAGCCGGGACCGGCGTCGGTGAGGAACCGCACGTCGAGGCTGTGCCGCGACTGCGCCGGCACGCTTGCTGCGATGGGGGCTGCCATCTTGATCTGCTCACGGGCTCGGCCAAGGTCGCCGATGTCGCCCGCTCTGGACAGCAGTGGCCCGGAGCTGGCGATGTCGATGATCTGTCGTGCGGTGATACCGGAAGCGCTCAGCCTGCCGACGGTCTGCATGTTCCGCCGGAAGCTGGCGAGGTCTTCGTGCGTCAGGGGACGGATACCGCCCCCGAGCGTTGTCATCAGCACACGGCCGGCATCGTATTGGCCGCGAACGTCGCTTGGATTGAGGATGATGCTGCCAGCCGCCTTACCAGCGGCCTCGCGCTCGCGGCGATCACGCTCAAACCGACGCTTCGCCTCGGCAGCGCTGCCGCTGAGGCGGCCAAGTGGAGATTTTTTCCTCGCCATCACGCCTCCGCGCCGAACTTCCCGAGCTGGAAGCGCTTCAGCCCGGCCTCTGCCCGCTTCGCTGCCATCTCAAGCCTCGAAATCCGCGAGACAAGCAGACTGCTCGCCGCGCTGTCGTCGAAGCCCGGGTTTCGTTCCCGGTAGATCGTCAGTGCATCTCCGACGCCACGGACCGCGTCCAGAACGTCCGAAGTGGTACAGGCCACCGTCGCGGCCTCGCTGTGGACGCGATCAAGAAGCCCGATATCGCGAAGGCGCATCTTGTTCCAGGCATCGAGCAGCCATGCCGGAGACCCTCTCGGCAATCCAGACTCCCAGTCGTCCGTGATACCGAACAGGAAGTCGACGGAAACGTCGTAGAGTCGCGACGCGTTGAGGATCAGCCACAGCGGGACGGAGTTGGTGTCGATGGCGGCCTCGACCTTGGACAGCTTCGAGGGATTGGCATAACCGAATCGGCGAGCGGCCTCCGATTGAGACAGATTGCACAGCTCGCGCGCTTGACGCATGCGCTCGCCGATGGTGCGCACGATGGCATTCTGCTCATGCTTGCCAACTGGCGCAGATTCCGCTGCAGCGACTGGCTCCATCATGTCCAAGGTCTCGAACACGCCAGCGGCGCCGTGGATGCTGTCTGTCATGGGTTCCTCGTTCTTGGTGAGAGTTGCCGACGTGGTTTGGGTGGATAGCAGCGAAGTGCTCAGCTTCTCGATTCGCTCTCCGCAGGGCCCGCAATTCGGTTCGCTTTCGCGATAGGCAAAAGTCGTCACTGGGCAGCCTCCACCGCGATACGGCTCACCGCTCGTTCGTAGACTTCGAGCATGGTGGCTTCGCGCGTCAGGTACTCGAAGCTCGGCAGCCAATTGCCGTGGTCCTTGCCGCCACCAGTACGACCAGACTTGTGCTCGTCGTTCAGGCACTCATCCCAGTAGTCGATCCAGAACTCGCGAACCACGATTTCGCTGTCGTAGTCCTTCTTGCAGATATCGCGAGCGACCTTCAGGCACTTGGCCACCTGAGCCCGGCGCTTGTCTGCTCCCACATCGGGATCGACGTTGGGCACCAAGCCGCCATTGGCTTTGGTCAGCTTCGATGCGTTGAAGGTCTCGATGGCGTCTCGCGTCACCTGCGACAGTCGGGCAGCGCGCGCTGCGGCTTTTTCTGCTGAGTTCGGCTTTGTGCCGTCACCGGCATCCGATTGGCCGGCGGTCAGCGGCGTAGCCGTTGACGAATCCGAGCGAAGCGAGGATTGCTCTTGGTCTTTCGATTCCTCTCCCTTCCCTTCCATTCCATTCCCTTCCGGGGTCGAGCGCTCGCCACCGTCTTGGCTATTACTCAGCGAGTGGTCGTCAACCTTTCGGCGACCATTCGCCGAATCTTCGGCGAGGCATCGGCGAGGCATCACCGCGCTGGGGGGCGAGGGGTGGCGATACGTCGGCTTCTCGATCTTCTGGTGCTTGTTCCAGCCAGTGACGTACCAATACCGTTCGCCGTCGGCCTCGAACTCACCGACAAGACCGTGGTGGATCATTTCGGCCACGAGGCCGCTCACCACGTCGGTGGTGATTTCGTCCGAAGGAAAGACCTCGGCCTTCAATCGCTTTGCACTGGCGGTGTGTACGCCCCTGTCGTCGCAGAAACTCCAGAGCCCGATGAAGGCGATTCTCGCGGGAAACGACAACTCCATGACCTGTTCCGATGACCAGAACTCAGGCTTAATCGTGCGGATTCGAGCCATTCCCGCTCCCCTCCGCCATTACGGCCTCGCGGAGGCGAAGCACGGCCCTCCGGGCGCCATCGAGGTTGGCAGCGACATCGGCTGCACGGTCGGGACTGGGGTCGCCGGCCAGCGCGTGCAGCTGATCGCGCAATGCTTCACCGATGTCGGCCATCTGGCATGCCTCGGCGTGGCTGACGGAAGTCATCCAACCTCCGCCGCCGGTGGCGTCATTGCCTCGATAGCCGCCGCGTAGAACTCGCGCAGCGCGGCTGTGGTTGCCTCGTCCAGCCCCTCGGCGGCCACGATGTCGCCAGCGGAGAAGTGGCGGATGAAGGCTCCGACGATGCGATCCAGTCGCAGCGTGTGCGCATACAGCACCGTCAGCTCGGATGAGGTGGGCGGATGCTTGTCCCAGTCTCGATCCAGCGTCCACTGGCCGCCCTCGGGCTTGATGAAGCGAGCTTTAGTGAAGTCGAAGGCTTCCATCAGGCCACCGCCTTCGTCGATGCGGCTATGAATTCTTCGAGGTCGGCGACGCGGTAGCGGATTGCTCGCTTGCCGATTTTCAGTGCCAATGGTCCTTTCTTAACCACGCGCCAATTGCGCAACGTGGCCGGCACGAGATTCAGATAGCGAGCTGCTTCCTTCTCGTCGAGCAAGTCGCTCGGCTTGTATGCTCGGGGAGCATCTCCCCCCTGCTCTTTCGCCTGCATATCGAGGTTCCTCAGGTTCCCCGGCGTACATCGCCGGACTAAGGAAGACTCTGAGTGACACTGCGTGGCAAGTCTCCCTGCTTATTTGGGAATTTTCTTCCTCGCTGCCGTGAGCAGTTCTTCGATTCTGGATTCGCCAACCATCATTTCGGCCATTTCGAACACGTTCGTAGTGAAACTGACTGCGGGCGACGGCGGAGCCTTGTCTAGCATCCCCGGGATATTCGGTGTCGGCGGATGCCTGCGCATAAAGACCTCGCATGCCATCGCCAACTCGTCCATGTGCGGCGTCGGTTTGTTGCCAGCGCTACCTGATTCCTGTTCTGCGGCCTTGATCGCGTTCGCTATTGCGTCCCGTAGCCCAGCAATCCCCAGCGGGAGATGAAGCGGCTGCCCCACCGCCGGCAACTCAATGGCGCAGCGAGGGGCGATAGAGCATTCAGAATCAGCAGACGCTGCTTTCAACGCATCGTAAAAGCGAACGCATGCGGGAGCATCTCCATCGATTGCCGCGATCCAATCGGACTCGGACAGGCCGACTTCCGGGATATCCAAGACGGGAATCCCGTGGCGCTCGTAGTACAGCTCCACATGGGCGGTCTGGATTCGTCCGAATGTCACCATGTCACACGTCGGCAGCACTGCGATCAGCTCATCATCCGCTAGACGGTGCATAGCCCGAAGTCCTTCGAGACTCTTCTTCCTAGATTCGTTTCCGGCTATGCGACGCGCCTTTTCAGACGCCGCGATACCGATGGCAACGATCAGGCTCGTCACTTCGTCAGACTGCACGTGCGGCCGGCTGTCGCCGAGATATTTTTTCAGAAGATCGATGACATCCGCCAAGCGAATCTCATGCGTATGGTGGCGCGACGGGTGAAGCTCGCGCAGGCGGTTTGCTGTCTTCCCCATTGCCTTCATGCGCTCCGGCGGGAACCAATCGCCACGACGTTCGTTCCGGAACGTAGGTTGTCGAGGTAGTCCGCCCACGCCTGCATCATCTTGCGTCGTTCGGGCAGATGGGCGGTACGGTTGTAGGCGCGTCCGTTCGGATCGCGGACCGCATGCGCCAACTGGTGCTCGATGTAGTCGGGCCGGAAGCCTAGTACCTCATCGAGAATCGTTCGAGCCATCGCCCGGAAACCGTGGCCCGTCATGGTGTCGCTGTCGATCCCCATGCGGCGCATCGCTGCGTTCATGGCGGCGTCGCTCATCGGCCGACCCTTTCCGCGCGCGCTCGGGAAAACGAACTCGCGCCGGCCGGTCAAAGGCTGCAACTCGTGCAGGATGGCAACCGCTTGTGTCGCCAGCGGCACGACATGCGGAGTGCCTGTCTTCGATGCCGTGTAGCGCCACTCCGCTGCGTCCAAGTCAATGTCCGCCCAACGGGCATGGCGCAGTTCGCCCGGGCGAACGAACACCAGCGGCGCCAACTTGAGGGCAGCGGCGACCACGGGCGTGCCCTCGTAGCCGTACAGCGCGCGCAGCAGCGGTGCCACGTCATCTGGATCGGTCTGGCTGGCGAAGTGACCGCCCTTCGGGCTGGCCAGCGCGCCAATGAGGTCTGCGGCGGGGTTCTGCTTCGCCCGACCAATAGCGATGCCGTACCGGAACACCTGCCCAGCCAGTGAACGGGCTCTGTGGGCCGTCTCCACCTTCCCGGCAGCCTCCGGACGGCGCAACGCGGCCAGGAGAGCCGGCGCGGCGATATCTCCGATGGGCAAGTCGCCGATGTACGGCAGCAGGTAGGTATCCAGCATCCGGCGCTCGCGCTTCGCTGTCCCGGGAACGATTTCTGTCTGCCGCTTCAACCACCATTCCTCGGCGAGCGCCGCGAAGGTGTTCGTCACTCGCTCCACGGCTGCCGCTTTTTGAGCCTTGCGTTGCTCTCCGGGGTCGACACCAGCAGCAAGCAACTCGCGCCCTTTCCTCATCCGCTCGCGAGCCTCCGCCAGCTTCACTGCGGGGAACGCCCCGAAGCCGATGGTGTTCTGTCGGCCGGTAACAGGACGACGGTAATCCCAGCGCCAGAGCTTCGCGCCGTCGGGGTTCACCAACAGGAAGAGACCTCCGCCGTCGCGGAGCTTGTACGCCTTGGGTTCTGGTCTGGCGTTCTGGACTTGAGAGGGAGTGAGAGGGGCGATCCGTTTCGGCATTTGACGGTATCCGGTTTGCGGTACGGGCGAGCCAAGCGCGCCGCCTACCGTCAAAACTACCGCCAAACTTGGGTGACTTCCAGTGACAACCAAGTACAACGCGGGACGTTCAGTCAACAAAAAACCCCGGTTTCCCGAGGTTTTTTGGACTTCTGATGACCTTGCGGTGCCTCGAATTGGTCGGGGTAGCCGGATTCGAACCGACGACCACCAGTCCCCCAGACTGGTGCGCTACCAGGCTGCGCTATACCCCGGGTAGGTCGCACATTGTACTCGCCGCGCGGCTGGCAGGCCAGCCTTGCGACGATCAACGCTTGAGAAGCAGCAGGACCTCTTCGAGCTCCATCCGCACCTGGCGGATGATCTGCGAGCTCATGGCGGATTCCTGCTTGGCGCCATCGCCGTCCAGGCGCAGGCGCGCGCCGCCGATGGTGTAGCCCTGTTCGTACAGCAGGCTGCGGATCTGCCGGACCATCAGCACGTCGTGGCGCTGGTAGTAGCGGCGGTTGCCGCGGCGCTTGACCGGCTTGAGGCTGGGGAATTCGGTTTCCCAGTAGCGCAGGACGTGCGGCTTGACGTCGCACAGCTCGCTGACTTCGCCGATGGTGAAGTAGCGCTTGGCCGGGATCGGGGGAAGTTCGCGGTTGCTGCCGGGATCAAGCATCGCCGGCTCCCGCGTAGGCTTCGACCCGCTCCTTCAGCTTCTGGCCGGGGCGAAAGGTGACGACGGTCCGGGCGGAGATCGGGATCTCCTCACCGGTCTTGGGGTTGCGGCCGGGGCGCTGGTTCTTGCGGCGCAGGTCGAAATTGCCGAAGCCCGACAGCTTGACCTGGCGTCCCTGTTCCAGCGCTTCGCGGAGCACGTCGAAGAACGCGTCCACGAATTCCTTCGCCTCGCGCTTGTTCAGACCGACCTCGTCGAACAGGCGTTCCGCCATTTCTGCCTTGGTCAAAGCCATCCGTTTCCCCCAAAACGAGCCCGTTGAACTGCGCGAGGCGGCCGGCGAAACCGGCCACCGGGCCGGCTCACGCGCGGATTTCCGCGCCGTGTTGCCCGCGCAGCGCGGCGATGACTTCCGCCACCACCCGATCGACTTCGCGGTCGGTCAGAGTGCGTGATTCTTCTTGCAGAATCAAGCCCATAGCGAGGCTCTTGCATCCGGTTTCGACGCCCTTGCCGACGTAGCGGTCGAACAGCACGAGGTCCCGCAGCGACGGGCCTGCAGCGGTGCGGACACTGCCTTCCAGGGCGGCCCAGGACACCGTTTCCGGGACGACGAACGCGAGGTCCCGGCGGACGGACGGATAGGGGCTGAGGCCGGTCGCCACCGGCAGCACGCGCCGCTGCAGCGGCGCCAGGTCGGCCTCGAAGGCCACGACCGGGGCGTCCAGGTCCAGCGCCTTCTGCAGCCGGGGGTGGAGCTGGCCGATCCAGCCGATCACGGCCTCGCCGTCGCCATCGACGCGAAGGATGTCCGCCGACCGCCCCGGATGGCCCCAGGCCGCCTGCGAGGGCCGGAATGCCAGCCGGGCACCGGCCGCGGCGGCCAGGGCTTCCAGGTCGCCCTTGATGTCGTGGAAATCGACCGGCCGCGCGGGCACGCCCCACTGCTCGGCCTGGACATCGCCGCAGGCCACCGCCGCGATCCGGCGGGTTTCCTGCGGGGCTTCGCCGACGGCGCGGGCATGGAAGGTCTTGCCGACCTCGAACAGGCGCAGGCGGCGCTGCTGGCGCGCGGCGTTGCGGCCCAGCGCGGCCACCAGGCCGGGCAGCAGCAGCGTGCGCATGACGCCCAGTTCGGCGCTCAGCGGATTGGCCAGCGACACGCCACCGTCGGTGGCCTGCCAGGTGTCCAGCAGGGCGGCATCGACGAAGGCGTAGTTGATGGTTTCGAGGTAGTCGCGCGCGACCATCTGCCGGCGCAGCGTCGCCTCGTCGAGCACGGTCTCGCTCTGTCCGGCGATGCGCGTGGCGCCGCCGGGCAGCGTGGGCGGAATGGCATCGTAGCCGTGGATGCGCGCGATCTCCTCGACCAGATCCTCTTCGATCGCGATGTCGAAGCGGCGCGTCGGCGCGGTGACAGTCCAGCCGTCGGCGGTCGCGTCCACACCCAGGCCGAGCGCGCGCAGGATGCGTTCGACCTCGGCATCGGGCACGCGCACGCCGAGCACGCGGGCGAGACGCTCGCGGCGCAGGCCGACGACCTGCGGCCTGGGCATGTCGGCGTCGCGGACCACGTCGATCACCGGGCCGGGCACGCCGCCGGCGATGTCGAGGATGAGCCGGGTCGCGTATTCGACGGCGATGCGCGGCAGTTCCGGATCGACGCCGCGCTCGAAGCGATGACCGGCGTCGGTGTGCATGCCGAGCTTGCGGCTGCGGCCGATGATCGCGGACGGCACCCAGTGCGCGGCTTCAAGAAAGACGTTGCGGGTGGCGTCGGTCACGCGCGTGTCGTGCCCGCCCATGATCCCGCCCAGCGCGACCGCGCGTGCGGCGCGACCGCCGGTGCTGTCGGAGACGACGAGGAAGTCCTCGTCGAGCGCGACGGTGCGGCCGTCGAGCAGCCTGGTCTCTTCGCCGGCGCGCGCCGGACGCACGACCACAGGTGCCTGCAGCGTGTCCTTGTCGAACGCGTGCATGGGCTGGCCGAGTTCCAGCATCACGTACTGGGTGACGTCGACGAGGAAGCTGATCGGGCGCACGCCGCTGCGGCGCAGGCGCTCGGCCATCCACAGCGGCGTCGGCACCGTCGCGTCGACGCCGTCGATCACGCGGCCGGCGAAACGCGGCACCTTCGCGCCGACGTCGAGTTCGACCTGCAGCACGGCGTCGCTCGCGGCCGGCACGGGATCGGCCTGCAACGGTTCGACCTGGCTGCCGAGCGCGGCGGCGGCGTCGAAGGCGATGCCGCGCACGCCGAAGCAGTCGGCGCGATTCGGCGTGAGCTTCAGTTCGATCGTGGCGTCGGGCAGGCCGAGGTAATCGGCGAGCGGCGTGCCGAGCGGCGCGTCGGCGGGCAGTTCGAGCAGGCCGGAGGCATCGGCATCGATGCCGAGTTCCTTCGCCGAGCAGAGCATGCCGTTGGAGTCGACGCCGCGCAGCTTCGCGGCCTTGATCGTCAGTTCACCGACCTGGGTGCCGATGGTCGCGAGCGGCGCGACCAGACCGGGACGCGCGTTCGGCGCGCCGCAGACGATCTGCAGCAGTGCGCCGGTGCCGGCATCGACCTGACAGACCTGCAAGCGGTCGGCCTCGGGATGCTTCGCGCATTCGACGATGCGCGCGACGACCACGCCGTCGAGCGCGGCGCCGAGCACCGTGAGTTCCTCGACTTCAAGACCGATGGCGGTCAGCGTCGCCGCGAGCTGCTCGCGCGAGGCGTCGGTCTTCACGTGTTGCCGCAGCCAGTTTTCGGAGAATTTCATGCTGTGAAACCCTTGTGCCTTCGTAGGGTGGGCTTCAGCCCACCATCATGATCTTTCGGATGCAGCGATGTCGTTCGGAGCGGCTTCGCGTTACGTTCGGCGCGAATCGCGGCGACGCAATGGTGGGCTGAAGCCCACCCTACGATGCCACGCCGCCATCACGCGAACTGCTTCAGGAACCGCACGTCGTTGTCGAAGAAGTTGCGCAGGTCGTTCACGCCGTAGCGCAGCATCGTGAAACGCTCGACGCCGAGGCCGAAGGCGAAACCGGTGTAGCGCTCCGGATCGATGCCGACGCTGCGCAGCACGTTCGGGTGGACCATGCCGCAGCCGAGCACTTCCAGCCAGCGCGTCGAACCGTCGGGCTGCTGCCAGGCGATGTCGACTTCGGCCGAGGGCTCGGTGAAGGGGAAGTAGCTCGGGCGGAAACGCATCTCGAAGTCGCGCTCGAAGAAGGCGCGGACGAATTCGGCGAGCGTGCCCTTGAGGTCGGCGAAACTGGCGTGCTCGTCGACGAGCAGGCCTTCGACCTGGTGGAACATCGGCGTGTGGGTCTGGTCGCTGTCACTGCGATAGACCTTGCCGGCCGCAATCATGCGCAGCGGCGGCCCGCTCTGCGCAGACACGGCGTCGAGCATGTAGCGCACCTGGCAGCCGGAGGTGTGCGTGCGCAGCAGGCGGCCGTCGTTGAAATAGAAGGTGTCGTGCATGGCGCGCGCCGGATGGTGCGGCGGGAAGTTCAGCGCCTCGAAGTTGTGCCAGTCGTCCTCGATCTCGGGGCCGTCGGCGAGTTCGTAGCCGAGCCGGCCGAAGATCTCGGTGATGCGCTCCAGCGTGCGCGTGACCGGATGCAGGCCGCCGCGCGCGGCATCGCGGCCCGGCAGGGTGACGTCGATGGTTTCGCTGGCGAGGCGCGCTTCGAGCACGGCGTCGTCGATCGCGGCCTTGCGCGCGGCGAGCGCGTCGCCGAGGCCGTCGCGCACGCGGTTGATCGCCTCGCCCGCCGCCTTGCGCTGGTCGGCCGGCAGCGCGCCGAGCGATTTCATCAGTGCCGACACGCTGCCGCTCTTGCCGAACAGCGCGACGCGCAGCGATTCCAGCGCCTCGGGAGTCTCGGCGGCGGCGATGTCCGCCAGCGCCGTGGTCGAAAGATGTTCCAGATCGCTCATGTCGACGGTTCCGTCTTTTCGTGTGCCGCAAAAACGAACATGGGGAAGGACTTGCGCCCTTCCCCATGCATGGTTCGATGTCCTTCGCACCGAGCCTGCACGGGAAGTGCGGACTCGGAGGGGAATCAGTTATGCCGCGAGCGCGCTCTTCGCCTTTTCAGCCAGCGCGGTAAAGCCCTTCGCGTCGTGCACGGCGATGTCGGCCAGCACCTTGCGGTCGAGGGTGATACCGGCCTTGAGCAGGCCGTTGATGAAGCGGCTGTAGCTGATGCCGTTGGCGCGCGAAGCGGCGTTGATGCGCGCGATCCACAGCGAACGGAAATTGCGCTTCTTCTGCTTGCGGCCGATGTAGGCGTACTGCAGGGCCTTCGTGACCGCCTGCTTGGCGACGCGGAAGACCTTGCGGCGGGCGTTGTAGTAGCCCTTGGCCTGCTTCAGGATTTTCTTGTGGCGGCGACGCGCCGTAACACCACGTTTAACTCGTGCCATTGTTCAGTCTCCTCACAAATACGGAAGCATGCGGTCCAGACGGCCGGCGTCTTCGGCGCGAACGTGGTTCGTCTGCCTCAGGTTGCGCTTCCGCTTGGTCGCTTTCTTGGTGAGGATGTGGCTCTTGTTGGCGTGGCCGCACTTGTACTTGCCGGAAGCGGTCTTCCGGAAGCGCTTGGCCGCCGCCCGATTGGTCTTGATCTTGGGCATTGGAAAGTCCTGGGGTCTGATCGAGTACTGGCGTGGGCGGCAGCCGAAACTGCTCTTTCCGTCCTGCCCTGCCGGTTTTAGGTCGTTGATCCGCAAGGGAAAACCCTGCAGGCCCGACGACGGGTCCGTACGTTGAAGCGGGTCTTGCATGCAGCATCCCGGCGTACCGGGCCGCGCATTATGCCCGGCCCGGCCCGGCGATGCAAACCGGACCGGGGCCAATTTCCATGGAAATCATGGATTTGCCCGAGCGGGGTCGGGCAGCTCAGCGGGCGCGGGCGACCTGCGGTTCCTGCGCGGGCATGGCCTGCGGCTGCCCGGTCGGGACCAGGGCCTGCTCGCTGCTGCGTTCGAGCGGCTGCTCGCGCGCGGCCGCCACGTCGACATGGGCGATGCGCTGGGTCTCCGCCTGCTGGCCCTGCACGGCGAACGCACGCCGGCCATCCTCGCCGAAGACGACCTGGTCGACCCGCTGCAGCCCGCCACGCTGGGCTTCCAGGGCCAGGGCGCCGGCGAGGCGCTCGGTCTGGGCGCCATCGAGGCCACGCGCCGGGGCCTGCGGCTGCAGCGCGTCGAGCGACTGCCGGTACAGCGGATTCGCCGGGTGGGCCGGCTGGTCCATGCGTGCGGCGCGGGTTTCGAAATCCTTGCCGAAGACCTTCTCCTGGGCTTCGATCACCGCGTCGATGTAGTGCATCTCGACGCCGTGCTTGATCGATTTGACAGGATTGAGCTTCTGCCAGAAGCCCAGCGGGTCCGGGTCGGGCAGTTCGATCTTGTGGCCGATCGCGTCCGGCATCAGGTGGCGGATGATCGGCTTGTTCTCCTGCAGTTCGGTCAGGATCTCGTTCTGCACGGCGTAGCGGCGGATCATCCCGCCCTGCTCGGCCTCGCGCTTGACCGCATCGGGATCGAGGCCGACGCGCTCGAGGGTCCTGTCGTGCACGCCGGAGGCATTGAAGGTGACGGCCGGGGTGTCTGTGGCGACGGCCGCGGCAGCGGCCAGCCCGCCGCCGAGCGAGTGCCCGGTGATGACCATGTCCTGGCCGAAGGCGACCTTGGCCTGGCGCGCCAGCGCCATCGCCTGGTTGTACTGCGAGGTCTCGAAGCCCAGGCCCTGGCCGAAGTTGGTCAGCCAGTCCTTGGCCTCGTCGGTGCCGCTGTAGGCCAGCACGTGGCGCCCCTGGCCGTCGCCGTAGACCACGGCGAGGAAGCCGCTGCTCTGGTTCTTCAGCAGGGTCGGATCGATGCCGTTGCGGCGCAGTTCGTCCTCGCCCAGCGGCTTCCACTGGCCGACGCCTTCCTGCTGGCCGTTGCGGTCGTAGTCGTAGACGTCGCGCATGAGCTTCGCGAGCGTCATGTCCACCGGCTGCGCGGCGTGGCCACGCACTTCATCGGCGAACGAAGGACGCTGGGCCTGGCCGCCGATGCGGTCCGGATCGATCCGTGCATTCATCCCTGTCACTCTCCCCGTCTGTGCCCCCGGTCGCCCGGGGTTACGCCGACCGCGCGGGCCGGCACGTCTGCCCTGCGTCGCGCGATCAGCGCGCGCCTTCCAGCGGAATGCCCCGCTGCGTCAGCCACGCTTCCACCGCCTCGCGGCGCTTGCGGGTTTCGGCGTTGAGCAGGGCCGCGCGCGTCATGAACAGGTAGCGCTGGAAGGTCGCGCCCTGCGCGTTGCGGGCGTTCGGGTCGGCACCCGCATCGAGCAGGTCCAGCGCGCGCGCCGGCTCGTTGACCTGGCCGGCCACGTGCAGCGGCGTGTTGCCGAGGCGGTCGGCGAGGTTCGGATCGGCGCCTGCGGCGAGCAGCGCGCGGAACTGGGTTTCGCGTTCGCCCATCAGCGCGGCGCGCAGCGGACCGGCGCCGGATTCGGGATTGCGCACGTTCGGGTCGACGCCGCGGGCCAGCAGTTCTGCGAGATAGGCCGGGTCGTTGGCCATCGCGGCCATGTGCACCACGGTCTCGCCGTCGACGCCGGGCTGCGCCGGGTCGGCGCCGGCATCGAGCAGGGCCTTGAGGCTGTCCAGGCGCTGGTTGAGCAGGGCCCACTGCAGCAGGGTCACCTGCTTGTCGCCGCGCGCGGCGAGATCGGTGGCCGGTGCGAGGGCGCGGATGCGGGCGACTTCGCCCTCGGCAACGGCTTCGGCCAGGGCCGCGACCGACGGGTCGGGGAACACCTCGCTCGGAGCCACGCGATGGATTTCTGCGGTTGCGGGCATTGCGGACTTCTCCTTGGCGCAAGCGTTGCAGGCGACGCAGGCGGCGATCAGCAGCAGGCCCAGCGGGGCGAACGTCCCTGCCCTCGTGAAGCCCGGCCATGCGGTTGTCGGACCGGACATCCCTGCTCCTTTCTCATCGCCGATCGGCGCGCGACAGGACCGAGCATACCCGGAAGTACGGGTCTGTCACCACCGCCCGTGACGGACCGATGGCGCGCCCGAAACGCGGATGCCCGAAACGGATACAGCCCGGGAGCGGAGCCACCGGGCTGTATTCGGACACCTGAGGAAACGCTTATTTCTTCTTCGGCGCGATCATCATCACCATCTGCCGGCCTTCGAGGCGCGGGCGGGATTCGATGACGATGTCTTCGCCGAGATCGGCTTCGATCCGGTTGGCCATCTCGCGACCGAGTTCCATGTGGCTCATCTCGCGGCCGCGGAAGCGGATGTTGACCTTGATCTTGTCGCCTTCGGCCAGGAATTCGCGCATCTTGCGCAGCTTGATCTGGTAGTCGCCTTCGTCCGTGACCGGACGGAACTTGACTTCCTTGATCTCGACGATCTTCTGCTTCTTCTTCGCAGCGGACGCCTTCTTCTGCGTTTCGAACTTGAACTTGCCGAAGTCCATGATCCGGCAGACCGGCGGATCGGCGTTGGGCTGGATCTCGACGAGGTCGAGACCTTCGTCCTCGGCCTTGGCCAACGCTTCGTCGCGCGACAGGACGCCGATCATCTCGCCGTCGCTGCCGATCACGCGGACGCGCGGGACGCGGATCTCCTGGTTCTTGCGGTTCTGCTTTTCCTGAGGGGTGCTGATATTGCGATCTCCGAAGAGGAAATGAGCCGGCGGGCCTGAACGCCCGCCGGTGTTGGAATCACGCCGCCGACGATTCGGCCGCGACGCGGGCGACGAAGTCGGCGACGCTCATGTTGCCGAAATCCTCCCCCGAGCGCGAGCGCACCGATATCACGCCGTTCTCCTTCTCGCGGTCCCCGACCACGAGCAGGTACGGCACGCGCTGCAGCGTGTGCTCGCGAATCTTATAGCCGATCTTCTCGTTCCGCAAATCCGCCGAGACCCGGAGACCTTGATTCATAAGGGATTTCCGGACCTCCTCGACATAGCCGGCCTGTGCGTCCGTGATGTTCATCACGACCGCCTGGATCGGGGCCAGCCAGGCGGGCATGTGGCCGGCATGGTGTTCGATCAGGATGCCGATGAAACGCTCCATGGATCCGACGATGGCGCGGTGCAGCATGACCGGGTGGCGGCGCTGGCTGTGCTCGTCCACGTATTCGGCGCCGAGCCGGCCGGGCATCATGAAATCGACCTGCATGGTGCCGAGCTGCCAGGTCCGGCCGATGGCGTCCTTGAGGTGGTATTCGATCTTCGGGCCGTAGAAGGCGCCCTCGCCGGGCAGTTCCTCCCAGTCCACGCCGGCGGCGCTCAGGGCGGAGCGCAGGGCGTTCTCGGCCTTGTCCCAGGTGGCGTCGTCGCCCAGGCGAGACTCGGGGCGCAGGGCGATCTTGATCTGGACGTCCTCGAAACCGAAGTGGCCGTAGACCCGCAGGGCCTGCTCGTGGAAGGCCTTCACCTCGGACTCGATCTGGTCCTCGGTGCAGAAGATGTGGCCGTCGTCCTGGGTGAAGCCGCGCACGCGGAGGATGCCGTGCAGCGCGCCCGAGGGTTCGTTGCGGTGGCAGGCGCCGAACTCGCCGTAGCGGATGGGCAGGTCGCGGTAGCTGTGCAGGCCCTGGTTGAACACCTGGACGTGGCCCGGGCAGTTCATCGGCTTCAGCGCGTAGGTACGCTTCTCCGATTCGGTGAAGAACATGTTGTCCTTGTAGTTGTCCCAGTGGCCGGACTTCTGCCAGAGGGTCACGTCGAGGATCTGCGGACAGCGCACTTCCTGGTAACCGCTGTCGCGGTAGACCTTGCGCATGTACTGCTCGACGACCTGCCAGATCGCCCAGCCCTTGGGATGCCAGAAGATCAGGCCCGGGCCTTCTTCCTGCAGGTGGAACAGGTCCTGCGCCTTGGCGATCTTGCGGTGGTCGCGCTTCTCGGCTTCTTCCAGCTGGTGCAGGTAGGCCTTGAGGTCCTTGTCGTTGAGCCAGGCCGTGCCGTAGATGCGGCTGAGCATCTGGTTGTTCGAATCGCCGCGCCAGTAAGCACCGGCGACCTTCATCAGCTTGAACGCGCGCAGCTTGTCGGTGGCGGGCACGTGCGGGCCGCGGCAGAGGTCGGTGAATTCGCCCTGCGTGTACAGCGACAGGTCCTCGTTCGCCGGGATGCTCTCGATGATCTCGGCCTTGTAGTGCTCGCCGAGGCCCTTGAAGTAGGCGACGGCGTCGTCGCGCGACTTCACGCTGCGGCTGACCGCGTGCGCTTCCTTGACGATCTTCTGCATCTCGGCCTCGATCGCCGGCAGGTCTTCCGGCGTGAACGGGCGCTCGTAGGCGAAGTCGTAGTAGAAACCGTTGTCGATCACCGGGCCGATGGTGACCTGCGCGCCGGGAAACAGGCGCTGCACGGCCTGGGCCAGCAGGTGGGCGGTGGAGTGGCGCAGGATCTCCAGCGCCTCGGGGGATTTGTCGGTGACGATGGCCAGCTCGGCATCGCGTTCGATGCGGAAGCTGGTGTCGACGAGCTTGCCGTCGACCTTGCCGGCGAGCGCGGCCTTGGCCAGGCCGGCACCGATGGAGGCGGCGACATCGCCGACCGTGGGAGCGGATTCGAACTCGCGGCGGCTGCCGTCGGGGAGCGTGATGGCGATCATGGGGGTGTCTAGTCGTGGATGCGCGGCCGGCACCAGGTCGGCGCGCGGCGGAAGGAGGCAACAAAAAAGCGCCCCGAAGGCGCTCTCGCGGTGTCGCGGGCCTCGGGCGGTGTCGTCAGGGGTGGCGGGTAGTGCTCATGTCGCACGCTCGACGGCCGTTTCCGGGCGTCACCTGGGTCAGTTCGCGGTGCCGGCACCTTAGCGCCGGCGCGGACGGGATGTCAACGAAACCGAGGGGTTCGCGTGACCACGCAGGACGTCCGACCTCCGTCGCATTCCACCTGCCCTGCGGGGGCTCTACACTCGGCGCTTCCCCCGGGACGGACCCGCGATGACCCAGAGCATCCACGATTTCCACGACGACCCGCGCAATGCCGCCATCCGGATCTGGATCAACGGCGTGCTGAAGACCCGTGCGGAGGCCACCGTGTCGGTGTTCGACAGCGGCTTCGTGCTGGGCGACGGGGTCTGGGAAGGGCTGCGGGTGGTGCGCGGGCATCCGGTGTTCCTCGACGAGCACCTGGATCGGCTGTACGAGGGCGCGAAGGCGATCGCGCTGGACATCGGCCTGGACCGCGCCGCGCTGACCCGGGCGCTGTACGACACCCTCGCCGCCAACGACATGCACGACGGCGTGCACATGCGGCTGATGGTGTCGCGCGGCGTGAAGCGCACGCCCTACCAGGACCCGCGCGTGACCGTCGGCCCGGCGACGGTGGTGATCATCCCCGAGTTCAAGGTCGCCAAGCCGGAGACCCTGTCGAAGGGCCTGCGCCTGTTCACCGTGCACGTGCGCCGCGGCTTCCCGGACGTGCAGGACCCCAAGCTCAACAGCCACAGCAAGCTCAACTGCATCACCGCCTGCATCCAGGCGACGGAAGCAGGCGCCGACGAGGCGCTGATGCTCGATCCGCACGGCTTCGTGGCGACCTGCAATTCCACGCATTTCTTCATCGTGCGCAAGGGCGAGGTGTGGACCTCGACCGGCGACTACTGCCTCGGCGGGATCACCCGCGCGAACGTGCTGCGCGCCTGCCGCGAAGCCGGCATTCCCTGCTTCGAGAAGAACTTCAGCCTGACCCAGGTCTATTCCGCCGACGAAGCCTTCACCACCGGCACCTTCGCTGGCCTGGCGCCGGTGCGCAGCATCGACGGGCGCAGGATCGGTGATGCTGGCGATGGCGCCCTGCCCGGCCCGATGGTGGCGCGGCTGCAGGCCCTGTACCTCGACCTGGTGGCGCGCGACGTGGCCTTCCGCGCGGGAGTGCGGCTGGCATGAGCGTCACCGGCACCGGCGGCGCCTACATGCCACCCAGCCGCGACACGCTGCGCATCGCGATGTGGAGCGGGCCGCGCAACATCTCCACCGCGATGATGCGCGCCTGGGAGAACCGCGACGACTGCGCGGTGAGCGACGAGCCGCTGTACGCGGCCTACCTGGCCGAGACCGGCATCGACCACCCGGGCCGCGATGAAGTGCTGGCCGCCGGCGACACCGACTGGCGCAGCGTCACCCGCGACCTGCTGGGTCCGGCGCCCGGCAACAAGCCGGTGTGGTACCAGAAGCACATGACCCACCACCTGCTGCCGCAGATGGACCGGCAGTGGATGCTGGGCCTGCGCAACGTGCTGCTGATCCGCGATCCGGCGGAAGTGGTGGCGTCGTACGTGCGTTCGCGCGCGAGCATCGCGCCCGAGGACATCGGCCTGCAGCAGCAGGGCGAACTGTTCGACTGGCTCTGCGACCAGCTGGGCGAGGCGCCGGCGGTGATCGACGCCGGCGACTTCCTGCGCGCGCCGGAGCCGCACCTGCGCCTGCTGTGCGCGCGGCTGGGGATCGCCTTCACGCCGCGCATGCTGGCGTGGCCGGCCGGTCCGCGCGACAGCGACGGAGTGTGGGCGAAATACTGGTACGACGTGGTCTGGCGTTCGACCGGCTTCGAGCCCTGGCGGCCGCGCGAGGACGTGCTGGACGGCGACGCGCTGGCGGCGGCGGACGCGTGCCGGCCGGTGTACGAACGCCTGCGCAGCTATCGCATGCGGGTGGCCTGAATCCCTCCCGCCGCAAACCGACGATATGGCAGCGAACGACATGATCCCGAACAACATGATCCCGAACAACACCCTCTGCCTGTGGTACGACGGCACCGCGCTCGACGCCGCCAATTTCTACGCGGCCACCTTTCCCGACAGCGAAGTGAAGGCCGTGCATCGCGCGCCGAGCGACTACCCGGCCGGCAAGGAGGGCGACGTGCTGACCGTCGAGTTCACCGTGCTCGGCATCCCCTGCATCGGCATGAACGGCGGCCCGGGCGTGCCGCACACCATGGCGTTCTCGTTCCAGGTCGCCACCGACGACCAGGCCGAAACCGACCGCCTGTGGAACGCGATCGTCGACAACGGCGGCGAGGCCAGCGCCTGCGGCTGGTGCAGGGACAAATGGGGGCTGTCGTGGCAGATCACGCCGCGCGCGCTCACCGCCGCCTACACCAGCCCCGATCGCGCCGCCGCCAGGCGCGCCTTCGAGGCGATGATGACGATGGGCAAGATCGACATCGCCGCGATCGAAGCGGCCGTGCGCGGCTGACATCGCGCCAGGTCTGCCGACGACGGTACTGATGCAACCACAGCGCGGGCCTCGCGCCCGCAGCTGTTTCCATTCATTAAGTGCAGCCGCACATCGACCTGAAGCATGTCGCCCGACCAAAGCGCTCGATCAAGAAGGGCGCCGCTGCTTGAGCCAATAGGCAAAACATCGGTGCCTGATTCTGTAAAGACCAGACGCTTTGTCCACGATCAAGATGCTCAGCTCGGTCAGTTCATTCAATGCCGATCTTGTCGTTTGAATGTCAAGGCGGGACTCGGCGCTGATCGCTTCGATAGAGAAATGAACAGACGGACTTTCGCAAGCACGATCCAATATGGAGAGCATCTCATTTTTATCAACTATGCGTTCATATGAAGTCTGAAAATACATGTCGCCGATGAGCTCCAAAGCACCGCGAGGTTCGAAGGCGCCGCTCACCACATGGGTCGCCTCAACGCGGAAGTCATCGCCTGAGGACCGGCATGCTTTCTCGAACGCACAATAGCCGAACTGATGGACGAAGTGAGCGTGCCCTCCGGAAAACTCAAGTATCTGGCCTATCGATTCCGGCGAAAAGGAGAATCGATCGTAACCCTCGTTTCTAACCTGCAATTCCGCATGAGCTAGAAGCCCTTCGATGTCCTCGGACTTCAAGTCACCCAAAGGCAGCTCGTCGAAAACGCGCAACGACGAAGGATGGCTTTTGATTAAGACTTGACGCGTTGAATGAAGACCCGCAAGCCCAACGACAACCTGCTTGCAACCAACAGAATTCAGGCGCTCCAGCAACAGCTTCAGGAATGTACCGATATCCAGATCATCACTTGACTGATCGACTTCGTCGATCAGCAACAAGACCCCGTCGTACCCCAGATTGGGCTCACCGGTTGAAACATCAACGCATACCGCAGAAACCACCTTGCGCAGGGAATCGGCCAAGCTCCTTATGATCTCCCTGTGGTTCTCGGGCGACGGTTCCGACGGATTGTATGAAATGCCGGCCGCCTCGAACCGCTGGATGAATGCCCAAGTCTTGCCAAGCAGATCCCTGATCGGCGAATGGATGGCAAGCAGCTCGTTCACCTTGTCCTGAATGGTACGAGCAAGATCCAGTCGGGTCGAATTCTGATCCACGGCGAAGTCAACAACGATGAAGTTGAACTTCTGCGCTCTAGATGTGGCATTCGTGCGGAGATAATCGAGAAATGAAGTCTTGCCAGCGCCTCTGTCGCCCGTGATCAGGAAGTGGCGAGGCCGCCCCCGCTTCGCGTGAGCCAATGCCGCCTTCAGTTCCTCGATTTCCTGTTCGCGCCCGACGAATTGCCCAGGCGGAATCGGATGCGATGGATCGAACGGATTCAATGGCCTGTCCAACGCACTTCACTCCCTGAAGATAGCTCCATCGGCTTTGCCGCAATGGCTATCGCACCACGAATCCCATCCCCAATTCGTATGCCGCGATATACCTGGCTGCAACAGCGTATCGAAAATAACGCCCGGAGTGAAATTCCGCCAAAAAAATTCCGAACGCGGCACCCCCAATCTCTGGACATCGCCCTGCAGCATGACCGCCGACACGTGCCCTGTCCCGGGCCATCTGCTAGGGTGCGCGCGTCCTCATCCGCCATGGAGCGCCCCATGCAACACTGGTATTTCCACGCCGCCACCGGCAACCGCATCGGACCGCTGGACGACGAGGCCGCGCGGCAGTACGCGCAGCAGCATCCCGCCGAACTGTGCTGGCGCGAAGGCTTCACCAGCTGGCGCCCGGCGAACGAAGTCGCCGAACTGAACGCGTCGGCCCCGCGCGGACCCGCGCCCCCGCCCCTGCCGATCCCCGGCGGCGCGCGCGGCGCGGGCCGCAACGACGACATCGACTACCGCATCGTCGGCAACGACATGCAGTTCGTCGAAGTCGAACTCGATCCCGGCGAAAGCGCGATCGCCGAAGCCGGCGCGCTGATGTACAAGGACGCCTCGGTCGAGATGAGCACCGTCTTCGGAAGCGGCGCACAGGCCGGCGGCGGCTTCCTCGACAAGCTGATGACCGCCGGCAAGCGCGTCATCACCGGCGAGAGCATGTTCACCACCGTCTACACCCACACCGGTGGCGGCAAGGCGCGCGTCGCGTTCGCGGCACCCTACCCCGGCACCGTGCTCGCGATGAAGCTGGACGAGCACAACGGCCGCCTGATCTGCCAGAAGGACAGCTTCCTGGCCGGCGCGCGCGGGGTGCAGATCGGCATCTTCTTCCAGCGCAAGATCCTCACCGGCCTGTTCGGCGGCGAAGGCTTCATCATGCAGAAGCTCGAAGGCGACGGCTGGGTCTTCGTCCATGCCGGCGGCACGGTGATGGAACGCGAACTGCGCGCCGGCGAACGCATCGATGTCGACACCGGTTGCGTCATGGCCTTCCACCACACCGTCAGCATGGACGTGCGCGCCGTCGGCGGCATCAAGAGCATGCTCTTCGGTGGCGAAGGCATGTTCCTCGCCACGCTCACCGGCCCGGGCAAGGTCTGGCTGCAGTCGCTGCCCTTCTCGCGCATGGCAGGGCGCATGCTCGCCGCGGCGCCGCAGAACGGCGGCAGCCGCGGCGAAGGCTCGGTGCTGGGCGGCCTCGGCCGCATGCTCGACGGCGACAACCGCTTCTGAGTCGCCGCGTTCGGGTCGCAGGCATGGCGCCTCCACCAGAGGCGCCGCGCGCCGCGCGACTATCGCCAGATCAACAGCACCGGCAGGCCCACCAGCGCCAGCGCGAACAGGATGCCGAACACCGCCAGCAGCACGCGCGCCGGTTCGTCGCGCAGCATCGTCCAGACGCTGCCAAGCGTGCCATCGCGACGCGCGGCCTCGTTCTCGGCGCGGACGCGTGCGCCGCGCTGCGCCTGGTACTCGGCCATCAACCGCCTGGCTTCCGGGAAATCCCCGTCCTCGCGCACCCAGATCCCGCCCAGCGAGATGTTCCAGAACCCGGGCGAGGTTTCGTAGTACGCGATGCCGTGTTCGTCGAGGAACGCGCGCACGTCGTCGGCCTCGTCGTCGGGCACGTTGCGAAGATTGAGCAGGAGCTTGGCCATCCGGCGATGATAGCAATCGCCGGCCGCCCGCTGCGCCCCGAACCAGTCGTGCCGCGAATCGGATCGACTGCCGCCGACCACTCCGATGGCCCTGCCGATCGCGATGCCGCGGATGCCGCTGTCCGCATCGATCCGCGCTCCGGGTTCACGGATGCGCGACACCATGCCCATCGGATTACGCTGGATGAGCCATGAGTCCCTGGCAGGGCCACGTCCGCCTCAAGGCCTTCCCGACATCGCATCGACCGCATCGACCGCGTAGACCACGTCGCCGCCGCGCAGGGTGTAGCGCACATCGGCGAAGGCTTCCACATCGTCGGCAGGATCGCGGGCGAGGATCACCAGGTCCGCATCCATGCCCGTTGCGATGCGTCCCTTGCGTCCGTCCTGTCCGAACCTTGCCGCCGGTGTCGTGGTCAGGCTGGCCAGGATCTGCCGCCAGTCGAGTCCCGCTTCGTGCATGAGCCGCAGTTCGTCCCGCGTGTCGTACCAGTCGACATACCCCGAGTCGGTGCCGAACAGCACCTGTCCGCCCGCCTTGGAAAACACGCGCAATTGCTGCATCGAATTCGCGAGTCCGCGCTCGATGGCCTCTGCAGGCGCATCTTCCTTGCGCATTTCGAGTTCGATCAGCTTCAACGTGGGGATCAACGCGATATCGGCATCCACCAGCCTGCGCGCCAGCGTTTCGGACCAATGGCCGATGTTCGGCGTGGTGTGCGCGAACACGTCGACGCCGGCCGCGATCGAGACCTCGATGCCTTCGTGATTGCTGGGATGCGCGAATACCGGCTTTCCTGCGTCGCGCGCGGCCTCGACGATCGCGCGGGCGATGCCCGCATCCATCGGCAGGACGCCGACATCGCCGCCGACCATGGCTCCCGCGAAGATCTTCAGCCCGTCCGCACCCTGCCGCAGTTGCCTGCGTGCACGTCGAGCGGCCTCTTCCGGCGTCGCCACCTCGGCGCGCCTGAGCGACCATCCACCCACTTCGTCCGGCACGTAGCCCGGCACGCCATCCTTCGGGAAGAACGGCTCGTCGACGGTCAGGACGTGCGGCCCGCGCACTTCGCCCGCATCGATCCGGGCACGCAGCGCGATGGCATTGCCGGGCGCCGACGCAATGTCGAACAGAGTGGTGAATCCCCAGCGCAGGTAGGCCGACGACATCGCCCCGGACAACACCGCATCCGCATGCGCCGCAGTGTTGTCCAGCGGCGGTGCGAGCAGATGCACATGGCTGTTCCAGAAGCCCGCCACCACCGTACCGCCAGCGGCGTCCAGCACCTGCATGCCTTCCGGCACGACGACGCTTGCCGCGTCGCCGAATGCGGCGATCCTGCCGTCGCGAACCAGCAGCGTCCCGCCGGTGATGGGCCGCGCGTCGGGTGCCGCGACGATCCGGGCATTGACCACCGCCAGGGTCTGCGCACGCGCGCATGGCGCGGCGGCCAGCATCATCAGTGCGCCTGCGCAAGCCAGGAACATCCGGAGAATCGTCATCATCGACCGCCGTTCGAAAGCATCATCATAGATGCTGCCTCGTCTCCTGCAATTTCATCGACACGATCGCCCTGTGCAGGACCCACGCTCCGGATGCCGTCCCGGCCATCCAGCCTCAGCAAAGCCACGTCCGCGCCCTGCCCTTCGATGCATGCGCACGGCCCGGCATCGCCATCCGCCGGGGCGATCGTCCAGGCGATCGTCCAGGCTCGACTCCCGCCTGGAGATCCCGTCATGTCCCGAACGCAGACGCGCAGCGATCATGCGGCAAAAGAAGGCCCATCACGCAGTTTCCAGCCACGGGAGGCCATCGCGAAAGACGCGCGCAGCCAGAAGTCATGGTGCGGGTTTTCCGCACTCCATGCGCCTGTGCCGCGTGTATAGTTCGACCGAATGGCGGGCATCGTGCCGGCCGAGCGACACGGAGAATGGCCATGGGTCTTGTGAAGGCGGTGACGGGTGCGGTCGGCGGCATGCTCGCGGACCAGTGGAAGGACTTCTACACGGTGCCGGCCGGCCTGCCGTCGACGGCGGCGCTGTTCGCGGCGGTGCCGCAGGGCACCAACGCCGGGCGCGGCTCGAACACCAGCGGCTCCTCCAACATCATCACCAACGGCTCGAAGATCGTCGTGCCCGAGGGCTACGGCCTGCTGCTGTTCCAGGACGGCAAGATCACCGGCTTCGTCGCCGAGCCGGGCGGCTACGAATGGCGCTCGGACGACATCAATTCGCAGTCGATCTTCGCCGGCGACGGCATCGTCAGCCCGCTGATCAGGCAGAGCTGGGAGCGCTTCAAGTTCGGCGGCCAACCGGGTTCGCAGCAGGCGGCGTTCTTCGTCTCGCTGAAGGAACTGCCGGACAACCGTTTCGGCACGCAGTCCGAGATCTACTGGGACGACGGCTTCCTCAACACCCAGGTCGGCGCGGTCACGCGCGGCTCGTACACGCTGAAGATCGTCGACCCGATCCTGTTCGTGAAGAACTTCGTGCCGGCCAGCTACCTGCAGCCGGGCAAGGTCTTCGACTTCACCGATCTCGACAACGCCGCCGCCAGCCAGTTGTTCAACGAAGTCGTCGGTTCGCTCGCGCCGGCCTTCAGCCTGTACACGAACGACCCGAGCAAGGGCAACCGCATCACCAGGATCCAGCAGGACTCGGTCGGCTTCGCCAAGAGCCTGTCCGACGCGGTCGAGCAGGCCTACCAGTGGGGCTCGGATCGTGGCCTGGCCATCGTCAAGACCGCCATCGTCTCGATCGAGTACGACGCCAACACCCGCGAACTGCTCAAGACCGTGCAGCGCGCCGATGCGCTGTCCGGCGCGCGCGGCAACTCGAACCTGCAGGCCAGCGTCGCGCAGGGCATCCAGTCGGCCGGCGAACACAGCGGCGCGGCGGGCCTGGTCGGCATCGGCATGGCCACCGGCATGGCGGGCGGCATCGCCGGCCTGCAGCAGCCGACGGCGCCTGCAGCGCCTGCCGCCGACGACCCGGTCGCCAAGCTCAAGAAGGCCAAGGAGATGCTCGACCTCGGCCTGATCACCCAGCAGGACTACGACGCGCTGAAGGCCAAGGCGCTGGGGTTGTAAGCCGCAGGCGCCAGAGACCATGTCCGACCAGAAGCTTCCGCCGCCGCTGCCGCCGCGGCCCGTGGACGGCCCGGGTTCGCCCCGGGACGTCCCGCCGCTGCCCGGCATGCACCCGATCGACACCGCCAGGCTGCCCGACGCCATCCGCGAAGAGCTGGAGGCGCCCGACCCGGTCGCCATCGACACCTCGTCGGCCGAGCTGACCGACGGCCTCAACCGCTGCCCGAAGTGCGGCTCGACCGACATCCGCCACAAGCCCGGCACCGACCTGCTGGTCTGCCTCTATTGCCGCAACGAATGGGAAGGCGAGCGGGTCGAGGAACTGTTCGGCTTCGGCGAAGGCATCGACCGGCTCAAGGGCACCGTCCGGGCCTCGGGCGCGCGCGACATCGCCGCCGATGCCGCCGTGCTGATGACCTTCAAGTGCAGCGGCTGCGGCGCCGAGGTCACGGTCAACACCGAAAGCGCGATGACCGCGCGCTGCCACTGGTGCCGCCACGTCTTCGGCGTGAACGAACAGGTGCCCAACGGCGCCGTGCCCGACGCGGTACTGCCCTTCCGCATCAAGAAGGACGATGCCGTCGCGCGCATCCGCCAGTTCGTCGACAAGCGCCGGCTGTTCGCGCTCAAGGAATTCAAGGAACAGTTCACGCCCGAGAACGTCGTCGGCGTGTACCTGCCCTACATGATCGTCGACGGCAACGCCAGCGCCGCCGTCGCGGGCAAGGGCGAGATCAAGACCCGCGAATACACCCGCGGCAGTGACAACAACAAGAAGACCTACTACGACGCCGACATCTACCAGGTGGAACGGCAGATCGACTTCACCGTGGACGACCTGCCGCTGGAATCCTCCACCGAGCGCGGCAACCTCGACACCCGGGTCAACACCAACAACATCATCAACACCATCCTGCCGTTCGACACCAAGAACGCGGTGAAGTGGAATGCGTCGTACCTCTCGGGCTTCACCTCCGAAAAGCGCAACAGCAACGTCGATCAGCTGCAGCCTCGGCTGGAGGACCAACTCCTGTCGATTGCCCGCGCCCAGGTCGAAGCCTCCACGCGACGCTACGACCGCGGCGTGCGCTGGGAGCAGGAGCAGCTCGACGTGCACGGCACGCGCTGGGTATCGATGTACCTGCCGGTCTGGCTGTACTCGTACCACCAGCCAGGTTCGAACGGCGGCATGCTGCACTACATCGCGGTGAACGGCCGCACCGGCGAAACCATGGGCAGCGTGCCCGTGCAGCAGTGGAAGCTGCTGCTGGCCGCGCTCACCACCGGCACCATCATCGAAGGCATCGCGATCGCGATCCTGGCGGGGACATCATGAGCGACGACGGCGGACTCTGGCTGCTGCTGGCCGGCCCGGCCGGCGCCACCGCGCTGTACTGGGGCCTGTACCGGTACTACCGCAACACCGACAAATCGCACGCGTTCGAGCGCGAGACCAAGGTCGATGCGAAGCCGGTGACCGGCTCGGACTACAAGGTCGACGAGATCAAGGGCACGCAGCGCACGCGCATCGAGGGCGACAACGTTGCGGCGTATCGACAGCGCGTGCAGCGGATTTCGGGCGATTCTTCCTGACCGCAGCCGGCGAACCCGGGCCACGGCATCGCGGGCGGCCCGTTTCGCGCGACAATGACCGCACGGCACGATCGATGCCGTGCCGGATCATGCAACGGAACCTCGGACATGCGGACTTTCGTACTCAGGGCGCGGGCGGCGCCGACCGACAGCGAGAAACTGTGGGAATCGGTGGGCAAGGACGCGCATACCGAGATCCTGGCGCATACGCTGATGAACGCGATGTTCGTCGCCCAGTCGCATCGCCCCGATGTCGTCGTCTACCTGGTGCTGGAAAGCACCCGGGATTTCTCCCGCACGATCCGCTTCGACATCAACGCCATGCACGACATCGGCGGCTTCGACGAACGCTCGCTGCTGACCAAGGTCGCCAGGGCGCTGGACGCATCGCGCGGCATGGCCAAGGAAGAAACCCGCCCGGTGGAATCGGGCGTCAGCGTGCAGACGCTGAGCTTCGAGAAGCTGGTGCAGGTGCTGGCCGAAGACCATCAGCTGTTCCTGATGGACCGCAAGGGCACGCCGATCGGCGAACAGGTCTTCGCGGACAGGCCCTGCTTCCTGCTCACCGACCACATCCCGATGCCGAAGAAGACCATTCCCGGCCTCGAACGCATGGGCGCGAAGAAGATCTCGCTGGGGCCGACCATGCTGTTCGCATCGCAATGCGTGGTGCTGATCCATCACGCGCTGGACCAGGCGCCGCGTCGGTAGAGGGGCGTGCGCCGAGCGACGCTCGCTGCGCGCTCAGGTCCCGGCCTGCAACCAGCGCAGCAGGCGATCCGCGACATCGGGATGGTCGAGCAGATCCAGATGGTGCATGCCGTACCCGATCCACTGCCGGCGTTTCGCGAATCCGACGGCACGCGCAGGATCCGGGTGATGGCCGAGCGCACTCGCGACCGGCACCAGGCCGTCGCCGATCCAGCGGTCGTGCAATGCGCTGCGTCGGCGGGCCGTCGTGGCGGCCATGGCGTAGCAGCGCACACCGCGCGGCAGTGGTGCCACCTGCTCGTCTGGCGCCGCGGCGAAGCCATGACGCAGGTCGGTGATGCCTGCGCTGCGCAATTGGCCCACGCGCGCGAGCGGCGAGGCGAACGGCGTCGCACCGAGCAGCACGTCGATCCAGCGACCACCACGTTCCAGCGGTGCGCCATGATGCGGCGAGCCCATGCACACCAGATGCCGCAGCGCGGCCAGCCAGCCTTGTTTTCCGCGCGCGGCATGCTGGCAGGCGCTGCGCGCCACCAGCCCGCCCATGCTGTGGCCGATCAGCGTGATGTCGTCGATCGGCACGGGCCACGCTGCGTGCAGCGCCTCCAGCAAGGCGTCGAAGCGCTGGCCGTTGTCCGCGATCGACAGGCCGGTGTTGTAATGCAGGTACAGCGGCGTGTAACCCAGCGCTTCGGCCAGCATCGCACCGTGGTCGTGGCCGCCGCGCGTCCACTGCAGATCGTTCATGCACAGTCCGTGCACGAGGACGAGCAGCTTGCCGCCGGCCGTCGGGCACGCCCGCGACAGCGCCTCCGTGTTGAGCGCCAGCAGCTGGCCCTCATGGCGCAGGCGCATCGGAATGGCCAGCGGGTTGGCGGTGGCCGCGAGGTGATCGCCCAGCACGCCGTTCAACGCGGCGATGACCGCCTCGCGTCCTGACGAGGTGCGTTCGTGTTCCGCATCCGGCCGGGAGAGGACGGCATCGAGCCCGGCACCGGTCACGCGGGTGACGCCGCGGATGCTGCGATAGACCAGGCCGGTGATCCCGGCCGTACGCGCTGCGGCCGCGCCGCGCAGGCCCAGATCGGGGCGCGCGATGGCGGCATGCATCGCCTCGACCACATCCGCCAGGCCAGACGTCGCATCCACGCCCAGCCGCGCAGCGCCATGCAGGTCGGACAGTCGCAGCGAGCGCAGATCGATCATGCGGCGAGCGTTCCGGAGGACAGCGATGCGGCAGTATGCATGAATCCCGGGGCATGGCCGACCGGGGGACGCATCGACATCGGCACCGCCCGGCCAGGCAAGCCATCCGGGTATCGACGGCCGTGGTGCACAGTACTCATGCCTCTCATGGCACGCATGGCCGCAACGCGATTGCGGTGTCGGCGCCGCCGGACATAAGATCGAGTGCGCACCGTGGCCAGGCCGACCGAGCCCTGCCCAAGGTGCGTATCGGGCAACACAGGGACGTGACGTTCGCGGGCGGGGCCAAGGCCTCGTGACATCGACTGCACGACCAGGCCCGGTCGCGCACCGTCCGCACCGGTTCAGGGAGGAATCGCACGGACCTCATCCGCTCATCGCAGGGGGTCTGCATGCAAGGCAACATCTCGAGGTTCGCACTACGCTTCGCCGCCGTGGTGCTGCTGTCGTCCATCGTCGCCGCGCCGCTCATGGCGCGCGACCCGGCACTGATCGATCGCACCGGCAAACCGCGCACCGAGCGCGGGCAATGGGTCTACCGCATCGTCGCGAAATGGGGCGGACACGTGCAGGAGGCCTACCGCATCGATCCGCAGCGCTGGGCGGACACGATGGCGCCGGCATTCGCCCGCGCGCCCCTGCCCGCCCTGCGCAAGGCGGCGCAGGCCTCCAGCTTCCAGGCGATGAACGATGCGCTGCTGGCGACATCGCCGCATGGCGTCGGCGCGATGCAGGGCGGCACAAAGGCGCTGGGGGACGCGGATCGCGATCTCGTCTACGTCCCCGTCACACCCTGTCGCATCATCGATACCCGCGTCGCTGGCGGGCCGATCCCGGCGAACGGCGTGCGCGATGTCGACGTGGCCGATGTCATCGACTTCTCGGCACAGGGTGGCGAGAGCGGCCACTGCAATGTCGGCAACAAGGGTTCGTTCGCCGCAGCCGCGATCAACCTGACCGTGGTCAACACCGGCATGGCGGGCTACCTCACCGCCTATCCGCATCTCACCAGTCGTCCGAACGCCGCCACGCTGAACTACGCCGCCAACGACATCCGCAACGGCTTCGCCATCGTGCGCCTCGACCAGAGCGCCGCGACCCACGAATTCAGCGTCTACAGCGTCGCGCAGACGCACCTGGTCGCGGATGTCGTCGGCTATTACACCAAGGCCGAACTGCCTCCCCCGCAGGCGCCCGTGCCGTTCAGCTACTGGGCCACCTCGACCGGGGCCTCGCCATGCGCCAGCGTCTGCAGCGCCAGCGGCGGCTTCGCCGCGGCCACCAGTGCCGGCTGGGTCTGCAAGGCGCAGAACGGCACCAGCTACGCCTACGAGTTCAAGTACACGCCCAATCCCAACTACCCGGCCACCTACTACTACAGCTGCGGCTCCGCCGGGTTTCGCACCGCCCAGTGCTCGTGCCTGAGGGACTAGCGGCCCCGGCATCATCCGCAGGGCGCATGCGCCATATGGCCATGCGCCCTGTCCTGCGTCAGTACGCGCCCATGAAATCCTTCTTGCCGATCTCCACGCCGTTGTGGCGCAGCAGGTCGTAGGCCGTGGTGACGTGGAAGAAGAACTGCGGCAGTCCGTACGACAGCAGATAGGCCTGGCCGCCGATCCTGCGCTCCTTCGGCGTGCCCGGGCGCAGCACGATCTCGCGCGCCTCGCTGCCTTCGAAACGTGAGGCATCCAGGCCACCGATGAAAGCCAGCGTCGCCGCGATGCGCTGCTGCAGGTCCGCGAACGTCTGGTCGCCGATCTCGTACGCCGGCACATCCTCGCCGGCAAGCCGCGCCGACACGCTCGTCGCGAAATCGCAGGCGATCTGCACCTGCCGCACCAGCGGGAACATGTCGGGGTACAGGCGCGCCTGCAGCAGCGCCACGGGTTCGATCTTGCGCTCGGCCGCGTGGGCCTCGGCCTTGGACAGTACGCCGGACAGCGCAGTCAGCAACTGCTGGAACACGGGGACGGACGCGGTGTGCATCGAAAGGGACATCAGGGGAATTCCATGGCTGGGGAGGATGCGCATGGTAGCCCGGGCGAGCGCAAGGCGCGCCCCCAGGAGGATGGAGCACGAATCTCTTCGGAGATCCCGGGTGCGGCTTTTGTGATTGCCCGGGCTACTTGCTTAGATGCAAGTGGTTATCCATGACTTGAGCCGGGCGCAGCGCCGTAGGGCGGGTCTTGCACCCGCCATGGCTCGCGCCGCATATCGCACAGGCGTCGTCTTGCGGATATCTCGCGCCGGGCCGCCTGTTGCCACTTGCGGCCTATCGCTTCTACATCGGCGGGTGCAAGACCCGCCCTACGAAATCCACCCACCTTACGGGTTGATCGGGCTTGGACATGACGGACCTCCGTTTCACCCGGCAGCCCGGGTGGCGGCCGTTGACGATTCAGAGCTGCATCGCGCGCAGGCGCGTCAAGGTTTGCGAAGCAACTTGCCTCGACCTTGACGCGCCGAGCACGATGCGACACGGGGACGACAACGGCGGGGCCGTTCCCTTACTCCTCATGCCGTTCCGCCATTGCCGTCACCCTGCCGCCGTGCCAGGGCATCGCGGATCGCCTGCATGTAGGTTGCGCGAGTCTGGCCCGAGTACGCTGTACGCAGCGGGATCCCGTGCTCCGCACGGATCGCGTTCTCGGTGGTCGGCTGCGGATGAGCCAACAGACCCACCGTCTCCAGTTCATCCCGCACCACACGCAGACCATTGCCGCCCTGGCGGTCGACCGACACGCCCAACTGGTTGCGTTCGGCATGCACCAGTTCGTGAGCCAGGCCGACGAAGGCCGGCCGGAATCCATCGCTGTGGTTGATCGTCGGGTTGAAATACACCCGCGAGGCCTCCCCCATTCCCGGAGTGGAATCCACCGGCAAGCCTTCGCGCGTGTGGAGAAAGCCTTCGGAGCGCGCATGATTGCCGGCGGCGGGATTCATCCCGGCGTTGGTGAACCGGCTGTCCGAAATGGTGACCCGCGTCCTGAAGTCGCGCATGCTGGGGTTCGGCGCAGTATTGAGGTTCGACAGCATCGCGTGGCCGACCGGCCGGCTGTCGATGGTATGCAGTGCGCGTCGCGTGTCGACCATGAAGTCGGTGAAGTGCTCGGCGCTCTGCCCAGCCTCGCGACGCAGCGCGATATTGTTGAACATCGGCATTGCAGGCATCTGCGACACGCTTCGCAGCCGCGCCCGCTGCGCCTGCAGCGCGTCCGGGGTGATCGCGCTCAGGTCCATGCCAGCGGCGCGCATGTCGCGGACATGCGCACGCGCCGGGTACATGTAATCGTGCAGGGCACGGCCGCCGCGATAAAGCGCGTAGGCGCCCAGCGCCAGCGCACCGCCAGCCAGTATTCGACCACCGGTGCTGTCGGGAATCAGGTCTCGAAATCCACTCATCGGCACTTCCCTCCTGTGCAGTCGCGCGCCCCGCGCACGATTCCTGACGGGACATCAAGCAAGCATCGGGCCATCTCCGGATCGAAGTCGTCCTCCCTGACCTGCGCTCGCCGGAACCGACAGGAACAGGGAAATTTCCCGGAAAAAACAGGACATTGCGTACATCACCGCAGCGTGACCACCGCCACAGGCGCCGAGCACGGGGTCCGCCGCCCGAGTCGTTTTTCACCCAGTTGACGGTTATCCGGTGCCGCCGCTGGCTTCGCACAGGGCGATGAACTGGGGCGGGACTTCAACGAGCAGGATGTTGGAAGACGACGACTGCGGCTTGGGCTTGGACATGACGGCACTCCGTTTCGCCCGACGCCCGAAGTGGGCACCGTTGGCGAATCCAAACCGCATCGCGCGCAGGCGCGTCAAGGTTTGCGTAGTGCGGACCACTGGTCCGCTTTGCCTCGACCTTGACGCGCCGAGCACGGTGCGATGCTGGGACGACAACGGTGGGCACCCACTCAATTCAAACGAAGCTGCTTTTGATCCGTAGGGCGGGTCTTGCACCCGCCGAATGACGGTCGGATCATTGCTTCGTTCGATTGGCGGGTCCAAGACCCGCCCTACAGATTAAATTCACCCGCCTTACGGGTTGATCGGCGCATCGCGCGCAGGCTAGTCAAGGTTGGTCGCCCGGGTAAGCGCAACGCGCACACCAGGGATGAACGCAGACATGTCTACCCGGGGGTCCCGGGTGCGGCCCTTGGCCTTACCGGGTTACTTGCTCCGACTTTCAAGCCTCCCCGTTCGCGGCAATGGGCGTCCCCATGTAGTTCACCTCGACCACGTCATTGGATGGCAATGTCGCCCAAGCGATAAGAGCCGCGACATCGGAGGGGGTGATGCATGCTTCGTTCTCAATCGCAGGGCAAAGAAAGCGACGATGGACGCCGCCGCAACCCGCGATCGAACGGAATCGGCGCCCCATCACCTCAACGTGCCTTACATCCTCGGGTTGTCCAAGAAAGTACTTGATGAAGAAGTCCCCCGATTCGCTCACCACGGCCAATGAAAGGCAGAGGCTTCCACTCAACAGCGGGTCATCCGAAGTCACCCACCAGAGATAGCCTTGGCCACCAACTCGTATGGGGCGCTTATTCTTGCGGCTGACCGCCATGCATGCATCCAGAAAGATGTTCAATCCGGCCTGATCGTAAGCCAGGCATACCGGTCTGGCCAGATATGGATGAGGTTATGGCAGCAATCGAATTGACTCGGCTTTCTCACGACGCAACCCGGGCGCAGACACCGCCTGCGCCCGGGTGAAGCTTACGCGGTGGGGCCGTTGAGGGGCACCAGGCGGTTGTCGGCATCGTACTGCAGGCCGCAGACCATGGCGGCCATGCCGCGCAGGGCGGCTTGCGGGCTGGCGCCGCTGGCTTCGCACAGGGCGATGAACTGGTGCGGGACTTCGACCGGCAGGATGTTGGAAGCAGACTACGCGTTGGGCTTCGACATCGACGGGTCCAGGGCCCGCTCTACGAAAGAGCTTGCTTGGCAGTCACTTCTCGGATGCCGTGATCTCCAACTTGTCTGAAAACCAGTAAGGAATGAAGGAATCCTGGCGATCCGAACACGAGGTTTCGATTTCATAGACCCATTCATGCCGATGCCTGTGCCAGACGACAGAGCGCACCCTTCGCCTGCGCTCGGGAAAATCGACAAGAATCACGATGTCACCGACACGGAAAACAGGCAGCGGCCCGAAAGGCTCAACGATCATCCTCCTGCTTTCAATCCTGGGAAACGACATCCACCAGCTTTTCCGGCGCGTCGCGTGCGCAGAGCCATCCGATTGTCGAGTCATCCGTTTACAGCCCTCATGCCCACCTTGCTTCCATCTCCACCTTGATGACC
>JAHCAU010000023.1 GCA_019634715.1 Lysobacter sp.
CTGCAATTCCTTGGTCAGTACGCCGATCGACCAGCCATCCGACACGATGTGGTGCATGGTCAGCAGCAGCGCATGGTGATCCGTGCCCAGCCTGACCAGCCGGCCACGGAACAGCGGCCCGCGCGACAGATCGAACGGGGCTTCGGCCTCCTCGCGACGCTGGTCCTGCAGGGCCGCGCGCAGGCCGTCGCCATCGAGGCCGGACAGGTCGCGCCAGTCCAGCTGGAACTGCGGCGCCAGATCGCAGCGCTGCATCGGCACGCCCGCCACGACCTCGAAGCGCGTGCGCAGGCTCTCGTGGCGCGCGACGATGCGATCCAGCGCCCACTGCAGGGCATCGCGGTCGAGCCGGCCGCGCAGCTCGGCGGCCAGTCCCATGTGGTAGGCATCGCCCAGGTCGGCGTGGCCCGCGAGGAACCACAGCCGCTGCTGCGCGAACGAGAGCGGCAGCGCGCCGCCATCGCGTGGACGCGGGGTGATCGCCGCCTTGCCGCGACGCATCGCCCGGAACTGTTCCGGGGTCATCCGGCTCAGCGCGTCGCGCGATGCGGGCAAGGCCGGTGCGGACGGTGCCTGCGCAGGCATGGATGACGGGAGCATGGCCGGCTCGGCCTGGCGACGGCAGGCCTCGACCAGCGCCAGCAGGGACTCGACGGTCGGTGCGGAAAAGACGGCGGTGTGCGGCAGATCGACATCGAAGGCGGCGCGCACGCGCGACACCAGCCGCGCGCCGAGCAGCGAGTGGCCGCCGAGCGCGAAGAAGTCGTCGCGCAGGCCGACCTCGGCCACGCGCAGCACCTCGCACCAGATCGCCGCCATCGCCTTCGCCTGCGGCGTGTCCGGCAAGGCGCGTTCGCCATCGGCCCGTGCATCGACGACCGGCGCGGGCAGCGCGCCGCGATCGAGCTTGCCGTTGGGCGTGAGCGGCCACCGATCGAGCGCGACGAAAGCCGACGGCACCATGTGCGCCGGCAGCACCCGCGCCAGCGCGCTGCGGACCGCGCCGGCATGGAACGCGCCGTCCGCGCTGGCGCCATCGACGAGGCAGTAGGCCACCAGGCTGCGCACGCCATGCGCGTCCTCGCGCGCCACGACCACCGCTTCGCGCACGCCCACGCAGGCGGCCAGGTGCGCCTCGATCTCGCCCGGCTCCACGCGGAAGCCGCGGATCTTCACCTGGAAGTCGTTGCGACCGAGATACTCGATGCTGCCGTCGCCGCGCCAGCGCGCGAGGTCGCCGGTGCGGTACATGCGCGGCCTGCGGCCATCGGGCGCGGCTTCGTCGCCATCGACGAACGGGTCGTCGAGGAAGCGTTCCTGCGTCAGGTCGTCGCGATCGAGATAGCCGCGCGCCACGCCGGCACCGCCGATGTACAGCTCGCCAACGGCACCTGTCGGCAGCAGCCTGCGCTGCGCATCGAGCACGTACAGCCGCGTGTTGCCCACCGGCACGCCGATGTGCGCGGCGAAGCCGTCCTGCGGCCGCATCGACACCCAGGTCGAATAGGTCGTGGTTTCCGACGGGCCGTAGAGATTGCACAGCCGCCGCAGGTGCGGCAGCGCGAGCAGGCGCTCGCCGAGTTCGCGGCGCAGCGCTTCGCCGGCGAGGTTGATGGTGCGCACGCTCGGCGGAATCGCACCGGCACCGGCCAGTTCCGCGATCGCCGAGGGCACGGTGTTGATCAGGGTGACCGCAGGCGCGGCGTCGAGCAGCGACAGCGCGTTCTCGACCACGGTGACGCGACCACCCGCCGACAGCGGCACGAAGCACTCGAAGATCGAGAGGTCGAAGTTGATCGAGGTCGCGAACAGCACGTTGGCCAGTTCGTCGGCCGCGAAGGCCTGCAGCGCCCAGGCGATGAAGTTCGACGCCTGGCGGTGTTCGATCGCCACGCCCTTGGGCCGACCGGTCGAGCCCGAGGTGTAGATCAGATAGGCCAGGTGCGCGGGCGACAGGCCGATCTCCTCGCGCGTCGGTGGCGTCGACGGCAGCGCCGCGAGTTCGGCGACGTCGACCACCGGGTCGACGCAGGGCGGCAGCGCCGCCGCACGCGTCTCGCCGACGCGGCGCAGCACGTCGATGCCGGTGCCGGTGGCGATCACGGCCACGGGCGCGGCATCGTCGAGGATGCCGGCCAGGCGGTCCGGCGGATAGGCCGGATCCAGCGGCACGTAGGCGCCGCCGGCCTTGAGCACCGCCAGCATCGCGACCGCCAGCTCGATGCCGCGCGGCATGGCGATGCCGACGCGCGCGTCGGGCGCGATGCCCAGCGCGCGCAGGCGATGCGCGAGGCGGTTGGCGCGGGCGTCGAGTTCGGCGTAGCGCAGCTCGGCGTCGCCGTGCGCCAGCGCGACCGCATCGGGGGTGCGCCGCGCCTGCGCTTCGAAGCCGTCCTGCAGGCAGCCGGGCGTCCATGCGAGCGCGCTGCGGTTCCAGTCGTGCAGCTGGCGCCTGCGCTCGGCCTCGTCGAGGATCGGCAGGTCGGCGAGCGCCACCCCGGGCGTGGCGACCATGCCGCGCAGCAGCCGCTCGAAGCAGCCCATCCAGCGCTGCACCGTCGACGCGTCGAACAGCGCCGTCGCGTATTCGATCTCGCCCGCCAGGCCGCCGTCGGCGGTTTCGCCGAGGCTGAGCATGAAGTCGTACTTCGACACGGTATGCGGCTGCAGCAACGGCACGGCGTGCAGGCCCTGCAGGCGCAGGCCGCCGGACACGTTGCCCTGCCAGGAAAATGCGGTCTGGAACAGCGGCGCATGCGCGGGACTGCGCGGCGGATTGACCTGTTCGACCACACGCTCGAACGGCGCCTGCTGGTGATCGTGCGCGGCGAGCATCGCCTCGCGCATGCGCGCCGCGAGCGTGCGCGCATCGCCGACGACCTGGACGCGGATGGCGAGCATGTTGACGAAGAAGCCGACGACCTCCTGCAGTTCGGCGCGATCGCGGCCGGCGACCGGCGAGCCGACGACGATGTCGGTCTGCCCGCTCAGGCGCGACAGCAATGCGACCCAGGCCGACATCGCCAGCATGTACAGGGTGACGCCTTCGCGCTGCGCCATCGCCTTCAGGTCCGCAGTCAGCGCCGCATCGAAGCGCAGCGCCATCCAGTCGCCGCGGAAATCCTGGCGCGGCGGACGCGGGCGGTCGGTGGGCAGCTCCAGCAGCACCGGCGCATCGCGCAGGGTGTCGCGCCAATGCGCCAGCGCGCGCGACACGCCCGCATCGTCGCCGCGCGCCTGCTGCCAGACCGCATAGTCCGCGTACTGCAGCGACGGCGGCGGCAGCGGGTCGTCTTCGCCGCGCAGGCGCGCGGCGTACAGCGCGTCGAGTTCGCGCATGAACACGCCCATCGACCAGCCATCGAACACGATGTGGTGCACGGTCAGGAGCAGGACGTGATGCGCGTCGCCCAGGCGTACCAGGCGCGCGCGCAGCAGCGGCGCGCGTCCCAGGTCGAACGCCTGCGCGGCCTCGGCGTGCTGCAGGCGCGCCAGCGCCGCGCGGGCATCGTCGACGGACGATGCGGACAGGTCGTCCTCGGCCAGGGCGAAGCAAGCGTCATCCTCGATGCGCTGCATCGGTTCGCCGTCCACCACTTCGAAGCGCGTGCGCAGGCTCTCGTGGCGCATCACCAGTCGGCCCAGTGCCCAGCGCAGCGCCTCGCGGTCGAGCGCACCGTGCAGTTCGGTCGCGCGCGAGATCGGATAGGCATCCGACGGCCCCTGCGCCATGAACCACAGCCGCTTCTGCGCGAACGACGCCGGCAGCGCGCGGCCGTCGCGCGGCTGGCACGGGATCGCCTCCGCCTTCTGCTGTCGCATCGCCCGCAACTGTTCGGGCGTCATCCGGCTCAGCATCTCTCTCGTGACCATCCACCTGCTCCCTTCGATCCGATCTTGGCCGCCGCATGCCGATGCGGGCGGCGTCCTGCCTGTTCCGTGCCGCCTCTCGCTCCGCCGCGCGGCCCTAGTCCGCGAACGCTTCCATGTCCGCGCGTGCGAACACGATCTCGAGCATGCGCTCGACCGTCGGCCCGTCGAACAGGTCGCGCAGCCGCAACTCCACGCCGAGCAGCGCATGCGTTTCCATCAGCAGGCGCGTGGCCATCAGCGAGTGCCCGCCCAGGGCGAAGAAGTTGTCGTGCACGCCGACGCGCGGCACGCCGAGCAGGCGCGCCCACAGTCGGCACATTTCCTCTTCCATCGGCGTGCGCGGGGCGACGTAGCCGGCACCGGCCTGCACCTCGGCGGCATCCGGCGCCGGCAGCGCGCGACGGTCGACCTTGCCGTTCGCGGTCAGCGGCCAGGCCGACAGGCCGACGAAGGCGGCCGGCACCATGTGCTCGGGCAACTGCCTGCGCAGTGCGGCGCGCAGCGATTCGGCGGAGAGGGTCGCGCCGTCCGCACCCAGGCAGTACGCCACCAGGACGCGTGCCGGGCCATCGCCACGGGCGACGACCAGCGCCTCGCGCACGCCGGGCAGCATCCCCAGCCGGGCCTCGATCTCGCCCGGCTCGATGCGATGGCCGCGGATCTTCAGCTGCGCATCGTTGCGGCCGAGATGCTCGATCGCGCCGTCCTCGCGCTGCCGCGCGAGATCGCCGGTGCGGTACAGACGCTCGCCGGGCACGTAGGGGTTGTCGATGAAGCGTGCCGCGGTGAGGTCGTCGCGATGCAGATAGCCGCGCGCGACGCCGGCACCGCCGATGTACAGCTCGCCGATCGCGCCTTCGGGTACCGGGCGCAGCTGCGCGTCGAGCAGCAGGGCACGCACGCCCGGCAGCGGCCGGCCGATCGGCACGCGCGCGCGGCGCAGGTCGTTCCCGTCGGCATCGAGCACATGGCAGGTCGCGTCGACCGCGGTCTCGGTCAGGCCGTAGGCGTTGATCAGTCGCACCGATGGCCCGCAGACCGCGCGCGCGCGGCACGCGGCCTCCGGCGACCAGACATCGGAGCCGCAGACCACCGTGGTCATGAAGCCAAGGTCGCCGCCGACCGCTTCGACGTGCTGCGCCAGCGCATCCAGCACCGCCGGCACGAAGTCGGCGACATCGATGCGCGCCTCGCGCAGGATGCGGTACAGCGCACCCGCGTCGAGCATCGTCTCCATCGGACACAGCACCAGCGTGCCGCCGTAGGCCAGCGCACGCAGCAGGTCGGCGGTGAACACGTCGAACGCCGGGCTGGCCATCTGCAGGTGGCGCAGGCCCGGGCGCAGCGCATACGTCTCTTCCCAGGCAGCGCAGATCGCGGCGATCTGCCGGTGCTCGACCATCACGCCCTTGGGTTCGCCGGTGGAGCCGGAGGTGTGGATCACGTAGGCCAGCGATTGCGGCGTGCAGCCGACCGCGGCAGGATCGGGGACATGCGCGGGCGCATCGGCCCACGCCGCAGCCTCGGTGTCGACACGCACGACGCGCGGCGCATCGCTGCCCAACTGCGCGACCGCCTCCGCCACCGTCGCGTGCGTGGCGGCATCGGTCAGCACGATCGTCGGCGTGGCCTCGCGCAGCACGCGCGCGAGGCGTTCCGGCGGCGTCGCGGCGTCCAGCGGCAGGTAGGCGCCGCCCGACTTGAGCGTCGCCAGGACCGATTCGACCAATGCGATCGACTTGTCCTGCACGATCGCGACGCGCTGTTCGAGCGCCACGCCCTGCGCGCGCAGCCAGTGCGCGAGACGATTGGCGCGCGCATCGAGTTCGCCGTACGTCACCGAAGCCTCACCGTACTGCACGGCCTCGGCATCGGGCGTGCGTGCGGCGAAGGCCTCGAAGCGCGCCTGCACCGGCACCGCGACCGGCGCCGCCAGCGGACGCAGGCCACCGTCGATGCCGCGCGCATGCATGTCGGGCAGCGGCTCGACCTGCGACAACCGCTGGCCGGGCTGCGCGATGCACATCGCCAGCGCCGCCATGTACCAGGCGTGCAGGCGCTCGATCGTCTCGCGACGATAGAGGTCGACACTGTATTCCCAGAACATCGTGATGCCGTCCGCATCGTCGGTGCTGCGCGGGATCATCACCACGTCGAAGTCGAACTTCGAGGTGTCGTTGCTGTAGACCTCGTGGATGCGCATCCGGAAATCCGGCCAGTCCAGGCGCGGGCCGGGCGAGTTGTGGGTGCTGAACGCGGTCTGGAACAGCGGGTTGCGCGAGAAGTCGCGCTCGGGCTGGACTTCGCGCACCACCCACTCGAACGGCACCTCCTGGTGGGCGTAATCCTCGGCCAGGTCTCGCATCACCCGCTCGATCAGCGCGCGCCAGGTCGGGTCGCCTGAGACGTCGCAGCGCGCGGGAATCATGTTGACGAACATGCCGACCAGCCCCTCGCACTTCTGCGAGGTGCGGTTGGCGACCGCCGAACCGATCACGAAGTCCTCGGCGCCGATGTGGCGGGCGATGGTCACGCGATAGGCCGCCTGCATCGTCGCGAACAGGGTCACGCCCTCGCGCTGGCAGAAGGCGCGCAGCGCGCGCGCGAACGCGATCGGCAGCACCACGCGCACCTGGTCGCCGCGATAGCTCTGCACCGGCGGTCTCGGGAAATCGGTGGGCATGGCCAGCTGCAGCGGCGCGCCGTCGAGCTTGCGCTTCCAGTAGGCCGCCTGCGCCTGCAGCCGCGCGCGCGCGTCGTCGCCGTGCTGCCACAGCGCGTAGTCGCGGAACTGCGCGACCATCGGCGGCAGGTCCGGCGTCTCGCCGCGCGCCAACGCATCGTAAATGGCCAGCAGTTCGCGCAGGATCAGGTTCATGCTCCAGCCGTCGTGCACGTAGTGCTGCTCGACCTGGATCAGCAGGAAGTCCTCCGGCGCGAGGCGGAACAGGCTGAAGCGGATCAGCGGCAGCTGCGCCAGGTCGAAGCGATGATGCACGTGGGCGTCGACGAGGCCGGCGATGACGTCATCGTCCACGGGACCATCGGCATCGAGCGCGCGATATTCGAACATGCCCGGCGCGGACGCATGCACCTGCTGGTACGGCTCGCCATCGGCACCGGCATGGAAGGTGGTGCGCAGGATCTCGTGGCGCTCGGCCAGCATCTCCACCGCGCGGCCGAAGCGCGTCGGATCGAAGCGGCCGTGGATGCGGATCACGTTCTGCGCGTTGTACGCGGTCGAGGTCGACGACAGCTTTTCCAGCAGCCACAGCCCCTGCTGCTGGTACGACAGCGGTGCGCGCTCGGGCAGGCCGTCGACCGGCCGGGCCCAGCCGTCGAAGGACGCACCGGGCAGCGCATCGTCGCCGCCGTCCGCCGAGGCGTCGGCGTTCGCCACCCGCGCGGCCATCTCCGCCAGGGTCATCGACCGGAACAGCTCGTGGATCGGCAGCGACACGCCGAAGCACTGGCGGATGCGCGATGCCAGCTGGATCAATCGCAGCGAATCGCCGCCGAGCAGCAGGAAGCGGTCGTCGCGCCCCACCCGCTCGCGCTTGAGCAGCTCGCACCACTGCGCGGCCAGCGCGACTTCGAGTTCGCCTTCCGGCGCGCGGTAGGTTTCGGACGGATAGTCCTCCGGCGCGGGTGCAGTCAGCGCCGTGCGGTCCAGCTTGCCGTTCACCGTCTGCGGCCACGCGCCCACCCGCACGTAGGCCGACGGCACCATGAAGCCCGGCAGACGCGTCGACAGCGCCTCGCGCAGCGTCGCCGGTGTCGTCGCTCCGGCATCGCCGCGCACGTAGGCCACGAGCTGCTTCCCGTCCGCATCGTCGCGCGCAAGCACCACCGCGTCGCGCACGCCCGGCAGGGTCGACAGCACCGACTCGATCTCGCCCAGTTCGATGCGGAAGCCGCGCACCTTCACCTGGAAGTCGTTGCGGCCCTGGTAGTCGATGGTGCCGTCCGCGAGGAGGCGACCGAGGTCGCCGGTGCGGTACCAGCGCACGCCTTCGATCGCGACGAAGCGTTCGGCGGTCAGTTCCGGACGCGCCAGGTAGCCACGCGCCAGGCCGCCGCCCGCGATCAGCAGTTCGCCGCTGTCGCCGTCTGCGACCGGCCGCAAGGTCTCGTCGAAGACGCCGATCCGCACGCCCGGCAGCGCCACGCCGATGCGCGGCGCATCGCCCGCGCCGTTGATTTCCATGGCCGTCGCGTAGACCGTGGCCTCGGTCGGGCCGTAGGCGTTGAAGAAGCGCTGCATCGTGCTCGACGCCATCGACCGCCACATCGCGGCCGGAATCGCTTCGCCCGCCACCACCACGGTCAATCCGGACAGCGCCTCGCGGCGCTGCAGCCCCGCCTCCAGCAGCCCGCCCAGCTGCGATGGCGTGCAGTCGAACAGGTCGACCCGCTCGGCCTCCAGCAATGCCAGCATCGCCTCGGGATCCTGCTTCGCCGGTTGCGGCACCACCACCACGCAGTCGCCGCTGAGCAGCCGGCTCCAGCCCTGCACGGACACGTCGAACGACAGCGAGGCGTTCATCGCCACGCGCAACGGCCGCGTCGCGTCGCGACCCTGCCGATGCAGCAGCGCATCGAGCGCGCGCCACAGGTGCAGCACCGCCGCGTGCTCGACCTCCACGCCCTTCGGCCGTCCGGTCGAACCGGAGGTGTAGATCACGTACGCCCGGCGCGAGGCCACCGTCGCTTCGTCGGCGTCGTCGAGGTTCTCCTCGGACTCGTCGGCCCAGTCCGGCGCGTCCTCCAGCGACACGCACGCCGGTGCGTCGCGCAGGCCCGACAGCGCCGCGGCCATCGCCGCGCGACCCGTCGCATCGGTCAGCACCACCGCAGGCGCGGCATCCTCGACCATCGCGCGCAGCCGCCCGGCCGGATAGTCCGGATCCATCGGCACGTAGGCACCGCCGGCCTTCAGCGTCGCCAGCAGGCCTTCGAGCATGCCCACCCCGCGCGCCATGCACAGCGCGACGTTGCGCTCGGGCGCCACGCCCAGCGCGCGCAGGTGGCGCGCCAGCCGGTTGGCCTGCGCGTTCAGCGTCGCGTAGTCGCGGCGATCGTCGCCGCACACCGCCGCCGCCCGCGCGGGTTCGCGCGCCGCCCAGCCTTCCACCGCGCGGTGGAGGGCGGTCGTCGGCGGAAGGTCCATCGGGGACGCTCCGGTCCCGACGGCATCATGCCCTGCTGCATCCATTGTCCTGCTCCATGTCATCGGTCTGCGTCCTGCGCCCTGGCCGGACGCACGCGCCGGCACCGGTGCGCTCGCGCGCGGCGGTTCGCGGTGGCTCCGGGCCGCCCTGCGGCGACCCGGTCCCGGCCACCCTTACGGCAAACCGCGCGGGTTCATGCCATCTCCGCCATTTCGGATTCCATCCGGGAGAACACCACGTCGAGCAGGCGCTCGATCGTCGGCCCTTCGAACAGGTCGCGCAGGCTCACCTCCAGGCCCAGGGCCTCGCGGGTTTCCAGCGCGAGCTTGGTCGCCAGCAGCGAATGGCCACCGAGGCTGAAGAAGTTGTCCTGTACGCCGACGCGCTCCAGGCCGAGCAGGCGCGACCAGATCTCCGCCATGGCTTCCTCGATCGGCGTGCGCGGCGCGACGTAGGCCGCGCCCGCGTCGAAGTCGTCGCTGGCGGGCGCCGGCAGCGCGGCACGGTCGAGTTTGCCGTGGGCGGTCAGCGGCCATGCGCTCACCCGCACGAAAGCGGATGGCAGCATGTACTCGGGGAGGGCGCCCTGCAGCCCGCCGCGCAGCGCGTCCACGCCGATGTCGACATCCGCTTCGGAACGGTAGTAGGCCACCAGCTTCTGCGCGGAGTCGCGACCGTCGCGACGCGCCAGGACCACCGCGTCCAGCACCCCGGGCAGCGCCGCCAGGCGCGATTCGATCTCGCCCGGTTCGATGCGGTAGCCGCGGAACTTCACCTGGAAATCGTTGCGACCCAGGTAGTCCAGGCTGCCGTCCGCATGCATGCGCACCAGGTCACCGGAGCGGTAGAGGCGCTCGCCCGGACGGAACGGGTTGTCGATGAAGCGTTCGGCGGTCAGGGCTTCGCGCCCGAGGTAACCGCGCGCCACCCCGGCGCCGCCGATGTACAGCTCGCCGGCGACGCCGAACGCGCACAGCTGGCGCTCCGGGTCGAGCACGTACAGCGGCGCGTCGTCGTAGCCGACGCCGATCGAGTTCGGCCCATCGCGATGGACATCGGCCGGCGTCATTTCGCGCCAGGTCGACACCACCGTGGTCTCGGTGATGCCGTACAGCTGCACCAGGCGCGTGCCGGCGTTGCGCGGATCGGCGAACCACGGCGCGAACATCGCGGCGTCGAAGCTGTCGCCGCCGAAGGGCAGCAGGCGCAACGCGTGGCGCTCCGTGCTCGCGGCCTGCGCCTCGATCAGCGCGCGCAGCGCACCGGGCGTCTGCGCGGCGACGGTCACGCGTTCGCGGCACAGCAGCGCATGGAAGGCCTCGGCCGAACGCGCCACGTCGCGCGGCACCACCAGCAGCCGCGCACCATGGCGCAGCGCGCTCCAGATTTCCCAGCCGGAGAAATCGAAGGAAAACGCGTGGCTGGCGGTGATCGTGTCGTCGGCATGGAAACCCGACCACGCGCCTTCGGTCGCGAACAGGCGGTCGAGCTGGCGATGCTCGACCATCACGCCCTTGGGCTGCCCGGTGGAACCGGAGGTGTAGATGACGTAGGCGAGATGATCCGGACGCAGGCCGATCGCGGCGGGATCCGGGTTCGACGCGGGCATGTCCGCCCACTGCGCCGCGTCGTCTTGGAGGTCGACGATGCGCGGCCGCGATGCGGGATCGGCCGCCGCCAGCGCCTGCACCAGCAGCGTGCGGCCCGGCGCATCGGCCAGGACCACGGCGGGCCGGGCATCGGACAGCACGTAGAATAGGCGATCCACCGGCGACGACAGGTCGAGCGGCAGGTAGCCGCCGCCGGCCTTGTGCACCGCCAGCATCGCCTCGATCGCGGCGATGCCGCGCTCGGTGCAGATCGCGACGCGCGCGTCGGGCGCGACGCCCTGCGCGCGCAGCCAGTGCGCGAGACGGTTGGCGCGTGCGTTGAGCGTGCCGTAGTCCAGCGACTGTCCGTCGCAGCTCACGGCTGGCGCCTGCGGCGCGCGCGCGGCGTGGGCCTCGAAGCGCAGGTGTACCGGCTGTTCGCCGCCGCCGGGCTTCGCGGCATCGGCCAGCGCCAGGATGCGTGCGCGCGCCTGCGGATCGCAGGCCTCGAACCGCGCCAGGCGGCGATCGGGGTCGGTGATGCAGGTGGTCAGCAGATGCAGGTAGGTGCGGCAGATGCCCTCGATCGTCTCGCGATCGTAGAGGTCGGCCGCATAGCTCCACAGCATCGTCACGCCGTCTGGATCGCGGCGCGTGCGCGGGATCATGATCACGTCGAAGTCGAACTTCGAGGTGCCGTTGCTGTAGGCCTCGTGGATGTCCAGCTCGAACTCCGGCCACGTCAGGCGCGGACCCACCGAGTTGTGCGAACTGAAGGCCACCTGGAACAGCGGGTTGCGGCCGGCATCGCGCTCGGGCTGCACCTCGCGCACCACCCACTCGAACGGCGCCTCCTGGTGGTCGTAGGCTTCGGCCAGGTCGGCGGTGACGCGGTCGAGCAGCGCGCGGGCGGTCAGTTCGCCCGACAGCGTGCAGCGCACTGGCACCATGTTCACGAACATGCCGACCAGGCCTTCGCTGCGCTGGGTGACGCGATTGCCCACGGCCGAGCCGATCACGAAATCCTCGCAGCCGGCGTAGCGCGAGATCGTGAGCTGGAACATCGCCTGCATCGTGGCGTAGAGGGTGAAGCCCTCGCGCTGACAGAACGCGCGCAGTTGCTTGGCCAGCGCCTCGGGCAGTTCCACGCGCAGCTGGCCGCCGCGGTAGCTCGGGACCGCCGGACGCGGGCGGTCGGTGATCATCGGCAGCTGCAGCGCGGCGCCGGCGAGCTTGTCCTTCCAGTAGCGGGCCTGGCGACGGAAACGCGCGGTCGCCGCCTCGCTGCGCTGCCAGGTCGCGTAGTCGCCGAACTGCACGGCCATCGGCGCCAGCGGCGGCGCTTCGCCGCGCCCCATCGCGTCGTAGATCGCCAGCAGCTCGCGCAGGATCAGGTTGATGCTCCAGCCGTCGTGCACGTAGTGCTGCTCGACCTGGACCAGCAGGTATTCCTCCGGCGCCAGTCGCACCAGCGTGAACTTGGCCAGCGGCAGCTGCGCCAGGTCGAAGCTGCGCAGCACCTGGCTGCGCACGAACGCGGTGGTCGTCTCCTCGTCCCACGGGGACTCCGCCTCCAGGTACTCGAACATGCCCTCCGCGACCGGATGCACCAACTGATAAGGCTCGCCGTCCGCGCCGGCATGGAAGGTGGTGCGCAGGATCTCGTGGCGCTGCGCCAGGTGCTCGATGGCGCGACCGAAGCGCGCGGGATCGAAGCGGCCGCGGATGCGCACCACGTTCTGCGCGTTGTACGCGATCGAAGTCGAGGTCAGCTGCTCCAGCAGCCACAGCCCGTACTGCTGGTACGACAGCGGCGGACGCGCAGGCAGGCCCGCCTCGGGCCGCACCCAGCGATCGAAGGAATCGTCCACGCCCGGCGCCTCACCGGCACCCGCGCCCGAGGCCACGGTCGCCTCGATCGCGCGCGCCATCTCCGCCAGCGACATCGGCTTGAACAGCGCATGGATCGGCAGCGAAATCCCGAACGACGCGCGGATGCGCGAGGCCAGCTGGATCAGTCGCAGCGAGTCGCCGCCGAGGCGCAGGAAGCGATCGTCGCGGCCGATCCGGTCGCGCTTGAGCAGTTCCGCCCACAGCCCCGCCAGCGTCGTTTCCGTCGCGCCCTCCGGCGCGAGATAGGCCTCCGCCGGATAGTCCTCCGCCGACGGTGCAGGCAGCGCGTCGCGGTCGAGCTTGCCGTTCACCGTCTGCGGCCAGTCGCGCACGGCCACATACGCCGACGGCACCATGTAATCCGGCAGCACGCGCGACAGCGCGTCGCACAGCGCCGCCGCGGTCACGCCTTCGGCGGCAGGGCGATACCAGGCCACCAGCTGCTTCTCGCCCGACGCTCCCGGGCGCGTCAGAACCACCGCTTCGGCCACGCCGGGCTGCTCGGCCAGCACCGACTCGATCTCGCCGGGTTCGATGCGGAAGCCGCGCACCTTGACCTGGAAGTCGTTGCGGCCCAGGTATTCCAGCGAGCCGTCCGGCAGCGCGCGCGCCAGGTCGCCGCTGCGATACATCCGCGCCCCGGCCACCGACGAGAACGGATCGGGCACGAAGCGTTCGCGGGTCAGTTCGGCGCGCCCCAGATACCCACGGGTCACGCCCGCGCCGCCGATGTACAGTTCGCCCGTCCCGCCAGGCGCCACCGGCCGCAGGTCGGCATCCAGCACGTGCACCTGCATGCCGTCGATGGCACGACCGATCGGCACGTTGTCGCCCGGCAGCGCATCGTCCGTCGCCGCATCGTCGCTGGTGTACGTCGTGCAGCCGACCACCGTCTCGGTCGGGCCGTATTCGTTGACGACGATCGCCTGCGGCAGCACCCGCGCGCGGAAGCGCGCCAGCGTGCGCCGCGTGAGCTGCTCGCCGCCCACCACCACGCGATGGCGGGTCGGCGAGGGCGACACGTCGTCGAGCGCGGACAGCGCGTCGAGATGGGTCGGCGTCAGCTTGAACAACCACGGCTCGGCATCGGCGCAGCGGGCACGCAGCTGCTCCAGGCAGCGCTGCGGGTTCTCGTCGAGCAGCACCACCGTCTTGCCGGCCTGCCACGGCGCCAGCAGGGTCGTCACCGTGGCGTCGAAGCCCAGCGACGTCGCGACCAGGCCACCGCGCACCTCGTCGTGCAGGTAGTTCGACACCGCGTGCGACAGGTAATGCACGACGCCCGCGTGCGGCACCAGCACGCCCTTGGGACGACCGGTCGAACCCGAGGTGTAGATCATGTAGGCGAGATGCTCCGGCGACAGCGTCGCGAGCGCCGGATCGTGCGCGGGCTGCGTCGCCAGGGCGGCATCGTCGTCGAGCGCGAGGATCGGCGCATCGCAGGCCGGCAGCACGTCGCGCAGGCACGCCTGGGTCAGCAGCGCGCGCGGCTGGCTGTCCTGCAGCATGTACGCGATGCGCTCCCTCGGATGCGCCGGGTCCATCGGCACGTAGGCGCCGCCGGCCTTGAGCACGCCCAGCACCGCGATCGCCATCTCAGGCCCGCGCGCCATGCACAGCGCGATCCGGTCGTCCGGCCCCACGCCCAGTGCGATCAAGCGGTGCGCCAGCTGGTTCGCCCGCTGGTTGAGCGTGGCGTAATCCATCCGCACGTCCCCGTGCACCAGCGCCAGCGCCTGCGGCCGTTCCGCGGCGTGACGCTCGAAGTCCCGGTGCACCCCTGCGGCGCGTGCCGCTCCCCTGTCATCCCCGTTCACCTGCATCCTGCGCACTCCTGTTCGATATGTCCCGCGGGCGGCTTCGGCCTGCCCGCTCCTTCCCCGATGACGGCCGATCAGGGCGATCGGCCCCGCGCGCCCTCCCCGGACGCGCACCCACGCCACGCGACGCGACGCGGTCAATGCCGCGCGTCGCGCCTTCGCGTTGTCCAGGCCTGCTGGATATCGATATGCACCACGGGCCGGCGACGGGGAAAGCCCGTCCCCTGCGACCGTCCTCGCGACGGTCGATCCCTGCCCTCTCCTCCGGCGACTCTGGCCACAGCACTTCTCCTTGCTTCGGCGGAACTCCGTCCCGTCGGCCCCCGAGCATGACGCACGTCGTCGTCATTCTGTGATCGATGGCGGCACAAATACTGGCACAACCGCCGGAACAAGGAACCCCCCAACGGCGACGGGCCGGCATGGCCGGCCCGTCGGGACAATCGAAAATGTGATGGATTACCAGCGTCCAGGCGGGTCCGCCGCGAAGCCGCCCGGGAAGGCCTGCGGGCCGGCGGGCCGGCGGTGGCGACGGTCCCACTCGTACGGGCGCGGCATCACGCCCATGGCCACCAGGTTCGGCACGTCGTCGTAGCGCAGCTGGGCGACCTGGGCCGGCGTGCGGCTGGCGCGGACGAACTCGGTCCGGTTCACCGGCGACCATTCGCGGTCGCCATGGCCGGTCCCGATGCTCTGGCCGACGCCGCCGTAGGCATCGGCCGACGCGGCTTCGCGGCCGCTGCGTGCCGCCGATGCGGCCGGAGCCGCCTTGCGCTCGGCGTTGCCGGCCTGATCGCGGCCATAATCCTCGCGTTCGCGGGCGATCGGTGCCGATTCTGGATACGGACGCGGGTAGGACCGCTCCCGGAACACCGCCACGCCGATCACGCCGACATTGTCCGGGCGACCGGTCCGGGCCGCATAGCTGTCGGGCAGGTCGGTGAAGTAGAACTGGGCCACGTCGCGCATCGACTTGCGCCAGCCCGCGATCTCGGTGCTCTGCCATGGGCCGAGCACGTAGCCGGCCTGGCCGGTGCCGGCGGTCTCGCCGCTGATCGCGTTCACGCCGTCGACCGACAGCACCACGAGCACGCGTTCGCCGCTGGTATTGGTCAGGCGGACGCTGTAGCGGTGGCCGGGGACGCCGGGCACCCAGGTCTGGGCACGGTGGCGGTATTCGGGCAGCACGCGCCCGGTGTCGCGGTCGATGAGGTCAATGTCCACCAGCGACTGCGCGAAGGACGTGCCGCTGGCGGTGGTGGCGATGAGCGCGGTGAGCAGGAGGGTGGTGGCGCGCAGCATGGGAGGACTCCGGCGGTGGGTGATGTCCGACATGGACACCTCCTTGAACGCCGCCGGGCGCGGATGGGGTTTGCCGCCTCCCGGCCCGACCGGCGGTCGTGTTCAGCCCCGGGTAAACTGACCGGCCTGCTTCCCGCTCCCCTCGCTGGCCCATGACCGTCACCCGCATCCTCACCGGCATCACCACCTCCGGCACCCCGCATCTGGGCAACTACGTCGGCGCGATCCGGCCGACCGTGGCCGCCAGCCGCGCCCCCGGCACGCAGAACTTCTACTTCCTGGCCGACCTGCACGCGCTGATCAAGGTGCAGGACCCCGCGAAGGTGCAGCGCTCGACCCTGGAGATCGCCGCGAGCTGGCTGGCCTGCGGCCTGCAGCCGGACAACGACCGCGTGTGGTTCTACCGCCAGAGCGAGATCCTGGAGATCCCGGAGCTGACCTGGTTCCTCACCTGCGTCGCCGGCAAGGGCATCCTCAACCGCGCCCACGCCTACAAGGCCGCGGTCGACAGGAACCGCGCCGAGGGCGAGGACGACGATGCCGGCATCACCACCGGCCTGTTCATGTACCCGGTGCTGATGGCCGCCGACATCCTGGTGTTCAACGCGCACAAGGTGCCGGTGGGCCGCGACCAGATCCAGCACATCGAGATGGCACGCGATTTCGCGCAGCGCTTCAACCATCTCTACGGGGAACCCGTCGGCCGGCAGTATTTCGTGCTGCCCGAGGCGATGATCGAGGAACACGTCGCCACCCTGCCCGGCCTCGACGGCCGCAAGATGTCGAAGAGCTACGACAACACCATCCCGCTGTTCGCGCCGCGCGAGCAGCTGAAGAAGCTGATCTTCTCGATCGTCACCGACTCGCGCGCGCCCGGCGAGGCCAAGGACACCGAAGGCTCGGCGCTGTTCCAGCTCTACCAGGCCTTCGCCAGCGCCGAGGAGACCGATGCGATGCGCGCAGCCTTCGCCGACGGCATCGGCTGGGGCGACGCCAAGCAGACGCTGTTCGAGCGTGTCGATGCCGAGATCGCGCCGCTGCGCGAGCGCTACGAAGACCTGATGGCGAAGCCGGCGGTGATCGAGGAACAACTGCGCGAAGGCGCGCGCACCGCGCGCGAACGCCTCGGCACCCCGTTCATGCGCGAACTGCGCGAAGCCGTGGGCCTGCGCGACCTGTCGACGATGCCGGCCGGGGCCGCCGCCGGATCGCACGCCGCCGAATCGCAAAAGGCCGCCGTGCCGCAGATCAAGCAGTACCGTGAAAAGGATGGCAAGTTCTACTTCAAGCTCACCGACGGCGACGACGTGCTGCTGCAGAGCCTCGGCTTCGACAACCCGAAGGACGCTGGCGCCAGGGTCGCACGCTTCAAACGCGATGGCGCTGCAGCGCTTGCCGAGGCGAACGATGCGCTCGAACCCGTGACCGATGCCGCGCGCGCCACAGAAGCGCTCGATGCGCTCAAGCGCGCCGAAGACGAACGCGAGCAGGCGAAAGCCGGCTGAACGGACACGCCATGAACGCCTTCGCCGAACTCAACCTCGCCCTGATCCTGTTCCTGCCCTGGTTCCTGATCCTCGGCGTGCTGTACTGGGTCTACCCGCGCCAGCCCAGGCACGTCGCGCGCGTGCTGTTCGACCTCGCCGCGCTGGCCCTGTCGACCGCCGCGTTCGTGTGGAGCATCCATTGGTCGCAGGACATCGCCGACCGCTCGCATGGCCGCATGTGGCCGCAGATCCTCGCCACTTCGCTGGGCTACGGCGTGTTCCTCGCCGCGATGACCACCGCCTTCTTCGTGCGCAGGGCGTGGCTGCGGCGCGCAGACGCGCGCCGGTCCTGAACGACGCAGACACCGGAACCGTCCGTCGCCAGCGCGCTTCGAGCGCCTCGTCCGCGCTTGTAGGGCCTCTCGAACGCGTGCTAGCGTCGGCCCTGCGGGAACCGGTCACCGGGCGAACGCATCGTCCGGCCGACGCCACGCGGTGCGCACGCATCGCGTTCCACTCGACACCGGCCGTGCCTGGTTCCGCATCACGGCACGGCCCCCGGCACAGGAGGCGCCCATCCCCATGGCCAATATCCCGACCGCAGCGCGCTGGCTCTGCTGCGCGTCCCTCCTTTCCGTTTCGCTCGTCGCCTGCGCAGGAGCATCCATGAAGGCCCAGTACGCCAAGTCCGCCGTACAGCCGGTCGAGATCGAGAAGATCTCCGAAGACCAGCTGAGCATCCACTACACCATGCCCGCCGAATCGCTGTACTACTCGCCCGGCGTCAATTTCCGCTCGGAGGACGGCACGCTGCGCGTCTACATCGATCGCTGCCACATCAAGGACAAGTGCGAACCGATGGCGAAGGTACCGCTCCCGCCGAAGAACGGCTGGAAGGTCGCGGTGAACGTTCCGTACAAGGGCGAGAAGGTGCTGATGGTCTACACCGACGCCGAAGAGCAGGTCTATCCCTAAGGAGAAGGCGCCATGCCCGACAATGTCGTCGTGGGAATCCACAGCAGCGTCAATCCCGGCACGCAGGGATCCTTCAACCAGTTCATCGACGGCCATTCCTGGATCAGCGTGACGCGCAATGGCGTCACCACCAACTACGGCCTGTGGCCGGACGACCATCCGATGGTGCCGAACAACGGTTCGGGCACCGACATCCGCGTCGGCATGGAAGACGGCCAGACGCCCTCCGCCAGCCGTTACTACCAGCTCAACGAGACCCAGGCCGCGAACCTCGAACGCGCGCTCCAGGAAAACGTCACCTGGGGCTACACCAACACCTGCGCTTCATGGGCCAGCGACACCGTGTCGCGCGTGACCGGCCAGCGCATCGACGCCTCCGAATTCCTGTTCACCGACACGCCGCGCCAGTTGATCCAGACCATCCGCGACCTCGAACGGCAACGCGCCACGTCACCGACGGACCCGATCCGGCCGGACGAGATCACGCGGGGTTCGAGTTCGTTCGGCGCGGTCGACACGCCATCGGATACGCGTCACGCGCGCCAGGGCGACTGGCAGCAGATCCACGACGCGGTCGCCCGGAACGGCCTGGAGGGGACGCAGCGCGACAACGTCGCTGCTGCGGCCTATGCCCAGTTCGGGCGCGAACTTCCACGGATCGATCGCGTCGGCGTCTACGGCAACGAAGACCGCCTGGTCGCGACGCACGCACCGCAGGGCTTCGGCAACGAGCCGATGCACAATGCCTCGGTCAGCATCCACGAGACCCGCGAGCGGCCCGCGATGGACTCGATGGCCCAGGTCACCGAGCAGGTCCGCGCGGCATCGTCGATGCAGCAGACCCAGGCACGCGAGAACGACACCCCCGGCGTCAGCATGCGCGCCTGAGCGGCACGGGCGGATCATCGCGATCCGCCCGGCCCTGCGGACCCGGGACTCACCACGCGTTCGGCGTTGCGCCCCGATCCGGATGCTTCATCCGCACCACGCAGAAGCGCTGGCCGGTGGGCGCTTCCATCACCACCCAGGTGTGCACGGCCTGGATGCGTTTCGCGCCGAGGGCTTCGAGGCGGCGCACTTCCGCCTCGATGTCGTCGGTCTCGATGTCCAGGTGCACGCGCGACGGATGCGACACCGCCTGCACCTCGACATGCAGCCCGCCGGGCGCATCGTCGAGCTTGGCGTAGGTCGCGGACTCCTCCGGCGACAACTCGCCGATCGGCCAGCCCAGCGCATCGCTCCAGAAGCGCGCGGCGGCGTCGAGGTCGTCGGTCCGGCAGTCGATGATGAAACCGGCGAGGCGGCTGCGATGGGCCATGGCGGCCTCCGTGATGGGGATGGCCGCAGCTTACGCCGGAAGGCGGGGTCTGCTCAGCGCACCCGCCTGCGGCGCGGCGCGGCCTGCTCTCGCTCGCGGCGCTGCGCGTCGTCGTCCTCGAGGGCATGCAGGCGCTCGCGTTCGCGCGCGTCGTCGCGCTCGCGCGCCTCGGCTTCGAGCACGCGCTGGTGCAGGGCCTGGGCGAGCAGGTGCCGGTACAACGGGTGGATGCCGGGGCGACCCAGCGCTTCGGACAGTTCGTCCTTGCCGGCGAGGTGCGCGTACGCGGCGACGCGCTCGAAATCGGTCGGCACCGGGGCGTCCGGCGTGATGATCATCGCGTTGAATTGTGCGTGGTCCATCCGTGCCTCCTCTGCGGCCGCACGCGTCGTCGCGTGCGTTGTTGCGAGTCGGGAGCGCGCCGGGCGCGCGCGGGTCAGGTGCGCGGGACCGGCCTCAGACCGAATCCCACCACATCAGCAGTTCGTGCCACAGGCGCTTGAAGAAACCGGCTTCCGCCACGCCTTCGACGGCGATCAGCGGCGCTTCGACCACCACCTTGCCGTCGAGCATCACGCGCACGGTGCCGATGGCGGTGCCGGCCTTGATCGGCGCTTCCAGCACCTTGGGCACGTCCATCTGCGGCTTGAGGTCGGCGTAGCGGCCACGGGCGGTGCTGACCAGCAGCGGCTCGGCGACGCCGAGCTTCACTTCGTCGACCTTGCCTTTCCAGACCTTGTGCGTGGCGATGGCGGTGTCGGCCTGGTACAGGCGGTGCGTTTCGTTGAAACGGAAGCCCCAGTTGAGCAACGCCAGCGAATCGACCGCACGCTCTTCCTCGCTGGCCGCGCCCATGACCACCGCGATCAGGCGCTGGTCGCCGCGCTTGGCGGAGGACAGCAGGCAGTAGCCGGCACCGGAGTGGTGGCCGGTCTTGATGCCGTCGACGGTCTCGTCGCGCCACAGCAGGCGGTTGCGGTTGAGCTGGGTGATCGGGCCGACGGTGAATTCGCGGATCTTGTTGTAGGCGTACTCCTCCGGATAGTCGCGGATCAGCGCGCGGCCGAGCAGCGCGAGGTCGTGCGCGCTGGAGTAATGGTTCTGCGCCGACAGGCCGGTGGCGTTGGCGAAGCGGGTGTTCTTCAGGCCCAGGCGCGCGGCGTACTGGTTCATCAGGTCGGCGAAGGCGGCCTCGCTGCCGGCGGTGTGCTCGGCGAGGGCGATGGCGGCGTCGTTGCCGGACTGGATCGCCATGCCCTTGACCATCTCGGTCAGGGGCGCGGTCTTGTTGACCTCGAAACCGCTGTAGCTGCCGTCGGTGCCGGCGCCGCCGGTGCGCCAGGCATTCTCGGTCATCATCACGCTGTCGGTGGCCTTGATCCGGCCGGCATCGAGTTCGGCGCCGATGACGTACGAGGTCATGACCTTGGTGATGCTCGCCGGCTCCAGGCGTTCGTCGATGTTCTCGCCGGCGAGGATCTTGCCGGTGGCGTCGTCCATCAGCAGCCAGGCCTTGGCCGTGACCGGCTTCGGCGCCGGTGGCGCCGCCAGCGGCGGCGGCGCGGGAAGGGCGGGCTTCGGCGCCGGCGGCACGGCCTGCTGGGCCAGCACGGTGCCGAAGACCAGCGTGGCGCAAAGTCCGGCGGCCAGGAATTTTGCCTGTCTGCGCATCGCAAGCAGATGTGTCATCGATTCGTCACTCCAGCGGAACGGCGCGCGGCCGTTCGGTCATCTCGTTCGTGCACGGTGTGTCGTGCCGGTATTCTGTCGGATTGTCCCGCGGAAATCCGCGCGATCGCGTCGATCGGTATCACTGGTATCACTGACCGGTATCACTCGCGCAAGGTCTGCGCCGGCACGACCTGCACGGTGCCGAAGCCGAGATCGGCCGCGCGGGCGGAAAGTTCCGCGACCCGCGCCTTCGGCACCGGGCCGACGCGCAGGCGCCAGACCGGCTGGCCGTTGGCCAGGCCTTCGTCGATGCGCGACGACTCGACGCCCGCGTCGCGCAGGCGGCCCTGCGCACGTTCGGCGTTGTCGCGCGCGGAGAACGACGCCAGCTGCAGCAACACCGCGTCGGCGGCGATCGCCGCAGGCGCGGTGGTCACGGGGGCTGCGGATGCGACGATCGCCGGTTCCGAGGCAGCGAGCGGCCCACCGCCGACCGGACGCGATGCGGCGGCGATGCGGGTGTCCGCAGCACCGGACGTCTCCGAGGCAGGCGTGCCCGATGCAGGCGTGCCCGAGGCAGGCGTACCCGATGCAAACCGGATGCCCTTCTCCTGCATCCAGCGCTCGAATTCGTCGGCGCGCACCGCCTTGTCGGGCGCCACGGCTGCAGATGCGGGCTTTGCGGCGCCATCGCCGCGAGCAGCGAGTTCGCGGCCATCGTCATCGGGCGTCAGCGCCCGCACTTCCACGCGCGCGGTGCCTTGCTGCACGAAACCCAGCTTGGCCGCGGCGGCGTAGCTGAGGTCGATCACCCGGCCTGCGTGGAACGGGCCGCGGTCGTTGACGCGCACCACCACCGACTTGCCGTTGTCGAGGTTGGTCACCCGCACGAAACTCGGCAGCGGCAACGTCTTGTGCGCGGCGGTGAAGGCATACATGTCGTAGACCTCCTGGTTGGAGGTGCGCCGGCCGTGGAACTTGGTGCCGTAATACGACGCGCGGCCTTCCTCGACATAACCGTGGACCGAATCGCGCACGCTGTAGCGCTTGCCGAGCACGGCGTAGTCGCGGTTGCCGTAGCGCGAAAGCGGCTCATGCTTCACCTCGGGCTCGGGGATGGCGTCCACGTCCGGCACGTCATCGGGAATGCTGTCCTTGATGTGCGGCGCGTACAGGCCGCCGGCGACGTAATCGCCGCGCTTGGACGGGTCTTCCTGGGCCGGCGCGTAGGGCGAACGTTTCGGGCCGTGCGCGGGACGCTCCGGCGCGGAGGCGTGCGGGCGCGGGGACGGCTCGGCCGGCGGCGCGGATTTCTTCGGCGCGGTGCCGCAGGCGCTCAGCGCCAGCAGCAGGCCGGTGGCCGCCAGCAGGCGGGCCGCGCTCATGGCGACGCGCCCCGGCCCGTTCCGGCCTCCCTGCCGGCATCCGCGGTGGCAGGACGGGCATCGACGCGCCCGCGGATCGCCTGCGCCAGCTGGTGCACGGCCAGGGCGTACATCGGCGATCGGTTATAGCGGGTGATGACGTAGAAGTTGCGGTAGCCCAGCCAGTACTCGCGGCCGGCTTCGCCGTCGAAGTTCACGACCGTGGCGCCCTCGGCCCGCGGTTCGCCGCTGCGCGGGCGGTAGCCGCGTTCGGCCAGCGCGGCCAACGGGTGCACCGGGTCGAGGGTCTCGGGCACGAACTCGGCCCTGGCCGGGTCGAGGTCGGCGCGCGCGACCACCGGGCCGCCGCGCTGCCAGCCGTGGATCACGAAATAGTTGGCGATCGAAGCGAACACGTCGGGCTTGTGGGTGAGCAGGTCGCGGCGGCCGTCGCCGTCGCCGTCCTTCGCCCACAGCCGGTAGCTCGACGGCATGAACTGGCCCATGCCCATCGCCCCGGCATAGCTGCCCTTGAGGCCGACGATGTCCAGCTGCGGTTCCTGGGCGGTGAGCGCGAACAGCTGCGCCAGTTCGCCGGCGAAGAAGGGCGCGCGCCTGGGATGGTCGAAGGCCAGGGTGTAGAGGGCATCGATCACGCGGAAATTGCCGGTGATCCGCCCGTAGCTGGTCTCCACGCCGATGATCGCGACGATGTACTCGGCCGGCACGCCGGTCTCGGCGGACACGCGTTCGAGCGCGGCGCGGTTGGCGAGGTAGAAATCGCGGCCGCCGTCGATGCGGGCGGGGGTCATGAAGATCAGGCGGTAGTCGCGCCAGGGTTTCACCGCCTCGGCCGGGCGGGTGATGGCATCGATGATGCTCTGCTTGTATTCGGCCTGCGCCAGCACGCTGCGGATGCGCTGCGGTTCGACGCCGTAGGTGCGGGCGGTGTAGTCGACGAAGGCAGCGACGCGCTGCTCGCGGGGGATGGCCGGGTCGGTGACTTCGGGCGGGGCGACCGGACGCTCGGGTGGCTGGGGCACCCCAGGCAACAGCGCAGGGGCGGGCGCGGCGGCGGATGCTGCGGGCGATGCGATCGCGGCCGGTGGCGGCGGCGGTGTCGCCTGGGTGGCGCAGGCCGTGAGGCCCGCCGCCAGCGCGGTCGTCATGAGACGGGGCATGGCACTACGAATCAAAGGGTTACGCCTCATCCGGCGGGTCGACGCCGAGAGGGTAGCACGCGCCCGGGACCGGACCTATCCGCCCGGTTCAGCTTCGATGGGCGGGTCGGGGCGGGTTCGCGCCGCCATGGGGCTCCGCTATCCTCGGCGACCTGCTTCCGCAACGACGCCCATGACACACACGATCACCACGACCGAGCTGTACCTGATCGCGATGGCGATCATCTTCTGCGTGCCCTATCTGATCTGGCGCCTGGGCCGTACCGACTACTTCGCGCCGCTGGTCGTGGTGCAGATCATCACCGGCATCCTGCTCGGCCCCGGCGTGCTCGGCGCGGCCTTCCCCGACTACTACGACTTCATCTTCACCAGGGACGTGGTGCAGTCGCTCAACGGCCTGGCCCTGTGGGCGGTGATGCTGTTCGTCTGGCTGGCCGGCATCGAGCTGGACCTGGGCGAGGCCTGGAAACACCGGCGCGAAAGCGGCATCACCGCCGGCCTGGCGCTCGGCACGCCGCTGGTGTTCGGCGCCATCGTCGCGGTGGGCATGCTCGGCTTCGACGGCTGGATCGGCGACAAGGGGCAGCGCTGGCAGTTCGTCGCGGGCGTCGGGATGTCCTGCGCGGTGACCGCGCTGCCGATCCTGATCCTGCTGATGGAAAAGCTCGACATCCTGCGCCAGCCCATCGGCCAGCGCATCCTGCGCTACGCCAGCCTCGACGACGTGGCGATCTGGGGCGTGCTCGCCCTGGTGCTGATGGACTGGGAGCGGATCGGCCGCCAGGGCGCGTTCCTGGCGATGTTCGCGGTGGCCTGCGTCGGTTTCCGCAGGCTGATGCTGCGCCTGTCCGAACGCGACCGCTGGTACGTCGCCCTGGTCTGGCTGGCGGTGGTGTCCTTCGGCGCCGACTGGTCGGGCCTGCACTTCATGGTCGGCGCGTTCCTGGCCGGCATGGTCATGGACCACCACTGGTTCGAGCAGAAGAAGCTCGACACCCTGCGCCACAACGTGCTGCTGGTGATGATGCCGGTGTTCTTCCTCAGCACCGGCCTGCGCACCAGCTGGAGCGTGGGCGGCTGGATGGTGTTCGTCGCCGCGGCCGCGCTGTTCGCCGCGCAGCTGGCGGGCAAGCTGGCCGGCGTGCGGCTGGCCGGTCGCATCCTCGGCTGGAAGCCCGGCGAAGCCTCGATCATCGGCTGGTTGCTGCAGACCAAGGCACTGATCATGATCATCTTCGCCAACGTGCTGCTGGACAAGCAGATCATCACCAGCGCCACCTTCACCGCGCTGCTGCTGATGGCCATCGCCAGCACCATGATCACCATCCCGATGGTGTCGCCCAAGCTGCAACGGATGCGCGAGCTGATCTCGCGCGACGCATGAAAAGGACCCCCGAGATGATGCTCATCGCCGATGCCATCCCCCGCACCGCCCGCCGCGTGCGCACGCCCCTGCTGGCCGCCCTGCTCCTCGCGACGCTGCCGACGCTGGCGCTGGCGCAGGAGCGCATCCGCTGGCCGGTGACCTGGAAGACGGGCCAGAGCTTCATCTACGAATCCGAATCGCTGGAGCGCGAGCTGGACGACGGCGGCATCCGGGTGTCGCGCAGCACCGACGTCACCGAGGTGCGCATCGCCGAGGCCGGGCCGGGCGGCACCCTGCAGCACTGGACCTCCCGCGACAGCCGGATCGAGACGATCGAGGGCGATCGCGCGACGACCGACGCGGTGGCGCCGCTGCTGGAGGAGTTCGAAGGCTTCGTGGTGCAGGTCGAACTCGGCCCGGACGGCCGTTACCGCAGCCTGCGCAACCTCGACGAGACCGCCGCGAAGGTCCGCCAGGTGATGCTGCCGCTCGGCGGCACCGGCCTGGAGGAGATCAGCGCGCGCATGGACCCGGACATGCCGGCGGCCGAACGCGAGATGATCATCGCCATCGCCAGGCGGAACATGGAAGAGATGATGAAGAAGTTCTTCACCGACGAGATGGTCGAGGCCATGACCAGCGGCGGCGTGAAGGGCATCACCCGGTTCGCCGGCGGCGAGTTCGAGGCCGGCAGGCGCTACCGCGACGCCGAGCCGATCGAATCGCCGCTGCTCGGCCGCAAGCTGCCGGCCCGGCGCGAGTTCACCTTCAGCGTCGACAAGGACGACCCGGCGCTGGCGCGCGTGGAATGGACGCACACGCTCGACGCCTCGGGCGACCCGGCGCCGCTGTGGGGCCTGGTGTCGGAGCTGACCACCGGCGGCCTGGACACCGCGCGCGGCGAAGGCCGCCCGAAGGACCTGGCGCTGCGCGAGGACGGCATGATGCTGTTCCGCCGCGACAGCGGCGTGGTCGAGATGATGGAAACCGTCGTCACCAGCCGCTATGGCAAGGAACACGACGAACACGACCGCAACCGCATGCGCCTGCGCGGCAGCACGCGCGACTGGCCGGCCGAGGCGACGCGCACGCGCTGAGGCCGCGCAGGCCCGGCACGCCAGGGCAGGTCAGGGCAGGCCGATGCGCACCGCATCGCCTGCGCCGGCGGCCACGGACACCTCGGCGCGGATCCCGCGCGCGCGCAGCCATGCCGCGACCGCATCGCCCCGCGCGCGGTCGCCTGCGACCACCCGTACCTCGGCCACGTCCCAGCGCGACAGCGCCCAGGCGATCGATGCCAGCGTCGCGTTCCCCGGCGCATCGCCGTCGATGGCACCGGCCGCGTCGAGGTCGCCGGCAGCCAGCGTCGCCGCCGGCAGCGCCTGCAAGGCCGGCACCACCGCCACGCGGAGGCCGTCGCTGCCGGCGTTCATGGCCGACTCCAGCGCGCGCGCCGCGGCGATGTCGAGTCCGGCCTGCGGGCGCAGGCGCCAGCGCGCGGCCTTGCCGCCATCGAGCACGTCGAACGCGCCGAGATGGGCGATGGCCTTCGCGCGCATGCCGTCCACCGCAGCCTGCGCGGCCGAGCGCCGCTGCGCATCCGACTGCAGCGCGGCCACGCTCTCGCGCAGGCGCGCCAGCGAATCGGCCTGCGCCGCGAGCGCGCCGTCGTCGGTGGTCAGCACTTCGCGCAGTTGCAGTTGCAGCGGCCGTCCCAGCGCCGATTCCACCTGCGACTCGATCCGCGCCGCCATGCCGGGACGATGGCGCGAGGCCAGCAGCACCGCATCCACGGCGTAGACCTCGCCGACACGCTCGATGCGCAGCGCGCTGATCCGTCCACCGGCGCCCGCCGCGGCCGCGTCCAGCGCGGTGCGGATGGTGCGTTCGGCCAGGCCGCGCGCGGCGATGTCGCGCAGCGCGAAACCCAGCGGGATCGACAGCAGCGCGAAACCGGCGACGATCAGGCCAGCCTGCCAGGCCGACTGCTTGGGCGAATCCGCCGCGCCGAAGCGGTACCAGCGCGCCACGATCGTCGCCGAGAACGCGATCGCCAGCAGGTTGGTCATGAACAGGAACCCGGCGCCCCCGGCGATGCCGCCGTTGCCGGTGGCGACGCCGAAACCGACCACGGCCAGCGGCGGCATCAGCGCCGTCGCGATCGCCACGCCGACGATGGTTTCGCCCTTGCGCGTGATCGTGGCGTAGGCGCCGGCGATGCCCGACAGCACCGCCACCAGCAGGTCGAACAGGGTCGGCTCGGTGCGCGCGAGGATTTCCGGCGTCGCTTCCTGCAGCGGCGACACCAGCACGATGCCGATCGCGATCGCCAGCGCCAGCGCGATGCCGGTCGCCAATGTCTTCAGGGCGCGGCGCATGCTGATGAAATCGAAGGTCGCCAGCGACATGCCCAGCGCGATGATCGGCCCCATCAGCGGCGAGATCAGCATCGCGCCGATGATCACCGCCACCGAATTCTGCAGCAGACCCAGCATGGCGATGCCGCAGGCCAGGGTGACCATCAGCGCGTAGCGCGCATCCAGCCGCGCGCCCTCCTCGATGTGCGCCAGCACCGCCGCGCGGTCGATGTGTTGCCCCCGGATCCGCCACAGGCCGAGCCTGCGCCATGCCCCTGCCATGTCGATCATCGTGTCGCTCCCCTCGCTGCCTGCGCCCGTCGCCGATCTTACCCATGCGACCGAGCGACCGGGTCGCCGCATGGCGCCGGCGGATAGAATCCCCCGGGCCATGCCCCGCCCGCCCGCCATCGCCGCCCTGACCCTCGCGCTGTGCGCGGCGCTGGCCTGCCCGCCCGTCACCGCGCGCACGGTCTACCGCTGCGTGCGCAACAACACGGTCAGCCTGTCGACCGCACCGGAACCCGGCTCGAAGTGCGAGGCGAAGCAGATCGACGACAACGCCGTGCAGACACCGAACCTCTGGGGCGAGATGGGCGTGTTCAGCGGCACCCTCTACGAGCGCGAGCAGGACGGCACGCTGGTCTACGGCACCCGCAACCTGCCCGGCTCGCGCGTGTTCCTTCGCTTCACCGTGCGCACGCCGCCGGGCGAACCCGCGCACGAAGGCCTGGGCAAGGTCGGCGCACCGCGACTCGATCGCCATGCGCGGCTGTTCAAGGCCGCAGCGAAGAAGCACAAGGTGGAAGACGCCTGGCTGCGCGCGATCGCGCATGCAGAAAGCCTGTTCGACGAAAAGGCGGTCTCGCCCAAGGGCGCGCAGGGCGTGATGCAGCTGATGCCCGAGACCGCGACCGAGCTTGGCGTGGTCGATCCGTTCTCGCCGGCCGAATCGATCGACGCGGGCGCGCGCTACTTCACCGCACTGCTCAAGCGCTTCAAGAGCGACACCACGCTGGCCATCGCCGCCTACAACGCCGGCCCGGGCGTGGTGGCGCGCTACGACGGCGTGCCGCCGTACGCCGAAACGAAGACCTACCTGGAGAAGGTGCAGGCCCTGTACCACGCCTACCGGGCCGCGCTCTCGCCGCCGCCCCAGCGCCCTGCCGATGCGGTGGCGCGTCCGGACCCGGCAGCGGCGGCCGTTCCGCCCGCGGTTCCGCAGAAGGCGTCGCAGAATGCGGCACCGACGCCGCGCAAACCCGCGTGAGCGGGCGAAGCCCGGCATCGATCCGGCATACTTCCGCCATGACACGCGATTTCAGGATGATCGGCTTCGACGCCGACGACACGCTCTGGCGCAGCGAGGACTACTTCCGCGACGCACAGCTCGAATTCGAACGCATCGTCGGCACCTACGTCGACCTCGACGATGCCCACGACCGGCTCTACGCGGTCGAGAAGCGCAACATCGCCCTGTTCGGCTACGGCGCCAAGGGCATGACCTTGTCGATGATCGAGGCCGCGATCGACATTACGGACGCGCGCATCGGCGGCGCCGACATCCATCGCATCGTCGAGATCGGCAAATCGGTGCTGCAGCATCCGGTGGAACTGCTGCCGGGCATCCGCGAAGCGGTCGAGGACATCGCCCGCGACTGGCCGGTGGTGCTGATCACCAAGGGCGACCTCTTCCACCAGGAAGCCAAGGTGCGCGACTCCGGCCTGTCCGACCTGTTCCGGCGCATCGAGATCGTCAGCGAGAAGGACGAGGCCACCTACGTGCGCCTGATGCGGGAGTTCGAGATCGCACCGGCCCAGTTCGCGATGATCGGCAACTCGCTGCGTTCGGACATCGTGCCTGTGGTCGCCCTTGGTGGCTGCGGCGTGCACATGCCCTATCACGTGACCTGGGCGCACGAGAACGAGACCGCGCCGCCGATCGCGTTCGACCGCATCCGCACCGTCGACGGCCCGGCCGGCCTGCCGGCGGCGATCCGGGCGCTGGCGGCCGGCTGAGCGGACCGATCGACCGCGCCGTCGGCCGGCAAGCTGAACGGAAATCGGGACGGATCGGCGACCCGCGAAAAATTAAAAAACGGTTCACCCGGACAGCCGCATCGTCTGCCCCGAGTCGCACCGTCCGCGACCCGCTGGAGAACCCGCATGACGATCCTCGCCCGCTGGATCACCCCCGCTGCACTGGCCGTCGCCTTCGGCGCTGGCGCCCTGATTCCCGCACCGGCCCAGGCCCGCGACGATCTGATCCGCGTCATCGTCGACCTGCCCGACATCGTGTTCCGCGCCGGTCATCCGTACTACCGCCATGGCGGCTACGGCTACAACGATCGCCTCATCGTCGAACGCGACCGCCGCGGCCGCCCGGTCTACTACCGCCAGGTCCCGCGCGGCTACCGCCACAACGGCCCGCCTTACGGCAACGCCTACGGCTACCACCGCAACCGCGATCATCGCTACAGCCGCCAGGTCTGCGACAGCCGGGGCCGCTGCCGGGTCGAGTACTACGATCCGCGCTATGACCGCCGCGACGACTGGCGCGACGACCGCCGCCGCTGGCGCGACTGATCCACCGCTGCATGCCATCCGGACGCCGCGCACTTGCGCGGCGTTCTCTTTTCCAGGCACCGGCTCAGCGCGCTTCGATCGCTGGACGCCGCCGTCGCGCCGCCGGAAGATGCACACTCCCGACCGCAGGAGTCCGCCGCCATGCGCCACCTCATCGCAACCGCTCTTCTCGCCGCGGCGCTGGCTGCGGGCAGCGCACGGGCCCAGGACTTCAGCATCGGCTGGAACCCCCGCAGCGGCGACGTCTGGGTGGACACCTGGCTGGGCGACATGAATCGCTACGGCAGCCGCTACCGCGACCCGTTCGTCGACGAACTCGTGCGCCACCACAGCGCGCCGCGCGAGCTGGTCGTCGACCTGCTGACCCGCCGCCGCTGGGCGCCCGGCGACATCTACTTCGCCTGCGCCCTCGCCCGCCAGATCGGCCGTCCCTGCCGCCATGTCGTCGACATCTGGGAACGCGACCATGCCCAGGGCTGGGGCGCGATCGCCAAGCGCATGGGCATCAAGCCCGGTTCGCCGGAATTCCACCGCCTCAAGCGCGGCATGGTGCCGAGCTACGACCGCTGGGGACGACCGATCCGGCTCGACGCGCAGCTGGAGCGCGACTTTCCCGGCCGCGGCAAGGGTCCGAAACACCCGGGCGGGCCGGATCGCGACCGCGGCCCGGGCCACCCGGGCAAAGGCAAGGGCCACGACCACGGACCCGGCCATGGCGGCGGGAAGGGACAGGGCAAAGACAAGGGCAAGGACTGAGCGCCGATGACGGACGCCATCGCGGCGCGCACCATCCACCACGGCGGCTGCCATTGCCGCCGTGTCCGTTTCGAGGTCGACGCGCCGGCCGTCATCGATGCGCTCGACTGCAACTGCTCGATCTGCCGGATGACCGGCTTCCTGCACCTGATCGTCCCGGCGTCACGCTTCCGCCTGGTGTCCGGTGAAGACGCACTGGCCGACTACCGCTTCAACACCGGGGCCGCGCGCCACCTGTTCTGCCGCCACTGCGGCGTGAAATCCTTCTACGTGCCGCGCAGCCACCCCGACGGCTACAGCGTCAACGTGCGCTGCCTCGATCCGGGCAGCGTCACCGGACTGCGCATCGTCCCGTTCGACGACAGCGACCGCGAGGCGGCGACGGCGGCAGTGGCGCACCTGTCGCGGGATTGAGACGCGATCGGCGGCCTGGCGCCGTCCGCTCCGGCCGCGAAAGCGCGACAGTCAGGCCGGGGCGCCGATTCGCCGCCGCCCCGACGCTGTCCCCGCGACATTCCCGCCCGCCGGCCGCGCGTTGCGCTAACGGCGTCCGCGTTGCGCATGTCGCCGCATGACGGTTCCGGGTCACGGGCTATGATCGCCCATCACCCGGCCCCACCGGATGGATGCGCGCCAGGGATCGGCGTCGCGACATCGCCCCGACGTGGCTCCCATGGATGCGGGAGCCATGCGCCGTTACCCGGAGTGGATGCAATGCCAGCGGCACCGCCCGCAAACCTGACCGAGCTGATCAATCGCCGCGACGCCGCCGACAAGCCGGCGCTGGAGGCGCTGGCGACCGAGCTGTGGCCACGGCTCGAACGCCTGGCGGTGCTGCAGCTGCGCGGACGCAGCGGCCTGACCCTGCAGGCGGCGGACCTGGCGCAGGATGCGTGGATCGCGCTGATGCACGATTTCCCGGGGCGCTTCAACAACCGCGAGCATTTCTATGCGCTGGCGGCGCGGATCGTGCGCAACATCGTGGTCGATTACCTGCGTCGGCGCAGCGCCGAGAAACGCGGCAGCGGGCTGCCGTTCGAGAAGCTGGACCGGATCGAGCACCAGGCCGCGGCGCCGCTGGACGACACCGTGGACTGGATCGCGGTGGACGCGGCGCTCACCGAACTGTCGACGCAGCACCCGGCCGCGGCGCAGGTGGTGGAGCTGAAGTTCTTCGCCGGCCTGACCAACGAACAGGTCGCCGAGGCGATGGCGCTGTCGCGCGCGACGGTGATCCGCCACTATCGCTATGCGCGCGCATGGCTGATCGACCATTTCGGCGTGGAGTCCGTTGCGGATGCGTGAGCAGGCGCAGGAGCGCGAAGGACATCGCGCGGGGCATCGGGACGCCGCAACCTCCGGAATCGACGAAGGGCGACTGTTCGAAACCCTCTGCGAACTGACCGCCGATGCGCGCGCGCGCGAACTGGCGCGCCTGGATGCCGAAGCGCCGGCCCTGGCCGCGCGCCTGCGCCGGCTGCTGGCGATCGACGAGGCCTACGGCACGCACACCGCGCGCAGCGTGATGCCGCACGAACTGGCGGACCCGGTGGACGGCATCAACGACATCGGCCCGTTCCGGCTGCTGCAGCGGATCGGCCGCGGCGGCATGGGCGTGGTCTACCTGGCCGAGCGCCGCAGCGGCTTCTCGCAGCAGGTCGCGTTGAAGATCATGCCGCGCTTCGCCGGCGACGACGCCGGGCGCGAGCGTTTCGCGCGCGAGCGGCGGATCCTGGCGCAGCTGCGCCATCCCAACATCTGCACGATCCTCGACGGCGGCGAGCTGCCCGACGGCACGCCCTGGCTGGCGATGGAGTACGTGCCCGGCGAAACGCTGTGCGCATGGAGCGCCGCGCGCGGCCTGGACCTGCGCGCGCGCGTCGCGCTGTTCCTGCAGCTGTGCGACGCGGTGCAGTACGCACACCGCAACCTGGTGGTGCATCGCGACCTGAAGGACAGCAACGTGCTGGTCGACGACGCCGGCCACCTGAAGCTGCTCGATTTCGGCATCGCACGCTCGCTCGCGCCGAGCGCGGACGGACACACGCTGGCCCAGGATGCGTTCTTCTCGCCGATGACCGCCGCGCCCGAGCAGATCCGCGGCGAGCGCGTGTCGGTCGGCGCCGATGTCCATGCCCTCGGCGCGCTGCTGCACCAGTTGCTGGCCGGGCACCTGCCGTTCGAAGCGGCGAAGCTGCCGCCGCTGGCGCTGCAGCGCGCGATCCTGGAGATCGTGCCGCCGCGCATGAGCGACGTGACCGCGCCCGGCGCCATCGCGGCCGAGGCGCTGCGCGGCGACCTCGACGCGATCGTCGCGCATTGCCTGCGCAAGGATCCGTCGGAACGCTACGCGGGCGTCGGCGAACTCGCGCGCGACCTGCGCGCCTGGCAGTCGGGACATCCGATCTCGATCGCGCGCGACGACCGCGTCTACCGGCTGCGCAAGTTCCTGCGCCGGCATCGCCTGCCGGCGGCGCTGGCCACGATCACCGCTGCCGGCGTGCTGGTCGCGCTGGCGGTGACGCTGTGGCAAGCGGCGGAACTGCGCACCCAGCGCGATGCCGCCGATGCCGCGCGCCAGCGCTCCGAGATCGACCGCGACCGCGCCCGCGCCGTCGCGGCCTTCGTGCACGACATCTTCGAGGAAGCCAATCCCGGCAGCGCGCAGGTCGGCGGCCTGCTCGCCCGCGACCTGATCGAGCGCGGCAAGCATCGGCTGGGCACGCTGCGCACGCAGCCCGACGTGCAGGCCGAACTGGCGCTGCTGCTGGCCGAGAGCGATGCGGCGCTGGGCCTGGTGGAGGAAAGCCAGGGCACGCTGGACCGCTACGGCGCGGGCATCGAGCGCCTGGCCGTGGTCGACCGTGCCGTGCGCTGGCGCGCACGCGCGCTGCGCCTGTCGAACCGCCTGGACACCGCCGCCGACGGACCGGCGCTGGATGCCGCGCTGGCGGACCTGCGCGCGCTCGCCGACACGTCGGCGCGCCAGGTGCAGGCCGCGCGCCTGCAGGAGCGCCTGCATGCGCGGCGATCGCAGTTCGGCGCCGGCGCGCGCACCCTGGAAGACGCCTGGCGACGCCACGGCAGCGCATTGCCGCCGGCGGAGGCATTGCGCCTGCGCGTGAAGCTGGGCCATGCGCTGCTCAACGCCGACCGCACCGCGGACGCCGACCGCATCGTCGATGCGCTGGCCCGCGAGACGCTGGATGCCTACGAGCCGGCGCTGCAGATCGGCGCGCTGCGCCTGATCCTGCGCGTCCTGCGCGAGCGCAAGGACGCGCGCGCGGCGCAGGCGCAGGCTGCCCTGCGCCTGCAGGAGGCCGCCGTGCGCCTGTACGGCGCCGATTCGCTGGAAGCGGCGATGGCCTACGTCTACCGGGTCGGCGCGATCCACGACGCACGCGAGCAGGACGCACTGATGACGAAGGCGTATGCGATCCAGATGGCGAAGCTCGGGCCGGTCTCGATCGGCCGCGCCTACGCCGAATACAACATGGGCGAATACCAGGCCAGCCTGCGCGGCCGCCCCGACCAGGCCGAGCCGCACTTCGCCCGCGCGGTGGGGATCGGTCGCCGCGTGGCTTCGCGCGCGCATGCCGACGTGCTCACCTTCGAGCTGGCCTGGGCGAGGACGCTCAATGCCCTGGGCCGCCATCGCGCCTGCCTCGACGCGCTCTCCGATCCGCCAGACGCACCGGAAGACCTGGCCGATGCCGAACGCCTGGGCGCGCTGCGGCTGGCGCTGGCCGAAGCGGCGCGCGCGCTCGGCCAGCCGGCGCGCGCGCGCGCGGAGCTCGACGCGATCCGCGCGCTGTGGCGGCGGATCGACGCGCCGATCCCGCCCGCCCTCGATGACCGCCTGCGGGCGATGGACACCATGCGCTGAGCAGCCGGTTCCGGGCAGCCAGCTCCGGGCGACACGCAACGGCCATGCAGCGGTCGCAGGACCTGCGCCAGGCCCGCGTCATGATCCTGTTTGCCACGGCAGTGCGCTCGTGGAGCCGTACGACCAGAACGAACAACGAAGCAATCCGGAAGGAACACCGCATGCAGAAGACCGCACTTCTCGTCCTCGCCCTGTCCACCGGCTGGGCGCCCGCCGCTCTCGCCTTCCCCCCCTGCCCCCAGTTTCCCGTCGACCTGACGCCGATCGGTGGCCCGGCCCGCATGGGATACCAGGCGCCGCCCTGGTTTTCCGCGGTTTTCGCCCTGCAGGGGCATCCGGCGATCCTCGACCAGATCGCGCCGGAGCGCTCGCCGGGCGGCAACGCCTTCCAGTCCGGCAAGTGCCGCAGGACCGATCGCCTGCCCGTGCTGAGCGACCATGCCGGCCACGACGCCATCGGCGCGATCCCGACACTGGCGCCCGACGGCGGCTTCGGCACCATCGGCCTGCCCGACCTGCGTCTTTCCGATCCGGGCATGGCCCTGGTCTACACGCTGTCGTTCAGCGTCGATGGCGCGCCGCTGGCGTCCCTCGGAGACTGGTTCGACATCGCCGAACTCGAACTGCGCCGGGCCGATGTGATGGACGACGGGTCGCTCGACACCAACGCGACTCTCTATCGGGTCCGCAAGCGCATGCGCACCAACGGCGGCGCGCAGCTGGAGCTGTTCGAATCGCGCCGCACGCAGCACGGCCAACCCGGTTCGTTCGTGGCCACGCGGCCGGTCGGCCCCGTGGTCGTCTCGCTGCCGATGGGGCCGGGCGACACCGCGGTGTCGCTGCGCTGGTACCAGCGGACGCGTCCGTTGCTGCCGGCGTACTCGCTGCCGCCGGTGATGCCCTCGCCACCACGCGACGAACTGCATGGCGCCACCGTCACCACCGACGCAGGGCTGCGCACGGGCTGGAACGGATGGGTGGTGGCATCGACCATCGACACCATCGTCGAACTGGCCGATGCGAACGGCCAGGTGCTGTTCCAGCGCACGCTCGACGACCAGTGGGCCGCGAGCCTGTCGATGGGCCTGATCAACTACAACACCGGCTCCTTCGAGAAATACGCCTCGATCGGCGGCCCCGTCCTCGATGGAATGACCCTGGAGGCCAGGCTCGGCCACCTGCCCATGCCACGCTCCGGAACGGGACTCGATCAACCCGGCCACTGAAAGCGGTGGCGGTTTCGAGAATCACGCATCCGCTGCGGAAGATCGGGCAGACGTCGGGTGATCCTGTTTCCGCCGGCGATCCGCTACGGATGGTGTCGCTCCCGACGGAGCGCAAGACGACACGAGGCCTTCCCAGCGCCCGTGTCACAACACCCCGACACCATCAAGACAGGAGTTCTCCCCGCATGCAACGCTTCTTGTTCACCACCCTCGCCGCGCTCGCCTGCACCGGCACCGCGCTCGCCGCCGACAAGCCCGCCCCGGGCACCCTGCGGATCGAAAGCGAGGCCCAGTTCCAGCGCGACCATGGCCGTCACGCGACCCGGATGGCGCCCGGCGTCTACCTGATGACGCAAGGCGAACTCTCAGGCAAGAAAGTCGCCATCGGTGCGCCGGGTCTGGCCCACGATCTGGCCCTGCTGCGCAAGCAGTTGATGACCCCGGGCTTGAGCAACACGGATCGCAAGGCCCTGCAGGCGCATGTCGCCGACCTGGAAAAGCTGGCGCGCCAACAGGCGACACGCGGCTCCCGCACCATGCCCGGCGCGCGGGCGAGCCAGACGTCGTCCTTCGGGTGCTGGAGCTATGACAACTTCTCGCAAACCTACATCTATTACCCCGGCTTCGTGGATCTGTCGGTCGGCGGCGGGCTGTACAAGGACCGCGGCGATGGCAACCTGAACTGGTACTACGCCCGCCTCCAGTCCACCGCCATCGTGAACGTGTATCCCCCGAGCAGTGCGTTCTGGCATCGCTTCTCGGTCAGCGCTGCGGCCAGTGCGACGAACGTCCTGACCGGGCAGACCGTCAATGCCGTTCCGTTCATCAACTTCTACTCCGCAGGCGCCGGGACGGGCTATATCTACAGCGGCCCCAGCTTCGGGCATCACCTCAAGGGGCGTGCAGTCGGCTTCGCCAGCGGCGACTGCTTCACCTACGTCAGCCTGGAGGACGTGTTCCAGCAGTGACCGGCGCCATCCGGGCCATCCGCGCTGGAACGCGCGGATGGCCCGGCCGCCAGCAAAGGCGAAAAGGGAGCACGGCCGGCACGATCGGCGTGAATCCGCGGTGCCTGGCAGCACTTTCGCCGGAACGCTCGGCCCGGTACGACGTCCGGGCCGAGCATCCCGCCGATCGCCTCAATGCTCGTACGCGGCCTCGCCATGCGAGGCGATGTCCAGGCCCTCGCGTTCGGCATCCTCGTTCACGCGCAGGCCGACCGTGTACTTCACGATCGTGAAGGCGATCAGCGAGACCACGCCCGACAGGGCCACGGTGACCAGCACGCCCTGCAGCTGCACCCAGACCTGCGAGGCGATGCTGTACTCGACGACGGCGGTCTCGGTGACGTAATCCCACAGGCCCGCGCCGCCGAGCGACGGCGCCGCGAACACGCCGGTCAGCAGCGCACCGGCGATGCCGCCGACACCGTGCACGCCGAACACGTCGAGCGAGTCGTCGGCGCGCAGCAGCTTCTTCAGGCCGGTGACGCCCCAGAAGCAGACCACGCCCGCGATCGCGCCGATCGCCAGCGCGCCCATCAGGCCGACGAGGCCCGCCGCCGGGGTGATCGCCACCAGGCCGGCGACCGCGCCCGACGCGCCGCCGAGCATCGACGGCTTGCCGCGTGCGATCCATTCGGCCGCGCTCCAGCTCAGCACCGCCGCGGCGGTGGCGAGGAAGGTGTTGACGAAGGCCAGCGCGGCCACGCCGCTGGCTTCCAGGGCGGAGCCGGCGTTGAAGCCGAACCAGCCGACCCACAGGATCGAGGCGCCGACCATGGTCTGGGTGAGGTTGTGCGGCTTGATCGCTTCGCGCTTGTAGCCGATGCGCGGGCCGATGACATAGGCGCCGACCAGACCGGCGATCGCGGCGTTGATGTGCACCACGGTGCCACCGGCGAAATCCAGCGCGCCCTTGGCCCACAGGAAACCGGCAGCCTCGGTCGCGGCCTTCGCAGCCTCGGCATCGGTGAACGCGTCAGGACCCGGGAAGAACCACACCATGTGCGCCATCGGCGTATAGGCGAAGGTGAACCAGATCGCCGTGAACACCAGCACGCCGGCGAACTTCACGCGTTCGGCGAACGCACCGACGATGAGCGCGCAGGTGATGCAGGCGAACGCGCCCTGGAACACGAAGAACACCAGTTCGGGGATGTACACGCCCTTGGTGAAGGTCGCGCCCATCGCGCCGTTGAGACCGGCGCCGAACAGGCGGTCGCCGCCGCCGATGAAAGCATTGCCCGGCGTGAACGCGAGGCTGTAGCCGTACAGCGCCCACAGCACCGCGACCAGCGAGAACACCACCATGCATTGCATCAGGATCGACAGCACGTTCTTGCTGCGCACCAGGCCGCCGTAGAACAGCGCGAGCCCCGGCAGGGCCATGAAGATCACCAGCGCGGCGCAGACCATGATCCACGCGGTATCGCCCTTGTCGGCGGTGGGCGCGGGGGGTGTGGTCTCTTCGGTGGGCGCCGGTACGGATGCCGACTCACTCGCGGCAACGGCGTCGGCGACGGGCGCGGGCGCTTCGACCGGCATGTCGGACGATGCGGCGGCAGGCGCTTCGGGCGCGGTCTGCGCCGAAACGGTGAAAACGGAACAGAGGGTGGTCGCGGCGAGCAGCATCGCGAAGGCGAATGCGCGGGCGCGCGACCCGGACAGGGCAGTCGTCATGGGACGGTCTCCGAGGTGTGGGTTAGAGCGCGTCCGCGCCGAGTTCGCCGGTGCGGATGCGGATGACCTGTTCCAGCGCGACGACGAAGATCTTGCCGTCGCCGATCTTGCCGGTGCCGGCGGATTGCTGGATGGCCTCGATCGCGGCGTCGAGCTGGTCGGTGGATACCGCGACCTCGACCTTGATCTTCGGCAGGAAATCCACGACGTATTCGGCGCCGCGATACAGCTCGGTATGACCCTTCTGTCGACCGAAGCCTTTCACTTCGGTGACGGTGATGCCGGACACGCCGATCTCGGACAGGGCTTCGCGCACCTCGTCGAGTTTGAACGGCCGGATGATGGCGGTGATCAGTTTCATGCGCTCTCCCCGTGTGGACGGAGCGACGGATGCCTGCGCCAGCGCACCACGCGCTCCAGGATGAACGCCGGTCGTGGCGGATCGATGCACGCAGGCGTCGATCCGCCCCGCCGGCTCCCGTCCGGGACACCGCACCGCATTCCGACGTGGGGAAGGAAGCTGCGATGCGTCTCCCGCGACCTCGTCGCCATTCGCGCCTTCGATCGAAGCGCGCGCACGGCCTTGAACTGATGGGCCGGCGCACTGCGCCCGGCCACGTACCGCACTCCCATGCGCCCCGCACCGGGGCGTCTGCCACAATCCTCTCGTCAGGCCCGAACTGTCAGAGTTCGAGCGTCATGAACATGCTCCACGGGTCGTCGACGTAGTCCGCGAACGGACCGCAGGCCACGAACCCGAACCGCTCGTACAGCGCGCGCGCCGGTGCGAACACCTCGGGCGAGCCGGTTTCCAGGCTCAGCCTGCGGTAGCCGCGCTCGCGCGCCGTCGCCACGATGTGGCGCAGCAGTGCCGCCGCCACGCCCTTGTTGCGATGCGCCGGCGCGGTGCGCATCGACTTGATCTCGCCGTGCGCGCCGTCCAGCGCCTTCAATGCGCCGCATCCCAGCAACGCATCGTCTTTCCATGCCGTCCAGAAGGTGATGTCCGGACGACGCAGCGCATCCAGGTCCAGCGCGTGCACGCTCTCGGGCGGCGAGTGCCGGTGCATGTCGTCGAGATGCGCCTGCAGGAACCTGGCGATCTCGACACCGCGGAGGTCGTCGATGCGGATGTCCATGCTGCCGATATCCACCTGTCATCCCGAACACACGTGAGGGACCTGCTCTTTTGCCGGTGGCGCGTGCCCCTGCCCAGTACCTCTCCCGCATGCGGGAGAGGTCATGGGGTGCGCCCTGGCGCACCGGCTTTTCCGGATGATCCCGAAGCGGTGCGCCGGGGCGCACCCTATTTCGCCGGAAATCAGATCGTGTAGTACATCTGGTATTCGAGCGGATGCGTCGCGGCGCGGAAACGCGTCACTTCCTGCATCTTCAGCGCGATGTAGCCGTCGATGAAGTCGTCGGTGAACACGCCGCCGGCCTTGAGGAACTCGCGGTCCTTGTCCAGCGCTTCGAGCGCCTGGTCCAGCGAGTGGCAGACGGTCGGGATCGCCTTCTCTTCTTCCGGCGGCAGGTCGTAGAGGTCCTTGTTGCTCGGCTCGCCCGGATCGATCTGGTTCCTGATGCCGTCGAGGCCGGCCATCATCAGCGCGGCGAAGGTGAGGTAGCCGGAATTCATCGGATCGGGGAAGCGGATCTCGATGCGGCGGGCCTTCGGGTTGGCCACGTACGGGATGCGGCAGGAGGCCGAGCGGTTGCTCGCCGAGTAGGCCAGCATCACCGGCGCTTCGTAGCCCGGCACCAGGCGCTTGTAGCTGTTGGTGGTGGAGTTGGTGAAGGCGTTGATCGCGCGGGCGTGCTTGAAGATGCCGCCGATGTACCACAGCGCCATCTGCGACAGGCCGCCGTAGCCGTCGCCGGAGAACAGGTTCACGCCGCCCTTGGCCAGCGACTGGTGCACGTGCATGCCGCTGCCGTTGTCGCCGACGATCGGCTTGGGCATGAAGGTGGCGGTCTTGCCGTTGCGGTGCGCGACGTTCTTGATGACGTACTTCATCGTCAGCAGGTCGTCGGCCTTCTTCACCAGCGTGCTGAACTTGGTGCCGATCTCGCACTGGCCGGCGTTGGCGACTTCGTGGTGGTGCACTTCGACTTCGATGCCCAGCGAGGTGAGCGTCTTGCACATCTCGGCGCGCAGATCGTGCAGCGAGTCGAGCGGCGCGACCGGGAAGTAGCCGCCCTTCACCATCGGCCGGTAGCCGGTGTTGCCGCCGGCGTATTCGCGGCCGGAGTTCCAGTGCGCTTCTTCCGAGTCGATGTGGAAGAAGGTGTGGCCCATTTCATTGGCGAAACGGACGCTGTCGAAGATGAAGAATTCCGGTTCCGGGCCGAAGAAGGCCTGGTCGGCGATGCCGCTGGCCTTGAGGAAGGCTTCGGCGCGCTTGGCCACGCCGCGCGGATCGCGCGAGTAGGCCTGCATGGTCGCCGGGTCGAGGATGTCGCAGGTCAGGACCAGGGTCGGATCGGCGGTGAACGGATCGAGGAACGCCGTCGCCGGATCGGGCAGCAGGACCATGTCGGATTCGTTGATGCCCTTCCAGCCGCTGATCGACGATCCGTCGAACATCTTGCCGTCCTCGAACAGGCTGGGTTCGACGATCGAGGCCGGGAAGGTCACGTGGTGCTGCACGCCGCGCATGTCGGCGAAACGCAGGTCGACGAATTCGACCTTGTGGTCCTTGATCAGTTTTTCGACGTGGTCGAGGGACATCTTCGGAAGCTCCGGAAGGGTGAGGAATGCCTCTGCCGTTGCAAGGGGCGTGCCAGCGGCGACCCACTGCCAAGTCATTGAATTCCATGAAGGGCTTCGTCGACGGCGACATCGAATGCACCGGATCGGTGCATTCGAGAATCGCGCGCACCATTCCGGGGATGGCTGGCCACGTGCCGCTTCACAGGACCGATGGCACGTGCCGGCCACGCATCACGGACGACAGACTGCCGTCATCCTCCCGCGAAACCCCGGCCCCATGGACGACATCGCCCCTCCGCCCCGCCATCCCCGGCTCGCGCGCACCATCGCGGTCGCCGGCCACCCCCTGCTGCTGGCCGGCGCCCTGGGTCTGTGGTGGGCGCTGGGGGCGGGCGACGAGACGACCCTCGCAGTGCTGGTCGCGGTGCTGGCGGCCTCGATGACCCTGGAACGGCTGGTCCCGGCGATGCCGACCTGGCGGCTCGGCCTCGGCGCGCACCTGCGCCTGGGCGGGGTCTACCTGCTCGGGCTGCTGCTGTCGGGACTGATGATCGCGGGCTACGAATCGCTGCTGCCGGGCGCGCTGGCACCCGTGCGCGCGCGCATCGGCGCCGTGCTCTGGCCCGCCGGCTGGCCGACCCTGGTGCAGGCGCTGCTGCTGTTCTTCGCCAGCGACCTGATCTACTACTGGGCGCATCGGGCCATCCATCGCTGGGCGCCGCTGTGGCGGATGACCGGACACGGCTTCCATCACGCCTTCCAGAACCTGCACGCGATCAACACCGGCACCAATCATCCGTTCGAACTGGTGCTGCTGACCCTGCCGCTGGTGCTGCTGGCGGCGGTCACCGGCGCGCCGGAGGCCGCGACGGGCGCGGCCGGCATCCTGGTGCTGGCCAACGCGACCCTGGCCCACGCCAACGTGCGCATGGACACGCCGGTCCTCAACCTGTTCTTCACCTCCAGCGACCAGCACCGCCGGCACCACTCGGTGGTGTTCGAGGAGAGCAACACGAACTACGCCTGCAACGCGATCCTCTGGGACCGCCTGTTCGGCACCTTCAGCCGCGGCCCGGTGCGCCAGACCGGCATCGGCCCGACCCAGCCCGGCCTGTGGCGGATGTTCCTGCTGCCCTTCCGCGAGCCGCCGGATGTGGACACGGTGTCGACGCGGTCGCGGGACGCAGGCTGACCGCAACGCCGCGGAACGGGATGCGCGATGCCGCGCCTCAGGCCTGGCCCAGTATCCGCGCCATGACTTCGGTGGCGCGCGCAGCGCGATCGCCCGTCGAGGGATGCGACGCCTCCCCGCGCAGGTGGCGCGCGATGTTCTCGACATGCGGCAGCTGGATGTGCGGCGGATGCGCGATGACGCACTCGGTGCGCACGCCTTCGCATTCCAGCGCCAGCGGCACGTCGTCGAAGACCGAGAAGTGGATCGCGCCCTGGCTGCCCACGATCTCGACGGCATCGCGTCGGCGATCCGCGGCGAAGTTCCAGTAGCCGCAACCGAGCGGGCGGCTGCCGTCGGGTTGCGGCGCATGGCGCCAGTGCGCGACCACCGCGTCTTCGGCCGGATACAGGCCCAGCTGGCGCTCGACGGCGCCGGACTCGCCGTCGATGTCGCCCAGCAGGTGCATCAGCAGGTCGAGGCCGTGGCTGGCGAGGTCCACGAAGTAGCCGCCGCCGGCCGTCGCAGGATCGGTGCGCCAGTCCGGCGCACCCGCAAGATCCGTCGGCCTGGGCGGCCGCGAGAACGACCAGCGCACCTGTCGCACGATGCCGATGCGGCCCGCCGCCAGCCAGTGCGCGACCTGCCCGAAACGCGGCAGCGAACGCCGGTAGTAGGCGACGAACAACGGGACACCCGCCTCGCGGAACGCGGCGTTCATCCGCGCGCATTCCTCCGGCGTGCGCGCCATCGGCTTCTCGACGCAGCAGGGCTTGCCTGCGGCGGCGACGCGCAGGGCGTAGTGCAGATGGGTGTCGGGCGGCGTCGCGATGTAGACCGCGTCAACATCGTCGGCCTGGATGATCGCATCGGCGTCGTCGGTCCAGCGCGGGACGCCGTGGCGGCGGGCATAGTCCCCGGCCTTCGCCAGGTCGCGACGCATCACCGCCTGCAAGGCGAAGCCCGCCACCTGCCGGTATGCGGGGCCGCTCTTGACCTCGGTCACCGCGCCGCAACCGATGATGCCCCAGCGGATCGTCTTCATCCTGTCCCTCCCGAGCGCCTGCCGCGCCGGCACAGCGCCGGATCATAGTCGGGGCCGCGCCACGGCACGATAGACTGCGCGGCAGTCCCATCCGGCCTCCCCGTCATGCGCAAGACCGCGCGTCTGCTCGCCGCGACCCTCGCCCTGTCCCTGGCGCACCTCATCCCGCCCGCCCCCGTCCACGCCGCCGAGTTCGACACCTGCCTGGTCCTCAGCGGCGGCGGTGCGCGCGGCATGGCGCACATCGGCGTGATCAAGGTACTCGAACGCGAGCGCATCCCGGTGGACTGCATCGTCGGCACCAGCATGGGCGCGGTGGTCGGCGGCCTGTACGCCAGCGGCCTGAGCGCGACCGAGATCGAGACGCAGATGCGCGCGCTGGACTGGAACACCATGTTCGTCGACCGCATCGACCGCAGCGTGTTCCCCGCGCGCCGCAAGGCCGAGGACCGCAGCTTCCTGGCCAAGGGCGGCTTCGGCCTGCGCGACGGCAAGGTCGGCGTGCCGCCGTCGCTGTTCGAAGGCCAGCGCCTGGCCGTCGCGCTGCGCGCGGCGCTGCTGCCGAGCGCGACGATCGCGCGCTTCGACGAGCTGCCGATTCCCTACCGCGCGGTCGGCACCGACCTCGAAACCGGCGACGCGGTGGCGATGGACCAGGGCGACCTGGTCAATGCCGTGCGCGCCAGCATGGCCGTGCCCGGCGCGTTCTCGCCGGTGAGCTACGGCGAGCGTTCGCTGATCGACGGCGGCGTGGCGATGAACCTGCCGGTGGAAGTGGCGCAGAAGTGGGGCGCGCGGCGGATCATCGCGGTCGACATCGCGGCCCGGCTGAAGACCCGCGACCAGTTGCTCGACCCCTTCAGCATCACCGACCAGATGATCACCGCGCTGATGCAGAAGGAGAGCCAGCGCCAGCGCGACCGGCTCGGCCCGCGCGACGTGCTGATCGTGCCCGAGCTGGCCGAGCTCGGCTCGGCCGACTTCACCGGCGGCATGGACAAGGGCGTGGCCCTGGGCGAAGCCGCGACCGTGGCCGCGCTGCCGCAGCTGCAGGCGATGCGCGTGTCCGAGGCCGACTACGCGGCCTGGCGCGCGGCGCGCGCGGCGAAGCTCAAGCCGATCGGCACCATCGACCGCGTCGAGCTGGTCAACACCTCCGGCGTCGACGACGAAGCCATCCTCGCGCGCATGTCGGCGAAGCCAGGCGACACCGTCGACGCGAAGAAGATCGAGCAGGATCTCGGCCGCCTCTACGGCCTCGGCGAGTTCTCGCGCGTCTACTACACCGTCGAAGCGGACGACCGCGACGACACCGTGCTGACCTACGTCGCGCGCAACCGCCGCTGGGAAGAAGACGGCAGCATCAAGCTCGGCCTGCTGATGCAGGACGACTTCGAAGGCCAGGGCGAATACCAGCTCGGCGCGCGCTACGGCAAGCGCGAACTCAACCGCTTCGGCGGCGAACTGCTGCTGGAAGCGCGCATCGGCGACCGCAACCGCGCCTTCGCCGAACTGCACCAGCCGCTGAGCCTGCAACGGCACCTGTTCTTCCGGCCATCGCTGGAATGGCGCGGCGAGAACGAAACCCTGCTCGACGACGGCAACGCCACCGGCGAATACCGCTACAGCTTCTGGCAGGCGCGCACCGGCCTGGGCGCGACCTTCGGCGACTGGGGCGAGGCCTCGATCGCGCCGTTCGCGCGACGGAATCACTTCGACCTGCGCCGCGACTCGGTGAGCACCGCCGTCCCGCGCACCACGACCAGCGCGGGCGTCGACCTGAACTTCGTGGTCGACACCCAGGACGATGCCGAATTCCCCTCGAAGGGCTGGTACGTCCAGGCCCGGCACACGCGCTACCTGTCGATCCTCGATGCCGACACCCGCGGCTTCACCTCGCGGCTCAACGCGAACGTCGCGTTCACCGGGCTCGGCGGACGCTGGCAGCTGGGCATGCGCACGCAGGACCGACGCGGCAACGCCTTCGAGGACGTCGCCACGCTGGGCGGCCCGTTCCGCCTGTCCGGCTACGGCATCGACACCCTGCGCGGCAAGGGCGCGGCGCTGGGCACGCTGCAGTTCAACTACCCGCTGGCGCAGGTGATGCAATACCCGCTGTTCGTCGGCGGCTCGCTCGAAGCGGGCCAGCTGTGGGGACGCGGACAGGAACCTTCGCTGGAACGCACGATCTTCGGCGGCAGCGTCTACACCGCGCTCGACACGCCGCTGGGTCCGATCTACTTCGGCCTGGGCCTGGCCGAAAGCGGCGAGGAAGCGGTGTTCTTCCGGCTGGGACAGCCGGACTGATCCCTGCACTGGCGGCCATGTCCATGACCATGTCCATGGCCCTGTCCCGAGTCACGTTCGCAATGCGGCCATGGCCACGAATTGCGACGCACCATCACACGGCTTTCATCGCCGGTCGCTAGGATCGCCCTGTCACGCGATGGAACCGCGTGCGCCACCGCCGACGCGCGATGGTGCGGGACAACGGGATGTCCGGAAGTCCTCGGAAGCCCCTTGGCCACCGTGCCCTCGCTTGCCTGCATGTCGCGATGTTCCGGTTCCGTCGTGGACCGTCCGCCAGCCTCGGCGGGCGCATCCCCCGGGCCTCGCCGAGCGCCATGGGCGAGGCCAACGACAGGAGTCCCACATGAAAAGGCATTTCATCCCGTCCTTCCGCCCGTCAGCGCGCGCAACGATCATCGCTGCAGCGCTCGCCGCCTCGATGCTCGCTTCGACCGCATCCGCCAGCGACACCGCACCGGCCCAGCCCGGCGCCGCCATGCGCCAGGCCCTGCAACGCGACCTCGGCCTCGACGGCGCGCGCCTCGACCGCTACCTGCGCACCGAACGCCACGCGCTGCGCGCGCAGGCCGACGCCCGCCGCGCCCTGGGCGGCCATTTCGGCGGCGCCTGGCTGGAGCGCGACGCCAGCGGCGACTATCGACTCGTCGTCGGCAGCACCGCAGCGACCTCCGATCCGCGCGTCCGCGCGCTCGGCGGCGAAGTGCGTCGCGTCGCGTACAGCCTCGCATCGCTGGAATCCGCCGTCGGCCGGCTCGACCGCGCACGCGGCCTCGCCGCCGCATCGCCGCGCATCCACGGCTGGCGCATCGACCTGCCGAACAACCGCGTGGTGCTGACCACCGATCCCGGCGCGACCTCGGTCGCACGCGCATTCGCCGCGACCCACGGCCTCGACCCGGCCATGGTGCGCGTCGAAACGGCCCTGCAGCGTCCGCAGCCCGTCTACGACATCCGTGGCGGCGACCGCTACAACACGCCGTCCAGCTGGTGCTCGATCGGCTTCTCGGTCACGCGCGGCGGCGACACCGGCTTCGCCACCGCCGGCCACTGCGCCGCGGCCGGCACCGCGGTCAGCGGATTCAACGGCGTCGCGCTGGGCAGCTTCGCCGGCTCCACCTTCCCGGGCAGCGACATCGCCTGGGTGCGCAACACCAATCCAGGTTCGTGGTCGATCCAGCCGCTGGTGAACAACTACGCCGGCGGCAACATCGGCGTCTACGGCGGCATCGAGGCGCCGGTCGGCGCGGCGATCTGCCGCTCCGGCGCGCGCACCGGCTACCGCTGCGGCACCGTCACCGCGAAGAACGTCACGGTGAACTACAGCGTCGGCCCGGTGTACGGCATGGTCCGTTCCAGCGCCTGCGTCGGCGGCGGCGATTCCGGCGGCTCGTTCGTCACCCCCGGCGGCGAAGCCCAGGGCGTCACCTCGGGCGGCGTGCTCAACCCGAACACCAACGAGAACTGCTCGATCGCTTCGCCGGTCACCTACCATCAGCCGCTGCAGCCGCTGCTCAACGCCTACGGCCTGACGCTGCAGACGATCCAGAGCTGCGGCCGCATGAACCCGGGCCGCGTGCTGGGCACCACCGCGTCGGTCACCTCCTGCGACGGCCGCTTCACCTTCGTGATCCAGGCCGACGGCAACCTCGTGCTGTACCAGGCCGGCGTCGGCGCGATCTGGGCGAATCACGTGTACGGCAGCGGTCACATCCTCGCGATGCAGACCGACGGCAACCTCGTGGTCTACAACAGCGCCGGGCAGGCGCGCTGGTCCACCGGCACCAATGGCCGCAACGGCGCCACGCTGTTCGTGCAGAACGACGGCAACGTGGTGCTCTACAGCCACCTCGGCCAGGCCCTGTGGTCCACCGGCACCTGCTGCCGCTGACCACGACACCGCACGTCATCGCAACGACGAAACACGAGCCCTCGCGCAAGCGGGGGCTCGTTCGCATCGACGGACGAACGGTGGCGTGCGGCCGTTCGAAGGCCCCGGCCAGTCGCCTCCGCCGAGACGCGGGCGTCATATGCTGTGCACGTCACGCATGGATGCGTGCGTGTCGACGACTTCACGATGCCGTCGGCACGACGAGGCCATGCGGACCGGCGCAGGATCGACCTGCGTCCGCATCCCCCACGAAAAGGAGTTTCCGATGCGCCATCTCCGTACGTCCGCACTTGTCTTCGCCGTTTCGCTGCTCGCAGCCGCCACCGCGTCGGCCGCGACGCCCGCCACCGACACCGTGCCGACGCAACTGCGGTTCGCCATGCAGCGCGATCTCGGCATCCAGCCGCAGCAGATCCCGCAGTACCTCGACGCCGAACGCCTCGCCGCCAGCGTCGAACGCGACGCCCGCACCCGCCTCGGAACCCATTACGCCGGCGCATGGCTCGAACGCGACGCCAAGGGCCGCTATCGCACCGTCGTCGCCGCCACCCGCCCGGACATCGTCCCGGTGCGGGGCGTCGCCCAGCCGGTGCGTGTGGTCGAGCACAGCCTGCGCACGCTCGACGCCGCGCGCGCGAAGCTCGACGCGGCCGCCCGCAGCTTCAGCGTCACGCGCAACGCGAAGACGCACGGCCTCGATGCACGCATCCACGCCTGGCACGTCGACGTGCGCAGCAACCGCATCGTGGTCACCGCCGACATCGGCGCCGGCGACGTCGCACGCGATTTCGTCGCCGCCAGCGGCGTCGACAAGCGCCTGGTGGCCATCACCGAATCCGCCGCGCGTCCGAGCACGATGGCGTTCAACATCCGCGGCGGCGACGGCTACAACGTGTCCGGCCTCGGTTCGTGCTCGATCGGCTTCGCGGTCACGCTCGGCACCGACAACGGCTTCGTCTCCGCCGGCCACTGCGGCCCGAACAACGCCACCACCACCCACTTCAACGGCCAGTCGGTCGGCTACATCTACCAGTCCGTGTTTCCGGGCAGCGACTACGCGGTGATCCACAACACCAATGCGCAGGGCATCCCCACCTCGTGGGTGAACGCCTACCAGTACGGCGGCAACCTGGTCGTGCGCGGCAGCACGCCGGCCACCATCGGCGCGACCGTCTGCCGCTCGGGCATCCGCACCGGCGCGCGCTGCGGCACGCTGCAGGCAACGGGCGTGTCCGTGAACTACGGTGGACAGTTCGTCCATGGCCTCTCTGTCACCAGTGCCTGCGCCGGCAGGGGGGATTCCGGCGGCTCGTTCGTGACACCGGAAGGCCAGGCGCAAGGTCTGACCTCCGGCGGCCCTCTGGAACCGGGCACCAACGACAACTGCACCATCGGCACGCAGTCGAGTTATTTCCAGCCGATCAACCCGGTCCTGGCCGCCTACCCGGGCCTGACCCTCGTCACCAGCCCCTGATCGACACCCGATCGTCATCCGATCCACCCGCACCACCACGGCCCCTCCCGCGCGGAGGGGCCGTCCCTGCGGGAGCACGATCCCTGGCCGGCCGGGCCGGGCCGGCGCGGGCCGCTACACTAGGCGTTTCCGACGAACGTCCCGCGCAATGACCGATCTGCTCGCCGCGCTGCTGCTCGGCATCATCGAAGGCATCACCGAGTTCCTGCCGATCTCCAGCACCGGCCACCTGCTGATCGCGCAGCACTGGCTGGGCGCGCGCAGCGACCTGTTCAACGTCGCGATCCAGGCCGGCGCGATCCTCGCGGTGGTCGCGATCTACCGCCAGCGGCTGTGGACGCTCACCCAGGGCTTCCTGCGGCCCACCTCCGGCGAGGGCACCCATTCGCGCGACTACGGCATCAAGCTCGGCACCGCCTTCGCGGTGACCGCAGCCGGCGGCCTGCTGGTGAAAGGGCTGGGCTGGCAGCTGCCCGAGACCGTCACGCCGATCGCCTGGGCGCTGATCCTCGGCGGCATCTGGATGCTCGCAGCCGAACACTTCGCCGCCAAGCGCGCAGCCGCGCTCGGCGAGCGCGAAGCCATCACCTGGACCGTCGCCATCCTCGTCGGCATCGCCCAGGTCGTGGCCGGCGTCTTCCCGGGCACCTCGCGCTCGGGCGCGACCATCTTCGTCGCCCTGCTGGCCGGCACCACCAGCCGCATGGCCGCCACCGAGTTCGCCTTCCTGGTCGGCATCCCGACCATGTTCGCGGCCACCGGCTACGAACTGCTGGCCCTGTACCGGCACGGCGGGATCGGCCAGGAGGACTGGACCGCGCTGGCGGTGGCCTTCGCGGCCTCGGCCGTGACCGCGTTCATCTCCGTGAAATGGCTGCTGCGCTACATCCAGACCCACCGGTTCACGGCGTTCGCGGTGTATCGTTTCGCGCTCGGCGCCGCCCTGCTGCTGTGGCTGCCGGCCGGCGAGTGACGCCCCGCCAACCCCGAACCCGGGCACGGCCCGTTCGCCCGCCCTGTTGCAGGATCCTGCTTCCCTGATCCCGTTCCGAAGACCCGTCCCCCCCGGCCCACCCGCATCTCATCCGACAGGAATCCCGATGAAGCGTCGTTTCCCGGTTGTGTCCCTCGTGATCGTTCCCCTGCTGCTCGCCGCGTGCTCGAAGCCCCCGGCCGAAGCAGACACCGAAATCCCGGCCGATGCCGCGCCGGACAACAGCGCCATCTCCGACACCACGCCGGCCGCCAACCCGCCGCCCGCGCCCTACGTCGACGACAGCCTGCTCACCCGCCACCGCTGGTCGCTGAAGGAAGCGGTCGATGCCAAGGGCCGCACCATCGGCGCCCTGCTGATGCGCCCGGACAAGCCGGTGCAGCTCACCTTCGTCGACGGCCGCATCAACGTGCACAACACCTGCAACGGCCTCAGCGGCATGTTCCGGCGCCTCGGCGACGAGATCCGCGTGGAAGCGCTGATCGGCACCAAGATGCAGTGCGTCGAGCCGGAAGTGGCCGCGCTCGACACCGAAATGAGCCTGCGCATCCAGGGGTCCTCGCGCTTCACGGCGCAGCCGGGCACCACGCAGCCGAACAACCCGCCGAAGCTGGAATGGCGCGCCGAGAACGGCGACATCCTGCGCTTCGTCGGCGACATGACCCCGGAAGCGCGCTACGGCAGCGAGGGCGAAACCGCCTTCGTCGAGGTCGCCGCCTATACCAAGCCCTGCCAGCCGCCGATGGCGACCGCGCCGCAGACCTGCCTGGAACTGCGCGAAGTGCGCTACGACGATCAGGGCGTGAAAACCAATGCCGGCCCGTGGCGCCTGTTCTACGACAGGATCGACGGCTTCACCCATGAGCCGGGCATCCGCAACGTGCTGCGGGTGAAGCGCTACCGCCGCGATGGCCGTCCGGACGACGGCACCAACATCGCCTACGTGATGGAACTGTCCATCGAATCCGAAACCGTCCAGGAAGGCCCGCCCAAGCCGTGACCGGCGCCCACCCCGCACATCGGAGACCCGCCATGCATCCGTCGACATCCCTGAGCGCCGTGCTGTCCATCGCGGCGCTGCTGTCCGCCACCATCGCCACCGCCTGCGCCACGCCGGGCGCACCCGCCGACGCCGGCGACAAGGCGCGCAGCCTGCGCGTGGACCGCAACGAACTGGTCAACACCGGTGGCTGGAAGCTCGCCTCCGTCACCGGCGCGCAGGCCGAGGCCCTGCGCGCGCCGGGCGTGGCCTTCGAAGTCAGCTTCACCGGCAAGGACGTGCACGCCAACGGCGGCTGCAACGACCTGCGTGGCACCTACACCGTGTCCGGCAAGCGCATGGCGTTCGAGATCGCCATCGCCACGCGCATGTCCTGCAGCGACGACAGGAACCGCGCCGACCAGGCCTTCAGCGAATTGATGAACCGCTCGTTCAAGGCCGAACTGCTCGAACCCCTGCCCTACCGCCTGCGCCTGACCAGCGACGACGGCCAGGTGCTGGTGTTCGAGCAGTTGCCGATCAGGATCTGAGGCAGGTCGACGACACCGCAGCCTCCCCGGCCCTCCCCCGCTCGCGGGGGAGGGCGAACCGCAAGGTTCAGCCCTTCACGTCCGGGTTCAGCGAATAGGTGCCGTAGATCGCGGTCTCGGCCAGCACGTGGCCGTGCATGGCGCGGAAGACATCGGCGGCGGTGAAGCGCGCCGGCAGGTCGAGGTGCTCGATGTCGAGCGCGAACAGGCGGAAGAAATAGCGGTGCAGGCGCGCATCGTGGCCGGGCGGGTACGGGCCGTCGTAGCCGAGGTAGTCGCCGGCCATGTCGGCGTTGCCGGCGAACCAGCCGGTGTAGTCGTTCACGCCCTGGCGGGCGCCGGCGGGACCGGCCGGTGCGGTCTTGCCGCGCGCGGTGAAGCCTTCGCTGCAGGCGCCGGCTTCGATCGCGTCGACGCCGGCCGGAATGTCGGCCATCACCCAGTGCACGAAGTCGCCGCGCGGGTGTTCGACCGGGATCGGCCGCGACGCATCCTGCACCAGCGCCGGATCGGTCGGCACGTCCGGATCGATGCACAGCAGGGCGAAGCTGCGCGTGCCGGCGGGTGCGTCGCGCCAGCGCAGGTGCGGATTGCGGTTGCCGCCGAAGCCCTCGGGCGTGCCCGCGGCGAATTCGGCGGGGATGCGCTTGCCGTGTTCGAAACTCTCGCTCGCGATCTTCATGACGCTGTCCTCCTTCGTGTCGATTCAGTCCGCCGGATAGCCGAACGCCTGCGCCACGTCGGACAGCAGCGCGAAGGGTTCGGCCAGCGGCTCGGCATACTGCCGCCAGTGCCCGGCCGGGAAGCCCATGCGTCCGAAGAGTTCCGGCGGCGGGATCAGGATCTGCTCCAGGCCCAGGCCGCCGCCGACTTCGCCGGCGAAGGCTTCGAGGTCGTCCAGCACGCGATCGGTGCGGATGACCTTGTGCGAGACCAGCAGGTCGCGGGTGATCACCAGCACGTGCTGCAGCTGGCGCGCGATCCACAGCGCGGCCTCGTTCGCCGACGGCACGGCGTACTGCATCGCGCTGCCGAAGGCGAGCCATTCCAGCAGCATGTCGCGCGGGTCGCGCAGCGCGATCAGCACGATCGCCTCCGGCTGCAGCGGGCGGATCATGTGCAGCAGCGCATTGTCCCAGTACGGCAGCCAGTCGATGATCGCGCCGTTGGGCACGCCGCGCAGCGCCAGCGCGCTGCGCCATTGCGCCAGTGCCTGCTCGCCGGTGAGCGTGCCGTCGTTGAACGCGGCGATGCAGGCCGGGTCCTGGAGGGCGTCGCGCGGCGGATTCGGGCCGAGGCGGTCGGCGCGCAGAGGATAGCCGGCATGGCCGATGACCGTGGCGACCTTCTCCACGCCCGAACCCGGCACGCCCCACAGATAGGCCAGCGGCGGCACGCCCGCCGCGACTTCGGCCAGTTCCGGCCAGGCGCCGACGGCATGGCCGGGCACGGTCAGCGGGCGGCGGATCATGGCCTCGGCGCTGTTCATGGCATGCCAGGTGCGCACGGCGTCGGCCTGGCGACCGGCCTTGTCCTGGGCGATGCCCAGCCATGCCATCAGGCCACGCTTGACGCCCTCGTCCTGGGTCTTGTCGATCAGGCCCTGGACGTGGGCGATGGCGACGTCCGGCGACTGGCTGACCAGGCGATCGAACACCCGCGTCTCGGCCGAGCTGCGGCCCGGCTCGATCTCGACGATGCGCTGCGCCAGCGCGTCGCGCGCTTCCAGATCGCCGCGCACTTCCATCATCAGCATCTGCGCTTCCAGCGCATTCACGTCGTCGGCATCCAGCGCCAGCCAGCGGTCGACCACGGCCTTGGCCTCGTCGCTGCCGGTGGGTTCCAGGGTGATGCGCAGGCGCCACAGCGGCGCGGCCTCGGGATGCTTCGCCAGGGCGGCGTCGGTGACTTCGCGGCCTTCCTCGAGGCGGCCGCTGCGACGCCAGACATCGGCGGCCATCGCCCAGGTCTCGGGGTCGCGCGGCTCCTGTTCGATCGATGCGCGCAGCAGGGCCAGGGCCTCGTCCAGATGCCCCAGGCGCAGCTCCAGGCCGGCGGTCAGGCGCTTGAGCGAATGCGATGCGGTCTCGGGGTTGTCGAGCAGCGGCTGCACGATCTGGCGCGCCTCGTCGGCGCGGCCCTGGCGCATCACCACGTCGGCGAGCAGGCCGCGCAGGCCGTGCTGGTCGGGCGAGGCCTCGACGATGCGGCGGAACGCCGATTCGGCGAAGGCCAGGTGCCCCTGGTCCATGTGCGCGAAACCCAGCGCGTACAGCACCTGCAGGTCGTCGGGCATCTGCTTGGCGGCCTCGGTGAGCAGCGACAGCGCGCGCATCGAATCGCCGCGGCGCAGCGCGATCATGCCCTCGATGGTGCGCACCCACGGATGCTCCGGCGCGACCCGTGCGGCGTAGCGCTGCAGGCGTTCGGCTTCGTCCAGATCGCCGCGGCCGAAGGCCATCTGCGCCTGCATGATGTAGGCCGGGAACTGGTTGGGATCGAGGTCCAGCGTGCGCGCCAGCGCGGCCTGGGCCTCGTCGAGCCGATACTCGGCGAGCAGCAGGCCGGCGCGCTGAAAATGCAGGTTCGCGTCGTCCGGACCCAGCAGCACGGCGCGGTTGATCGCCTGCAGCGCCGCGGCGGCATTGCCGTTGGCGCGCTCGGCGTGGGCCAGCAGCGCGTGGTTGGTGGCGTCGTGCGGGGTCGCGGCGACGGCTTCGCGGGCGAGCGCCAGGGCGTCGGCATGGGCGCCGGTGCGCAGGGCGTCGAGGATTCGTTCTTGCATGGGTGCGGTCTGGACGGCGGGGCCGGGGCCCGGAACCGCTTAGTGTACCCGGGCGGGGTCGAGGGGCCGGGTGGAACCAGCGCATAGGGTGCGGTTCACCGCACCGGCTTTGGGTGTCCACCCCGAGCATGCCCGCCGAAAGGCCATGGTGCGGTGAACCCTGAGGTACCCCCACATTTTTTCTCGACAGATCATCGGGTTAGGTC
>JAHCAU010000024.1 GCA_019634715.1 Lysobacter sp.
GTGCGGCGTCTGGCCCGGAGGGCAGCGGCACGCGGGTGTCCGATACGAACAATGGCTCCTCTCCCAGCATGACACGGGCCCGGATCGCGTAGTTGTGTGCCGGCGCAATGCGCGCCGGATCGTACGGAATCGCGAACCGGAAGGGCGGCGCGCCGGGCGATTCGGCGCGGATGCTCGCGATGAGTACCGCCGGTGCGTCGGCCCGCGACACGTCTTCCAGCCGCGCTTCGAACACGGCGCCGGGTGGCAGGGCCATGCGCTCCCGATACGTGGCCGTGCCCGAGACCATTGCGGTCGGTGGTGATGCCGGCGTGCTGCAGGCGGCGATCAGCACGGCCAGGGCGAGTGCTGTCGTAGATGACGCGAGGCGTCGAATCGTCTGGCTGGCCATGATCGATCTCCTTTCACTGGTCGCGATTCGCACGCAGCTCGTTGTGCCGCGCGGCAACGTGTGGGTGGTGTGCCGCGAAGCGCTCGACCAGCCGGTTTGCGATGTAGACCGAGCGATGCTGGCCACCGGTGCAGCCGACGGCGACAGTGAGGTAGCGGCGATTCGCCGCCGTATGCTCGGGAATGCGCGCCTCGATGAAGGCCGCGCTGTCGTCGATCATCCTGGCGACGGCCGGCTCGGCTTCGAGGAAGCGGATCACCTCCGGGTCGTGGCCCGTGAGCGGGCGCAGCAGCGGCTCCCAGTAGGGATTCGGCAATGAGCGCGCGTCGAACACGAAGTCGGCGTCGGCGGGCACGCCGCGGCGGTAGGCGAAGGATTCGAACAGCAGCGACACCGGCCGGTCCGCGCTCAGATCCAGCTCGGCGATGACGCGTCGGCGCATCTGGTGGACGTTGGTCTCGCTGGTGTCGATGCTGATGTCGGCCAGCGCGCGCAGCGGCTTGAGCATGCGCCGCTCCAGCGCGATGGCTTCGTGCAGGGTCAGGCCGAGGTGGCTGAGCGGGTGGCGACGGCGCGTTTCGGCGTAGCGCTTGATCAGCACGTCGTCGCTGGCGTCGAAGAACACCAGTTTCGGATCGAGGCCCAGTTCGCCGGCCTTGGACAGCAGCGAGGGCAGGGTCGACAGGTCGGTGTTGCGGCTGCGCACGTCGATGCCGACGGCGAGCTTGGGCGGCAGGTCGTTCTTGCCGGTGGCGCTGCGCACGAACTCCGGCAGCAGCTCCGCCGGCAGGTTGTCGACGCAGTAGAAGTCGAGGTCTTCGAACGTGTGCAGCGCGATCGACTTGCCGCTGCCCGACATGCCGCTGACGATGATCAGCTTCGGGTTCGCGGCCACGCGTTCGGTATCGGGACTCATTCCGCGCGCTCCAGGAAGTGCGAGTGCCGCGCCATGAAGGCGGCGGCCGGATCCACGCCCTTGATGCGCAGGATGTGCGCGCGCGCGGCGGCTTCGGTGAGCACGGCGAGGTTGCGGCCGGGCATGACCGGCAGGGTGATCATCGGCACGTCGAGATCGAGCACCCGGCGCGAGCCGAGGTCGCCGGTCAGACGCTCGATGCCGGTCGCCTGCGGCTCCAGGTGCGGCCTGGTCAGGTGCACGATCAGGCGCAGGTACTTGTTCCGCTTCACTGCGGTATCGCCGAACATCTGGCGCACGTTGAGGATGCCCAGGCCGCGCACTTCGAGCAGGTCCTGCAGCAGGTCGGGGCAGGCGCCGTCGAGCACGTCGGGCGCGATCTGGGTGAATTCCGGGGCGTCGTCGGCGACGAGGCGGTGTCCTCGCGTCACCAGTTCCAGCGCCAGCTCGCTCTTGCCCGCGCCGGATTCGCCGGTGATCAGCACGCCGATCGAGTAGATCTCCATGAACACGCCGTGCACGGTCAGGCGCGGTGCGAGCTTGCGCGCGAGGTGGTACTGCACGTGGTTGAACAATTCGTGGCCCCGGCGCGGCGAACACCACAGCGGAGTGTCGGATTCCTCTGCGGCGGCGCGCAGGTCCTCGGGGCAGGGCTGGCTCTTGCTGATCACCATCGCCAGTGGCCGGAACTGCATGATCTTTTCGATCGTCTCCCAGCGCTGGCGCGCGTCGAGCGCATCCAGCCAGGCCAACTCCTCGGTGCCGAGGATCTGCACCTTGTTCGGGTAGATGATGTTCAGGTAGCCGGCCAACGACGGGCGGCGGGCGACCGTGTCCACGGCTTCGAGCAGACGCTCCTGTCCGCGTTGCCCGGCGACCCAGCGCAGGCCGAGGCGTTCGTGCAATTGGTCGAACAGGTCGCGGGCGCTGATGCTGGCGTTCATCATGTCGAAGGAGCCGATCGTGAGGTGGCGTGGACAAGAGAACGACCGCGGCGATGCGCGGCGGGTGCCGCCGCATCGAACCGCGGTCGTCTGTGGAAGGGAAGCGTTGCTCAGCGGATCAGCCGGCATCCCCCAACTGGGCGAGGCTTTCGCCGCGGTGATGATCGACCATCTTTTCCTTGTGCTTCAAGAGCAGGCGGTCGAGTTTGTCGGCGAGGAGGTCGATCGCGGCGTACATGTCCTGGCCATTCGCATCGGCGTGCAGGGTACGGCCGGAGATGTGGATGGTGGCTTCCGCGCAGTGCTGGGGCTTGTTGATGCTGAGCTGGGTGCGGACGGTGTCCATCGGGTGTTCGAAATGCCGACCGAGTCGCGCGAGCTTGGTTTCGACGTAGTCGCGCAGGGCGGGGGTGACTTCGAGCTGGTGGCCGTGGGTTTCGATACGCATCGACGGTGTCCTCTGGATGCCGGGCCTGGGCGCGCATCGCGGCGTGGGGCCCGGACGGCCACTGCCGTGATGCCGACGACGCCTTGTTCCGGCACCGCCGTACCGGGAGAGATCGGGCCCGTGGGCTTCGATTGCAAGGCCCTGGCGCGCCCGAACCGTCCCTCGTTCACAGAGTACCCCAGCGAGGCAGTGGCGCAAGGGCGGGATGCGGTGTTTCTTGATCGCGATCAGGCGGCCCGGATATCGGTCGATCGGTCCTTCAGGCCATCCGCACGCGTTCATGCGATGCGGGAATGTTCATCGCTTCGCGGTACTTGGCGACCGTACGCCGCGCCACCGGTACGCCCGATGCCTTCAGCGTATCGGCCAGTTTGGCGTCGGACAGCGGCTTGCGCGGATTTTCCGCCTCGATCAATCGCTTGATCATCGACTGGATCGCCGTGCTGGAGGTTTCGCCGCCTTCGTCGCTGCCAACCCCCGAGGCGAAGAAGCTGCGAAGCGGCAGCGTGCCCCGCGGTGTCATCGCGTACTTGCGCGCGATCGCACGCGAAACCGTCGATTCGTGCAGGCCCACTTCGGCCGCGACTTCGCGCAGCGTGAGCGGGCGCAGCGCCTGTTCGCCGAACTCCAGGTAACCGGATTGCTGGCGGATCAGGCAGCGCACGACCTTGAGCAGGGTGTCGCCGCGCGCTTCCAGGTGCTTGAGCAGCCAGCGCGCTTCCTGCAGGCGGCCGCGCAGGTAGCTGGCGTCGCTGCTGCTGGCGCGCTGGATCATGCTTTCGTAGCCGCGATGGATGGTCAGGCGGGTGTGGCTGCCGGCCAGCGCCGCGCGCCAGATGCCCTGGTGGCGCCAGATCACGCAGTCGGGGGTGATGTAGGTGTCTGCGCTCATGCCGCCGACCTGCGAACCCGGGCGCGGATCCAGCGATCTCACCAGATGCAGGGCGACCGCGACCTCGTCGGCCGGCGCGGACAGCTCGTGCGCCAGGCCATCGGCCCCGATCTTCGGCAGCCGCTCCAGCGGGCCCGACACGATCCGCAGCGCCAGCGCCTTGCCCGGGGTGTCGTCGGACAGCGCCTCGATCTGCAGGGTCAGGCATTCGCGCAGGTCGCGCGCACCCACGCCCAGCGGGTCGAAGCGCTGGATCTGGCGCAGGACGGCGAGGATTTCGGCGGGGCTGGCTTCGATCTCGGGTCGCAGCGCCTGCGCGATCTCCTCCAGCGGTTCGCGCAGGTACCCGTCGTCCTCGATGGCGTCGATCAGGGTCGCGCCGATCTGCATGTCGCGCGCCGACAGGCGGGTCAGGCGCAACTGCCAGGACAGGTGGTCGTGCAGCGAATCGGTGTGGACCAGGCGGTCCATCGGGTCCAAGCCATCCTCGTCGCCGCCGCCCGAGCCGGTGCCGCTGCCGGAACCGGTGGTGCTCCAGCTGTCCGGGGGTTCCCAGTCGGCCTCGTCGCTCTCGCGGGGCGTGTCGGCGGCCTCTTCGGAGGCCGGAACCGGCGCTTCTGGCGCGGGAATCTCGGGCATGCCCTCGGGTGTTTCGGCGACCGACTCGGTCTCGTCCCAGTCCAGCAGCGGATTGCTTTCGATCGCCGTGGTGATCTCGGCCTCGAGCTCGAGGGACGACAACTGCAGCAGATGCAGGGCCTGACGCAGTTGCGGCGTCAGGACCAGTTGCTGCCCGAGCGATGTCTGCAGGCGAGGCTTCATGTCCCTATGGTAGTGCGATCCCGACGTTTGGCGCGATCCTTGCGTGCCTTTATTTCTGAGACGACGCTCGCGGTTCCCGGCGCGGTTCCCGGTGCGGTCCGGGGGCGGTGCCGAGCGACAACGTGGTGCCGCCGCGGCGTTACAGCGTGAACGCGTCACCGAGATAGACGCGGCGTACGTCCTGGTTGGCCAGCAGCGCTTCGGGCGCGCCCTGCGCGAGCACGGCGCCTTCGCTCAGGATGTAGGCGCGGTCGCAGATGCCGAGGGTCTCGCGCACGCTGTGGTCGGTGATCAGCACGCCGATGCCGCGATTCTTCAGGTGGCGGATGATGCGCTGGATCTCGCCGACCGAAATCGGGTCGACGCCGGCGAAGGGTTCGTCGAGCAGCATGAGCCGCGGTTTCGCGGCCAGCGCGCGCGCGATCTCCACGCGCCTGCGCTCGCCGCCGGACAGGCTGGCGCCATTCTGGTCGGCGACATGCGCCACCTGCAGTTCGTCGAGCAGGCTTTCCAGCTCGCGCTCGCGGCTGGCGCGGTTCAGGTCGGGACGCAGCTCCAGCACGAGACGCAGGTTGTCGGCCACGGTGAGCTTGCGGAACACCGACGGTTCCTGCGGCAGGTAGCCGACGCCGCGCTTGGCGCGGGCGTACATCGGCTCGCCGGTGATGTCGTGGCCGTCCAGCACGATGCGCCCGGCATCGGCCGGCACCAGGCCGACGATCATGTAGAAGCAGGTGGTCTTGCCCGCGCCGTTCGGTCCGAGCAGACCGACCACTTCGCCCGCATCCAGGCGCAGGCCGAAATTGCGGACGACTTCGCGCGACTTGTAGCGCTTGCGCAGCCCTTCGGCGACCAGCATCAGGGCTTGTCCTGCGTCGCCGGCCTAGGCTGGGCGGTCTTGGGCAGGATGCGCAGGGTCACCGGGCCGTTGCCTTCGCCACCGCTTTCCACGCGACCGGTCTTCAGGTCGTAGGTCATTTTCTGGCCGCTGGTGCTGCCGCGCGCGGTGTTCACGGTGTAGTTGCCGGTCAGCACGATCACGTCGGTGTTCATGTCGTAATCGATGCGGTCGGCCCGGGCGGTCATCCAGGTCCCGTCGTCCATCTGCTGCTTGAGCACGGCCTGGCTGCCGGTGAGGACGGCGCGAACGACATCGCCGCCGCGCTGGTGGATGTCGGCGCGGGCGGCCTGGATGTCGAGCGTGCCCTGGGTGATGGTGACGCCACCGGACAGCACGTTCACGCTGTTGCCGTCGAGCGTACCTTCCTGTCGACCCGCCTTGATGTCCATCGGCTGGTTGCGATCGGTGCTGCGCGCCCAGGCTGCGGCGGGCAGCGCGATGGCAGCGACGGCCAGGGCCGTCAGCAGCGCGCTGCGCGAGACGACGGAAATGAGAGTCTTAGCGACGGGCTGGGACATAGCGGGTGTTGACCTCGGATCGGAACACGTATCGTTTCGTGGCCGTGGACACCGCAAAGCCGCGTCCACTGAGTATAGAGCCGGGCTGTACGATGGTCACGACATCGTCGGTTTCGGCATGATTCCTGCGCGGAAAGACCTTCAGGCTCTCCGTGTTCATCGTCACCGGCCTTACCGTGGCGCTCGGGCTGTTGGCCTTGACCTCGCCCGACAGCCGGATTTCCTCCTGGTCGGCACTGACCCAGCCCTGCTTCGAGCGGATTTCCCAGTGCTGGCCTTCCGCATCGGGGATGAGGAACAGCGGCGTGACCAGGGACATGGTGTCGTCGTCGGGACGACGCTCCAGCTGGGGCGCGCGCAGGGTGAACGATTCCTTGCCTTCGCCGTCGAGCGCGGTCAGTTCGAAATCCTGCAGGACATAGTCGGGGCGCGTATCGGTGGTTTCGACCTGCGGCGGCGGGCGCTGCTGCTGCCACACGGCCCAGCCGGCGGCGAGGGCGCCGAGCGACAGCAGCAGGATGACCACGGCGCGCCAGCTCACGACACCTCCCCGCGTGCGGCGGGCGGCAGCGGGTCGTCGATGCGTCCCTGTGCCGACAGCAGCAGGTCGCACAACTCGCGTGCGGCGCCGTGACCGGCCTTGGCGGCGGTGCGCAGTTCGGCCGTGGCTGCGGTCAGGGCATGGGCGTCGCCGGGCGCGACCGAGAGGCCCACGGCGCGCATCGCCGGCAGGTCGGGCAGGTCGTCGCCCATGAAACACACGGTCTCGAGCGCGAGGCCCAGCTCGGCGCACAGCGCCTGCACGCAGGCCAGCTTGTCCTTCACGCCGACGTGGCAGCGCACGCCCAGCTCGCGGGCGCGTCGCTCGGCGACCGCACTGTGCCGCGCGGTGACGAAGGCGACTTCGATGCCGTGCAGGCGCAACTGGACGATGCCCTGGCCGTCGTGGACGTGGAAGCTCTTGCTCTCGCGGCCCTCGGCGTCCAGGGTCAGGCGGCCATCGGTGAGGGTGCCGTCGACGTCGAAGCAGACCAGGCGGATGTTGCCGGCGCGGGCCATCAGCAGGTGATCGCCGGCGGCGCGGCGCGCGAGGGGCAGGGCATCCATCGAAGCGTCGATCGTCGCGTTCTCCATGCTCAGACCACCCGCGCGCGCAGCAGGTCGTGGATGTTCAGCGCGCCGACCACGCGGCGGTCGCCGTCGACCACCACCAGGGCGTTGATCTTGCGGGTTTCCATCAATTGCGCAGCCTCGACGGCCAGCGCATCGGCGTCGATGGTGACCGGGGTGCGGGTCATCAGGCGCTCGATCGGCGTGCCGTGCACATCGGTCGCCGGGTCGGACAGCGAGCGGCGCAGGTCGCCGTCGGTGTACAGGCCGAGCAGGCGGCGGTCGGCATCGACCACGGCGGTCATGCCCAGGCGCTTGCGGCTCATCTCCAGCAGGGCGTCGCCGAGTGTCGCGTCCGGGCCGACGGCGGGAATCTCGTCGCCCGAGTGCATCACATCTGCGATATGCAGCAGCAGGCGACGGCCGAGCGCACCGGCCGGGTGCGAGCGGGCGAAGTCGTCGGAGGTGAAGCCGCGGGCTTCGAGCAGGGCGACCGCCAGCGCATCGCCCATCGCCAGCGAGGCGGTGGTGCTGGCGGTCGGGGCCAGCGCCAGCGGGCAGGCCTCGGCCGGCACGCTGACGTCCAGGTGCAGGTCGGCCTCGCGGGCAAGCGTGGACTGCGGGCGGCCGGTCATCGCGACCAGGGGATTGCCCTGTCGCTTGAGCACCGGCAGCAGCATCAGGATCTCGTCGGATTCACCGGAGTAGGACAGGGCCAGGACCACGTCGCGGTCGGTGATCATGCCCAGGTCGCCGTGGCCGGCTTCGCCCGGATGGACATAGAAGGCCGGCGTGCCGGTGGAAGCGAGGGTTGCGGCGATCTTGCGCGCCACGTGCCCGGACTTGCCCATGCCGATGCAGACGATGCGGCCCTGGCAGGCCAGCATGGTGCGGCAGGCGGCGGAGAATTGCCCGTCGATCCGGGCGGAGACGGCGGCCAGGCCGTCGCGTTCGACCTCGAAGACCCGGCGGCCGCTGGCGGCGAGGCTGCTGTCGTCGAGCACGTCGTCGTCGAGGGCGCCCGCAGGCGATGTGGTGGGGGTGGCGTTCGCCATTGGGGAGCCGGCGGCTTTCCGTTACGCTAGTCGGCCAATTCTACGCACCCGCGTTCAGCTTTGCCCGCACGGGCGATGAATGCCGGTCTTCCCCTCCGAATCGAGGACGTTGCCCGCGCGATGCCGGCCCCTGCCGACGCGGCTCCGCCTCAAGAACCCTCCGGTGCCCCGCCCATGACCCCCGACACCATCCGCCAGCTCATCGAACAGGGCCTGCCGGGCGCCCGCGCCCACGTCCAGGGCGACGACGGCGTGCATTTCGAGGCGCTCGTTGTTTGCGACGCCTTCCAGGGCAAGCTGCCGCTGGCCCGCCACCGCATGGTCTACGCCACCCTCGGCGACCTGATGGGCGGCGCGATCCACGCCCTGGCGCTGAAGACGGTGACGCCGGCGGAGGCCGGTGCCCGGGAATAGGGAATCGGGAATCGGGAATCGAAAAAAATCGATTCCCGACGAACCCTGATCTTCCGACGTCCCGATTCCCCATTCCCGATTCCCCACTCTCGGCTCTCACATGCAGAAAATCGTAGTCACCGGCGGCGTGCCGCTCCACGGCGAAGTCCGGATTTCCGGCGCCAAGAATGCTGTCCTGCCGATCCTGTGCGCCACCCTGCTCGCCGATGGCCCGGTGGACATCGGCAACGTGCCGCACCTGCACGACGTGGTCACCACGATCAAGGTCCTGCGCGAGCTGGGCGCGACCGTCGAGCACGATGTCGAGCGCGGCCATGTCCGCGTCGATGCGCGCAGCGTGCACAGCCACGTCGCGCCATACGAACTGGTGAAGACCATGCGCGCCTCGGTGCTGGTGCTGGGGCCGCTGCTGGCGCGCTACGGTGCTGCCGAAGTGTCGCTGCCGGGCGGCTGCGCGATCGGTTCGCGCCCGGTCGACCAGCACATCAAGGGCATGCAGGCACTGGGGGCCGAAGTCAGCGTCGAGCACGGCTTCATCAAGGCGAAGGCCGACCGCCTGAAGGGCGGGCGCGTGGTGTTCGACATGGTCAGCGTCGGTGCGACCGAGAACGTGCTGATGGCCGCGACCCTGGCCGAAGGCACCAGCGTGCTGGAAAACGCCGCGATGGAGCCGGAGATCGTCGACCTGGCCGACTGCCTGGTCGCGATGGGCGCGAAGATCGAAGGCGCCGGCAGCAACCGCATCACCGTGCACGGCGTCGAACGCCTGCACGGCGGCAGTCACGATGTCGTGGCCGACCGCATCGAGACCGGCACCTTCCTCGTCGCCGCGGCGATGACTGGCGGCCGCATCGTCTGCCGCGCCGCGCGTCCGGACACGCTGGACGCGGTGATCGACAAGCTGACCGAGGCCGGCGCCGAGATCACCGAGGATGCCGACAGCATCACCCTCGACATGCATGGCAGGCGGCCGAAGGCGGTGAACATCACCACTGCGCCGCATCCGGGCTTCCCGACCGACATGCAGGCGCAGTTCATGGCGCTGAACTGCGTCGCCGACGGCGTGGGCATCATCAGCGAGACCATCTTCGAGAACCGCTTCATGCACGTGCAGGAGCTGCAGCGCCTCGGCGCGGACATCCGCATCGACGGCCACACCGCGATCGTCCGCGGCCTGCCGCAGCTCAGCGGCGCCCCGGTGATGGCCACCGACCTGCGTGCCTCCGCTTCGCTGATCCTCGCCGGCCTCGTCGCCGACGGCGAGACCACCATCGACCGCATCTACCACCTCGACCGCGGCTACGAGCGCATCGAGGCCAAGCTGTCTGCGCTCGGCGCGAAGATCCGCAGGGTCGATTGAGCCGCAGGCGCGGCCAGGAATCGATCCGATCCATCCCTTTCCGAGTTCGATCAGGAGGATCCGAAATGGGCAAGTCGTTGTGGTCGTTGTCGATGCTCGCCGTGCCGCTGCTGCTGGTTGCGGGCAATGCCGCCGCCATGGAGACCTACGCAGGCGTCATCGAACTGCAGGATGGCGAGGCGACGTTCCGTGGCTGCGCGCGTGGCGCGAAGGCGTACCCGCTGCGCGATGCCGAGCGGGTGAAGGCGGTGGCGCAGTTGCGCGCACGGCCGGTGCCGCAGGGCTTCTGGTACGGCGAAGTGACCGGCGAGATCGATCACGGCGCCGGGGGCGAGGTGATGACGGTGCTGGCGATCACCGGGTTGCGCCCGGGCATGGGCTGCGAGATGGCCGAGGCAGGTCGCGGACATGCGAATCCGTCGATGATGGCCGGCCGCCCGGCGGCGCAGCGCAGTCCGCGCACGGCCGATTCGGCACGGCTGGGCGACGACGATGGCGGCGGCGATCCCGCTGCCATCGGCGACGAGTGACGCGTCCGGCGATCCGGGAGCGGGTCGCCGGTGGGTGGGGTCATCGCGATCGATCGCTGCCTGTCATTGCAGTGATCCCGTCAAAGTTTTTTTTGCCACGGATTTCGCGGATGGACGCGGATGAAGCGAAGGAGGAGTGGTTCAACGCGTTTCGAAACATCCTGCTTTTCATCCGTGGCAATCCGCGAAAATCCGTGGCCAATTCCTCTTACGGCACGCGGCGCGTCATCTGGTCGCGGTGTCGGCGCATCGCGTCAGCGCACGTTGGTGATGCGCAGGTCGATGTCGTCCTTGCCGTCCTTGCGCTGCAGGATGCGGGCGGGCAGCGCAAGGCCCTCGACCACCCAGATCAGCATCTGCTTGTCGCCGTTGCTGGCGACCAGACGGGTCGCCGGGCGCGGCTTGCCGCCGACGCTGACGGTGTCCTTGCCGGCGACGGTGAAGTGCATCGGCTTGGCCCGGCCTTCGTCGACCAGGCGGTACTGCAGCGGCTTGCCCGCAAGCGCGTCGCGCGTGATGGCGAGGTTGAGCAGCAGGCCGTCGACATCACCGCTCTGCAGCGCCACCGGGCCGGCACGTTCGGGTTTCACGTCGCCGCTCCAGCGCGCTTCGCCAGCAGCCCAGTCGTAGACCGCGTTGCGGCGGATTTTCTTCACCAGCAGCAGGGACGCGTCGGTGCCGGTGAGCGGGCGCCAGTCGCCGTTGCGGTCCTCGAACACCGTGGTCTGGGTGAGCTGCGCGACCTTGTTGGCGATCTTCAGCGTGTACTTCCACTGGTTGCTGCCCTGCGGCTCGATGCTCATGTGCCCGGTGGCCGAGAGGCCCATGTAATTGGCCTCGTAGTCGGCCTTGAACGGTTCGAGCGCGTGCGCGGGGGCGACGAACGCACCCACGACCAGGGCAAGCGTGGCGAGCGTGCGGGAGAGGGGCTTGCGGGGACGAATCGACGACATCAGGGGGTTCCTTCGTACTCGATGAGTTGCAGGTCGACGGCGTCCTCGCCGTCTTCGCGCTGCAGGATGCGGACCGGGGTCGGCACGCCGGCGGCGACCCAGACGACGGTGTCGTCGTTGCCGCCGTTGGTGCGGGCCACGCGCAGGACTTCGTAGCGCAGTTCGCCGACCGCCACCGTCTCCGGGACGGTGGCGGCCTGGTAGACATGGTCGCGGACGCGACCGCCTTCCACGAAACGATAGCGCAGGACGGCGCCGGGGCGGGCGTCGCGCACGATGGCGAGATTGATCAGCAGGCCGCTCATGTCGCCGGGCTGCAGCGACACCGGCTGCTGGTGGCGTTTCTTCAGGTCGCCGCGCCATTGGGCGCTGCCTTTCGTCCAGTCGTAGACGCCTGTGCTCCTGCGGCCGAGGAACAGGCCCTTGCGGACCGTGCTCTGGCTGAGCGGCCGGAAGCCGGCATCGCCATTCTCGAACACGGTGCTCTGCTGCACGTTCAGGCCAAGCACGCCGGCCATGCCCTTCTCGCCTTCGATGCCCAGGTCCACCCGCCACCGCGGCGTCGCCTGGCGGACGACCTGCAGCGTGGCGCTGCCGGCCGGCTTGCCGTGGTACAGGGCGCGGTAGCGGGCGACGAAGGGTTCGAGTGCGCGCGGCGCTTCCGCGACGGCCGGTTCGCCGATGGCCGGTGCCGGCACGGCACCCTCCTGCGCGGCACAGGGTCCGGCGAGGGCGAGCAGCAGGGCGAGGGCGGGGAGCGGGCGCATGACGGCCGGGATCATGCAAGCCGCCGCTTGGCTCCCAGCTGAAGCGGGGCGGCCAGGGGCGTGCCGTTCAGGCGTGGACCATCGGCGCCGAGCTGCAGGCGGCCTTCGGCGATCAGGCGCACGGTCTCGACCAGCAGCGGGTGCTCGACCGTGCGCACGCGGGCGCCGAGGCTGTCGGCATCGTCCCCGGGCAGCACCGGCACCCGTGCCTGGGCGAGCACCGGGCCGTCGTCGAGGTCGGCGGTGACCACGTGCACGCTGGCGCCGTGTTCGGCGACGCCCGCGTCCAGGGCCTGCTGATGGGTATGCAGGCCCTTGAAGGCCGGCAGCAGCGAGGGATGCAGGTTGATCATCCGGTTCGGCCGGCGCTCGATCTGCGCGGCGGCGATGATCCGCATGTAGCCGGCGCAGACGATCAGATCGGCCTGCGCACCGTCGACGGCAGCGAAGAAGGCTTGGTCGTGCGCTTCGCGGGTCGCGAAGCGCTTCGGCGGGACGACCGTGGTCGGGATGCCGGCCGCGCGCGCGCGTTCGAGCGCGAAGGCTTTCGACTTGTCGGAGAACACGCCGACGATGTCGATGGCCAGGTCTCCGGCGGCGACGGCATCGATCAGCGCCTGCAGATTGGTGCCGGTGCCGGAGGCGAGGACGGCGATGCGGAAGCGTTCGGTCATGCGGGGGCACCGGGCGGATGTCGGGCGCGCCACGGCCAGGTCGCCAGCGCGCCGAGCGTGGCCAGCAGCATGTCCATGTGCGCGTCCCAGCTATCGCCCTGCTGGCCGTTGTAGGCCTCGGCCTGTTCCGGCGACAGCAGCAACGCGATCCCCCATTCCAGCCATTCGTAGACGAGGCTGGAGGCCATGATCGCCAGCACCGCCAGGGCGAAAGCGCCGCCGGCGCCGACGCCCGGCCAGCGCTGGCGCGCGTGGGCGGCGAGTGCGGCGGTGAAGCACAGGCCGTACAGCAGGTGGATCAGCCGGTCGAAGTGGTTGCGTTCCCAGCCGAACGCCGATTGCGGCGACCAGTCGAAGACGGTGCGGCACCAGGCGTCGTAGGGCACGTTCGAATACAGCCAGCGCGCGGCGATGCAGTGGATCGCGATGAAGGCGCAGATGGCGATGAAGTCGCCGCTGCGCATCGGCCAGCGGCGGTCGTGCAGGATGAGCCAGGCGAGTCCGACCACGGTCAGCGTGCTGTGCAGCGCCTGTTCCAGCGGCCACAGCGGCGCGATCCAGGTGATCGCGAACACCGCGAGGGTGATCGCGAAGGCAGTCCTTTTCGCGATGCCCGTCTTCGAGGGAGCCAAGCCCGGATCAGCCGACCGAATCAACCGATCCGCACCCGCTCGCCTTCGCCGGCGGCGGTGACCTTGCCGATGGTCCAGTGCGGCAGTGCGAGGCGGTCGAGTTCGCTGCCGATCGCGGCGACGGCGGCCTGCGGGACGATCAGCACGAAGCCGATGCCGCAGTTGAAGGTGCGCCACATCTCTTCGTTCGGCACGTTGCCTTCGCGCTGCAGCCACTGGAACACCGGCGGCAGCGTCCACGAGGACGCGTCGATGTCCAGGCCCAGGCCGTCGGGGACGACACGGATGATGTTCTCGGTCAGGCCGCCGCCGGTGATGTGCGCCATCGCATGGATGTCGCCGCCGTGGGTGCCGCCGAGCAGTTCGAGGATGGGTTTGACGTACAGCCGGGTCGGCGCCATCAGCGCGTCGACCAGTGTCGTGCCGTCGCCGAGGTCGTGGTCGGCCGGGCGGCCGGCGCGGTCGTAGATGCGGCGGATCAGCGAATAGCCGTTGGAATGCGGGCCGCTGGAGGCGATGCCGATCAGCGTGTCGCCTTCGCGCACCTTGGCGCCGTCGAGGATCTTCGATTTTTCCACGCCGGCGACGCAGAAGCCGGCGAGGTCGTACTCGCCCGGCGGGTACATGTCGGGCATCTCGGCGGTCTCGCCGCCGATCAGCGCGCAGCCGGAAAGCTCGCAGCCCTTCGCGATGCCGCCGACCACCGCGACCGTGGTGTCGACGTCGAGCTTGCCGGTGGCGAAGTAGTCGAGGAAGAACAGCGGCTCGGCGCCCTGTACCAGCACGTCGTTGACACACATGGCGACCAGGTCGATGCCGATGGTGTCGTGGCGGTCGAGCTGCTGCGCCAGCTTGAGCTTGGTGCCGACGCCGTCGGTGCCCGACACCAGGACCGGCTCCCGGTATTTGGCCGAGAGGTCGAACATCGCGCCGAACCCGCCGAGGCCGCCCATCACTTCGGGGCGGAAGCTGCGCTTGACCAGCGGCTTGATGCGTTCGACGACTTCGTTGCCCGCGTCGATGTCGACGCCGGCGTCGCGGTAGGTCAGGGCGGTGGGTGCGGAGGGAGTCTGGGTCACGTTGGAGGCTGCGGGCGCGGGAAACGGCCATTGTAGCCGCTGGCCGGGGGGTACGGCCCTGCCGGGCGTGCGCCCTCGCCGCGCGGGTGCCGTTCGTCGGGGCATGGAGCGGGGCAGTTGTGGCACCATTTCCGGGGTTGGCCAACGTCCGGGACGAAATACGATGCGGCAGTCGAGGTGGTGGGTGGTGCGCGGAATGCTGGGGCTGTGCCTCGCCATGGGCTTGCTGGCGGCGCTGCCGGCGCTGGCGCAGCGCGTGGAAGGCGACCGTGCTGGCGCCAGCGGCGTCTACGACGCCGAGGTGCCGGTGAACAACCAGACCGAGGCCGAGCGCAACAACGGCTTCGCCCGCGCGCTGGCCCAGGTGCTGGCGAAGATCAGCGGCGACCGTGCCGCCACGGCGCGCCCGGGCGTCGGCCAGGAACTGCGCCGCGCCAAGGACTACGTGGCCGGCTACGACTACCGTCAGGACCAGGGCGTGTCCGCCACGACGGGTGCGCCCACCTTCGGCACCACCCTGATCGTCCGTTTCGACCAGGCCAAGGTCGAGGGCGTGATCTCGGCCCTAGGTCTGCCGGTCTGGCCGCAGCCGCGGCCCAAGCCGGTGCTCTGGCTGGCGATCGACGACGGCAAGGGGCCGCGTCTGGTCGGCCTGGAGCAGAGCAATGCGGCCCGCTCGATCCTCGATCGCGCCATCGAGCGTGGCTACCGCCTCGGCCTGCCCAGCGGCAGCGCTGCGGAACTGGCGGCCGTCGGTGCGATCTGGCGTGGCGACAGCGGCGCGATCTCGCGCCTGTCGGCCCGCTACAGCCCGCCGATGCAGCTCATCGGCAAGCTCTACCGCAAGGGCACGGGCTGGAAGGCGGACTGGGTGTTCGTCGACAACGGGCGCGTGCTGTCGACATGGTCCAGCGAGGATGGCGATGCCCGTCGCGCGATGGCCGCAGGTGCCGACGGCGCGGCCGACGCGCTGATCCGCCGCTACGCCCGCCAGAGCGGTGGTGCGGGTCCGGCCGGCAACTACCGCGTGCTGATCACCGGCATCGACAGCGCCGACGATTACATCCGCCTCATGTCGCACCTGCAGGAGATCTCCGTGGTCCGCAGGATCCGGCCGATCAGCGCCGGCCCCGAAGGCCTGGCGCTGGAGCTGGAGCTGATCAGCGGCCTGCCGGGCTTCCGGCGGATGATCCAGGGGCGCGGCATCCTGGTCGGCAGCGAGCCGCCGGCGGGTGCCGAGGACAGCGAGGCCTCGGCGAGCACGTCGGTCGTGCCCATCTTCGATCTGCGCTGAGGCCCGCATGACCACCGAATCCACGTCGAGCGGCATGCCGAACCCCGGACCGGGACCGGTCGAGGACATCGCCCGGTTCTTCCGGCGCCTGCAATGGGCGTTGCTGCTGCTGGGCGTCGGCCTGCTGATCTGGGTGCTGACCCCGGTGCTGACGCCGTTCGCGGCCTCGCTGCTGCTGGCCTGGCTCGGCGACCCGGTCGTCGATCGTCTGGAGAAGCGCGGCCTGTCGCGCAACGCCTCGGTCGGCCTGGTGTTCACCGTGATGGTGCTGGTGATGATCGTGCTGGTGCTCGTGCTGATCCCGGTGGTGCGCAGCCAGGTCGAAGTGCTGACGCGGTCCATCCCCGTCTACTTCGAATGGATCGTGCGCACCGGTCTGCCGTGGCTGCAGGCCAAGACCGGGATGGACGTGGTGTCCTGGCTGGATCCGGACTACCTGCTCGACATGCTCAAGCGCAACTGGCAGGGCGCCAGCGGCATCGCCGCGCAGGTGATCGGCCTGGTGACGCAGTCGGGTTTCACCGTGCTCGGCTGGGTCGCGAACGTGGTGCTGATCCCGTTCCTGACCTTCTTCTTCCTGCGCGACTGGGACCTGCTGGTGCAGCGCGCCGCCGCGCTGGTGCCGCGCGATCGCGCCGCGATGGTGGCCGTGCTGGCGAAGGAATCCGATGCCGTGCTGGGCAGCTTCCTGCGCGGGCAGTTCATGGTGATGCTGGCCATGGGCGTGTTCTATGCGCTGGGCCTGTGGCTGGTGGGCCTGGAGGTCGGCGTGTTGATCGGCGTCGCCGCCGGCCTGCTGACCTTCATCCCGTACATCGGCCCGACCACGGTGCTGGTGGGCGGCGTCATCGCGGCCCTGGTGCAGTTCGGCGACTGGCAGCACGTCGTCGGCGTGCTCGCGGTGTGGGGCATCGGCCAGTTGCTCGAAAGCTACGCCCTCACGCCGAAGCTGGTGGGCGACCGCGTCGGCCTGAGTCCGGTGACCGTGGTGTTCGCGGTGATGGCAGGCGGCACGCTGTTCGGCTTTCTGGGCATGCTGCTGGCGCTGCCGGTGGCGGCGGTGGCCAATGTACTGATCCGTCACGCGCACGAGCGCTACATCGCGAGTCGCTTCTACCTCGGAGACGGCGCATCCGGCCCGAAGATCGAGATCGCCGGCACGCACCACGTCCGTCCGGTCACGGATGACGCCCCCGGTCCGACGGACTCCGTGTGAGCGATCCGAAGTCCCGCAGCGCATCGGCGCAACTGCCGCTGGCGCTGCGTTTTCCGCCCGATCAACGTTTCGAGACCTTCGTCGCCGCGCCCGACGGCGCGCTGGCGCAACTGCGCGCGCTCGCGCGCGGCGAGGGCACCAGCGTGTACATCGCGGGTGCCAGCACCACCGGCAAGACGCATTTGCTCCTCGCCGCCTGCGCCGAAGCCGAACAGGCCGGACGCCGCGTCGCCTACCTGCCGATGGCCGCCGCCGCCGGTCGTCTTCGCGACGCGCTCGACGCGCTGGAACAGGCCGATCTGGTCGCGCTCGACGGGCTCGACATCGCCGCCGGCAACCGCGACGACGAGATCGCATTGTTCGATGCGCACAACCGCGCCCACGACGCCGGCCGGCGCATGCTCTACGCCGCACGCGTCATGCCAGATGCCCTGCCGCTGACCCTGCCCGACCTGCGCTCGCGCCTGTCGCAGTGTGCACGCATCGCGCTGGAACCGCTGGACGATGCCGATCGCGCCGATGTCCTGCGCCTCCGTGCGCAGCGTCGCGGCCTGCAACTCGACGATGCCGCCATCGACTGGCTGCTCAAGCGCGTCGATCGCGACCTGGTCACGCTGACCGTGCTGCTGGATCGGCTGGATCGCGAATCGCTCGCCGCGCAGCGGAGGTTGACGGTGCCGTTCTTGCGGCAGGTGTTGGGGGGGTGAGTGGGGCGCGGCACTCCGCCTGTGATGCTGCAGGTTCGCGACATCACGCTCGGATCGATGAAGTGCCGCGACCGCCTGCCATCGTTGCATCATGGTTCCATTGCCGGTTGCGGCATTGACGCAGCGGGGCATTGAATCCCAGACTCCTTGCCGTGCCCCTGTTCGGGGCCTGATCGCAGTCGGGCGTCAGAACGTCAGCCTGACATCCGTTTTTCCTGTCCTGGAGGCAAAGAGGTGAAAGCAAGTGGACCTTGGAGAACCGTCGCCCTCAAGGAGCTCACTCGCGAACTCGGGAATTCAGGGCTTGAGCTTCCGCACGCCAGTCCCTCCGAGCTTCCGAAGCCGTATCAATTGGCCACGGGGGACGTCCGCATCCCCAGGATCGCGTTGCCGCGGGGGACGCTGGTCGTCATCGGGAATCTGACACTGGAAGAAGACATCGATGCAAGGCGCGTAGAAGGCATCTCCAACATCATTGTTACTGGAGATATGCAGGTGCGGAACGCGTACGTTGATGCCTTCCTGGTCGTCGGGGGAACTCTTCGCGCAGGCACCATCGTGGCGGATTCGAACTGGGACGGCGGGTTGTTCACAGGCGCCATCGAAGCGGAAACGATCGTTTTGAAAGATTGCGCGCTTGATTTCCTCGGCAAGAAAAAGCTTGTCGTCAAGCGCCTAGCCGATCTGGAGAAAATCAAGTCCGCGAAGAAGGCAGTGCCTGAACTGTTTGCCGGCGGCGATGAGGACGAAATCGATGCGTATGCCTTCTTTGCGAGCTTGTCTCGGTAGCCGTGCGAGCGCGGTATGGGCGGTCGTCGCGTGGAGCCGCGACGCATCCGGACAAGTGGCAAGCGCCGTAGGGCGGGCTCAAGCCTGCCGAAACGTAGTTGAGAACTGCAAGCGGCAGTATGTCTTCGATACATGCATTCGATTGCGTGCGGAATCTCTTGCGCTGTAACGGCGGGCTTGAACGCGCCCTGCAAAACTGATGCGCTCTACGGGCCTTGCTCGTTCGCCGGGCGAATCTGTCGATCGAGTTCCGCCAGCCGCTCCGGCGTCCCGACATCCGTCCAGCGGCCGCGATGGTGCTCGCCGCGCACGCGGCCACGCAGCATCGCGGCGCGGAGCAGGGGGGCGAGCTTGAATCGGGGCGGTGAGGCGGTGGAGTCGGGGTTCTCACCGATCACGTCGAGCCACTGGTCGAACAGGCGGGCGCGGTAGACGCCGATGCCGGCGAAGGTGAGGCGCGAGGGGCCGTCGGAGGCGACGTAGCCGTCGGGCTGCAGGGCGAAGTCGCCCTTCGGATTGTGGTCGGGGTTGTCGACCAGCACGAGGTGGGCGTCGTCGTCGATGTCGCGCGGCAGGCGGGCGAAATCGTAGTCGGTCCAGATGTCGCCGTTCACCGCGATGAACGGGGTCGACATCTCGTTGTACTCCAGCAGGGTCAGCGCGTTCCACACGCCGCCGCCGGTTTCCAGCGGGATGTCGCCCTCGTAGCAGTAGTGCAGGCGCACGCCCCAGTCGCGGCCGTCGCCGAGCATCGCGGGGAACTGGCCGGCCAGCCAGGACGTGTTCACGACCACGTCGCGGATGCCGATCGCGGCGAGCTTCTCCAGGTGCCAGACGATCAGCGGCTTGCCGCCGACCGCCAGCAGCGGTTTCGGCGTGGTGTCGGTGAGCGGACGCATGCGCTCGCCGAGGCCGGCGGCGAAGATGAGGGCCTTCATCGCGCGGTCGTCATGCCGCCGCCATGGCAAGCGCGGGCTTGACGTGGCGTGCGATCAGGTCGGCCAGCGGCGCCAGCTCGGGGTATTTCGGCAGCACGCCATCGAGATAGGCGAAGAAGCGCGCCACGTCGGCCACGTACTTGGGCTTGTGGTCGCGATGGTTGAGGCGGGCGAAGATGCCGATGACCTTGAGATGGCGGTGCACGCCGATCCAGTCGGCATCGCGGCGGAACTGCGCCAGCGGCGGCACCGGCAGGCCGGCGGCGCGGGCGCGGGCGTGGTAGCGGTCCAGCCAGGCGTCGACGCGGTGTTCCGGCCAGCTCAGGAAGGCGTCCTTGAACAGGCAGATCGGGTCGTAGGCGATGGGACCGAGCACGGCGTCCTGGAAGTCCAGCATCGCCGGGCCGTCGTCGCCGACCGGCATCAGGTTGCGCGGCATGAAGTCGCGGTGCACCAGCACCGACGGCTGGGCCAGCGCGGCGTCGATCAGGCGGCGGTAGACCAGTTCGAGCCGTTCCAGGTCGCCGCAGTCGAGGGTGACGCCGAGATGGCGGCCGAGGAACCATTCGTCGAACAGGCGCAGTTCGCGCGCCAGCAGTTCCTCGTCGTACGCGGGGAAGCTGTCCGGCACCGGCGTCGCCTGCAGCAACAGCAACTGGCCGATGGCGGCGTCGAACAGGGCGTCGGCGTTGTCGGCATCGATCACGTGCAGATAGGTATGGTGGCCCAGGTCTTCCAGCAGCAGGAAGCCGGCGTCCACGTCGCCCGCCAGCACGTCGGGCACGCGCACCCCGGAGGCACGGATCAGCTCGCGCACCTGCAGCCATGGGCGCACGTCTTCCTTGTCCGGCGGCGAGTCCATCACGATGACCGTGCCGTCGCCGGTGCGGCCGCGCCAGTAGCTGCGGAAGCCGGCGTCCATCGACGCGCGCTCCAGGACCAGGCCGGCGTCGCCGGTGGCTGCACGCGCCCAGTCGGTGCGGGCGGTGGCGCGCGGGTCGGTGTCGGCGGTCGGGGCGATCGAGTGGGACGACAGGGTCATGCGGCACGGAGGGTTGGGCGAGTGCGACAGGGTATAAGCCCGGCCGCCCCCGCGCCATATTCCTGCAACAGACCCGTGAAAGCAGGCCCGCGAGCCTGAACGATACCGGACGGTTGCGCACGGCCGTTTAGTACACTCGCCGGATCGTTTTCACGGAGCGGGTCATGGTGTCAGTGCAGCCGGTGTTGTTGTCGGGCGGGTCCGGGACGCGGCTGTGGCCGCTGTCGCGCGAGGCCTACCCGAAGCAGTTCCTGGCGCTGGCCGGGGACGACACCATGCTCCAGGCCACCTGGCGCCGGGTGGCGCCGCTGTCGGCCGCAGCGCCGCTGGTGGTGGCCAACGAGGACCACCGTTTCCTGGTCGCCGAGCAGCTCCGCGTGATCGGTGCCCCGGCCGCGCGCATCGTGCTGGAGCCGGTGGGGCGCAACACCGCCCCTGCCATCGCCGCCGCCGCCCTGGTGGCCATGGCCGACGGCAGCGACCCGCTGCTGCTGGTGCTGCCGTCCGACCACGTGGTCCGCGACGCCGAGGCCTTCCGCGCCGCCGTGGCCGAAGCCTCGTCCGCCGCCGAGTCCGGCGCGCTGGTCACCTTCGGCATCGTGCCGCAGGCGCCCGAGACCGGGTTCGGGTACATCCAGGCTGAGGCTGGCCGGTCCTCGCCGGGCGAGGGTGTCCGTCGCGTGCTGCGTTTCGTCGAGAAGCCCGACGCCGCGACCGCGCAGGCCTATCTCGACGACGGCGGATACTTCTGGAACAGCGGCATGTTCCTGTTCCGCGCCTCTCGCTATCTCGAAGAACTCGGCCGCCACCGTCCCGACATCCTCGCCGCCGTGCGCGCCGCCTGCGCCCACCTCGACCACGATGCGCTGTCGCAGGGCGGCGAATTCCTGCGCCTGGACCGCGACGCCTTCGCCGCGTCGCCGTCGGAGTCGATCGACTACGCGGTGATGGAAAAGACCGATGCCGCGATGGTGCTGCCGGTCGACATCGGCTGGAACGACGTCGGCTCGTGGTCGGCGCTGTGGGAAGTGAGCGAACAGGACGGCGACGGCAACGCGCACCACGGCGACGTGATCGCCATCGACAGCCGCAACAGCTACGCCTACGCGCGCCGGCTGGTTGCGCTGGTCGGCGTCGACGATCTCGTCGTGGTGGAGACCGACGACGCCGTGCTGGTCGCGGCCAAGGACAAGGTGCAGGAGGTGAAGCAGGTGGTCGCGCGGCTGAAGGCCGGCCAGCGCTCGCAGGCCGCGCTGCACCGCGAAGTGCATCGTCCCTGGGGCAGCTACGACTCGGTCGATGCCGGCGACGGCTTCCAGGTCAAGCGCATCAAGGTCAAGCCGGGCGCCGCGCTGTCGCTGCAATCGCATGCGCGCCGCGCCGAGCACTGGATCGTCGTGCGCGGCACCGCCCGCGTCACCCGCAACAACGACGTGTTCGAGCTGTTCGCCAACCAGTCGACCTACATCCCGATCGGCGCGAAGCATCGGCTGGAGAATCCCGGTGCGGAGATGCTGGAGCTGATCGAAGTGCAGTCCGGCGACTATCTCGGCGAGGACGACATCGTGCGCTACGAGGATGTGTATGGGCGGGGGTGAGGACTTCCTTGCTGCGCGCGGTGCAATCAGGAGAAATGCCTTGAGAATCGATCCATGGATGTCCGCGCTCGTGACGGGCATGTTGAGCGTGCTCGTGTCGCTGGCACCCACCGCTTCCGTACGCGCGGCGCAAGACGACCCTGCCGCGACCCGCCCGGGGCCACTTTCCCTGGTGGCTCGTCCGAGCTTCGCGCCGCTCATCGAAGCGCTTCGACAGGCGGACAAGACAGAACTGCGAGCTGTCGCCGTCGTGACCTACGATGCGGCTGGCGTGGTCCATGCGGTGCGCCTCGATCCGGGGACGGGCGTGCAGGCCGTGGACGATGCGATCCTCTCCTGGTGCAAGGCCATGCGCTTGACGCCGGGTACCGCCGGTGAAGGCCGGGTGCCCTTCGATCTCGTGATCGACGATTCGCTCGCGACCTCCCTTGCCGAACTGCCGGAGATCCGGGCCGAGGATTTCGTCGATCGTCCCCCGATGAAGGATTTGACGCACACCTTCGTCAAGACCGGGCGGCGCAGCGCGTCGCTCGAGGTTGCCGTCGAGTATTCGGCGGATGGCACGGTCACGCATGCGGAGGTGATCCGCTCCAGCGGCAATGCCGTCCTGGACAAGGCTGCGATCGAGTGGGCCAGGCACGTGCGATTGCGCCCCGGGACCGCAGGGCGAGGACGTCTGCCTTTCACCTTCGGCCTCAAGTGATCCTCGCCCTCTTCGACTTCGACGGCACGATCACCACGCGGGAAACGATGCCGGATTTCGTGCGCGCGGCAGTGCCGCGTGCGCGCCTGCGGCTGTGGGGCGCGCTGCTCGCGCCGTGGGTGCTCGGCTACAAGGCCGGGCTGGTATCGGGCTCGAACATCCGCGGGAAGATCGCGAGGTGCGGGTTCCGGGGCATGCCGGAGGCGGAATACCGTGCCGCCGGCGAGCGCTTCGCGCGCGAGGTGCTGCCGACCGTGCTGCGTCCGGAGGCGGTGGCGCGGATCGCCTGGCACAAGGCGCGCGGCGACACCGTCGTCGTGGTGTCCGGCGGCTTCGACGTGTACCTGTCGCACTGGTGCCGTGCGCAGGACATCGAACTGATCTGCTCGAAGCTCGAAATCGAGGACGGCGTGCTGACCGGCCGCTTCGATGGCGCGCAGTGCGTGCTCGGCGAAAAGGCCCGGCGGGTGCGCGAGCGGTACGTGCTGCGTACTTTCAGCGCGGTGCATGCCTACGGCGATACCGCGGAAGATGCGGAACTGCTGGCGCTCGCGGACGAAAGCTGGTTCCGGGAGTGGCCCGAGGCCTGACGGTCGTGGCGTCCGGATGCGAAAACCCCGGGCTCTCGCCCGGGGTTTTTTTGGTCACCGGTGCCGGGAATGCCGGATCAGCCCAGCGACTCCAGCCACTCGTCGTCGGAGCCGTCGCTGATGCCTTCGAACAGGAAGGTCGACAGGTAGCGTTCGCCGGTGTCGGGCAGCATGGCCAGCAGCACCGAGCCTTCGGGTGCGCTTTCCGCGACCTTGAGCGCGGCGGCGGCGGTGGCGCCGGCGGAGAGGCCGACGAACAGGCCTTCCTCGGTGGCGAGGCGACGTGCGGTGTCGCGCGCGACCACGTCGTCGATGGGAACGATGTCGTCGGCGATGGTGCGGCTGAGCACGTCCGGCAGGAAGTCCGGGGTCCAGCCCTGGATCTTGTGCGGCTGCCATTCCTTGCCGCCGAGCAACTGCGCACCGGCCGGTTCGCTGGAGATGACCTTGATGTCCGGGCGCGCGAGCTTGAGCACTTCGCCGGCGCCGGTGATCGTGCCGCCGGTGCCCCAGCCGCTGACGAAGTAGTCGAGGCGCTTGCCGGCGAAATCGCGGAGGATTTCCGGGCCGGTGGTGCTGCGGTGGTAGGCCGGGTTGGCCTCGTTCTCGAACTGGCGGGCAAGGAACCAGCCGTGCTTCGCAGCGAGTTCCTTGGCCTTGCGCACCATGCCGCTGCCGCGTTCGGCGGCGGGCGTGAGGATGACCTTGGCGCCGTAGGCGCGCATCAGCTTGCGGCGTTCGACCGAGAAGGTCTCGGTCATGATCGCCACGAACGGATAGCCGCGCGCGGCGGCGACCATCGCCAGCGCGACGCCGGTGTTGCCCGAGGTCGCTTCCACGATGGTCTGGCCCGGGCGCAGCAGGCCCTTGCGCTCGGCGTCGAGCACGATCGCCAGCGCGAGGCGGTCCTTGACCGAGCCGCCGGGATTGAAGGATTCGACCTTCGCGTAGAGCGTGACGTGCTTGGGCGCGAGACGGTGCAGTTTGACGATCGGCGTGTTGCCGATGGTGTCGAGGATGCTGTCGTGGAGGGCCATGGGGATGTCCTGGGAAATGCGTCGAAGGAAGGTGGATCAGATATCGGATCAGGTGTGGGGTGTCAGGCGGCTGCGGCCAGCGGTGCTTCGTCGGGATCGCGGGCGGTCGTCGCGATGTCGTTCGTGCCGGCGTTCGCGCCGATCGGCGCGTCGCCGAACCAGTGCAGGCGTGCGGCCAGTCCGGCGACTTCGCCGACGAACAGCAGCGCGGGCGAGCGCACATCATGCGCACGGGCGGTGTCGGGCAGGGTGTCGAGCGTGGCCAGCACCACGCGCTGCTCGGGGCGCGAGCCGTTCTCGACCAGCGCGCACGGCGTCGACCCGGCGCGGCCATGGGCCAGCAGGCGCGCGCGGACGCGTTCCAGCCCGGCGACGCCCATGTAGAACGCCAGCGTCTGCCCCTCGCGCGCGAAGCCGGCCCAGTCGAGCTCGTCGTTCTCGGCCTTGCTGTGCGCGGTCACGAAGCGCACCGACTGCGCGTGGTCGCGATGGGTGAGCGGGATGCCGGCGTAGGCGGCGCAGGCGAGGGCGGCGGTGATGCCGGGCACGACCTCGTAGCCGATGCCGTGGTCGCGCAGGAACTCGATCTCCTCGCCGCCGCGCCCGAACACGAAGGCGTCGCCGCCCTTCAGGCGCACCACGCGCCTGCCGGCGCGGGCGTGTTCGAGCATGAGGGCGTGGATCTTGTCCTGCGGCACGTGATGGTGCCCGGCTTCCTTGCCCACTTCGATGCGTTCGGCGTCGCGGCGGGCGAGGTCCAGCACCTCGGCGCTGACGAGGCGGTCGTGCAGGATCACGTCGGCCTCGTTGAGCAGGCGCAGGCCGCGCAGGGTGAGCAGGCCGGCGTCGCCGGGACCGGCGCCGACCAGGGCCACGCGTCCGGTCCGCGGCGCGGTGTCGGCCTGTTCGATCCGCGTCAGCAGCGCGCGTTCTGCGCCGTCGTGGTCGCCGCGGCGCAGCCGCGTCTGGATGTCGCTGTTCATCACGTCGTCGAAGAACCGCCGGCGCGCGCCAGTGTCGGCGATCCCGGCGCGGATGCGCCTGCGGTGTCGCACCAGCAGGGTGCCGAGCGCACCCACGGATTCGTCGATCTCGGTTTCGAGGCGCTCGCGCAGGTGGCGGGCCAGCATCGGCGCGCCGCCGCCGCTGGAAATGGCGATCTGCAGCGGACCGCGTTCCACCCGGGCCGGCACCTGGAAGCTGCACAGCGGGGCATCGTCGACCACGTTGACCCACAGGCGCCGGGCTTCGGCGGCCTCGGCCACGGCGCGGTTCACGTCCGGATCGTCGGTTGCGGCCACCACCAGCCAGGCGTCGTCGATCCACGCAGGCTCGAACCGGCCGTCCAGGTGTTCGATGGCGCCCGTGGCGGACATCGCCTCGATCCCGGGTATCAGACACGGGGCTCCAACCCTCACCCGGGCGCCGGTGGGCAGCAGTGCCGTGATCTTGCGCAGGGCCACCACGCCGCCGCCGACCACCAGGACGGCGCGGCCGCGCAGGTCCAGGAAGGCCGGGAACAGAGGGTTGAGCTCGGGCTGCAGGTCCGTTGCATCACCGGTGGCCATGCACAGGGCCGCGTCCGCAGGAGCGGTGGGCGGCGCGACGGGCGTGGGCAGGGCAAGGGAAGGCATGGACGGTCCGGACCAGGAGGCGGGCAGTCCAACGTAAATCCGGGACGGAAGCGCCGGAAATGACTGCCGTGACTTGCTATATGAAAATTGGGAATGTGCGATGACCGTTTATTTCTATAAGTTATCAGAATTAAATCTCTTGATCCGCATAAAGAGATTGTCTTTCAGGGCATCATTTGGGGGTGCCCGGTTTCCTGTCCTTTCGCTCTCGCTTCCGGAAAGACCGTCATGACCCTTGTTCAACTGCGTTACTTCGTCGCCATTGCCGATGCGGGCTTCAACATCACCTCGGCCGCAGAACATGTCCACGCCACCCAGCCCGGCCTGTCGAAGCAACTCAAGCAACTGGAGGACGAACTCGGCTTCCTGCTGTTCGTCCGCAAGGGCAGGAGCCTGGAAGAACTCACCCCGGCCGGCGCCCAGGTGCTGGCCCACGCCCGAAAGATCCTGCTGGAAGCCTCGAACATCCGCGCCTTCGCCGCCAATCAGCGCCGCGACGGCCACGGCCAGCTGCTGATCGCCACCACCCACACCCAGGCCCGTTTCGTGCTGCCGCCGGTGATCTCGCAGGTCCACCAGGCCTATCCGCGCCTGAGCATCCACCTGCAGCCGAGCGCCGACGGCGACGTGCTGTCGCAGCTGGCGCGCGGCGAGGCCGACCTGGCGCTGATCAGCACCGCCGGCGACGTGCCCGCCGATGGCGTGGCGATCCCGCTGTTCCGCTGGCGCCGCGTCGTGCTGATGCAGCGCTCGCATCCGCTGGCGCAGAGCGGCGCGCGGCCGACCCTGGCCGATCTCGCCGGCTACCCGCTGGTGAGCTACGAATCCTCGATCCGCCCCGACTCCTCGCTGCGCCGGGCCTTCGCGACCCGCGGGCTCGAACCGCAACTGGCGATGACCGCCCGCGATGCCGACCTGATCAAGACCTACGTGCGCGCCGGCATCGGCATCGGCCTGCTCGCCGAGATGGCGGTCAGCGCGATCCAGGATTCGGACCTGGTCGCCTTCCCGGCGCCCGATGCGATTCCCGAATGCACCGCCTGGGCCGTGCTGCCGCGCGAGCGCGTGCTGCGCGACTACACCGTGGAGCTGCTGGTCTCGCTCGCGCCGCAGCTCGATCGCCATGACCTGCGCCGCATCCTCGCCGGCAACCAGGCCGCCACCTGGCCGGCCCCGCCGACCTGGACCGACCTGAGCCAGGTGATCACGAACTGACGGCATCGCGCATCGATGCTGCATGCGCGAACGCCCGGTGATCCCGGGCGTTCGTGTTTCGGATGGTCTGCTCCGATGACCTGCCCTAGAGCGGAGCGAAGCTCCGCTGTGTTCTTCCCGAAGACCGCGATCGCGACGCTGTGGTGGTTGGGTTGGCTGGCGGAGGAGGTGCAGTGGAGCTTCGCTCCGCTCTGCAAGAGCATGAGCGCAGCAAGCTCCGCTGTACCCAAGAGCGCTTTGTAGGAGGGCCTTCAGGCCCGAGCTTTTCATGACGTTTTCCAGGCAGTCAAAAGCTCGGGCCTGAAGGCCCTCCTACAGAACGTCGCCTTTTGCAGATGTCGGTCAGGCGCTCTTCGCGAGCGGTTCGTTGCCCCAGTCCTCGTGCAGGCCGCATTCGCGCTTGAGGCCGAAGAAACGGGTGTCTTCCTCGCTCATGCCGGCTTCGAGCGGACGTGTGGTGTGGGTGTCGCCGATCGAGACATAGCCCTCGTGCCACAGCGGGTGATAGGGCAGATTGTTCGATTCGAGATACTTCCAGACGTCGTAATCGCTCCAGTCGACGATCGGCTGCAGCTTCCAGCGGTTGTCGCGCAGTTCGAGGAAACCGGCGCCCGCGCGCGAGCTGGACTGGCTGCGGCGCAGGCCGGCGATCCAGGTGCGCACGTCGAGTTCCCGCAGTGCGCGCTGCATCGGTTCGACCTTGCGGATCTGGTTGTAGTGCTTGAGACCTTCGAGCCCTTTTTCCCAGAGCTTGCCGTGACGCGCTTCCATCCAGGCGACGCCGACCTGCGGACGATAGACATGCAGGTTCAGGTCGAGGCGCTCGGTCAGTTCGTCGATGAAGCGGTAGGTCTCCGGGAACAGGTAGCCGGTGTCGACCACGATCACCGGGATGTCCGGCTTCACCTGCGTCGTCATGTGCAGGGCCACGGCGGCCTGCGCACCGAAGCTCGACGACAGCGCGTGGTTGCCGGCCAGGTGTTCCAGCGCCCATTCCACGCGTTCGGCCGCGCTGCGTGCGGCGAGCCAGCGATTGAGTTCGGCGAGCGCCTGCGGCGACTCGGCGGCGGTGACGGGATCGGGAAGGCTCATGCGACCAGCTCCAATGGCAGCGTCCTGCTGCCGCTGTCGTCGACGGCGACGATGCCGCCACGGACGAGGAAATCGCCGAAGCGTTCGCCCGCGCCGCGTTCCGTGGCGTAGCGGGCGAACAGCGGATCGAGGGTCGCCAGGATCGCGGCCTCGTCGATGTTCTCGCGGTATAGCGTGTTCAGGCGCTGGCCGCGATGGTCGGCGCCGATCATCAGGTTGTAGCGGCCGGGCGCCTTGCCGACCAGGGCAATCTCGCCGAGGTACGGACGCGAGCAGCCGTTCGGGCAGCCGCTGAGGCGGATGTGCAGGTCGGCGCCGTCGAGGCCGTGCTTGGACAGCAGGGTTTCGATGCGGTCGACGAAGGCCGGCAGGTAGCGTTCTGCTTCGGCCATCGCCAGACCACAGGTCGGCAGCGCGACGCAGGCCAGCGCGGCCTTGCGTGCCGGAGACGCGGCGGTGTGCGTATCGAGCGCGTATTCGCGCACCAGCGCATCGACCGCGTCGCGCTGCGAAGCGTCGAGGTTGGCGATCAGCAGGTTCTGGTTGGCGGTGAGGCGGAATTCGCTCCTGCCGCCGGCCTCGTCGAGCAGCGCGGCGATCCTGCGCAAGCCGGTGAGGTGCTCGACACCGTCACGGTCCCAGATGCGGCCGGCGATGATGCGCAGCGTGAGGTGCCAGAGACCATCGTCACCCTGGTTCCAGCCGAAGACGTCGGCGTTGTGGTCGAAGGCGTATTCGCGCGCCGGTTCGAACACGATGCCGGCGCGCTTGGCCACTTCGTCGCGGAAGTTCTCCAGGCCGTGGTCGTCGATCGTGTACTTCAGGCGCGCGCGCTTGCGCACCGCGCGGTTGCCCCAGTCGCGCTGGGTGGTGACGACCGCTTCGCCGACCGCGATGACCTGGTCGGGCGCGATGAAGCCGATCACGTTGGCGAGGCGCGGATAGGTTTCCGGGTCGCCATGGGTCGCGCCCATGCCGCCGCCGACGCTGACGTTGTAGCCGGCCAGCTGACCGTCCTCGATGACCGCGATGTAGCCCAGGTCCTGCGCGAACACGTCGACATCGTTGCTCGGCGGCACCGCGAAACCGATCTTGAACTTGCGCGGCAGGTAGACGGCGCCGTAGATCGGCTCCTCTTCCTCTCCGCTGCCGGCGACCTTTTCCTCGTCCAGCCAGATTTCGTAGTAGGCGCGGCTGTTCGGCAGCAGGTGCTTCGACAGCGCCTCGGCCTGCGCCTGCACCTGCGTGTGCACGGCGGAGAGATACGGGTTCGCGGCGACCGCGATGTTGCGGTTGACGTCGCCGCAGGCGGCGAGCGTGTCGATCAGCGCGGCGTTGATCGCCTGCATCGTCGCCTTGAGTTCGCCCTTGATCACGCCGTGGTACTGGAACGCCTGGCGCGTGGTCACGCGCAGGCCGCGTTCGGCATAGGTGGTGGCGATGGCGTCGAGCTTCAGCCACTGCGCCGGCGTGACCAAGCCGCCCGGGGTGCGGGTGCGGATCATGAACGAGTACGCCGGTTCGAGTTTCTGGCGGCGGCGTTCGTCGCGGATGTCGCGGTCGTCCTGCTGGTAGCTGCCGTGGTACTTGATCAGGGTCTGGTCGTCTTCGGCCAGCGCGCCGGTGATCTGGTTGCCCAGCGATTCGACCAGGGTGCCGCGCAGACGACCGCTCTGCCGTTTGATGTCTTCGACGGAATGAGCAGCGGCCATATCAGTACACGTCCCGGGCGTAGCGACCCTGCGCCTGCAGGGCATTGAGATAGTCGTTGGCATCTTCGGCGGACTTGCCGCCTTGCACCGCGATGATGTCCAGCAGCGCCGCGTGCACGTCCTTGGCCATGCGCGTGGCGTCGCCGCAGACGTAGAGGTGCGCGCCGTTCTCCAGCCATGCGAAGAGTTCGCGGGCCTGTTCGCGCAGGCGGTGCTGCACGTAGATCTTGCTGGCCTGGTCGCGCGAGAAGGCGAGGTCCAGGCGATGCAGCGCGCCGCGCTTGAGCGCGTCCTGCCACTCGACCTGGTAGAGGAAATCCTCGCGGCCGTGCGGGTTGCCGAAGAACAGCCAGTTGCGGCCGGTCGCACCGATCGCCTCGCGCTCCTGCACGAAGGCGCGGAACGGCGCGACGCCCGTACCCGGGCCGATCATGATGATGTCCTTCGCGCCATCGGCGGGCAGGCGGAAACGCTCGTTGTGCTCGATGTAGACCTGCACCTGCGCGCCTTCCTCGCGGGCGGCGAGGAAATGCGAGGCCGCGCCCCAGCGGGTGGCGTCGCCGCGACGGTATTCGACGTGGGCCACGGTGAGATGCGCTTCGTCGCCGACGGCCTTGCGGCTGGATGCGATCGAATACAGGCGCGGCTGCAGCGGACGCAGGGCTTCGACCAGTGCCTCGGCGGTCCAGGCGCCCGGATGGTCGTGCAGCAGGTCGATGATCTGCGAGTCGGCCATCAGCGCGGTCAGTGCGTCGCGCTGGTCGGGCGCGAGCAGGCGGTTCAGCGCGTCGCTGCCGGCATGTGCAGCGTGCGTGGCGACGAACGGGCGGCTCAGGCGGGTGATCTCGCGGCGCTTGCCCAGCCAGTCGCGCAGGGGCAGGGTGTCCGCGCCCACCGTCACTGCGGTGCCGGCATCGAGGCCGAGTTCGGCGACGATCGCTTCGACCAGTGCCGGCGGGTTCTCGACGATCACGCCCAGCGCGTCGCCCGGCTCGTAGTCCAGGCCGGCGCCTTCCAGCGAAAATTCGATATGGCGGATGTCCTTCTCGGAGCCGCGACCGGTGATGCGCTGGTTGGCGATCAGTTCGGCGGTGAACGGGCGCTCTCGGGTCCAGGTCGCTGCCGGCGCCAGGTGCGGGCGCAGCGGGGTGACCGTGGCCAGCGGCGCGTTGCGCACCTTCAGCGCCTCCTTGCCCTCGGCCAGCACCTGTGCGGCCCAGGGGGTGGCGACGGTGTCGACGTCGAGATCGGCATCGGCGCGCGCCACCCAGCGCTGCGCGCCGAGGGCTTCGAGGCGGGCGTCGATGCGCTGGCCGATGGCGCAGAACTGCGGGTAGCTGGTGTCGCCGAGGCCGAGGACCGTGAAGCGCAGGTTCGGCAGCTTCGGTGCGCGCTTGCCGTCGAGGAATTCGACCAGCGCGCGGGCGTCGTCCGGCGGGTCGCCGTCGCCCTGGGTGCTGATGACGATCGCAAGATAATGCTCGTCCTTGAGCTCCCGAGTCGGATACGCATCGGCGCGCAGCAGGCGCACCGGGAGACCTTCGGCCTCGAATTTCGCGGCCAGCGCCTCGGCCACGCGCTTGGCGTTGCCGGTCTGGCTGCCGTAGACCACGGTCAGGCGCTCGCGCGGCTGCGCGGTGGCATCATCGGCCTGGCCGGCCACCGGCGCGAGCGGCAGCAGCCCGCCCTGGGCGCGCGCCAGCCCGGCGGCATAACCCGACAGCCACCACAGGCCGGCGCTGTCCAGACCCTCGGCGAGACGAGCGATCTGGGCGAACGGCTCCACCGACAGCGGCGGCTGTGCGAGGGTGGACAAGGCGACGGTGGCGGGGGCGGATGACATGGTGGCGGCCTGGCTGCCCGGGTGGGGGTCCGGGGGATGGACTCAGCCTATGTCCCTGTATTTCAAGCAGGAAAGGATCGGTCGTTATTCGCTTATGCCGGCGCGCACTTTCGACCCGGGGAGGGTTTATCGATACTGGAAAGCCTTCAGGGCCCCCACCCATTCATGGAATTGCCACCGGATTTCCTCCTCTTCGTCCTGATCGGCTTCGCGGCCCAGCTGATCGATGGCGCGCTGGGCATGGCCTACGGCGTCACCGCCTCCTCCCTGCTGCTGGGTTTCGGCGTGCCGCCGGCCGTCAGCAGCGCCACCGTCCACGCCGCCGAGTGCTTCACCACCGGAACCTCGGCGATCTCGCACCATGCCTTCGGCAACATCGACCGCAAGCTGTTCCGGCGCCTGCTGCTGCCGGGGGTGCTGGGCGCCGGCATCGGCGCCTGGCTGCTGACCACCATCGACGGCGACGCGCTCAAGCCCTGGATCGCCGGCTACCTGCTGCTGATGGGCGTGGTCATCCTGTTCAAGGCCTTCCGCGAGCTGGTCCCGCGGGAGGTGACCTCGCATGTCTCGACGGTGGGCTTCATCGGTGCCTTCCTCGACGCCATCGGCGGCGGCGGCTGGGGGCCGATCGTGGCGACCAACCTGATCGCCCGCGGCCACGAACTGCGCCTGACCGTGGGCAGCGTGAACGCGGTCGAGTTCTTCGTCACGCTGACGGCGTCGATCGTGTTCCTGGCCACCATGGGCTTCAGCCACATCGGCATCGTGCTCGGGCTGGCGGTCGGCGGCGTGATCGCCGCGCCGTTCGGTGCCTGGCTGGTCCGTTACGTCAAACCCCGCGTGCTGATGCCCATCGTCGGCGTGCTGGTGATCGCCTTGAGCATCCGTACGCTGTACAAGACCTTCGCCGGCTGAGCCGATCCGTGGCGACCGACGGAGGATGCGGCTACAGTCCCCGTCCCGACCCGGTCGCCCGTCTCCACCGACCTTCTTCCCGGAAACGCATGTCCACTCCCGTGTTGAGTCATCTCGATCGGCTCGAAGCCGAAAGCATCCACATCCTGCGCGAGGTCGCGTCCGAGTTCCGCAATCCGGTCATGCTGTACTCGATCGGCAAGGACAGCTCGGTGCTGCTGCACCTGCTGCAGAAGGCCTTCGCGCCCGGGCGTTCGCCGATCCCGCTCATGCACATCGATACCGGCTGGAAGTTCCGCGAGATGATTGCCTTCCGCGATCGCCGTGCCGAAGAAACCGGCATCGAACTGCGCGTGCACACCAATCCCGACGGCGTGGCCCAGGGCATCGGCCCGGTCAGCCACGGCGCCACGGTGCACACCGACGTGATGAAGACGCAGGCGCTGAAGCAGGCGCTGGACCTCGGCGGTTTCGATGCGGCCATCGGCGGCGCGCGCCGCGACGAGGAGAAGTCCCGCGCCAAGGAGCGCGTGTTCTCGTTCCGCACCGCGCAGCACCGCTGGGACCCGAAGAACCAGCGCCCGGAGCTGTGGAACCTCTACAACACCCGCATCCACAAGGGCGAATCGGTGCGCGTGTTCCCGATCTCGAACTGGACCGAGCTCGACGTGTGGCTGTACATCTTCCGCGAGAAGATCCCGGTGCCCTCGCTGTATTTCGCCGATGAACGCCCGGTGGTCGAACGCGACGGCGCGCTGATCATGGTCGACGACGACCGCCTGCCGCTGCGCGATGGCGAAACCCCGGCGATGCGGCGCGTGCGCTTCCGCACGCTCGGCTGCTACCCGCTGACCGGCGCCATCGAATCCGACGCCGACACGCTGGAAAAGATCATCGCCGAGATGCTGGTCGCCACCACGTCCGAACGCCAGGGCCGGGTGATCGACCACGACCCCTCCGCCTCGATGGAGAAAAAGAAGCAGGAGGGCTACTTCTGATGAGCGCAGCGACACATATCCCTTCGACGCAGGACGCCGCGACCGCCGTCGCCGCCTATCTCGAACAGCACGAATACAAGCAGTTGCTGCGCTTCATCACCTGCGGCAGCGTCGACGACGGCAAGAGCACGCTGATCGGCCGCCTGCTGCACGACACCCGGCTGCTGCTCGACGATCAGCTTGCCGCGCTCGAAGCCGACAGTCGTCGCCACGGCACGCAGAACGGGCAGATCGATTTCGCGCTGCTGGTCGACGGCCTGCAGGCCGAGCGCGAGCAGGGCATCACCATCGATGTCGCCTATCGCTTCTTCAGCACCGACCAGCGCAAGTTCATCGTCGCCGACTGCCCCGGGCACGAGCAGTACACGCGCAACATGGCCACCGGCGCCTCCACCGCCGACCTCGCCATCGTGCTGGTCGATGCGCGCAAGGGCCTGCTCACCCAGACCCGCCGCCACAGCTACATCGTCTCGCTGCTGGGCATCCGCCACGTGGTGCTGGCGGTGAACAAGATGGATCTCGTCGATCACGACCCGGCCGTGTTCTCGCGCATCGCCGACGACTACCGCGCGCTGGCCGCGCAGCTCGGCATCCCGAACGTCACCGCGATCCCGCTGTCGGCGCTGAACGGCGACAACATGCTGTCGCGCTCGGAACGCATGCCCTGGTATGCGGGCGAGACGCTGCTGGAGCATCTCGAAACCATCGACGTCTCGCATGCGCGTCGCGACCTCGGCCTGCGCCTGCCCGTGCAGTGGGTCTGCCGCCCCGACCAGAACTTCCGCGGCTTCGCCGGCACCCTCGTGTCCGGCAGCGTGCGCGTGGGCGAGGAGATCGTCGCCTTGCCGTCCGGACGCCGCTCGAAGATCGCGCGCATCGTCACCGGCGACGGCGACCTGGACACGGCGATCACCGGCCAGGCGGTCACGCTGACGCTGGAGGACGAGATCGACATCAGCCGCGGCGACGTCATCGCCGCAGGTGGCGCACCGGCGCAGGTCGCCGACCAGTTCGCCGCGCACGTGCTGTGGATGGGCGAGCACGCGCTGCTGCCCGGCCGGCCGTACTGGCTGAAGATCGGCGCGCGCACCGTCGGCGCGTCGATCACCGAGATCAAGCATCGCGTCGACGTGAACACGCAGGATCACCTGGCGGCGAAGCATCTCGAACTCAACGAGGTCGGCTACTGCAACCTGCACCTCGACCAGCCGGTCGCCTTCGAATCGTATGCGGACAATCGCGAACTCGGTGCCTTCATCCTGATCGACCGCCAGACCAACGGCACCGTCGCTGCCGGCACCCTCGACTTCGCCCTGCGCCGCGCCGCGAACATCCACTGGCAGCACCTGGAAGTGGACAAGGCCGCGCGCGCCCGCAGCCTGGGGCAGTCGCCGCGCTGCGTGTGGTTCACCGGCCTCTCGGGTTCGGGCAAGTCGACGGTGGCCAATCTCGTCGAGAAGCGCCTCGCCGCGCTCGGCCTGCACACCTACATCCTCGACGGCGACAACGTCCGTCACGGCCTCAACAAGGACCTGGGCTTCAGCGAGGAGGACCGCGTCGAGAACATCCGCCGCGTCGCCGAGGTGTCGAAGCTGATGGTCGACGCCGGCCTGATCGTGCTGGTCAGCTTCATCTCGCCGTTCCGCGCCGAGCGGCAGATGGCGCGCGAGCTGTTCGAAGGCGACGAGTTCGTCGAGGTCCATGTCGACACGCCGCTGGAGGTGGCCGAAGGCCGGGACGTGAAGGGCCTGTACGCCAAGGCCCGTGCCGGCAAGATCCCCAACTTCACCGGCATCGATTCGCCGTACGAAGCGCCGGTGTCGCCGGAGCTGCGCCTGGACACCGTGGCGCACACCCCGGAAGACCTGGCCGAGGCGGTGGTGCGGCGGATCCTGGGTCAGGGCTGACCCTGCAGGCCTGAGCGTCCGCGCCGGGCGCTGCAGGCATCCATCAAATATGAAGGCCCGGTTCGCACCGGGCCTTCTGTCGTTCCGGGACCATGTGTCGAGCGCGCCGTCAGGACGGGGCGCTCAGTTCCGGAGCTGCACGGGCGACGCCTGTGGACGGGGCGCGATCCGCGCCGGCCGTTCGTTTTCTTCCTCGTAGGTGATCCGCAGCGGCTGCGGCGTGCGGATGCCGAAATGGATGTAGTCCTCGCAGTCGAAGGCCAGCGGCACGGCGTCGCCGGGCAGCCAGACCTCGATCTCGATCTCGTCGATGCGGAAGCGGCGGACGCGGAGCAGCGAGAACAGGTAGGCATGCGCGCCGCTCGGCAGCACGATCGGCTGCAGGCAGGCGCTGTCGAAGCGGAGGCGGGTACCGGCGGGTGCGATGACGCCGACGGTGACGCGGTCGTTGAGCCGACGCTGCAGCGTGACGTGGATGTCTTCGCCGATGCGGACCGTTCCCCCGATCCGGCAAGTCTGTACCACCACCTTGCACCTCCCCTGTGAAGACCGTGCCCATGCCACCGCGTCCGGCCGGGCCCCGGGCCCGCGTCGCCGCCTGTGCGCCTGCGCGCCGGCGTGACCGCCGTCGCCGATCGATGGCTTCGTGCCGCCGTCGGCACCGCCGGATGTCTGGCGGTTACCTCTTTCGGGTTCGAAGTTAGCACAATTGACATGCCTGTCAATCGCCGCCGGATCATGCGAACCTGTCGCCCTGAAGTCGGGTGGGTTGGTCCATGGACAAGTACGCACAAGCGCTCACGCAGGCGATGGACGAGACCGGCACCAGCAATACGCGGGTCGCCGAGGTCGCCCGGGTCGGGCGCAACAACGTGGCGCACTGGCGCGTGGGGCGCCGGCCCATCCCGGCCGACCACGCACCGGCGATCGCGGCCCTGCTCGGGGTCGCCCCCGAACGCATCAGCCGCGCCTACGACCAGATGCTCCGCGTCGAGTCCGCGCAGCAGGTGATGGCCCTGCAGGGCCTGCGCCCGGGCAGCACGCCCGATGCCCACGTGTCCCTGGAACGCCTCGACGGCTTCGCCCGCGCCGACATGCCGGTGCGCATCTGGCTGCCCGAATTCGTGGTCCGCCGCGAGCTCGGGCCGACACCGGTCCAGCATGTCCGCTGGGCGGTCCAGCTGTCCCGCGCGATGGAACCGGACATCCGCCGCAATGCGCTCGTGCTGGTCGATACCAGCATGTGCCGGCACGAAGACGTGGTCGACGGCGGCCTGTACGCCTATACGCTGTGGGGGCGTCCGGACATCCGCCGGATCCTCGCCAGGCGCGAGGGTTGGCTGCTGGTCGGGCAGAACCCGGCGATCGACCGCGTGCAGGTCCCCCAGGCCGAGTTACCAGATCTGCGGATCCTCGGTGCGGTCGTCGGCACGCTGTAGTCGGGGACGTGTGCGCAATCGTTTGACGATCCCCTGTTTTTGTGCAAATTAAGCTGACGACGAACAACCCGAAGAGGCGTGTGCGGGCCGCCCACACAGCGGTCGGCAGGAACATGCAATGGAAGATGCGAAGTGGAAAAGCATCGCCAAAGGATTGGCATTTTCGGTGGTCTACTGCTTTGCGTATCTGGCGGCCTGGTTCAGCTCCCTCGACCAGTGGTTCCTTCCGGCCGGTCTTCGCATCGCGGGTCTGCTGCTTCTGCCGATCCGGTACTGGCCCTATCTCTTCGTCGGCGACATCGCCGCGTTGCTGCTGCTGCGCGTGCCGCGCGCGGGCTTCGACGGCGAGCTCTGGGCCTACGCCAGCCCCTTTCTGCTGATCTCTGCCATCGCGCTGCTGCCCGGCCTGCTGCACAAGCGCCTGAGCTCCCTCGTGGGACTGGTGCGCTGGTTGCCGCTGGTGGCGGTCGGCCTGGCCTTCTGGGGCGCCTTCAGCAACTGGATCGTCAACCTCGGCCTGTCGGGGCCGACCGTGATGGACTCGTTCGAGGGCTTCCTGCGCGTCTCCGTCGGCTACCACCTCGGCATCCTGATCGTCCTGCTGCCGTGCCTGCTGTGGATGACGCGGCGCGAACCGTCGTTCCTGACGCGCCGCTTCCGGCGTGACGCGGTGATCGCCGCGATCGTGGTGATCGCGCTCTACCTGGCCCTGCATGTCTACCGGGACCTGGCCGTAGGCATCCGCCAGGGCCTGCTCATGCTCATGATCACTCCGGCGGTGGCCCTGACCCTGCTGCACGGATGGCGCGGTGCGGCATTCGGAACCTGGGTCGGGAATCTCGCGGTCGGTGCGATCCTGCCGAACTTCGGTTTCGAGGGCGCGCACGATTCGGGGGTGTTCATCGCGCAGCAGGCGCTGGTGATCGCCGCGACCGCCATGCTCACGATCGGCTGGGCGATGACGCGCCAGCACCAGGACGCCAGCCGTTCCGGCGTCGCCGAACGGGAAGCCAAGCATCTGGCGCGCACCAGTTTCGCGACGACCGAGCACATGCTGCGCGAACAGCTGCTCTACATGGCGCAGATGCAGCTGATGCTCGACGGCGAACGGAAGATGCTCGCCGACTGGCTCAGGAGCCAGGGACGTTTCGAGGATGCGATGAACCTCAACAGCAGCGGCGTGGTCCATCGCCAGGCGTTCGACGAACAGGCCATGGCGCTGTATCCGATCCAGCTGGAGGAGGGCGGCCTGTTCAAGGCCGTGCACAACCAGGCGTTCAGCGATTTCTGGGCAGGCGACGCGCCGGTCAGCTATGGCTTCCGCGGCCCGGTGAAGGCGCTGTCGACCGACCTGCAATTGACCGCGTACCGCTGCATCTGCCACGCGATGGCGCTGCTGTCCGATTACAACCCCGACGAGTACCGGATCAACATGCGCGCCTGGAGCGGCCGTCGCTGGCGCGGGATCGTGCTGCACGTCGAGGCGGTGCCCACGACGCAACAGGAAACGTCGCATGCCGGCGAGACCGCGCACATGCTGCTGGATGCCCGGATCAAGGCCCATGGCGGCCTCCTGCGCCGCCATGGGCACCAGCTTGCGGTGCTGCTGACCGAAGCCGCCGTGGATCAGTGAGTCGAGGCGGGCAGCCCGATCCACCAGTCCTGACGGTCGCCTTCCTCGTACAGCACGATCTCCACGTCCGGGCCGAGATAGACCTGCGTCTGCGCTCCAGTGGGGCGATGCGTGCCCTGCACGGAGACGTGATCGGCATCGGCGCCGATCGGCAGTACCCAGAACGTCGTGTCGATGCGACCGACGGCGACGCGGACCACGCCCGCGCTGTCGTTGATCTGCAGGTAACGAATACCGTCGCGTTCGAATTCGTAGACCTGCCACGGTGAATGCGGTGCCAGGTCGACCGAAGGCGGATTGACCTGGCCGAGCCCGTTGGAGGGCGCGGGTTCGCCGACGCCACCGCTGGGACAGCATGCACTCGCCGGCGAACTCGCCAGCAACGATCCAAACAGAGCAAGGATCGAATACAGCAGTGCGCGACTGTGTTGAATCAACATGAGCTACTCCTTGGATATATTGCGAAAACAAATGGCTGCCGGCCCCCTGCGCGTGGTTCCGCCAACGATTCCGTGTCCGCCGGGACATCGACGGACAATCCGACGTTAACATCGGACCGCGTGTCGTGGTTGGGACGCAGGCGTGGTATCGGCCGGCGGGCCCGGGCGGCGAACTGCGGTCCGGTTCGGGCGGTGGAATATCGAGGCCGCCATGCGATTGCCCTGCTTTCGCGGAGAATCAAACGTTTAAACGAATACGCCGTCGGGCACGGATGCCGGGACGCATGGCGCGTATACGGTTTTCGTCGGCGATGCGTCTGCAGTCCGCAGCAGAGAAAATGCCGATCACGTCATGCCGGCGACGCCATGCCGTCGCCGGCTCCCGGGATTCGCGAACGCGCGCTGCGACGGCGCTTCGCGATTATCCGGTTTGCATCCGGTTTCTATCTCGATTTCTTGCGGACCAGTTCGAACAGGAACAGCAGCGCCACCGCGCAGGCGATGGACACCGCGAATCCGGGAATACCCCCGGACAGGCCGAGCATCGGTGCGATGTAGCTGCCGAGCCAGGCGCCGGCGATGCCGAGGACGATGGTGAGAATCCAGCCCATCGGGTCGGCGCCGGGTTTGATCAGCCGGGCGAGGATGCCGATGACTGCGCCGATCAGGATCGTGTAGAGGATGCCGCTCATCGCTTGCTTCTCCTGTGCGGTGGAAGACGCATGAAACGGGATGCGGCCAGGGGCCGCGTCCCGATCCTATCAGCGATGGTGCGGCGCAGCGGCCGGCCATGGCCGATGGCTGCGACGCGATCGGCCGGAGCCCGATCAGCAGCAGCCGTGCTCGCCGTGGTGGTGGCCGCCGGCCACGGCGGCGACACCGGTGGTTTCGCCGCGCTGGCTGGCGTTGCGATGCTCGGCGATCACCTGCGACACGCAGGCGGTGACGCGCTTGCCCATCGGGATGTCGAGGAATTCGTTCGGGCCGTGCGCGTTCGACTGCGGGCCGAGCACGCCGGTGATCATGAACTGCGCGCCGGGGAATTTCTCGCCGAGCATGCCCATGAACGGAATGGTGCCGCCTTCGCCCATGTACATCACGGGTTTGCCGAAAAAGGCCCGGCTGGCGCTGTCGATGGCCTGTTCCAGCCACGGGCTGAGCGTCGGCGCGTTCCAGCCGGTGGAATCCTTTTCGAGCTGCAGCGAGACCTGCGCGCCGCAGGGCGGGTCGCGCAGCAGGACTTCGCTCAGCATCTGCCCGGCGAGCTTGCCGTCGAGCGTGGGCGGCAGGCGCAGGCTGAGTTTCACCGCGGTGAACGGGCGCAGCACGTTGCCTGCGGACGACAGCGGCGGCAAGCCGTCGGCACCGGTGACCGACAGCGCCGGACGCCAGGTGCGATTGAGCACGAGTTCGGTCAAGTCGTCGTGCATCGGCGTCATGCCGGGCAGGAACGAGAACTTGTCGTAGACCGCGGTGCCCAGCACTTCGGCGCAGGTCTTCGCCTGGGCCAGGCGGTCGGCGGGAATCTCCACCTGCATGCCTTCGATGAGCACGCGCCCGGTGTTCTCGTCCTCGATCCGCGACAGCAACTGGCGCAGGATGCGGAAACTCGACGGCACGATGCCGGAGGCGTCGCCGGAGTGGACGCCTTCGTCGAGCACCTTGACCTTGAGGTTGCCGCCGGCCAGGCCGCGCAGCGAGGTGGTGCACCACAGCTGTTCGTAGTTGCCGCAACCCGAATCCAGGCAGACCACCAGCGAGGGTTTGCCGATGCGCGGCGCGAGATGATCGACGTAGGCGGGCAGGTCGTAGCTGCCGGATTCCTCGCAGGCTTCGATCATCACCACGCAGCGCGCGTACGGGATGCCCTGCTCGTGCAGCGCGAGGATCGCGGTCAGCGAGCCGTAGATGGCGTAGCCGTCGTCGGCGCCGCCGCGGCCGTAGAGACGATCGCCCTTGAGCACCGGCGTCCACGGGCCGAGATCCTCGTCCCAGCCGGTCATTTCCGGCTGCTTGTCGAGGTGGCCGTAGAGCAGGATGCAGTCGTCGCCGGTACCGGCATCGGCGCTGGCCGGGATGTCGATGAAGATCAGCGGCGTGCGGCCTTCAAGGCGCACCACCTCGACCTGCATGCCGGGCACGTCCTGCGCGCGCGCCCAGGTCGTCATCAGATCGACCGCCGCATCCATGTGCCCGTTGGCGACCCAGTCCTTGTCGAACATCGGCGACTTGTTGGGAATGCGGATGTATTCGATCAGCTGGGGAACGATTTCCTCGTCCCATTTGCGGCCAACGAAATGTTCGATGCGACTGATGTCCATGGGGCGGGTCCGGCGGCGGAAAAGGCACCCCGGATTCTACGCGGCTTGGCGGGGGTCGGGTTTTTCCGACACGGGCGAGGGGATTTTCCGGAGGCGACGGCGGGTGGTCCGGCGATGGGGCGGGAGGGCCCGGATCCGGACACTGTCCCTGTCGACGCGACGCAGCGGACGCCACGCAACACCGGCCGCTGCGGACGCGGGACGAACCCCACGCATCCAACCCATCCAGTCGATCCAACCCATCCCAAGGAGATCCGCATGAACCTGTCCAACACCGCCCGCATCCTCGCCACCGCCGCCCTGTCGCTGGGCCTGAGCCTGGGCGCGCTCGCCGCCGAGAAGGTCAACATCAACAGCGCCGACGCCGCCACGCTCGACCGCGTGCTGGTCAACGTGGGCCCGGCCAAGGCCGAGGCGATCGTGGCCTACCGCAAGCAGAACGGGCCGTTCCGCAGCGCCGAGCAGCTCGCCCAGGTCGACGGCATCGGCCTGAAGACGGTCGAGCGCAACCGCGACCTGATCGTGGTCGGCGGCGCGGCACCGGCCGCCCCTGCGGCGCGTCCGGTCGCCGGCAAGGCACCGACGGCAGCCGCAGCGGCTGCGCCGAAGAAGCGCTGAGTCGCGCGAAACCGGGTTGTCCCCACACGGGGCCCGCAAACGGGGTCAGGTCCACTTCCCGGGAAGTGGACCTGACCCCGTTCGAAGCGGCCCCGTTCGAAGCGGATTGCTACACTCCGCCGCATCGCGCCCGGAGTGCCCATGACACCGCAGCTTCGCCTGATTCCCGCCCACGACTATCGCCGCGAGCGCTGGCGCAACGGCTTCGGCTGGACGCGCGAGATCCTGCGCTGGCCCGAGGGCGGCGACGACTGGGACTGGCGCCTGTCGATCGCGGAGATCGAGCAGGACGGTCCTTTCTCGGCGTTTCCGGGTATCGAACGGGAGTTGGTGCTGCTGCACGGGCATGGCGTGCGCCTGCACTTCGACGACGGCGAAACGCGCGAGGTGCTGCCGCCGCACGGTCGCGTGCGCTTCGCCGGCGAACGCACGGCGCGCGGCGAGCTCGTCGACGGCCTCACCCACGATTTCAACCTGATGTGGCGGCGCGAGCGCATCGATGCCGAGCTGTGGCATCGCCCGCTGGTGGGCTCGATGGTGGTGTTCGCCGAACCCGGCGACACCTGGGCCGTGCATGTGCTCTCGGGTCATGCGCATGCCACCGGGACCGATGCCCGGCAGCACGCCGGTACCGGCGACACCCTGCTGTTCCCGGCCGGCGCGGCGCGGGCGCGCTTCGCGCTCGACGGCGGCGGCGAAGTGCTGGTGATCCGCGTCCGTCCACGCGGCGATTGAAGCGTCGGCGGGGCAGTGCGCCATCGATCGCATCGATCGATCGGACGGCGCACTGCGACGCGGCGGCCAGCCGCCGCTGGCCGTCATCCCGTTTCGTGGTCGTCGATCCGCGGTTGCCGCGATGAATTGATCGGGATCAAGACCCGGCACGGGGCGCGCCCATACCCTGCGTCACCCCTTATCTTCCAAGGACGACAGCCATGGGCTTCGTGCTTTACGAGTCCGGCGAGCATCGCTGCGTCGCCTACAACGATCTGGTGCGTGGCGACGACGGCGTGCAGGCCAACCAGTTCCTGATCAAGCACGGCGAAGACTCGGCGCTGCTGGATCCGGGCGGCGCACTGCTCTACAACCCGCTGGTGCTGGCGCTGGGTCGCGACGTGCGCCCGCACCAGATCGGCCTGATCCTGTGCTCGCACCAGGATCCGGACATCATCGGCGCGATCGACAAGTGGCTGCTGTACACCAAGGCCACGGTGGTCTGCTCGAAGCTCTGGGGACGGTTCGTGCCGCACCTGGTGCCGCACTACATGGAGAACGCCGGGCGCGAGCGCTACCTGCTGGTCGACGACGAGGGCGCGCGCATCCCGCTGGGCGACGCGCAGATCCTTGCCCTGCCGGCGCACTTCCTGCATTCGGTCGGGAACCTGTCGTTCTACGACCCGACCAGCCGCATCCTGTTTTCCGGCGACGTCTGTTCCGGCCTGGTCCCGAGCGGCCGCGAATACGCCTTCGTCGAGGATTTCGAGGCCTACCGGCCGTGCATGGAAGGATTCCACCGGCGCTACATGGGCAGCAACCGCGCGCTGCGGCTGTGGGTGGACATGGTCCGCGACCTGGCACCGGCGATGATCGTGCCGCAGCACGGCATGCCGTTCCAGGGCGAGGCGATGGCGCGGATGCTGGACTGGCTGTCGCGGCTGGAATGCGGCATCGACCTGCTCGGGCCGGCGAACTACCGGCACCAGGTCACGCGCGCGGCGACGCCGGCCCAATACTGACGCGCTGCCGCCCCGATCAGTACACGTCGCGGCGGTAGCGGCCGTCGCGGCGCAGGGCGTCCACGGTCGCGTCGCCGAGGAGGTCGCGCAGGGCCTCGTCGACGCCGGTCGCCATGCCCGCGGCGCTGCCGCAGACGCGCAGGTGCGCGCCGTCGCCGATCCACGTGCGCAGCGTGTCGCCGGCCTCGCGCAGCGCGTCCTGCACGTAGCGCGGGTGTGCAGGATCGCGCGAGAACGCGTAGTCCGTGCGCGCGAGCACGCCGTCGCGGACCCACGCATCGAGCTCGTCGGCGTAGTGCAGGTCGTGTTCGCGCCGGCGCTCCCCGAACAGCAGCCAGACGCGCTGTCCGCCCGACCGTGCGCGCTGCGCGAGGTGCGCGCGCAGGCCCGCCAGGCCGGTGCCGTTGCCGATCAGGATCAGCGGCGCATCGTCCGGCCCGGGATGGAAACCGGGATTGCTGCGGATGCGCAGGCGGATCGTGGCCTCCGCGGGCGCATGCAGGCACAGCCAGCCGCTGCCGAGGCCGTATTCGCCGTCGGCGCGCTGCGCCAGCCGCACCAGCAGGCGCAGGTCGCCGTCCTCGGGAATCGAGGCGATGGAATATTCGCGATGCGGCAGCGGCTCCAGGCGCGCAGCGAGCGCGGCGATGTCTTCGCCTTCGCGAAGTTCGGGCCACCGCGAGCGCGCCAGCCGTGCCGACAGCGGTTCGCGGCCCTGCGCATCGTCGAGCATGCGCTCGTCGATGCCGTGCGCGCGCATCCATGCGGCCACCGAGGCAGCGCCGTGTTCCGGGCCGATCTCGACCAGGTCGCCCGCGGTCCAGCGCGGCATCGCGCCGCGCGCGCGCAGCCGGATGTCGTGCACCGGGCCGCCCACGCTGCCGGGGTTGATCCGCTCGCGCGATACGAGCGTCCAGGGTTGGTAATCGGGTGTGGCCCAGTCCGCCTGTTCGATCGCTGCGCTGCCGGCCCCGGCGAGCTGTGCGATCTCGTACTGCCAGCGGCGCAGTGCGCCGCCGTCGCCGTTGTCGACCTCGACCAGGTCGAACAGCGGCGTTGCGCCGCAGCGGCGCAGCCATTCGTCGAGCGCGTGGCCGAAGGCGCAGTAGCGCGCATAGCGACGATCGCCGAGCGCGAGCAGGGCATAGCGCAGTCGTGTGAGGTCGGGCGTGGTCGGCATCGCCTCGACGGCGAAGGCCAATGCGTTGTCCGGCGGGTCGCCTTCGCCGGTGGTGCTGACGATGAACAGGGCCGTTTCGCTGGCGGCGAGGCGGGCCACGGGCAGCGCGTCGAGCGACGACAGCGCAGGTGCCGCACCGGCGGCGCGCAGGCTGTCGGTGCTCAGTTCGGCCAGGCGTTGCGCGAAACCGGTCTGGCTGGCGTACAGCACGCGCAGCGAGGTCTCGCGCGCGGGTTCGGTGCCGGAAACAGGCATCGAACCGCGATCCTCGCGCAGAAAATATGCGCAGCCGAGCAGGTAGGCGAGCAGCACGCCGCCAGCGATGGCCAGTTTCGAGCCGGATGCGGGCATCGACGGCCAGGGCGCGGCCTGCCAGGTCGGCATCCACAGGGCGAGGGCGGCGAGCGCCGCGAGCAGCAGTGCCTGCAGGATCCGCGCGCGCGGCGAGGCGCGCTGTGCGGCGGGCATGCTCATCCGGCGATCTCCGACAGGCTGTCGAAGCGCGACGACGCGCGTTCGACCAGGCGCAGGCCTTCGCGCACGAGGAAGCGCGCGGCCAGTCCGTGCTGCTCCGCGAAGCCCAGTCCGGCTTCGGCACCCATCACCGTGAGCGCGGTGGCCCAGGCATCGGCCTGCATCGCGCTGGTGGCGATCACGCTGACCGCGACCGGCGCATCGTGCACCGGCCGGCCACTGCGCGGATCGAGGGTGTGCGACAGCCGTCGGCCCTCGTGTTCGAACGCATGCCAGCGGTCGCCGGACGTGGCGATCGCCAAGCCGTCCAGTTCGACGGTACGCAGTGGCGGCGGTTCGATGCCGGGCAGGGGTTCGGATTCCTCGGCGCAGCCTTCCACGACCACACGCCACCGCGTGCCGTCGGGCTTGCGACCGCAGCCGTACAACTCGCCGCCGACTTCGACCAGCGCGGCGGCGATGCCGGCGTCGCGCAGGCGACGCGCGACGAGGTCGGCACCGTACCCCTTCGCGATCGCGCAGAAGTCGAGCGTCACGCCGCCGGGCTGGCGAAGGCGTGGCGGGGTGTCCTCGAACAGCGATGCGAGCGCGTCGACGCGTTGCGCACGCAAGGATGTCAGCGTGGCATCGTCGGGAACGTCTTGCGTCGGTGTCGACGGACCGAAGCCCCAGGCATCGACCAGTGCGCCGAGCGCGGGGTCGAAGGCGCCGTCGCTGCGCGCGGCGATGTCGAGCGCGCAGCGCAGCACCTCGGCGAAGGCGCCGGGCAGCCTGTGCACGCTGCCCGGCGCCGCGTGGTTGTAGCGCACCAGGTCGCTGTCCTCGACCCATGGACTCATCTGCGTCACGACCTCGTCGAGCGCGCCTTGGGCGATCGCGTGCAGCGCATGCGTGCTCCGGGTCGGCGCGCAGTACGCGCGCACCGACCACGTCGTGCCCATCGTGGCACCCGCGAGGCTCACGCCACCGAGTGCGACCGGTTTCCCGGGGCCTGCCACGGCCGGATTCCGTCGAGGCTTACTGCGGCAGCACTTCGAGCGTCGCGGCGTAGCTCAGGCGACGCTTCTTCGCCTGCGGCACGCTGGTGCGCTCGTCTTCGGTCGCGGCTTCCAGCCAGTACATGCCGGCCTGCGGCCAGGTCACGCGGAAGCTGCCGTCGGCGCCGGTGGTGACCTTGATCTCTTCCTGCGCGTTGCGGTAGCGGGTGGCGCCGCGCACGATCTCGATCTCCAGGCCGGCGGCGGGCTTGCCGTCGATCACCAGCGCGAACTCGGCGGTTTCGCCGGCGAACAGGTCGTTGGGATGGGTCTTGGCCACCAGTTCGATGCCCGCGCCGGTCGACTCGAGCGCCGTGGTGTTCGGTGCACCGCGGGTCACGAAGGTTTCCACGCGGCCGATCGATTGCGTGACCTGCAGGTTCGGCGCGTCCTTCGGCACTTCCGTCGCGAAGGTCTCGGCGCTGCCGCGCCAGCGCTTGGGCTTGCCGTTCTCGTCCCAGCTCGCGAACAGGCCCTGGTTGAGCATCGCGATGCGATAGGTGCCTTCCTGCTTCAGTTCCACGTCGAACACGCTGCGGAACTTGCCGGTGGCGCCATTGGCGCTTTCGCCGCGCGAACCGTCCGGCGCGGTGATCGAGAGCCGGTCCAGCGCGATCGGCACGTGGTTGAGATGGAACAGATCGTTCGACACCGCGGCATCGAAGGTGACCCACGGCTTTTCGCCGGCGACGACCGTCTGCGACGGCAGCAGCCAGGACTTGTGCGCGGACGCGGCGAACGGCAGCAGGGCGACAGCGAGCGAGGTGACCAGCACGGCAGGCAAGAGGGAACGGAGTTTCATCGCATGACCTCGGGGAGAAGGGAAAGGATCAGGGGGCGATCTTCAGCGAGATCGCGCCGAGTTCGCTGGTGCCCTGGGCGCTGCCGGTGAACGGAACCCTGGGCTTCCAGGTGAAGGGGATCTTCAGCAGCTCGCGGCCGCCGACTTCGCGCGCGGCCTCCACGACGAGCGTGTACTGGCCCGGCGCGAGGCCGGCCAGGCGCGGATCGCTGTCCTTGAAGCTGAGCGCGTGCTTGCCGACCGGGCGCGTCGGGCCGGTCACGCCGTCCACCGGCACCTTCAGCGTGCGTCCGCTGCGGCGCCACCACTGGCGCAGGTCGGGCAGCCACTTGGTGCCGTGGCCTTCGCTGTTGGCGCGCTGCTGGTACCAGACGCTGAGGTTGGCCGCGACCGATTGGTCGGCGCCTTCGATCCACACCGCGACATAGGGGCGGTGGTACTCGGCGACGTTGAGCTTCGGGATCTCGATGTCGATCTTCAGCTCGGCGGCGTAGGCGGGCAGGGCGAGGCCGGCGCCGATGGCGAGGCTCACGGTGACGGGCATGGACAGCAGGGAAGTTCCGCGGAACGACATGACGACGAACCTCAGTGGATGAAGAGAAGGGCGAGCAGCGCCGGCAGCACGATGCCGAGGCCGACCCAGGGCCAGGTGCTGCGTCGCTGCCGGGCGTACATCTGCAGCAGCAGCAGGCCGGTGATGCAGAACAGCACGCAGGCGACGGCGAAGAGGTCGATGAACCAGCGCCACGCGGCACCGCTGTTGCGGCCCTTGTGCAGGTCGTTGAAATAGGCGATCCAGCCGCGATCGGTGCGTTCGTATTCGACTTCGCCGGTGGCGCGGTCGATGCTCAGCCAGGCATCGGTACCCGGCGTGGGCAGCGACAGATACACCTCTTCCGGCGACCACTCGCCCGGGCGCCCGCGCAGGTCGATGCGCAGCTGCGCATCCAGCCAGTCCTCCACCCGCGCCGGCAGCGGCGCCTCGCCTTGTTCGCGCCTGCCCAGGGCAGCGAGCACCTTCGGCGGCAGCGTGGCGTGCTTCTGTACGACGACGGGTTCGGCTTCGATCGAAGCCGCGTGGTTCAGCGTGATGCCGGTGATCGCGAACAGCAGCATGCCGGCGAGCGAGGCCGCGGCGCTGATCCAGTGCCACTGGTGCAGGGTGCGCAGCCAGAAGCCGCGACGCTGCTGCGCGGCGGCGACATTGCCGACGGGCGACGGATTCACGTTTCCGCCCACTGCCGCAGCAGGTTGTGATACACGCCGGTCATGCGCACCAGCGAAGGATGGCCGGGATGGTCGCGGGTCAGCAGGCGGATCGACAGGTCGAGGTCGAACAGCAGGCGGCGATGGCCGTCGTCGCGGATCATGCTCTGCAGCCAGAAGAACGAGGCCACGCGCGCGCCGCGCGTGACCGGCGTGACCTGGTGCAGGCTGGTGCTGGGGTACAGCACCAGGCTGCCGGCCGGCAGCTTGACGCGCTGCGTGCCGTAGGTGTCTTCGATGATCAGCTCGCCGCCGTCGTAGTCCTCGGGCGCGCTGAAGAACAGCGTCGCCGACAGGTCGGTGCGTACCGGCTCGGCACTGCCGCCGCTGCGGTCGTAGCGCACCGCGTTGTCGACGTGGTAGCCGAAGGATTGTCCGCCGCTGTAGCGGTTGAACAGCGGCGGATAGATGCGCTTCGGCAGCGCCGCGGCGAAGAAGGTGTCGTTCTTCGCCAGCGCATCGAGGATCATCCGGCCGAGCTCGCGCGCCACCGGCGACTGCTCCGGCAACTGCGCGTTGTCCTTCGCCTGCGCCGACTGGTAGCCGGCGGTGACCTTGCCGTCGGCCCAGTCGGCGGCGTCGAGCAGGCCGCGCGCGCGCGCGACCTGTTCGGGAGTGAGGACGTCGGGGATGGCGAGGAGCATGGGGAGATCGGGGCCGGCAGGTCAGAACTTGTAGGTGGCCGTCAGCGTCGCGGAACGACCCTCGCCAGGCGTCGCCCAGCCGCTGGTCGCGGTGTTGCGGATGCGAAGGTAGTACGCCTCATCGGTGAGGTTGTTGATATTCAACTGCAGGCCGAGGCGGTCGTTGACCTGGTAGGCGACCATGGCGCGGTGTACCCAGTAACCCTGCGTGCGGTACAGGGGCGCCGCGTTCGGGTTGGCCAGGGTAGCGGCGGTGATCGCGCCGTTGACCGTCGGCAGGCTGCTGTTCTGGGTGAGGAAGCTGCCCTGGTAGGTGCTGCCGAAACCGAAGGTCCACTTGTCAAGCGCATAGGTGGTCCAGACGCTGCCGGAGTGGCGCGGCGTGCTGGTCAGTTCGTTGCCCCGGGTCGGGTCGCGGAAGAACACGCTGTTGGCGCAGGCGCGGCCGTCGGCGTTGACGGCCGTACCGGCGACGATCTGCGTGTTCGGATTGCGGAGGCAGTAATCGGACACGCCGCTGAGCACTTCGCTGTCGAGGAAGGTGTAGTTGGCGTACACCGCCCATTCGCGGGTGATGTTGCCGGCCACGCCCAGGGCGATGCCGTCGACCCGCGCCTTGCCGTCGAGCGCCTGTTCGCCGCTGAGGTTGGCCGGGTCCGGATCGGCGACGCGGTAGTTCTGGCGCTCGTTGCGGAACAGCGCGGCGGTCAATGCCAGGCGGCCCTCGATGGCGTCCCACTTCGCGCCCAGCTCGGCGTTGACCGCGGTTTCGGCCTCGACCTTGCAGTTGGCGGTGCCGGTGGTGCTGGTCGCGGTGCAGCTGCCGTTGACCGAGGCCTTCGACGGCGTCTTGCTGTTCGCGTAGGACAGATAGGTGCTGACCTGTTCGATCGGCTTGAACACCAGGCCCGCGCGGTACGAGAACAGGTCCTCGTCGTTGCGCGCCACCGTCGGCGCGCCGGTGATCTGGCCGCGCGTGGCGTTGGCCGTCGACACCGGCCAGGTCGTGGTCGAGCCGTCGTTGCGATCGTAGCGCGCGCCGAGATTGAGCAGCCAGCGCTCGCCGAACTTCAGGGTGTCGAACACGTACAGCGACTGGTTCTCCAGTTCGCCTTCCGACTTGCCGCTGCGGAAGTAGTTCACCGGCCCGGTCCAGATGTTGTACGGATTGCGGAAGGTCTGGTACGGATAGCCGGCCGAGGTATTGGGCAGGGGGCTGCCATCGGCGTTGAAGAACACGCCGCCGGACTCGAGCTCGAAGGTCTCCTTCGAGAACGACACGCCCGCCACCAGCGCATGCGCGACGCTGCCGGTGGAAAAGCGCGCGGTCAGGTCGGTCTGGCTGACCGCGATGGTGTTGCGGGTATCGCGGACGAGGCCGCGCGGCCCGCTGCTGGGCAGCCAGGTACCGGCGGGCTGGCCGCCTGCGCAGGCGGCGCCGGTGTAGGGGTTGCGTCCATCGTCGAGGCACCAGGTGCCGCCGAGCCCGGTCGCGTTGGAGACCTGGTCGACGCGCTGCCAGCGCGCGATGCTGCGCAACGACAGCGCATCGCTGAAGTCGTGGACGAAGGTGCCGGTCAGCGAATCGACTTCGATCTCCTGACGGGAGATGTTGCGATAGCCGAAGTAGGCCGACGGATCGATGCCCGGCAGCGGGCCGTCGTTGTAGGCGTTGAGCGCGTACGGCACGCCGTACTGCGGGGTGTTGTCGTCTTCCTGGTGCAGGTAGCTCAGGGTGAAGCGCGTGTCGGTGCCGAGGCCGAAGGCCAGCGACGGGGCGATACCCCAGCGGCTGTAGCGCTCGTGGTCGCGGCCGGGTACGTCGTTCTCGTGGACCATCGCGTTCAGGCGCAGGGCGGTGCCGTTGCCGAAGTCGAAGTTGCTGTCGGCGGTCATGCGGCCGTAGCGGTCCGTGCCGGCGCCGAGGGTGAAGGCATGCGAATCGCCTTCGCGCGCGGTCTTGCCGACCAGGTTGATGTTGCCGCCGACCGAGCCGGCGCCGGACATGGCCGAGTTCGCACCGTTCACCAGTTCGATCGATTCGAGGTTGAAGGTATCGCTGCGGGTGTACAGCGCGCTGTCGCGCAGGCCGTCGGACGTGATGTCGCTGGTCGCGGTGAAGCCGCGCAGGTTGATGCTGTCGCCGTAGCCGCCGCCGCCTTCGCCGGCGCCGAAGGTGATGCCGGGCAGGGTGCTCAGCACGTCGCGCAGGCCGAGCAGGTTCTGCTGGTCCATCACGTCCTTGGTGACCACGGTGATCGTCTGCGGCGTGTCCTGCAGCGACTCGGTGTACTTCGGCGACTGCGCCTTGCTCATGCGCGAGCCGTGCACTTCGACCTTGTCGATGGTCTGCGCGTCGAGGTCGGCATCCGCGGCGTTGTCGGTCGTGGCGTCGGCGTGGACGGTGGAGGAGAGGGCGAGCAGCACGGCGACTGCGAGACCGGATTTCGCGGGATGGGCGGGCATGGGCATCGATCGGAGACGGACGAAGGGCGCGCTGCGGCGAGCGGCGCGACGATGGTCCCGGGCGGCGATGGCTGGCTGCGATCGTTGGCTGTCGTGCCTGCGGGAGCGACTCAGCACCGGGCTGAATCGGACCGCATCGTAATGATAATTGTTCTCAATTGCAACAATGTCTCATGATGCCGGGCTGCCGTGCGGGCATGAAAAAGGCGGGCGCCTCGCGGCCCCGCCCACGTCGTTCCTGGCCTCAGGGCTTCAGTCGCGGTCGTCGCGCGTCCAGACCAGGCCGTCTTCGACCTTCACCGGGAACTTGGCCACCGGTTCGTAGGCTGGCGGGCACAGCGCGGCGCCGTCGCGCAGCGAGAAGCGGGCGCCGTGCAGCACGCAGGTGATGCTGCCCTCGGTGCTGTCGACCTCGCCCGAGGACAGCTCGAACTCGTCATGGGTGCAGCGGTCTTCCAGCGCGTAGAACTCGCCGTCCAGGTTCACGACGACGATCGCTGTGTCGCCGTCCCAGGCGACGGCTTTCTCGCCGGGCAGCAGCTGCGAGGTGGGGCAGACGAAGACCCAGTCGCTCATCGGGTGGACTCCATGGCCGGGGCGAGTGGTTTTTCGAGAAGCTTCTCGAGGACTTCGAAACGCAGGTCGGGTCGTTTCGGCAGGCCGTAGCGGGCATCGCCGTAGGGGAAGGGCCTGGTGACGCCGGTACGTACGTAGCCGCGACGCAGGTAGTACGCGATCAGTTCGTCGCGGCAGTCGATCACGGTCATGCGCATGCGCGTGCAGCCAAGCGTCTCGCGGGCGACGCGCTCGCCCTCGGCCAGGACCCCCTTGCCGACACCGCCGCCCTGCAGGGATGGATCGACCGAGAACATGCCGAAGTAGGCGGTGGGCACGCCGTCGTCCGCATCCTCTTGTGCGATGTGCGCGCAGGCGACCATGCGGCCGGCGTCTTCCGCGACCAGGATGCGGCTGCGCGGGCGGTCGAGATCGGCGCGCAGCATGTCGGCGTCGATGCGCTGGCCGTCGAGCAGGTCGGCCTCGGTGGTCCAGCCGGTACGGCTGGCGTCGCCGCGATAGGCCGAGGTCACCAGGTCGATGAGCGCGGGGATGTCGGCGTCGGTGGCGGTGCGGAAGGCGAGCGTGGTCATGGTGTCGTGGGAATCAGGCAAGCAGGCTGCGCACCTTGCGCAGCGCGGCGGCGAAGCGTTCGATCTCGTCGTGGGTGTTGTAGAACGCGAACGAGGCGCGGCAGGTCGCGGGCACGCCGTAGAACTGCAGCAGCGGATGCGCGCAATGCTGGCCCGAGCGCACCGCGACGCCTTCGAGGTCGAGCAGGGTCGCGAGGTCGTGCGCATGCGCGCCGTCGACGACGAAACTGACCGCCCCACCGCGGTCGACGGCCTGCGTCGGCCCGATGATCCGCACACCCTCGATGCCGCCCAGCTCCGCCAAGGCGGCGGCGGTCAGCTCGTGCTCGTGTGCGGCGATCGCGTCCATTCCGACTGCGCTGAGGTAGTCCACGGCAGCGCCGAGGGCCACGGCCTGCGAGGTCATCGGCACTCCGGCCTCGAAGCGCTGCGGCGGCGGCGCATACGTCGACGCCTCCATGGTGACCGTCTCGATCATCGATCCGCCGGTCAAGAACGGCGGCAGCCGGTCGAGCAGCGCCGCCTTGCCGTAGAGGACGCCGACACCGGACGGGCCGAACATCTTATGACCGGAGAAGGCGGCGAAGTCGACGTCGAGCGCGGCGAAGTCCACCGGCAGATGGGGCACCGACTGGCACGCGTCGAGGACGACGAGCGCCCCCACCGCACGCGCCCGGTGCACCAGCTCGGCAACGTCGGCCACCGCCCCGGTGACATTGGACTGATGGGTGAACGCGACGATGCGCACCGAGTCGTCAAGCTGCAGCGAGTCCAGGTCGATCCGGCCGTCGTCGGTCACGCCGTACCAGCGCAGCGTCGCCCCGGTGCGCCGGCAGACTTCCTGCCACGGCACCAGGTTGGCGTGGTGCTCCAACTCGGTGATCACTACCGTGTCGCCCGGCCCGAGCGGCTTGCCCCCGAAAACGTCGGCGGCCCGGTCGTCCGACAGCGCATAGGCGACGAGGTTGATCGCCTCCGTCGCGTTCTTGGTGAACACGATCTCGTCGGTGCCGGCGCCGACGAACCGCGCGATCGTCTCCCGCGCGTACTCGTAGGCGTCGGTCGCCTCCTCGGCGAGCTGATGGGCGCCGCGGTGGACGGCCGCGTTGTGGTTGAGCAGGAAGTCCCGCTCGGCGTCAAGGACCTGCAGCGGGCGCTGCGACGTCGCCCCGGAGTCCAGGTAGGCCAACGGCTTCCCGTCGCGCACCCGGCGCGCCAGGATCGGGAAGTCCGCACGAAGCGCGACCACGTCGAGCGGGCCCGGCGTCGTCGCGGCGGTCGTCTGGGCGATGCTCACGCTGCCTCCTCGGCGGTCGGTCTAGGCGGTCGCGCCGCTCGTGAAGCGCTCGTAGCCGTTGGCCTCGAGCTCTTCGGCGAGTTCCGGGCCGCCGGATTCGACGATGCGGCCGTCGACGAAGACGTGCACGAAGTCGGGCTTGATGTAGCGCAGGATGCGCGTGTAGTGGGTGATCAACAGCACCCCGCCGTTCTCCTGCTCCTTGTAGCGGTTGACGCCCTCGGAGACGATGCGCAGCGCGTCGACGTCGAGGCCCGAGTCGGTCTCGTCGAGGACG
>JAHCAU010000025.1 GCA_019634715.1 Lysobacter sp.
CGGCGACCGGCATCAATGGCGCCACGGGTGCCACGGGTGTGGTCAATGTGCTGACCAACGACACGCTCGACGGCAACCCGGCGACGCTGGCGAACACCTCGATCACGAACGTGGTCCCGGCGACGCCGATCGGTGGCGGTCCGGTGCCGGTGCTGAATCCGGCGACGGGTCTGGTGGACGTGCCTGCGGGCACGCCGGCCGGCACGTACACGATCACGTACACGCTGTGCGAGCAGCTCAATCCGACCAACTGCAGCACGACGACGGTGACGATCACGGTCGACGCGGCGCCGATCGATGCGGTCGACGACGGCTTCGGCCCGGTCAACGGTGCGACCGGCAACGCGAACGTGGGCAACGCCTACGCCAACGACACCCTCAACGGTGTCGCGGTGAACCTGGCGGACATCACCGGTACGGTGGTGACGCCGGCGACGCCGATCGGTGGCGGCCCGGTGCCGGTGCTGGATCCGGCGACGGGCGTGGTGAGTGTCCCGGCCGGTACGCCGGCGGGCACCTACACGATCGTCTACCAGATCTGCGAAGCGCTGAATCCGGCCAACTGCGACACCGCCACCATCACGGTGACGGTCGACGCGGCGCCGATCGATGCGGTCGACGACGGCTTCGGCCCGGTGAACGGTGCGACCGGCAACGCCAGCGTGGGCAATGCCTACGCCAACGACACCCTCAACGGTGTCGCGGTGAACCCGGCCGACATCACCGGTTCGGTGGTGACGCCGGCGACGCCGATCGGTGGCGGCCCGGTGCCGACGCTGGATCCGGCGACGGGCGTGGTGAGCGTCCCGGCCGGCACACCGGCGGGCACCTACACGATCGTCTACCAGATCTGCGAAGCGCTGAATCCGACCAACTGCGACACCGCGACCATCACGGTGACGGTGGCCGTGGCGCCGATCGACGCGGTCGACGACAGCTTCGCTGCGGTGGACGGCGTGACCGGCGGCACCACGGCCTCGGTGCTCGGCAACGACACGCTGAACGGCGTGGCGGTGAATCCGGCCGACGTGACGCTGACCCCGGGCACGGCGCCGACGCCGACCTCGGGCAGCATCACGATGAACCCGGACGGCACGATCACGGTCGCGCCGAACACCGAAGCGGGCACGTACACCTATCCGTACACGATCTGCGAAGTCCTCAACCCGACCAACTGCGATACCGCGGTGGCGACGGTGGTGGTGTCGGCCCAGCCGGGCCTGGCGCTGGACAAGATCGCCGGCACGCCGAGCGGCAGCACCGCCGGTTCGACGATCCCGTACAGCTTCGTGGTGACCAACACCGGCAACGTGACGATCACCGGCCTGGTGATCGACGACGCCCTGCTGGATGCGCCGGCGACCTGCCCGGTGACCACGCTGGCGCCGGGTGCGACGACGACCTGCACCGGTATCCACACGCTGACCCAGGCCGAGGTGGATGCGGGCCAGGTGGTGAACACCGCGACCGCGACCGGCAGCCTGCCGGGCGGCGGAACCACGGTGTCGCCGCCGGACAGCACCACCACGGTGATCGCGCGCACGCCGGCGATCGCCGCGACCAAGACGGCGACGCTCACCACCGATGGTGGCGTGGCCGGCGCGGCCGACGTGGGCGACGTGATCACGTACGCGGTCACGGTGACCAACACCGGCAACGTCACGCTCACGCTGGATTCGGTGATGGACAGCCTGGAAGGCCGCGCCGCGGTGGCGCTGACCTGCGCGCCGACGACCCTGGCCCCGGGCCAGACGGCGGCCTGCAACAGCTACACCTACACGCTGACCGACAGCGACATCACCACGGTCGGCCCGACCCTGGACAACGTGGTCACGGCCACGGGCACGTCCTCGGGCCTGGCGCAGACGGTCAGCTCGACCAGCACGGCGGTGGTGGCGGTGAATGCCGCGCCGGCCACGGTGCGCGTGGTCAAGGTGGCTTCGCCGCGCGACGTGAAGGTCGGCGACCTGGTGCGCTACACGGTGACGATGCAGAACACGAGCCAGACCCAGGTGGTCGACGGCACGCTGGTCGACACGCCGCCGGCGGGCTTCACCTACGTCGAGGGTTCGCTGACGGTGGCCGATGCCGACAACAGCGGTCGCCTGGTCGGGACCTACCCGATCCGCGTCGACCGGATCGACATCCCCGGCGAAGGCCGCGCCACGATCACCTACCTGCTGCGCGTGGGCGCGGGCGTCCGCCCGGGCATCCACACCAACAGTGCGGTGGTCGAGGACAACGGCTCGGTGGTCTCGAACGTGGCCACGGCCGACGTGCAGCTGACGGGCGACCCGATGCTGGAGGAATCGCTGATCGTCGGTACGGTGTTCAACGACACCAACGGCAACGGCCTGCAGGACGAAGGCGAACGCGGCGTTCCGGGCGTGCGCATCGCGACGGTGGAAGGCATCCTGGTCGAAACCGACCAGCACGGCCGCTACCACCTGACCGGCATGAACGGCGGACGCTGGGAACGCGGTCGCAACATCATCCTCAAGGTCGATCCGGCCACGCTGCCGCCGGGCACCACCTTCACCACGGACAATCCGCTGGTGAAGCGCGTGACCCCGGGCCTGCCGGCGCGCTTCGACTTCGGCGTGAAGCTGGTGCAGGGCACGTTCGAGGGCGGCACGAAGGCGGTGGAGATGGAGCTGGGTTCGGTGATGTTCGCGCCGGGCAGCGCCGAGATCCGCCCCGAGTACCGCGAGGCGATCGACAGGATGGCCGAGACCACGCAGAAGTTCGGGGGCGGCGAGGTGATCGTCGCCGCCGAGGGCGACAGCGACCTGCTCGCCTTCGAGCGTGCGGTCGTGGTGCGCGACGCGCTGGTGGCGAAACTGCCGCCGGCCGTCGCCTCCGCGCTGCGCATCAGCGTGCGCGCCAATCCGCAGGATCCGGCGAGCACGGTGGTCGGGATGACGGACTGGCCGCTGATCGGCACGTTCCTGTTCGAAACCGACAGCGCCGCGATCAAGGCCGAGTACCGGCCGCTGGTCCGCAGGATCGCCGAGTACATGGCGGAGATCGGCACCACGCGGGTCGCGGTGGTCGGCCATGCCGACAAGCGCGGTTCGGAAGAACACAACGTGGCGCTCGGCATGCGCCGCGCCAGGGCAGTCCAGGAGGCCATCGCGGAAGCGTTGCCGGCAGAGATGCGCAACGGTGTGAAGGTCGATTTCAACGATGATCCGGCAGCCCCTGCCGGCATGAATGGTCAGTGAGGGGCGCCGACATGAAGATGAAACTGCTCGACTACACCCTGATCGGCATCCTTGCCAGCGGCTTCGCCGCGAACGCCATCGCGCAGGACGGCGCGCAGGGCGCGCCGCCGGCCGACGCTACCCAGTGCGGCGACGCCGGCTGCGCGTCCAGCGAGGGCGTGCTGTTCAAGGTGCGTACCCGCGGCGAACAGCGTCCGGTGACGAACGCAACCAGCGACCGTGCGGATTCGACCACGCTGCAGCCCGACCGTCGCGTGACGGTCGAGGCCGAGCGCATCGACTCGAAGTGGGAGTACGACCTCAAGCCCGGCCAGGCGCTGGCGATCGGCCGCTGGTCGACCGACCTGCCCGGTGGCGGCGTGATCTGGGCCACCGAGGATCCCAACCTCGGCCAGCCGCAGTTCAACGTGTCCGCGCCGTCGCTGGTGCCGTTCGACGGCAGCCGCATCACCAGGCCGGTGCGGTTCTACGCGTACAACAACTATCCGGCCTTCATCCAGCGCGCCGAAGTGCTGATCTACCGCGCCACCGATGCCGACCTGGTGTCGCCGCTGGCGAAGGTGGACCTGCCGGTCGCGGGCGTGAGCGAAGTGCAGTGGGACGGTACCCTGCCGTCCGGCTACCAGCCGCGCGCCGGTGATGAACTGCTGTACCTGGTGCGCGCCTACGGCGCCGATGGCAGCTTCGACGAAACCTTCCCGCGCCGCCTGCAGCTGGTGCGCCCGGAAGAGGTCGAACGCGGCAACCAGGTGCTGCGCAACTCGGTCGAGCGCAGCACCGGCACGCCGATGAGCGCCGAGGAAGCCGAGCAGCGCAGCCTCGTCGAAGGCGTGTTCGGCGAGAATTCGCTGCGCCAGCAGAACATCCCGATCTACGGCTCGCGCATCCGCATCCAGGGGCGCGACATCCCCGATGGCATGAGCGTGCGCATCAACGGCCAGAGCCATCCGATCGACCTGCAGCGCAAGCTCGTCGCCGAATACCTCGTCCCGGTGGGGCGCCACCGGTTCGACATCGACGCCAGCGGCGGCGCAGGCCAGGTCGCGCGCGAACGCCTGGACATCGACGTCAGCGGCAAGTACATGTTCGCGGTCGCGATCGCCGATTTCACCCTGTCCGGCAACAGCGTGTCCGGCTCGATCGAGCCGCTGGCCGGCGGCGACCGCTACGACGACAGCTTCCTGGTCGACGGGCGCCTGGCCTTCTACCTCAAGGGCAAGGTCAAGGGCAAATACCTGATCACCGCGCAGGCCGACACCCAGGAGCGCGAACTGCGCGACCTGTTCGACGGCTTCTGGAAGGCCGACCCGCAGGACGTGTTCCGCCGCCTCGATCCGGATGCCTACTATCCGGTCTACGGCGACGACTCCACGACCTACCGCGACGTCGACACCATGGGCCGGCTCTACGTCCGCGTCCACTGGGACAAGAACCAGGCGCTGTGGGGCAATTTCAACACCGGCATCACCGGCACCGAGTACGGCCAGTACTCGCGCTCGCTCTACGGTGCCGCGCTGAGCTGGCGTTCGCGCCGCGCCACCGGCCTCGGCGAAGCCGGCACGCAGGTCAAAGTCTTCGGCTCCGAGGCGCAGACCGCACCGGGCCACAGCGAATTCCTCGGCACCGGCGGCAGCCTGTACTACCTCAAGCACACCGACGTGCTGCCCGGTTCGGACAAGGTGGTGCTGGAAGTGCGCGACAACACGACCGGGCGCGTCGAGCGCCGGATCGACCTTGCGCGCGGCGCCGATTACGAGATCGACGAGTTCCAGGGCCGCTTGCTGCTGACCCGTCCGCTGTCGCAGATCACCCGCGAGAACATCCCCACGCTCACCCGCGACGCGCCGCTGGACGGCTTCGCGCAGGTGCTGCTGGTCGACTACGAATTCGTGCCCAACGGCTTCGACGCCGACGACACCACGATCGGTTTCCGCGGCAAACACTGGTTCGGCGACCACGTCGCCGTCGGCGCGACCTGGATCGACGAGAACCGCGCCGGCGACGATTATTCGCTCAAGGGCCTGGACCTCACGCTGCAGGCCGGGCGCGGCACCTACCTCAAGCTCGAACAGAGCCGCACCGAAGCGACCAGCGCGCCGATCTTCTTCTCCGACAACGGCGGCCTGAGCTTCACCGAGCTCAATCCGGTCACCGGTCCGCGCGAAGGCGACGCCCGTGCGGTCGAAGCCCGCGTCAATTTCCAGGAGCTGGGCTGGACCGACCTCGACTGGTCGGCCGGCGCCTGGTGGCGCAAGGTCGATGCCGGCTTCTCGGTCGGACGTTTCGACCGCGGCATGGAGATCCGCGAGCATGGCGCCGAAGTGCTGGGCCAGTTCGCGCCGAACGTGAACGTCCGCGGCCGCTACAGCCGCGCCGAGCGCGGCGCCGATGCGCTGATCCAGGCGCAGGTCACCGGCGAATGGCGGATCAACGACCACAACCGCCTGTCCGCCGAGCTGCGCCGCGTCGAGGAGCAACGCCTGCTGGGCGAGGCCGCCGGCCTGCTCGCCGCAGTGCAGTACACGCATCGCTTCGGCAGCAGCCTCGATGTCTACGGCACCGCGCAGTTCACGGTGGACGACGACGACGGCCGCTACGCAGACAACGATGCGCTGACCCTCGGCGCGAAGTACCTGTTCGGCGACCTGTCGAGCATCGGTGCGGAAGTGACCAGCGGCGATCGCGGCGACGCGGCGCAGGTCAACGGCGAATACCGGATCAGCCCCGAGCACACGGTCTATGGCCGCTACACGTATTCGACCGACAGGACCGACTACGACCCGCTGTTCAACGACCGCCTCAATTCGGGCTGGACGCTGGGCCAGCGCTGGCGTCTGTCGAACCAGGCGAACCTGTTCAACGAAAGCCAGTTCCTCAAGACGCCGAACGAGTCCGGCCTGGCGCACACCTTCGGCATGGATTTCTATCCGGGCGTGGGCTGGACCCTGGGCTTCACCCTGCAGAACGCCAACCTCGACCGCGAAGTCGGCAACGTCGACCGTCGCGCGATCAGCATCAGCGGTGGCCGCAGCTCCAACGACACCCAGTGGAGGAGCAAGCTGGAGTGGCGCGACGACAGCGGCGCCGAACAGCGCACGCAGTGGGTGACCACCAACAGCTTCACCCACAAGCTCGACGACAGCTGGCGGATCGCGGCGCGCTTCAACTACGCGAAGACCACCGACGACCTGCTGGCCACCGCCGGCGCGAAGTTCATCGAAGGCAACTTCGGCTTCGCCTACCGTCCGTTCGATTCCGGCAAGTGGGCGCTGCTCGGCCGCTATACCTACCTGTACGACGTGTCCGCGCTGCAGCAGGTGGGCGACAACGTCGCCAACTACGACCAGCGCAGCCAGGTGCTCTCGCTCGAGGGCATCTACAAGCCGAACCTGCAGTGGGAGTTCGCCGGCAAGCTGCTGCGCCGCGAAGGCGAGGTGCGTTTCGGCCGCCTGAGCGGGCAGTGGGCGGATTCCTCGGCCACGTTCGCCGCATTCCAGGCGCGCTACGCCTTCGCCGATGGCTGGCACACGCTCGGCGAGTACCGCTGGCTGGGCGTGAAGGATGGTGGCGACCGCCAGGGCGTGCTGTTCGGCATCGATCGCGACATCGGCAAGCAGATGCGCGTCGGCGTCGGCTACAACTTCACCGAGTTCAGCGACGACCTGACCAACTTCGATTACGACCACAAGGGATGGTTCGTGAACCTGGTCGGCTGGTACTGATCCTTCTCCCTTCGACCCATGGAGCCGTGCGTATGGATACGCACGGCGCGGAACCGCTCAGCCTCAAGAACACGAAGTGAACATGCACAAGACCACCGTCGACCCACGCACTTCCTTCCGCCAGCGACTGGCCGCGACCGCGTCGCTTGCGGCCCTGCTCCTCGTTCCGGGTCTTGCACTCGCGCAGCGCGCCATCGAAATGAATTCCGCCGGCGCCAGCACGGCCGCGGCCGCGCCCTTCCAGGGGCCGCTCACCATCACCTTCCAGAACAACACCGACAACCCGGGCGGCAACACCTTCGCCGCGGTCGGTGCCACCACGCCCACGGCGACGCTGACGATCCTCAACCAGCAGTACGCGAACGGCACCAACTTCACGACCAATGGCGCGATGATCGGCGGCACCTTCGCTGGCGACCCGCACTACGCCGCGATGAACTTCCTGGGCGGCGGAACCGGCCCCCAGTTCACCTCGCTGCCCACGGTCGCCGCCGGCACCGGCATCGCGGTCGCCACCAACCATGCAGCCCAGTTCGAGTTCCGCACCAACGGCCTGCTGGTCGCAGGCGCGGCCGCGAATGGCCGCTACCAGTTCGCCGACCTGCAGATCGACCTCAACGTGCCCGTGTCCAACCTGGTGCTGCACATCGCAGGCCTCGGCGGCACGGCGGGCGGCAAGGGCTTCACCGCCGAGTTCGACCTGGTGCCCGGCAGCTCCGTCGGCGCCACCGGCATCACGCGCCTGTCGGGCAATGCCGCGTTCGGCGTCGCGGGCAACCAGATCAACCACCTCGTCGCGACACCTGGCGCCAGTTGCGGCTCGGCCAACTCGGGCGCCTGCGGCTCGGTCCACGTCACCGGCACCGCGATCACCCGCGTCTACCTGCGCATGTACATGCGCGCCAGCGATGGCGTGGCCTGGCCGAACAATGGCGCCGAGGGCTGGATGCTGGGCGTGTCCGGTGAAGTCTCCGACATGACGCCGGCCTTCTCCGGCCTGCCGGTCTCCATCGTGCCCGGCACCAACTATTCGGCCACGCTGACCTGCACCAACCAGGGGCCGAACATCGCCTATTCGCCGACCTGCACCCCGACCGCCAGCGCGGGCACGATCTCCGCGCTCACCTGCGTCCCGGCGATTCCCGTCGCGCCCGCCGGCCTGAGTCCGATCGCGCCGAACAATCAGCTCGCCTGCAGCTTCAATTACGTCCTGCCGCCCGGCGGCGGCCAGACCCAGGTGACGTTCACCGGCCAGACCGGTGCGGTCAACGACCGCAACGGCGGCAGCGTCGGCACGGCGGGGAACAACCAGGTCGTCGCCAACGTGCCGGTCCCGAACGCCGACCTGGTGCTCACCAAGACCAACACGCCGGGCGTCAACGGCAACGTCGACCAGGCCGCCGATACCGTGGTCTCGGGCGCACCGAGCAACTACACGATCACCGTGACCAACAACGGCCCGGATGCGGCGAACGGCGCGGTGGTCACCGACCCGGTGCCGACCAACCTCACCTGCGCCACCGCCACCTGTACCGCCGCGGGCGGTGCCGCCTGCCCGGCGCAGACCGGTGCCGCGCTGGTCGCCGCACTGCAGGGCGCGGGTGCGACGGTGCCGACACTGCCCAATGCGGGTTCGGTCACGTTCACGCTGAACTGCACGGTGCAATGACGGCGGGTGTCAGCGCCATGCGATGAAGACGGGGCCCTGCGGGGCCCCGTTGCTTTTCTGCGGACGGGGCAGGCGTCGTGCCGCCGGCCGTGATCGTGCGCGCTGCACGATGACAGCCGGGGATCGATTCTTCCGATGAACGGCAACCATTCCGTTGCGGATGTTCTATCCTGTCAGTCGTAACAGCATGATCGCGGCCGTGGACGCACTTATGGTGCAGACACGGCCGAGGGGCCGACCGGACACGAATTTCCACGGGCACGACCCGTGTCTCCCGGATGGGCGGGTACGCATCCGGCGGACGCATGCGAGCCGTCGTGCCTTGATGATGGATGCGTCAACGTTGCGAGGTGTCACCATGCAAGTGAATGCAGGTGCAGTCGGGGTCGATCACCCGGGGCAGGAACCGGCGCCGCATCGGCGGCGCCCATGGCAGCAGGCCTGGCGGGCCGCCATCGCATGCGCGTGCCTGCTGCTGGCGATGCCATTGGCGCAGGCCGCGCAGGTGCAGCATCTCAATACGCAGACCGCGACGGCGACAGGCTCGGGCGCTGCGGGCAAGCCGACGATGGCGAGCTTCAATATTCCCAGCGGCAAGAACCGCGCCTTGTTCATCTGGGGCTCGTTCGAGCGCGATCACTGTTCGCCCGCCGACACGGCAGGAGGACTCTGCAGCAACGGCAACGTCGCCGGCACCGGCCTGGGCGACAACTGGCCCGAGCCACGCATCGGCACGCCACCGGCCACCACCACCAACAGCCAGATCACCGCGCAGGTTACCGGCCCGGGCGGCACCATCAACAAGCAGAACGCGCTGGTGATCGGCGGCACGCCCAGCGGCGACCTGCGTTTCATCACCATCAGCACCTCGCCGACGGGTTCGCCCGCCGGTACCGCCTTCTTCAGCATCAGCAGCTTCCACATCGCGCTGTTCGAGAACGAGATCAATACGCTGCTCGGCGGCGCCCCTTCGGGGACGATCAGCATCTCGTTCCCGGATGTCACCACGCCTTCCAGTGCCGGTGACGATGCCCTGCTGATCGTCTCGGCGTTCCAGAACGTCGAGCAGACCGTCAATGGCTTCGTGCGCAACGCCACCGCCACCGCCCAGGTCACGACGGGCACGCCGGGCAATTCCAGCCTGGCGCCTGCGGCCTACGATGCCGGACAGGCTCCGGACGAAGCCGACGACGGCAAGCTGGTGATGGGCGCCAGTTCGAGCACCGAAGGCTTCCTGCTGCCGGCGGGACATGTCGCGCTGGCCACGCCCTCCACCACCAATGCCGCCGGCGAGTACGACACGCCGAACGGCAACCTCAACAACGAGCCGAACGGCTTCACCGGCGGCGCCTACTTCCGCAATGGCGGCGGGACGCCCGGTTCGCTCTACACGCTGCAGATGGCGGGCCTGGCGACGACCCTGACCTATGGCGCGACCAACGCCTCCTTCCTCCTCGAATCCGACAACGCCGATGTCGGCGACGCGCCGATCAGCTACGGCAACCCCACGCATACCCTGTCGGGCATCCGCATGGGCGCGACCGTCGATGCCGACGCCAGCCTGCTCAACAACGCCACCGCCACCGGCGACGATCTGAACGGAATCGACGACGAGGACGGCGTCAACCTGGTGCCGCTGCTGCCGATCGGGCAGACCACCGTGGTGCCGGTGAGCATCCAGAACGGCTCGGGCTTCCTCAGTGCCTGGTTCGACTGGAACGCCGATGGCGATTTCAACGATGCCGGCGAGCAGATGGTGACGGCGCAGGCCGTGGCCGTGGGTACGGTCAACCTCAACATCGTCGTCCCGATCGGCGCCGTCATCGGCCCGACCTTCGCCCGCTTCCGCGTCTGCACCAACAACACCGCGCTCGACAACTGCAACACGCCCGTGGGCACGGTGCAGAGCGGCGAAGTCGAGGACTACCAGTTCCAGGTCGGGCGCACGCTCACCCTGCGCAAGACCACGCTCGGCGGTGCCGGCGGCCCGTTCGGCTTCACCCTGACCAACACCGTGCAGACCACCGGCACCGTGACCACCTCGGCCGCGAACACGCCGACCCAGGTCGACGGCGATACCGGCACGGCGGGCACGCAGGTGTTCACCATCGCAGCGCCGACCACGGCCGTCACCATCAACGAGAGCAGCCTGCCGGCCGGCTGGTCGCTGTCGGGTGCGACCTGCGTCAATGCGGCCAGCGCCACCGTCGGCAGCCTCAGCGGCAGCACCTACACCATCACCGGCGCCGAGGTCGCGGCCAGCATCGCCTTCACCTGCACCTTCACCAACGACAAGCTGCCGATCCTGCGCCTGCAGAAGGCCCTGCCGAACGGCCGTTTCAACGCCGCCGACCAGTTCACCCTCAGCATCGCCGGCAGCGGCGGCCCCGCCTCGGTGACGACCACCGGTGCCGGCAACACCGCGACCGGAGTCGCCACGCTCAACCCGGGTGCGGTGGGCGCGAGCTACACCTTCAGCGAAGCCGGCGCCTCGGGCGCGAACCTGGCCAACTACGCCACCACCTACGCCTGCACCAATGCCCTCGGCGGCGGACAGACGCCCTCCGGCAGCGGCACCACGTTCAACGTCACCGCCGCGGTCGGCGACGACCTGACCTGTACCTTCACCAACACCCGCAACGCCCAGGCCGACCTGCGCCTGAGCAAGACCAACACACCCGGCCAGAACGGCGAGGTCGACCAGGTCGCGGACACCGTGGTGTCCGGCACCGCGACCACCTACACGATCACCGTGACCAACCTCGGCCCGGATGCCGCCAACGGCGCGGTGGTCACCGATCCCGCGCCGACCAACCTGACCTGCGCCACCGCCACCTGCGCCGCAGCCGGCGGCGCGGCCTGCCCGGTGCCGACCGGTGCCGCACTGGTGGCCGCGCTGCAGGGGGCGGGGGCCACGGTGCCGACACTGCCGAACGGCGGCTCGGTCGTGATCACGCTGAACTGCACGGTCAATTGAACCCTGCCCGCCGTCGCCTCCGGGCGGCGGCGCGGCTGTCCGATCGAGGGCGATTTCCGCGTTAAGCTGTCCGATCATTCACGCCTATGGCTGCGTCGTGCGGCCGTGGCCGCGCGACCGAGGACGGGACCATGGCGGCAGGTGCGGGGAGCCCGAGGCAGCACGATCGCGGCGCGCAGGCGCGCCGGCACAACCATGCACTGGTCACCATGGGGCGCAGGGTCTGGAGCGAGGACTGCACCCTCGAAAGCGCGATCGCCCTGATCTGCGAGATCGCCGCGGACACCCTGGAGATCGAGCGCGTCAACGTCTGGCGCTGCGACCACGCGAACAGCCGGATCCGCTGCATCCACGCCTACGAGCGCAGCCGCCGCCGCCACAATCCGCCCGGATTCGAGGAAGATCTGCCCCTCGTCGGCGACTATGCCGACCAGCTCGACGACGTGCGCGTCATCGATGTCGCCGACGTGCGCGTGGGCGACAACCCGGCCGCCGACGACAGCTTCCAGGCGTATTTCGAACGCCACCACGTGCAGTCCCTGCTCGACGCGCCGATCCGCAGCCAGGGCGAACTGCTCGGCGTGGTCTGCCACGAGCACATCGGCTGCGCGCGCATGTGGACGCCCGAGGACCAGGCCTTCGCCGGCAGCATCGGCGACTACATCGCCGCCGCGTACGAGATCAGCCGCCGCCGCGAAGCCGAAAGCCGGCTGCGCTACATCGAGCGCCACGATCCCGAGACCCACCTGCCCAATCGCGACCATCTGCTCGAGGTCGCGCACACCGCGCTGCGACCGATGCACGACCATGACAACGGCCTGGTCGTGGTGCACGTGCAGCTGGAGATCCCGGCGGAAGTGGCGAGCGACGACGAGGACCGCCAGCGCCTGGTCGCCGATGCCGCCGAACGCCTGCGCGATGCGCTGGGCCACAGCGCGACCCTGGCGCGCGTGCGCGAGGATGCCTTCGCGGTCATCCCGCACCGGCACCTGCCGGAAGTCGACGCGCTGGAGCTGGCCGAACGCTGCATCGACCTGCTGCAGTCCGGCTTCGAACCCGCGGGCGACGGCGCGCATCCGCTGGTGGTGTCGGCGGGCATCGCGTTCTCGCGCGACCTGGTGGCGCCCTCGGCCGACGCGCTGCTGCGCAATGCCGAGAACGCCTGCCATCGCGCCCGCGACACCGGATTCAACCGCTGCGAAGTGTTCGATGCCGACCGCCATCGCGGCCTGCTCGAACGCCTGCGCACCGAACAGGCCCTGCGCGAGGCCTTCGCCAACGGCCACCTGCTGCTGCACTACATGCCCGAGATCGACCTGCGCGACGGCCACTGGCGTTCGGCCGAGGCGCTGATGCGCTGGCGCAACGACGACGGCGAGATCATTCCGGCCAGCGAGTTCATCGACATCGCCGAGGCGTCCGGCCTGATCGTGCGTCTCGGCCGCTGGGTGCTGCTGGAAGCCTGCTGCGCGGCGATGCGCTGGCCCGCGCGCGACGGCGTCGCGCCGCTGCTGCGCGTGAACGTGTCCGCGCGCCAGTTCGAGCAGGCCGGGCTGATCAACGACGTGCAGCTCGCCCTGGCCGAATCGCACCTCCCGCCGGAACGCCTGTGCCTGGAGCTGACCGAGACCATGCTGCTGCGCGAACAGGACGCCGCCGCCAGGACGCTGGCGCGCATCCGCGCCCTGGGCGTGCGCGTGGCCCTGGACGATTTCGGCAGCGGCTACTGCTCGCTCAACTACCTCAAGCACCTGCCGATCGACACGCTGAAGATCGATCGCGGCTTCGTCGCCGGCCTGCCGCAGGACCATGCCGACCTCGCCATCGTCCGCGCGGTGTCGCAACTGGCGAACAGCCTGGGCATCGATGTGGTGGCCGAGGGCGTGGAGACGCCGGCGCAGGCCGACTGCCTGCGCGACTGCGGCGTGCACGGCGCGCAGGGCTGGCTGTATTCGCCGGCGATCGACAACGAGGCGCTGACCGCGACGTTCTCCGTGCCACGCTGAGCGTCGCCGCAGGCCCGGATCCGCGCGCCCCGCAAGGCGCCAATCCGGGTGCTTTCCGCCGAGCGCGAGCGCGCTACCCTGTGGGCCTCGCCTTCCGGAGCGTACCGATGCCTGTCCGTCCGATTCCACCGACTGCCGTCCGCGCCACCGCGCGCATCGCCCTGCTGGCCGCATCGCTGGCCTGCGCCGTGGGCGCCGTCGCCGCCGATCGCGTCACCGGCAAGCCCTTCGCCACGCGCAGCGAGGTGTACGCGCCGCAGGCGATGGCCGCGACCTCGCATCCGCTGGCGACGCAGATCGCCCTGCAGACGATGCGCGACGGCGGCACCGCGATGGACGCCGCGATTGCCGCGAACGCCGCGCTCGGCCTGATGGAACCGACCGGCAACGGCATCGGCGGCGACCTGTTCGCGATCGTGTGGGATCCGAAGACGAAGCGGCTCCACGGCTACAACGGCTCCGGGCGTTCGCCGAAGGCGCTGACGCTGGAAGAATTCGAACGCCGCGGCCTGAAGGACATTCCGCCCCACGGGCCGCTGCCGGTGACCGTGCCCGGCACCGTCGACGCCTGGTTCGCGCTGCACGCGAAGTTCGGCAGGCGCACGATGGCGCAGAACCTCGCGCCGACCATCGCCTATGCGCGCAACGGGCATCCGGTGCACGAGGTCATCGCCTACTACTGGAACCGCAGCGTGCCGGCGTTGTCGAAATGGCCCGGTTTCAGGGAACAGTTCACCATCGACGGCCGCGCGCCGCGCAAGGGCGAAACCTGGCGCAACCCGCACCTGGCGAACACGCTGGAGAAGATCGCGAGAGGGGGGCGCGACGCGTTCTACACCGGCGACATCGCACGCACCATCGATGCGTATTTCAAGGCCAACGACGGCTTCCTGCGCTACGAGGACATGGCCGCGCACCGCGGCGAATGGGTCGACCCGGTGAGCACGAACTATCGCGGCTACGACGTGTGGGAGCTGCCGCCGAACGGGCAGGGCATCGCCGCGCTGCAGATCCTCAACCTGCTCGAACCCTACGACCTGAAGTCCTACGGGTTCGGCAGCCCCGAACACGTGCACCTGTTCGTCGAAGCCAAGAAGCTCGCCTTCGCCGACCGCGCCGCGTCGTACGCCGATCCCGATCATTACAAGGCACCGACCGCGCGCCTGATCTCGAAGGAGTACGCGCGCGAACGCGGCAAGCTGATCTCGATGGACCGCGCGATGAAGGCCGCCGAACCCGGCGTGATCCCGCAGCTCAACGAAGGCGACACCATCTACCTCACCACCGCCGACAAGGACGGCATGATGGTCTCGCTGATCCAGTCGAACTATCGCGGCATGGGCAGCGGCATGGCGCCGCCGGGCCTGGGCTTCATCTTCCAGGATCGCGGCGAGCAGTTCGTGCTCAAGCGCGACCATGCCAACAGCTTCGCGCCGGGCAAGCGACCGTTCCACACCATCATTCCCGCCTTCGTCACGAAGGACGGCAAGCCGTGGCTGAGCTACGGCGTGATGGGCGGCGCGATGCAGCCGCAGGGCCATGTGCAGATCCTGCTGAACATGATCGACTTCGGCATGAACCTGCAGGAAGCCGGCGACGCGCCGCGCATCCAGCACGACGGCAGCACCGAACCGGCAGGACAGAACACGGCGATGGCCGATGGCGGCGAAACCGATCTCGAAACCGGCTTCCCGATCGAGACCATCCGCGCGCTGATGCGCAAGGGGCATTCGGTGCGCTTCGCCGACGGCCCCTACGGCGGCTATCAGGCGATCATGGTCAACCCCGAAGGCGGCTACGTCGGCGCGAGCGAATCGCGCAAGGACGGCATGGCGGCGGGGTATTGAGCGAGCGAAGTCCAGTTTGTGCAATCCACCTTCCCTGAAGACATGTTGTGATTGCGCGCCTTGGCAACGAAATGCTCAGCCCATGCCGATCGGTCGTATCGAGGGTGGGATTCGACCGAGTTCCGCACGCCCCGTATCCATGCCGGATAGTCCGACAAGTTGAGTGGGCGAAGTATTCTGGTCCAGTCCGGCCCGGATGATCGCCAAGTCGAAATCGTGGGTCGTGAATGCACCGTTGCGGTCGACGATGTCGAGCCGTCCGCCGCGCACGTTGCCTTTGAGCGGTCTGAAATCGGCCACCTCGGCTGTCAGGATTCGCAGGCGACCGTGGAAGAGCGTGCCCGGATCGGCCAAGACGCGATGGAACAGCAATATCAGGAAACGGTTCAACGCATAGGCTTTAGTGAAATGGCCATCCCGGAGGATGACGCTGACCGATCCGACATCGGACCTGACGAGTGATCCGACAGCCCTCTGCAGGGCGAGGGTCTCCGCCGCGAAAAGGCGATCGATGATGTCGAGAAAAGCCTTGTCCAGGGATCCGAAAATGTGCCGGCTCGACGTCCAGATGGCGCCACCCGTGGTGTAGCTATCGGCGGCGGCGACTTCCGCCATGGCGCGCATGACGTGAGTAGAGTCCTTCAGGTCCCCGCCATCAGTGGCCGGCTTAGAAAGCAGGGAATGCCAGAGAGCGAGGGCATGCGGAAAGACGGGATCAGTCAGGCAGCGAAGCGCATCCTGCAGGGCGCCGTCACCGGAACCGACGATGCCGACATGCGGTGGCTCAGTGAATCCGAGGTTCTTCTGGTGGATAGGATCCGGTTCCCAGAAAGATTTGTGCTCGTATCCGGCATAGGGAACCTTGCCCTTGGCATACTCCGTGGTTTCTGCAGCATATCCGACGGCGTAGATCACGTAGCGGACGCGCACGCTCGGAATATGCGCGATTGCGCCGTTCTCCAGCAGGATGTGCGGTAGGCTTGCATCGTGCAGGGGGACTCCGTGGATGCTGGCCTTGCCCTTGAGCATCGCCTTCAATGCCTGCTTGGTCCTGGTCTGGATGGTCGTGTTCGCCGCGAAGAGGCGCCGGGCGATGTGTGGCGTGCCTGAGACGAATGCCTGGAAATTGTTCGCCCAGTCGATGATGTCCCTGGAAAGAAGTGCGTCGATGGCATCGCCGAAGTCTCCCACCGTCACCGGTGCGCCCAGATTCAGCGGTAATGTCGGCATGGGGGACTGGTCGGGACCCAGCAGGGAGGGAACGGCAAGCGGATAGGCATGCTCGACGCAATTCGGGTGCGGCCATTCGTACATGGCTGTACTGACGTAGCGTTGCGCAGTGCTGCACAACACGCCTCCGGGCGCACGCGCTCCTTTTTCGATCAGAACGAAACTGATGCCGAGCTCCGCTGCTTCCTTGGCCGCGGCCAGGCCCGCCGCGCCGGCGCCACAGATGAGCAATTGGAAGGCATTACCGGATTCCGGCGCGTTCGCCTTCACCAGGCCGGTGTCGAGCAGCGCCCGTACCAGTGTCTGGCCGCGCACGATCTGGTCGCGCAGGCTGATGTTGGAGAATCGGTAGCTCAGATCAAATTGTCGTGGCGCGATCTTGAGCGCGAGGAGCGGCAGGACATCCGTCCGTGGGCTGGTCATCAGGTGTGCTCCAGGATAGCGTCGAATGCAGCGCTGTCGATGGAGAACAGCACGGGGTGATGAACGAGTTCACGCGTTCCGCCCGCACCACCGGGACCGCCGGTACCATCGCTGCCGCCTGCGCCTGGGATGTCGCCATCACCGCCATCGCCATTTCCGTCGTGCCCGGGTGGCGCGCCGTCAGGCGGGGAGCCATCGAACAAGCCCAGCCAGCGACGGCGCGCTTCGTCATCGTGGAGCGCCGGGATTCTGCCTTCGTTCTCTTCATCGCGGTGCTCTTCGCGTGATTGCAGTTGTTCCATGCGCTGCTTCAGAGCTTGTAGCGTGGCGTCATTTGCAAAGCCATTGAACAACTCGATCACGCCCTGGTTGCCGACGTACAGGATTATCAGCGTCGAACCTTCGTCGATCGCGATTGAATCAGCGTAGTAATTCCAATCCTCGTCCCCGAACACGATCCGCAGGACCACTCTTCGCCAGTCCTGATTATCTCTGGGCGTGAGTCGGACTACATGCCCGCGAGGATGGACGAATGCATGGAATCGTGTGTGTAGGGCATGAGGTCCGAGATCGTAGAGCTTGGCTCCGATGATCGCGGCCATGAGATGGCGCTCCCCGGCGCTGAAGCGCTGCTCTGGTGCCAGACTCAAGCGCAGGAGCTCGTCGGCATAGGGATTGACGTTGGGATCGAAGCGATGAGGCATGCGCGTTCCTTGGCGACTTGCTCGGTGCGGCTCCGGGGGGACTCATGCCTGGCGAGTCCCGACCTCAGGCCCGGGCAGGATTCTGTACAAGCGGCGGTAGACATACCATCGCAGCGTCCCGATGACCAGACGGCTGTGGTGTGCGGCCCGACATGATGCCGATGTACAGCCACGTCTGGAGTTTCGTCCATGCCTGCGCGTGGCCACTTTGGTCCCGGGTGCTGTCGTTTGGCTATCCGGCGACATGGGTCAGGCCTCGCGATATCCTGCCGCATGGCCCACGACGCCTTCGCCCTGATCCTGCTGATGCTCGTGCTGGGCTACGCCTTCCAGCGCCTGCGCGCGCTGCCCGAAGACGCGGCGCAGACGCTGAATCTCGTGGTGCTGTACGTCTGCCTGCCGGCGGCGGTGCTGCGCCATGCGCCGCGGCTGCAGCTGGAACCGTCGCTGATCGGCGTGGCGCTGGTGCCGTGGGCGCTGCTGCTGGCGTCGGTGGTGCTGGTGACCCTGGCGGCGCGCATGCTGCGCTTCCGCGAGGACGAGCGTGCGGTGCTGCTGCTGACGGTGGCGCTTGGCAACACAAGCTTCCTCGGCTTTCCGCTGACCAAGGCGCTGATCGGCGAGCACGCGCTGCCGTACGCGGTGATCTACGACCAGTTCGGTTCCTTCCTCATCCTGTCGACGTTCGGGCTGTGGGTGCTGGCGCGCTACGGCGGCGACCGCAGGCCGACGGTCGGCGACATGGCGCGACGCATCGCCACCTTCCCGCCGATCTGGGCGCTGGCGCTGGGGTTCACGGTGATGCCTGCCGAGCCGCCAGCCTGGTTCGCGGGCGCGCTGCAGCGGCTGTCGGACGCGCTGCTGCCGCTGGCGATGCTGACCATCGGGTTGTCGGTGAAGCTGGCCCTGCCGCGCGACGAGCTCAAGCCGCTGGCGACCGGCCTGTCCCTGAAACTGCTGGCGATGCCGGCGCTGGCCTGGCTGCTGATGCGGGCGATGTGCATGGGTGGCGACATGGCCCGCGCCACGGTGCTGGAATCGGCGATGCCGTCGATGGTCACCGCTGGCGCGCTGGCGATCTCGCACAACCTCGCCCCGCGCCTGGCCGCGGCGATGGTCGGCTACGGCCTGCTGCTGTCGCTGCTGACCCTGCCGTTCTGGGCGCGGTAGGATGCGCGGACCTCGATCCGACGCCCGGGCATGATCAGCAACGACATCGACATCGACCACTGGCGGCGCCAGCTCGCCCAGCGATCGCGCGTGCAGATCCCCGGTTTCCTGCAGGCCGAGGCGGCCGACGTGCTGGCCGACGAGCTGGCCGCGCGCACGCCGTGGCAACTGGCCGAGCGCAGCAGCGGCGAGTCCCGCACCACGCCGCGCGGCGCCTATCCCGATGAGGCGAGCTTCGATGCCCTGCTGCGCCAGGGCTATGCCCGCGCCGGCGACAGCTACCAGTTCGCCTACGACAGCTACCAGCTGGTCCGCGCCGCGAAGGAAGGCTGGGACCCGGATCTGCTCGCGCACCACGTGCTGCGCTTCCTCAACACCCCACTGTTCATCGAGTTCGCGCGCCATCTCGGCAGCGACCCGCTGATCACGCATGCCAGCGCGCAGTGCACGCGCTACCGGCCCGGGCAGTACCTCATGCCTCACCAGGACGAGGACGTGAAGGAAGGCCGCCGCTACGCCTTCGTGATCAACCTCAGCCGCGAGTGGAAGCCGGACTGGGGCGGGCAACTGCAGTTCATCGACGATGCCAGCGGCGCCGTCGCCGAGACCTTCCTGCCGCGCTGGAACTCGCTCAGCCTGTTCCGCGTGCCGCAGACCCACCAGGTGACCCTGGTGTCGCCCTGGGCCGCGCGTCCGCGGCACGCGATCACCGGCTGGTGGCTGGCGCGGTCGGCGGCCTGAGCCCGACGGGCCGGCGTGCACGGCACATGCGAGCGGCGACGGGCGCGGCTAGGGTGAGGGCTGGCGCGGAGCGCCGATCCGCGCCGCATCGCCGCCCTGCGCGGCCCATCGCCAAGGAGAGCACTCATGCGTGAACTCGTTGCCCGCCCTCTTCGTGTCGCACTGTCCGTTGCCCTGACCGTCGCCGCGACCCCCACCACGACCATGGCCATCGCCGCGTCCGCGCCGGAAACGGCGCGCCTGCAGGGCACCGCGCAACGCGCGGACGACGCACCGGCCAGGCTCGTCCGTACCAGCAACCAGACGCCCTGGATCTACATCAACCATTACATCACCAACTACGCGCTCGACATCGCCGTCGGTGCGTACGACCCCGACGGCAGCGTCGTCTATCTCGTCGTCGACTTCGGCGATGGCGCCACCGCCAGCGTCGCGGGCGACCAGATCACCACGCAGCACGTGTATGCCGCGCCCGGCACCTACACGATCACGGTCACCGCGCTCGACAACGGCGGCGGCTACAGCGTCGGCACGCGCAGCGTGTGGATCAGCGGCAGCGATTCGACCTGAGCGTCCGTATCCCTCGGCGCCGGCAACCGGCCGGCGCCGAGCCATCGCTCAACGCCATACCGGGATTTCGACGACGCTGCCGCCCAGCCATTCGATGCGCAGCGGGGTCTTCGCATCGGCGACGGTCTCGTCGGCGACATCGCCGCCGGTGCCATGGTTGATCTGCATGTCCGGTTGGCGGTTGATGCGCAGCACCACCACCACGCGGCTGCCCGGGTCCAGCTTGCGGCTGACCAGGCGCTCGCTGCGGAACGACAGCCGCTGGCGCTTGCCCGGCAGCAGCAGCGTGCGCACGCTGCGGTCCCGGGCGAAGCTGGCGCGGCCCAGGTGCCAGGCGAGCAGGAAATGCCGGCCATCGGCCATGCCTTCGTACAGTTCGACGGTGTAGTCGACATCGCGCTTGTTCGCGATGAAATCGAGCGTGCCCGAGAACAGGCCGCTGACTTCGGTCGGCGCGTCGATGACGTCGCTCGCGAAGACCAGGCCGCCGTGCGCATCCAGCGAAGGCGTCAGCCACAGCGGCGATGCCGTCCAGTCGGCATCGCTGCGATCGGCGAAATCGATCCGCTGCACGAACGAAGTGCCGCGTGCCGGCGGCACCGTGCCGAGCCGATGCGTGCCGTCCCCGCCCGTCGATGGCAGCAGGTGCAGCCGCAGCGATCCGTTCGCCATCGCCGCCAGCGACGGCGCGTGCTTCCACGCATTCGCGCCCATGACCTGGTAGTTGACGCGGTCGCGCAGCAGTTCGGGCCTGGGCGCACCCTTGAGGACATGATCGAACCACGCGAGGCGCAGGCCGGGCAGGTCGATCATCGCGGCAGGGTCGACGTCGTAGCCTTCGATGTGGCGCAGCGCGCCCTGCTGCATCGCGACGTGGCCGTACGGTCCGATCACGAGCGTGTGGTCGGCGCGCGGGTTGTATCGCACGTGTTCGTCGAAGTAGTACTGCACGCCGACGCGGCCACCGTCGAAATAGCCGGTCGTGGCCAGCACCGGGATGTCGATGCCGGCGAATTCCTCGCGAAAGGGAATCATCGCCTGCCAGTAGGCATCGTAGGCCGGGTGTTCGAGCCAGCGGCGGAACACGGGATTGGGCGTGCCGTCCAGCGCGTCCATGTCGCGGTAGGCGCCGCCTCCCGCGTACCACGCGCGGTCGAGTCGCTGCCAGCGCGCCTGGTCGCCGTAGGTGGCGTCGTCCAGGGTCGCGTTGGCCGTGGTGTAGTGCGGCCACGGATACATGAAGTTCAGGAACACGTTGCCCTGCATCGGCACGTCGATGCCGGGCGCGGCGCTCGCCGAGGTCGCCATCGCCTTCAGCGCCGGCGGGCGATGCTTCGCAGCGGCCCACTGCGCGAAGCTGTTGTAGCTGCTGCCGTACATGCCGACGCGGCCATCGCTCCACGGCTGGGCCGCGATCCAGGCGATGGTGGCCGCCGCGTCGGCGCCATCGTGCTCGAACGGGTGCACCGGCGAGAGCGGTGGCGCGGCGGGGTCGCCAGCCAGCGATTTGCCGCGCGTCACCGCGACGACGCCGGCATAGCCATGCGCGGCTGCCCAGGTCGCATCGTCCAGCAGCAGGTCGGGGTCGGCGTAGATCGTGAACTGGAACAGCGTCGCCAGCGGACCGCGCGCCGATGCCGGGCGTACCGACAGCGCGGAAATGCGCGTGCCGTCGGGCATCGCGATCCACAGCTCGCGGTCGATGCGGTAGCGCCGCGCCTCGTCTTCCGCGAACAAGGCCTGTGCCTGTGGCGACAGCAGCGAGAACACCTGCACGAAGGCATGCCAGCGGACCAGCTCCAGCGCCTGCGGCAGGTCCAGCCGGCCGTGCTCGATCGCCGGTGCCGCGGCCTTGCGCAGGTCGGCCTGCGCACGCGGCAGGTCGGCGAGGAAGGTGGGCTTCAGGCGATGGGCGCTGCGATCGTCGAGCGTGCCGTAATGCGCGCGGAAGGCGTCGCGCAGCGCGTCGGCGGCGGGCGTGCCTGCGGCTTCGGCCTGCTTCGCGGCGGAGAAGATTTCGTAGGCGAGCAGTGCGGTCTCGGCACCGGCGACGCCCTTGTCCTGTCGCAGTCGACGCAGTTCGCGGATCTGCTCGATCGCGCCGGCATGGTCGCCGGCGGCGATGCGCAGGCGCATGCGGTGGATGCGCTCGCGCTCGGCGTCGTCGTCGCGATAGGCCGCATCGACCTGCGCCGCCAGTGCCGGCATCGCCGCGGCGAGCCTTGCCTCGTCGATCGCGGTGTCGCGCGGCAACATGAACGACTGCGCCGCCGCAGGCAGGGCGCAGGCCAGGCAGAGCAGCAGGAGGATCGTCCGGAGCATGCGGTCTTCCCTGTCGGAGCGCAGGTGCGCCGGGCGATGATAGCCGGAGCGGGCGTGGCGCCAGACGTTGGTCTTGGTAGAGTTCCGGCATCGCGGCCCGGCCGCATCGCCCGATGGCCCCCTCATGACGCGATCTCTCCTGCTCCTCAGCTTTCTGGCCTGCCTGGCGCAACCCTTCGCGGCTGCGTCCCGGGAGGCGCGCCCGGCCCCCGATGCGCGGGCATCGTCGGCGCAGGCGCCCGCCGCCGATGTGGCAAGGCAGGTCGAATCGCTGCTTGCCCGCAGCTATCCCGCGGACGCGCCGGGCGTGGCGGTGCTGGTCGCGCGCGGCGACACCGTGCTGTATCGCGGCGCGCACGGGCGCGCGGATGTCGCCGCCGGTACGCCGCTGAAGCCGGAAGACCGTTTCCGCATCGGTTCGGTCACCAAGCAGTTCGCCGCCGCCGGCGTGCTCAAGCTGGTCGAGGCCGGCAAGGTGAAGCTCGACGACCCGCTGTCGAAATACGTGCCCGGTTATCCGAACGGCGACGCCATCACCGTGCTGCAACTGCTCAACCACACCTCGGGCGTGAAGAGTTATACCGGGATTTCCGGCCACATGGCCGGCCCGATCCGCAACGACCTGAGCACGACGCAGCTGATCGACGTGTTCAAGGACCATCCGGTGGATTTCGCGCCGGGCGCGGAATGGTCCTACAACAACTCCGGCTACGTGCTGGCCGGTGCGGTGATCGAGGCCGCCAGCGGCATGCCATGGCATGAGTACCTGCGGATCGCCTTCTTCGAACCGCTGGGCATGCGCGACACCGGCGACGGGCACGATCCGGCCGTCGTCGCGAAACAGGTGGCGGGCCACACCCACGACGGCAGCAAGCCCGTGCCCGCGATGCCGCTGAGCATGACCCAGCCGCATGCCGCCGGTGCGCTGGTCTCGAACGTCGACGACCTGCTGCGCTGGAACCGCGCGCTGCACGAAGGCCGCGTACTCGAGTCGGAGAGCTACCGCCGGATGATCACGCCGGAAGGCGCGGCCGCCGGCCCCGGCGCGAACTACGGTTTCGGCCTGGTCGCCGACACCGTGCGCAATCGCCCACAGCTGCAGCACGGCGGCGGCATCTTCGGTTTTTCCACGCAGCTGAGTTACCTGCCGGGCCCCGATATCACCGTGGTGGTGCTGGAGAACGCCGATACCTTCCCGGGGCGCGAACGTCCCTCCGCCGTCGCGCGCAGGCTCGCCGCCATCGCGTTGGGCGATCCGTATCCGGCATCGACGCCGATCGCCGCGGACGCGGCGGCGCTGAAGGCGATGGAAGGCGTCTACCGCTTCGACGCGACCACCACGCGCACGCTGCGCGTGGTCGACGGCCGGCTCACCGCGCAGCGCAGCGGCAGCGTGCGTTCCACGCTGGTGCCGATCGCCGCCGACGACTTCCTGTACGAAGACGGCTTCAACCGGCTCACGCTGCAGCGCGATGCGCAGGGGCGCATCACCGGCATGCGCTTCTTCGCCAACGGCGAAGGCGAGGGCGTGGTCGGCGCGCGCACCGCCGAACCGCTCCCGGTCGAAGCGCAGGGCATCGCACTGCCGCGCGAAGCGCTGGAGCGCCTGGTCGGCAACTACACCGCGTCGGACATGCTGATGAAGACCTTCGTCGACGGCACGAGCCTCAAGGCGCAGCTCGTCGGGCAGCCCGCCTTCACGCTGCAGGCGTCATCGCCCGTGCGTTTCGCCGTGCCGGAAGTCGGCGCGGAGGTGGAGTTCGCGGGTGGCGACGGCCCGGCTGTGTCGCTGACGCTGCGGCAGGGCGGGCAGGTGATCGAGTTCAAGCGCATGCCATAGGGTGCGGCTGGCCGCACCGCTTTTCATGATCACGATCCAAAAGCCGGTGCGGCCAGCCGCACCCTATGGTGGATTATCCTGACGGGTCGATGCGGTGTTTTCCGACAGACACGATGAAGTGTTCGGGGCATCGTCACCGACATGCCGAACTATCGTCGCCTGTGGGTGCCTGGTCGCACCTGTTTCTTCACCGTCAACCTCGAACGCCGCCGCGATCGCATCCTGACTGCGAACATCGACGCGCTCCGTACTGCCTTTCGCGAAACCCGGGCGGCGTTGCCATTCGACCTCGTCGCGATCGTGGTGCTGCCGAATCATTTCCATTGCATCTGGACTCTGCCGGAAGGCGATGCCGACAATGCGCGACGATGGGCGCGGCTGAAAGCGACGTTCTCCAGGCGCGTTCCGCACGAAGGCGAGCCGAGTCCAAGCCAGATCGCGCGTGGCGAGCGCGGCATCTGGCAGCGTCGATTCTGGGAGCGCAGCTTGCTCGACGAGCACGACCTGCGCACCCATGTCGAATACATCCACTACAACCCGGTCAAGCACGGCCTCGCAGTTCGGGCCATCGACTGGCCTTACTCCTCGTTTCATCGCTGGGTCGGGTCCGGTCTCTATCCTGCGGACTGGGCCGCTTCGCCATCGTCGCCATAGGGTGCGGCTGGCCGCACCGCTTTTGGACCATGGCGATGAAAAGCGGTGCGGCCAGCCGCACCCTTTGCATGAAACCCGTTCTCCACCAGGTCGACGCGGCCATAGGGTGTGGTTCACCGCACCGCTTTTGGACCATGGCGATGAAAAGCGGTGCGGCCAGCCGCACCCTATTGCATGAAACCCGTTCTCTACCAGGTCGACGCGGCCATAGGGTGTGGTTCACCGCACCGCTTTTGGATCCGTGGCAACGAGAACAGCACTTCGTGTCCCTGCGCCATCAAAAACGGTGCGGCGAGTCGCACCCTATGGTGCATTCACGGCAATCCGCGACTCAATCCGCCGGCACCGTCCTCGGCCCCGCCCATTCGCGCAGGTCCTGCACCTGTTCGGCCATCAGCACCGAGAGCGGGCGGGTGTGCTTGAGTTCGGCGCGGAGCTGGAATTCGCTCAGCGGCTGGCCGCTGGCATGGGCGGCGTAGAGCGCGGCGACGATGGCCTGTTCGATTTCCGCGCCGGAGAACCCTTCCGAGGCGCCGGCGAGTGCGGCGAAGTCGAAGCCTTCTGACTTGACGCTCCGGCGCTGCAGGTGCAGGGCGAACAGTTCGGCGCGGGCTTCGGCGCTCGGCAGGTCGACGAAGAAGATTTCGTCGAAGCGGCCCTTGCGCAACAGTTCGGCGGGCAGTTCGTGCACCTGGTTGGCGGTGGCGACCATGAACACCGGCGACTTGCGTTCGGCCATCCAGGTGAGGAAGGTGCCGAGCACGCGGCGCGAGACGCCGCCGTCTTCGCCGGAATTGGCCAGGCCTTTCTCGAGTTCGTCGATCCACAGCACGCAGGGCGAGAGCTGTTCGGAGGAGGCGAGGGCGTCGCGCAGGTTCTTCTCGGTCTCGCCGTGGTACTTGTTGTACAGCGCGCCGAAATCCAGGCGCAGCAGCGGCACGCCGAAGCCGGCGGCGATCGCCTTGGCCAGCATCGACTTGCCGCAGCCCTGCACGCCGAGCAGCAGCACGCCCTTGGGCGGATCCAGCCCCGGCGGCACGTTGCCGTCGACGAAGGCGGCTCGGCGCAGTTCGATCCAGCGCTTGACGCGCTTCGCGCCGATCACGTGCTCCAGCTTCACCGGGTCGAATTCGTAGTGCAGGTGGCCGCTGCGGTTGATCAGTTCGAACTTGAGCTTGGCCAGTTCCGGCAGGTCGTCGGCGCCGAGCACACCGTCGCGGAAGATCAGGTGGCGGGCGATGCGGCGCGCGTCGGTCTCGCTCAGGCCGCGCAGGTTGCGCACGATCTGCTGGGCCGCTTCCGGGTCGACCTCGACGCGCTTGCCGCCGTGCTCGCGGGCGTAGGCGGCGGCCTCGTCCTTGACCATCTTCAGCAGCGCCTCGCTGGCCGGCAGCTTCGGCCGGTAGCGCACCGCGTGCGCCTCCAGGTCCTCGGGCAGTTCGACCTTGTTGCCGACCAGCACCAGCACGTGCGGCAGGCAGTTGCGACGCTGCAGGATGTCGCGGACCTGGCGCAGGGTGCCGGCGTACTTGAGGTAGGGCGCGAAATCGAGCAGCAGGAACACGCCGCGCTGGTCGTGGCGGTAGATCGCCTGCAGGGTGGCCCCGGCGTCCGGGGCGACGTCGGCCTCGTCCTCGCGGTCCATGTCGATGCGGCGCATGCCCTCGGTGATCGACCAGCGGAAGAGGGCGCGCCAGACGTGCATCAGCGATTGGCGGAACAGGTCCACCACCCGGGGTTCGTCCGGGGTTTCGATCACGATCAACGGGGTATCGGCGCGGATCAGCGCCACGAGGTCCTGCAGTCCGTTCATGCTGTCCTGGTGTGCCGGGTCGGAATACCGGCCTGGAGAGGGGCGGGCGGATGCCCGAAAACGCCGCAGACGATAGCAAAGCGGGGCCGGCATCGCCCGGGTTTCCGGGGGCGGCGGCGGCAAGTGCTTGAATTCCGCGGCGATGCCGGTGTTAAGCTGCGGCTTCTTCACTGCGGGAGGTGCCGATGAAAACGGTTCTGGTCGCCAGTTCGAAGGGCGGGGTGGGCAAGACCACCCTCGCCACCCACCTCGCCGCGCAGGCGGCGCTGGACGGGCATCGCACCGTGCTGGTCGACGCCGACCCGCAGCATTCGTCCACGCGCTGGGCCGAGCGCCGAGCCGATCTGGAGAGCGCGGTCCTGCCGGTGGACGGCACCCGCCGCAGCTGGGCGAAGCACGTGCCAGACGACGCGCAGCGGATCATCATCGACGCCCCGGCGGGTTCCACCGCCGACTCGCTGGAAGCCTTTCTCGATGCCGCCGACGGCCTGATCGTGCCGATCCTGCCGTCCACGCTGGACATCGACGCCACCGTGCCCTTCCTCAACGGCATCGCCAAGCACCCGCGCGTGCGTCGCGGCCAGTTGAAGGTCGCCCTGGTCGGCAACCGCCTGCGGCCGTGGACCAATGCCTCGCAGCAGGCGGTGGAGTTGCTGAAGCAGTGGCCCTACCCGGTGGTCGCCGAGCTGCGCGACAGCCAGGCCTACGTGATGCTGGTCGGCCTCGGCCGCAGCCTGTTCGACTACCACTCGCAGCACGTGCGCGAGCACCAGGACGACTGGGCGCCGCTGCTGAAATGGGTGAAGAAGGGATGAGTCGCGCGGGATGAGGGAGAGCGCTGTTGATGTCCTGCGCCGACGCGCAAGGTGGGTGGTGCGTGTGCAGGTGCTGTTGCTGCTGCCCGGGTTCCTTGTCGGCCTGACCGGCTTCACCGCGTCCCTGAATCCCAATCCGTTGACGCTGTGGTGCGCGGACTGGGGCGGCGTTCTTCTGTTCGCCGGAATGGTCGGATTCATCGTCGTTCAATTGGCGACGCCGTGGGTCTTCCGGTGCCTGTCCTGCCGCTTCCGATTCTCGCGGGCCGGAACCTCCACCCTCCATTTCCTGCTGCCGCCGTCACCGATCCGCTTCTGCCCGCATTGCGGCGTGGATCTGACAAAAACAGGGAAGTGAACCTGACCCCGTTTTTCACGCGCCGCCGGCTCAGCCCTTGCTGGCGGCGATCGAATACAGCATCGGCAGATCCGGCTGGCCCGCGGCGCGATGGAAGCGCCCCGGCTCGCGTTCGACGAGATCCGGGAAGCAGTCGTAGGGCGACCAGGGGAATTCGTTGAGGGACTCGATCCGCAGCCCGGCCCGGATCAGGGCGTTGATGACATCGCCGAGCGGATGCGTCCACACGTGCAGCGGCACGACTTCGGTCGCGTTCTCGGTGTAGCTGCGTTCCTCGATCCGCATCGGGGTCGGCGAGTGGAAATAGGGATCGCCCTGCAGCGCGTAGCCGCAGGGATGGAACTCGACCATGTGGAAGCGCCCGCCCGGGCGCAGGCAGTCGGCCACGACGCGCGCCCATCGGCCGATGTCCGGCAGCCACTCGATGGCGCCGTAGGAGGTGAAGACTAGGTCGAAGCCGCCGCCGACCGTCCCGGGCGCCGCGTACACGTCGCAGAGCGCGAATTCGGCGGCCAGCTGCGTGCGCCGGGCCAGCTCGTTCGCCTGCGCGATGGCTGCCGGCGAGAAGTCCACGCCGGTGGCCTGCGCGCCCAGCCGTGCCAGCGAGAGGGTGTCCAGGCCGAAATGGCACTGCAGGTGCAGCAGCCGCAGCCCGGCGACATCGCCGAGCTCCGCGCGTTCGATCTCCCTGAGGCTGCTGTTGCCGGCAAGGAAACCGTCCACGTCGTAGAAGCGGGAGGCGACGTGCTCCCGCGTGCGGACATCCCAGGCGCGGCGATTGGTCTCGATCTCGGTCTCGTACATGAGCGTCGTCCGGCGTGCCCGGGCGCGGCAGTGCGCAAGCACGCACCATACCCGAGCGACCGCAAGCGATGCGACCGCCGCCGATCTTCAGTCCCGGCGTGGCGGTTCCGGCGGGGCGGGCAGCGCGCCGATCGACGCCAGTGCCCTGCGCACGATCGCTTCGCGCTTCGGTGCGTCCGCGGCGCCGCCGGGCATGTCGATGTTCAACGCGAAGAACACCGCGCCATCGGCCGTGTCGACCCAGCCGACGAACCAGCCGAGCTGCGGTTCGGCGTCGAAGGTCCAGCCGGTCTTGCCGTGCAGCGCGACGCCGGTGCCGCCTCCGCTCCCGACGCGTTCGATCAGGAGCAGGCTCTTCACCAGGTGCTGGTGCGCCACGTCGAACGGCAGCGCGTCGCGGTGCAGGCGCCGCAGCATCTCGATCTGCTCGACCGCCGAGATCGCCAGCCCGCCGTCGAGCCAGAAGCGGTCGATGCCGCCGGCGATGCTGCGGTTGCCGTAGCCGACGCGTCGCAGGTAGCGGCGTTCGCGGCGCTCGCCCAGCGCGCGCGCGAAATCCTGGAACACCCAGACCGTGGAGCCGCGCATCGCCTCGGCCAGGGTCTGGTCGCGGTTCCAGTGCGCGAAGCGGCGCGGCACGCCGTCCCAGCGGAAGGTCTGCGCGGCGTCGGTCGCGATCCCCGCGTCCAGCGCGAACAGCAGGTGCGGGATCTTGAACGTGGACGCCGGCACGAAGCGCTGTCGTGCGCGCGCATCGTCGTGCACGTGGCGGCTGCCGTCGCGTTCGTCCACGACCAGCAGGGTGCCGGTCACGCCTGCGTCCTCGAACAGCGGCGCCCAGTCGTCGCGGGGCGCGGCGGTTGCGGCGGTTGCGCCCGCCGCCCATGCCATCAGGGCGGCGAGGGCGATCAGTCGCGCTGCCAGTCGCATCACAGCGCGCCGCTGTCGCGCAGCAGCTGCTTGCCGAGCGCGATGCGCTTCGCGCGGTCGTCCATCGATCCCAGGTCGGCGCCGAGCACGAAGCTCGCGGCCGGCTTCCTGCCGCCTTCGACCCCGCCGGCGTCCACCCAACCGATCCACCAGACGTTGCCGCTGCGATCCGGTGCGAGGTGCGTGCCGGTCTTGCCGTAGATCCGGCGGCCGTCGACCTCGCCATCGACCATCGCCGCCTTCACCGTGGCGATGTGCGCCGGCGACACCGGCAGCGCGCCGCGACGCAGGCGGTCGATGAAGTCCAGCTGCTGGCGCGCGGTGACGGTGAGCACGCCGTCGTGCCAGACCTGCGCCGGTACCTCGCCGATGCGCCCGTTGCCGTACTGCAGGCGCTGCACCCAGGTCGCCAGGCGCTCGCGGCCGATGCGGTTGGCGAGCACGCCGAAGAAGCTCTCGCTGGAGGTCTGCATGGCCTCGCGCAGGGACATGTCGCGCTCCCACTGCGGCTGGCTGGGGTAGCGCTTGCCGTTCCACGGCACCACCTCGTCGGCGTCGCGCAGGGTGCCGGTCTGCAGCGCGACCAGCGCCAGCAGCACCTTGAAGGTCGAGGCCGGCCGCAGCGCGGCGTCCGCGCGGTCGCCGCCATGCACCACCTGCACCGGCTTGCCGTCGCGCTGGAGCAGGAACGTGCCCGGGTGGCCATAGGCGGCGAAGCGTGCGGCGGGTGTCGGCGTGGCGCCGGCCTTCGCCGGCGGCTTCGCATGCGCTGTCGATGCAGCGACGAACGCGACGGCGGCGGCGAGCAGGGCGCCCAGCGAGGCGGTGCGGAACGTGACTGTACGGAACAGGGGCGGCGACATCGGCGACTCCGGCAGCGGTTGAGGTGCCCGCAGTGTCGTCCCCGGCCGCGTGGGCACCAATGGCGGCTGTCGTCGCGGTCGTCACTGCTGTAACTTTTGTCACTCCGCGTGGATGCACGTGACAGACTCGGCGCATGAACGACGCACGCATCGACGCACGGAAAGACGGCAGGACCCTCTCCCCGGTCGAGATCGAACTGGAAGCGCCCGCGCGGGTGCTGGGCAAACCGGTGCGGCACCAGTCGCTGTGGATCCTGCTGCGGCTGTGGCTGGCGGCGCAGGCCGGCGAAGGCTGGGTGCGCGAGGCGCAGCTGCGCGAGCAGTTCGCCAGCGCGCGCAACCTGCGCATGGTGATCAGCCGGGCCTACGGCGACTTCGCGCGCTGGGGCCTGCGCGTGGGCTGGGGCAAGGACCGCACGCGCGATCCCGGGCTGCTGCCGCTGGCCGGGCGCAATCGCGGCCCGTACTGGCTGGTCGACGGCGAAGCGCCGCGCCTGCGCATCCTGTTGCACGGCGAGCCGGCCGGTGCCGACGCCGTGGCCGCGTGGCTGGGCAAGCCGGTGCAGCAGGCATCGCCAACCGCGGTGGCCCGCGCCAGCCGCGCCAGCCCGGCCTACTGGCATGCCTGGGCCGGGGCGCGACGCGACATGCTCGACGGCCGCCTGATCCTCGACCGCGAGCGCGGCGCGCTGGCCGGCTACCGCCGCGCCCAGACCCTGGCCCCGGATCCGTGGCTGCAGGCGCTGGCCCTGCTGCAGCAGGCGATGGTCTGGCGCCGCGCCGGCAACGCCGATGCCGCGCGCGCGGTGCTGGCCGAACTCGACCGCCACTGGCACGACGAACAGTCGCCCGAACACGCCTGGCTCGGCGCGATGGCGGCGATCGTGCAGGCCTGGTGCGCCTACGCCGGCCGCGACCCGCTCGGCGCCAAGCAGATCCTGCGCCAGGCCACCGAAGATCCGCGCTGGGTCGGCCTGTTCCAGTACCACCCGCGCGTGCGCAGCGAGCACGCCAACCTGCAGGCGCTGATCCACCGCGCGCTGGCGCTGGACGAGAGCGTGGACATCCTCGAGCGCACCGCCGCCGCGCGCACCGCGCTGGACCACTACCGCCTGGCGCTGGCCCTGGCCAACGAAGCCGAGATGTTCGACGCCGCCGCGTCCACCGCGAGCAACCTCGGCTGGTCGCTGTGGCTGTTCGAGCGCTGCGGCCTGGACGTGCCCAAGGACGACGGCCATCCGCTGGCGTGGATCGCGCTGGCGGCCTGGCTCAACGAGCGCCACGGCCTGGGCGTGGGCTTCTGGAACACGATCTACCTGCTGCGCATGGTGCGCGCCAACGGCCCGGACGCCGCGCATCCGCGACTGGACGCGTTCCAGCGCTGGCCGGTGATCGCGCCGACGACGTTCCGCGCGCTGACCGCGCCGATCGTGCTGTCGACCGACTGGCCGGACTGGCGTGCGCTGGCCACGTCGCTGCTCGCCGATGTCGACGCCGGCCGGGTCCAGGTCGACGCCCTGCAGCGCGCCAACCTGCTGTACGAAGTCGCGTGGTACGAGGCCTACGACGGCGACCTGCAGCGCAGCGCCGACGCGCTGGCGCGCCTGCGCCGCCGCCTGCGCGAACTCACGCCGTCCGATCGCCTGTTCTTCCGCGAAGCGATCCGCAGGCTGCCGGAGAGTTGAGGGTCGGACGGGCGCCGGGCGACGGGCGCAGGATCGCGGATCGCCGCTCCGCCCGTCGTCGGTTAAGCTGGCCCGACCATTCCGGCCAAGGACCGTGCGCCCATGCGAACCCTGATCCTGCTCCGCCACGCCCACGCCGAACCCGCGTCCTCCGACCAGGCCGATCTGGACCGGCCGCTGTCCGCCGAGGGCCTGGCCGAAGCCGAAGCCGCCGGGCGCTGGCTGGCCGAACAGGGCCTGGTGCCGGACCGGGTGCTGTGCTCGCCGGCGCGACGCACGCGCGAGACCCTGGAATCGGTGATGGGCACGATCGGTTTCGTGGAGCAGCGCCTGGTCGAGCAGATCTACGAAGCCACCCCGGGCACCCTGGCGGCGCTGGTGGACGAGCACCACGAAGCCGAGCGCCTGCTGCTGGTGGGCCACAACCCCGGCCTGGAGCGGCTGGCGGCGCTGATGCACAGCGGCCAGTCCGGCGACTACCGCGGCATGCCCCCGGCCGGCATCGTGGTGCTGGATTTCCCCGCCGAGGCCACGGTCGAGCCCGGCGTGGCCCGTCTGTCCGCATTCTGGTGGCCGTGAAGTCGATCTCCCCCGCTCTCATCCGCACTCTCCTTGTCCTGCCCGTCGTCGCGATCGCAGTGGCCACGGGGCGGCCCGCCTCGGCGGCCGAGATCGACGCCCAGCACACCCGTATCGGCTTCACCCTGAAGACCCGCTGGGGCCAGGTGCTGCGCGGGCGCTTCCCGCGCTACGACGGCCGGATCGAAACGCTGGAGGATGGCCGCGCGCGGGTGCGCCTGCGCATGGGCACCGGCGACATCGAGATCGTCGGCCATCCCAACTACACCGAGATCACCCGCGGCGACGGCTTCTTCGAGGCCGATCGCTTCCCCGAGATCGCGTTCGTGTCCGAACCCTACGACCGTCCGCTGCTCGTCGACGGCGGCAAGCTCCGCGGCGAACTGCGCATCCGCGACGTGAGCCGCAGCGAGACGTTCGCGATCGAACCCGCCGGCTGCGTGCGCCCGGGCCTGGACTGCGACGTGGTCGCCAGCGGCAGCGTGCGCCGCAGCGACTACGGCGTGGATCGCTGGATGTTCGCCGTGTCCGACATCGTCCGCTTCCAGCTGCGGCTGCGCGTGCGCGAGGCGGCGGAATGAACCGATGCGTCCTGGTCGCGGCCGCGCTGCTCGCGCTGATGCAGACCGCCTGCAGCACCCTGTCCGAGCGCGAGCACGCCCGCGTCGTCGCAGTGGTGGACGCCGCGCGCGGCAGCGAATCCACCTGCGATCGCGACGATGCCTGCGCACGGCCGTCGCCGCTGCGCGAACTGGGCCGGCAGGCGCTCGGCGCGTCGGCCGCGCCGATGCCGGACGGCGCATCCGGCGCGGTCCCCGAACAGGCGGCGCACGCGGCGAACGCTCTGCCGTCGCCGCCCCGGGCCGCGCACGTCGAGGCCGCGCCCGCAGGGCAGCACCATGCGCTCATCCTCGACTACGGCCAGGACGCGCTGCTGGCGCGGCTGGACCTGATCCGCGGCGCGCAGCGCAGCATCGACATCCAGACCTACATCTTCGACGAGGACGATGCCGGCCACCTCATCCTCGACGAACTGCTGGCGGCGGCGAAGCGGGGCGTGAAGGTGCGCCTGCTCGCCGACCAGCTGGCCGCGCTCAAGCGCGTGGACACCGTCGCCGCGCTCGCCGGCGCGCACCGCAACTTCGAGATGCGCGTGTACAACCCGGTGCTGGGCCGCGCGCGCTTCGGCTACCCGATGTATGCGGTCGCCACGCTGTGCTGCTTCCGCCGCCTGAACCAGCGCATGCACAACAAGCTGATGGTGGTCGACGGCCTCGTGGCGATCACCGGCGGACGCAACTACCAGAACGACTACTTCGACTGGGACGCGCGCTACAACTTCCGCGACCGCGACATCCTCGTGGTGGGGCCATCGCTGCCGGACATGGCCGCGCATTTCGAGGCCTTCTGGAACGCGCCGCTGAGCACGCCGCTGACCAAGCTCTCCGACGTCGGCCGCCTGTTGCTGAAGCAGGGCGTGCCACCGCTGAGATATCCCGAGCCCGAGCATCCGCGGCGGCTGGAGGCGATCGGCCGCGATGCCGACGACGCCGCGCTGGTGCGCGAGCGCCTGGTCGATGCCGCGCTGCCGGTGCGCCACCTGCGCTACATCGGCGACCTGCCCGAGAAGCACGGCGAGGAGGACGCACCCGATGCCACGGCGTCCTCGCGCCTGCTGCGCGACCTGATCGTGTCCGCGCAGGACCGCGTGCTGCTGCAGACGCCCTATCTGGTGATGTCGAAACCGGCGCAGCGCATGTTCCTGCAGATGCAGGCGCGGGCGAAGCCGCCGCGCGTGCAGGTGTCGACGAACAGTCTGGCCGCGACCGACGCCTTCATCCCGTATGCGCTCTCCTACAAGTACAAGCGCCGCTACCTGCGCGACTACAAGTTCGAGATCCACGAGTTCAAGCCGTTCCCGCAGAGCGCGCCGATCGACGTGGAGGCCACGGGCACCGTCGATGTCGAATGGCTGGAGGACGGCACGCCCGTCGTGCAGGGCGTGCCGGCGCGGCCATCGCTGGACCTGTCGCCGAACGTGGGGCCGCTCGGCTCGGGTTCCTCGGGCGGGGCGGGTTCCTCGGGCGCCCCGGGCTTCGGCGGCAGCCGTTCGCCCGACCGGCCGACGCCGCTGGCCCGCGAGTATTCGGCGCTGCGCTATTCCAAGCGCGGCAGCAACGAGCAGGTGCCGCTCAAGCGCGGCGGCGTGCGTTTCGGCCTGCACGCCAAGTCGCTGGTGATCGACGATCGCGTCGGCGTGATCGGCACCCACAACTTCGACCCGCGCGGCGACCACTACAACACCGAGGCGGTGGTGGTGATCGACGATCCCGCCTTCGCCCGCCGGCTCGCCGACAGCATCGAGCGCGACATGCGCCCGGAAAACGCCTGGGTGATCGCGCCGCGCGACAAGGCGGTGGTGTTTTCCGGGCTGGAGTATTCGCTGGCGAAGATCTCCGAACACCTGCCGGTGTTCGATTTCTGGCCGGTGCGCTATGCCACCAGCTACGAATTCACGCCCGGGCCGGATTGCCCCGAACCGCTGTCGCCGCGCGACCCGTCGTTCCGCAAGTGCTACGAACCGGTCGGCGATTTCCCAGAGGTCGACATGCTGATCCGGCCGCTGACCCGCATCTTCACCGCCTTCGGCGCGGGGCTGGCGCCGATCCTGTGAGCGCCTGAGAGCCTGTTCACGATCTCTCCATGCCTCTCGTTGTGTCGCAGCGGGCCGCTGCGGCACAACCCGGAGGGCCGGTCCTGTCGGGGCGCGGTGCGGCGTCATCGCTCGGTCGTGGATGCACATCCACTCCCTCTCTCTTCCTTGCCCCGCGCCCCGACAGGACCGGCGAGAGGCATCGTGAACAGGCTCTGAGGCCCATCCGCCGCCCGCATGAGCGCCCCCTCGATGCCCGCGCCTGTCGCGGGCATCGTCGTTTCACGATCGACCCATTGCAGATCAAGCACTTGCAGCCATGACGGAAGCGGGGTGACTTCCGGCATATGTGTCATGCCGGGATGGTGTTGTACTTTACCAACACACCAAGACGCAGCCCCTCAGGACACGATGATGAACGCCTCCACCCCGACCACCACCCATACCCCCGCCACCCCGGCCAACGACACCGTCGTCCCGCTGTCGTCCGCCCGTCGCTACCTCGAACGCACCGTCGGCACCGGCTATGGCCGCTCCAGCGGCTACGCATCGAGCAAGCGCTACACCTCCGATTGGGGCCAGCCGCGCTTCCGCTGCGCCTGATCCCGGCCTCACCCGCAGCACCGCGCCACCGCTAGACATCACCACCCCTCCCCCGCACACCTCCGCATCGCCAAGGTCCCGCCATGAACGCCTCGCACTCCCACGCCCCGCTCGCCCCGCGCACGCCGGCTTCCGTGCTGCCGGCCAACGGACCCGTCTTCTTCGCCAGCCCGCGCTACCGCGCGCGCGACTTCGGCACCGGCTACGGCCGCTCCAGCGGTTACGCCGCCGAGCGCCGCTACACCTCCGACTGGGGCCAGGTCCGTTTTCGCTGCGGCTGAGCCCGGGTCTTCCAGCGCCCCCCGCTCGCTCCACTCCCATGTTCCCGATGGCAGGCACGCCGTCACCCTCCGTGCGCGACCTCTCTCCCGCGCCGGAGGCCCTTTCCCCGGACCCGGCCCGGCGCCGTCGACACGCGTCCCCAGCAGATCGACGCACCGGGCCGGCTCTTTTCGCCATCACGGGACACCGGCGCTCCGCTATCCTTGCGCGGTGACCGACATCCTTCCCCCGGCGCCGTCCCTGTTCCGCGCCCAGACCAGTCTCGAACAGCTCAACGCCAGCGCCCGCGGCACCGCGATGGAGCCGCTGGGCATCGTCTTCACCGAGATCGGCCCCGACTTCCTGCGCGGCACCATGCCCGTGGACGCGCGCACGAAGCAGCCCTACGGCCTGCTCCACGGCGGCGCCTCCGTGCTGCTGGCCGAGACCCTGGGCAGCGTCGCGGCCAACCTGTGCACCGCGCCCGGCGAGATCTGCGTGGGCGTGGAGATCAACGCCAACCACCTGGTCGCGGTGCGCGAGGGCATCGTCACCGGCACCGCGCGGCCGCTGCATGTCGGCCGGCGTACCCAGGTCTGGGAGGTGCGGATCGAAGACGGACTCGGCCGCCTGGCCTGCATTTCCCGCCTGACCCTGGCCGCCGTGCCGCATCGCGCGCCGACGCCCGCTGCGGACTGAACCGGTGTCGTCGGTCGTTCCGGGATGCACAGCCGCGCCCGCGTTCGGTATCGTGCCCGGATGAGTGCCCCCCCCACGTCCACGCCGGCCGGCCGGCTGCTCCGCTATGCCTATCGCACGCCGATGCTGGCCTGGCACATCCTCGTCGACCTGCCGGTCATCCTGATCCTGATGTCGCCACCGTTCGGCGGTCTGCGCATCGCCGGCGACCCGCTCAAGCACCGCGTGGTGCGCTGGTGGCAGCGCAGCCTGATGCGCGTGTTCGGCTTCCGCATGCGCCGCGTCGGCACGCCCTTGCCGGGTCCGGTGATGTTCGTCGCCAACCATGTCAGCTGGATCGACATCGTCGCCCTGCACGCCTACCGGATGATGGGCTTCGTCGCCAAGCGCGAGATCGCCTCGTGGCCGCTGGTGGGCTGGCTGGCGACGATGGGCGAGACCATCTACCACCAGCGCGGCAGCCAGGAATCGCTCGGCGGCGTGCTGCACGAAATGCTCGCCCGCCTGCGCGACGGCCGCGCGGTCGGCGTGTTCCCGGAAGGCCGCACGCGGGGCGGGGACGAGGTCGGCCCGTTCCACGCGCGCATCTTCCTCGCTGCGGTCGAGGCCAACGTCCCGGTACAGCCGGTCGCGCTGCGCTACGGCGCGCGCGGCAACGCGCAGACCATCGTCGCCTTCGGTCCGACCGAAAGCTTCGCCGCCAACTTCCTGCGCCTGCTCGGCGAGCCGCCGCGCGACGCCGACATCGTGTTCCTCGAACCGATCCTGCCCGGCGACGCCGAAGGCCGGCGGCGCCTCGCCGAGACCGCGCGTTCGCGCATCGTCGAGGCGATGGGGCAGGGCTGAGCCGTCGCGGTGCGCCTCGCCGTCGCGTCGCGCACCGTGATCCCGCGGCGGGATAGGATGGACCTCCGACCGTCGGACCCCACGCCACGGATGACCCTCGCCGCCTCGCCCTATCGCCCGCCGTCGCCGCTGCGCAGCCCGCACCTGCAGTCGCTGCTGTCCACCAGCCCGCTGCGTCGTTCGCGCGGCGCATGGCTGCTGCGCGAGACCGGTGCGATCAACACCCCCTACCTGGTCGACGGCGGCGACGACGTGCGCCTGGAGGGCGTGCACAGCCGCCTGCCCGGGGTCGAACCGCGCGGGCTGGCGCTGCTGCTGCACGGCTGGGAGGGCAGCGTCGAATCGAGCTACATGCGCATGACCGCGGTCCGCCTGCTGCATGCGGGTTTCGAGGTGTTCCGCCTCAACTTCCGCGACCACGGCGATACCCACCACCTCAACCAGGCGCTGTTCCACTCCAACCGCATCGACGAAGTGGTCAACGCCGCGCGCGATGTCGCGATCCGCTTCCTCGGCGACAGCGGCCGGCCGATGGTGCTGGCCGGGTATTCGCTGGGCGGCAACTTCGCGCTGCGCGTGGCCTCGCACGCGCAGCGCGCGGGCCTGCCGCTGGCGCGCGTGGCGGCGGTCTGCCCTGTCCTCGACCCGGGCGTGACCATGACCCGGATGGAGCAGGGCATCCCGTTCTACCTGCGCTATTTCGAGCGCAGCTGGCGCGAATCGCTGCGCCGCAAGCGCGACACCTTCCCGCAGTACTACGACTTCGACGACAGCGTGCTCAAGCTGGGCATGCGCGACCTCACGCGCTGGATGGTCGAGCGCCACACCGACTTCGACAGCCTCGACGCCTACTTCAACGGCTACTCGATCGCCGGCGACCGCCTCGCCGGGCTGTCGATCCCGGCCGACATCCTCACCGCCGCAGACGACCCGGTGATCCCGGTCGAGGAGTTCCACGCCCTGGCCCTGCCGCCGACCGGCCGGATCGAGATCGCCGCGCACGGCGGCCACTGTGCCTTCCTCGAATCGATCCGCCTCGACGGCTACGCCGAGCGCTGGGTCACCGCCCGGCTGTCGCAAGCCATTGAATAGGGTGCGGTTCACCCTGAGGTACCTCCACTTTTTCCGGAAGAAATCTCGGGATATCCGCGCC
>JAHCAU010000026.1 GCA_019634715.1 Lysobacter sp.
TCGGCGCACCGCTTCTACCGAAGCCGATGAAAAGCCGGTGCGCCGGGGCGCACCCTATGCAAACCTGGACGCGCCTGCGCGCGATGCGCCTCTGAATGGCGCCATGCTCTGCGGCCTGCGCTACGACGAAGCCAACCGCCTGCTGCCGCTGGACGCCCCCGCGTTCCGCTGATGCGCGCGATGGGCTCGTTCGCGGGTCCATCCGCGTCACCCCCGTCGTCCCGGCGCAGGCCGGGACCCAGCTTCCAAAGTCTTCAAAGCTGGGTTCCGGCCTGCGCCGGAACGACGATGATGGGACGTGGCGGCACCTGTTCCGGATGCAAGGCCGTCAGGCGCATAGACCTTGCAGGGTGCGTGAGCGGAGCGTCATGTGTCTTCTTCGAACGTCGGTGCTCGCGGATGGTTTGCGGCGCATGACGCCTTCGGCTTGTGCGCCCTACGCAAGTCAAATGCGGCGTCGGAGAGGGTGCCGGTCTCCTGACGGCTGCGGTGCCGAAGCGGGGCGACGCAGGCTGCGGTGCCCATGTGTGCCCGGATGCGCGTCCGCGGGGCGACGCGCCCGACTGCTGCACGAAGTCCGGCTGGGATGCAACGCATGCGCGACTCAGTTCCGGGGAAGCCGGCATTCATGTGATCGGGTTAGAATCGAGCGCCCCGCTGCCCGAAGATATCGCCGCCCATGGCGAACCGCGACGACGAGCTCGAACAGCACCATACCACGATGATCCGGCGGAAACGGCGCCTGCGCAGGCTGTTGCGCAGGTTGCCGCGCCGGGCGAACCTGCAGCGCTATCCGGTGCTCAAGTGGTTCGCGCACCATGCCCGCAAAGCGCCGTTCCTGTGGTCGTTCAAGCGCCAGAACGTGATGGCGTCGCTGTACCTGGGGTCCGTGCTGGCCTTCCTGCCGCTTTACGGCATCCAGGCGCTGCTCGCTTTCGCCGCGGCCATGCTGGCGCGCGGCAATCTGACCGTGATGATCGCGCTGCAGTTCGTCACCAATCCGCTGACGATCCTGCCCATCTACGGACTCACCGGGTGGGTGGGGTTGCGCACGATGGCGTTCCTGGGCGTGGGCGAGCAGATGCATGTCGCGTTGCAAACGACGCATGCCCTGTTCATCGGTGGCGTGATCGTGGGCTTGTTGTTCGCGGTGGCATCCGATGCGGTCTGGCGACTGCTCGCCTGGGAAGCGCGCATTTTCCGCGAGCGCATGGCGAAACTGCGCGAGCGGCATCGACAAGCCGAGAGCGAGCGTTCGCGGCAGTGATCGCGTCGCGCCCCGCGGAGTGAAGTGGGTGGCCCATGTCTCCCACCCCTGCAGCGAGCATCCAGTTGCCGATGATCCGATCGACGTGACGCCCGGGATGTGCCCGCCACCCGCGGGCTCCGCGCACGCACGCCGCGCACCGGGCCGTACGGAGCCCATGGCGCTGGTGCGCATGGCGGCGTTCCTGGCCGAACGATCGTTCGCGTCGTGGCGCCAGTTCGCGACGAGCTATCTGCTCGGCCGTGCGCTGTGGGGCAGCGTGGACGATCCGGGCTTCGATGCCATGGTCCGCATCGCCGACGAACTCCAGCGCAAGCCTCGCAGCCCATGGGGACGCGATGGCGGGTTCGGTGCGCGCAAGGATTGATACCGGATTGATCCGTCGCGACGTATCGAGCTTCGTGGATACTCGGTGGCGTCGATCTGCAGGTCTTCGCGGCCATCGTCGCTGCGTTCCCGACCGACCTGTCCGATGCGACAGGGTCCGCGCAGCGTGCTTGTCCCTGCGGTGCGCGGTATGCTCGCCAACGAGCGCAGTCCGGCTCGGAAGTGCCTGATCCGTCCGTCGGTCTCACATCAAGGAGTGATGTATGCGATCCATGCAATCGTCGATGGCGCGCCTGCTCGCGCTGCTGTTCTGCCTGCTCTGCAGCGTCGCCCATGCCCAGCCTGCGCGCATCAGCGTGGCCGAGTTCTCGAAGGATCCCGCCAGCGTCGAGAGCCTCAAGTCCGCCATCGATGCGATGCGCAAGGGCAGCGAGGCCGACCCGATGTCCGAGGCGTTCCGCACCAGCCTGGCCTACTGGGCCAACACGCACGGCTACATCGGCACAGGCACGCATGCCACGAGCATGCAGAAGTACATCATCGACTACCGCATGCCGCAGTGCCTGCAGGCCTATCCGAAGAGCACCTGCGATGCGTATTACAAGCACGTGGTGAACATCGACGTGCCGGCGGACGGCTTCACCGATTCGATCTGGGGCACCTGCCAGCACGGCAACCTGTTCTTCCTGCCGTGGCATCGCTTCTACCTGCACTATTTCGAACGCACCGTGCGCAAGCACACGGGCAACCCGAAGTTCGCGCTGCCGTACTGGAACTATTTCGACAACTACGTGCCGACGAAGCAGGGCATCGCCCTGCCGCCGCTGGTCGTCGGTGGGCAGAACACCCTGCAGGACACCTGGCGCACGCCCGGCCTGAATGAAGCGAAGGTGGTGATGGACGCGAGTTCCGCCGACGCCTCGCAGGCTTTCGCCTTCAACGACTTCACCAACTTCTCGAACACGCTGCAGGGCCAGCCGCACGGCGCCATGCACTGCGCGGTCGGCTCGGGCTGCGTGATGCCGGACATCGGCCTGGTGCCCATCGCCGGCGCCGACCCGGTGTTCTACATGCATCACGCCAACATCGACCGCCTGTGGCAGTGCTGGATGGTGCGCAAGGCCAACGGCCAGAAGATCGACCTGGCCTGGGCCAGGGCCAATCTCGGCATGCCGGATGCGTGGTACGAGCAGGCCTACACCTTCATCGACGAGAACGGCAAGCCGGTCAACGTGAAGGTGGCGGATGTCTTCTCCGAGCAGTACATGCCGAGCTACGACCAGTTGCTCGATTGCGGCGCCAACCCGGTCGCGAAGCGCCCCCTGCTGCTCGCCACGGCCGTCAAGGGGCGCAGCCCGTTGAGGGCGCATCGCACGCAGGTGCTCGACACGCCCACCACCCTGGGCAACACGACCGTCAACGTCTCGCTGCGGCCCGATCCGTCCCTGAAGGCCGAGTCGAACGACACCGCGGAATCCGCGAGCCCGTCCGATGGCCATACCTACCTGGTGCTGGAAGACGTCACGCTGGTCGGGCTGCCGACCCTGACCTACAAGGTCTACATCACGAACAGGAAGAATCCGAAGAAGTCGAGTTACGTCGCGACCTTCAGTTTCTTCGGCACAGGGCCGGCCCATGAAGGCCATGGCGATGGCAACTCGCTCGGCGATCTGGTGTACCAGGTCAGCGGCAACCTGGCCGAGCTGGGCATCCAGTCGGCCGACGACATCGGCATCCGTTTCGAACCCACCAACCTGCTGGTCGGGCAGAAGCTGCGCGCCCAGGCCGCCGGCAACGGCGTGAAGGTCGGTCGCATCCGGCTGCAGACCTCCGCAGACGCCCCCTGACATCGATGTGCCCGGCGCCTTGCCTGACACAGGCACGCGCCGGGCATGCATGCACCGAGCCGCACGGATTGCGGATTCTTCGCCCTCGCGCAGGGCGATGTGACAGGACGCACGCCATGGACAACCAGACCTCGCAAGCCTTGTTCCTCGCGATTTCCGCCCGCCTGACCGGATTCGAGACCGTCGAGCTCGAAGGCACGGGCATGACCCGGACCTATTTCGACACCCTGTCGAACAACACCGCGCCGGAGGTGCTCGCGCTGTTCTTCGAGGAAGCCGCGACCATTCTCGCGCTGAAGGACGACGAGGCGATCGATGCGGCGATCCGTTCGCGACTGATGCCGGATTCGTCCTACGACGCGACCGCCAAGGTCATCATCCTCATGTGGTACACCGGCGAGTGGTACAGCGGCATCGGCGCCTCGGCGAACGTCGCTTCCACCCAGATCGATGGCCCCTCGTACGTGCAGGGACTGATGTGGGAGGCGGCCGAGACGCATCCGCCGGGCGCGAAGCAGCCCGGCTACGGGTCGTGGGCCGAGCCGCCGATCCGCATTCCCGCCTGACGCATCCACCGCGGCGCCCGCGCGGCGCCCCATGCGGCGGCGTCCCATGGAGTGTTCCTGCCACGGCGTTGCCGCCAACGCCCGAGCCAACGGAAGCTTACGATGAGCAACGAATACGATGTGGTGGTCGTCGGATCCGGCATCGCCGGATGCGTGCTGACCAAGGTCCTGACCCAGGCCGGCAAGCGCGTCCTGCTGATGGAAGCCGGCCTGGAAGCCGGCATCGCGCTCGACCCCGAGCGTGCCTACGACACCTACCAGAATTACCTGCAGACCTTCTACGCCTCGACGATCAAGGCGACCAATACGCCGTATCCGGACATCGAGGATGCGCAGTCGCCGGACGTGCTGCAGATCCAGGCGAAGACGCCGTACGACACCGGCTATTTCGTGCAGATGGGGCCACTGCCGTTCGCGAGCGACTGCCTGCGCGCGCCCGGCGGCACCACGCTGCACTGGCTGGGCAACGTGCCGCGCATGCTGCCGAACGATTTCCGGATGCGGACGCTGTACGGGCAGGGCGTCGACTGGCCGATCAGCTACGCCGACCTGGTGCCGTACTACGAGATGGCCGAGAACGAGATCGGTGTCTCCGGCGATGTCGCCGCCCAGGTGGGGCCGGACATGGGGCCGCAGAACTACGGCCCGGACTATGTGTTCCCGATGTACAAGATCCCGCAGAGTTACCAGGATCACGTCTGGATGAAGCACAGCCAGGACCTGCAGGTCACGCTGGATGGCATGCAATACACCGTGACCTGCGTGAGCATGCCGCAGGGGCGCAATTCGATTCCGAACCCGTCGTACCGTTACGGCACGACCGTCTGGAATGCCGAGGAAAAGCGCCTGCAGCTGACGATCGCCGACGGCACCTACCAGGTCGTCGGCTCGCTGTGGAACCCGTACACCGGCGAGCGCTGCGAAGGCAATTCCAGTTGCGTGCCGATCTGCCCGGTGCAGGCGAAGTACAACGCGCTGAAGACCCTGAACAAGGCCGACCGCGACCATCTGGACATCATCACCCAGTCGGTGGCGTCGACGCTGCTGATCTGCCCGAAGACGCGCCGCATCGACGGCGTGGTGTACAAGACCTACGCGCAGCCCGATTCGACCGAGTACAGCACGCAGGTGGCGCGCGGCAAGGTCTACATCCTCGCCTGCAGCGCGATCGAGAACGCCAAGATCCTGCTCGCGTCCGACGCGGCGAACCGCAGCGACCAGGTCGGCCGCAACCTGATGGACCACATGGTGCTGCTGACCTGGGGCCTGTTCCGCGAGAAGATCTGGCCGTATCGCGGCCCGGGGTGCACCACCTACATCCCGACCTTCCGCGACGGCGAGTTCCGCAGGGACTTCGCGGCCTGGATCTCGCCCATCGACAACTGGGGCTGGTCGTGGCCGACCTTCGCGCCGGGTTCGGACGTGGCCAATGCCGTGATCGGCACGGGCATGTTCGGCAAGACGCTGCGCGCACACCTCAACGAGGTCATCACGCGCCAGGCGCTGCTGCATTTCGAATGCGAGCAGGCGCCCGACCCGGACAACCGGGTGGTGATCGATCCGAAGTACAAGGATCAGCTCGACAACTATCGCCCGGTGATCCACTACGACGCTTCGGATTACATGCGCAAGTCGTTCAAGGCGGCCAAGGAGGTGTCGGACCAGATCTTCGCCGCCAACGGCATCGACGACCGCACCGAGTACAGCCCGACCGAACCCGATTACGTCACCTGGCAGGGGCGCGGCTACACCTTCCGCGGCGCGGGCCACATCGTCGGCACGCACCGCATGGGCCGTTCGCCCGACGATTCCGTCGTCGACGCCAACGGCCGCGCCTGGGATCACGAGAACCTGTACCTGGCCGGCTGCGGCAACATGCCCACGCTCGGCACGTCGAACCCGACCCTCACCATGACCGCCCTCGCATTCAAGACCGCCGAGGCCGTGCTGAAGCACCTGGAGCCATGACCGCCATGAATGCCGAACAGGACACCCATCCGCATGCACAGGATCTCGCGCAGTCCGGCCGGCCGCTGCTGAAGCGCGCGCGCGACGGGGGCAAGCGCCACATGCTCACGTACGATGTCGGTGTGACCGACGCGGATGTCGCCGCTGTCGCGGATGCCGGATCGGGCGCTGCGCTGGAAAGGCCGCTCGGTTCGGCGCTGGAACCCGTGCCCGACCTGATGACGCTGGAGCAGTTGCGCGGGCACCTGCAGACCGCCATCGAGATCGAGCACGCGACCATCCCCACCTATCTGTGCGCGCTGTACTCGATCAAGGACGGCACCAACACCTTCGCCGCGCAGGCCATCCAGGGCGTGGTGATGGAAGAGATGCTGCACATGCTGCTTGCGTGCAACATCCTCAACGCCATCGGTGGCCGCCCCGTGATCGATCATCCGGAATTCATCCCGGAATACCCGACCTACCTGCCGCATTCGGCGGACCTGTTCCTGGTGCCGCTGCAGAAGTTCGACAAGGACACCATCCAGGTCTTCCTCGACATCGAGAAGCCGGCGAAGCGGCTTGCGCCGCCGCAGCCGGACCACTGGGACACCATCGGCCAGTTCTACAAGTCGCTCAAGATCGCGCTGGTCCATCTCGATCGCTCCACGCCGGGCGGGATATTCAACGGCGACCCGGCGCGGCAGATGCAGCCGCATCACTACTACGGTGGCGGCGGCAAGCTGGTGGCCGTGCACTGCCTGCACGACGCCATCCTCGCCATCGACGAGATCGTCGGTCAGGGCGAGGGCGTGAACGACACGATCATCGATTCCGACAGCACGCTGTTCGGCGAGGACGTGGAGTACGCGCATTACTTCCGCTTCAACGAAATCATGTGCGAACGCCGCTACCTGCCCACCGACCAGGCGAACGAGCCGCCGAACGGCCCGCCCGTCGAGGTCGACTGGGACGCGGCCTGGAACATGCAGCCGAACCCGAAGATGGCGAACTATCCGGCGGGGTCCGAACTCCACGGGAAGACGCTGGCGTTCAACCGCACCTACATGACGCTGCTGCGCTCGATCCACGACGCGGTCAACGGCGATCCGCCCGAGCTGATGAAGGCGGTGCCGCTGATGTACGACCTCAAGTACAAGGCACTGGAGCTGATGGTCACCCCCTGGAAGGACGGCATGACCGCGGGGCCGAGCTTCGAATACGTGCCGCCGGACGCGCGCTGATCGCCATGACGGGCCGGCGGGCATGCCCGCCGGCCTGCGCCATGCGCCTCGAATCCGGCGCGGCTCACTCGCTGCCGTCGTCGGGCATCAGCAGCACCAGCGATTCGCATTCGCGGGCGGCGCAGCCCAGGCGGCGGATGTCGTCGCCGGAGGACCAGGTGGCGGTGGCTGCCGCATCGATGCGGAAATCCCAGATGCGGCCTTCCGCGCGCAGGCGGCCGGTGATGTGGCAGGGCAGGGCGTAGAACGCATGACCGCCGCCGTCGGCGATCGGCTGGCTGTGCCGGAAGAAGGTCTCGGCCTGCTGTCGCGTCAGCGACCAGCGCTTGCAGTCGGCGGCGAGCGCGGGGCCGTCGCCGCGCGCGCCGGTCGCGTCGTACTCCGACGCGCCGATTTCCAGCACTTCGATGGCGCCGGGTTCAGCGCCCGGGTGCGGCCTGCTGTTGCTGCACGCCGGGAGCATCGACAGCGCGAGGCTCGGGACGATACAGGCCAGCGCCTTCGCCCTGCGTCTTGTAGGAGATGGTGTCGTGCTCGTAGATGTCACGGTCGTCGAGTCCGTAGTTGTTCTGGAGAGCGCCCACGAGGCGGCGCACGGAGGCGAGCTGCTGTTCGGTCGGCTCCTGCCAGCGGCCGCTGCGCTGGTCGTAGGTGGCGACCACTTCGATGCCGATGCTGTCGCCGTTGGTCGGGTAACGCTGCGGATAGGGCCGGCCGGATTCGAGCCGGTGCACGTCCTGGTAGTCGCTGGTAGGCCTGGCGCGCGTGGCGGCGAGCTCCTGCCGGCCTTCGTCGGTGAGCGTGCCTTCCACTTCGGCGCGCGAGCGGATCCTGCCGACGTGGCTGGTGCCGTTGTTCAGGCTGGCGGTCTGGTGGATGGTGCCGTCGCGGTCGATGAGGAAATGCGTGCCGTGCGGGTTGTCCTGGCCGCGCCAGTGGCCGAGCGTGCCGGCGGCGGTGCTGCCCATCGTGCGATGCATCACGATGCCGTTGACCGCTGGCATCGCGCCGCGCTCGAGCCCGGGGATATGGCTGCGGGTGATGTCCGGATCGGTGAGGAAGCCGTCGGCGCCGATGCTGCGCTGCTGTGCATGGGCGGCGAGCGTGCGGCTGGCCGGCACGTCGGCGGTGGCCAGCGGCGTCGAGATGCGTGGCGTGGCGTCGTTCGGCGGCTGCGTGCCGTTGACGACGAACAGCGAGGGCGTCTGCGCGCCCGGGGTGCCGGGCACCACCTGCAGGTCGCGGATGGTGGTCTCGTCCAGGCGCAGGTTGCGCGCCTGTGCGGGGCGCGATTGCAGGTAGGCATCGACGAGGCCGGCGGCGAGGTTCGCCTGCTGCTCGGCCGTGCGTCCCGGCGCCGCACCCTGCACGCCCTGCAGCAGGTGCCGGTACAGGGCGTTGTGCATGTGGTTGGGGTCGTTGGGCAGGATGCCCGGCGGTGCGGCGGCAGCGGCTTCGGTCATGTCGGTCTCCTGACGCCTGCGATGCGGAAGCGGGGCAGCGCAGACTGCGATGTCCATGCGCGCCCGGATGCGTTCCCGCCAGGGCGGCCGGCCGACTGTTGCACGAAGGCGGGCAGGGATGCAACGAATGCGCGGTGCGGACGCGTTCATGCCGCTACGCCATTCCGCTGCCGATTGTGCGCGCATGGCTAGTGGGATGGCGATCCGCCGTCAGCAGCATGAACCTTGCATGCATTCACCGGCCGGATGTGCGCCTGAAGCGTCGCCGGATCGTGGTCATGCAGGACGTGCCCTGTCTGCATGCATGCCGGTGCTGTCTGTGCTCCGCCGCTCGGAGGGATGGCATCGCAATGTAACGCCCCTTAACGCGTCATGCCCAGGCTGTACTTCAATGCCAGTACGAAGCCCTCGCTGCTGACGAAGCCGTTGTCAGGCGAACGCCCTTTTTCGTAATCCAGTGCGATCGCAATGGATGACTTTCCGCTAGCAACCTCCGGCTCGAAGCGATAGCCGATGCTTGCGGATGTCCAGGTGTAGGTGTCCGGCAGGAGATCGTCGCCCCACAACTTGCGCTGGCCGGTCCATCCGGCGGATGCATAAAACCCGTGCAGTCGTTCGCGCTTGCGAGGGAAGGGGACCCATTCCAGCTTGACACTGCCACCTGCATAGGCGGCGTCCAGCCTGTCGCCGATGTCCTTGGGCTGGTAACCGACGAAATAGTCGACCTGCGGCAGGACCTCGTAGACGAACAGCGGCGTGGGGTCGTCGCCGTCGCTGCGCCCGAATTCCCCGCCCAGAAGGCTGCGACGGAACGCGCCCTGATACGTGGTCGGGAAGGATGCGAACCCGGCACCCAGGTGCGCAACGGAACGACCGCCTTCGATATCCCGGCCGAACTCGCCGAACAGTTGCAGCGTGCGATGGGGATCCTCCGAATCCCGCGCAGGCGGACTCCATGTCCGGGTGTAGGCGATCGATGCCGAAACCCGTTCGGACGGCCCATCCGGATTGGTGTCGAGGTGGTATTCCAGACCGTAATCCAGATAGCGATGTCCCGGCTTTTCTTCGATCGAGCATGCCTGCGATGACATCACCGCGATGTCGGCGACGCCGATGGTGCCTTCACCCGCGTCCCGCTGCAGCGCGAGTCTCGCCGGCCCCTGTACGCGGCCCGGTGTGGCGGAGCGATCCGCGACGCGCAACGCCCATTCACAGGCGCCATCGTCATCGCTCGCCAGCGCGGGCATCGCGCTGCCGGCGGCGCCCATGGCTGCGCAGATCGCCAGAACGAGGGTCCTGCCGTTTCGTGTCCTTGCCTGCATGTTCATAGCGTCGTCCTCGCCTCGGAAATCAGCCTGTCGAGTTCGTCGTCCTTGTGTTCCGCACCGATCGAACGCTTCAGCGTTTCGCCCAGGACCTGCCTGACATTTTTTTCCTTCAGATGCTTGGCGAGAATCCTGGTTCGCCCGTCATCCGTCCTGAGTGCGTTGCCGACCTGCCGCTGCCAGACCGCCAGGTTTTCGAGCTCGCGGTCGTCGTAGCCCAGATCATCGGCGAGCAAGTCGCCACCCTGGAGTTCCTTCGCGGAGCTTCCCCTGACCTGGCTGGCGATGTTTCTCAGGGTTTCGACGGCAGCCCGCACATATTTTTTCGGAGAACCCTTGGCCATTGTCGCCACCTCCTGAAGCGCCACCACGCGGATTCGTGATGATCGGTGGCGAGAATCGCTCATGGCCCGAGAGCAGGTGAGTCCATTCTGGCTGCTGGTCGGAATCACTATGGTTCTGCGGCGAACGCCGGAGTGCAGCGGCCCCCCGCGGTTCTCCGCCGCTTCGCGATCGCACCCGGTTCTTTCCCGGATTTCGCTGCACTCTGCGCGGGACGAAAAACGTCGGCGCGCCTGCATGCGGCACAGCCGAGTCCGCGTAATCGACCCCGCCATGGAATCGGCTGGATTCCTCACAGCGGAATCGGCTGCGATGGTGGTGCCTGCGCTTCGAGAACGTGTTGCCTTGTCGGCTGATGTGTGGGCCGTTGCCGTCCCGGTGCCGCCGGATGCCGTTCGCATGACACCCGGCGACGATCGAACTGCCGGCGCTTATCCGTGGGGCATCTGCTGCCGATACGCTCCGATCAAACAGGGGTTGCGCGCTTGCGCATCGAGAAATGCCAGGTGATCCGGCCGACTTCCTCGCCTTCGTACAACTGGCGGATGGTGATGCTGGCGCCCTCCATGCGTTCGGGCCTTGCGCCACGGACGAGGAAGCGTGCGGGCAGGCGCGCACCGCGCGGAAGCTTCAGGCCGCACATCGGCAGTCGCGACAGAGAGGGAAGGGCGAGCAGCACGTGGTTCCGTTCCTTCGACGCTTCTTCCTTCCAGTTCGCTGCGCCCGCGATCTGCCGGGCGAGGCCGCGCGGCACCTCCAGTGCGAGCTGCGCTTCCTTCGGCAGCCTGCGGACGATCTCGAAGTCGAAGGCGCGGGATCGATCGGGCGTGCCGGTGATCAGGAACGGCAGCAGCGCCATGGCCTGCGGGTCCGGCGGCGGATTCACGACGTTGAAGTTGCGCCAGGTGACGTTGTTGTGGGCGCGGATGTAGCTGCGGAACGCATCCCAGTCGAAGTTCGGCGGGCCAGGCGGCAGTGGCGGTGCGCCGTCGCGCGGATGGTCGAGGGTGGCGACGAAGCAGTAGTGGCCCGGCGCGGGAATGGCGGCGGCCGGCCAGGTGATGGCATCGGTGACGACCAGCGTGTCGCCCACCGGCACGTCGACCGGCGCCGAGGTGCCGATCGGGTTCCACAGGTCGGGCGTGAGCAGGGTGGCGACCGGGCTCCAGTACACCGTCGCGCGCACGTCGTCGGCCTGCGCGGCGCCGCGATTGCGCATGCGCACGTACACGACGTTGTCGTGGCCGGTTTCCGCCTCGTGGCCGAGGGTGTTGCTGTTCTCGGTGCCGCTGCCTTCCCCGAAGGCCGCATTCGGGTTTGCGACCGCCGTGGGGCGCAGGATGACGTCGGGGCTGGCGCTGATCGATCCGGTGGACGGCACCGCGCCGGTGTCGCCGACGTGGTCGCGCAGGTAGACATCGGGCACGAGTCCCAGCGTGGTCTCGATGATGCCGCGCAGGTCGGGCATCACGCCGATGGCGCCGGCCACGCCGCCGCCCTGCGGCGTATTGACCGCGGGATCGGACAGCAGGCTGCGCATCTGCAGCGGCGACAGGCGGGTGCCGGTGTTCGCTTCATGCATGCCCTGTACCACCAGCGCCGCACCGGTGACGATGGGCGAGGCGGAACTGGTGCCGTTGAAACCGCTGGTGTAGGTGCGGTCGTCGTCGCCGCCGCCGTCGTCCAGGTCGCCGTAGCCGCAGGTGGTGACGTTGTTGCCCCAGGCGTAGCAGTCGACGCGCGAGCCGAAGCTGGAGAAGCCGGCGCGGTTGTGCGGCAGCGCCGAGTTGGCGGCGCCGACCACGATGGCGCCGGAATCGCGGAAATCGGCGCTGGCGCGGTTGAACACCTGGAAGCCGCCGCCGTCGGTGTAGGCGTCGAGGTCGTTGCTGCCATTGCCGGCGGCTTCGACCACGATCACGCCCAGCGCGCTGGCCAGGCGGATGGCGTCGAAGTCCGCGATGTCCACTTCGGTGAGGATCGCGCCGGCGCGCTGCACTTCGAGCAGCAGGACATCGCCGGTCGCCATGGTGGGCAGTGCGGCGACGATGGCGTCGGCGACGTGCAGCGCGGTGTTGGTGCCGGCGTCGTAGTGCGACGTCACGCGCACCGAGCCGACATCGGGCGCGATGCCGACCACGCCGAGCGTGTTGTCGACCGCGGCGATCTCGCCGAGCACCGCAGTGCCGTGGTTGCCCTTGTAGCCGCCGATGCCATCGCGGTTGTCGCCGTAGATCAGGCTGGGCGCATGCGCCGCCAGGTCTTCGTGGCCGAGGAACCAGCCCTGCTCCAGATCGACCACGCCGACGCCGTTGCCGGTGCCGTTGGCCTGGGTCCACGCCCAGCGCGCATCGATCCCGAGCGGTGCGGCGTCGAGGTAATCCTGGTCGCCGGCATAGGGGTCGTCGGCATCGTTCACCGGGTCGTGCACTTCGAGCTCGCGATAGGCGTCGGCGACCTCGACGAGCTGGCGCAGGCGAGCGACCACGGCCTCGGCCTCCTCTGGCCTGTGACGCAGGTCCAGGCGCCAGTAGCCGGTGAGGCTGCGCAGCGGCGGAAACGGCGATTTCGCGGCGCGGCGCTCCATCTCGCGCAGGCGTTCGGCATCGACGCTGCGGATCACCGGGCGCGTCGATTCGATGCCGTGTTCCTCCAGCACGCGCATCAGGCCGACCAGTTCGTGCTTGCGTGCGAGGACCCGCAGGTCCTTCTCCGGACTCGCGTCGAGCCTGTCGGACAGCCTGAGGATCACGAAGCCGCTGTAACTGCGCGGAGACGACGATCCTGGCTGTTCACGCGGCGGACGTGGCGGGCCGCCCGCGCAGCGCAGCGCGGGTCCGCAGTGTTTCGTGTTCATGTGCACCTCCAATGTGGCGACCGCAACGGGGGAGGCCGCGCGTGTCGTCGCATCCCCTGTCCGCTGCGGTCGGCGGACATGGCGGCATGGCGCGCGGCTTGCGGGCAGGCGTCGCACGCTGTGGCGCATGCCGGCCTCGCATCAGCATCAACGCGGTGGTTTCGCAGGGGCGGCCGCCTGAATCGCGATGGACAGCGGGCGTGCCGACGAAAGGTCGCGATCGTCGTGTCTGCCTGGATCGAGTCGATGCCGGAGGCATGGCGGGCGGATCGCGTGTTTTCATCCTGCAAGATCGTGCAGGCGCCCGAGCATGCGTTCCCAAGGATGATGTCGATGCATCGTGGCTGGCGGGACGGCAGGATCAGATCGGAATCATTCCCTGCATGTCGCCATGGAAACACGGCCACGGTTGCTATCTTGCACGCGCAGGAGCCGATCGTCGGCATGCCACCCGGTCGCTGCGCCGCCGGTCCGCCCCGCATCCGGACGCATTTCCCCCAACCATCGCAAAGGACGCACACATGACCACCGGACTGACCCTGATGATGCCCGTGTTGCCGGGCACCAAGCTCTTGACCATCGTGGAGTCCCTGGCAGGCAACCAGACCGCGATCCATGCCGCGCTGCAGTCGATCGGTACCGTGCATTTCGCGCGCTTCGTCCTGCTCGATACCTCGAAGCCGAACCTGCAGCCGGACATGAGCCAGATCGACAAGCCATCCGACACGCTGGTGATCAGCGTGATCACCGAGTACGACGGCAGCTTCAACGCCTACATCAGCGATTTCGTGAACCAGCTCGGCGACGTGTTCAATGCCCTGCTCGCCTTCGTGGTCGGCGGGGCGGCGGTGTCGCCGGTGCAGAGCAATCTGGCTGCGTTCGAGGCCTTCGTGGCCGCGAACGATGCCTCTCAGCACCTGCCGAACAACGCCGGCATCTACGCAGCGTATCCGCAGACCGTGCAGATGATCCTGGCGGCGTTCCCGCCTGCCAAGTGACCGGATGAGCGCCGGGCCGGCGTGTGCCGGCCCGGTGTCGTTCGTGCGCGCATCGGCATCGCCCTGGAGTTTCCGGGGCTTGCCTGCGCGTTTCTTCTTCTTGTTTCTTCGCAGGAGGTCAGGATGACCACGATGCCCGTTGACGCAACGCCCGCCGCCGCAACGCCCATCGACTACGCCGATGTGCAGGGCACGATCCTGCGCGGCTACCGCGTGGATTTCGCCCGGCATTTCATCCTGTCGATCACCGATCCTGTTGCCGCCGGGACCCTGCTGGCGAATCTGGTGAACGGCAGCGACGGCCTGCCGAAGGTCACGACCGCGCAGCGCACCGGCGAGCGGCCGGCGTACTTTCTCAATGTCAGTTTCACCTGCACGGGGCTGGCGGCGATGGGCGTGTCCGCAGCCGATCTGAAGACCTTCGATGGTTCGTTCCAGCTCGGCGCGAGCGATCGCAGCGTCGCCTCGAACGTCGGCGACGTGGGCAGCAGCGCGCCCGAGCACTGGATCGGCGGACTCGGCGACGGTGCGCAGGTGCACATGCTGGTCAGCCTGTGGGTGCGCGACTCGACCGAAGTGCTCGAATCCGTCTCCGCGCAATTGCGCACCGCCTTCACGGATGCGGCGAACATCCTGCTGGAGCAGGACGCCAATGTCTTGCCCGACAGCAAGGTGCACTTCGGCTATCGCGACAGCATCTCGCAACCGACCGTGCTCGGCGCGCCGCCGACCAAGCACGCGCCGGACGACCAGCCGGTGGTCGCGACCGGCGAGTTCCTGCTGGGCTACACCAACGAGATCGGCGGCAGCTACAGCGTGTCGCCGTCGCAGCTGTCCCTGAACGGCAGCTACGCTGCGTTCCGCATCCTCGAACAGGACGTGGCCGCCTACGACGCGCTGGTGCAGGACTTCGCCGACAAGGCCGGGGTCGACACCGAAATGGCGGCGGCGAAGATCTGCGGGCGCTGGCGCAACGGCAATCCGCTGTCGCTGTCGCCGACGCAGCAGGATCCGCGGCTGCCCCGCGATCAGCTCAACAATTTCACCTACGTCGCGCCGCCGGCCGCGACCGACGATACGCTGGGCCTGATGTGCCCGATCGGATCGCACATCCGGCGCAACAATCCGCGCAACGAGGCGGTGGTCGGCGGCGGCACCAGTTCGAACCATCGCATCGTCCGCCGGGCGATGCCCTACGGCCCGCCGTACGATCCGGACAGGCCGGATTCGGCGAGTCGCGGCCTCGTCGGTTACTTCATCAACGCCAGCATCCAGAACCAGTTCGAGTTCCTGACCAGCCAGTGGAGCATGACGTCCGACTTCGTCAAGTCCGCCACCGCGCCGGGCGGCACGCCCGCAGGCAATGCGCTGTTCAACATCAGTGGCGAGGACGTGTTCCTCGGGGTGAACGATCCCGCGTCGAGCGCGTTCACCTTCCCGGGGCCGGGCGCGAACGGATCGGGCAATACCACCGTGGCCGGATTCGGCCGCACCATCACCACGCGCGGCGGCGTGTACTGCTTCTTCCCGAGCATTTCCGGGCTGACCTATCTCGCCGGGCTGCCAGTCGCGAGCGCCTGAGTTCGGGGTGTCGCGCGTCCATCCGCACGCCCCCGGTGCGGACAGCGCCTTCCCGTCGTCGGATCAGGGTCGACGACGGTGCGGCCGTGCGCAACGCAGGCCGGGCTTGTCGTATCGTGTCGGCCAGTCCTGGAAGAGACCGAGAGACCATCGCGATGACCCTGCGCCTGCCCACGCTGCTGCTGATCGTCCTGTCGCTGACCGCCTGCCGGGAACCCGGCGATGCCGCGCCGCCGGCCTCTCCCGATGCCTCGGTTGCGCCTGCGGCCAAGGCTGCGCCCGAGGCGCCGCCCTCCGCGGTCGAGGCGATACCTGCGCTGGAATCCCTGCTGCGCCCGGACGACACGCTGGCGACTGCGCGCGCCCGCCTCGGCGCTGCACAGGTGGTGGAGGAGGAACTCCCGGGCGCGGAAGGCGAAACCTCGTCGGGCTGGCGCCTGTATCCCGATGACGCCCAGCGAAGCATCGAAGTGTGGCTGAACGAGGCCGGCCGTCCGCAGGCGCTGTTCGTCCGCGGCACGAACAGCATCTGGACGCGTGCGGACGGCGTGCGCCTGGGCCTGACCACCACCGAGCTGCAGGCGAAGAACGGCCGGCCGTTCAAGTTCTTCGGTTTCGAATGGGATTACGGCGGTGCGATCAGCGATTGGCGCGGCGGCACGCTGGCGCCCGATGGCGTGTCGCGCGGCCCGGTGGTGCTGTGTCCGCCGGACCCGTATCCGCAGGACTATCCGGCAGGCGACTCGGAGTTCCCCTCCGACGATCCGCGGGTGGTCGCCAGGCCTGCCGTCGTGTGCGAGTTCGGCGTGAACCTCGATTTCGTCGCGCCTGTCGCCGCGCCTGCGGCAGGCGGTAAGGCGGGATGAGATCGTTCGACCGCCTGCCGGAACATTCCCTCGACGCTTCCGATCACGCCGCAACGGGCCTTCCCGCATGAAACAGTTCCTGCTCACGCTCGCCGCCGTGCTGGTCGGCGGCTTCCTGGCCCTGCTGGGCTACGACCGCTTCGTCGTGCAGCCGCGCGAGGTGGCCGAAGCGAAACGGGTGGAGACAGCGGCGCAGGCGGCAGCGACGCCGGTCGACCTGGGCAAGGCGCGGGCCGATGCGCGCGAGGTCGCGGCCGAAGTGGAAGCCTCGGTGCAGCGCAGCGTGGACAACGCGCGCGCGACGATGGCGGCGCAGGCGACCGAGATGGACCGGCGTTCGCTGATCGCCGACGCGGTGCAGCGGGTGACGATGTTCCGCGTCGCGCTGACCGAGTACCACATGACCCATGGCCGCTGGCCGCAGGATGCCGAGGAAGCCGGCCTGCCGCCGCCGGCCGACATGCGCGGCGGCGCCGTGCGCACGGTGACCCTGGGCGAGCAGGGCGTGGTGACCGTGGCGCTGGACGAGCGCTTCGGCCCGGACGGCACGAAGGGTGGCGCCATCGTGCTGCGGCCGACGGCGAACGCCGCGACCGGCCAGATCGAATGGGCCTGCGAGGTCACCGGCGACGACGAGATCCGGCGGGCGCTGCCGAGGTGCAGGGGATGAGGCTGCCGCGCAGCGTGTTCGTCGCCATGACGCTGTGCGTGCCGGCATTGTCGATGGTTGGCTGCCGGAGCATGCCGCCCGCCGTGAACACCTGCGAACCCGGCGACACCGCGATGATCCGCGACACCCTCCATTTCGGTCGTCACCGGCCGGATGGCGGTGTCGTCGACGACGCGCAGTGGCGCGCCTTCGTCGACGATACGCTGACGCCGCGCTTTCCCGACGGCCTCACGATCCTGCCCGGCACAGGCCAGTGGCGCGGCGGCGACGGCCGCATCGAACGCGAACCGTCCGAGGTGGTCACGATCCTGCATGCGGGAGACGCGGCATCGCGACGCGCGATCGACGAGATCGTCGACGCGTACAAGCGGCGCCATGCCCAGGAAGCCGTGTTGCGCGTCCGCGACACGGCCTGTGCCAGGTTCTGAGCCGCTCATGACCCTGTTCGATGCGCAGACGCTGCTGGCCTTCCTCGCCGCTGCCGTGGTGCTGGTGATCCTGCCCGGGCCCGGCACGGCGTGGATCGTGGCCCAGGCCTTCGCCGGCGGCGTCCGCCGCGGCCTGCTGGCGGGGCTCGGGCTGGAGGTGGCGACGCTGCTGCACGCGCTGGCCGCCGGGCTCGGGCTGTCCGCCCTGCTCGCGACCTCGGCGCTGGCCTACGAGGTGGTGAAGTATCTCGGCGCGGCGTATCTGGTCTGGCTGGGCATCAAGGCCTGGCGCGGCGGCGAACCGCAGGCCGCATCGCCGGATGCGCCCGTGCCGGACGCGTCCGGGCGCCGCGTATTCCTGCGCTCGGTGCTGACCGGCGTCCTCAATCCCAAGGTGGCGCTGTTCTTCCTCGCCTTCCTGCCGCAGTTCGTGCATCCCGAGCGCGGCTGGGTGTGGCTTCAGTTCATGGTGCTCGGCGCGCTGCTGGCGGTCGTCGGCTTCTGCAACGACCTGGTCCTGAGCCTGGTGGTGGGCCGCTTCCGGCGCAGGATCGCCGGCGGCGGCGGGCGCTGGATGCAGCGCGCCACCGGCGGCCTGTTCATCGGCCTGGGATTGCGGCTGGCCACGCAGTCGCGCGGCTGAGTCCGAATCGACCGCAGCGCCTCGCGGTCGATCGGATCGGTCGAATCAGGCCTGTCGAATCAGGCCGGTCGAATCAGGCCGGTCGAATCAGGCCGGTCGAATCAGGTCCGGCGAATCAGCACCACGGTGATGTTGTCCGAGCCGCCGCCGTCCAGCGCGGCCGCGACCAGGCCGTCGACGCATTCCTGCGCGCTGCATTCGGTGTGCGACAGCACCTGCGAGATGCTGCCGTCGTCCACTTCCTCGGTCAGGCCGTCGCTGCACAGCAGCAGTTGCATGCCCGGGCGCAGCTCACCCGAGAGGGTTTCGACGTTGAGGTTCTGCGGGTCGGTCACGCCCAGCGCCTGCGTGACCACGTTGCGATGCGGATGCGTGCGCGCCTGGTCGACGGTGATCGCGCCCTGCGAGATCAGTTCCTGCACGTAGCTGTGGTCGTGCGAGAGCTGGGCGAGGGTGCCGTCGCGCCACAGATAGGCGCGGCTGTCGCCGACCCAGGCCACCTCGAAGCGGTTGCCGAGGATGCGCAGCGCCACCACCGTGGTGCCCATCGGCAGCGCATCGCTGCGCTGGCGCGAGGCGCGGATGATCTCCTCGTCGGCGGTGCGGATCGCCTGCGCCAGCGTCGTGCCCTGGCGGATCTCGCGAACGATGGTCTCGCGCGCCAGCGCGCTGGCCACCTCGCCGTATTCGTGCCCGCCCATGCCGTCCGCCACCAGCCACAGACCGAGATCGCTGTCGCCGTAGTAGGTGTCCTCGTTGAGCTCGCGGCGCAGCCCGGCGTGGGTGAGGTGCCCGAATTCGATCATGCAGGGGCCGTGGGGTAGGGAGTCAGCCATGTCGTTGGGGAGATACGCAATCCGGGGATGAAACCGGACGGGCGGGGCGAATGCAATCGTCCATGGACGGAAGTGTGAGCGCGAGTCGCCGCCGATGCGGCTCGCCATGCCCGTTCCGGCCAGCCTCCCGTCGATGCGATGAATGCCACGCGACGGCTCGCGGTACCTGTCAGATCTTTCATTTGTGATTTGACCGACGTCACACCATACTCGCCGCCGCGCCGGGGAATGGCTCCCTGCCGCACCGGATGCAGGGAACAGGGACCACATGAACGTACGTCTTCTTGACCGGCCGATGGTGGCCGGCGGCTTGGCCTGCGCGGCCGTCCTGATTGCCGGCGCGGTGCTTGCGCTGAACGGAGCCTCCGGCTCCGGCGGCACGACCGCGAGCAGCGCGGACACGACCTGCGACCTGTATCCGCTCGCGGTTCACGCCTCGGCCCTGGCGGACCGGGAGGTCGGCGACCAGATCACGGATCTGCCGCACGGCCCGGCATCCAGCCAGTTCACCTGGTTGACGTGGACATCGGACCCGCACGAGTACACCCTGGCGCGCAGCCTGATCCCGCCGGGCGACAGCTACCTCTACACCGAGCCGGGCGATCCTTCGGATCGCATCGTGGATGCCGGCGACTGGGTGGAGCGGGTGTCCGATGCGCTCGATACCTCGCTGATCCGCTCGAAGCTCGGCCAGCATCTGGGCGGACTCATGCTGGTACCGGTCCGTGGCGCCAGCCGCGCGCGCGGGGCGAAGTTCGACGACTAGGTCGACCGGTTCGCCGTCATCCGGCTGACCGCGTTCGATCTGGCCGCACCGGCCCGCGTCAGCTTCACCTTCCTCGGCTACCGCGACTGCCGCAACACCGCACCTGTTGCCAATGCGCAATCGGTCGTGACGCAGGAAGACACCGCGCTGCCGATCACCCTGACCGGCAGCGATGCCGACAACGACGCGCTGAGCTTCGACATCGCGGTGCCGCCGCAGCACGGCACGCTGTCCGGGCAGGCGCCCAACCTGGTCTACACGCCGGCCCAGCACTACCACGGCCCGGACAGCTTCAGTTTCCGTGCGCGCGATGCTTCGCTGGTTTCGCCGCCCGCGACCGTGCAGATCGCGATCGCGCCGGTCAACGACGCGCCGGTCATCACCAGCGCGCCGGCCCTCCTGGCGACGCCGGGCGCGGCGTATGTCTACCAGGCCACGGCGAGTGATCCCGATGCGGACGACACCCTGTCGTTCTCGCTGGCGACATCGCCTGTGGGCATGAGCATCGATGCCGCGACCGGACTCATCGCATGGACGCCGACGACGGCGCAGTCCGGCAACCATCCGGTGCTGCTGGTCGTGACCGATGCCGAAGGCGCGAGCGACCAGCAGTCGTTCACGGTCACGGTGGCCGCGAGCAACCGCGCGCCGCGCATCGTCTCGATCCCGGTGCTCGACTTCATCGATGGCATGGGCTACAGCCATCAGGTCGTGGCGGAGGATCCGGATGCCGGTGATACCGTGCAGTTCAGCCTGGTCCGGCATCCGCCGGGCATGTCGATCGCGCCGTCCACCGGCGTGATCAGCTGGACGGGCGAGGGCTTCGCCGGCAACAACCGCTTGTCGAACGCGATGTGCGTGGCCGGCGGCGGCCAGACCCAAGGCCTGGCTGCGGCGGCCGATGTCGTGGTCGTGGTCGACGAATCCGGCTCGATGGCCAATTCGCAGGATTGGGTCGAGGACCTGGTCGGTCCGCTGGAGGCGCATCTCAACACCAATGGCATCGGCACCGGCACGTTGCCCAATCGCTACGGCGTGATGGGCTACGACTGGCACACGCGTGCGATCAACGTCGGCAGCGGCTGGATGGGCAGCCATCTCGACTTCCCGGCGGCCGCGCGCCAGCTCGACCTGCGCGGCGGCGGTTCCGAGGACGGCTGGGTGGCGGTGCAGTTCGCGATGACGCAATACCCGCTGCGCGATGGCGTGGCGCGCAACGTCATCCTGGTGACCGATGAGGGCCGCAGCAACAACGACAACACGGTGACCTACGACACCGTGCTGGCCAGCCTGCGCGCGAAGAACGCGCTGCTCAATGCCGTGGTCAATGCCCGCTTCACCTGCGGCGATGGCAGCCGGGCCCTGGGCATGGGTCAGGGACGCGTCGGCTACAAGGCCGATGGACGCGGCAGCTTCGAGCTGTGCGTCAATGTCACCGCCTCCCTTGGCGAGACCAACACGCTTGCGGCCTATGTCGACCTCGCCATCGCTTCCGGCGGTGCGGCATGGGACATCAACCTGCTGAGTCAGGGCGGCCTGACCGCGCAGTCGTTCACCAATGCGCTGCTGAAGATCAAGGCGCAGGAGATCCTGGAGCAGATCCCGACCCGGTCGCGTCCGGACGCCTACGTGCGCAGCCTGCAGGCGCGCGACGGCTGGATCGATGTCGAGGTGGGCAACCGCGGCCTGGCGCCGCTGGGCGCCAGCATCGCGCTGCAGGTCTTCGCCGACGACACGCTGATCGACATCGTGCCGATCGACGACCTCGCCGCTGGCGCCATGCAATCCGTGCGTCTGCCGTGGCCGATGACCAGCGATCCCGCGCGCCTGCGCGCCCGCCTGGTGCTGCCCGATGCGGTGGCGGACTGCAGCAGCGACAACAATGCGCTGGATGCGGCGTGGGTGCGCGTGCGCGCGACAGACAGCGGCGGCCTGTTCGACGAACAGGCGTTCTCGGTGCAGCCAGTGGCCGGCAATCGGCCGCCCCGGATCGATTCGGCGGCGCCCACCCGCGCCAGTGTCGGGCGGCGCCTGATGCATGCGGTGCTGGCGACGGACCCCGATCGCGGCGATGCGCTGGCCTATCGTCTGGACAACGCGCCGGTCGGCATGACGATCGATCGCGTGACCGGTGCGCTGCGCTGGGTGCCGGATGCCTCGCAGCTGGGCACGCATGTCTTCACGATCACCGTGACCGACCTGTCCGGCGCGTCGGCGCAGCAGAGCGCGAGCATCGTCGTCGATGCCGACGCGATCCCGCCGCGTTTCAGCACCGATCCGGACCTGCGCGCGGTCCAGGGCACCGAGTATCGCTACGATCCCGTGGTCACTGCCGCAGCGGATGCCACGCTGAGCTTCGACCTGTTCTATGCGCCGCCGGGCATGACCGTGTCGGCGCAGACCGGCGCGATCCGCTGGAACGTGCCGGCGAACTTCCATCGCATGACCGATGTCGCGCTGCTGCGCGTGCGCGACCAGTTCGGCAACTACGACATCCAGCACTTCAAGCTGCACGGCGACCTGCCGAACCAGGCACCACGCATCGTGTCGGCGCCGGATCTGCGGTCCACGGTCGGCGTGTCCTACGCCTATACCGCCGTCGTGAACGATGCGAACGTGCTCGAACGCTTCCAGTGGCGCATCCCCGCAGGTCCCGCCGGGTTCGACTTGCTGAGTCAGCGGCTGGATCAGGCCTCGTTCCAGTGGCCGGCTGCCGCGGTGTCGGCCAGTCATCCGGCGGCAATGGCGAACTACAACCCGGCCTGCATGCTGACCGACCCGGCCGTGCCGGCGTTCGCGCCGCAGTTGCAGTGGTCGGCCGCCCGATACGGCAGCAATCAGGTGCTGGTCGGCCCGATCATGGATACGGATCTGGATGGCGAGTTGACGTCGAGTGATCGGATGGCGGTCATCGTCGTGGGCAGCGGTCGCATCGACGCGCTGGATGCCCGTACCGGCGGTGCGCTCTGGGCATCGACGCTGCGCGCGCCCAACCTCAATGTGCAGCCGGCACTGGCGGATGTGGACGGCAATGGTGCCGCAGTCATCCTGTATGTCGACACGGCCAATCATCTGGTTGCGCTCGGCGCGGATGGCACGGCCCTGTGGATGAGCGACGTGCCGGTCTTCACGCGCGGCTGGTACAACTACAGCAACGCCATCGTGGTCAGCGATCTGGATGGCGATGGCCGTGGCGAGATCCTTGTCGGGCCGTCCGTCTACGCCGGCAACGGCAGCCGCAAGTGGCAATTCACCGCGCCCAGTGGTGCCTTCCGCGGCATCGCGCTCCCGGTCGATCTGGATGGCGACGGCCGGCGCGAAGTGATCCATCGCGGCGAACTGCGCGATGCCTCCGGCGCCTTGCTCGGTCGCACCCACGGCGCCCGCAGCGGAGAGGTGTACGACAGCCACTATGCGACCGTCCGTCTCCAGGGGCGACCGGGGACGCACGTCGTCGCCAGCGAGTCCACATACGCAGGGCCTCGCCTCAGCCTGTCGGACACCAGGGGCAATGCCCTGTGGTCCTTGCCCGTGAACAGCGTCGGCCCGGTGATCGTCAGGGACTTCAACGGCGACGGCATCGATGACATCTACGTCGCGGCGCTCAACGCCCTGTACAGCCTTGAAGGCCAGCGTCTCTGGCAGACCCACTCCGGCAACGGCGGCGAGGCGCAGGGACGTGCGGCGATCGTCACCGACATCGACCGCGATGGCGAGCTGGACATCCTCACGTTCAGCGGCAGCAACACGCCGGTCAACGTGATCTCCGGACGCACCGGCGCGGTGATATCCACCGTCGGCAGCGGCTGGGCCAGCGCCAGCAGCGCGGTTCCGGCCCTGGTGGACCTGGACGGCAACGGCAACGCGACCCTGTTCTTCGCCAACAGCTCCGGGGTGTTTTCGTATCGATCCGCTACCACACCCTGGTACAGCGCAGCCCGCGTGTTCACCCAGTCGCCGATGGCGCTCGACCAGGTGCGCGCCGATCTTCGCGTGCTGTCTGCCGATCCGGCCGGCGTGCCTGCGGCCCAGGCCTATGTGCTCGGCAATCCCCAGCCTGTGCTGCCGCCGAAGACGTACATGCCGGACCTGCGGGTGTCCGCGCCGAGCGGCATCGCGACGGCGACCGGCATCAGCCTGGCCGTGAATGTCGTCAACCGCGGCACCGGCGCCAGCGCTGCCTTCCATGTCGTGCTGTACCGCGGCGATGCGAATGGCGCCGAGATCGCGCGCGTGCCCGTGCGCGCACTGGCGCCCGGCGAAGCGATCGACATCAGCGCGTCGGTCACGCTGGAAGCGATCGGCGACGCCGAAGTGCTGGCCCTGCTGGATGTGCCGGGCACGATGCAGGAGTGCGAGATCCGCAACAACCGTGCGTCGGGTCGGGTCATGCGCATCGCGGTGGCCGACCATGGCGGACTGGAAGCCAGCCAGACCTGGGTCGTCGGCGTCAGCGCCGCGATGGCAGCCCCTGTGTTCACCTCGACCGCGCCCGCTCAAGTGATCGAGGGCCAGATCTACCGCTATCAGGTGCAGGCGACCTCCAGCAATGTCGGCGATGCCATGACCTACGGGCTGAGCAATCCGCCGGCCGGGGTGCAGATCAATGCCCGCACGGGCGAGATCACCTGGCAGCCGCGCTGGGGGCAGACCGGACGGTTTAGCTTCCATATCGAAGCCCGCAACCTGGCCGGAATGCCCTCGTGGCAATGGGTCGCGATCGACGTGATCCCGTCGACGGTGCCCAACCAGTTGCCGGCCATCACGTCGCAACCGGTCACTGCGGCCACGCTCGACGCGGTCTACCGCTACGACGTGCGTGCGACCGATCCCGACGGCCATGCGATCACCTATTCGCTGGGCACTGCGCCGGCGGGCATGCGCATCGATGCCACGACCGGCCGCCTGCTGTGGCAGCCGGCGACCATGCCATCGGCTCCCGTGCCGGTGGTGGTGATCGCCACCGATGAACGCCAGGGCCGCGCCGAGCAGGCCTTCACGATCCAGGTGTACGCCACGCCGAACCGCGCGCCGGTGATCACCAGTCGTCCCGATCTGGCCCTGTCGCCGGACACGCCGTGGCAGTACACGGTGAACGCGACCGATGCCGATGGCGACGCGCTGACCGTGGTCTGGAATCGTGTGCCTGCGGGCATGACCCCATCCGGCGCTGATGCGGCCTGGACGCCGACCGTTGCGCAGGCCGGCGAACACGCCGTGGAGGTCGAAGTCCGCGACACGCGCGGCGGCGTCGCGCGCCAGGCGTTCACCCTTTTCGTGAACGACCCGGCGCACAACGCCGCGCCACGTGTGACCAGCACGCCGAACCCGCGCGGCTCCGTCGGCAGTGGCTACGCGTATGCGGTCGCAGCGGTCGACGACGATGGCGATACGCTGCAGTTCGCGCTTTCGCAACGTCCGCGCGGGATGACGATCGACGCCACCAGCGGCGCCATCGCATGGACGCCGGGCAGCGATCAGCTGGGCGACCATCTCGCCGTGCTGCAGGTCAGCGATGGTCGTGGCGGCGTGGTCTGGCAGACCTGGACCGTGCGCGTCGAGGAATTCGGCAGCGGCATCAATCGCGCACCGCGTATTTCGACGGCGGCGCCGCTCACCGGCAAGGTGGGGCGTGCGTATCGCTACGATCTGGCGGCGAACGATCCCGACGGCGACCTGCTGGCCTACAGCCTCGCGGAGTCGCCCGCCGGGATGACGATCGACGCGCAGACCGGTCGCATCGACTGGACGCCGGACGCCATCGGCAGCCATGCCGTGCGCGTACGGGTCAGCGATGGCCTGCTGTGGACCGAGCAGTCGTGGACGCTGCAGGTGAAGGATGCGCCGCTGACCGCGATCATCGATCCGGGCACGGCGCTGCTGTCGCCGAACGCGCCGCATGCGATCCGCATCGTGGCGAGCGACGCCGCGTCGCAGGTGCATGTGGCGCTGACCTTGGACGGCGTGCTGGTGCCGGTCGAAGACGATCTGACCGCGATCGTATCCTCGGCGACGCCGGGACGTCATGTGCTGGTGGCGCTGGTCAGCGATGGTCACGACATCGTCAGTGTGGAAGCGGAGTTCCATGTGCTCGTCGAAGGCAGCGCGGACGCGCCGGTGATCGCGATCGCCTCGCCCGTCGAAGGCGGCGTGGTGACGGCGCCGACCACGGTGAGCGGCTCGGTGAGCGATGCCGACCTGGTCGGTTGGACACTGACCGCCGTCGATCGCAACGGCGGCTTCGGGCGTGAACTGGCGCGCGGCACTGCCGCGGTGTCCGGCACGCTGGGCAGCTTCGATCCGACCCTGCTGCTCAACGGCCAGTACGCGCTGGTGCTGCATGCGTGGGACGCGGCGGGCAACCAGACGAAGGCGACGCGCACGGTGGTGGTGGAGGGCGACATGAAGCTCGGCCACTTCAGCGTGACGTTCGAGGATGTGTCGGTGCCGGTGATGGGTATTCCGATCACGATCACCCGCACCTACGACACGCGGCGCAGCGGGCAGTCGCTGGACTTCGGCCACGGCTGGACGGTGGACTACCAGAACGTGCGCCTGCACGAGTCCCGCCAGCTGGGCCTTGGCTGGCGCGTGCAGCAGTCGGGCAGTGGCCTGTTCTCGAACTGGTGCGTGCGTCCGCAGGGCGACCCGGTGGTGACGGTGGCGCTGCCCGACGGCAGCGTGGAGAAGTTCCGCGCGAAGGCGATGCCGGAGTGCCAGTTCCTGGTGCCGCCGTCGGAAGTGGAGCTTGTATTCGAGCCGATGCCGGGCACGTACTCGCAGCTGTCGCAGACGCGCTACGGCGCGCTGCGCGTGGTCGCGAACGAACTGGTCGACCTCAACGACGAAGGCGGCGCGGTCGATCCGGACCAGTACCGCCTGACCCTTAAGGACGGCACGGTCTACGACCTCGACCAGACGTTCGGCTTGCGCAAGGTGAGCGACGCGCACGGCAACAGCCTGAGCTTCAGCCGCGAGGGCGTGAGCCACTCGACGGGCGTGGGCGTGCGCTTCATCCGCGACGCGGCCGGGCGCATCGTGCGCATGGAGCTGCCGGACGGCACGGCGCTGCGCTATGCCTATGACGCCAACGGCGACCTGGTGCGGATGATCGACCAGGTGGACCAGTCGGTGCGCTACGGCTATCTGCAGGGTGCGAATGCGCACTACCTGCAGGACATCGTCGACCCGCGCAACATCCAGGTGTCGCGCAACGAGTACGACGCCGACGGCCGCCTGGTGGCGCAGATCGACGCCGACGGCAAGCGCGTCGAGTACACGCTGGACATCGGCGCGCGCACGCAGTCGGTGAAGAACCGCCTGGACGAGGTCACGACCTACGTGTTCGACGAGCGTGGCCGGGTGCTGCTGGAACGCAATGCGCTGAACGAGACGATCCGCCGGACCTACGACGCGCTGGGCAACACGCTGAGCGAGGAGAACGGCGAGGGCGAAACCACGCGCTGGACCTACGACGCCGCCGGCAACAAGCAGACCGAGACCAACCACCTCGGCCAGACCACGCGCTGGACCTACGACCGTCGCGGCCAGGTGATCAGCCAGACCAATGCCAATGGCGACCTGTCCTCGTTCAACCGCTACGACAACCGCAGCGGCGACCTGACCTCGACCGAGGACGGCACCGGCGCGCGCACCGATCTGGTGTACGGCACCGGTGGCAATCTGCTGGAACTGCGCCAGCCGGAGAACGTGCTCACGACCTACGGCTACAACAGCCGTGGCGACAAGACCTACGAGCGCGGCCCGGACGGGGTGGAGATCAGCCATCTGTACGACGCCGCCGGTCGCGCGCGCAGCGAGAGCCGGACGGTCACGGATGCGTCTGGCCAGCGTCGCACGCTGACCACGCAGTACCGGTACGACGACAAGGGGCGTCTGGTCGAGACGATCGACCACGCCAACCGCACGACGCGGACGGAGTACAACGCGATCGACAAGGTGTCGGCGCA
>JAHCAU010000027.1 GCA_019634715.1 Lysobacter sp.
CAGAACGCCTCGAAGCAGAACGTCTCGAAGCCGAGCGCCTCGAAGCAGAACGCCTCGAAGCCGAATTGCTCGAAGCCGAACGCCTGCTGGCCGAAACGCCGTACATGCCGGAGGAGGCCGCGCGCATCGAAGGCGCGGCTGCCGAGCCCGAGGCTTCCCTCGACATGCCGGCCGTCGAAGCGCCCCGCATCGAAGCGCCGGCCATCGCGATCGGCGGCACCGCCGCTGCCGCTGCCGTCGCCGCGATGCTCGGCAAGGCTGCGTCGGTCGATCCCGACGAAGCCCTCGACATGGACGATCTCGACGAAGATCTCGTCGACATCTTCGTCGAGGAAGGCCGCGACCTGCTCGACCATTCCGACCAGCTGCTCGTGCGTCTGCGCGAAAGCCCGGACGAGCGCGAAGTCATCGGTGGGCTGCAGCGCGACCTGCATACGCTCAAGGGCGGTGCGCGCATGGCCGGCATCATGCCGATCGGCGAACTCGGCCATGCCATGGAATCGCTGCTCGAAGCGGCGGCCGAACACCGCACCCAGCTCCTGCGCCAGGACATCCCGCTGCTGGAACGCGGCTTCGATCGCCTGCACACGATGGTCACCCGTGTCGGCGACCGTCGCGCCATCTCGATGCCGGATGCGTTGATCGAAGCCTTCGATGCGCGCGCCAAGGGCCGCGAGGTGACGCTGCCGCTGGACGCGCCTGCCGCGCCGGTGCTCGAGGAGATGACGTTCGTGCCGGTGCAGACGCCGGCACCGGAGGCCATCGCCGACGGCGTCGACATGCGCGACGAAAGCGTGCCGGCCACGGTCGAGCCGGTTGCCGAACCGGTTGCCGAATCCGTCTCCGAACCGATGGTCGAGGCCGATGCGACCGCCGACGCGGCTGCCGATACCGAGCCGTCGCCGATCGTCGAGTCCACGGAGCTGCCGGTCGCACCCGCCGCGCCGCGCGTGCAGGGCCTGCGCCCGCTGTCTTCGCCGCTCGAAACGGCCGCCGCCTCCGACGACGATGCCGCGCTGCGCGGCACGCAGGAGCAGGTACGCGTCCGCGCCGAACTGCTCGATCGTCTGGTGAACTACGCGGGCGAAGTCGCGATCTACCGTTCGCGCCTCGAGCAGCAGCTCGGTGCGTTCCGTTCGGCCACCGCGGAAATGGAGCAGACCAACATCCGTCTGCGCGACCAGCTCCGCCGTCTGGAAATCGAGACCGAAGCGCAGATCATCGCGCGCTACCAGCGTGCCGGCGAAGAGGTCGAGAGCAACTTCGATCCGCTCGAACTCGACCGCTTCTCCAACCTGCAGCAGCTGTCGCGTGCGCTGGTCGAAACCTCGGCCGACCTGGGCAGCCTGCACACCACGCTGGACGACCTGACCCAGCAGTACGAAACCCTGCTGCTGCAGCAGTCGCGCGTGAGCTCGGAACTGCAGGAAGGTCTGATGCGCACCCGCATGGTGCCGTTCGACACCGTGGTGCCGCGCCTGCGTCGCGTGCTGCGCCAGGCGGCGAGCGACACCGGCAAGCAGGTCCAGCTGCGACTCGAAGGCGCCCAGGGCGAACTCGACCGCAACGTGCTGGAGCGCATGACCGCGCCGCTGGAGCACATGCTGCGCAACTCGGTCGCGCACGGCCTCGAAATGCCGGACGTGCGGACGTCCGCAGGCAAGGCCGGCGAAGGCGTCGTGCAGATCGCGGTGCGCAAGGAAGGTTCGGAAGTCGTGCTGCAGGTCAGCGACGACGGCCGCGGACTCGACCGCGATGCCATCCGCGCCCGCGGCGAAGCCCGTGGCCTGGTGCGCAAGGACGTCCCGCTGTCGAACGCCCAGCTCGATGCGCTGATCTTCGAGCCCGGCTTCTCGACCGCCGAGGAAGTCACCCGTCTCGCCGGCCGCGGCGTCGGCATGGACGTGGTCGCCAGCGAAGTGCGTCAGCTCGGCGGCACCATCGACATCCATTCCGAACCCGGCAAGGGCACGGTGTTCACCCTGCGCCTGCCGCAGACCCTCGCGGTCACGCAGGCGGCCTTCGTGCTCATCGGCGAGACCACCTTCGCGGTGCCGATCGCCTCGGTGCGCGGCGTCGGCCGCATCCCGCGCGAGGAGCTGGCCAAGGGCGTCACCAACTACCGCTACGGCAACGAAGAGTACGTGCTGCACGACCTCGGCAAGCTGCTCGGCCACGCGCCGGCGAAGGCCGAGGGCCAGCTGCAGATGCCGCTGCTGCTCACCCGTTCGGGCGACCTGCACATCGCCGTGACCGTGGACCAGATCATCGGCAACCGCGAAATCGTGGTGAAGCCGATCGGTCCGCAGGTCGCATCGATCCCCGGCATCTTCGGCGCCACGATCATGGGCGACGGCTCGGTCGTGGTGATCCTGGACGTCGCGCCGCTGGTGCGTCGCCAGGCCGCGCTGGCCGCGGAAGAGGTGATCGAGGTCGTGCCCGTCGAGGAACGCCCGGTGCCGCTGGTGATGGTGGTCGACGACTCGATCACCATGCGCAAGGTCACCGGCCGCGTGCTCGAACGCAACAACTTCGAGGTCATCACCGCGAAGGACGGCCTGGACGCGCTGGAACGCATGGTCGAACGCGTGCCCGACCTGATGCTGCTCGACATCGAAATGCCGCGCATGGACGGCTACGAGCTGGCGACGGCGATGAAGGCCGATGCCCGCCTGGCGAAGGTGCCGATCATCATGATCACCTCGCGCACCGGCGACAAACACCGCCAGCGCGCGATGGACATCGGCGTCGACCGCTACCTCGGCAAGCCGTACCAGGAGAACGAGCTGATGCGCAACGTGTTCTCGCTGCTCGAACTCGAATCGGTGAGGCCGAATGGCTGACGTGTCCAACACCGGTGCAGGGACCCGGGTCGCGCTGCTCGCGCGACCGGGCAAGGCGGCCGACAATCTTGCCGACGCGGTGCGCCAGGCTGGCGCAGAGCTGCTGGTCGCGGTCGATCCGTCCGCGACCGACGAAGCCGCGCTGCGTGCGCTGGCTCCGCAGGCATTGCTGATCGCGCTCGAACCCAGCATCGAGGCCGCGCTCGACAGGTTCGACGAGATCCTGGTCGATCCGTCGATGATCGTGATCTTCGATGAGGCGGATGTCGCCGCCCATCGCAGCGGCTGGGATGCGCAGCGCTGGGTCCGCCATCTCTCGGCCAAGCTGCGCCGGGATTCCAACGTGCTGCCGCCGGGTGCCGAAAGCGACACCGAGTGGCAACCGTCGCCCGGCAAGGTGCCCGCGCCATCCGCCGCGTATGCCGACGTCGACATGAGCGGTTTCACCCGGGAGGCCGTTGCGCGCGCCGACAGCGTGCCGGCCGATGGCATGCCCTTCGAGGCCATGTCGCCCGGCGGCATGCCGGCGGCTCCTGCGCCGACGGCGCCCGCGCCCGCAGCACCGGCCTTCGACATCGCGTCGCTCGAAGCGGCGGCCCGGCCCTCGTTCGGCGATCTCGAACTGGATGCGATCGAGATCGAAAGCGCATCGCTCGAATCGGTTTCCTTCGAAGCGACCTCGCTCGAATCCGTGTCTTTCGACGAGATGTCCCTCGACGCGGTGTCGCTGGATGGCGCCGACGCACCGGCCGCGGATGCGCCGCTGTCGCTCGATGTCTTCTCCTTCGACGAGGCCTCGACCGGCGGTACGGCTGCCGCGCCTGCGGACAATGGCCTGCAGCTCGACGACGACGCCTTCTTCCTCGAAACGCTGTCGAACGACCGCGCTGCGCAGGACGATACGCTGCCCGAGATCCGCTTCGGCGACTTCGATCCCGCAGCGCTCGACTTCGAGTCGGTGCAACCGCCGCCGCCCAAGCGCGATCCGGAAACGGTGCTCTCGTTCGAGGATCTGATCGCCAGGAGCATGGCCGCTTCCGACGACGTGCCCGCATCCGAATCGCCGGGGCAGGGTGGCGCCGTGCCGCCGCCGCTGCCTGAGCAGGAAGCGGCCGCGCCGCCGCAGGTCGACAAGGCCGATGCCGGCAAGCCCGCGTTCTCGCTGGGCGAACTGTCGCTGGCACCGGTCGAGGACGACGCGCCCGCACCGGTGGCGGCGTCGGACAAGCCCAAGGCTGCCGCGCACGATCTGAGCGCGCTGGAAGCGAAGATCTCGAGTCTGTCCCTGGTCGACATCGACGAGGGCCCGAAACGCGGCAGCGGCGACAATCCCTTCATGCTCGACGACGATGCGCCTGCGGTGGTGATGGACCTGTCCACGCCCGCCGCGCCGATCGTGCCTGCGATTGCGCCGCCGCCGCTGTCGTCCTCCGGCCCGCCGCCGCTGCCCTCGCTCGGCGGTGCCGCCTCCGCCGGGGTGGTGCTGATCGAAGCCGGCCTCGGTGGCCCGGATCCCGCGCGCCAGCTGCTGTCCTCGATACCCGCCGATTTTCCCGCCGCCATCCTGGTGCGCCTGCATCTGCAGGGCGGTCGCTACGACCGCCTGGTCGCGCAGATGGAGCGCGCCTCTTCGCTGCCCGTGGCCCTGGCCACCAGCGGGGCGAGCGCGAACGCCGGCACGATCTACTTCATGCCCGACGGCCTTGGCGTGGAGCCTGCCGGCGGCGGTCGCCTGCGCTTCGTGCCCGAGGACAGCGGCGCCACCGCGATCTTCGCCGCGCTTCCGCCCGGCGACAGCGCGATCGTGTTCCTCAGCGGCAGCGACCCGGCGCTCGTGGATGCGGCGATGGCCGCGATCGCCACCGGGACCCTGGTCGCCGCGCAGACCCCGGAAGACTGCTACGACGGCGCGGCCTGCGCCGTGCTGCGCTCGCGCGGCGCGACATCCGGCCTGCCGATGGAACTGGCCGGGCGCCTTGCCGCGCGCTGGCCCAACTGATCGCCGCCCCGTCACGAGTTTCGATGCGAGTACCGCCGTGAATACCCAAGCCAACGACATCCGAGGCGTCCTCATCCAGATCGCGGGTTCGCAGTTGCTGCTGCCGAACGCCGCGACCGTCGAAGTGCTGTCGTACGCCGATCCGGATCCGGTGGACAACGCCCCCGACTGGCTGCTCGGCCAGATCCGCTGGCGCGGCTGGCGCCTGCCGCTGGTGTCGTACGCGCGCATCGCTGGCACGCATACCGAAGGCGCCGCCGCCGGCACCAAGGTCATCGTGATCAAGGCACTCGGCGGCGACCCGAAGATGCCGTACTTCGCGCTGGTGGCGCAGGGCTTCCCGCGCCTGGTCACGATCACCCGCGAGAACATGATCTTCGACAGCGAGCATCTGGAAAGCCTGCCCGACGGCATCAAGCTGCGCGTGATGTTCAACGACGACACCGCACTGGTGCCCGACCTCGACGCCACCGAGCGCCTGCTGACCGAGGTGCTGCGCCCGGCGCCGAAGCCCGAGGCGACCGAGATCGCTTTGGACGGTACCGAAGTCGACGCAGGTCCGGTGGTCTGATCCACTCTCGTTTCTGCGGGAAAAAGCTCGGGCCTGAACGCCCTCCTGCAGGAGCGGCATGTCTGTGCTTTTCTTGCAGGAGGGCCTTGAGGCCCGAGCTTTTCGTATCAGCTCTTGAGGATGTCGTGCTCGTCGGCGGTATGGAAATGCCGCTTGAACGGCACGCCGTCGACCACCGGTTCGCCGAGTTCGCGGGCGTAGCGATGGCCGGCGTAGACCGCATGCGCGATCAATCCCGGCGCCAGTGCGTCGCCGATGCGGGTGACGGTGCGGATTCCGGCGTCTGCCCAGTCGGCCTCGCGCGCGGCGATCGCGTGGTAGAGCGCGTCGTCGGGCAGACGCGCGGTGATCGTCACCACCGACGCGCAGTCGAGCATGCGCGGCTTGCCGCTCCAAGCATGTTCCAGCGACAGCCTGCCATCGGCAAAGCCGGTGACGCTGTGCGAGACCACCTGCTCGACGCCGAGTTCGGCCATGCGCCACTGGATGTGGCGATAGTCGAGCGTATGCGCGCTCCACGAGGCGATGGTGTCGTCGGGCGTGACGTAGAAGACCTCGCGCCCGGCCTTGCGCAGCGATTCGGCGATGACGCTGCCGGTGTGGAAATAGTCGTCGTCGTACAGCGCGACCGGACCGTCGGGCAGACGTCCGTCCATGATGTCGTCGGGCGTGAACACCGCCGGGTTGTCGATGAAATCGCGCAGCGCCTCGCCATGCGTGCGGCCGTAGCCGTCGCGGCGCCAGTGGCAGCCAGTGGCGATCACGACGTGCTCCGCGCCGAAGTCGAGCAGGTCCTGCGCGGTGAGCATGGAGTCGAGATAGGTGGCGACATTGTTCATTTTGCGGATCTGGCCCAGGCGCCAGTCGCGCACGCGCGCCCATTCGGCGAGACCAGGCAGGCGCGCTTCGCGGGTCACCCGACCGCCGAGTTCGCGGCGACCTTCGGCCAGGTGCACCTCGTAGCCGCGCTGGCCCAGCGCGCGCGCCGCTTCCAGCCCCGCCGGCCCGCCGCCGACCACCAGCACCTTCGCGCTCGACTTCGCCGGTGCGATGCGCTCCGGATGCCAGTCCCTGCGCCATTCCTCGCCCATGGTCGGGTTCTGCGTGCAGCGGATCGGCGTGATCGTGTTGTCGCCGGACACGCAGAGGTTGCAGCCGATGCACTCGCGGATGTCGTCGATGCGACCTTCCTCGATCTTCTTCGGCAGGAACGGGTCGGCGATGGAAGGACGCGCGGCGCCGATGAAATCCAGCACGCCGCGGCGGATCTGAGACACCATCGTGTCCGGCGAGGTGAAGCGGCCGACGCCGACCACGGGCTTGCTGGTCGTCTTCTTCACGAAGTCGATGAAGGGTTCCTGCGCGCCCTCGGGCGCAAAGCGCGAGGGCACCGAATCGTTGTACCAGGCGGCGACGTTCACGTCCCACAGGTCCGGCAGTTCGGCGAGCATGGCGACGATGTCCTGCGCTTCGGCGCGTTCGACGCCGCCGGAGCCGAGCATCTCCTCCGTCGCGAAGCGGATCGCCACCGCGCAGCGATCACCCACGGCCTCCTTCGTGTCCTGCAGCACTTCGCGCAGCAGGCGCACGCGGTTGTCGAGCGACCCGCCATACTCGTCGGTGCGATGGTTGCGGCGGCGCTGCAGGAAATGCATCGCCAGCGACAGGTCGTGGCCGCAGTACACGTAGATGATGTCCATGCCGGCGCGCATGCCGCGCAGCGCGGCTTCGCGATGCCAGCGCCGGTAGTTCGCGATGTCCTGCCTGTCCATCGCCCGCGCCTGCGCGGGGTAGCCGTATTTCGACGGCTGGTGCGAGGGCGCGATCAGCACCTCGCGCGAGTACAGGTTCGACGCGGTCGGGCCGTTGTGGGTCAGCTCCACCGCCGCCAGCGCGCCGTGCGCATGCACCTTGTCGCTCATCAGGGCGAGGGCAGGGATGTCGCGATCGTCCCACAGCCGCGCTTCGACGTAGGGCGACACGTCGCCGGAGGGATGGATCTCGCATTCCTCGGTCGCGATCACCGCCCAGCCGCCCTCGGCCTTCACCGCGCGCATCGCCGCGTGCGCCAGCGGCATCGCATGGCCCATGCCGTTGCAGTGCGGCACCTGGAAGAAGCGGTTCTTCGCCGTGACCGGGCCGATGCGCATCGGTGTGAACAGGATGTCGTAGCGGGGGTCGCGCATGGGGCAGTTCCGGTGACGTGAACGTCGTATTGTGCATGCCCGAATCCGGCCTGGGCGCGGGTGGCCGCTTGCGCACGGGGCCATGCCGGAGCAGGATTCACCCAGCCTTGCCACGGGAGATGGGACATGCGCATGCGGCTCTGCTCGATCCTCGCCATCGTGATGCTGCCGGCCTTCGCGCAGGACACCGCGGCGCCTGCCAGCCCATCGGAGCCGGCCTCGCCCGCGGCCGCCCCGGCCATGGAAGCGCCCGTGCAGGAGGACGACGGTTACGGAATGAGCAAGGCCCTGGCGATCGAAGTCTGCTATCCCCAGGGCCAGCGCGAGTATCTGGCGCGGCTGGTCTGCCCCGACGGCGCGCATCCCGATTTCGAGCGCGCCGGTAATGTCGGCATGCGCACGCCGTTGCCCGAGGACCTGTCGGACGCGCAGATCGAAGCACTGTTGTCCGACATGCGATCGCCCGACGGTGCGGTCGTCGATGGCCCCGACCTGCACATCGTCGATGCCTACGAGGTCACGTGCGGAGAACAACGCACGCGGCTGTATCTGGACATGTACCACTGCGCGGCCGACCGCCCGACGCGGGCACCGAAGGGATTCACGATCCTCGATTGAGCCGGGCCGGCACGCCGCCGGCCCCGGCCTTTCGTCGATGTCAGCGCACGGGTCTGGCCGCCCCGTCGCCGATGTGCCGCTCGAAGAAGGCAAGCATCTCGGTGTAGAGCCTGAGATTGTTTTCCGGCTTCTCGAAGCCGTGGCCTTCGCCTTTCTGGATGATCACGCCTTCCGGAGGATTGCCGGCGGCGGTCAGTGCCTTCTGCATCGCGGTGGTGTGTTCGGGCGGGCAGCGTTCGTCGTCGGCACCGGCGGCGAGATACACCGGGATGCGGATCAGGTGCGCCCGCTTGACCGGCGAGATCGCGGCGCGCGCTTCGGCCGTGGCGCCGAGCGCGCGCACGAGATAGCCGCGCCCCTCCTCGGTCCGGGCGGTGTCGCTTTTCTTCATCTGGATGTCGGCATCGTAGAGGCCCACGTAGCCGAATGCGCAGCGGTACAGGTCCGGCGCCAGCGTGGGCGCCATCATCGCCGCGTAGCCGCCGAAGCTGCCGCCGTAGATGCAGATGCGGTCCCTGTCGGCGTGCCCCTGGTCGATGGCCCACTGCGTGGCATCGATGATGTCGTGCATGATGCCGCTGCCCCACTGGCCGTAGGCCTTGTCCCCGAAGGCTTCGCCGTAGCCTTCCGAGCCGCGGAAGTTCACGCGCAGCACCGCGTAGCCGCGGCTGGCCAGCAACTGGGTTTCGTTGTCGAACATCCATCTGTCGCGCACGCCCACCGGCCCGCCGTGCACGCTGACGATCATCGGCAGCCGCTTGCCGTCGCTGCCGTGCGGGACGGTCAGGTAACCGTACACCTTCACGCCGTCGCGCGTGGTCGAGGTGAAGGCGCGCGTCTTCGCCATGCGTTCGGCCGGCAGCCATTCGCGATGGCGCATGAGCAGGCTGGCCTGGGATGCGTCGCGATCGTAGAGATACAGTTCGCCGGGACTCTGGTCGCTGCCCACGTGGAACAGGAAACGGCGGCCGTCGCGCGTGGCGCTCTGCGGCTGCACCAGCCTGCGCGGGAAGAGGTCTGCGAGAGAGGCGTAGAGCGCGGCATCGGGATGGTCGCCATCGAACACGTCGATCTTCGGCAGCCCGGCTTCGGTGATCACGCCGATCACGGTGCCGCGCTTGTCGTTGGCCGACAGGAAGCGCGAGGGGTCCGCGACGGGATCCTGGAACAGCCGGGTGAAGGCGCCGGTCTGCGGGTCGAGCGTGCCGAAGGCATGCGTCGAGCGGCCGTCGCCATGCAATGCATAAATGCGTCCCTCATCGGACCAGCCGCGCAGCGCGACACGACCTGCATCGCCGGTGTAGGTCTTCACCAGGCGCCAGTCGTGCGGTCCGATGTAGCGGTAGACCTCTTCCCCGCCATCGTCGTGCCCGTCGTCGGTCGCGCCCTTGCGCCGCTTGCGGCCACCCTCTTTCATCGGGCAGACCGCCAGTACCGGCTGGTCGAGCCGCATCGCGACATCGCAGTGCAGGCGCGGCGAGCGGGTAATGGGACGCAACTTGCCTTCGAAGGTGTCGATCTCGCCGATCTCTTCGAGCCACTTGTCGCTGCGGAGGATGTACTGGCTGATCAGGACCTTGCCGTCGTCTCCGCCCGGCGCATCCAGCAGGTTGAAATAGCCAGTCTTGTACGTGGTGGCGACCGCACCCAGTTCGTTGCCGCGCCGGATCGAGATGCGCTTGAACCCGCTGCCGTCGGCATTGATCGCGGCCCAGTGCTCCAGGTCGTCCCGTTCGGCATAGCGGCCTTTCGAGCGGGCGGCCGAGAACAGGATGCGGTCCGGGCCGCTCCAGTGCAGGCTCACGAAACGATCGCCCTTGGCGAGGTTGTTCGCGCTGAGCGTCTTCAGGTCGCTGGTGCGCAGCACGACCAGCGCATCGGCGTCGTCGCGCTCGACCGTCATCGCCAGATACTTGCCGGTCGGCGAGATCACCAGTTCACTCAGGCTGTCGGCGCGGACGAAATGCTCGATCGGGATCGGATCCTGCGCCTGTGCCGGTGCCTGCTGCGCGTATGCGGTACAGCTGGGCAGGGCGGCGAACACGATGGCGAAGCGGCGAAGCGGGCGCGGAAGTGCAGGACGCATGGGCGATGTTCGGTGATCGATTGCGAGGCGGCGGCAGGCCGGTGTTTCAGCGCCCGGCCCACAGCGCGACGATCGCGGCGGCAGCGTACCAGGCCCATTCCGCCGGCTGGTTGGCGAGGCCGAACAGCGTCTGCGCATGGTCGGTGCCCAGGCGCTGCAGGGCGTCGAGGGTGCGGAAGCCCATCGGGCCGCCGACCTGGGTGGCGGCGATGATCCAGTTGCTGAAGGCGATGGTGGCGAAGGTGGCGGCCAGCGAGCCGAAGGCGCGGGGCAGGCCGGGTGCGGCGCGGCCGAGGCGCAGCAGCAACGCGATGTCGAGTGCGGCCAGCACCGCCATCCAGGCGCACTGGCGGTCGAGGATGAGGGCGAGCAGCGCCCAGATCGCGCTCATGCCGGCCACGCCGAACAGGGCGAGGAGCGCGGGAGCGACGATGCGGGGACGAGGCGGAGCGGGGGAGGCGGGGGCGGCAGGCATGCGCAGAGAGTAGCGGACCGGGGGGCGGGTGCGAAGCATGAAAAAAGCCCGGCCGCGCGTGCGGCCGGGCCATGCGATGCGCGAATGCGCCGTCAGAACTTCGCGCGCAGGCTCACGCCGTAGCTGCGGTCCGGACCGGGGATCACGGTCGGGATGCCGAACAGCAGGCCGGTGTTGCCGGCGTCGATCAGGTATTCCTCGTTGGTGAGGTTGTTGCCCCACAGGCCGAGGTCCCAGTTGCGGTTGAAGCGCCAGCCCATGCGCAGGTTGAGCAGGCCGTAGCTGTCCTGTTCGATGCCGGGCTGGTTCTCGTCCTCGAAATAGACGTGGCCGCGCCAGTTCCAGCTCGGGCGCAGGTACAGGCTGTCGCCGTTGGAGAGCGGAATCGTCCAGTCCAGGCCCAGCGAGACGCTCTGCTTGGGCGTCATGCGGAAGCGGTTGCCGGCCAACTGCTGGTAGGTGCCGTCGTCGTCGAAGGCGTTGAAACCGCCGTCGATGTAGCCGTAGTTGAACCAGCCGTTGACGTTGTCGCTGAAGCGCGCGAACAGCGAGGCCTCGAAGCCCAGCGCATGCGCCTTGCCGGCGTTGGTGGTGACGAAGAACGGCGGCGGTGTGTCGTTCTGCACCGAGGCCTGGAAGTTGGTGTAGTCGTAGTAGTAGAGCGACAGGTCGTACACGAAGCGGCCGTCGGCCGCCGAACCCTTCATGCCCAGCTCGTAGCTCCACACGATCTCGGCCGGCACCTCGTCGCTTCCGGTGTCGCTGACGTTGATCATGTTCGGACGGCGCCCGCGCGAGATGCTGGCGTAGGTGTTCAGCGTGTCGCTGACCTTGAAACCGAGCACGGCGCGGCCGACCCACGAAGTGAAACTGTCGCCCGCGCTCAGGCGGCCGGCGGTGGCCGGGAACAGCAGGTTCGTGCAGGGCGGCGCGCCGCAGGCGGGCGCACCACGCGCCGACAGCAGGAAGCCGAGACTCGAACCGTTGCCCGGCGCCGAGAAGTAGCCGTACTCGACCTTTTCGTGCGAGCCGCGCAGGCCGAGGGTCAGCGACCACTGGTCGTCGAACTGCCAGGTGCCGTCGGCGAACAGTTCGATCGCGCGGATGTCGACGTCGTTGCCGAAGGTTTCGCGGTGGTCCGGATTGAGCGGTATCTGCAGGAAACCGGCGGGATTGGCCAGCGTCGGCGGCACCAGGCCGGGCACGGGCAGCCAGGTGAAGGTGCGCGAGATGTTCGGTGTCGCGTTTGCATTGAGCAGCGGTACGACCGGGAAGTAGTAGTTCGCCAGCGCGGGGCCGAGCAGCGCGGCGGTGTTGCCGTTGATCTGCGGCGACAGCAACGCATACAGCTGGCGCTCGTCGGCCTGGTAATCCAGCTCGCGTTCGGCGGTCTCGTCGAAGAACGATGCGCCGAAGAAGCCGGTGAACTTGCCGCCGCCGTCGTAGTTGAAGCGGAATTCCTGGCTGAACTGGCGGCCGTTCGCGCGCTCGTCGAATTCGATCAGGTCGGCCTGCGAGCCGTCGGCATCGAACCTGTCGAGACCGTCGTAGCGGCGCCAGCCGGTGATGGTCGACAGCGACCAGGTGTCGTTGAGCACGAAATCGCCGAGCACGGTCGCGCCGTAGACATCGCGATCGGTGCCCAGGGCCTTGCCGCGCTGCGAGTTCGCGGTGAACGGGTCGAGGCTGCCCTGCAGGTTCGGGATGACCTGGCTGCGAAAGCCGGTGCCCGGCGGCGTGTCCTTCTGGTAGTTGAGGATCACGTCGATGCCGCTGGCTTCGCCGATGTCGAAGTGCAGCGCGCCGCGGATGGCACGGGTGTCCTTGCCCTGCAGCGTGCCGCCGTCGAGGTTGTCCATGTAGCCGTCGCGGGTCTCGTAGAACGCGGCGATGCGGCCCTGCACGTTCTCGCCGAGGTCGGTGTTGAAATGACCGGTGAAGCGGCGCTGGTCGTCGCTGCCGAGGCCCAGCTCGAAGCTGCCGGAGCGGCCTTCGCGGGCCTTGTTCTGGATGAGGTGGATCGCACCGGTCTCGGCGGCACGCCCGAACAGGGTGCCCTGCGGACCGCGCAGCACTTCGACGCGCTGAAGATCGAACAGCTCGACCGACGAACCGCGCGCGCGGCTGATCGACACGCCGTCCTGGTACAGCGAGATGCGCGGCTCCTGGGTCGGGTCGTCGAGGTCGGCGGTGATGCCGCGGATCGAGATGCTGGGGTTGCTCACGCTCTGGGTCTGCACTTCCAGGCCCGGGACGAGATTGCCGAGGTCGCCGTAGTCGACGATGCCCTGAGCTTCGAGGAACTCGCCCGAATAGGCGTTGATCGCGATCGGCACGTCCTCGATCTGCTGTTCGCGCTTCTGCGCGGTGACCACGATCCGGTCGAGTTCGTCCCCGGCGGACGGTGCCGCGTCCTGCGCCAGCGCGGGCAGGGCGACGGCCGGGGCGGCCAGGATGCAGGCGAGGGCGGTGAACAGGGCGGCGCGGCGGCACGGCCGGCGCGCATGGAGCATTGGGGACATCGACGGGTTCCTCCCGGGGAGTCGAAGAAGACGCGGTGCGGGCCTCCCCAGCCGGCAGCGTCCATACTGAACAGTCCGTTCTTTATAACCCACCCGCATGACCCGACATAAGTCAGTCATGGACGAGTTGCGTCCGGTACAATGGCGGCCCGCTAAACACCTGAATCCACGGAACTTTCACCGTGTACTCCCGCAGCAGTGAACCGGTCCGCTTCGAGCGCGACTGCGACGCCGTCCTCGTCCCACAGGGCGACTCGGTGACCTTGCCGGCCGGCAGCGTCGGCTACATCACCCAGGCTCTGGGCGGCAGCTGGACCGTGTTCGTCGAAGGCAACCTGATGCGCATCGCGGGCAAGGACGCGGACGCCATCGGCAAGGAACCGCCGCCGCCGATCGAACTGCCCGAAGGCGCCGACGACGAAGAGGTCGAGAAGCTGGTCTGGTCCCAGCTGCGCACCTGCTTCGATCCCGAGATCCCGATCAACATCGTCGAGCTGGGCCTGGTCTACGGCGTCGAGATCAGGCGCAGCGACGAGGGCGCGCGCATCGTCGAGGTGCGCATGACCCTCACCGCGCCGGCCTGCGGCATGGGCGAGGTGCTGGTCGAGGACGTGCGCGGCAAGATCGAACTCATCCCGACCGTGGTCGAGGCCGACGTCGAGCTGGTGTTCGACCCGCCGTGGACGCGCGAGATGATGTCGGAAGTGGCCCGCCTCGAGACCGGCATGCTCTGAGCGGCGCGGCGCCGCATGTGGCATCGGTGTGCGGCGAATGCATTCCGCTATGGCCACGTTCTCCGATCCCCGCCTCGCGATGGAGGCTCAGCGCGCCGCGGGTTCTGCGGACAACCAGTCCAGGGTCGCGCCCGGCAGGCGCTCGCTCGCGGCGCGTGCGGTCGTCATGCCTTCACCGAAACCGGCATCGCGCGCCAGCGCGGCCAGCTCGGCGAGCAGCACGCCGTCGCCGTGGCCGCGTGCGCGGTCGTGCAGCTGGGTCCAGCGCGCGCGGGCCTGTGCGCGATCGCCGTTGCGCAGCGCGTCGAGCAGGTCGAGCGTCTCCAGCCTGCGCTGCAGCGCCCACACGTCCGCCGGTGCCTTGCGACGGGCCGCGTCGGCAAGGACGCGGCTGCGCGCGTGGTCGCCGCGGGCCATCGCGATCTCGGCCAGGCCGATGCGCATGCCGGTGGCCAGCAGGTCGTAGCCGGCTTCCTCGCAGCGCGGCAGTGCGGCCTCGTACAGGCGCTCGGCGCGGTCGTATTCGCGGACGCGCGCGAGCAGCGAGGCGACGGTGTCCACGGAGATCCAGTAGTCGGTGCCGCGCGGCATCGCATCGATCGTGCGTTCGATCTGCTCCAGGCGCACGCGTGCCTGCGCGTGGTCGCCTTCGAGCAGGTCCGCCTGGGCTTCGAAGGTGTGCGACCACTGCCGCAGGTACGGTACTTCGACGCGCCGGCAGGCCTCGAGCTGCCGTCGTGCCGCCGCGACGTCGCCGCGCGCCAGGTGCATGTCGCCGCGGACGCAGGCCAGCCGCGCCGAGAGCGTCGCCGGCAGCGCCTGGCCCTTCGCGGTGAGGCGGCGCTCGGCGCGCTGCAGGATCGCGAGGGCCGCGTCGGCATCGCCGCTGCGGAGGTGCAGCATGGCGTCGAACTCCGCGGCCCAGTACGCGCGCTCGTCGGTCTGCGTGCCGCGCGAGAGCCGCGCGATCCGTGCCTTCGCGCTGGTGTGGTTGCCGATCAGCGCATCCTGGTTCAGCAGGTCGAGTTCCAGTGCGTCCTGCAGCGCCGTATCGCCCGAAGCGTTCGCGATGTCGAGCGCGTCGCGCAGCAGGGCGCGGTATTCGCCGTGCGATCCGGCGTTGTAGTGCTTGAAGGCCTCGCGCCGCAGCACTTCGGTTTCGATGGCGGCGTTGCCGGCGCGCCGGGCTTCTTCGCGCAGCGCGCGCATCGACGGCGTGATGCCGGACGCGTCGCCGCGCCGCGCTTCGTCGGCGAGGTAGCGCGCGTAGCGCATGGCGAGCGTGTCGCCTGCCGATTCGAATTCCGCGGCGGCCAGTTCGAACAGCGACGGCGAGGGCGTGCGGCCGGCTTCGCCGTGATGCACGCGCGCCAGCTGCAGGCGCACCATGCCGCGTTCGGCGGCCCAGCCCGGGCCGAGCCGCGCGAGTTCTGCCAGCGTGCGTTGCGCCTGCGTGCGTGCGCCGTCGAGATCGCCGCGCATGCCGGCGATGTCCGCCCACAGCAGTTGCCGGCGGATGCGCCGGTCCAGCGATTCCCGCGTCCAGTCGATGACGGTGTCGTCCAGGTGCGCCTGCGCGGCATGCGGATCGCCGGCGCGCAGCAGCAGGCGTGCGTGCGTCAGGGCGAAATCCGCGCGTTGCGGGAAGTCGCGCGCCAGCGTGGCCTGCGCTTCCGCGGCTTCCGACTGCCGCCGGGGATCGATCGCGGCGAACTGCGCGTCGAGGATCCGCAGCGCGTCCGCGGGCAGCGGGGCGAGGCCGCGGCGCGCCATGCCGGCATGCGCCAGCGCATCGCGGGTCTGGTTGCGGCGCAGCGCCAGCTCCGACAGGGCCAGGTGCGCCGGCGCGAAGGTCGGCGCGGCGGTGGCCACGGCTTGCGCCTCGCTTCGCGCACGCGCCCAGTCGCGGCTGCGCATCGCATCGACGGCCGCAGCGTGGCGCGCGGCCAGGTCGGCCGGCAGCGACAGCGCCGGCCAGCGTTCGTCGGCGCGATGCGGCAGCAGGCGCGCGATGATCCGGCGCGACAGCGCATCGACCAGCGTCGGCAGTTCGCTGCGCGTGCCGCGTTCGCTCAGCACGATCTCCGGCGCAGCGCGCGCGGCGCCCGGCGTGCCGCCGCCGATGCGCGCGTGCAGCACCACGCCATCGCGCGTGCCGGGCACGGCTTCCGAGGAGAGCACCACCACCCGCGGCGAGCGCGGGCCATCCGCTGGCGGCAGGGTGTCGCGGCGGACGACCTCGGGCAGCAGGTCCAGCTGCCACGACAGCCAGGCATCGAGCAGGGCGGCCGGCCCGGCATCGCGCCGGTCGTCGGCAGCGATGTCGCGACCGGCTTTGCGATCCGCGTCGCGATGGGTGTCCGCCTGCAGCACCACGATCTCCCATGCCACGACCGCCTTTTCCGGCGGAATGTGTTCCTGGCGCGATCGGGTGACGGGGAGCATGGCTGCCAGCAGCAGGCTCCACATCGCGACCAGGGCCAGCGCCGGCACGAAGGCCAGGGCGCGTGGTCGGCGCGGCAGGATCGGTTGCGGCAGGATCGGTTGCGGGGCATCGGTGCCGCCGGCCGGGGCTTGCGTCTCCACGGTCACCGCCGTCTCCGGGGGCAGGAGCGCCGCGATCGGTGCGGCTTCCGCTTCCGGCGCCGGCTGCGCTGCGGGCGCGGATTCGGCGCGCACGGGACCCGGCGGTTCGAAGACGTAGCCGCGCTTGGACACCGTGCGGATCCAGTGCTTGCGCGGTTCGCCCAGCGCCTTGCGCAGCATCCACACGCTCTGCGACAGGTTCGAGTCCTCGACCACCACTCCCGGCCAGACCCGCTCGAACAGGGCGTCGCGGGTCTGCAGCACCCCGGGTTCGGCGAGGAAGACCTGGAGCAGGTCGAACATGCGCTGCGGCAGCTCGTGCTGCCCGTCCGGCCGCATCACCCGGCGGTAGCGCAGGTCGATGCGCACATCGCCGACGACCAGGATGGCCGCCTCCGGGGCCGCGGCATGCCCGGGTGGCGACGGCTCGGTCATCGCGGAACTCCGCCGCGCGGGCGTGCGCGGGGGGATCCAGCCGAGGAAGCGGCGGATCGCCGTGGCCAGCCTGCATCGCTGCGCGTCGTTCGGGACTGCTGCATCGCTCTCCCTCGGGTTGGGTCGTGCACGCGGTCGGCGCCCCTTCGTCGACGGCGCGGGCAAGGCCGCAGTCGCGTGCGGGTGAAGCGTAACGCGAGTGTCATCTCCGGTGTGCCGGCCTGAGACATCGATCCCATCGCCATCGGCGATATCGGCATGGAGCCGTGCGCGTGGCCCTGCCGAGGCGCCCGTCATCGGGGCTCGCGAGGCCGATTTGAGAAATTTTTGAAGATTTCCACGAGGCCGATGCCGCGCGCAGGCCGTTTCATCGTCCCCGGCCGACGAGGATATCCGCCGACCGATGCTGCCCTGCAGCATGCGTTGCCGCCGTCCGAACCCCGTGGATGGCGGAGCATTTGATGGAAGCTCGATCGATCGCGTGGGTGCGACGGGTGGACCGTTCCGCGCGTCCGTCCTCCCTGCGGCAGCCGTTTCTGCAAGGCTGCGGCGAGTGTTCCCTGCCATGGCCGTGCGCTCTCGGGCGCACGGCCTTTTTTTTGCCGCGCGATCGCCATGCCGACCGGCGCGTGCCGTTCGAGGCGGGCCCTTTGAGAAAGATTTGAGCGACAGCGCATCGTCCCCGGTGGCCCGGGGCGCGTCTGATCGATGCGTCCCGGCCGACCGCCGACACGGCGAAACATCGGGGCGAGGGCAGGGCGGCCAATCACGCCCCATCACGCCCGCCCGCACAAGCATAACGAACGCGTCCGCGTCATCCATTCCGAGGAGGGTTTTCCATGCAATCGCAGTCCCGCATCGCCCGTCAGGCACGACTTGCCCTGGCCATGTTCGCGGCGGTCGCCGCCACGTCGTCGATCGCGCAGCAGCGCCCGGTCGCCGCCGATTCGCTGCGTCCGTCGGCACCCGCCCAGCGCATCGTCGGCGGCAGCCTCACCACCACGCCGCAGCCGTGGGTCGCCGCGCTGCTGCAGAACGGCCAGCAGGGCTGCGGCGGTTCGCTGATCGCGCCGCAGTGGGTGGTCACCGCTGCGCACTGCGTGACCGGCGGCGCCAATCCCACCCAGGTCCGCGTGGGTTCGCTGTACCGCAGCAGCGGCGGCCAGGTCATCTCGATCGCCCAGAAGATCGTCCATCCCAGCTACAGCACCAGCAACATCAACGGCGGCAACGACATCGCCCTGCTGCGGCTCGCCAGCCCGGCGTCGGGCATCACTCCGATCGAGATCGCCGCCAGCGCGCCGGCGGTCAACACCGCGGTCCGTCTCTACGGCTGGGGCCAGACCACACCGCAGCAGGGCGGGGATCGCGGCTCGGAACAGCTCAAGCAGCTCGACACCCAGATCATCGCTTCTTCCAACTGCGCGAACTTCCGCACCGGCGACCTCTGCATCCGCGGCACCTCGTCCGCGACCGCCTGCTATGGCGATTCCGGCGGCCCGGCGATCGCCGGCGGCGCGCTGGTCGGCGCGACCAGCCGCGCCGGCGGCAACAACAGCACCTGCGGCCCGACCCATGCGATCTACACCAGCGTGGTCCATTTCAGGAGCTGGATCGGCCAGTACGTCAGCACCACGCCGCCGGGCAACTACAGCATCTCGGGCACGATCACCAACAGTTCGGGCGCCGGCATTTCCGGCGTGACGGTGAGCAACGGCAGCGCCACGGCCACGACCAACAGCAGCGGCGCCTACACGCTGACCGGCCTGGGCAACGCCACCTACACGCTGACCCCGTCGCTGAGCGGCTACAGCTTCAGCCCGGCCAGCCGCAGCGTCACCGTGAACGGCGCCAACGTCACCGGGCAGAACTTCACCGGGACGGCGTCCACCGGCGGCGGCGACTGGAAGACCCAGAGCGGTTCGCTCTTCAGTGGCGGCAGCGCCACGGTGCCGAGTTCGCCGGGCTACGTGCAGGGCGGTGCAGGCACCTACCAGGCCACGCTCAGCGGCCCGTCCACTGCCGACTTCGACCTGTTCCTGTTCAAGTGGAACGGTGCGTCGTGGGTGCAGGTCGCCAAGAGCGACGGCAGCACGTCCAGCGAATCGATCAGCTACAACGGCACCGCCGGCTACTACGCGCTGCAGGTGAAGTCCTACTCGGGCAGCGGCACCTACACGGCACGTTATCTCTTCCCGCAGCCCTGACCCGGGCGCACCCCCCTGTCTCCGGATCGCCGGAGCAGGGGGATACCGGTCGCTCCACGCCCTCCCCGTGGCCGCAGGACATGCGGTCGCAGGGAGGGCGTTTCCATGTGCGACAACACGCGCATTCGAACGATGCATGGAACGCACAACGCATGGTGCGGCGCACCAATTCCTGGGGGCTGCACCGGCCAGATCAGGCAAAGTCGAAATTAGTTTCGTTTGAAACTGTGAATCCTGTCTTGATTTTGCGCTTCGTCATAAGGCATTCCCCGATGCTGCGTTTGCACAACTGCTATTCAAGCCGCCGTGCCGGCAATGGCCCGGGCGTCGGCGATCGGGACTGATCGCAGCGGAACACCCAGCGCCGCGAAAAGAACGGCGAGCGTGTACCGCCGGGCCTGCCATGCACCATCGCGCATGCGTTCACGAAAGCCATGCGCACGCCAATCACAACAAGCATCACGGAGGGTTCTCACAGTGGTTAACGCTTCCCGCAAGTATCTGTTCGCTGCCATCGGTCTCACCCTGGCCGTTTCCTCGCTGCACGCCAGCGCCAACCCGCCGGTGAAGAGTCAGTTCATCGACCACAGCAAGAACAAGCTTCAGGCCTTCACCTCCCAGCAGACCGGCGCCCACCAGCGCATCGTCGGCGGCAGCTTCGCCCCGGACGGCGCCTATCCGTGGACGGCGGCCCTGCTCAGCAGCAGCGGCGGCCAGTTCTGCGGCGGCTCGCTGATCGCCCCGAAGTGGGTCGTCACTGCCGCGCACTGCAGCAGCAGCGCCGCGTCCGTGCGCGTCGGTTCGATCGACCGCACCTCGGGCGGCCAGGTCATCCGCGTCATCCGCCGCATCAACCACCCGCAGTACAGCACGCAGAACGACATCGCGCTGCTCGAACTCGAAACCCCGGTCTCGGGCATCACCCCGATCACCCGTGGCACCTCCGCGCCGGCCGTGGGCAGCACCGTGCGCCTGCTCGGCTGGGGCCAGGTGACCTCGCCGTTCGGCGGCGACTCCGGTTCGCGCTACCTCAAGATGCTCGACACCGCCGTACTCAACCGCACCACCTGCTCGGGCACCGGCCCCGGTGACCTGTGCTTCCGCGGCACCACCACCGCGACCGCCTGCAAGGGCGACTCGGGCGGTCCGGCATTGTCGGGCAGCGTGCTCGTGGGTGCGACCAGCCGTTCGGGCCGCAGCGCCAACTACTGCGGCGAGGACGTGATCTACACCGACGTCACCTACTACAAGACCTGGATCGACCAGTACGTGGGCGGCGGCACCTCGCCGGGCGGCACGGTCGTGCACAACGTCAACCTGCCGTCGGTCTCGGCCGGCAACTGGTCGTCGATGTACACCGTGACGATTCCGGCCGGCACCACCAGCCTGGTCGTCAACATCTCCGGCGGCACCGGCGATGCCGACCTGTACGTCCGCGCCGGCGCCGCGCCGACCACCTCCAGCTACACCTGCCGTCCGTACCTCAGCGGCAACACCGAGACCTGCACGATCAACAACCCGACCGCCGGCACCACGTACTACATCGGCGTGCGCGCGTACAGCAGCTACTCGGGCGTCAACATGAAGGCCACCCGCTCGCCGAACTGAGGCGCGCGCGACACCTGAGCGTCACTTCCACGATGCTGCGCGATCTTCCGGTCGCGCAGCATCGATGCAGTCCTTCGATGCACATGATTTCGATGGGCATGATTTCGATGCACATGGGCCCCGGCGAATGCCGGGGCTTTTTTTCGTGTGGAAACCAGGGCGTCGGCATCGAAGATGCAGGGCAAGGGCAAACACGCATGGCCACGGTTCCCGCAGAAAACATGATGTTTCGTTATCAGTACGCCTGCGTACGCGCATTTCGCGCGATGTTCCGTGACGCACCACGCGAAAAGCGGCCTGTCTCATGTTGCAGTGCACATTGATCGCGACTGAACACAGGCCTAGCCTGCGTCCTGCGGGTGCTTGGACGAATGCCATACAAGAACCACGGGCAAGTCCATCACGGATAAAAACAACAACAGCGTTTCTGCCTTGCAATCCGCTCACTAGCGCGCCGGTCCGTTCCCGGCGCGGTTCGACTCATTTACGTATTTGAGGAGCGATTGTGAACTACCGTAACTCCATGCTTTCGGCGGCCATTGCCGCCACCTTCGCCTGTGCCTCGCTTCCGGCCTTCTCCGCGGAGCTGCTGACCGCGAAGAACCCGATCCAGGGCCAGTACATCGTCGTCCTGAAGGACAACGCCGCCAGCCTCGCCAGCGAGCGCAACAACCTGTCGCGCGTGTCCACCGTGGCCCGCAGCATGGCCACCCAGCACCGCGCGCGTCTGGTGCACAGCTACCAGAACGTCCTGCGCGGTTTCGTCGTCAAGGCCGACGACAAGTCGCTTGCGCGCCTGCTCGCCGATCCGCGTGTCGCCTACGTCGAAGAAGACGGCATCGTATCCATCGCCGCGACCCAGACGAATGCGACCTGGGGCCTGGACCGCGTCGATCAGCGCAACCTGCCGCTGAACCAGACCTACGTCTACGACACCACCGCCTCGGGCGTGCATGCCTACATCGTCGATACCGGCGTGCTCGGCACCCACAGCCAGTTCAGCAACCGCATGGGCAACGGTTACACCGCGATCAGCGACGGTCGCGGCACCACCGACTGCAACGGTCACGGCACGCATGTCGCCGGCACGGTCGGCGGCAGCACCCATGGCGTCGCCAAGGGCGTGACCATCCACCCCGTCCGCGTGCTGGGCTGCGATGGTACCGGCTCGTTCTCCGGCATCGTCCAGGGCATCGACTGGGTCGCCAGCAACCATGTCAAGCCGGCCGTGGCCAACATGAGCCTCGGTGGCGATGCCAACCAGTCCACCGACGACGCCGTCCGCCGCCTGCACAACGCCGGCGTCACCGTCGTGGTCGCCGCCGGCAACAATGGTGGCGATGCCTGCCAGAAGTCGCCGGCCCGCGTGCCGGTGGCGATCACCGTGGGTTCGACCGACAACCAGGACCGCCGTTCGATCTTCTCGGTCGGCTCCTCGAACTACGGCTCGTGCCTGGACATCTTCGCGCCTGGCTCCAGCATCACCTCGGCCTGGCACACCAGCACCACCGCGACCAACAGCATCAGCGGTACGTCGATGGCGTCGCCGCACGTGGCCGGCGCGGCCGCGCTGTACCTGGCCAACAATCCCAACGCCACGCCGACCCAGGTCACCAACGCGATCCTCAACAATGCGACCTCGGGCAAGGTCACCGATCCGAAGGCAGGTTCGCCGAACCTGCTGCTGTACTCGATCTTCGGTGGTGGCGAGAACCCGCCGCCGCCGGATACCTACAGCATCTCGGGCACGATCACCAACAGTGCGGGCGCCGGCATCAGCGGCGTGACGGTAAGCAACGGCAGCACCACGGCCACGACCAACAGCAGCGGTGCGTACACGCTGACCGGCATGGCCAATGCCACCTACACGCTGACCCCGTCGCTGAGCGGCTACACCTTCTCGCCGGCCAGCCGCAGCGTGACCGTCAATGGCGCCAACGTCACCGGCGTGAACTTCACCGGCACGCCGGACAACAATGGTGGTGGCCAGACCTATCGCAACGACACCAATGTCCAGATCTTCGACAACTTCACGGTGTACAGCCCGATCACGGTGTCCGGCCGCAGCGGCAACGCTCCGGCGGCGACTCCGGTCTCGGTCGACATCAAGCACACCTATCGCGGTGACCTGCGTATCGACCTGATCGCGCCGGACGGCTCGGCCTACCTGCTGAAGAACTACAACAGCAACGACAGCGCCGACAACGTGATCGGTACCGTCAACGTCAATCTGTCGAGTGAGGCGATGAACGGGACCTGGCGCCTGCGCGTGAGCGACAACTGGATCAACGATACCGGCTACATCGACAGCTGGAGCATCACGTTCTGATCCATTCGTCCATGAACGACTCGGCCGGCGTGCACCGGTCGAATCGACGGGAGATGCGAGAACCCCGGCGAAAGCCGGGGTTCTTTTTTGCGTTGTCCTTCATCTGGAAAAGCGTCATCCTCGCGAAAACGTGGACCCATGCCCAGGCAACGATCATGCTTGGGTCCTCGCTTTCGCGAAGATCAAGATGAAGCGCTTCCTGCTCGCGCGCACCTGCTCGCGCGCGAACGATCGATTTCTCGTCTTCGTTCGCCAATCGCGGATCCAGTCAACGATGAGCTGCATGGCATGCGTTGCTGCGTCATGCGCCAGCGTGCGCCGATGCGTCGCGGGCGATGGTGCCCTCGAGATACATGATCTTTCGTCATTACTTCGCGAAGCCGCGCGATTCCCGTCGATTCTCCGTGACGCATTGCGCGGATTCCGCCTCGCCGCCTGCTGCATCGCATATTGATCGCATACGGGGACTCGCATAAGGTTCCGCATGCGGATGCATGGACGATGGCCGCGTAAAAGAACGACGGGCAAGTCCATCACGGACCAAAAACAACAACAGTCTTCCTGCCCTGCATTCCGCTCATTCCGCGCCGGATCCGCCGCCTGGGGATCCGTTCCGGGTGCCTTTCCGGTTGCTGTCCGGCGCGTCTCGACTCATCTGTTTCCTTCCTTGAGGAGCGATCGTGAATTACCGTCATTCGTTGCTTTCGGTGGCCGTTGCCGCCGCGTTCGCCTGTGCCCCGTCCGATGCGGCGGCAGGCGAACTCCGGACCGTGAACAATCCGATCCCGGGCCAGTACATCGTCATCCTGAAGGACGATGCCGCCAGTCTTGCGACCGAGCGCAGTCGTCTCGCCCGCGTCGGCGTGGTTTCGCGCGATGTCGCCACCAGGAGTCGCGCCAGGTTGACCTACAGCTACAGCCACGTGCTGCGCGGGTTCGCCGCGCGCGCCGACGACAGGGCGCTGGCGCGCCTGCTCGCGGATCCGCGCGTGGCCTATGTCCAGGAGGACGGCATGTCCTCGATTGCCGCGACGCAGACCAATGCCACCTGGGGCCTGGACCGCATCGACCAGCGCAATCTGCCGCTGAACCAGACCTACACCTACGACACCACCGCGTCGGGCGTGCACGCCTACGTGCTCGACACCGGCCTGTTCGCCACCCACACGCAGTTCGCCAATCGCGTCGGCAACGGCCACACCGTGATCAACGACAACCGCGGCACCAGCGACTGCCATGGTCACGGCACGCACGTCGCGGGTACCGTCGGCGGCAGCACGCATGGCGTCGCCAAGGGCGTGACCCTGCATCCGGTGCGTGTGCTCGGCTGCAATGGCAGCGGCCCCAATTCGGGCATCGCCGCCGCGATGGACTGGGTCGCGCAGAATCACGTCAAGCCCGCCGTCGCCAACCTGAGCATCCAGGATTCCGCGGATGCGGTGCTGGACGATGCCGTGCAGCGCCTGCACGACGCCGGCGTGACCGTGGTCGTCGCCGCAGGCAACTACTCCGGCAATGCCTGCAACTACTCGCCGGCCCGTGCGCCCGCTGCGATCACCGTCGGCTCCACCGACAACAACGACGCGCGTTCGTCGTTCTCGAACTTCGGCACCTGCGTGGACCTCTTCGCACCGGGCGGCAACATCACCTCGGCCAGCCACACCAGCACCACCGGTACCGCGACGATGAGCGGCACCTCGATGGCGGCGCCGCACGTGGCCGGCGCCGCTGCGCTGTATCTCGCCGGCAACCCCAGCGCCTCCCCGGCGCAAGTGCGCAATGCACTCGTCGACAACGCGACTTCGGGCAAGGTGACGAACCCCGGCTCCGGCTCGCCGAACAAGCTGCTGTATTCCCTCTTCGGTGGTGGCGAAAACCCGCCGCCGCCGGACGACACCTACAGCGTCTCGGGCACGATCACCACCAGCGCGGGCACCGGCATTTCCGGTGTCACGGTGAGCAACGGCACGGTGTCGGCCACGACCAACAGCAGCGGCGCCTACATGCTGACCGGCCTGGCCAACGCCACCTACACGCTGACCCCGTCGCTGAGCGGCTACACCTTCAGCCCGGCCAGCCGCAGCGTCACCGTGAACGGCGCCAACGTCACCGGCATCAACTTCACCGGCACGGCGAACGGTGGCGGCGGCCAGACCTACACCAACGACTTCGACTACTACATCTTCGACAACTTCACCGTCCAGAGCCCGCTCATCGTGTCCGGCCGCAGCGGCAACGCGTCGGCGACCACGCAGGTGAAGGTGAAGATCGCGCACACCGCCATCGGCCAGCTCAAGG
>JAHCAU010000028.1 GCA_019634715.1 Lysobacter sp.
TTCGAGGCGACAGGCGTCAGCACCAGATCCTGGAAGTCGAAGCTGAAGTCGGTGTTCGGCGAGATCGTTTCCATCCGTGCCTCGCGCACCTTGCCGTCCGGTGTCAGCGAGAAGGTGATGAAGGCGTCGGCGTTCAGCCAGCGCTCGTCCCAGCGCACCAGGAAGGTGTCGTGGTGCCAATGCTGCAGCGTGCCGACCAGGGACTGGGTGCGCGAGAAGCGCATGCGCAGCGCGCCGTTCTCCTGCGCGACCACCACGTCGCCGTACCACGGGTCCCGATACGTCGCGGCGTAGCCGGCGAGGGGCAGGGCGGGCTTCGAACCCTTCGCCCGCGCGGCCTGGTGCTTCGCCCAGCTCTCGTCGCCTTTCGCGCGGGCTTTCGCCAGCGCCGCGCCGTAGGCCGCGTTCCAGTCGGTCTTCGGCGCGTCGAGGTAGGCATCGAGCACGCGCAGGGTGATCGCGTTGAACGCGCCGCCGAGTTCCGCGCTGGTCATCACCATCACGCCGAGCCTGCGGTCCGGCGCCAGGGTCAGGCGCGAGACCTGTCCCGGCCAGCCGCCGGTGTGCCAGACCAGCTTCTGCCCGCGATAGTCCGACAGCATCCAGCCCTGGCCGTAGCCGAGGAAGTTGGGTTTGGCCGGCAGCAGTTCCGGCACCGAGGGCTGGCCGATCGGGATCGGCGTGATCATCGACCACATCGCCTGCGCGGTCTTCTCCGCGAACAGCCGCTGTTCCCTGCCGTCCGCGTCACGGTAGGCGCCGCCGTCCAGTTGCAGGCGCATCCACGTGCCCATGTCGCGGGCGCTGGCGTACAGCCCGCCCGCACCGGAGACGTTGTGCCAGCTCAGGCGCGGCGCCGGTTCCAGGCGCTTGCCGTCGGCCAGCGCGTAGCCGGTGGCGACGTTGTCGCCGGGCTGCAGCGCGTCGCTGTTGAAACGGGTCTCGCGCATGCCCAGCGGCTGCAGGATGCGCGTGCGCAGGAAGGCTTCGAAGGTCTGGCCGCTGGCCTGTTCGACGACGAGCTGGGCGACGCCATAGAGGATGTTGTCGTAGGCATAGCGGTCGCGGAAGGAGCCGGCGATCGGCACGTGGCGCAGCCGCCGGGCGACCTCCCCGGTGCTGTAGTCGGTGCCGGGCCAGTACAGCAGGTCGCCCGCGCCCAGACCCAGGCCGCTGCGGTGCGCCAGCAGGTCGCGGATGCGCATCTCGCGGGTCACGTACGGGTCGGCCATCTGGAACCAGGGCAGGTGGTCGACCACCCGGTCGTCCATCTTCAGCTTGCCGTCCTCGGCCAGCATGTTCAGCGCGACGCCGGTGAAGGCCTTGGTGTTCGAGGCGATGGCGAACATCGTCCCGGCATCCACCGGGGCGCCGCCCAGTTCGCGCACGCCGTAGCCGCGCTCGAAGACCACGGCACCGTCCTTGACCACGACCACGGCCACGCCCGGTACGTCGAAGGTCTTGCGGACGGCCTCGACGTAGGCGTCGAAATCGGCCAGCTGCGCCGGCAGGGCCGGCGCGGCGGCTTCGGCCGGCGGGGGCGGGGTGGTCGCCGCTGCGGGCAGGGCGGTGCCGAGGGCCAGGGCGAGCGTCAGGGCGCAGGCGAGACGGGTGCGGAAGGGCTGGGACATGGCGGGTCCGGGAGGCGAAAGGGCGCCACTATCCCCCAAACCCGCCCGCCCGGCATCCGCCGGAGGTCCCGGGCGCCCGCATGCGGACCCGGGTGTTTGCGCCCAAGTGACTGAACCTGCCATACTTTCCGGCTCCCGTCGGGATCCACGACCCGACCGGGGACCTTGCTCCACCGCCGCCAGCCCGGCGCCGGGGAGCTTTCGCAGGCAATCCCGCCTGTCGATATCCACAAGGACACCACAATGCGTCATTACGAAATCGTCTTCATGGTCCATCCGGACCAGAGCGAGCAGGTGCCGGCGATGGTCGAGCGCTACAAGTCGCTCGTCGAGAACGGCAACGGCACGATCCACCGCCTCGAAGACTGGGGCCGCCGCCAGCTCGCCTACCCGATCCAGAACCTGGTGAAGGCCCACTACATCATGATGAACATCGAGACCAGCCTCGATGTCCTCAATGAACTGGTCGATAACTTCCGCTTCAACGACGCCGTGCTCCGCCACCTCGTCATCAAGCGCGACGGCCCGGAAACCGAGCAGTCCCTGATCATGAAGAACAAGGACGACAAGGACAAGGCCGAGAAGGGCGAGCGCCGCCGTCGCGATGACGACGCCGCCCCCGATGCCGCCGATACCGCTGACGGCGAAGACGCCGCCGAATCCGCCGAAGCCTGAGGAGCGCACCCATGTCCAAGTTCTTCCGTCGCCGCAAGTTCTGCAAGTTCACGGCCGAAGGCGTGAAGGAGATCGATTACAAGGATCTCAACACCCTGCGCCAGAACCTCACCGAGAACGGCAAGATCGTGCCCAGCCGCATCACCGGCACGAAGTCCAAGTACCAGCGCCAGCTCGCCACCGCCGTCAAGCGTGCGCGTTTCCTGGCCCTGATCCCGTACACGGACAACCACAACGTCTGATCGCTTCGCCAGCTCGCCCCGGCGTTGTCGCCGGCCGGCCGCGCAAATTCTCATTGGCCTTGAGCCAACTCCGGTTTGCGCGTCCGTCCGCTCCCGGCCGGGCCATCGCTGGCTGTGCGATCACCGCGTGACCTGTTTTTCCCGTCCATTCGGACAGCCACCAGTTGCGGACGCCAACCCACAGCGTCCGCTAACGAATACGGAGCCATCATGGAACTCATTCTTCTCCAGAAAGTGATCAACCTCGGCAACCTCGGCGACAAGGTCAAGGTCAAGCCGGGTTACGGCCGCAACTTCCTCGTGCCGCAGGGCAAGGCCGTGCCGGCCACCGCCGCCAATGTCGCCGAGTTCGAGGCCAAGCGCGCCGAGTACGAAGCCAAGGCCAAGGCCCTGTCCGACGACGCCGCGAGCCGTCGCGCCGCGCTGGAAGGCGTGGTCGTCACGATCCAGGCCAACGCGTCGACCGAAGGCAAGCTGTACGGTTCGGTCGGCCCGCGCGACATCGCCGAGGCCCTGACCGCCGCCGGCCACAAGGTCGGCAAGTCGGAAGTCGTCATGGGTTCGGGTCCGCTGCGCCACATCGGCGAACACGAAGTCCTCGTGCACCTGCACGCCGACATCGAAGTGCCGGTCAAGGTCGTCATCGAGCCGGAAGCCGCCTGATCCGCTTCGCACAGTGTCATCGGGACGGGCGCCGCAGGGCGCCCGTTTCGTTTCGGCAGCCAGACCGGCCGCCTTCCGTCGGCACCCCGGTCGAAGGTCGGCGCAGTCTCCAGGGATGAGACGCTCCGGCCGGAAGTTATGCACAGGTTACCCAGAGACTTGTCTGCAACACCCGCGCCCCGTCGCGGCATAGGATGCCTGACCGGCGCAGCCCAGCTTCCACCCTTCGCCGCGTTCTCCCGGAGCAGCATTCCACGATGGCCTTCCGCCCCAACGCCTATGGCGACAATCGTCGCCGCGACAGCTTCAGCGACAGTCGCGTCGAGCAACTGCGGATCCCGCCCCAGTCCATCGAGGCCGAACAGGCCGTGCTCGGTGGCCTGATGCTGGCGCCGGATGCTTTCGACCGCGTCGCCGACCGCCTGAACGAGGAAGACTTCTACCGTCGCGATCACCAGCTGATCTATCGCGCGATCCGCGAGCTGGCGGAAAAGAGCCGGCCCTACGATGCGGTGACCCTGGGCGAGTGGTTCGAGTCCAACGGCCTGGCCGAACAGGTCGCCGGTGGCGCCTATCTCGTCGAACTGGCCAGCACCACGCCGTCCGCGGCCAACATCACCGCCTACGCCGAGATCGTTCGCGACAAGGCGATCCTGCGCCAGCTCATCGAGGCCGGCACCACCATCGTCAACGACAGCTTCCAGCCCGAAGGCCGCGACAGCGATGCCCTCCTGTCGAAGGCCGAGCAGGAGGTCTTCGCGATCTCCGAGGCGCGCTCGCAGGGCCGCAGCGACTTCGTCGCGATCAACAAGGCGATGGCCGAAGCCTTCGATGTGCTGCAGACGCGCTACCAGAACGGCGGCGGCGTCACCGGCCTGCCGACCGGCTACACCGAATTCGACGAAATGACCGCCGGCCTGCAGCCGACCGACCTGATCATCCTCGCCGCGCGTCCGGCGATGGGCAAGACCACCTTCGCGCTCAACATCGCCGAACACGCGGCGATCAAGACGAAGAAGCCCGTTGCGGTGTTCTCGATGGAAATGTCGGCGTCGCAGCTGGCCCTGCGCCTGATCTCCGCGAACGGACGCGTCAACGCCACGCGCCTGCGTACCGGCCAGTTGGAGGACGAGGACTGGAGCCGGGTCAGCAGCGCGATCCGGATGATCAAGGAAACCAAGATCTTCATCGACGACACGCCAGGTCTGTCGCCCGAAGGCCTGCGCGCGAAGTCGCGCCGCCTCAAGCGCGAACACGGCCTGGGCCTGATCGTGATCGACTACCTGCAGCTGATGCAGGTGCCGGGCAACAGCGAGAACCGCGCGACCGAAATCTCCGAGATCTCGCGCTCGCTCAAGGGTCTGGCGAAGGAGCTCAGCGTGCCGGTGATCGCGCTGTCGCAGCTCAACCGCTCGCTGGAAACCCGCGCCGACAAGCGCCCGGTGATGGCCGACCTGCGCGAATCGGGCGCCATCGAGCAGGACGCGGACATGATCGTGTTCATCTACCGCGACGACTACTACAACAAGGAAAATTCGCCGGACAAGGGCCTGGCCGAGATCATCATCGGCAAGCAGCGTTCGGGTCCGACCGGCTCGTTCAAGCTCAAGTTCTTCGGCGAATACACGCGCTTCGACAACCTCGCGTTCGATTCGATGGGGAGTTTCGAGTAACCGCGGTTCCGGGTCGAATTTCCATGCAGGGGGGCGCATGCTGGCCGAGCTGTTCGTCTTCGTCTTCACCGCGCTGTTCGCAGCCGTGATGCTTTTTCGCTGGGTGCGTGGATTGCGTTGGATCGACTGGATCCTGCGCCGCATCTTCAAGCTCGACGATGAGGCGCTGATGTCCTGGGGCCAGTCGCAGGTCTTCCTGCTCGTCACCATGCTGGCGATGCTGTTGTGCGCCGTGTCGACGGCGCGTCAGTTCTTCGCCTTCATGAACTGGGTCACGGCCTGATCCCTGTCAGCAGTCTCAAGTCCTGAGCGACCGCTCCTCGAGAATACCCATCCGGCCGAAGCGCGCAGGGGCGCGCAATCCCGGACCCGGGGACTTCTCAAGGAGCTCATATGGATATCCGCAGGATTCCGCGACGCGCAGTGTGCGCCGCGGTGGGCACGCTTGCGCTCGCGGCGCTGGCGATCCCGTTTTCCGTCTTCGCCGAAGGCACGCTGATCCCGGCGCCGCACCGCGTCGACATGGTCCACGATGACGCGCGTGGACTCGTCTACATCACCCAGGGCGGGGAGGTGCTGCGCTACCATGTCGCGAGCGGCACCTTCCTGTCGCCGATCGTGCTCGGCGGCAGGTTGCGCGGGATCGACATCTCGAAGGACAACGCCAGCCTGGCCGTTGCGGACGATGTGTCCGCGGCGAACGAGGGCCATGCGCACCTCATCGCACTCGATGACCTGGCGGTGCGCACGTTGCCGTTCGCCAAGTCCAGCACCTACGAAAGCGGCACGTTCTCGGTGAGTTTCGCCGGCGACGGCAAGGTCCATGCCACCACCGATTTCTGGGGTTCGGGCTGGACGCAGTTGCGCAGGCTCGATCCGGTCAGCGGCACATGGACCTCGCTGGCCTCGGTGCGCCAGGCGACGATGCTGTCGCGCAGCGCCGATGGCGACACGATCGCGTTCGCGGAGTCGAACAGTTCGGATGGTCCGTGGGGCCTGGTCGACATCCCGAGCGGCGCCATCGTCCGTCGGCAGGGCTACACCGACGGCACCAGCCGCTACAACTTCGAGATCGGCACCGACACGCTCGGCAGCCAGTTCGCGATCCCGACCTACAGCGGCACGCATGTCTACGACGACGCCTACCGGCGCGTGGCGACGATCGGGCAATCCGGCGGCCAGCACCCGATCGGCGTGGCCTACCATCCAGTCGAGCGCAAGGCCTACTTCCCGTGGTCGGGGTCGCGCCATGTCCGCGTCTACGACATGAACAGCTTCACCCAGGTCGCCAGCCATGACCTCGAGCACGACTTCGGCTGGGTCGGCAACCACGCCTACGAGCAGGGACGCACCAAGCTGTCGAAGGACGGCTCGCTGCTGATGGTGTCGGTGAACGGCGGCGTGCGCGTGGTGCAGACCTATGCGCCGCTGTCGGCCGCGCCGGCCAGCGCGTCGGCCGTGGCCGGCACGCCGGTGTCGATCGCGTTGCCGGGCAGCATCGGCAACGGCGGCGTACTGTCGTATTCGATCGTGCGCGCACCGAACGAGGGCACGGTGACGGTGTCGGGTTCGATGGCGGTCTACACCGCACGCAAGGGCTATTCCGGGCCGGACGGTTTCCGTTACCGCGTGCGCTATGGCGACGCGGTGCGCGAGGCCGAGGTCGTGCTGGCGGTGACCGCGCCCAACACCGCGCCGGTGGCGGCGAACGACACCGCGCAGGCGCGCCGCACCTCGATCCTGATTCCTGTCCTCGCCAACGACAGCGATGCCGATGGCGACCCGCTGACGATCACCGACGTGACTCCGCCGACGCTGGGCACAGCGACGATCGAGTCAGGCAGGATCCGCTTCACCCCGCCGAGGAACTGGTCGGGTTCGATCCAGTTCGAGTACGGCATCTCCGACGGCCGTGGCGGCACCGCGCGCGCCAAGGTCACGGTGTACCGGTTCTGATCGAACAGGAAGCTTGAACCACGGCGCTGCCGGCATGCCGCGGCGCCGTGGGTTTCGATCAACGCCAGAACATTCGGCGACGTGATCTGCCATTGACTGCCGTTCAACAAGATCAAACCCATCCCCACCCCAACCCTCCCCTTGAAGGGGAGGGCTTCAAGGCACGGCGCTCTTCTCCCTCCCCTTGAAAGGGAGGGCTTCAAGGCACGGCGCTCTTCTCCCTCCCCTTCAAGGGGAGGGTTGGGGTGGGGATGGGTTTGCTTGATGAAGGACCGAACTCGGAGCATTGCGGTTCGGACGACGCCGGCAACACCGCGATCGATACAATGCGGCATGCCTCCCCGTCGATCGTCCCCAGCGACAGACAACGCCAGCGCGCCCGCCACCGCGACAGTACGACACCTCGTCGTCGTGCTGGGCGACCAGCTCGACCTCGACTCCGCCGCGCTCGCCGACATCGACCCCGCATGCGATGCGGTGTGGATGGCCGAGGTCGCGCACGAGGCCGATGTCGTCTGGAGCGGCAAGCCGCGCATCGCCCTGTTCCTCGCCGCGATGCGCCATTTCCGCGATGCGCTGCGCGCACGCGGCCTCCGCGTCGAGTACCGCGTGCTGGGCGCGCACCCGCACGAGACGCTGGAGACTGCGCTGTCCGACGACCTCGCATGGCTGCGGCCGGAACGCGTGATCGCGGTGCAGCCGGGCGAATGGCGGCTCGCGCAGTCGCTGCCGCAGGTCTGCCGCGATGCCGGCATCCCGTGGTCGGAACGTCCGGACCTGCATTACTACGCCTCTCCGGCGGAGTTCGCCGAATGGGCGAAGGGCAAGCGCGAGTTGCGCCTGGAGTTCTTCTACCGCTGGCTGCGCAAGCGCGAAGACCTCCTCATGGAAGACGGTCAGCCGGTCGGCGGCCGCTGGAACTTCGATACCGAGAATCGCGGTGCCTTCGGCAAGGCCGGCCCGGGATTGCTGCCGGCGCCGCGCGCGTTCCCGCCCGATGCGCTGACCCGCGAGGTGATCGACCTGGTCGACGCGCGTTTCGCGGAACGTCCCGGCAGGCTCGACGCCTTCGACTGGCCGGTCACGGCAGCGCAGGCGGAGGCGGCGCTGGCGGATTTCGTCGAACATCGCCTGCCGCTGTTCGGCCGCTACCAGGATGCGATCTGGGCCGGCGAACCCTGGCTGTACCACTCGCGGCTGTCGGCGGCGATGAACCTCAAGCTGCTGTCGCCGCGAGTGGTGGTCGAGGCCGCGATCGCGGCCTGGCGCGCGGGCCGGGCACCGATCGAGGCGGTGGAAGGCTTCGTCCGCCAGATCCTCGGCTGGCGCGAGTACGTGCGCGGCGTGTACTGGCTGCGGATGCCGGGTTTCCTCGACGACAACGCGCTGCAGGCCGACCAGCCGCTGCCCGCGCTGTTCTGGACCGGCGAAACGCGGATGGCCTGCATGCGCGATGCGCTGCGGCAGACGCTCGACCTCGGCTACGCGCACCACATCCAGCGGCTGATGGTGACCGGTCTGTTCGCACTGCTGGCCGGCGTGCGGCCGCGCGAAATCCATGCCTGGTACCTCGCGGTCTACGTCGATGCGGTGGAGTGGGTGGAACTGCCGAACGTGCTGGGCATGAGCCAGTACGCCGACGGTGGACGCATGGTGTCCAAGCCCTATGCCGCGTCGGGCAAGTACATCGAGCGCATGTCGAACCACTGCGCCGGCTGCCCGTTCGACCCGGCCGAGGCGCTGGGGCCGAAGGCCTGTCCGTTCACGACACTGTACTGGGATTTCCTCGCGCGCCATGCGGCGCGTTTTCGCGCTCACCCGCGTGCGGGCATGCAGTGGCGCAACCTCGACCGCATTCCCGCCGAGCGGCTGCACGCCATCCGGGCCCGGGCCGCGGCCCTGCGCGAAGCCCTGGCGAAGCCTGCAACCATTCCGGCTGCGGACTCGTAGGCAAGCGCATGAACACACTGCCTTCGACCTGCCTCATCACCGGCGCCTCCGGCGGCGTCGCCACCGCGCTCGCGGCCCACCTGCGTTCCGAAGGCTGGCGGCTGGCCCTCGTCGGCCGCGAGCGCGAGCGCCTGCAGCCCGAGGGCGACGATCTCGCCATCGAGGCCGATGTTTCCACCGAAGCCGGCGCGCAGGCCGCGCTGCAGAACGCCACCGAGGCCTTCGGCGAACCGCCGGCAGCGGTGGTGAACTGCGCGGGTGCCGTGCTGATCGCGCCGATCGGCCGCACGAGCGAACAGCAGTACCGCGACTGCCTCTCGGCCAATCTCGATACCGCCTTCTTTGTCTCGCGCGCCTACGCCACGGCGCTGCAGGCACGCAAGCGCGGTGGCGCGCTGGTGCTGCTCAGTTCGGTGGCGGCGTCCGTCGGCGTCGCCAACCACGCCGCCATCGCGATCGCCAAGGGCGGCATCGAAGCCCTGGCGCGCTCGCTGGCGGCGGACTTCTCGGCCCTGGGTATGCGCGTGAATGCGATCGCGCCGGGCCTGATGGAGACCCCCGCGACCGCGAAATTCGTGTCCGGCGATCTGGCGCGTCGCGCGGTTTCGGCGCAGTATCCCCTCGGGCGGCATGGAGCTGCCGACGATGCCGCGGCGCTCGCGGCCTTCCTGATATCGCCCCGCGCCGCATGGATCAGCGGCCAGGTGATCGCCGTCGATGGCGGTTTCCTCGCGGTGCGCCCCACGGTCAAGGTCAATTGATGCCACACGCGATCGTCTGGTTCCGCAACGACCTGCGTCTCGCCGACAACCCCGCGTTCCAGGCTGCGCTCGATGCGGGCTTCACGCCCATTCCGGTCTACATCCACGCGCCCGAGGAAGAGGGCAACTGGGCGCCGGGTGCCGCGGCCGAAGCCTGGCGGCACCATTCGCTGGCCGCGCTGGACGCCTCGCTGCAGCGCCGCGGCTCGCGGCTGCGCATCTTCCATTCCCCCAGCCTGCAGACCCTGCAGTCGCTGGCCGCCGCCTGCGACGCGAACGCCATCTTCTGGAACCGTCGCTACGAGCCGGCGATCGAGAAGCGCGACACCCGGATCAAGGCCGCGCTGCGCGAGCAGGGCCTGCAGGCCGAAAGTTTCAACGGTGCGCTGCTCATCGAACCCTGGAAACTGGCGACGAAGCAGGGCGGACCCTACCGCGTGTTCACGCCGTTCTGGCGCGCGGCCCGCACGGTCCTGCGCCTGCCGCCGCTGTTCGACCCGCCGGCCGCATTGCCGGCGACCGACGAAGGCCCGCACGGGCTCCCGATCGATGCTCTGGGACTGCTGCCGAAGCTCGGCTGGGACGCAGGCTTCTGGGAGCACTGGCAGCCGGGCGAATGCGGCGCGCGGCAGGCGCTGGACGCCTTCATCGACGGTGCGCTGCACGCCTACGCGCGCGGCCGCGACCTGCCGGACCAGACCGGCACCTCCCGGCTGTCGCCGCATCTGCATTTCGGCGAGATCGCACCGTGGCGCATCGCCGCGGTGCTGCTGGCGCTGCGCCAGCCGAAGCTGGAGGGCGAGATCGACGGCTACATCCGCCAGCTGTACTGGCGGGAATTCGCCCACCACCTGCTGCACCATTTCCCGAACACGACCGAGCAGAACCTCAACCCGCGCTTCGCCGATTTCGACTGGGCGCGCGTCGACGAGCGCATGCGCGACGCGTGGCGCCACGGCCGCACCGGCGTGCCGATCGTCGACGCCGGCATGCGCGAGCTGTGGCACACCGGCTGGATGCACAACCGCGTGCGCATGATCGTCGGCAGCTACCTGTGCAAGCACATGCGCAACCACTGGCGCGAGGGTGCGCGCTGGTTCTGGGACACCCTGCTCGATGCCGACCTGGCCAACAACACCCTGGGCTGGCAGTGGATCGCCGGCACCGGCGCCGATGCCGCGCCGTACTTCCGGGTGTTCAACCCGGTGACCCAGGCCGAGAAGTTCGACCCGGACGGCCGCTACATCGCGCGCTGGCTGCCCGAACTGGAGGCGTTGCCCCTGCCGCAGCGCTTCGCGCCCTGGACCGATCCCGCGATGCTCGCGCGCCGCGCGCCGGGCTATCCGCGCAGGCCGATCGTCGATCTCGCCGCCGGGCGCGAAGCGGCGCTCGCGGCCTACCGCAAGGTCGCGGCCGGCGAGGACTGAGCGCCCCCGGGAAGCCCCCGGCGCGCGCGTTGACCTCGCCCGGTCCGCGTGATTCACTCCGGGACACACATCGGGAGGGAATCATGGCCGAGGACAGTGCGTCTCAAGGCACCGCATCGAAGCGTCCGCGTCGCGAATCGATGTCGCGCGTCGACACCGCCTGGCTGCGGATGGAACGCCCGACCAACCCGATGATGATCACCGGCGTGCTGATGTTCGACGAGGCGATCACGCTGCAGAAACTGCGCAAGGTCATCGAGAAGCGCTTCCTCGCCTACACGCGCTTCCGCCAGAAGCCGGTCGAGACCCCGGCCGGCATGGCCTGGCAGGACGACGACGATTTCGACCTCGACTGGCACGTACGCCTGTCCGCACTGCCCGGGCGCGGCGACCAGAAGGCTCTGGAGCGTTTCGCCGGCACGCTGGCGTCCAGCCCGCTCGACAAGACCAAACCGCTCTGGCAATTCCACCTGGTCGAGAAATACCACGGAGGTTCCGCGCTGGTCGCGCGCATCCACCACAGCTACGCCGACGGCATCGCGCTGGTGCAGGTGCTGCTGTCGCTCACCGACACCGAGCGCGATCCCGCCAAGGGCGCCGACCTCGCCAAGGCCTGGCTGAAGCAGGATGGCGAGAAGGTCGCGCGGCGCGTCGGCGCGATGGAGCGCTACGCCAAGCTCGGCGCGAAGGCCTTCGGCAAGGGCATGGACATGATGCAGGACCCGACCCTGGCTGGCGTACTGGCGAGGGAGGGTGGCGAGATCGCGCGCGAGCTGGTGCAGGCGCTGGCGCTGCCGGACGATCCGCCGTCGCTGCTGCGCGGCCGGCTGGGCGTGAGCAAGCGCGTGGCTTGGGCGCCCCCGCTGGACCTGGAGGAAGTGAAGGCGGTCGGCCGTGCCTGCGGCTGCACCGTCAACGACGTGCTGATGGCCACCGCAGCCGGCGCGCTGCGCGATTACATGATCGAACGCGGCGAACACGTCGACGGCCTGACCCTGCGCGCCACCGTGCCGGTCAACCTGCGTCCGCTGGAGCATGCGCGCAAGCTCGGCAACCATTTCGGTCTGGTGTTCCTGGAACTGCCGGTGGGCATCTGCAACCCGATCCGCCGGCTGGAGCACGTCGCCGAGTGCATGAACCAGCTCAAGAACTCGCGCCAGGCCATCGTCGCCTACGGCCTGCTCGCCGCACTGGGCATGGCGCCGTCGGCCATGCAGGAAATCGCGCTGGACCTGTTCAGCCGCAAGGCCACCGCGGTCGCGACCAACGTGCCTGGCCCGCAGCAGCCGCTGTACCTCGCCGGCTCGCGCATCCGCGAAATGATGTTCTGGGTGCCGCAGACCGGCTCGATCGGTCTGGGCCTGTCGATCCTCAGCTACAACGGCAAGGTCCACTTCGGCCTGATCGCCGACGCCAAGTTGATCCCCGACCCGCGCGCAGTGATCAACCGCTTCCACGCCGAATTCGACAAGCTGGTCTACCTCTCGCTGATGAGCGACTGGGAACACGAGCTGAGCTCGGTGGGAGCGGAAGCGTTGATGAGTTGATCGGGCGAGGTGGAGACCGAGACCGGGACACCCAACCGAGACCGGGACACCCAGGCACGAACGCTAGACCGGGACACCCATGCGAGACCGAGACCGCTAGACCGGGACACCCACAAATCAGATTTCCCTCGAGACCGCTAGACCGAGACCGGGACACCCACAAATCAGATTTCCCTGACAGCCGCATCAGCAGTTCCCCGACATTTGACTGATCGGGTCTCGGCGACACTGAGGCATGACCCGCCCTCGCTCCCATATCGCACCGCATCACAGCCCTGGCGCCTTCCACTGCGTGCAGCGCTGCGTGCGGCGGGCATTCCTCTGCGGCACCGATCACTACAGCGGCCAGTGCTTCGAGCATCGCCGGGGCTGGATCGAACAGCGCATACGGCTGGTCGCCGAGTGCTTCGCCGTCGCGGTCGATGCCTATGCCGTCATGAGCAATCACCTGCATCTGGTGCTGCGCATCGATCCCGGCGAGACACTGCGCTGGGCCAATGAGGAAGTCGCCGCACGCTGGGTGCGTCTGTTTCCGCCGCGCGAGGACGGCGACGCCGCGATCGAGGCCAAATGCCTGCGATTGCTGGCGAATCCCGAGCGGATCGAGACGCTCCGCGAGCGCCTCGGCAGTCTTTCCTGGCTGATGCGCTGCCTCGTGGAGCCCATTGCCCGCCGTGCCAATCGCGAGGACGGCTGCAAGGGGCGGTTCTGGGAGGGCAGATACAAGTGCCAGGCGCTGTGCAATGAACGCGCGCACCTCGCCGCCATGGCGTATGTCGACCTCAATCCGATCCGTGCCGGCATGGCCGATCGGCTCGAAACTTCGACCTGCACCAGCGCAGCAGAGCGTGTCATGCAGGTGAGTGAGGATCCGGCGTCGGCAGCTTCACCACTGAAGCCGATCGCTGGCAGCCTGCGTCCCACCTTCGAGATCACCACCGCCGATTATCTGCAGATCCTCGACTGGACCGGGCGCCAACTCGCACAGGGCAAACGCGGGCGAATCTCTCCGGATGCGCCCGCCGTCCTCGCGAACATCGATCGCGACGGGGCACGCTGGACCACACGCGTCGCCGCCTTCGGCAGCGGCTGGCACCGCGCAGCAGGCTCGGCGCAGGACTTGATCGCCCTGGCCGAACGGATGGGGCAGCGGTGGCTGGCAGGTATCCGGCTTGCGTTGAAGCTGGGATGAGATATCACGGGGAGAAAGATCGCCCGGCCGGGAGGACGGCGCGTGGGCGAGTGGTTGCCTCTGTCCATCTTCACGGCCCGGAAGGCCAGAGAAGATGGGGCAGCGGTGTTCGCCGTTTCATTAAAAAGAAAGTGGGTGTTCCGGTTTTTGTGGGTGACTAGGAAGAAAGTGGGTGTCCCGGTTTTACCGCTGTTTTTTTCGGAAGAAAGTGGGTGTCCCGGTTCGAGTCCTTATCGGTTTTATCTCGAGTTCGCATCCGCGAGGATGACGTTGGTTCGGATCCGTCACTCACCACGGCCACAACCGCACCGCGAGCCACAACGGCACGCCGAGGTAAAACAACACACGCGCAGCAATCTCCAGCACACGTCTAACATCCGTCGTCTTCTGCGGACGCAGCACAAGCGGCAGCAGCGTTCCGGCTTCGACCAGCAGGCGCAGCCCAGCGGCGATCATCGCGAGATTCACCGCCCATGAGGCCCACCACACGAACAGCCCGAGCAGCCAGGCCTTGGCGCCGTAGGTCTGCCATTCGCCGAAGGTGCCGCCGTAGGCGATGACCTGGTGCAAGCGGTAGGCGGGCAGGGCAGGCAGCAGCGGGAACAGGCCGAACTTGAACAGCGGGTGGTCGAGCAGGCGATGGTGGGTGGTGTGCAGGGCATGGCCGAGGATCGCGGCGCGGGATGGGGGCAGGTTGTCCGATGCGCTTGCCGCGCCCGCGGTGCGCAGCCGTTCGATCAACCACTGCGGGTCGATGCCGGCGATGGCATGACGCCACGGGCCAGCCTGCAGGCGCAGTGCGACGCCCATCGTCGGCAGCGGAAGACGCCAGGGACGCGCGCCTGCGATGTCGCCCGTGCGCATTTCGATGCGGTGCGTCGATTGTTCCAGCACCAGCGTGTCGCCTTCGATGCGCAGGGTGGCGGCGAAGGCGCGCATGAGGCTCCATGCGGCGGCTTCCGGCAGCAGCACGAGACCGGCGAACAGCCAGGCCTGCGCGACCGGATTGATCGGAGCGCCGGTGTTGGTCAGTACCTGCAGCGCCATCCACAGCAGGCCGCCGCGCGCGACGAGGCGCAGGACAGCGATGACGATGCGCCAGAACGGCGTCAGCAGGATCGCGTCGCGCAGTGCGTCGGCGTCGATCCCGGTGCCGGGCGTACGGCGTCGTGCCCACCACCGCCGCGATGTGCCGATGACCGTCGCGAGACCGAACAGCAGCAGGCCCGCGAACGCGGTCGGTCCGACCCAGTCGCCCCAGCGCACCATCAGCGTCGGTGCCGGCGTGCGCGCGTGCAGGGTGCCGACCAGCACCGCTTCCTGATCCATAGCGGTCCGCGCGGTGACTTCGCCGGTGTTGTCGATCGTTGCGCTGATGCCGTTCGCGGTCACGCGCAGCTGTGGCAGCCGGGTTTCGATGCTGCGGAACGCGGCGACGTTGAGGTGCAGTTCGGCGCCGAGCGGGTAGCGGGTGAACCACGAGTCGTTCGACATGCCGAGGATGGCCTGTGCGCCGAGGCGCGCGCCGTCGATGGTCAGGCCGCTGTCGACATCGTCCAGGCAGATCAGCGGCAGCACCTGCACTTCGCGGCCGTCCACGCTGCGCAGCGGGAACACGCGCGGTCCGTCGCCGGCACGCCAGGTGCCGGCCCAGGGCAGCAGCGCGCGGAAGCGCGGCCCGTCGAGCCATGCCGGCACGTATTCGGTGAGCGGGAAGGGATTGGTCTTGCGATAGAAGCCGAGCAGGCCCTTGCCCGGTTCGACGAAGGCGGCGGCGTTGTATTCGCCGGCCTCGTCGCGGTCGTAGGTGCCGAACACCAGCGGCACGCGTTCCAGCGCGACGAGGTCGAGGATGGCTTCGTCGAATTCCGCGCCGGCCTCGCTCTTGGCGTTGCGGAAGGTGGTCGGATACACCGTTTCCGACCACAGCAGTGCGTCCGCATCCTGCTGTTCGGTGGCGACGCGCGACAGGCGGATGTGCGTGTCGAGCACGTGCCGTACCACCTCGTAGGCGCCCATCTCGCGGCGCAGACGCTCGTAGTCGACGATGTTCGCCTGCACCATGCCGACGCGCAGCGAAGCGACTTCGCCTGCGTGCGACGGCATCAGCGACGACAGTCGCCACAGGCCGTATCCGCCCATCGCCAGCGGCAGCAGCAGCGCGATCGAGAGCGGGGCGGCGAGCGCGCGGATGCCTTCGCGGCGTCGCGCGATGGCCATGGCGATGGCTTCGTTGACGAGGATCAGCGCGAAGGTGAGGCCGGGGGCACCGCCGAGGTCCGCCCCCTGGCGCAGCCACGGCGATGGATGCAGGCCATGGCCGAGGGTGTCGTCGAGCAGGCGCGGCACCAGCCATTCGGTCGCCACCCAGGCCGAGGCCCCGGCCAGCGCGCGAAGCAGCGGCCCGTGGCGGCGACCGACGACATGGCGCACCAAGGCGAAGGCGATCAGCTGCGGCTGCAACAGGGGCGCTGCGACGAGCAGCACCGCAAGGCCGGCGACGGGACCGATGCCGATGTAGTCGCCGACCGCCAGGCCGAACCAGGCGAACACCGCGACGGCGAAGGCGACGCTCATCAGCAGGCCGTGGCGCAGTGCGCCGCCGATGCCGCGCACCTGGTCCAGCGCGAGCAGCCAGGGCGCCAGCGCGACGAAGCCCAGCAGGTGCGCGGCACCGCCATGGGCATAGGCACCGAACAGGGCCGCACTCAGGACAAGGCCGGCGGCACTGCGCCAGCCGGACGCGTTCGATTCGCTCACGCCTCAGCTTCCTCGACGCGGGTCGTGCGGATCGGACGGGGGCGGGATGTCGATCGGCCGCAGCGGCAGACCCGGTGGCGCAAGGTGCGGCGGCACGACCAGGTCGTCGGGAAGGGCGATCGGGCGCCCGGCGGCATCGCGGAAATCGAAATCGGGGGAGAACATCAGGATCGGTTCGATGCGCTGGCCGTCGTCGGTGGCCTGGTAGTGGCGCACATAGCCTTCGGGCAGCGGGAAATCCTCGGGGACCGCCAGGCCGACCAGCGGCGGGCTGGTGCCGGGCGGGTTGAACGCACCCAGGCCGGTGCGGATGCCGGCCGCGTGCAGCTTCTCGATCACTTCGCCCATCGTTGGTGCGCGATCGCCGGGCGAGACATAGTTGGCGAGGTCGTCGGGATCGCGGCGACGCTGCGCGACCGGCGCTTCGGACGGTGCCACGGGCAGGTCGCGATCGGTCGCGCGGTCCGCAGGTATCGCGGTGGTCGCATCGGCGCGCGACGCGCGGCCGCCCGTCTGTTTCATCAGCACGATGGCGACGCCGGCGCAGACGAGCAGCAGCGCGAGCGCGAGATAGAGCACCTGCGCGCGCGTGCCGCGACCCGCCCGTGCGGTGATGCGCACGCCGCCGTCGTCCTGCGGCGACGACGGCGTGCGGGTGTTGCCGGGACCCATCGCGGGCATTCGCTGCGGGCCGGTCAGAACGGGCTGACCGGGCTGAACACCGACAGTGCCCAGCCCATGCGCTCGTGGCCGTACTGGTTCCAGATCGGGTTGCGGCCGTTGATGAACGAGGTGTAGCGCGCCGCGCCGGTGCCGGTGGTGCCGCCGAACAGGCCGGCGCTGACCGTGCCGCCCTGGTAGGTCGGGTGCGTGTCGTCCGACTGGATGTAGTCGTAGCTGGTCGAAGCGGACACGAAGTGCGTGTTGGCATCGCGCAGGGTGCCGCGCAGGGTCGAGGTGATGCGCGTGACGTAGTTCGACTCGCTTTCGCCGGCGACGTAGCGCAGCGCATCCGAATCGACCTGGCCGTCGCCGTTGCTGTCGTAATCGGCGCCCATGTACTCGGCGAAGTTGTCCACGCACTTGAAGCCCTTCTGGCGTGCGTACTCGCACATCCAGTAGTTCATCTTCGCCAGCGCCGGCAGGAAGCGGTCGCGCAGGTTGACGCGGGCGCCGGTGCCGGGGTCGGTACAACTGCTCAGCACGTTGTCGGCGTTGTAGCCCGGGTAGTGCAGGTTGGCGATGACCTTCAGCTTCACGCCGGAGTAGGCGTTGGCGTTGATGTAATCCATCGAGCGCGCCACGTAGGTCTTGCAGTTGTTGATCGCGGTGTCGAGCACGCCGTAGTTGCAGGTGCCGCTCTGGCCCTTGAAGCTGGAACGCGCCTGCAGGCCGTCGTTGCCGCACATCTCGAAGGTCACCACGCGCGTGGACGTGGCCTGCATGTACGAGCGTTCGGCGACGATCTTGTTGTTGTAGACGTCGGACGCGACCGCGCCGGACTTCGTGCGGCGCACGCTCTCGATGTCGGCGTTCCACAGCGCGGCCAGGTATTCGGCATCGACCGTCGGCGCCGAGTACTTCGCGGCGCTGGTGGTGGAGCCGTTGTAGCCGGCGTAGATCGAATCGCCGTAGGCGACCACGCGGTATTTGGCGGTGGTGCCGGAACGATCGATCGTCCACGACACGTTCTGGTTGAGGGTGCTGGCCGATGCGGTGCCCATGGCGAGCAGGGCGAGGGCAGGCAACAGGGTACGAGCGGTCTTGCCGTAACGACGGGTCATGTTCTGCATCCTTGGTGGTAAGGCGTGTGGTCGCGCGCGAAACCGGGGGGCTTCGCGTCGCGTAATCGACAACCTGATCGGCATTCGGACCGTGTGGGGGACCGCTCCCTGCCTGACCGTACGCTAGCGTCTTGTCCGGTGCGCGGTCAACACGGCATCACGCTGCAATGCAGCATGCGCGATCGGCTGGAAGGCTACCGCCGATGGATGACACTTCATGCCATGCCGGTTGGTGCAATGCATCATGCATGTGCGGCAACGGCCCGCATCATGCGGACCGTTGCCTGTTCGACCTTGTTCCGGCCCAACCCTGTCGCGCTCGATCCTGTCCGCTCACTGCATCATGCCGAGCGGCCTGATCTGCGCACGTTCGCGATACACGCTCACGGCGAGGCTCGCCAGCGAGATCAGCAGCACCAGCGCGAGCGCGCCTTTCGCGCCCTGGTCGGTCGCGGTGGCGACGAAGATGCGGTCGCCGCCGATCCACCAGGCCATCAGCACGATGAAGGCGAGACTCATCACTTGTTCGATCTGGCGCGTGGCCTTCGTCCAGCGGCCACGGCGCAGGGCATGCGCGTGCATCGCGATCGTGCCGATCCACAGCGCCACCGCCGGCCAGGCGCGCGTGCGCAGGAAGTCGGAGTCGAATTCGAAGATGCGCGGGAACGGGCCGGGCATCACCGTCGCCAGCCAGGGCAGGGCGCACATGAAGAGCGCACCCGCGGTCATGCCCAGCAGGCCGGCGATGGCCGGGCCGCGACGCACGCGGTCCGGATCGACGATGTGCGGCGTCCATGTCGGTTTGTACCACCCGGCATGCCGCAGGCTGGCCACCAGCAGGGCCATCATCGCGAGGAAGCCGGGCCACCACAGCGCGTCCAGGCCGGCGCCGAACCACCAGGCCACGATCGGCTGGCCGTCCAGCACGCGCGGCAGGCTCATCGCCCACTGCGCCGCGATGCCCGCCAGCGACAGCACCGCGAACATCCGCGTCTGCTCCGGCGGGATCACCACCACACCCGGCGGCCGGTAGCGGGCGGCCACCTCGGCCGGCGTGCCGAATGCGCGCAGCATCGCCAGCGTCATGGCATCGTCGGCGGGGCGGGCTTCCTGCCGCGCGCGATCTTCCAGCATTTCCGCGAGCAGTCCCCGCAGTTCCATGCCGATATCGTTGCGGTCCTTCGCAGGCACGCGGCGCATCACATCGCGCACGAAAGCTTCGATCACGTCGTTCGGATTCATGTCCCGTCTCCATCCAGCAGGCCGGCCATGGTCGCGACCAGCGCGTTCCACGATCCGGTGAGTTCGGCGAGCAGCGCCTCGCCAGCGTCGTTCAATCGGTAGTAGCGGCGCGGCGCGCCGTTACGCGCCGCGCTGTCCTCGATCCGCCACTCGGATACCAGCAGACCCTGGCTTTCCAGCCGGCGGAGGAGGGGGTAGAGCGTGCCTTCCTCGATCGCCATGCCGCGTTCGGCCAGCGCCTGGCGCAGCGAATAGCCGTATTGCGGGGTGCGCAGCTGCGAGAGCACCGCCAGCACCAGCGCGCCGCGTCGGAGTTCCAGTTCCAGCTTGGTTCCCGGGGTGTCTCGGATCTCGACCATGGTGTCGCCCTGTAATGTGTTATGCACTGTACTGTGTGAAAAACAGTAAGGCAATGCCGTTCGTCGGCAGGTCATCCGTCGGGTCTCGTCCCCGACCGGGCGGGATCAGATCCGGATCGATGCCCGCCCGGCCTGCGGCGTGGCGCCTGCCATGCGCTACGCTCCGCCATCGCCCGTCACGGGCCGCATGCAGGGACGCCGCCATGACCGCCACCTCCACTCCGTCGACCGCAGCGACCGTCGCCACGCCGACGCTCGACGCCACGCTCACCCTCGCGCTCGCCCTGGCTTCGGAAGCGGCCTACGACGACTTCGACGGCAAGCCGCTGCGCCTGCCGCAGGGTTGGGAACTCGCCGACACCTGGACCGGCTGGGATCCCGTGTTCCGCGGCGGCAGCGAGGAGAAATACGGCCTGCTGCTGCGCGCGACCGACGGCAGCGGCGCGTACATCGTCGCGTTCCGCGGCACCGCCTCGCTGGACGACGTGCTCGACGATGCCGACGTGCCCAAGGCGACGTTCACGCCCACGGTCGGGACGCTGACCACGCCCGTGCAGGTCGAGGCCGGCTTCTACGGCATCTACAACGACACCGGCGCAGGCATGACGCAATCGATGCGCCAGCAACTGCAGCAACTGCTCGCGAAGCACGCGCCGTCGCGCCTCCACGTCACCGGCCACAGCCTCGGCGGCGCGCTCGCGCACCTGTTCGCCTTCGACCTCAGCTTCGGTCCCTGCGCATCGTCCTTCGCCCGGCTCATCACCTTCGCCAGCCCGCGCGTCGGCGACAGCGGCTGGCGCGACGCCTACGAGGCACGCATCCCGTCGGCGGACAGCACGCGCGTCTACAACCAGCAGGATCTCGTGCCGGAAGTGCCGCCGAAGGATTTCGACTACCACGACGTCGGCAGCGGCTTTCCCGTCTGGTTCGAACGCAAGACGCTGCCGGACCTGTATCCGCTCTCGCGTCACGCGCTGCTCAACTACATCATCGTCCTGCAGAACGCGTTCAAGGTCGCGTCGCAGACCTGGGCGGGCAGCTTCGTCGACGCGACCGATGCGAAGAAGACGATGATCAGCCGGGTGCCGAATCCGCCCGGCGGCTGAGCACGGCGGCGCGTGAGCGCGCATGCCGCTGGCATGGACAGACGCAGTCCTTTCCCGGTTCGTGCGCAATGCCTGCAATCCGCTGGAATTCCGCATGATCGTCGACAGTCCATCGTGCAGCGCGCACGATGCTGAACGCGAAGGGGGGCCGTGTTCGCACGGATGGCTGTGCGTCAGGGAACGTCGCTTAATGTCCGGTCACCGACCGGCAGTTGGTCGTCACCAGACGGAGTTTCCCCATGCGTCCTTCCCCCCTCCTCATCGCTACCACGCTCGGCACAGCCATCGCCCTGTCGAGCTGCGCCACCTACACCGGCCAGACCAGCGATCCCGACGACCCCAACCGCACGCGCCGCGGCGCACTGATCGGCGCGGGTGTCGGTGCCCTGGTCGGCATCCTCAGCGGCGACGATGCGCTCGAACGTCGCCAGCGCGCGCTCGCAGGTGCCGGTGTCGGTGCCATCACCGGTGGTGCCGTCGGCGCCTACCAGGATCGCCAGGAAGCCGAACTGCGTCGCCGCACCGCTGGCACCGGCATCGATGTCAGCCGCGATGGCGACGTGATCAAGCTGAACCTGCCCGACGCGGTGACGTTCGACTTCAACAGCGCCTCGCTCAAGCCGCAGTTCCGACCCGCACTCGATGGCGTCGCATCGACGCTCGCCGACTATCCGCAGACCGTGGTCGAGATCAGCGGCCACACCGACTCGGTCGGCAGCGATGCCTACAACCAGCGCCTGTCCGAAGATCGCGCGGGCTCCGTGGCCAACTATCTCGTCGGCAAGGGCCTCGTCCGCGAACGCTTCGAGATCGTCGGCATGGGCAAGCGCCATCCGGTCGCCAGCAACGACACCGAAGACGGCCGCGCGCGCAACCGTCGCGTGGAGATCCGCGTCGTACCGCTGACGCAGGGTGCCGGCTGAGCGCAACCGCAGTCGTCGGACAAGCGACATCCGCGACACGAACCCCGGGCATCGCCC
>JAHCAU010000029.1 GCA_019634715.1 Lysobacter sp.
TTCGGCTTCGAGGCGTTCTGCTTCGAGGCGTTCTGCTTCGAGGCGTTCTGCTTCGAGGCGTTCTGCTTCGAGGCGTTCTGCTTCGAGACGTTCTGCTTCGAGACATTCTGCTTCGCTGCCGCCCGCACGCTCGGCCTCGGCACGCTCGGCCTCGAAGGATTCCATCATCGCCAGCAGGCGGGCGGTGTCGTCGACATCCGCGGTCGTCGCAGGCGGTTCGCTCGCGACCGGCACGGCCGGCCCGGTGGTCGACGGATTGTTCATTTCGCCCAGCAGGCGGGCGAGTTCCTCTTCGGCGGACGCGTCGAGCGTGAGGCCCGGGAACGATACCGAAGGCGTTTCCGCGACCGGCTCGGCGGCCGGCCTGTCCGCTGCCGTCGGCTGCGCATCGAACTGGCCGTACGCGCTGAGATCGAGCTCGGTGAGTTCGATGCCCTCGCTGCCTTGCAGGCCGGCGGGTTCGAGCGGCATCGGCTCGTCGATGACGGTCGCCGGACGCGATTCCGGCAGCGCATCGCGCAGCGCGGCGAAACGGGCGGCGAGGTGATCGCAGCGCGGCACGCGGCCACCGGCCTGCGACAGCGCGTCGATGGTGCTGCGCACGCATCCGGCCAGTTCGCCGATCGCGTCCACGGCTTCGGCATCGGCCAGGCCGCCGGATGCGAGCAGGCGCCGCACGTAGCTCTCGGCGGGCGTCAGCGCATCGGTGATGCCCGGCACTTCGGTCATCGCGAAGGCACCGTTCATGGTGTGGATCGCGCGGACCAGCGGCTCGTCGGCGGAGGTCGGCAGCGCGCGGGCGCGCGCCAGCCAGCGCTCGATCGTGCCCAGGTGCCCGCCGACTTCGGCCTGCAGGATCTCGAACAGCACGGCATCGACGCTGACCGGGATGCCGTCGTCGGCAGGCGTCGCGGCGGCGATCGCCGTGTCGGCCGGCGAATCGACGACCGCGGGTGCTTCGGCCACGTCGACCGCCAACGCTGCGGGCGCAGCGGCCAGCGCGAACGCGGCGGCGGACGGCATGACTTCCTCGCCTGCGGCGATGCGGTCGGCGAGCGCCTCCATCGCGGCGAGATTGACGTTGACGTAGCCATCGCCCGCCAGCGCGGCGTGCAGCTGCGGCAGCGCGCTGCAGGCGTGGTCGACCATCGCGATCACCGGTGGCGTGGCCGGACGCAGGCCGTCGCGCACCTTGTTCAGCATGTTCTCGATCTTCCAGCTGAACTCGCCCAGGGTCTTGGCGCCGACGAGGCGACCGCTGCCCTTGAGGGTGTGGAAGACGCGACGCACCGGCTGCAGGCGCTCGATGCTGTTCGGATCGGACTTCCAGGCCGGCAACAGCTGGCCGAGGTTGCCGATCTCCTCCTCGAATTCCTCGAGGAAGATCTCGCGGATCTCGTCGTCGATGTCGTCGCTGGTGGTATCGAAACCGGCGGCGATCGGCGCGGCCGCCACCACCGGGGTTTCGACGGCGGCGGCTGGCGCTGCGGCTTCCACCGCTTCGGCTTCGACAACTTCGGTTTCGACCGCTCCGGTTTCGACCGCTTCGAGTTCGATGACCTCGAGATCGACCGCTTCGAGGGATACCGATTCGAACGACACTTCTTCGCGGGACACGGCTTCGATCCCGGGCGCGTCCTGCGCCACGGACTCGGCAGGCGCGGTTTCGACCACGGGCTCGCTCGACGCGACGGGTTCCGCGACAGGCGTACCCGCCGGTTCCGGCGCGGTCGATGTCGCAGGCGGCGATGCGAACTGCGACGCCCACAGCAGCGGACGCGGCGGCGGCGGCGCCGGAGGAACCACCGGCACGTCGGCCGGCGGCGCGACCGACAGTTCGATCGCAACCTCTTCCACCGCAGGCACGGGGGTCGTATCGACGGGCATCGGTGCGGGCGTCTCGACCGGTGCAGGCCCCGCGACGGACGGCGACACGGCGGTGCGCACCGGTTCGGCCGGCAGCGGCCAGTAGCCGAGGGTTTCGAGGCTGTTGCGCGTGATGTCGAGGATGTCGTCGCGGTTGGCGCGCTGTTCGCGCAGCGCTTCGAGGTAGTACTCGACGCTGGCCAGGGCATCGGCGAAGGTGTCGAGCTGGCGACTGTTCGGGATGCGGTGGCGGTCGAGCAGTTCGATTTCGGTGTACAGGCGCACACCGTCGAGGTACTGCGCCGGCACCGGCAATTCGAGGATGTTCAGCGCGCCGGACACGTCGCTCAGGAGCTTGGGCACCTGTTCGAGTTCGGCATGGCTCCAGCTGGTTTCGACGAAGGCGACGAAGGCCTGGCGGGCGGCGGCGAAGTTGGCGATCGCTTCGCGCACCAGCACGTCGAGCACCTTGCGCGCTTCGGCATTGGCCAGGTCTTCCTCGGTGTCGGCACCGTCGCCGCTGGCCAGGCGCGCGACCTGGTCGTCGAGCGAGGCATCGACGTAGAGCAAGGCACCGGCGACTTCGAGCAGCACGCCCTCGTCGGCATTGCGCTTGCCATCGACGATCTCCTGCACGGCGTCGCGCTGCTGCTGCACGAGACTGCGCGCGAGGCCCAGGCCGAGCATGCCGAGCGTGTCGGAGACGCGCTGCAGGGCCTCGGCCTGCGGCTGCAGGGCGAGCGGGTCGCGCTTGCCGGTCCGCAGGTAGAGGTCGAGTTCGTCCTTCACGCGCAGCAGGTCTTCCTTCACCGCACCGGCGACCGTGTCGAGCAGCGAACGGTTGCGGCCGGCGACGCTGCCGCGGGCATGGTCGAGTTCGGATTCGGTCGGCTTCAGCGCATCGAGATCGAAGACCTCGCGCAGCTTGGCCAGCGAGGCGTGCGTGGAATCGCTGTTGGCGACGTGGAACAGCAGCTGGCGGGTCGGTTCCAGGGCCGCATCGGCACGCGGTGCGTCGTAACCGGATGGCGCGAAGATGCTGCGGGCCTCGCGTTCGACGCTGGCGAAGGCCTGGCGCAGGCCCGCAGTGACGGCGATACCCCGGTCGCGCATGGCTTCGGCGACCATCGCGGCCACCCAGAACATGCGGCGCTGCGGCTCGTCGGCGGTACGCGCAAGCAGCGCGTCGGCGGCGAACTGCAGGCCCTGTGCATCGGCGGGCAGTCCCTGCTCCGGCCAGCCCTGCATCACGTCGCGCAGGCGCAGCAGGAAGGGTGCGGCTTCCTGCGCGCGGCTCGCGGCCGGGGCCACGGCGGCGCGCGGCAGCGAGGCCGGCAGCGCGCGATCGAGGTCGGGATTGAACAGCACGCTCTCGCTGAGGCCCGACTCGCCGCGCGCAGCGCGCAGTTCGTTGAGCATCGGCAGCAGGACGATCGAGATTTCCTTGTGGCCGCTCTGCAGGCGTTCCAGATAGTCGGGCAGCAGGACCGCGCCGCGCATCAGCGCCGAGCAGGCGGCGTCGCGATCCGCGACCGCGCCTTCGCGCAGCGCGGTGGAGAGGTGTTCCATTTCCTCGGCGACCATCGCCGGGGCGTACAGCTCGACCATGCGCAGGGTGCCCTGCACCTGATGCAGCAGCTCGGCGCAGACGCGCATGCGGCCGGTATCCGCCGGATCGTCGGCGAAGCCTTCGATCTCGACGCCGACCTGTCGCAGGGTCTCGTCGAGCTCGGGTTTGACCCAGCCCAGGACGCTGTGTTCGATGGCCTGATGGAGGGCGCTCATCGGGCGCCTCCACCGGCACGCATGCGCCGGGCTTCAAGGTGGCAGGGTTTTCGGATCATGTCGCCAGTGCTCCGCACCTTTGGAGTCGGGCCGTCAGGCCGGCAGCTTGAAGTCGGCGACCGAACGGCGCAGGTCCGCCGCCAGTTGCGCCAGGTTTCCGATCGACTCGGCGGTCTGGTTCGCACCCTGCGAGGTCTGCGCGGTAATCGACTGAATCGTGGTCATCGTCTGGGTGATGTCGGTCGCCGCTGCGGACTGCTGCTGCGCCTCGCTGGAAATGCCGCGAATCAGGCCCGCGAGGGTGTTCGACACCGTTTCGATCTCGCCCAGCGCGGTACCCGCGTCCTCGGCCAGTCGCGCACCGGCGACCACTTCGGAGGTCGTCTGCTCCATCGAGCTGACCGCTTCGTTGGTATCGGCCTGAATGGTCTGCACCAGCGCTTCGATTCGCTTGGTCGCGTTCGAGGTGCGTTCCGCGAGTCGCTGCACTTCGTCCGCCACCACCGCGAAGCCGCGGCCCGCCTCACCCGCCGAGGCCGCCTGGATGGCCGCGTTCAGCGCGAGGATGTTCGTCTGTTCCGAAATGTCGTTGATGAGTTCCACGATCGAGCCGATTTCCTGGGAGCTTTCGCCCAGTCGCTTGATTCGCTTCGAGGTTTCCTGGATCTGGCCACGGATCGAGTCCATGCCCACGATCGTCTGGCGCACGACGCCGGCACCCTTGGTCGCGATTTCCACCGAGCGTTGCGCCACGTCCGCCGATTCGGCCGAGTTGCGGGACACCTGGTTGATCGAGGTCGCGATTTCGTTGATGCGGTTGGTGGCGGTATTGATCTGCTGGGCCTGGTGTTCCGCGGCCTCGGCCAGGTGCATGGCGGTGGCCTGCGTTTCCTGGGCGCTCGACGCCACCTGCACCGAGGTGTCGTTGATCGTCTGCACCAGGCTGCGCAGCTGTTCCACCGCGAAGTTGATCGAGTCCGCGATCGCGCCGGTCATGTCCTCGGTCACGGTCGCCTTCACGGTCAGGTCGCCTTCCGCGAGCGAACCCATTTCGTCCAGGAGGCGCATGATCGCTTCCTGGTTGCGGTTGTTGAGTTCCATCGAACTCTCGTACCGGCGGCGCTGCGCGCGGTTCAGCGACACCACGAGGAACATGATCGACACCAGGACCACGAGGCCCGAGATGATGCTGATCATCATGCTGCCGATGCCGGCATCGCGCACGGAACCGAACGCGGTGAAGGCGCGGAAGAGGTTGACGCTGTCGTCGAGCAGGCGGTTGGAGCCGGCGGTCAGCTCGGTCGCGGCGGTCTGGGCGCGGAACAGCTTGTCGGAGGACTCGACGATCGCATCGAGGTCCTTCTTCATTTCCACCCACTGCGCGGTGGCCTGGTTCAGGGTGGCCAGCGCGGTGGCGTTGGTCAGCTTCTGCACGCCCATCGCCTGGTCGCCTTCGCGCAGGCCGTTGAGCACCTGGGCGAACACGCCCGAGTCGCGGACGAGACGTTCGCCGGCGACCGATGCGCCGGCGCCGCCCGCGCGCATTTCCGCGACGCTCTTGGCCATCGACGCCGCGAGCACCGACTGGCGCACCGCCATGAACACCTGCGACGGCGCGGAGCCGGTGGACGACATCGCGCGGCCCATTTCGTCGAGCTGCGCCTGCAGCTGCGGCACGCGGTCGGTGAAGTTCTTCGCGTTGCCGGCCAGCGTGAGCACCGCGCTTTCGGAGGCGAGGATCTGGTCGGCGCTCTTGCCCATCGGCACCCAGGTCGCGGTGGCCGCGCCGATCGGGCCGGACACGGTCATCGTGCTGCCGAAGCGGTCGTTGAGCAGCTTCACGTCGGATTCGATCTGCGCCTTGGTGGCGCGGAACGCGGTGAAGGCCGCGGCGTCGCCGTCCACGGCCTCTCGGCCCTGGTTGGCGAGCTTCTGCGAGTTCACCTGCAGATTCGAGGCCGCCGTGTTGGCGCCGCCGAAGCGCGCCGTCTTGTACAGCGCGTAACCGGTGTTCGCGGCGAAAACGAACAGCGAGATCACCAGGATCCACAGCCAGACTGTGGTGCCCTGACTACGGCCTTTGCCGGCAACGGTGTCCATCGGAGTGCTCATGACTAGCCTCGATCTACGTTATTTGAACTGATGCTGTGAAGGGGCGTGCCGTCAGACGGCGGCATGACGGAATTCGGGTGTTCGGACCAGGCGGTCGAGGCTGAAGACGCCCCAGAGGTCGTCGGCGACCCGGTAGGCGCGTTCGACCAGGCCCTCGTAGCGGCCTTCGGCCAGTTCGTCGAGCTCGACCTGCTGCTCCTCCATGAAGGAACGCTGGCCGTAGAGCTCGTCGATGGTCACGGCGACGTCGCCGCCGGGCTGGCGCAGCACCATCACCTTCTGGTGGCCTTCGTGGATGACCGAGCGCGCGCCTTCGAGGAACTGCTTGAGGTCGACCACGGGCAGCAGGTTGCTGCGCACGTTGGCCACGCCGAGCATCCACGGCTGCGCGCCGGGCACCGGGGTGATCTGCGGCACGGTGATGATTTCGGCCACGGCCTCGTAGTTCGAGACCAGGCGATGCCGGCCGATGCGGTAGCCGATGCCGCGCCACAGGCCCGCGGCCTGCAACTGTTCGGGCAGGCCCGCGACGTGGGCGAGACTGCGACGCTCGTATTCCGCGAGCATCTCGAACGCGTCCGCCGCCGGTGAGGCCGGCGTCGCGATGGCGTCATCGGACGGCGGGCCGTCGATGAGGTCCATGTCCTCTGCGCTCATGTTCCGTTCCCCAGGAGTTGTTCGATCCGGGCGATCAGCGCGTCCTCGTTCGGCGGCTTGACGATGTAGTCGCGCGCGCCCTGGCGCATGCCCCAGGCACGATCGGTGTCCATGCCCTTGGTACTGACGATCAGCACCGGGATGTGCTTGGTCGACGACTCTCGCGTGATCGCGCGGGTCGCCTGGAAGCCGTTCATGCCCGGCAGGACCACGTCCATGAGCACCACGTCCGGCAATTCCCTCTTGCAGACTTCGATGCCGTCCTCGGCGCTGGTGGATGCCAGGACCTGGTGACCGTGCTTTTCCAGCAGGCGCGTGAGCACCGCGGTGTCGGTCGGCGAGTCTTCGATCAGCAGGATTCGAGCCATGGTTGCCTTACCCCCCGGTCAGGCGTTGACGTGCGTGCGGATGGCGTCGAGCAGTTCTTCACGGGTGAATGGCTTGGTGAGGTACTGCTCGGAGCCGACGATGCGGCCACGCGCCTTGTCGAACAGGCCGTCCTTGGAGGACAGCATGATCACGGGCGTGTGCTTGAAGATCTGGTTGTTCTTGATCAGCGCGCAGGTCTGGTAGCCGTCCAGGCGCGGCATCATGATGTCGACGAAGATGATCTGCGGCCGCTGGTCGGCGATCTTCGCCAGCGCCTCGAAACCATCCGTCGCGGTCACCACCTCGGCCCCCTCGCGCTTGAGCAGGGTCTCGGCGGTACGCCGGATGGTCTTCGAGTCGTCGATCACCATCACCCGCAAACCCTGCAGGCCTCCGGCTGGATTCTCATCTTGCGTCATCGCGTTTCCCCATGCGTCCGACACCGGGTGTCGTAGCAGCTGGTTTGCCATCATTTTCAGCCACCTATATCCCAGTCTGAAGCTGGACTGTCAAGGTTTGTTAGCAATTTCCCGGCCAATCGCACGGCAGGCAGCGTCGACTTGTTACCATCCACCCGTTCGAACGCTTGAGAGACGACGGGATGGCGAAGCTTGCGCGCGATGTGGTCGTGGTCATGGACCCGATCGCATCGATCAAAATTGCGAAGGACTCCACATTTGCGATGTTGCTGGAAGCCCAGCAGCGTCAGTATCGACTCTTTTACGTCACACCGGGCGGGCTGGCGATGAGCGGCGGCAGCGCAGTCGCCGAAGTGGCGCCGCTGACCGTCCGCGACGACCCGTCGGGCTGGTTCGAAATCGGACCGAAGTCACAACGTGCGCTGGGATCGGCCGACCTGATCCTCATGCGCAAGGATCCGCCGGTCGACGCCGACTTCCTGCACGACACCCACATCCTCAGCTTCGCCCAGCAGGCGGGTGCCCTGGTGGTGAACGACCCGCGCGGCCTGCGCGACCACAACGAGAAGCTGACCGCACTGGAGTTCCCGCAGTGCTGCCCGCCCACGGTTGTCAGCCGGAATTCCAGCGAAATCAAGAGGTTCGTCGCCGAACACGGCGACGCAGTGCTGAAAACGCTCGACGGCATGGGCGGACGCTCGATCTTCCGCGCCCGCGCCGGCGACCCCAACCTGAACGTGATCCTGGAAACCCTGACCGCCGGCGATCGCCATCTGGCGATGGCGCAGCGCTACATCCCGGAGATCGTGTCCGGCGACAAGCGCATCCTGTTGATCGACGGCGTGCCGGTGGACTATTGCCTGGCGCGCATCCCGCAGGGCGACGAGTTCCGCGGCAATCTGGCCGCCGGCGGCCGCGGCGAAGGCCGCCCGCTGAGCGAACGCGACCGCTGGATCGCCGCGGAGGTCGGGCCGGAGATGCGCCGGCGCGGCATGCGCTTCGTCGGCCTGGACGTGATCGGCGACTACCTGACCGAGGTCAACGTCACCAGCCCGACCTGCATCCGCGAACTGGACGCGCAGTTCGGCCTGAACATCGCCGGGACGCTGTTCGACGCCCTGGAGGCGGACGCCTGACGCGATGAGCGACACCGCCCCGCCCGCCCCACCGGCCATCGGTGGACCACGCATCACCGAAACCGAGCGCCTGGGGGCCACCCTGGTGCTGTCGGTGCTGGTCCACGGCCTGCTGATCCTGGGCGTGGGCTTCGCGCTGGAGCGCGCGGCGCCGGTGGTGCCGATGCTGGACGTGATGCTGACCCAGACACGCAGCCCGCTGACCCCGAAGCAGGCCGACTTCCTGGCCCAGGCCAGCAACCAGGGCGGCGGCGACCACGACAAGGCCAGCCGCCCGCGCGACCCGCAACCGGGCACCGTGCCGCAGATCGAGGCCGGGGTGGCGCCGCAGACCGTGCGCGCGCAGTCGCCCGCGCCGCAGCCTCCGCCCGAGGCGCGGGTCATCAGCAGCCCGGACAGCGAGGTCCGCCTGCCCACGCCCAGCCGCGACCGGCGCGCGACGCCGGTAACCGAACGCGAAGGCGAGCAGAAGATCGAGCACGACATGGCGATGGCGCGGCTGGCGGCCGAGATTCACCTGCGTTCCTCACGCTACGCCAGGCGGCCGTCGCGCAAGTTCGTCTCGGCGAGCACGCAGGAATACGCCTGGGCGAATTACCTGCGCGCCTGGGTCGACCGCGCCGAGCGTGTGGGCAACCTGAACTATCCCGACGAGGCCCGACGCCGGAAGCTCGCCGGCACCGTGGTCATCAACGTCGGCATCCGCCGCAACGGCTCGGTGGAACGCGCCGACATCGTGCAGTCCAGCGGCATCCCGCTGCTCGACGAGGCGGCGCTGCGCATCGCGAAGCTGGCCGAGCCCTACCCGCCCCTGCCGAAGACGCAGGAAGACCCGGACATCCTCAACGTCGTGCGCACCTGGCAGTTCCTGCCGGGCGGCGAGTTGATCGACGAGTGATGCGCATGGCAGGGCCGACCATCGGACGTGTTCCGTAGAGCGGAGCGCAGCTCCGCTGCACCGTCGCTGCAACCGATGCCGCCTCCGGACACGGGATAGCGGAGCTGCGCTCCGCTCTACAAGAGCGCGTGCGGCTTACAGCTTCGTCCAGCCGAAGCCTTCGCCGCTGCGGTAGTAGACGGCTTCGGCGCGCGCATACAGCGACTTCGTCGGCACCAGACCGAAGAAACGGCCGTCCTGGCTGTTGCCGCGATGGTCGCCGAGCACCAGCGCCATGCCCTCGGGGATGTCGATGCCGGCGATGTCAGGGCCGCCGCCGTGCGCGAGGTTGAGCGTCACAGCGCGGTCGCCGAAATGCTCGACATCGGCAGCGCCTGCGTCGAACAGCGGCTGGCCATCGACCCAGAGGTGGCCATCGTGGAGCGCGACGGCCTGGCCGCCGGTCGCGACCACGCGCTTGATCAGGCGCGTGCCGTCCTCCGGCGACTTGAACACCACGATGTCGCCCGGCTGCGGCTCGCCGCGGTCGTAGAGTTCGATGTCGGTGAACGGCACGCGCAGGCCGTAGGCCATCATGTTCGCGACGATGCGGTCGCCAGGCATCAGGTTCGGCTCCATCGAGCCGCTGGGCACCTGGTAGTGGTTCGCGAACGAGGTGCGCGCCAGCGTGAGAAGCAGCAGCATCGCGACCAGCGAGGCCCATTCGCCGCGCCACCAGGGCGTGGTCCGGGCAGCGGCGGCAGGTTCGGTCATCGGGACGTCCTCGCAGGATGATGAGGACATCGACCCGATCGGACGCATCGAGTTCCTGCGACCGATGACCTATGCCGCGTCCCGCGACTCAACCGCGGGACGCGCGCAGGGCCTGCTGCTCGGCGATGGTCAGGGCGACGTTGTTGCGCAGGTAGGCCGGCTCCAGCAGGTCCGGGGCGAGCGCTTCGCCGCGACGCCACGCGGCATGCGCCAGCCTGGCTACGTCGCCGGCCTGCGGCAGGGCGTCGGCATCGACCGCTCGCAGTCGCGCGTCGAAGCGCTCGCGCAGCGCGTCGCCCTGCGCGGCGAAACCGGTGCCGAGGCCCAGCCAGCCGTCGCCATCGTCGGGCAGCGCCACCGCATCGGGTGGCTGCACGCGCTCGGCGTCGAGCGCGCGCGGCACCAGCACGCCGTCGTCGCCGGCTTCGAACACGTACGCCGCGACGTAGACCTCCTGCATGCGCGCGTCGATGGCGGCGAGCACGCGCTGGCCCGCGCCGGCGTGCGCGGGCAGCGCCAGGCTGCGCATCGCCAGCGCGGCGAGCGTGGACACCGGCAGCGCCGGCAGATCCAGCGCGAGTGCGATGCCCTGCGCGATGGAGATGCCCAGGCGCACGCCGGTGAAGGCGCCCGGCCCCCGACCCACGGCGATGGCGTCGAGCTGCGACTTCGCCAGCCCGGCCTCGGCCAGCAACGCGTCCGCCCACGGCAGGGCGAGTTCGGCGTGGCGGCGCGGCGCGATCTCGTGGCGTTCGCGCACGTCGCCGTCGACCCAAAGGGCGACGGAGCAGGCTTCGGTGGAGAGTTCGAAGGCGAGGAGCTTCATGGCGTCATTGTAGGTCGGACGGGGCCGTCGCCTGCACGGCGTCCGCATCGACAGGGGACGAGAAGAACGCCCGCACGTCGTCCAGCGAACGCGTGCGCGCGAACGGCGGCAGCGAGTCGAGGAAGGTGCGGCCGTAGGACTTGCCGATCAGGCGCGGGTCGCAGAGCACCAGCACGCCGCGGTCGGTCTCGGTGCGGATCAGGCGGCCGACGCCCTGTTTCAGTGCGATCACCGCCTGCGGCAACTGCTCGTCGCGAAAGGGATTGCCGCCGTCGCGGCGGATCGCGTCGAGGCGCGCCTCGAATACCGGGTCGTCGGGCGCGGCGAACGGGAGTTTGTCGATGACGACCACGCTGAGCGCGTCGCCGGCGACATCGACGCCTTCGCGGAAGCTCGCGGCACCGAGCAGCACGCCGTTGCCGGAATCGCGGAAGCGCTGCAGCAGCACCGAGCGTGGCGCATCGCCCTGCACGAACAGCGGCCACGGGCTGTCCGCGCGCAGCAGGTCGGCGGCTTCGCGCAGCGCGCGGTGCGAGGCGAACAGCACGAAGGCACGACCGTTCGAGGCTTCGAGCACGGGACGCACCGCATCGATGACCGCCATCGTGTAGTCGCGCGAATTCGGCTCGGGCATGCGCGGCGGCAGGTAGCACAGGGCCTGGCGCGGCCAGTCGAATGGACTGGGCGCGATCAGGGTGCGCGGCGCGTCCAGGCCGAGGCGTTCGCTGAGGTGATCGAAGCCGCCGGCCACCGCCAGCGTCGCCGAGGTGAACACCCAGGCCGCGCGCGACTGCTCGCGATGCGCGCGCAGCGGCCCCGACACGTCCAGCGGCGTGCGCTGGAAGCGGAAGCCGCGCGGCGACAGTTCGTACCAGCGCACGTCCCAGAGCTTCTTTTCGTCGACCGCCGTCTCCAGGTCCTGCGCCACATCGTCGACGGCGGATTCGGGGGGCGGCTCGACCTGCGTCGCCGGCAGATCGAGCGCGACGGCCGACCCGGCCGCATCGCCGTCGGCGACGAGATGCCGCCGCGCGAAATCCGGTGGCGCCCAGCGCAGCAGGCGCGCGCGCTGCTCGACCGCACGCGCATGGCAGGCATCGAAACCCGGGGAGGCTTCGCGCAGCGGCGCCACCGCGTCGATGAAGGCGCACAGCGCGTCGTCGAGCGCGGACAGCGCGTCGAACACGCCGGATTCCTGCAACGCGCGCCCGCGCGTGCCGCGCGTCGGCAGCCCCTCCATGGCGACGCGCATCGCACGCGTGGCCTCTTCGAGCACGCGCGATGGCGCCTGCACCACGGCGAGCGCGCCGGTCACGGACTTGGCTTCGCCCTGGGCGTCGCGCGCCAGTTCGACCAGCGGCCGTGCGCTCAGGCCCTCGCCGAAGAACTGCGCAGCGAGTTCGGGCAACTGGTGCGCTTCGTCGACCACGAACACCTGCGCGCCGGGCAGGATTTCGCCGAAACCTTCCTGTTTCAGCGCGAGGTCGGCGAGCAGCAGATGATGGTTCACCACGACGACGTCCGCCGCCTGCGCGCGCTGGCGCGCCTGGACGACGAAGCAGTCCTCCCAGAACGGACACTCGCTGCCGAGGCAGTTGTCGGTGGTCGAGGTGACCATCGGGATCAGCGGCGAATCCTCGGGCAGCGCGTCGAGTTCGGCGAGATCGCCCAGTCGCGTGCGCCCGCTCCACTGCACGATGCGCTGGAACTGGGTGATCTGCTCCTTCGTCGTGAAGCGTGGTTCGCCCTTGCTCTTTTCCAGCCGGTAGCGGCACAGGTAGTTCGCGCGGCCCTTGAGCAGCGCGGTCTTCACGCCCTTGCCCAGCGCGTCGCGCACGCGCGGCAGGTCGCGGTGGTAGAGCTGGTCCTGCAGCGCGCGCGTGCCGGTCGACACGATCGTCTTCAGGCCCGACAGCAGCGCCGGCACGAGATAGGCGAAGGTCTTGCCGGTGCCGGTGCCGGCCTCGGCCAGCAGGACGGCGCGGTCCTCGACGGTCTCGGCGATCGCCATCGACAGCTGCTGCTGCGGCGCGCGCGGCGAAAAGCCGGGAATCGCATCCGCGAGCACGCCGCCATCGCACAGCGCATCGCGCGCGGCGCGGGCGAAGGCGGAACGCGGAGATGCGGCGTCGCGGTCGTCCGCATCGTCGCCGCTGCGGACGTCGTCGTCGAATCCGTGCATCGATCAGAACCTGTTGATGCGCTCAGTACCGCGGCGGGCCGGTCAGCGTGCAGGCGGTCTGCGCCTGCACGGCCTCGGCGCCTTCGCGCGCCAGCGCTTCCCTGGCCTGCGTCCACGCGTCGAGCTTCTCGCCCTTCAGCGGCTTCTCGGCGACCTGTTCGTCGAGCACGCGCAGGTCGAAGGCGATGCGCTGGCGGATCGTCGCCCAGTGGCGGCGGCACAGCGGGCCGACCTTGGCGCCGATGTCGAACGCACGCCGCGCCAGCGTGGCGGCTTCGGCGAGATCCTGCTGCAGCACCGCGACTTCCGCGCGCTCCTGCAGCAGCGCGGGGTCGTCGGGCGACAGCGCCAATGCCTTGTCGAGTGCGGCGGCGGCGTCGGCGGGACGGCGCGCGCGCTCGGCGGCGACCGCCTGCTCGCGCAGGTCCTCGACCATCGGGTCGCGCAGCGGCTGCACGTCCAGTTCGTCCGGCGCAGCCTTGCCGACGGCGCGGATCTCGGCGACCACCATCTCGGGCGCGGGGCCGACCCAGCGCTGCGGAGCAGGCGGCGCGGTACCGCAGGCGGCGACGAGCACGGCGGCGAGGGCCAGGCATGCGAACGGGAGGCGGCGAACGGAAGGCAAGGGGAAGCGATTCATGGTGCGGGCGTGCTCTCGGAGGGGGGTGTGCTGTCCCCGGTCTTGTCCTTGCCGATGCCGAACAGCCGGCTCCAGAAGCCGCGCTCCTCGCCCTCGCCGGCAGCGTCGGCCTCGCTGTCCTCGACGAGCAGGCAGGGCTGATACCCGGGGGCGAAGCCGGTGACGAAGCCGATGCGGCGCGCGCCCGGGCAACCGGGATCGGTGGCATGGCCGTCATTGCGGATCCAGACCCACTCGATGCCCTTGCCGCTGTCCTGGAGCGGTGCGCTGGGCAGACGCGCGAACAGACCGGACCAGACCCGCATCGCGCCGGTGGCGCCGTACAGGCCGGTCGGGGCGTTCTGGTCGTTGCCGACCCAGATCACCGCGAGGTGGTCCCCGGTCCAGCCGGCGAACCAGCTGTCGCGGCTGTCGTTGCTGGTGCCGGTCTTGCCGGCCGGCTGCAGGCGGCCAAGGCCGTCGCCGACCAACTGCCGCGCGGTGCCCGAGGTCACCGCGTGCTGCAGCGCCGAAGTCACCAGGCGCGCGGCCACGGCATCGCCGGGCTGCGCGGGCTTGGGCGCCACGTCGTAGCGGTTCAGCGCCTTGCCGTTGCCGTCGAGCACCCCGCGCACCGCATGCAGCGGCTGGATCTCGCCGCCGGACGCGAGGAACTGGTAGAGCTGCGCCATCGCGTACGGACTCTGGTCGAGCGAGCCGAGGATGAGCGATGGATTGGTACCGGCATCGATGCCGGCGACGGTGCGGAGCAGTTCGCCCAGCCGCTGCGGGCCCACGTCCATGCCCACGCGCACCGTGGACTGGTTGTAGGACATCGCCAGCGCATCGATCATGCGCACGCTGCCGTGGCTGCGGCCGTCGGAATTGCCGGGCTTCCAGCGCCGGCCGTTGTCCAGGGTCACGGTCACCGGCGAATCGTCGATCACCGTCGCCAGCGAATACTTGTCGGGCTGCGCCAGCGCGAGCAGGTACACGAAGGGCTTGAGCAGCGAACCCACCGGTCGCTGCGCCTGCACGGCACGGTTGAAGCCGTGTTCCTCGAAGCTGCGGCTGCCGATCACCGCCAGCACCTGGCCGGTGTGCACGTCGGTGACGACCACGCCGGCCTGCAGCGGCGGGCGCTTCGCATTCGTGCCCAGCGCCTTCATCGTGCGCGTCACCGCACCTTCGGCGTAGGCCTGCGCGGACGGCGACATGCCGGTCATCACGGTCAGGCCGGCGCCGGACAGTTCCTGCTCGGAATAGTCGCGGGCGAGCTGGCGACGGACCAGGTCGACATAGGCCGGGAAACGGTTCGCGACCATGCTGCCGGGCACGTCGGTCACGCCCAGCGGCGCCTTCACCGCGCGGTCGTGTTCCTTCCGGTCGATGATGCCGGTCTCCAGCATCTTCGCCAGCACGAGGTTGCGCCGTTCCAGCGCGCGCTCGGGGTTGCGCCGCGGGTTGTACCAGGAGGGCCCCTTGACCAGCGCCACCAGCAGCGCGACCTGCTCGGTGCTCAGGTCGTCGAGCTGGCGGCCGAAATAGAACTCGGCGCCCGACGCGAAGCCATGGATCGCCTGCGAGCCGCGCTGGCCGAGATCGACCTGGTTCAGGTAGGTTTCGAGGATCACGCCCTTGTCGTAGCGGGCGTCGATGATCAGCGCGTACAGGATCTCGTTGAACTTGCGGCTGGGCGTCTGTTCCTTGCCGATGCCGAGCAGGCCGGAGCGCGCGAGCTGCTGGGTCAGCGTGCTCGCGCCCTGCTTCACCTCGCCGCCGGTCTTGAGCGTGACGTACAGCGCGCGGACCATGCCGCTGGGGTCGATGCCGTGGTGGCGCGCGAAATCGCGGTCCTCCACCGCCTGCAGGGTGTCGGTGAGCATCGCCGGCACTTCGCTGATCCGCACCAGGCGCCGTTCTTCCTGCTTCTGGCCGTAGAGCGTGGCGATCCGCGCCGGATCGAGCTTGGCCGATTTAACCGCGCGCCCGCGCTGCAGGTCGTGGACCGACTGCACGCGGCCAGCGGTGAGGACGACCTCGATGCGGCTGGGGCCGACCCGACCGTCGACGTCGAGGTAGCCACGGCTGGAAATGCGCCAGCGGTTGCCGGTCTGGGCGTAGGTACCGGGCTTCTCGCCCTTGCCGTCGTCGCGGTAGGACGCGGCGGCCAGTTCGGTCTTGAGCGTGCCCGTGTCCATCGCCATGCCGGGCGCCAGCACCAGCGGGCGGGCGTAGACGCGGGTCGGCAACTGCCAGCGCAGTTGTCCGAAGCGGACGGTGACCTGGTGGTTCAGGTAGAGGGTGTACGGGATGAGGAAGCCCATGCCGACCGCGACGATGACCGCGGTCCAGCGCAGGATCCTGCGACGCCAGCCGGGCGAGGCGCCTGCGTCGTCGTCCTCGTCCTCGTCCTCGTCTTCGGGGAGGTCGTCGTCGAGATCGTCGTCAAGGTCGTCGTCGAGGTCGTCTTTTCGGGCCATTCGGTCGGAAGTCGGGTGCGTGCGGGGCGATGATGCGAAAATGCCGGCCGAGTCTAGCAGGGTGCCGGCAACGGCGACCCCGGCCCATCGTCACCCTCGCACCCGCGCCGCAGGAGCGCCACCGCATGCCCGTTTCGCCCGCCGACCTGCGGTTCATGTTCCTGCGCGGCCTCGGCCTGGTGCGACGCGGCTGGACCAGCCTGCGCGCCCGCGGCTGGCGTGCGACCTGGGACCGCACCCGGGCGCAGTTCCGCCGGGCGACGCCGCTGCCGCCGTCGCGGTTGTACCTGCCCGACGCCGCGCGGTTCGCGCCGTTCGCAGTGCCGACGTCGGACGCGCCCGTGGCGAGCATCGTGATCCCGGTCTACGACCAGTTCGCGCACACCCTCGCCTGCCTGCGCGCGCTTGCGGCGCATCCTCCGGCCACGCCCTTCGAGGTGATCGTGGTCGACGACGGCAGCCGCGACGAGACCGTCGACGCCCTGCCGCGCATCGCCGGAGTGCGCTACCACCGCCGCGCCACGAACGGCGGCTTCATCGCCGCCTGCAACGATGGCGCATCGCTCGCGTGCGGCGAAACCCTCGTCTTCCTGAACAACGACACCGTGCCGCAGCCCGGCTGGCTGGAAGCGCTGCTCGCCACCTTCGTCGACGAACCCGGCACCGGCCTGGCCGGCGCGCAACTGCTCTATCCCGACGGCCGCCTGCAGGAAGCCGGCGGCGTGGTCTTCGCCGACGGCAGCGGCTGGAACTACGGCAAGTTCGAATCACCCGAAGACCCGCGCTTCGCGTACCTGCGCGATTGCGACTACGCCAGTGGCGCGGCGATCGCGATCCCGCGCGCGCTGTTCGCCGAACTCGGCGGCTTCGACACGCGCTACGCGCCGGCCTATTACGAAGACACCGATCTGGCGTTCGCGGTCCGCGCCGCCGGGCATCGCGTGGTCTACCAGCCGGCCGCGCGCGTGATCCACGTCGAGGGCGGCACCGCCGGCACCGACACCGGCGCCGGCATGAAGGCCTACCAGGTCCGCAATCGAGGGACGTTCGCCGCGCACCGCGCCGATGCGCTGGCCTCGCGCCTGCCCGCGCACACCGTACCGACGCCGGCCCTGCTGCATCGTCGCCAGACACAGATCCTGATCATCGACGCGATGACGCCGCGCCCGGACCACGATTCCGGCTCGCTGCGCCTGGTGAACCTCATGCGCCTGCTCCGCGAGGAAGGCGCGCACGTGGTGTTCCTGCCCGCCGACGTGAAACGCCAGGAACCCTACACCACCCGACTGCAGCATCTCGGCGTCGAGTGCTGGCACGGCGTGCGCCCCGCGCGCTGGCTGCGCGAGCACGGCGCGCGCTTCGATGCGGTGATGGCGAGCCGGCACTACGTCGCCAGCGAGTTCCTGCCGTTGCTGCGCAAGTACGCAACGCAGGCCCGGCTGATCTTCGACACCGTCGACCTGCACTACCTGCGCGAACGCAGGGGCGCCGAGGTGTCGGGCGACGCTGCGCTGGCGCGAGCGGCAGAACGTACCCGCACACTGGAACTGGCGGTGATCGCGCAATGCGACGCGACCCTGGTGGTCAGCGAGGTCGAACGCGCCCTGCTGGCCGAGGATGCGCCTTCGGCAAAGGTCGAGATCCTGTCGAACCTGCACCGGGTCGCGGGTCCGGGCAAGCCGTTCGCCGAACGCCACGACCTGGTGTTCGTCGGCGGCTTCCGTCATCCGCCGAACGTCGATGCAGTGCTGTGGTTCGTCCGCGAGGCCTTTCCGCGGATCCGCGAACGCCTGCCCGAGGTGCGGTTCCACTGCATCGGCAGCCATACGCCGCCGGAGATCGACGCGCTCGCCGCCGTGCCCGGCGTGATCGTGCACGGCCACGTCGCCGACATCGACCCGTACATGGACGGCTGTCGCATCGCCCTCGCGCCGCTGCGCTACGGCGCGGGCGTGAAGGGCAAGATCAACCTGAGCATGGCCCACGGCCAGCCGGTGGTCGCCACCGCCTGCGCGATCGAAGGCATGCACCTGCGCGACGGCGAGGATGTCCTGGTCGGCGACACGCCCGATGCGTTCGCCGACGCGGTGGTGCGCCTGTATCGCGACGAGGCGCTGTGGACGACGCTGGCACGCAACGGTCTCGACAGCGTCGCCGCGCATTTCTCGCTGGATGCCGCGCGGGAGACGGTGCGGCGGGTGTTTCCGGGTCGTGAAAAGCCCGCAAGTCCCTTGTAGGGCGGATCGAAGATCCGCTGCGATGTTCAGGCGGAGCAGCGGGTCTTCGACCCGCTCGAAAACGCAAGGCGTCGGACCGCTCAGCGCACCACCGCCTCGGCCGCGCGCAGGCGTGCGTCGAAGTCGCGGAGTTCGTCGAGCGAAGCATCGAGCGTGCGGGCGGTCTCGTGCGCGGCACGGGCGTCGGGGAGTTGGCCGCGACCGAGACGCTCTTCGCCGACGGCGATCCAGCGTTGCGCGAGGTCGGTGCGCGACTGCGCGATGGCACGGCGGTCGCCGTCCAGGGCGGTCCAGGCATCGAGGCAGACCCGTGCGCGCTGCAGGCGGTTGTCGCGCAGTTCGTCGGCGAAACAGGTGCGGGCATGGTGCTGCAGCCTTGTCGTGGCCATGCGCACCTCCGGATCGTCCGGCGCCAGCGCACGTGCGGCGCGCAGCTTGTCGAACGCATTCTCGCCCGGCGGCGTGATCCAGTTGCCCGCGGCCTCGGCGCGCTGTGCGTCGTCGAGCAGCGCACGCAGTCGACGCGCGCGCTGCGCGGGCGTCGACGCACCGGCGTCCGCGAGCCGACGCTCGGCGCGACGCAGTTGCATGCGCGCGTCGCGCAGGGCGCCGTCGTCCACGGGCAGGGCGTCGGCCGCCGCGAGCTCGACGCGCGCCTGCTCGATGCGTCCTGCCGCCAGCGCGGCGCGCATCCGCACCAGGTGCAGCGCGGCCACCCCGGCCAGCGCCCGGTCGGCAGCCTCGACATCCACGCCGCTATCGCGCCAGCGCCGGTAGGCCTCAGCCGCGCGTTCGGTGCGGCCGTCGCGCAGGGCACGATCGCCGCGACGACGCAGGGTGTCGGCGACGCGCACCAGTTGCGACTGCACCTCCGGCAGGTCCGGGTGACCGACATCGTAGCCGCGCGCTGCGGACACCCGTGCGGCGGCCGTCGCCGTGTCCTCGCGACGCAGCGCCGCGACCGCCTGCGCCAGCAGTTCGGACAGCGCGTCTTCACGACCTTCCAGCGCCTGCACATGCCCGGGCTGGAGTTCGAGGATGCGCCGGTAGAGCGGGAGCGCCGCGCGCGGGTCGCCGTCGAGCCGGCCTTCGCCGAGTGCGCGCCCGGCATCGCGCAGCATCGCATCGATGCCTGCGACCGCCAGTTCGCGGCGACGCAGGCGTTCGGCCATGGCATCGGTGCCCGCACGCGGCGCCGACAGCGACCGCGCCAGCGCCAGCGATCGGCGCGCGCCTTCGAGATCACCGCCTGCGAGTTCCCGCCCGGCGCGCTGCAATGCGGCCTCGGCGACCCGCGAGAGTCCTGCGCGCGATTCGGCGCGATCCGGATCCATCGCCATCGCCGCTTCGTACAGTTCGCGCGCGCCGCTGCCGTCGGCGGCGGTGAGATGCCCGTGCGCGAGCGCGGCATCCGCCTGCCGGCGCAGGGTCTCGGCTTCGGCCTCGGGCCAGAGGCGGTCGCCCAGCGGTCCGCGCGATACCAGGATGAGCAGGCCCGCCACGACCAGCACGACGCCGGCCAGGCGCCAGAGCCAGCGAGCGCGGAGGGTGTGCGCTGTCGTCGTGGTGCGGCGTTCGCGATTCACCGCTGCAGCATACTAAGCCCAACGGGCACAAAGCCTCATTCAGCGCGCTTGCCTGCGTTCGTGGCAAGGCGGAGCGAGCGCGGTGTACCTCTCGTACATGAGCGAGCGACCACGCAGCCACGGACGCAGGCAAGCGCGCCCAAAGGGAGCCACCCACAGGCCCGTCTGCTGCGTTGCACGCGCTTGACAGGCGG
>JAHCAU010000003.1 GCA_019634715.1 Lysobacter sp.
ATTGGAGCTTTCGTGCCGCGCGGCCGGAAATTGTGTTTCGAACCGTTGGAAGCTGACGCCGGCTCCCAGAAACAACCCGGGAAGAACTTCCACTTGAACCCGCGGTTGAACATGCAGTCGCGTCCGGTAGATTCCGGGAACTTCGTCGTTATCCTGCTCAGCCAATGCCGTCTGCACCGCCGGGTTCCATTGCGCGCGGAAGCTCTCAACGACAAACCCGCCGCGAAACCTGCCGCCGGCGGCAACTCGCGAATAGCCGCCCCGGAATCCGGAGAAGCGCTCCAGCAGTTCGTCGTTATCCGTCAGGATCCCGAAGTAGGCGCGATGATCCTGATTGCCTACATCGCCCACCGCGCCGAACGTGAAGTTCTGTTTGGAGTGATACGCAAGCCGGGGTTGCACCACGAAATCGGGGTTCTTGCGGATGATCTCGTAAATGACGCGCAGGCTCTCCGGCTTGGCGCCCTTCGTCACCTTTTGTAAAACCTGATAGCCCCGGAGTTCCTTCTTGATGCGATTGGTGAGACGGTCGATGGATTCCTGGCTGAATTTGACGCCCACGATGCTCCGGATGTCGTCCTTGAGAGGATGGCTGAGCTTCGACTCGGCCTTCGGGGGAATCTCAACGGATTCGACAGTGTAACGTGAGTTGACGTTCGGGTCCGGATCCTGGTTGCACTGAGCGAACGGGGCGAACAAGGGGAGGATGGCCAGGATGCTGAGTACCACGTGCATGCTCAGCTACAATGCACACCACTGGCCAAACAGAAAACTACTGATTTAACTGCACTTACGTGAACCGCAGGCGTGCCGTGCGTTCACAGGTGTGCACACGTGCGTTCTATCCTGCGGCCGCACGCATCCGCGGCACTTCCGCCGCCTCCCGCAAACTGCTGGGATTGGCAATCACCATCTTGCGGCGGCCGAGGCTGACCAACCCCCTTCGCGCCAAGCTGTTCAGCGTGCTGGAAGTCGTCTCGCGGGTGGCCCCGACAAGACTCGCAATTTCGCCCTGGGAAAACTGCACGGAGTGCCCGCCCTCCTCCTCGACTGTACCCATTACTTCCGCTAAATCAGCCAGATACAGCAAAATGCGCTGTTCCACGTCGCGCATCAGCAGCAGCTCAATCTTCTGTTCCAGGCCCTGTTCGCGCTTGGCCAGCAATTCCGCCAGCATCCGCCACATCTCGGGTTTGGCATTGCAGAAGCGGGCGAAGAGTTCCTTCGGAATGACGTACACCGAACCTTCCTGCAAGATTTCGGCACTGGCCTGACGCGGACCGCCTACCAGTAGGGCGTCCTCGCCGAAGATCTCTCCGGCCTTTACCAGCGTGAGCAGGACTTCCTTGTTGTCCGGCCCTCGCTTGATGATCTTCACAATGCCCGATTCAAGATAGAAAACCGTATCGGCGGCACTCCCCGCCGAATACAGGATCGTGAAACGCCTGCATTGTGGAATCCGAGTCACTCCCGGATTCGCAAGCAATTCGGCCCGAAGTACGCCGGCAAACACTTCGGACGGATTTGAGGATACTGAAATATTGGGTTCCATCGTGCAAACCTTGCTTAGCCAACCATTGGCAAGGTCATCATATCGCACAAAAGAACTTTCCTACAAATTTTTTCTTACGTCTTGTCAATAAAATCAAAATCGGTTCGCAGCCCCCTCGCCAGACTCTCTCCAGTCGCGAAGAATCGCTCCATTTCAGGAGTGCCGAGTGAAGCTCTAAGTTGCTGTAAAACCGAGATATAGTCATCGAGAGCAGGACCGATATGGGCCCTGTTCGTAACAAGTATGTCCTTCCATACAGTATAAGAACTCATCGCTAATCGGGTCATGTCTATAAGTCCTGGACCTGCCGCCTTTTTGGTACCATTTACCCCAGAAACGGTTACCGCTAAGGCCGTCGATGCCAACTGCGGCACATGCGAATAGTACGCAATGATGCTGTCGTGCTGTTCGGCAGTCAGCTCAAAGACTAGGCACTCAAAGCGAGCCAGAAAATCCCGAAACGACGAAAGATGGCCGCGCGGATTGCCAGATGTCGGAGTGAGGATGTAGGACCGATTACGGAACAGACCCGCTTCCGCCGACTCCACCCCTCGTGATTCCTTCCCGGCCATCGGGTGCCCCCCCAGGAACGCGCCCGGAGGCAGGTGCGCCTCCGCAGCTCGCACGATTTCCACCTTGGTGCTACCAGCGTCCGTGACAACGGCGTCCGGTCCCAGCCAAGGCCCAATCTGCGGAATCACCTCCAGGATCTGGGAGATGGGTTGCGCCAGGTACACCAGGTCGGCACGGCGGATGCCCTCTTCCAGGCCGATGCCCTCGTTGATGACACCGAGCCGCAGGGCGGTCTCCAGAGTCCGCGGCGAACTGACCCCCAGAATCCGGCCGGTGAATCCGGCCTCGCGCAGCGCCAACGCAAACGATCCGCCGATCAGTCCGACCCCAACAACGGTGACGGTTTGCAGCATGCCTAAATCTCGCGGTCCACGGCCGAGGCGATCATGCGCAGTTGACGCATCATCTCGCTGAACTGGTCGGGAAACAACGATTGTGCTCCGTCACTCAACGCCTTGTCGGGAGTGGGATGCATTTCCACCAGAATGCCGTCAGCGCCCGCCGCAACGGCGGCTCGCGCCATGGGGATGACTTTGTCCCGGCGGCCCGTACCGTGCGAAGGATCCGCCATCATCGGCAGGTGGCTCAGTTTTTTCACCACCGGAATGGCAGAGATATCCATGGTATTGCGCGTGTAGCTTTCGAACGTGCGAATGCCGCGCTCGCAGAGGATGACGTTGTAGTTGCCTCCCGATAACAGGTATTCGGCCGACAACAGCAGTTCCTCAATGGTGGCGGAGATGCCGCGCTTCAGCAGAACCGGAATCCGCGATTTGCCTAGTTCCTTCAGCAGATTGAAATTCTGCATATTCCGCGCGCCCACCTGAAAGAGATCCACGTACTCCGACATCATCGGGATCTGCGTGTGATCCATCACTTCGCTCACCACGAACAGATTGTTGCGGTCGGCCGCCTCCCGCATCATGCGCAATCCGTCTTCGCCCAAACCCTGGAAGCTGTAAGGAGAGGAACGCGGCTTGAACGCGCCGCCGCGCAGCCCCCGTGCGCCCGCCTTGGCCACCATCTCCGCCGATTGCTCAATCTGATCACGATTCTCCACGCTGCAAGGCCCGCCCACGACGACGACGCTCCGCCCGCCAATCTCCACCCCGCGCACGGTGAACTTCGTCCCTGAGGGCTTGAAATTGCGGCTGGCGAGCTTATAGGGCGAAATGATGCGGTGGCATTCCTTGACACCCTCCATCAGTTCCAGATCGCGCGGGTCGATGTCTTCCTTCGGGCCGACACAGCCCAGCACGGTATGCACCACCCCGGTGGAGCGATGTACGGTGAACCCGTTGGTGACCAGCTTGTCGATGACGTGCTGGATGCTCAGTTCCGACGCGCCTTCTTCCATCACAACGAACATGGCTAGGATTCCTTTTCCTGACTCTTGGCGGCCTGCATGCGCATGCGCTGGAGGGTGCGCATTTCATCGATGATGCGCTCGAAGACGCGTTTGACGGCGTCGGAAGGCATCGGGCCGGGGTTGTTTTCGGTGACGTTGCGGAACACGTCGTCTTCGCGCTTCGGTTCATAGACCGGCATGGTCATCTGCTGCTTCACGCGGCCGATGTGTTCCACCACGCTGGCGCGTTCATTCAAGCAGGCGACAATGCGGCGGTCGATTTCATCAATCGCCCGCCGGTGCTGGGCAAGCAGTTGTGCCGCTTCTTCCTGCGTCACGCCGCCACTCCATGGAGGGCGGTGGACAGGCTGCGGGCAAAGGCTTCCAGCTTGGCTTCGAGATCGGCGCTGTGCAGATTCTGTTCCACCACGCGCACGAAGGCGCTGCCGACCACGACGCCGTCGGCCAGCCTGCCTACTTCGGCGGCCTGCTCCGGCGTGGAGATTCCGAAGCCCACGGCCAGCGGTTCATCGGTGACTTGGCGCATGTTGCGCACCAGCGTTTCGAGCGACGATTCGATGTTCTGCCGCTCGCCGGTCACTCCCGTGCGCGAGACCAGGTACACGAATCCCGTCGAATACTTCGCCACTAGTTCCAGGCGGCGCTGCGGACTGGTCGGCGAGGCCAGAAACACAGTGTCCAGCCCCGCGGCACGGATGGATGCCACCGTTCTGTCCGCTTCTTCCACACTCAGATCGGTGAGCAGGCATCCGTCGATGCCGCGCCGTTTCGCTTCGCGCGCCAGCGTGTCCACCCCGTACCTCAAAATCGGATTGAGATAAGAGAAAAGCAGCAGCGGAATCTCCGAACGGGTGCGGATTTGTTCGGCAATCTCCAGCACACTGGCCACGGAGGTGCCGGCGGCCAGCGCGCGCTCGGAAGCGGATTGAATTACCGGGCCGTCGGCGATGGGGTCGGAGAACGGTACCCCTAGCTCCACCAGATCCACTCCGCCGCGTTCGAGCGCGGCCACCAGGTCCACCGTACGGTCAGGCGAAGGGTCGCCGGCGGTAATGTAGGCAATCAGGGCCGGGCGTTTCTGTTCGCGCAATCGCTGAAACAGGGCTTTAATGCGCATAATCGGGTCCTTGTGCGTCGAGTTCGACGAAGTTCTCGCGGTAAATATCAATATCCTTGTCCCCGCGGCCGGAGAGACTAATAATGTGGATCTCGCCTTTGGCCTGCGGCGCGCGGCGGATAGCTTCGGCCACCGCATGCGAGGATTCGAGCGCCGGAATAATCCCTTCCGTGCGCGCCAGCCGGCGGGCCGCTTCCAGGGCTTCTTCGTCGCCGGCGGAAGTGTATTCGGCACGGCGCTGATCGTGCAGCCATGCATGCTCCGGTCCGATCATGGCGTAATCGAGCCCAGCCGAGACGGAGTGTGTCAGCGAGATCTGCCCATCGTCATTCTGCAGCAGGTAGCTGAATGCGCCGTGCAGCACGCCGGGCGAGCCGCCGCTGAACCGCGCGGCATGTTCGCCGAGTTCCTTTCCCTGCCCTCCCGCTTCGATACCGATCAGCCGCACGGAGGAATCCTCCAGAAACGGGTGGAAAATGCCGATGGCGTTGCTGCCTCCGCCGACACAGGCATAGATGGCGTCCGGCAGGCGCTGTTCCGCTTCCAGAATCTGACGGCGCGCTTCCACGCCGATGACACGGTGAAAATCGCGAACCATCATCGGGTAGGGATGCGATCCCAGTGCCGATCCAAGCAGGTAGTGCGTGGTGGAGATATTGGTCACCCAGTCGCGCATGGCCTCGTTGAGCGCGTCCTTGAGCGTCTTCGAGCCCGACGTCACCGGCACCACCTTCGCGCCGAGCAGCTTCATGCGGTAGACGTTGATCTTCTGGCGCTCGATGTCGGTCGCGCCCATGTACACCACGCATTCCAGGCCCAGGCGCGCCGCGACGGTGGCGCTGGCGACGCCGTGCTGGCCGGCGCCGGTCTCGGCGATGATCCGCGGCTTGCCCATGCGCGCGGCGAGCAGCGCCTGGCCGATGGTGTTGTTGATCTTGTGCGCGCCGGTGTGGTTCAGGTCCTCGCGCTTGAGCAGGATGCGCGCACCGCCGACGTGACGGGTCAGGCGCTCGGCGAAGTAGATCGGGCTGGGCCGGCCGACGTAGTGCTTGAGGTCCTTGTCGAAGGCGGCGATGAACGCGGGGTCGACCCGGGCCTTGTCGTAGGCTGCCGCCAGCTCCTGCAGCGGGCCGATCAGGGTCTCGGCGACGAAACGGCCGCCGAAGCGGTCGAAATGGCCCTCGGCATTCGGGAAGGCGTTGAAGTCGGTGGGGTTCGAGTCGGTCTTGTCGAGCATGGGAGCGTCCGCCGGGATGCCGATGGTTTGGCTGATGCCTTACTTTAGCGCACGTATGGCAGGTGTATAAGCTATAAAATCAGCGCAACCTGTCAGGAAAACTCACGCATGCGCCACGACCTGCCGCCGCTGAACGCCCTGCGCGCCTTCGAGGCCGTGGCCCGGCTCGACAGCGTGAGCCGCGCTGCCGGGGAGCTGCATGTCACCCATGGCGCGGTGAGCCGGCAGCTGCGGCAGCTGGAGGAGGCGCTGGGCGCGGCGCTGTTCGTCCGCGAGGGGCGCGGGCTGGCGCTCACCCCATTGGGCCGCCGGCTGCACGCCGCCGCCAGCGACGCCTTCGAGCCGCTGCGCGCGACCTGGGCGGAACTGCGGCGCGGGCCACAGCAGGCGCCGCTGGTGCTGGGCTGCCCGGGCAGCATCCTCGCGCGCTGGATGATCCCCCGCCTCGACCGGCTCGCCCGCGAGCGCCCCGACCTGCAGTTGCACCTGTCCGCGAACGAGACCCGGCCGGACACGCAGCTCGCCGGCCTGGACGCGGCGCTGATGATCGCCACCCCGCCCTTCCCGTCGGACTGGCAGGTGCATGCGCTGGCCACCGAGCGGATCGGCCCGGTGCTCAGCCCGCGCTGGCCGGGCGCCGAGACCCTGGTCGGCGCCCCGCCCCGGGCGCTGGCCGACCACGCGCTGCTGCAGACCGCCTCGCGCCCGCAGGCCTGGCGGGAATGGGCGACGCGCATCGACCTCGATCCGGACACGTTGCGCATGGGCACGCGCTTCGATCGTCTGTACTACCTGCTGGAAGCCGCCGCCGCCGGCCTCGGCATCGCGATCGCCCCGGAACCGCTGGTCGCCGAGGACATCGCCAGCGGCCGCCTGATCGCGCCCTGGGGTTTCGTCGACACCGACGCGCAGTGGGTGCTCTGCGCCTCGAAGCGCAGCGCGAACCCGAGGATCGGGCAGTTGGCGGAGTGGTTGCGGCAGGCGCTTGGCTCTTCGTAGGAGCGGCTTCAGCCGCGAGCTTGTCCTGAAGCCGAGGTACATCGGAACGTTGCACGCGGAGAGCCAAGAGCTCGGGCCTGAAGGCCCTCCTACAAGGTCCTCCTACGAAGCGTCGTGCGCCACAACCGATCCGGCAGCATCCGCGCGCCGCACCTCTTCGACGAACCGCCGCATCTTCGCTGCGTCCTTCTCGCCGGGCGCGGATTCGATGCCGCTGGACACGTCCACGCCCCAGCAGTCGGTGGCGCGGATCGCGTCGAAGACGTTCTCCGGATGCAGGCCGCCGGCGAGCAGCCAGGGGCGCGGGCAGTCGCGGGGAAGGCGTGACCAGTCGAAGGCGTGGCCACTGCCGCCGGCCTGCCCGGCGGCGTGGCTGTCGAACAAAAAGCCGGTCGCGCGCGGGTAGCGCGCGCCGAGGTCGTCGGCGCGGGCGCCCTCGCCGCCCATCGCGACGGCCTTGAGGTACGGCAGGCCGAACGATGCGCAGAAAGCGTCGTCCTCGTCGCCGTGGAACTGCAGGATCGTGGGGCGAGCGATGTCGATCACCTCGCGCACCGCCGCCGCGTCGTTGTCCATGAACAGCGCGACGCCAGCGACGAAGGGATCGAGCGCATCGCGCAGCGGCGCGGCCTGCGCCGGCGAAACGCGGCGCTTGCTGCGTTCGGCGAACACGAAGCCGACGGCATCGACGCCGAGCGCGCAGGCGACGGCGACATCCTCGGCGCGGGTCAGGCCGCAGAACTTGATGCGCGTGCGGCGCGGCAGACGATCGGCGTCAGGCATCGAACAGTACCTCGTCGGGCAAGGGCCATTCGCGCGGATAGCGCGGGCCGACGAACACCAGGCCCTGCGCCGGCGCGGTCGGCCCGGCCTGCGTGCGGTCGCGGCTGTCCAGCACCTCGGCGATCCACGCTTCCGGGCGCAATCCCGCGCCCACTTCGAGCAGCGAGCCGACCATGTTGCGCACCTGGTGGTGCAGGAAGGCGTTGGCCTGCACGGTGAAGGTGACGATGTCGCCGTCGCGGGTCACGTCCAGCCGCTGCAGGTCCCGGCGCGCGTGCGCGGCCTGGCAATGCACGGTGCGGAAGGCTTCGAAATCGCGTTCGCCCAGCAACTGCTGCGCGGCGCGGTGCATCGCAGCGGCATCCAGCGGTCGGCGCTCCCAGGCGAGGCACTGGCGACCCAGCGCGGGCCGCACCTGGTGGTTGAGCAGTCGGTAGCGGTAGCGACGGGCGCGCGCCGAGAACCGGGCGCTGAAGTCGCCCGGCACCGGCACGCACCAGCGGATGCGCATCGACGGCGGCAGGCGCGAAGTGGTGCCGAGCACCCAGCCACGCGGGTCGCGATGCGCGTCGGTGTCGAAGTGCACGACCTGGCATTCGGCGTGCACGCCGGCATCGGTGCGCCCGGCGCAGATGGTTTCGATCGGGGATGCGGCGACGCTGGACAGCGCCGCTTCCAGCGTGGCCTGCAGCGTCGGCGGCGGTTCGCGGCCGGGCGGCGGGGTCTCGCCGTGCGGGGTCAGCCGCTGCCAGCCGTGGAAATCGCTGCCGTCGTATTCGACGCCGAGGGCATAACGCATCGGAACATCAACCTGTCGGGAGGCAAGGCTGCAGCCGGGCGGTCAGCCCAGTTCCTGCAGCAGGCGCTCGGCCTCGCGGCGCAGGTCGACCGTGGCGCCGCGTGTGGCCACTTCCTGCAGCAGTTCGCGCGCGGCATCGCGATCGCCCATGTCGATGTAGGCCAGCGCCAGGTCCAGGCGCCCCTGGCCGGGTGCGGGCACGGGCGGCGCCAGACCAGAAGGATCGTTGCCCACGGGCAATTCGGCCTGACGGGCCTCGGTCTGGGCCGGAGGATGCGCGGCGGCCGGCGTTGGCGGCGTGCGCGAAGCAGCGGAGAGCGGCGCGACCTCGACCGCACCGGAATGCCAGGTCGGCTTGGCCAGCGGCACGGGCCTGGACTTCGATGCCTCGGGCTCGGCCGGCTTGGCCATGCGGCTCCAGGCCGGTTCGGCCGGCAACGGCGCGGCGGCGTCGCCTGCCGCGTCCGCGGGATCGGCGGTCGCGGCAGGAGTGGCCGGTTTCGGAATGGCCGCGGCCAGACGCTCGGTATCGCGGCGACGCACGGGCGGCGCCGGGGCCGGGACGACGGCCGACACGCGCCGGCGCAGGAACCACCATGTACCGATGGCGATCAGGACCAGCCCGCCGCCGATGCCGACCCACAGGCCGGCCCCGCCACCGGAGGCCTCGGCCTGGGCGGCCGCCATGCGCTGCTGCGCCGCGGCCAGCTCGCTGTCCTTCATCGCGATGAGTTCGTTCTGCTTCTTCTGCAGTTGTTCCAGCTCGGTCAGCCGGGCCTTGAGCTCCTGGACCTCGGCGTCGCGCGCCGCCAGGGTTTCCCGGGTCTGCTGCAATTCCTGTTGTCGCAACATGTCGCCCCCACCACCGGCGCTCACGCCGGATCGCGATCCCGCCTTCCTCGCGTCGTTCGCGGAAGGCGGCGTGATTTCCAGTCGCGCACCGGCCGAAGCGCGGGCGCTGCGTACGCCGGAAGCGGCCGGGGCCGCCGAAGCGTCTCCGGCAGGCGCACCGGCCACGGCCGGCGGCTGCGGCAGGGCACGACCGGCGCCGCGCCACTGCGCCGCCTGCTCGCGCACGACCAGTGCGGCTTCGTCCGGAGTGAAGCGGGCGATGCCGGCCTCGTCGGGAATGCGCAGCACCGCGCCGGCCTTCAGCCGGTTGGCATTGCCGCCGATGAAGGCATCGGGGTTCGCGCGCAGCAGCGCGACGATGGTCTGGTCGAGGCTGTAGCCGCGGCGCAGGCCACCGGCGATGCCGGCGAGGGTCTCGCCCCGGCGCACCGTGTGGGTCTGGCCATCCGCGGGCGGCAGCGGCAGCGGCGCCGCGGGCGCGACCGACGCCGAAGCCGACACCGGGGCGCTGGCCTCGGGCTGCGGGTTCAGCGGAATGGCGGTCGGCGCCTCGGCGAAGCCGGGTTTGTTCGGCTGCGTGGCCTCCGGCCGGGGGGCCAGCGGTTCCGGCGGCAGCGGCTCGGGCGCGCGAACGATGGTGCCGCTGGTCGGCGTCTCGACGGTGCCGGCGACGGTGGCGGCTTCCTCGATCGGCGGCTGGACCGGCGCGGCGGCGGTCTGCGGGGTGTCGATCAACGCGGAGTATTCGCGGACCAGGCGACCCTGCCCCCAGTTCACTTCGAGCAGGAAGGTCAGCAGCGGCTGCTGCACCGGCGCGGCGCTGGTGACGCGGATGACGGGGCGGCCGTCGGCGCTGAGCGCGACCGCGAACTGCAGGCCCGAGACGATGCCCTGTGGCGGCGCCAGGCCGATCCGGGCGAAGGTTTCCGGCGAGGCCAGGCGGGCCTGGAGCGACTCCAGCTCGGACGGATCGTTGGAGATGATCGGGATCTCGGCGAGCAGGGGCTGGTCGCGCTGCGAGATGACCTGGATCTGGCCCAGGCCGAGCGCCCACGCCGACAGCGGCGATGCGAACATCGCCACTGCAAGTACGGCACTCAGTTTGATTCGCAAGTCTTTGATCACACTTGTCCCCCGCGACACAGCGGAGACTGTAGCCGGCCGTCGAAGGCTCCGCAACGGCCAGCCCTGCGCAGCGGACGGCTCAGCCTTCGGCCGCGACCAGTTCCGCGACCTGCACCGCGTTCAGCGCGGCGCCCTTGCGGATGTTGTCGGACACGATCCACAGGTTCACGCCGCGCGGATGCGAAATGTCGTCGCGGATGCGGCCGACGAACACCGGGTCGCGGCCCGAGGCATGGCCGACCGGGGTCGGATAACCGCCGGGCTTGCGCTCGTCGACCACCTCGACGCCGGGTGCGGTCTGCAGCAGCGCGCGGACTTCGTCGGCGGTGATCTTCTCGCGGGTCTCGACGTTCACCGCCTCGGAGTGGCCGTAGAACACCGGCACGCGCACCGCGGTCGGGTTCACCTGGATGCTCTGGTCGCCCAGGATCTTGCGGGTCTCCCAGACCAGCTTCATCTCTTCCTTGGTGAAGCCGTTGTCGAGGAAATCGTCGATGTGCGGGATCAGGTTGAAGGCGATCTGGGCCTGGAAGCGCTCCGGCTCGATCGCCTGGAAGTTCAGCAGCGCGGCGGTCTGCTTGCCCAGCTCCTCCAGGCCCGAACGACCGGCGCCCGACACCGACTGGTAGGTCGCGACGTTGATGCGCTCGATGCCCACCTTGCGGTGGATCGGGCCCAGCGCGACCACCATCTGCATGGTCGAGCAGTTCGGGTTGGCGATGATGCCGCGCGGACGCTGCTTCACCTGGTCCGGGTTCACTTCGCTGACCACCAGCGGCACGTCGTCGTCGTAGCGGAAGGCCGAGGAGTTGTCGATCACCACCGCACCGGCAGCGGCGAACTTCGGCGCGTATTCCTTCGAGATCGAACCGCCGGCCGAGAACAGCGCGATGTCGACGCCGGCCGGGTCGAAGGTGGCGAGGTCGCGCACCAGGATCTCGTCGTCGCCGAACTTCACGTAACCGCCGGCCGAGCGTTCGCTCGCCAGGGCGATCACTTCGCTCGCCGGGAACTTCCGCTCGGCGAGGATCGACAGCATCGTTTCGCCCACGGCGCCCGTCGCGCCGACCACTGCCACCTTGAATTGCTTGCTCATGGGTCTGTTTTGCCTGATGTGTTGTGCGTAGGAGCGACGCAAGTCGCGACGATGCATGCGCCTGCAGGATCGACCTGCGTTGCATCGGGAGTGGGTCGCGACTTGCGTCGCTCCTACAAAAAAATTCGGGGTGTATGCGTTGCGGTTGCCGCTGCGACGCGTCGCTGCCCGTGAGGGCGAACCGGCGGCGCGCCGCTATCGTTTGGCGTCGGTTTTGATGGCGGTGGTGGCCGGAATGCGCGGCGAGACCTCGCCCACGTCGCCGCACTGGGCGCGGTGACGCAGGGCCTGGTCCATCAGCACGAGGGCCATCATCGCTTCGCAGATGGGTGTGGCGCGGATGCCGACGCAGGGGTCGTGGCGGCCGGTGGTGACCACCTCGACCTCCTCGCCCAGCACGTTCATGCCGCGCCCGGGCAGGCGCAGGCTGGAGGTCGGCTTGAAGGCCACCGAGCACACCACCTGCTGGCCGCTGCTGATGCCGCCGAGGATGCCGCCCGCGTGGTTCGACAGGAAGCCCTCGCGGGTCATCTCGTCGCGATGGAACGAGCCCTTCTGCGCGACCGAGGCGAAGCCGTCGCCGATCTCCACGCCCTTCACGGCGTTGATCGACATCATCGCCGCGGCGAGGTCGCCGTCGAGCTTGCCGTAGATCGGCTCGCCCCAGCCCGGCGGCACGCCGTCGGCGACCACGGTGACGCGCGCGCCGACCGAATCGCCGGACTTGCGCAGGGCGTCCATGTAGGCCTCGAGCGCGGGCACCTGCGCATCGATCGGCCAGAAGAAGGGGTTGGTCTCGACCACGTTCCAGTCGAACGCGCCGACCGATGCGTCCGGCAGCACGTCGCCGAGCTGCGACAGGTGGCCGCGCACGCGCACGCCGTGACGTTCTGCCAGCCACTTCTTCGCGATGACGCCGGCGGCGACGCGCATCGTGGTCTCGCGCGCGCTGCTGCGCCCGCCGCCGCGCGGATCGCGATGGCCGTACTTCTGCCAGTAGGTGTAATCGGCGTGCGCCGGGCGGAACTGCGCGGCGATGTCGTTGTAGTCCTTGCTGCGCGCGTCGGTGTTGCGGATCAGCAGGGCGATCGGTGTGCCGGTGGTGCGGCCCTCGTGCACGCCGCTGAGGATCTCGATGGCGTCGGTCTCGCGGCGCTGCGAGGTGTGGCGGCTGCGGCCGGTGGCGCGGCGCTCGATGTCGCGGGCGAATTCCTCTTCCGAGATCGCCAGCCCGGGCGGGCAGCCGTCGATGACACAGCCGATGGCCGGGCCGTGGGACTCACCGAACGTGGTGACACGCAACAATCGTCCGAAACTGTTGCTCACGCCGGTCGCTCCTCAGAACAGCCCGGCGGGCGCGGCAGGCGCCGCGGCGCGCGATGCGGGATCACGGGCGTCGGCCAGTTCGCGGATGCGCGCGTGGTAGGTCACCAGGTCGCGGCACTCGACGACGAACACGCCCATCTGCCCGACCTTGAACTCGACCCAGGCCAGCGGCAGTTCCGGCAGCAGGCGGCTGAGCGCGCGCTCGGATTCGCCGACCTCGCAGATCAGCAGGCCGTCCTCGGTCAGGTGCAGCGGCGCGTCGCGCAGGATGCGCAGCGCCAGGTCCAGGCCGTCGTCGCCGGCGCGCAGGCCGAGTTCCGGCTCGAAGGAATATTCCTTCGGCAGCGCGTCGGTCTCGTCGTTGGTGACGTAAGGCGGGTTGGTGACGATCAGGTCGTAATGCTCGCCCTGCAGGCCGGCGAACAGGTCCGACTTCAGGAAGCGGACGTTCTCGGCATGCAGGCGCGTCTTGTTCTCGGCCGACAGCGCCAGCGCGTCGTCGCTGATGTCGACGCCGTCGACCTGCCAGTCGGGGTTGTGGTGGCCCATCGCGATGGCGATGCAGCCCGAACCGGTGCACAGGTCGAGGGCGCGGCGGACTTCGCGGCCGCCCAGCCAGGGCTCGAAGCCGGATTCGATCAGTTCGGCGATCGGCGAGCGCGGCACCAGGGCGCGCGGGTCGGTCTTGAAGCTCAGGCCGGCGAACCAGGCCTCGCCGGTCAGGTAGGCGGCCGGGATGCGCTCCTCGATGCGGCGCAGGAACAGCTTGAGCACGTCTTCCTTCTCGGCCAGGGTCACCCGGGACTGGCCGTAGACCGGCGGCAGGTCGTGCGGCAGGTGCAGGGCGTGCAGGACGAGCTGGGTCGCCTCGTCGAGGGCGTTGTCGTAGCTGTGGCCGAAGGTGAGTCCGGCCGCGTTGAAGCGGCTGGCGCCATACCGGATCAGGTCGATGATCGTCTGCAACTCGTCGGTCATGGCTCGGGAACGGCTCGGGCGCTGCGCGGAAAGACCGGCAAGTATAGCCGCAGCAGGGCCGTTCGCGACGGTATCATGGCGGCTTCCGACGACATGTCATAAGAACCGGCCGCGATGCTCAACCGCACCACCCTCCTCATCCTGCTCGTCGCCCTGGCGACCGGCGCCGGCCTGATGGCGGCCGAGCACGTCTTCAACCGCAACCCCGCGCCGGCCTCGGCGCCGCCGCTGAAAACGGTGCGATTGATGTCCACGCCGCGCGTGCTGCCGGACTTCGCCCTGCAGCAGTCCGACCGCACGCAGCTGCTGCCCGGCGAACTGCGCGGGCACTGGACCGTGGTGTTCATCGGCTTCACCTTCTGCCCGGACGTGTGCCCGACCACGCTCGCCGAGCTGGCCCAGGCGCAGAACCGCTGGACGACCCTGCCCGAAAGCACCCGGCCGCGCGTGCTGTTCGTGTCGGTGGATCCCGAGCGCGACACCATCGAGAAGATCGGCGAATACGCCCACGCCTTCCACAAGGACACCCTGGCCGCGACCGCCGACATCCCGACGCTGGAAGCCTTCGCCAAGTCGCTGTCGATGGTCTTCGCCAAAGTACCGCTGGGCGACGACGCCCCGGCCGACCAGTACACCATCGACCACTCGGGCACCCTGGTCCTGCTCGACCCGCAGGGCCGCATGGCGGGGGTGATCCAGCCGCCGTTCCAGCCCCGGGACATCGCCGAAGACCTGGTCACGCTGACCGCCCACGCGCAGGGAGCCCGCTGATGGGTTTCGTGACCGCGCTGACCTACGTCCTGCCGCATCGCGCCCTGTCGTCGCTGGCCCGCCGCCTCGCCTACTCGCGCAACCGCGCGGTCAAGCAATGGCTGATCGACACCGTGACCCGGAAATTCGGCGTCGATCTGAACGAGGCGGCGGAGCCCGATCCGACCGCCTACCCGACCTTCAACGCCTTCTTCACCCGCGCGCTCAAGCCAGGCGCGCGTGCGGCCGATGCCGATCCGCGCAGCCTGCTGATGCCCGCCGACGGCCACATCAGCCAGTGCGGCCCGATCGAACCGCTGGGCGAAGCGTCTGGCAACAGCCGCGACGGCCGCATCTTCCAGGCCAAGGGCCGGTCCTTCACCGCCGCCGAGCTGCTGGGCGATGCCGAGGCCGCGCAGCCCTTCGCCGACGGTCTGTTCGCGACGGTCTACCTGTCGCCGCGCGACTACCACCGCGTGCACATGCCCTGGGCCGGCACCCTGCGCGAAACCGTGCACGTGCCGGGCCGCCTGTTCAGCGTCGGCACCGACGCCGTCGCTTCGGTGCCGCGCCTGTTCGCGCGCAACGAGCGCCTGGTCTGCCACTTCGACACCGACTTCGGGCCGATGTGCCTGGTGATGGTCGGCGCGCTGCTGGTCTCGGGCGTCGAAACCGTGTGGAGCGGCGAGGAAATCCCCGCCTACGGCGACCGCATCACCCGCAAGGACTGGCGCGGCAAGGGCATCGCCCTCGATCGCTTCGCCGAAATGGCGCGCTTCAACTACGGGTCGACGGTCATCGTGCTGCTGCCGCGCGGCGTGGCCGAGCTTTCGGCCGATCTGCGCCCGGAAGGCCCGGTGCGGCTGGGGCAGCGTCTGGCCACCGCAACAGCAACCGCGTATTGATCCGCGTCGCGGAGATTCGCGCAAGCCTGTCAGTTCTGATAGGCCCGCGACGATTGATCTGCTCTCTCGGCTTCCGTAAGTTGATCCGCAACGGCCGCAACGGCCGGACACGGAGACGCGGAGCAGTCAGCCGCCTGACACGAGGGATTGACGCATGCGCAGATCGGGCACCATCGCCGCCATCGACAACGAACAGGGCGCCGCCGCCATCGCGACGCCGGACCGCGGCTACACCATCATCGAGCTGGAACCGGGCTGGGAAATCAGCCTGGGCGATCGCATCGAGTGGGACAACGACGACGGCCTCGGCTTCGAGACCTACATCAACATCACCCGCGGCACCACGGCCGAGGTGTTCGTGGAGAACCACGACGTCAGCGAGCACGCGCTGAGGCTGCAGTTCAGCTGAGCGCCATCGGCACGCCGCGTGCCACGCCCTGACGATCGCCTTCCGGATCGGTTGCTACACTCCGGCCGTCGATCACGGCCGGAGACCGGCATGCAACGCTTCACGAAGTTCCTGCTGGCGACCGCGCTGGTCGCGCTGTGCGTCTGGGTCTGGTTCGCACCGCACCTGACCGTGCATGCCATGCGCAAGGCCGCCGAACGCGGCGATGCCGAGGCGCTGTCCTCGCATGTGGATTTCCCCGCGCTGCGCGAGAGCGTGCGCGCGCAGTTCGCGGCGCGCGTGTCCGACCGCTTCGGCGGCGGCGGCGCCTGGAGCCGGCTCGGCGCGGACGTTGCGACCACGCTGGCCTCGCCCGCCATCGATGCCATGGTCTCGCCCCAGGCGCTGGCGCTGATCTTCGCCGGACGCGACATGCGCGACCGCTACGCCGAACCATCGGATGCGCCACCACCCGCCGCCGATCGCGGCGACACGCAAGGCGGCGTCGATACCCGGCACTGGCGGCTGTCGATGGGCTACGACGACCTGTCGACGTTCTCGGTGAAGGTCGACGCCGGCGGCGGCGAGGCCGCGCCGTCGCGACTGGTGTTCAAGCGCCGCTACCTGCTGTGGTGGAAGCTGTCGGGGATCGAGCTGGCACCGGCGGGCGGCGGAGCAGACACGCGCTGATGCTGGAATTCCTGTTCGAGGTCGTCGGCGAATTCCTGCTGCAGGCCGTCATCGAAGTCCTGGTCGAGCTCGGCGTCCACTCGCTCGCCGAACCGTTCCGCCGCCGCCCTTCGCCCTGGCTGGCCGCATTCGGCTACACCCTGTTCGGCGCTGCGGCCGGCGGGCTGAGCCTGCTGGTGTTTCCGCAGCATCTCACGCCCGAGGACTGGCGCATCGCGCACCTGCTGGCCACGCCGGTCGCCGTGGGAATCGCGATGATGCTGCTCGGCCGCTGGCGCGCGCGCCGCGGCGACGACGTGCTGCGCATCGACCGCTTCGCCTGCGGCTACCTGTTCGCGCTGTCGCTGGCGCTGGTGAGGTTCTTCTTCGCGGGGTGAGACAGTCGCCGAAAGCCGTCAGCCCCCGCACCCCTGCAGCGTCAACTGCTGTCCCAGGCGCACGTCGTAGCGTGGGGCCTTCAGCTTGTTGGCTTTCGCCAGTTCGGGGATCTGGCAGCCGTACTTGCGGGCGATCGACATCAGCGTTTCGCCGCGCGCCACCCGATGCTGGCGCGGCGCGCGCGCCTGTGCCTTCGGTTGCGGACGCGGCACGGCGTTCGCCGCGGCCGCATCGACCGGCACCGTGCCATCCACGCCGGTCGCTGTGCCGGTGGCGGGTTCGATCGCACCGACGCGCACGATCGCGGTGCGCGGGTCGCTGGAGACCAGCTGGCGCGCGAGTTCGGCGCGCTCGCCGTCGATGCAGTAGCGGCTGTAGAGGCCGGCCATCTTCACCGTGCCGTTCATCACCGTACCGGCCGGGATCCACTGGTCGGCCTCGTAGCGCGGGTTGAGGTTGCGCAGCGCGCGCATGAAACCATCACGGGTGCCGCCATTGCCGATGCAGATGGTCAGTTCGTAGATCGAGGCCGCCTTCGCCAGGCGGAAGGTGGCCGGCTTGGCGTCGACCTTCGGGAAGCTCAGGCCGTATTCCTTCGGATGCAGGTAGAGCCAGGCCGCGGCGATGACCATCGGTACGTAGTCCTTGGTCTCGGCCGGGAACTGGGCGTAGACGCTCTCGTCCCAGAAGCTGCGGCCACCGCTGCTGCGATACACGCGCAGGGCGCGGCCTTCGCCGCCGTTGTAGGCGGCCAGCCACATCTCGATGTCGTTGCCGAATTCGGCGAAGCGCTCGTTGAGGTAGGACGCGGCGGCATCGGCCGACATGCGCGGATCGTAGCGGGTATCGAAGCCGGTGCCGTCGGGACCCAGGCCGAAACGGCGGCCGGTGGCGGGCATGAACTGCAGCGGCCCGACCGCGCCGGCGCGCGAACCGACATGCACGCGGCCGGTGGATTCCTTCGCCATGATCCCGAACAGCAGCGCTTCGGGCAGGCCGCTGCGCTGGAAGGCCGGCGACATCAGGTGGCGCATGTACTGGTAGTTCTCGTGGCTCTGGATGAGCGACACGCGCATGTCGGTGAGCCAGCGGCGGATGCCGGCCTGCACCGCCGGGTTCATCTTGACCATGTTGACGAAACGCTGGCCGTCGGCGCTGAGCAGGGCGGCCGCCTCGGCGCTGCGCGGCACGTTCCCGGTGGGCAGTTCGCTCTCGACGAAACCCTCGGTGCCGTCGTCGACGATGTCGCCCGCGGCGCGGGCATCCACGTCGGCCTTGAGCAGGCGCTTGTAGCTGGCGAGCAGCGTCGAGACCGGGCAGCCCTTGAGCTTCAGGCAGTCGGCGATCACGTCCTCCATGTCCTCGAGGGCGAGATTGCTCTCGCCGACGCCGGCCGGGTCGTTGTTCCCGACCTTGACCAGGGCCTCCCGGTAGCGGCCCTCGGCCGTGGCCATGCGGGTCCTGATCGCCTCCAGGTCGCGTTCGCGCTTGGATTGGGCCTGCGCGGGCGCCGCGAGGGCGGCGGAGAAGACGAGGACGGAGACACACAGGGCGCGGAAGGCCCCGGACACGCGGAATGAAGGCATCGAACAGCACTTGCGACAGCAGGGGGCCTGCAGGTTAGCCCCGGGGGGCGCCACGGGCAACCTGCGCTAGGCCATGCCTGCGGACGCAGGCGCCGGCCGGCACATGGCCCTGCGTCATGACCGCAGGCCGCCGATCCCGAATAGAATCCGGCGACCCCCAACGAGGACCGTTCATGGACCCCATCCTGGTCGGCAAGGCCGTCACCACCGACACCAGCGGCAACGTCCACCTGCTGCCGCGCCTGGGCAATCGCCACGGCCTCATCGCGGGCGCCACCGGCACCGGCAAGACCGTGACCCTGATGACCCTGGCCGAGGGCTTCTCGCGGATCGGCGTGCCGGTGTTCCTGGCCGACGTGAAGGGCGACGTGGCCGGCCTGGCGATGCCCGGCGCGATGAACGAGCGCATCCAGCAGCGGCTCGCCGCGATGGGCGACCCAGACTACCGGAACGAACCCAGCCCGGTGGTGTTCTGGGACCTGTACGGCAAGCTCGGCCACCCGGTGCGCACCACCGTCAGCGAGATGGGCCCGACCCTGCTGGCGCGCATCCTCGAACTGAACGACACCCAGTCCGGCGTGCTCGACATCGTGTTCAAGCTTGCCGACGACCGCGGTCTGCTGCTGCTCGACCTCGAAGACCTGCGCGCCCTGCTCGGCCTGGTCGCCGAGGAGCGCAAGGACATCTCGACCAGCTACGGCCTGGTCAGCGCGCAGTCGATCGGCGCGATCCAGCGGGCGCTGCTGCGCCTGGAGCAGGAAGGCGCAGAACTGTTCTTCGGCGAGCCGGCGCTGGAACTGCACGACCTGATGCGCACGACGCACGACGGCCGCGGCGTGGTCAACATCCTCGCCGCCGACCAGCTGATCCTCAAACCCAAGCTCTATTCGAGCTTCCTGCTGTGGCTGCTGTCCGAACTGTTCGAGACCCTGCCGGAAGTCGGCGACCTCGACAAACCGAAACTGGTGTTCGTCTTCGACGAGGCGCACCTGCTGTTCAACGACGCGCCGCCGGCGCTGCAGCAGCGCATCGAGCAGGTCGTGCGCATCATCCGTTCCAAGGGCGTGGGCGTGTATTTCTGTTCGCAGTTTCCCGACGACGTGCCCGACCAGATCCTCGGCCAGCTCGGCAACCGCTTCCAGCACGCATTGCGCGCATTCACGCCGCGCGACCAGAAAGCGGTGAAGACCGCCGCGCAGACCTTCGTCGCGAACCCGGCGCTCGATGTCGCGAAAGCCATCGCCGAGCTCGGCACCGGCGAGGCGCTGGTGTCGACCCTGCAGGACAAAGGCATCCCGATGCCGGTCGAGCGCACCCTGATCGCCCCGCCGCGCTGCCGCATGGGCGCGATCACCGAGGCCGAGCGCATGCAGGTGCGCGCCGGCAGCCCGGTCGGCGGCCGCTACGACACCCGCATCGACCGCGAATCCGCCGCCGAAGTGCTGGCGAAGAAGGCCGAGGCCGTCGCCGAACAGGCCAAGGCGCCGCCCGCCCGCACCCGCGCGCAGGACGACGCCGAGAGCGGCGGCTTCGGCCAGGCGGTCAAGGACGCCGTGTTCGGCACCAGGCGTCGCCAGGGCATGGTCGAGACCGCGGCCAAGCAGACCGCGCGCACCGTCGGCAACCAGATCGGCCGGCAGATCGTGCGCGGCATCCTGGGCAGCCTTTTCGGCGGTCGTCGCTGACCGCCTCCATCCGATGGCCGTTCGCGGCCGTCTTCGCCATCCCCCGCACCATCCCTCCATCCGAGAGACACGCCAAGATGAATCCGAGGAAGTCCGTTTCGCTGCTGTGGTTGCCCCTGTCCCTGTCCGTCGCCTTCACCCTGACCGCCTGCCAGCAGGACACGGCCGCCGAGGCCGATGCCTCCGCCGAAGCCGTCGCCGCCGACGATGGCGAGGTCGCCCCGGTCGAGGCGCCGAAGGCCGCCGAACCCGCCCCGCTCCCGGAACCCGCTCCGGGCACCGATGCCGTCATCGTGGAAGACCGCTCGTCCCCGGCCAGCGCTGCCGTCGGCTTCGACATCAAGGCTTTCGAAGGCAGGTACGCGGCCGGCGCCACCACGCTGGAGATCACGCTCGAAGGCGGGTTCACCCTGAACGACAACGGCGCCACCATCACCGGCACCTGGTCCGCGCAGCCCGACGGCAAGACCGTGCTGCTCGATCCCGACAGCAAGGGCGAGGCCGACCGCACCGTCGAAATCGTCTCCGGCGACAGCGTGAAGCTCGGCGGCGCCACGCTGCAGCGCCAGAAGAACTGATCGCCACGCAGGTTCCGCAAAGCAGATGTCCCGCTGGCGACCGCCCGCCGAAAAGAGCACGGCCCTCATCACCCGTGAGGGCCATGCCCGGCTGAAATCCGAACTCGACGACCTCTGGCGCGTGCGCCGCCCCGAAGTGGTCAAGGCCCTCGCCGCCGCCGCGGCCGAGGGCGACCGCTCCGAAAACGCCGAGTACACCTATCGCAAGAAGCAGCTCGGCGAGATCGACCGCCGCGTGCGCTATCTCAGCAAGCGCCTGGAAGCGCTGCGCGTGGTCGACGCCGTCCCCGCCGACCCCGAGGCCGTGTTCTTCGGCGCCACCGTCGAAGTCGAACACGCGGTCACCGGCGACACCAGCCGCTACCGCGTCGTTGGCCCGGACGAGACCGACGCGAAACTCGGCTGGATCAGCATCGACTCCCCGCTCGCCCGCGCGATGCTGAAGAAGCGCGTGGACGACGAATTCGAAGCGCAGCTGCCCGGCGGGACGCAGCGGTTCTACATCGTGGATGTGCGTTACGACCAAGGCTGACGCGATCCCGAGCGCATGCGACGGACCCATTCCGGCTTGCGAGGGCGGGCAGCGGATCGAAGATCCGCTGCGGTCTCGCCGAAGCCCGCAGAGCAGCAGCAACGGACAATTCAAGCCGCACCACCGCCTCCCGTAGGAGGGCCTTCAGGCCCGAGCTCTTGAGCCTTTTGCCAATACAAAATGGAAAAGCTCGGGCCTGAAGGCTCTCCTGCAAAAGCAGCCCCCTTCACCCGCACGAAACGGCGCGCTGCAGAGCGCCCTATGGCTTGGATTGCGTGCTTCGCCAATATCGCTTCTCGATGCAGCGCACGTTTGCCGCATCGGCGAGGGTCGGCAGGTATTCGGCAAGACCGTGGAGTTCGGTATCGGCAGGATCCCCCTCGAACGGCTTCACTCTGACGAGATTGCCGTAGTGCCGCTCCAGCTTCTTCGGCGTGTCGTCGACGATCAGCACGCGTTCGAGCGGATAGCCGCGGCGCTTCACCTTGTCCAGGTTCTTCGCCCATTCGAAATCATGCGCGTCCGGATCGAACCGCCGCGTGCAGCGCTCCCGCGACCACACGAAACTCGGCACGACCCCGGCCGGAAACAGCTCGGTCACCACCGGCTCCGCGTACAACCGCGTGGATGAGGTCCACACCGCCAGTTCGAAGTGGACGTTCATCGCACGAATGAAGGCATCCACACCCGGCCGGCGATACACCACATAGGGACCCACTTCGAAATCGTGCGCGCGATCGAGTGGCGCATCGGTCGCATGCACCAGGGTTTCATCCAGGTCGAGAATCAACAGCGTGCGGCCGGTCATGCGTCCATCGTCGCCCATCAGGGAGTGTCGACGTTATCACGCGGGTGGCAACCCGCTCACTCTCCCCAACCCAGGGTTTTCTCCGGCAGCGGCGCATCCTCCATCCACACCGGCGCGGTGGAGACCTTCTTCTTCTGCTCGGGCTGGTCGGTGTAGCCGTCCTCGCCCACCACGCTGCGCTTCACGATCTGCAGGCCGGTCAGGCGATTGGTGCTGATCGATGTCGAATCGTGCGCGTTCGTGCGGCTGTACAGGCTCACGTCGTCGCCGATCAGGCGCATGCGATTCTCCTTGCGATCGAACCGGAACCGGTAGAGCGACTGGATCGCAGTGGTGCCGCCGTCGAGGTCCTCCACGATCAGCACACCCTTCTTCATGCCGAGCGACGCGCTGCCCAGCGGTGCGTCGCCCATGCGCATCTCGCCGATGGGGTCGTAGCCCATGTTGAACGCGTCGGCGTACGCGGCCATCACCTTCAGCACCCGCACCTCGTCGTTGCGCGCCACGAACACCAGGTCGCGCAGGCCGTCGCCGGTCACGTCCTCGTCGAGGCGGGTCTCGATGGCGCCGCCCTCGGGCAGGTACGACACCAGATCCTCGGCCTCCATGCGCGCGGGCTGGATGCGATCGGCAGCGATGCCGGGCGCGGCAGCCGCGACGAGGGAAACGAAGGACAACAGGCAAGGCAGCAGGCGCGAGGTCATGGCGGCATCCGTGTGGCGGCGAGCGCGAATCGCGGTCTCGGGTGGAAACGCGAAACGCGGCGCACGCGGGTCATCCGCACTGCGAGCCGGAAGGCCGCGCCCGCCCGGTGCTGCCCATGGGTGAAAAACCACCCGGCACGAGCCCCGGCCCACAGGCCCGCCCGCAAATCGCTGATTTCCTTCGGGCGACATCCGCATCCCCCGTGGCGCGGAATTTGCTGGATCGACCGCAGACACGGACGAGCGGAAGGCCCGATGAGCGCACCCAGGCAGCCGAAACACCAGAATCCCTACCAGCCCGACGACGAGCGCCACCAGCTCTTCGAAACCGCGTGGTCGAAGAAGACCAGCTGGGGCAACTTCACCGGCATGTGGGACTCGGGACGCAAGGCGCGCGAGGCCCGCGTGCAGGCGCGCGTGGAGAGCTTCGTCGCCAACCGCAATGCCTTCGTCGCCGACCACGGCCTGCCGCTGCAGCCCTCGTACCATCCCGAGCGCGACCTGCCCAACCATCCCTACACCGGCTTCCACGGCCGCGGCGAACCGGTGAAGTACCTGGATCGCAACACCGACGATCGGCAGAAATTCGCCGTCAGCTTCCAGGGCGGCGTCCTGCAGCAGCAGGGCATCAAGAACTCGCAGGAACAGGTGATCGCGCCCGACAGGGTCGGCGACAAGGTGATGTTCACCCGTCGCAATTCCAATGCCGGCACCCTGCTGGCCATGGTGAAGGCCTCCAAGCCGGAGCGCGTGCAGCACAGCACCTTCAACGCCGGCCTGGAAGTCGCCAACGCCGGCTTCATCAACCTCGACGCGCATGGCCGCGTGCAGAGCTTCAAGCTCAGTTCCGGCCACTACGCGCCCGACGCAGACAGCGGCGTGAAGATGGCGATGTGGAGCGAGCAGCACGGCGTCTTCCAGCCCGGCACCGCGCGCATCGAGGACCACAAGGGCAATGTCATGGACACGTCGCTGCAGGCGCGGATGTTCGCCGTGCAGAAGTGGGCGGACAAGCAGAAGAAGTGAAATGAAGCGGGTGCCGCGAGGGCGCCGCAGGCGCGTCGTCCACGCCAGGCTGCGACCGTGCAGGTGCCGCCTCGCCCCGAGACCGCCTCGCGGTTTGTGTGGCATGCTCGCTTCGACGCGGCGGACGGCTCTGCCGCATGGATCGACCGCATGGAGCAGTACCGCCAAGCGCCGCAGGATGCGTCGCCGCCCCCGTTCCGCAGTCCGGAGCGGCCCTCCCGGCCAGTGGCCAGCCCCCCGTTCGCATGCGCTCCCCCACCCGGCGGCCCCCGCCGCCGTGTCACCGTGGCCGCACGCCGCGGCCGCACTCCCTGTCCATGGATCGAAAAGGAGTTGTCATGAGACGTCTGCGTTTCCCCCTCGCCCTGCTGGGCGCGGCAGCCCTCGCGCTGCTGTCGTTCGCCATGCCGCACACCGCCCGCGCCCAGGCCCTGAAGGGCGCCAACTGGTTGCGCGCCGACCACGACTACAGCACCGTGCCCGCCAACGATCCACGACGGATCGGCTGGAACCTGGAAATCGCCAAGGACATGCCCACGCTCGCGGGACACCCGGCGAACTACCACACGCTGTACACCCGGCACGGCATCCGTACCCTTGCGCGGCTGGCATTCGACATCAAGCCGAGCTATTCGGAGAACATCGCCCTGCACAGCAGCAGCGTCTTCGAGTGCAGCAGCATCAACGACCTGATGAACCGCATCGATGCGGAAGCCGCGCGGATCGCGTCGAGCGAAGCGCTCGGCGCCTTCATCCTCGCCAACGAACCCAACCTCGGCAACGAATGGTCGGCATCGGGAACGGCCTACGGCCGTGTCTACAAGTGCTACCGGCAGCGCTGGGCGACCAACCCGCACCATGCCGGGCGGCCGCTGCTGGCGTCGGGTCCCGGCGGCTGCGGCGGCAATGCGCTCTACGGCTGCCAGCTGTTCTACGCCAACATGACCAATGCCATGGGCGCGACCATCGACGGCTTCGCGATTCACGCCTACGGCGGCACCGGCGCGGCATTCGCATCCGACCTCAACTGGCAGCTGAGCGCGATCAACCAGGCCGTCAACGTCGCGGCCAGGGGCAAGCCGGTGTACATCACCGAATTCAACGCCGGTGCGGTACCGTGGGCGCATCTGCCGACGCCGCCGACACTGGCCTACTTCAACGACGTGATCGGCGCAGTGCGCAACGTCAACGCCAGCGGCCAGATCCGGGCACTTCTGTACTTCGTGGACTCCCCGGACTCCTGGACCCGCAGCGGCATGAACTGCCATCCGGCAGGGACACCGCCCAGCAGGGAGTGGACGCTGTCGTCCCTCTGCTACAACGGCAATTGGCGCAACGACTGGATGAACGCGACCGGCACCGGTACCGCGCTGAATGCGGCCATTTCGCTCGCGCGCGTGCCGGCCTTCATGATGCCCGGCCAGATCCTGCGCTTCGATGCCGATGCGCGGAACACCGGCAGCACCCTGTGGGACGGCGGCGGCCAGAGCAGCTGGTACCGGCTCGGCGCGCACACCGGCAACGGCTTCATGTTCAGCCACATGCCGCAGTGCGGCGGTTACGCCAACAACACCGCCGACGCGCGGGTCTACACCTGCGATCCCGTCCCGGCCGGCACGGTGCGCCAGTATCGTGTCCAGGCGCGCGCGCCCCTCGTCGCCAGCAACGCCACCTACTCGGTCCGCATGGTCCGCGACGGCGTGACCTGGTTCGGCACCAGCGCGCAGCAGAACGTGATGATCGGACAGACCGCCTGCGGTTCCGCGCTCACCCAGTGCATCCTGCGCATGCGCCCGGACGTGCTGCCGTTCTACCAGGCCAACGGCTGGGACACCTCGTGCGGCAATCGCAACGCCATCGTCAACAACTGGTGCGACCAGGTGGACAGCGACGGCAGCTGCCCGGCCCTGAAGGCGGGCGCCTGCGCCATGTTCGACAGCCCTGTGCGTTGCCCTGCCTTCACGCAGATCGGTGGCGCCACCATCGCCCGCTCGGACACCTTCCCGGGCTACAAGGTCTGCGGCACCAACCAGTCCATGCATACCTGCGACGCGACCGGCGTCTGGGTCGCTTCCACCACACCCTGCAAGTGATTCGCTGATCCGCATGCCGGCGGGCGCCCCGTGCGCCCGCCGGCTCGTCATGCCCCGGCGGCGGCGCCTCCAGCGCCAGCAAGGCATCGCGCACCCGGTCGATCGATCGTGGCGACAGGCACCCTCGGCACCGAGCGAGATCGTGGCTCCGCCCGCAGTCCGTGCACGCAAGCCACCGCAGCACCCGATGCCGCCATCGAAGATGCGGACCGCATGCATGGTCGTGTCATCAATACAGGGGATGACCGCGTTGACTTGTAACCGGAAAGCCCGTATGAGGCGCATGCAGCCCCGATATCCCGGATGATTCGGCAGGCCGCATCGCTCGACATGGAATTTTCTTCAACGAAAAGGAGAGCAACATGAAGGTTTCAACCGCACTGTGCCTGTCGATCCTCGTCGTCTCGCCCCTCGCGCATGCCGCAGAAGCGAAGCCATCGTCCTTCGCCAGGCTCGATGAGAAAGCGAACTTCATCCACGGCGACGACCTGATCAGGTCCGAACGGCCGGAGACCGGCGAATCCACCACCATCGACCAGCAGACGCTCGAAGAACGTGCCGCCGGTTTCAGCACCATCATGGTGACGCCCGATGGCCAGCAGTACGAAGACAGGATGCATCCCGAAGACGTCGTCGCATTCGAGAAGGCCCTCGATGAACTCGAACGACTCGGCGGCATGGAGACGATCAAGGAAAGGTTGCCGGATGCCCTGCGCACCTCGCGGTTCTCGATGATCGCGCCGCGCGTCGTCATCGGCACCGACCAGCGGGTGAAGATCAACAACACCGTCGTCGCCCCGTATTGGCACATCGGCCGCATCGCCGTCGGCTGCACGGGCACGCTGATCACGGCCAAGCACGTGCTGACCGCCGGGCACTGCGTGTCCAACGGCTCCGGCTCCTGGTATTCCAGCCTGAACTTCACCGTCGCCCAGAACGGCAGCTACCAGCCATGGGGCACCCGCACCTGGACCCGGGCCATCACCACCAGCGCATGGCACAACAACAGGAACACCAACTACGACTATGCGCTCATCGTGTTGAGTTCACCCGCCCATGGCGGACACGCGGGATGGGGCGTCTACGGCGGCGGGACGCATTCGATCACCGGTTACCCGGGCGACAAGCCGTTCGGCACGATGTGGACCGGTTCGGGTTCGGTCTCGACCAGCGGCAGCTATCGGCTCTGCTACACCATCGACACCGCCGGCGGCCAGAGCGGCAGCGGCATCGCCAATGGCGGCGCAGGCGTCTACGTCCGCGGCGTGCACACGACGGGATCGCCATCGAAGAATTGCGGAACACGGCTGAGGAGTTCCGTCTACAACAGCCTCAAGAGTTGGATCTCCGCGTTCCCGAATTGACCGTTCACCCGATGCCCGCCTGATGTTGCCGTGGCGTTCCCGCAGCGGAACGCCACGGCACCGGGCAATTCAGGCCGCCACCCTCCCCTCGCGTCGCGCCACCATGCGCCCGACCAGCCAGACGAAGGGCTCGGCCTGGCCGTCGAGCGTGCAGTGGCCGCTGCAGACGGCATGCAGCAGCGTCTGCACATCGGAAGCCTGCAGGGCCGCGAGCGCCGCATCGTCCTTGAATCGCAGCGTGCAGGCCGGCAGGTCGTCGGCGCGGCCGCCATGGGTGGCGATCGCGCCATCGCGCAGGACCAGGGAGACCGGCGCCTCGTGGCCCGATGCGGTGATGGCGATGGCGAGGTCGGGGATGGCCTTCGGCGTGTGCTCCAGCCGGTCGTGCATGGATTCCTGCAGGTGTGCGGCGAAGTCGCCTGCCCAGGCCCGCAGCCGTGCGTCCGCATCGCGCGGCGCGGTGGTGGCGCTGCGCGCTTCGGCGAGTTGCCCGTCGACCTCGCGCTCGGCTTCGATCAGCGCATCGACGGTCCTGTCGACATCCTCGCGCGTATGCGCGGCCGAGCAGATCAGGCGCAGGCGTCCGCGGCCCGGCTCGACGATGGGATAGGTGACGGCGGAGGTCTGGATGCCGCGCCGGTACAGCGCCTGCACGAGGGCGTAGAGCTTGTCCTTGTCGGCGAAGTGCGGGGTGACGATCGGGCCGTCGCCGGTGCCGAGGTCGTAGCCGGCGTCGACGAAGCGCTGGCGCATGTAGCGGGTGGTGTCCCACAGTCGCTCGCGCAGGGCGTCGTCGCTGCGGATGCGGCGCAGGGCCGTGAGCGCGGCGGCGGTATCCGCCGGGCTGATCGAGGCCTGGAAGATGTACGCCCGCGCCGAGGACTTCAGCAGGTCGACATGCTCCTCGCGCGCCGCGACCACGCCGCCCAGGCTGCCGAGCGCCTTGCTGAGCGTGGTCATGATGAAGTCCACCTCCCCGGTCACGCCCTGCGCGGCGCAGATGCCCGCACCGCGCGGGCCGTAGAAACCGAAGGAATGCGCCTCGTCCACCAGCACCAGCGCGCCGTGGCGCTTGGCCGTGCGCACGATCTCCGCCACCGGTGCGGCGCCCTCGCCCATGCTGTAGACGCCTTCGAGCACCACCAGCGCTGTGCGGTAGGGCGAGCACTCGGACGCAAGCACGGCGTCGAGGTCGGCGGCATCGTTGTGGCGGAAGCTGCGCACGGTCGCGCCGCACAGGCGCGCACCGTCGACGATGGACGCGTGGCAGAGCTGGTCGATCACCACCACGTCGTGCCGGCCCAGCAGCCCGGCGACCGCACCGACGTTCGCGGTGTATCCCGTGGGAAACAGGCAGGCGGCGGGCTTGCCGACCAGCTCGGCGAACTCGCGCTCGAAGGCCAGGTGCTGGTCGGTCATGCCCGAGGCTGCGGCCGAGGTGCCCATGCCGGTGCCGTAGCGCTCCAGCGCGTCGCGCGCCTGGGCGATGACCTCGCGGTCGCGGTTCAGGCCGAGATAGAGATTGGTCGTCCAGATGATCGCGTCCTGCGATTCGTCGTTGTAGGCATCGGCGACGGTGCCGCGGGTCGCGCTGCCGGTGCGCAGCACCTTGCCGTAGGGGTTCCTGCGCTGGTCGTTCACCATGCGCATCACCTCGCGCACGAAGCGCGCCTTGTCGGTCGCGCACCAGGCCGGGGCCTTGGCCGCCTGGAAGGTGGGATGACTGGACTGCAATTGCGACTGCAGCACGGCGAGCGAGTCCTCCGCGATGCGTCCACCGGCGTCGCCAGCGTTGTTCCCGCCGCCTCTGCCCGGCGACTGCGCATCGGCACGCCGCAGCAGGCTCGCGACCAGCGCGGACGGCGTGCGGTGCTCGGCCAGCGTGTCGGCGGCGATGCTGCGCCCGAGGCGCTTGCCCAGGCGTCCGCAGAATTCCAGCGAAGTCAGCGAATCCAGCCCCAGGCTGCCGAACGACGACAGCGCCGGGATGCGCGAGGCATCGGCGATGTGCAGCAGGCGGGCCAGTTCCTCGCGGACCAGCGCCAGCAGCGCGTCGTGCGATCCACTGTCGAGCGCGCCGCCGTCGTGCGCCTGCGCGTCCGCGACATCCGCTGCGTCGTCCGCGCTCACCGCGCGCTGCGCGTCGAGGCCGGGCAGGCGCGCGCGATCGAGCTTGTCGTTGGGCAGGCGCGGCAGATCGTCGAGGCGCATCACCACCTGCGGCACCATGTACTGCGGCAGATGTTGCGACAGGAAGCGCTTGACTGCAGGCTCGGTCGCCGAACCGTCGCGGCTCACCACGTACGCGGCCAGCAGCGCCTGGCCGATGCCGCCTTCCACGGCGGCCGCCGCCGCCGCGTCCACGCCCGGCATGCGCTCGAGGACGGATTCGATCTCGCCGAGTTCGATGCGGTAGCCGCGCACCTTGACCTGCTGGTCGACGCGGCCCAGGAATTCGATCTCGCCCGCCGCGTTGCGCCGGCACAGGTCGCCGGTGCGATACAGGCGGGTCTCCGGCAGCACCGCGTCGGGCGCGCGTTCGATGAAGCGCTCGCGGGTCAGCGCATCCTCGTGCAGATAGCCGCGCGCGAGCTTGTCGCCGGCCAGGTACAGCTCGCCCGCCTCGCCCGCGGGCAGCGGCCGCATCGCCTCGTCGAGGATCCAGGCGCGCGAGCCGGGCACCGCCGCACCGATCGGGATCGACCCCGTGCCCGCGTGCACGTCGCACGCGGTCGAGAAGACCGTGTCCTCGGTGGGGCCGTAGGCGTTGACCACGCGCGGCGGCACGGCCAGCGCGTGGATGCGATCGACCAGCGAACGCTTCAGCGCCTCACCGCCGAACACCACGCAGCGGATGCCGGCCGGCAGCGCATGCGACGCGAGCAGCGCCTGCATCGAGGACGGCACCATCACGCAGGTCCTGATCCGGCCCACGGCCGGGAGCAGCGGCAGGTCCAGCGCGTTCCTGCCCAGCACGAGGGTGCCGCCCAGCGCCAGCGTGCCGAAGATCTCCATCACCGACGTGTCGAAACACACCGAGGCGCCGGCGAAGACGCCGTCGAGCTCATGGTCGTCGAGCAGCCCGCGCATCGCGCGCACCATCGCCAGCACGGCGCGATGCTCCACCGCCACGCCCTTCGGCCGCCCGGTCGAGCCCGAGGTGTAGATCACGTAGGCCAGGTCCGTGCCGGAGGCGCGCGTGGTGTCGACCGTGCGCTCGTCGGTCGTGCTCGCCACGACCGTGCTCGCCTCATCGTGGCGGATGCATCGCGCCACGCCGTGGCACAGCGCCGCCGTGACATCGTCATCGACGATCACCGCGGCCGCGCGCGAGTGTTCGAGCATGTAGCGCACGCGCTCGGCGGGATAGCCCGGATCCAGCGGCACGTAGGCGCAGCCCGCGCGCAGCACGCCGAGCAGCGTCGCCACCAGCCGCCAGCCGCGATGCATGCACACCCCGACCAGCGCACCGGGCGGCACACCCTGCGCATCCAGCGCATTCGCCACGGCGGAGGCGCGCGCGACCAGTTGCGCGTAGTCGATGTGCGTCGTGCCGTCGATCACCGCGGTCTTCGCCGGATGCGCGGCCGCATGGGCGAAGATCGCCGCGTCGAGGGTGTGGGATGCGTCCATGTCGTGCTCCTGTTGCGTCCATGGCAGACCCGGCGTGGAAGCCGGATCGAGGGGGCTGGCGTCGGTCCATGCGGAGCGACGCAAATCGTTCGCGATGCCCCGGATCATATCGAATGTCCCCGGGACAGGCCGATGACAGGATCGGGCGCGTTCGTCGCAGGTGCTGCGATTGGCCTGCGGGCGCGTCGAGGTCTGCTCGCCCGGGTCGACCGGCTGCGTTGAACGCTGTATCGCTTTGACCGGGCGACAAGACCACCATGCTCGCTATTCGTCGATCTTCCTGAGCGCCCGACGTGCAGAAGCACAGGCGTCCGTTTCCGGCGCGTCGGCACAGGCCTTTTCGAGCATGGCCCTTGCCTTGTCCAGATCGCGGGCCACGCCATTGCCCTTGCGGAGGCGGTCGCCTTGCATCGCACAACCCCACGCATCACCGAGAGCACAGGTCTTCTCGACGCTGAGATACGCACAACGCAGGGATGCAGCGGACCGCTCATCGCGAGCGAACTGCTCGATGGCACGGTTGGTGCAGGCAGGCACCGCACCCAGTCGACACGCACGCGACAGCAGCATGCCTGCGGCTTGCGGCTGCTCCCGCACCAGCAGATCCCGCCCGAGCCAGTAGCATGCGCTGGCATCACCGGTTTCGCATCGCTTCAGGCATGCGCTCCCGTCGGTCCAGATGCACGCATCGTCGCCGATATCGACTTGCGGCGTGTTTCCGAGCAGGTCGACGGGGCAACGCCCGGCGTCCTCGGCCCAATCCGCATGGGCAATCACCGCATCCGCCACGGATCTCGTCGTGGGCGTGTACACCACCACGCCGACACCATCGCCGATCAAGGCCGTCCTGAAGGATTGCCAGACGCACTCCCCCATCGCCGGATCGCCCGCAGGCGGTCGGTATCCCACGCGCAGCACCCCTTGATCCGCTGGCAACGCGATGTACGCCACGTAGAACCTGCGATCGGCGGCATCAGGCTTCGCCGCGGCCAACAGGATCGTCTGTTCACCCACCCGCACGAGATCGACCTTGCCATCCTCGATGGATTCCATCACGCCCTGCAGATGACGCCCCTGCGCATCGATGAAAGACAGTCGATCGGCATCGAATTCGATGCCCTCCGCCGGGGTGCCATACATGAAATCGTCGAGCCCGCCGCCCCGTTTCGCGACAGCCGCACGCTCCAGCGTCAACCAGATGGAACGCGCGGGGTGTATGCCGGAAAGGTCCGTACGACCATAGGCGGCCGGAACACTGACTTGCAGCGGTATGCCCGCCGGAAGCTCGCCACCCATGAACGCGCTCAAGGACATGGTCTTCATGTCCGGACATGTCGCTGCCTGCGCGGCGGAAACCGCCGTGAACATGGCTCCGATCAATACCAGGAAGCGGGACGCACGACGCAACATAGGGCTCCTCGCCGAAGGGCGGCTTTGGCAGGAATGGTCGGATCCGCAGCATACCCGGCGCGCTCAAAGCAATCACGATGGTCGTCGGTTTGGACGGCCACAACTCTCGTCATCCCGGCGCAGGCCGGGATCCAGCCTTTGAAGTGTCTGAAGCGGGATCCCGGCCTGCGCCGTGATGACGATGGAATGGTTCGGATCGATGATTCAGGCACGCACCGCGTGCAGTCGCATCAAGATTTGTAGCCCGGATAAGCGCAACGCGTGCACCCGGGACGAAGGAGCCCGAATCTCTCCGAAGCCCCCGGGTGCGGCCTCTGGCCTTACCCGGGCGACGAGGCTCACTCGCGCGCCAACACCTTTTTCAGCTTCGCAATCGCTTGATCCCTCATCTGTGCCTGCTTGAACACTGTTGGCAGATGAAGCAGAAAAGCATAGTGGCCGGGGAAATCCTTTTCGTTCCTTTCCTTCGAAGCCAGGAACCGGATCAGGACATCCGTGGATTCGGCGGACCATGCCCAGAGCACATGGCCTCGCACCTCTGCCTTGTTATACGCCGCATCGGGCCACGTGATGGCGTGGCTGCCGTTGTAACCGCAGGACAGGCACGTGGATCTGCCCGCAATCGGCGTATCCGGCGGATGGCGGAACGCCCCCTTCTCTTCGGTGAAGATCGCTTCAGCGCCGCATCTCGGGCAAAGAATCGAGAACGCGGGTGGAAAGCTGTACCACTGATAGACGTGCGTCATGTTCGAACCCGGGTGAAGCTTACGCAGTTGGGCCTTCGAGCGGCACCAGGCAGTTGTCGGCATCGTACTGCGGGCCGCAGAGCATGGCGGCAGAGAAATCCGCCCGCTTTGCAGGCTGCGTCTGATCACCAGCAGTAGCTGTCCGTCGTGCATGGCGGACACGTGGTCGGATCGATCGTGCGGTCCAGCGCATAGTGGATGCACGTGAAGATCGGCTTGCCTTCTGGGCCGTCGCTGTCGAATTTCCCCGTGAACATGCCGATGTCGAGAGAGCCGTCCGGTCGCTGCCATGATTTCTGTGGCGCATGCGGCAGGACCATCAAACGATCCACGCGCAGTTGTTCCGCGCTCTTGTGCGTCACGAGGAACAATTCGCCCTCGTCGATCGACAGATGCCACAGCCCGGTGACGACCGCGTAGCCGTATGGCAATCGATGGATGCCGACAACGTTCTTGTCCAACAGCACCACCCGCTGACCATTCTCGTGCAGAAAGGACAGCCTGCCGCCCCACTCCCCATGGTTGCTGCCGAGCAGGGATCCACCGAAGGCGGGAACCTCGATCTGATATACATCCAATGGTGAACGACCTTGCCGGACATCGCCTGCGTGCCCCGCGTCATTGCAGCCAGGCAGGACCAGCATGGCAATGATTGGCAAGAGAATGTGGCGCATGGATGGACTCCGGCACTTGCCGATGACTCGGATCAGGAAACGATGGTAACCCAGAGGCGGGGCGGTGCCGGGACGATAACGCTGGGCACCGATTGCACTACAACGAAGCTTCCTTGATTCGCAGGGCGAGTCCTGGACCCGCCGAATGACGGACGGATCGCCGCTTGGTTCGATTGGTTGGTGCAAGACCCGCCTTACAGAGAAATTCACCCGCCTTACGATTCTTTACAGGTTCAGACGCCAAGCGACAAGCGACGCTTGGCAAGCCATTGGGCGCCATGCATGGGAGCCTGCCGCAAGATCTCGGCCATGAAGTCACTCCGCAATTGCGCAAAGGCAGAGATGAATTCGGCAGGAGAGAACGCCACCTTCTCCCAAGCCGGATCGCCACCAGCTCCGGAAATATCGGAGAGACCAATTGTGAAGTATCCCAAACCATTGAAACGCTCGAACACAAAGGCAGGCTGGCCTTGTTCACCTTCGTCGAACACGTGATGTCCGCCATCGTGATCGAGCGCGGCCGCTGCATGTGCCAACTCTTCGAGCCATTGGCCGAAGCAGACGTCGTCCGGCCCCCAATAGCCCATATACGGCACGAGTCGCCCTGCGATTTCAAGGCGCAGACCGCCATGAACATGAGAGTCCGGCATCAACCTGGGCAAAGGCAGGGTATCGTTGCTCGACGACATGACAGTCAAGTTCTCGTGCCACATACGGACAGTCGCCATATTGCTCATATTTTCAATCGTAATGTCATATCGAGTAGAGGATCGAAGGACGAATGCCCTCATCAACCGTGCCGATTCGTCTGTCATCGCTTGCCGCGAATCGCTTCTTTAATTCGGCGGGTGCAAGCCCCCCCGCAACGCAGGAAATTTACCCGTTTTAAGGGTTAGAACCCGGGCGCAGGCACCGCCTGCGCCCGGGTGAAGCTTACGCGGCGGGGCCGTCGAGGGGCACCAGGCGGTTGTCGGCATCGTAGCGCAGGCCGCAGAGCATGGCGGCCATGCCGCGCAGGGCGGCTTGCGGGCTGGCGCCGCTGGCTTCGCACAGGGCGATGAACTGGGGCGGGACTTCTACCAGCAGGACGTTGGACGGCTGGAACTGCGGCTTGGGCTTGGACATGACGGAACTCCGTTTCGCCCGACGCCCGGAGTGGACGCCGTTGGCGAGTCCAAGCCGCATCGCGCGCAGGCACGTCAAGGTTTGCGCAGCAACTCGCCTCGACCTTGACGCGCCGAGCACGGTGCGATGCTGGGACGACAACGGTGGGCACCTATTAGGAATAGTCATCAATACTCGTAGGCTGGGTGCTCCGCACCCAGCAACTTTCGACCGAGGAAATCGCTGGGTCAATGACCCATCCTACAGCCCTGCGCTGCCGGGGAAATACCCAACTCATACAGGTGGCGCCCAGAAAAACTCTCTCCTTTCTCGCGGCAGCAAGTTGCGAACATCATACAAAAGCTCTTGGTTGTCATACCCTAATTCAGTCAAAGCTTCACCGCGCACACGGCCAAACCTGACACTGACGTGAGCTTTATTTATTAATCTCACCAAAAATTTTTCGGAAAACCTTTTCAGGCTGTATCCGCTATCGCCATCATTGGCATCAACCCACGACCACCATTTTGCCTCTAGAGTACAAGCAGCACCTGGACCCAGCTCAATCTCGACTCTTCTCTTGAATCCTTCGAATGCTATCTCTGTTGCCCCATTAACTTGCTTTCTAACGTCACCATAAGTCACGCTAATCTCGATTAGCTCACATATCTTTTGATTAATAACCCTTTTGATATCAGGATCTATTTCAACATCAAATCCAGAACTATGAGACACATCCCCGAGAGCATTTTTTAGTACGTATTTATTGTAATGCTCAACTCTATATGCAGAAATATCCTCCTTAAATTCGAGCACTGTTATATTGTGCTCTGCTAACTCTGCATAGACGCAATTTTGCTGCACAACCCCCTCAAAGAACTCCATGACAGAATGCGAAATCTCTTTATTACTGAATAGATTTCTTATTCTTTGCCTTAGAACATCGCCTTTGCTTCCATCAAACTGAGCCCACAACCCAAAAAAACCTACAAGCAGCAACAAGATTGCATCCGAAACAAGGTTTGGGGCCAACTCCGAAAGCAACCCATTTTTATCGCCAGCATGCAACTCACTCCAAGTAAAAAAAACAATAATGGCCGTAAGCAGTAGATAGATTACTGTTCCGACAATTATTGCAGCAAAAAAACGATTCAACCCAGGAAGCATCGGCACTGCAACGCTCCTGATTAAATTTAAAGACAATCCCATACCCCCCTCCTTTTATACTCTTGAAGAAGCGCTCTAGGAAGCATTATCCGAACGCGTCGTGCGTCATCTTTGCTGGAAGCTGCGACGAGGAAAAGGTGAATGGCGCCTCGCTTATGCCATGCGTCTTACGACTTTACTTTCTTTTCCGAAAAATATCTCCTTTCCCCACTGAATGAGACCAAGCGTGACGACCTTGACTATGATCTTTGACATATACGCAACCTTATGTCTCTGAATTTTCTATCATCATTCGTTCAAGCGCACGCATCAGAACTCTCGGCATATCTGTAAGTAAACTATAGTCATCACTGTCTTCGATGATGAATTTTTCGACCACAGGATTCCTTAAACTACCAAAAAGCAGACCTTCGAAGCTCTCGATTGCTTTACCTCTGGAAATTGGCGATTTCAGCGAATCCAGCTTTGACAGAAGATTAACCCCCTCGTCATAAATCCAAGGAAACTTATCCTTATAAAGACTCAGAGCTATACGAAAACCGATTTTAGAGTCCCCCACAAAGTGCATTGCCTCTTCGATTATGGCCGGATGCATTTTCCTCCTTCTACGCTTATTTTCCATGACGCTAGACTTCTCGATACGAGAAGGCAAGTCCTGGAACATAATTTTTATTTCCTCGAACAGTTTTGCTGAAGAATTTTCAACATCACTAACCTGCTTACTAGCGGACTCCGCGCCATTTGGCAAATCCCCAGCGCCCAAGCCAAATAAAATTGGCTCAATGCTTTTCTTGAACTTTCCAACCTGAAATCTAATTGTATCTCTATCAGGCTCGGAATTTGGGATTCTATCGACAAGCTGAAAGACAAGTTTAGTCAGCGAGTCTTCGTCATCTCCGCAATTTTGAAATTGAGCAAACGGCCCTGTTGAAGCGTCTTTAAGCTCAATTCCGAGCGCTACGCCCAAGATAGGCGTATCAAGCTTCCCCTTCGCCATTCCTGCTTCAAAAAGTATCCATGGGCGATTAACGCTTCTTTTCGTTAAAAGGCAAACGACATCCGACGCCCCTTGGATGTTTTTTATGATCTCTGGGTACCACTCAACTCCATACTCGATCCCTTGGTTCCCTCTCCTATCCGATGTCCTAAAAGACTTTAAAACACCAGCACTAACACTCTTAAGTAGGTTGCTAAATGCCTCTGCCAAATCGGCATCACGAGTGTCATGACTTATAAATACAAGCGGATTAATCACCCTCGTAAGACTCTCTTCCACTCTTTCGCCAACTGCAGACATACCGCCCCCTGTATTTGTGATTGAAGCGAAATGCGACCCTCATGCACTTCACTTGATGCCGCCCAAATCGCATGCACTACGCAGATAGAACGCGGATTGACGCAACGCTCGCAGCGAAAACTTGACGATTAATCAGTTTCTCGCCGCCATGCGCAGCTGGTCAACACTGTCACTTCTGACAGGATCATTTCCACATCACTTCAGCATCAAATCCCAGCCCCAAAAAACCAAAAGCGCCACCCGACCCCGGATGACGCCTTTGAGGTACCGCTTTTGCGATGTCCGCCGCTACCGCCAGCTCAGGTGGGGTTCGCTCCGCTCACCACCACCCTACAAGTGCGGGATCAATGCCCGCCATCCAACGCCTTCAGCTCACTGACGAGCTGATTCGCCATGTCCGCGCCATCGCCGTACAGCATCCGCGTGTTGTCGGCGTAGAACAGGGCGTTTTCGATGCCGGCGAAGCCGGTGCCCTTGCCGCGCTTGATGACGATGGTGTTCCTGCTGTTGACCACGTCGAGGATGGGCATGCCGTAGATCGGGGAGTTGGGGTCGGTCTTGGCGACGGGGTTGACCACGTCGTTGGCGCCGATGACCAGCGAGACGTCGGTGTTGGCGAACTCGGGGTTGATGTCGTCCATGTCCACGATCAAGTCATACGGCACGCCGGCTTCGGCGAGCAGCACGTTCATGTGGCCGGGCATGCGGCCGGCGACGGGGTGGATGGCGAACTTCACCTTCACGCCGCGATCGATGAGCTTCTGCGACAGTTCCCAGATCTTGTGCTGCGCCTGGGCGACGGCGAGGCCGTAGCCCGGCACGATGACCACGCGTTCGGCGAAGGCCATCATCGCGGCAACGTCGCTGGCGTCGATGGGCTTCTGGCTGCCTTCGATGGCGGCCGCTTCGCCGGTGGCGCCGAAGTTGGAGAACAGCACCGACTGGATGGAGCGGTTCATCGCCTTGGCCATGAGCTTGGTCAGCAGCATGCCGGCGGCGCCGACCATCATGCCGGCGATGATCAGGGCCTCGTTGCCCAGCACGTAGCCTTCGAACGCGACGGCGAGGCCGGTGAAGGCGTTGTACAGCGAGATGACCACCGGCATGTCGGCGCCGCCGATGGGCAGGGTCATCAGCACGCCCAGCAGCAGCGCGGCGACGAAGAACGCGATGATGAAGACCGGGTCCAGCGTGACCAGCGCGGCAGCGCCCAGGCCCACCGAGGCCAGCGCCACCAGACCGTTGACGACCTGCTGGCCGGGGAAGGTGTAGCGCTTGTCCATGCGGCCGTCGAGCTTGGCCCAGGCGATGACCGAGCCGGTGAGCGAGACGGCGCCGATCAGCGCGCCGGTGACCGCAAGGCCGAGGGTGATGTAGTTCGGCGCGCGGCCTTCGGCCGAGAAGCGCAGCAGTTCCACCGCGCCGATGGCCGCGGCCGAGCCGCCGCCCATGCCGTTGAACAGCGCGACCATCTGCGGCATGTCGGTGATGGCGACCTTCTTGCCCCACACCCAGTTGACGACCACGCCGAGCACGATGGCGAGCACCATCAGCGGGATGTTGTGCAGGCCGGGCAGGAAGAAGGTGGCGATGGTGGCCAGCACCATGCCGACGCCGGCCCACTGGATGCCGCTGCGCGCGGTCTTGGGCGAGGCCATGCGCTGCAGGCCGAGGAGGAACAGGGTGGCGGCGACCAGGTAGCTGGCCTTGACCACCCACAGCAGGATCTCGGCGGTGGTCATGCCTTGTCCTCCTTCTTCTTCGAGGACTTGAACATGTCGAGCATGCGCTCGGTGACGACGTAGCCGCCGGCGGCGTTGCCGGCGCCCAGCAGCACGGCGACGAAGCCGATGGCCTTCTCCAGCGTGGTGTCGGCGTGGCCGAGGACGACCATGGCGCCGATGAGGACGATGCCGTGGATGAAGTTGCTGCCGGACATCAGCGGGGTATGCAGGATCACCGGCACCCGCGAGATGATGACGTGCCCGGCGATCGCCGCGAGCATGAAGATGTAGAGCGCTACGAAACCATCCACGAAGTCCGTCCTCCTGAGGGTGCTGTTCCGCATCATAACCGCGGGGCCGTGACATTCGAGACGGTCCGGACAGCCCGGGACGATACGCAGGTCTCATCTGCTTATGCCCGTCGCCGGGTTGCCTGATCGCTGGGCATGCGGCCCTGTCAACCACGCCGCCGGCCGGGCGTTCCCCTTGCTGCAGGCACCGCGGGTGCCCTCCCTTCCCACCACGAGGTGCCGCATGCGAGCGTCGACGATCCTTCCCCTGCTGCTGGCCCTGGCGGCCGGCACCGTCCACACCGATGCCCGGGCGGCCGATCGGGGCGACCGCATCGATGCCCGGCTGGACCAGCGGAGCGAGCGGCTGGACGAGCGGTTCGACCGCCGCGCCGTGCGGGCGCAAGATCGGGGTCACGACCGCCGCGCGGCGCGTCTGGACCGGACCGGGGATCGGGTGGCGGGCCGTCTGGATGCGCGCGGCGACCGGATCGAGGATCGATGGGACGACCGGCAGGACCGGCGCGGCGCGGGAATCGAGCGCCGCCGGGACCGCAGGCGTTGAGGGCCGGATGCCATGGCGGACGGCCACGCCCCCTCGGGCCCGATCGGGTCTAGAGTTTCGCGCATGAGCCAGGACGCCGGCCAATCGCGCAGTCCTCCGGCCGTTCCCCCCCGGGCGGCCGAAGGACATTCTCTTGCGACGGACCCGTCGATCGACACCACGATCGACGCCTTCCTCGCAGGCATCTCCGCGCGCGCCTTCCGCTTCGCCGAACTGGGCCTGCGCCACCGCGAGGATGCGCTGGACGCGGTGCAGGACGCGATGATGAAGATGATGGGCTACCGCGACCGCCCGGCGACGGAGTGGACGCCGCTGTTCTGGAGCATCCTGCGCCGTCGCATCGTGGACATGCAGCGCCGCAGCCTGTTCCGCCTGCGCTGGATGCTGCCGTCCAGCGCGAAGACCGGGGAGGACGGCGAGTCGATCGACTGGGCGGACACCGCCGCCGACGACCGCCCGGACCCGTCGGGCGCCCACGACCAGCAGGAGGCCTACCGCACGCTCGTGTCGGCCCTGCGCGCACTGCCCGCCCGGCAGCGCGAGGCCTTCACCCTGCGCGTGCTGGAAGACTGCGATGTCGCCACCACCGCGCGGATCATGGGCTGCAGCGAAGGGTCGGTGAAGACCCACCTGTTCCGCGCCCGCGACACCTTGCAGAAACAGCTGGAGGATTTCCGATGAGCCCGCACACAGACTTTCGCGACGACGCGCTGGTGCGCGCCGCGCGCGACGCGCATGCAGCGTCGCTCGACCACCTGTCGCCGCGCGTGCAGGCGCAGCTCGCGCAGCGTCGCCGCGCGGCCCTGCAACCGCGCCGCAGCGCCGCGCGCGCCTGGCCGATGATCGCGACGGCATCGACCGCGGCGCTGGCGCTGGCGATCGGCGTATTCGTGTTGCGCGACGACGGCGTACCCGCGCCGCGGATCGCCGATGCGCCGGCAGCGCCGACGCAACCGGCATGGCCGGCCACGACATCGACACCCGTCGAGACCGTGCAGGCCAACGCCGACGCACCGCTGCCCGATACGCTGATCGCCGCGGAGTTCGACGTGGTCGACGCCGTCGATGCGACCGGCTACGGCGCATTCGACGAAACCCCTGATTTCTATGCCTGGCTGGGTTCGGAAGACACCTTGGCCGCCGTGACGGAGTCGCTATGAACCGCAGCACCCTCCTCGCCCGCCTGCTCTGCGCGCTGCTCGCCTCGGGCGCGATGTCCTCGGCGCTGGCCGGCCCACCCGGCGGCGCCCCCGACGGCCCGCACGGCCATCGACCGCCGCAGGAGCAGAGCCCGCCGCCGCCGCACTGGGAACAGCTCACCCCTGCGCAGCGCGAGATGATCATCGCGGTGATGCGCGACCGCTGGAACGACAATCCCAACGAGCGCAGACGCATGCTCATGCATGCCGAACGCTGGAAGGCGATGACGCCGGAACAGCGGCGCCAAGCGCACCAGGGTATGCACCGCTGGGCGGACATGAAGCCGGAAGACCGCCAGCGGATGCGCGCGCTGTACGACGAGTCGAAGCGGTTGTCGCCGCAGGAACGCGAAGCGCTGCGCCGCAAGCTGCAGTCGATGACGCCGGAGCAGCGTCGCGAATGGCTGCAGCAGAAACGCGAACAGCGCAAGCAGCGAAACCCCGACAGCGCACCATGAGCGCGTGCAGGCGCAAGTCCTGGGCACTGCTTGCGTTCGCGCTGCTGGGCCTGGGCGCGGCGTTGCGGCCCGCGGCGCAGCCCATTGCGCCCGCCTCCGAAACACGGGCGATGCCCGCGCCGATGCGCGATGTCGCCTACGGGGGCGATCCCGCGCAGCGCTTCGACATCGACCTGCCCGCACGTACTGTTGGTGCGCCCACCGTGTTCCATGTGCACGGCGGCGGCTGGGCTTTCGGCGACAAGGCGTGGCAGGTCGACAACAAGCGCGCGCGCTGGACACAGGCCGGCGCCTTCTTCATATCGACCAACTACCGCATGTGTCCCGTCGCCGACCCGCTGCAGCAGGCGCGCGACGTGGCCCGTGCGCTGGCCGAAGCGCAGCGCGTGGTCGCGCGCGCCGGCGGTGACCCGGACAGCTTCGTGCTGATGGGGCATTCGGCCGGCGGGCACCTCGTCGCCCTGCTCGCTGCGCGGCCCGATCTGGTGCGCGAAGCCGGCGCACGGCCCTGGCGCGCGACGGTGCTGCTCGACGCGGGCTCGGTGGACGTGGTCGAAACGATGACCTCGCCACGCGGCCGCATCCGCCTGTTCCGCAACGCGTTCGGCGACGACCCGGCGTTCTGGCGCGCGGTCTCGCCGATGCACCAGCTCGACGGCGCCACCGCACCCATCCTCGCCGTCTGTGCCAGCGGGCGTCGCGACTCCTGCAGCGCGAATCGCGCCTTCCTCGGCAAGGCCGCCGGCTTCGGCACGCGCACGCAGCTGATGGAAAAGCCGCTGTCGCACGCGGAGATCAACCGCCTGCTCGGCGAGGACAATGCCTACACCCGGGAAGTGGAGGCGTTCGTGCAGGCGCTGCCCTGACAGGCGTCGATTGACCCGGATCGGGCCGCACGTTAAACAGCGCGCTCCACACAGGAGTATCGCCTTGAACAGAACCGCCATTGCTGCAGCGCTTGCAGGCACCCTCGCCTTCGTGGCATTCCCGTCCCACGCCGACCAGCTCAAGGTCAAGGCCACCGCGCTGTCGCAGGCCGATGCCGCCGCACTGCAGGGCAAATCCGTCGCGGTCACCCTGCACGAGCGCCAGTCCTTTCAGGCGATGACCGCCGGCAAGGCCATGTTCGGCCTGATCGGGATAGGCGCGATGTTCAAGGCCGGCAACGATTTCGTCGAACAGAACCAGATTCCCGACCCGGCAATCATCGCCCGCGAACAGTTCGCGAACATGTTGCGCGACCAGTTCGGAATGGTGCCGATGGCTGTCGACACGACAGTCACCAAGTCGGTCAAACCCGCAGAACTGGTCAAGGTCCATCCGGATTCCGATTACATACTGTCAGTCATGCACATAGGCTCCATGTACGCCTACTATCCGGGGAAATGGGACGGATACTGGGTCGGCAACTCCCTGGGCGTACAACTGATCCATACCGCGTCCGGAAAGGTCGTCAGCAGGGGCAACTGCACTGCCTCGACGCACAAGAATCCGGTACGTCCGTCGCTTGAACAGCTGAGTGCGGATCGCGCGCAGCTGACCAAGGACATCCTTGCATCGCTTGCATGGAAGTGCTCGCGCCAGCTGGCGATCGAGGGATTCAAGCTCACTGCCGAACGCGCGCCCGCCATTCCCGCCGAACTCGAAAACCCCTTGTCTCGTGTAACGACTGCGGCACCCGTCGCCAACGGAACGCCTGCCGCCGAGACACCCGCAGCGCCTGCTGCGGAATCGCTGACACCCGAAGCGCAGGAGCCCGAATCCGAAGCACCGGCACCGGAAACGCCCGTGACCGAAGGCAAGCCCTGAGGCGGAACGTCAACCCTGGGCCGCAGCCCCGCAACTGCGGCCTTCCATCTCCAGCACCGCCGCATATTCCGGCAGCTTCGCGACCGTGCCGGACTTCGCCTGCTGCTTCGCATCCTGCAGGTAGATGCGCGCCTGGCCGCGGCCATCCAGCGGCACCTGCGTGTCGACCGGCTTGCGCCAGATGCGGATCACCGCCATCCGCGACGCGCAGCCGGCCTGCGGGATGCGCACCACGTCGTTGAGGATCCAGCCCTTCGCTTCGGAGGGCATCGCCTTCGCGGGATCGACCAGGCGCGCGCGCGGCTGGCAGCCTTCGCGGGTTTTCGATGCGCCATAGCGGTAAGGCACGAGGGCATCGGTGGTGAACATGCCGCGCAGGTAGGCGCAGGTTTCGGGAATCACGCGGATGGTGTGCGTCGTGCCCACGGCCTGCGGCGGATAGGGTTCGCGGCGGATTTCGGGCGGCTGCGCCAGTGCGGGCAGGCAGGCCAGCGCCAGGAACAGGCCGGCGCAGCCCGCACGCAGGGGCGCACACAGGGAATCGACGGTCATCGGCATGGCACTCGTGCGTTCGGGAACGGCAGGGTGCCCCATCGCGCCTGAACACGCACGCGTCCGCACCGCTGCGTATTGGTGCGGCGCGTCATCCGCCGCGCCTGCGCCGGGACGTCGGGGCGGATTCCAAGACGGGCGGAGCCTGTGCGATAGTCGGGACGTCGCTCGAGACCGCATGGTCGCGGTCCGGCTGCAACGTGCTTCCGCTGTCACATTCCATCAGACTCTGGGGAGGGTTTCATGCTTGAGCAACACGCAATCTGGATCGCGATCGGCGCCGCCGTCATCGCGATCCTGTACGGCATCCTGTCGGCGCGCTGGATCATGGCGCAGCCGGCCGGCAACGAGCGCATGCAGGGCATCGCAGCGGCGATCCAGGAAGGCGCCAGCGCATACCTGCGCCGGCAATACACCACCATCGCCGTCGTTGGCGTCGTGTTGTTCCTGGTGATCGGCCTCGTCCCGGGCCTGGGCTGGCCTACCGCCATAGGCTTCGCGATCGGCGCCGTGCTGTCGGGCCTGGCCGGCTTCATCGGCATGTTCGTCTCCGTGCGCGCCAACGTGCGTACCACGCAGGCCGCGACCAGGGGCCTGAACGAAGCGCTGGCGGTGAGTTTCCGCGGCGGCGCCATCACCGGCATGCTGGTGGTCGGCCTGGGCCTGCTGGGCGTGGCGGGCTACTACTTCCTGGTCGGCAAGGGCGCCACGGACGAGGCCGGCATCAAGGCCGCGCTGCAGCCGATGATCGGCCTGGCCTTCGGTTCGTCGCTGATCTCGATCTTCGCGCGACTGGGCGGCGGCATCTTCACCAAGGGCGCCGATGTGGGCGCCGATCTCGTCGGCAAGGTCGAAGCCGGCATCCCCGAGGACGACCCGCGCAATCCGGCGGTGATCGCCGACAACGTGGGCGACAACGTCGGCGACTGCGCCGGCATGGCCGCCGACCTGTTCGAGACCTATGCGGTGACGGTGGTCGCGGCGATGCTGATCGCCGGCATCTCCTTCGCCACCTACGGCAACAGCGGCGTACTCTACCCGCTGGTGCTGGGCGCGGTGTCGATCGTCGGCTCGGTCATCGGCACCTTCTTCGTGAAGGTGGGCAGCGACGGCAAGATCATGAAGGCGCTGTACAAGGGCCTGATCGTGGCCGGCGTGCTGTCCGCCATCGGCTTCTGGTTCGTCACCGACGCGATGATCGTCGAGAACGCGCGCAACATCTTCTACTGCGCCCTGATCGGCCTGGCGCTGACCGCGGCGATGGTGGTCATCACCGAGTACTACACCGCCACCGAATACAAGCCGGTGCAGGACGTCGCCCGCGCCTCGGAAACCGGTCACGGCACGAACGTGATCGCCGGCCTCGCGGTGTCGATGAAGTCCACCGCCGCCCCGGTGCTGGCGGTGGCCGCCGCGATCTGGGGCTGCTATGCGCTGGCCGGGTTGTTCGGCATCGCCATCGCCGCGGTGTCGATGCTGTCGATGGCCGGCGTGATCGTGGCGCTGGACGCCTACGGCCCGATCACCGACAACGCCGGCGGCATCGCCGAGATGTCGGAACTGGGCAAGGACATCCGCAAGACCACCGACGCCCTCGACGCCGTGGGCAACACCACCAAGGCCGTGACCAAGGGCTACGCCATCGGTTCGGCCGGCCTGGCCGCGCTCGTGCTGTTCGCCGACTACGCGCACAAGCTCGACGAGAAGTACGGCACGAACGCCGTGGACTTCTCGATCGACCGGCCCGATGTGCTGATCGGCCTGCTGATCGGCGGCATGATCCCGTTCCTGTTCGGCGCCTACGCCATGCAGGCCGTGGGCCGCGCCGCCGGCGCGGTGGTGGAGGAAGTGCGCCGCCAGTTCCGCGAGATCAAGGGGATCATGGAGGGCACGGGCAAGCCCGAGTACGACAAGGCCGTGGACCTGCTGACCAGGGCCGCGATCAAGGAAATGATCTTCCCGTCGCTGCTGCCGCTGATCATCCCGGTGCTGGTGGGCTGGTTCCTCGGCCCGGCCGCGCTGGGCGGCCTGCTGATGGGCACGATCGTCACCGGCCTGTTCGTCGCCATCTCGATGTGCACCGGCGGCGGCGCCTGGGACAACGCCAAGAAGTACATCGAGGAAGGCCATCACGGCGGCAAGGGCAGCGAGGCCCACAAGGCCGCGGTGACCGGCGACACCGTCGGCGACCCGTACAAGGACACCGCCGGCCCGGCGATCAACCCGTTGATCAAGATCATCAACATCGTCGCCCTGCTGCTGGTGCCGCTGCTGCCGGCGAACCTGGCCCAGAGCGACACGCCGCCGGAGCATGCCGCCCAGGTGGCCGCGGCGACGGCCGCCGCCGAAGCGGCCGCGAAGGCGGCCGAAGCCGCAGCGGCGGCAGCGCCGATGGCGGCGAACGCCGATGGCAGCAGCACGCTCTACTTCACTGCCGGCTCCAGCGCGATCCCGGACAACGCGACCCCGGCGATCAACGCCATCGTCGTCCGGCTCAAGAGCAGCCTGGAAGCGAAGGCGGTCATTTCGGCGTTCCCGCGGGACGGCGACGAGGCGGCGGCGACGCTGGCCAGGGCCCGGGTCGATGCCCTGCGCAGCGCCCTCCAGGGCCAGGGCATCGAGATGACCCGGATCGACCTCGAACCGCTGTCATACGGCGGCAATCCGGACGACCCGGACCGCGCCCAGCGCGTGGACATCGGCATCCGCTGACCTCCGGGCCGGCACCCGCAGCATCCGGACGGCAGCCCTCGCGGCTGCCGTTCGCGTTCCGGGACCAGGTCGGGGCGGGACGGGGGGATGCTGCGGCGCAGCAGCCGGCAGCGTAAAATGCCGGCCCTCACCGCCGCCACTGGAACATCCTCATGGGTCTGGACCTCGTCCCCACCGGCAAGAACCCGCCGGAAGAAATCAACGTCATCATCGAAATCCCGAAGGATGCCGAACCGGTCAAGTACGAGGTGGACAAGGACACCGGCGCGATCTTCGTCGACCGCATCCTGTCCACGCCGATGCGCTACCCCTGCAACTACGGCTACATCCCGCACACGCTGTGCGGCGACGGCGACCCGGCGGACGTGCTGGTGATCCTGCCGCTGCCGCTGATCCCCGGCTCGGTGATCCGCGTGCGCCCGGTCGGCGTGCTGCGCATGAAGGACGAGGCCGGCAGCGACGAGAAGCTGCTCGCCGTGCCGGTGGAGAAGGTGTTCGCCGGCTACAGGCACATCAACGACATCGGCCAGGTCAGCGAACACTGGCTGGAGCGCATCGGCCACTTCTTCGAGCACTACAAGGACCTGGAGAAGGGCAAGTGGGTCAAGCTCGACGGCTGGGGCGATGCCGCCGAAGCCAAGTCGATCATCCTGGAGTCGATCGAGCGCTACAACGCCACGCCCGAAGGCGAAAAGCCGCACTTCTGAGTCCTTGCGACCACCGTGTCTCCCCTGAAAGCCCGCGGCCTGCCGCGGGCTTTCACGTTCGCGACCACCATCGCGAGCACGATGCCGGGCCGGCACCAGGCCGGGCCAGTTGCAGCGGATGCACCGAACGGCCGGAGGCCCGTGCTTCCCGCCCGGCGCGCCACCCGGCTAGAGTCGCGCGCATGCCGCCAGCCCGATCCTCGAACGCATCCTCGCGCAGCCCGCGCCCCGCCCTCGCCCGCCTGCCGCACCGGGCTGCGGCCCTGATCGTCGGCATCGCCCTGCTGGCCGGTTGCGACGGTGGTACATCGCGCCCCAGCCCTGACGAGACCCGGCGCACGCTGGAGCGCCTGATGCCGCGCCACGTGAAGGACCGTGCGGATTGGGCGCGCGACATCCAGGCCGCGTTCGCCGCGCTGGACCTCGACCCTTCGCACACGAACCTCTGCGCGGTCATCGCCGTGACCGACCAGGAATCCAATTTCAGCCCGCAGCCGAAGGTACCCGGCCTCGGGAAAATCGCACGCAAGGAAATCGAGACGCGCGCCGAGCGCAAACGCGTGCCGCTGTTCCTGGTGCGCGCCGCGCTGCAGCTGGAATCGCCCGATGGCCGCACCTGGGACCAGCGCATCGCCGAGGTGCAGACCGAAAAGGAACTGAGCGACGTCTACGAGGAACTGATCGCGAAGGTGCCGCTGGGCCGCCGGCTGCTCGCCGATGCCAACCCGGTCCGCACCGGTGGGCCGATGCAGGTCAGCATCGCCTTCGCCGAAGCGCACGCCGACGATCGCCGGTATCCGTTCGCGCATGCCGGCTCGATCCGCCACGAGGTCTTCACCCGCCGGGGCGGCATGTATTTCGGCATCGCCCACCTGCTCGACTATCCCGCCTCCTACGAAAAACCCATCCACCGCTTCGCCGATTTCAACGCCGGTCGCTACGCCAGCCGCAATGCCGCGTTCCAGAACGCGGTCTCGGTGGCGACCGGCATCCCTCTGGACCTCGACGGCGACCTGGTCCGCCATCGCCGCGCGAAGGCCGGCGACGGCATCGGCGACACCGAGCGCGCCGTGCGCACGCTGGCGCCGAAGCTGGGCATGGAGCCTGCGCAGATCCGCCGCGCGCTGTCGAACGCGCATCGCCACGACTTCGAGGGCAGCGCGTTGCATGCGCGCGTGTTCGAAATCGCGGACAAGCGCAACGGCAAGCCCTTGCCGCGCGCGATGCTGCCGCGCATCCGCCTGGAAAGCCCGAAAATCACCCGCAGGCTCACCACGGCCTGGTTCGCGAACCGCGTCGACGCGCGTTACCGGGACTGCATGGCGCGCGTGCCGCGCTGAGCGGAATTGATCGACCTTGGCGGCAGCGCAATGCGCATCGAAGCGGCTGTCCCGGGACATTCGCGCAACGAAACACCGTAACAGGCGGGCAACACGACACGGCTCCGTGACGCGAATCGCAAGTCTGCCTGCACATCGTCAACGTTTCGATTCGCTCCGGCGCAAACCTTGCGCGCGCATCGGCTGCCCGTTGACCATCGCGGCGCAGCATGGATAGCGTCGTCGCGCCGCGCATCCGCGGCAGGGAATCGCAGTGAACTCCGGTCATGGCCGCCCGCAGGCGCGGGCTGTTTCGCCATGGCCGCACCTGTCGCAGCGCAGCATGCCGTCCATTTCGACAGAAGAGATTTCGATACCGGGCATTTCGATGCCGCACATTTCGACAACACACATTTCGACAACAGGGAGAGTCATCGCAATGAATCGTTCCGCATACCGCATCCTCGGCGCCAGCCTGCTGCTGGCCACGGCCGGCTCGGCCTCCGCCGCGCAGTTCATCGACCTGCACCAGGCCAACGTCGCGCAGGTCGCGCAGAAGAACGCCACGCTGGCCCGCGCCAACGCCGGCGGCATGGTCCACGCCCGCCATGCGCAGGCGCTCGGCTTCGATCGCCAGTCGCGCCTGCTCATGCTCGATCGCGACACCAGCCTCGGCGTGCGCACCTACCGCTACCAGCAGACGTTCCAGGGTCTGCCGGTGTTCGGCGAGCACGTGGTCGTCAGCGAAGACGCGAACGGCAATGTCCGTGCGTTGTTCGGCCGCTCCGTCGCCGGCCTCGGCTCGGAAATCTCCGCCGCCGCGCCGCGCGTGAACAAGGCGCGCGCCTTCTCGATCGCACGCAGCGCCGGCCTGGGCACGCGCCAGGGCTTCATGCAGGTCAGCGACGCGAAGACCGAGCTGATGATCCACATCGACGAGTTCGGCACCGCGCGCAAGGCCTATGTCGTCAGCTATTTCGCCGACACCGCGGAAGGCGGCTCGCCGACGCGTCCGTTCGTCGTGGTCGATGCGAACAGCGGCCGCGTCATCACCCAGTGGGAAAACCTGCAGCACGCGCTGGTCGGCACCGGCCCAGGCGGCAACCAGAAGACCGGCCAGTACGAGTACGGCACCCAGTACGGCAAGCTGGACGTGACCCAGAGCGGCACCACCTGCTCGATGAACAGCACCAACGTGAAGACCGTGAACCTCAACCACGGCACCAGCGGTTCGACCGCGTTCTCGTACACCTGCCCGCGCAACACGGTGAAGGCGATCAACGGCGCGTACTCGCCGCTCAACGACGCCCACTACTTCGGTGCGGTCGTGTTCAACATGTACAACGCCTACATCGGCAAGCGCCCGCTCACCTTCCAGCTGCAGATGCGCGTGCATTACAGCAACAGCTACGAGAACGCATTCTGGAACGGCTCGTCGATGACCTTCGGCGATGGCGCCACCAAGTTCTACCCGCTGGTCAGCCTGGACGTGTCCGCGCACGAGGTCTCGCACGGCTTCACCTCGCAGAACTCGAACCTGACCTACTCCAACCAGTCGGGCGGCATCAACGAAGCCTATTCGGACATCGCCGGCGAGGCCGCCGAGTTCTACATGAAGGGTTCGAACGACTTCCTGGTGGGCGCGCAGATCTTCAAGGGCACGGGTGCGCTGCGCTACATGGCCAATCCGCCGCAGGACGGCAAGTCGATCGACCATGCCTCGAAGTTCGTCACCGGCATGAACGTGCACTACTCTTCCGGCGTCTACAACAAGGCGTTCTACCTGCTGGCCACCAGGAGCGGCTGGGACGTGCCGAAGGCGTTCAAGGTCTTCGCCCGCGCCAACGACCTGTACTGGACGTCGAGCACGAACTTCAACCAGGGTGCCTGCGGCATGCGCACCGCCGCGACCGATCTGGGCTATTCCACGGCCGACGTGGCTTCCGCGTTCAGCGCGGTGGGCGTGGCCTGCCCGAACTGATCGAAGCGTCCGAAGAGAAGACGATCGCGGCGGCCGCCGCATCGTTCCGGCGGCGGCGCAATGCCGCCGCCGGTTACATTTCAGGCGTGCTCGACTCGATCACGCGTATCGCCTCATCGCTGCGCAAGCGCTGCGCATTGCGCCCCTGGTCGCGGTCATCCGCAGGATTGCGCGCGCGGTGCTGCGCGCGGACGTGCTCGGGCACCACGTCGACCTGGCGATGCGACTGCAGCAGCGCGCGCTCGCCCGGCGCGAGCTGGCAGTTGCGGTCGAGGATGGCCAGTTCGTCGGCATTGCGCGCCGCGGCGCTCTGCAGGTGCACGACGACACCCAGCGTATCGCCCAGCGGCGCGAGCGCGCTGCACACGGCATCGATCGTGGCGTGGCTGCGCTGCGCGTTGGCCGAGACGATGACGAACAGGTTCTCGTGATCGATCCAGACCGCCGAACGCACGCCCGGCACATCGCGTACCGCGACCCGCGCCGACTCCCGGTCCACGCGACGCGCCGGGTCGGCCAGGCGGATCGCACGGCGGAAGCCGTCGTTCGCGGCATGCAGCTCCGCCTCCACGGCGGCCTGGTCGCCACGCAGCGCGGCAGCCCGGGCGGCGAGCATGTGCGCGGCGGCATCGCCGGCGGCAGCGTGTTCGTCGAGTCGAACGGCGCCGGAGGGGCCTCGCGGTGCGGCGGCAGGCGCGGGACCGGCGACGGTCTCCGGCGGCATCGCGGTATCCGCCGTCCGCGCCAGCAGCGCGCGCACGAGCAGGATGAACACCACCAGGCAGACCAGCGCGACCAGCCACAGGAGCCAGGTGCCGCGCCGCGCCGCGCGCACCGGTGGCCTGCGGTGACGCGTCACCTGCGGCGTCGGCAGCGGGGATGCCGGTGGCGGCGCCTGTGGCGCGGCCTGTTCGTCGTGTTCCGGCACATCGCCGAGCATTCCACGCAAGCCGTCATCGTCGATCAGGCGGATGTGGCCGTGGCGGTTGGCCGCCTCATGCTCCGCACGCGAGAACGATCCGCGATCGACGAGGATCCCACCGGTGGCGCCCGCGCGCTCGACGGCGCGGATCAGCGACGCCACGGCATCGTCCGGCCGCCGGTCTGCGCCCCAGTGGCTGCCATCGAGCAGGAGGATGTCGCGATCGCGCTTGAGCACCAGACAGGCGCCATCGAGGCACGCCTCCTCGGCGGCGTCCTCCACCCACCAGCCGAGGTCGCGGTAATAGGCCGCGAGCAGATCCTGCAACGTCCGTCGGTCGATCCAGCGCAGCGTATCGCCGCGACGATCCTCCGATGCCGTCATGTCGTTCCCCCTGCATGACGGCATCCGCTGACGCGCCGCAACGCCCACACTCCGTCACGGCCTTCAGACCGGAATCGACTGCGGATACCGGAACACGTTCTTCGGATCATGACGCCGCTTGACCTCACGCAGCTTCGCCAGGTTCTCGCCGTAGTACGCATGCAGGTAATCCTGTTGTGCGGGATCGATGAAGTTCTGGTAACAGTACGAAGAGGTGTAGCGTTCCATGCGGTCATGGAATCGCGACAGCCACAGCTGGTTGCGCTCGACCCGTTCGCGCGGATCCTGCGCCGTCCACTCCAGCTCGATGCTGGAGATCATTGCGTTGCCGCGATGCACGAACGCGGTCTGCGCCGGGGCCAGGCGGTCGATCGCGCCGCCCATCAGGAAGAACTTCCAGGTCGCGGCGACGCTGGTTCCCGGCCAGGCCCGCAGTTCGTCGAGGATGGTCGCGATGGCCGCGGGCGAAAGCGACCGGGGCACGAAGCGCGAACGCTCGTGGGAGTATTCGGGATAGCCTTCCTCCGACAGGAACTCCTGCGCATCCCAGTACGCCATCGATTCGATCGTCTGCTTCGACGGCCGCTGCACCGCGAAGACCGGCGCCAGCAGCGCATCCAGCTGGTCGCGCGTGCCCGCCAGTTGCCCGAGGATCGACAGCGTCAACCCCGGGGTGCCCGCGCGGGCAACGACGCTGAGCTTCATCCCCAGCGCGTCCGGCGCCGACAGCGCCATCGCCTGCAGCGCATCGAACACCTCGGGAAGGCGGTCGCTCCACGCCAGATCGAACACGGTGTAGTCGCCGACTTCGAAGGTTTCGAAGGTGAAGCCGGTATTGATGCCGAAATTGCCGCCGCCCGCGCCGCGACAGGCCCAGAACAGGTCGCTGTTCTCGCGCGCGTTGCAGGTGAGCGCGCGACCGTCCGCGAGCACGATGCGGGTTTCCTTCAGGCCATCGCAGGTCAGGCCGTGTGCGCGCATGTTGAAGCCGATGCCGCCACCGAGCACCAGCCCCGCCACGCCGACCTCCTTGCAGCGGCCATGCGTCACCGCGCGACCGAAGGGACGACAGGCCGCATACACGTTCCTGTTGCGCGCGCCGCCACCGAGCCGGGCCACGCCGGTCGCAGGATCGATGTCCACCGAGTGCATCTGCGACACATTGATCATCAGGCCGGGCGTGGTCGAATAGCCGGCATACGAATGCCCGCCGCTGCGCGCCACCAGCGGCACGTCGTAGGCCTGCGCCCACAGCACGCTGTTGCGCACGTCCGCCTCGCTGGCGCACATCGCGATCGCCTGCGGCAGCCGGGATGCGTACTGCAGCGCCCAGGGTGCGGCGACCTGACGGAAATCCGGCGCATCCGGAAGCAGCAGGTTGCCCTGCAGGCTGGCCGCCAGCTCGGCCCAGGGCGGCGAGCCGCTGCCCGGGCGCGTGACGCAGCCCGAAAGCCATCCGGGCAGGCCCGCGACCAGGGCAAGCCCCGCCCCTCTGCGCAGGAAGGCACGCCGCGAGATGCCCGCATCGTGGCGCTCGATCTTGTCCATGCCGCTTCCCTCCCGCGCGCCCCGTGAATCCCCGCCGCGTGAATCCCCGCCCCGTGAATCCGTGTCCCCATCCGCATCGAACATCGCGCACGCTCCCTGTCTGTCGTCGTCACGGACGCGGCCAGGGGCCGGTCCACCCTTGTTCCGATGCATTCTGCGCCATCGCGACGCCGAAGGACGCCTTGTGCGCGGCCGAGGACACTGTAAAAACAGACAGGGCGGCCGAAGCCGCCCCGTGGGACATCGCCGGTATCGCTGCGCTCAGCGCCCGCGCAGGAACCCGAAGACTTCGCTGGCCGCACGCAGGCCGGACAGCGCCGCGCCTTCCATGAAGCCCTGCCACTCGTAGAAGCTGCTGGTGTGGTCGCCCGCGAACATCAGGTTGCCGATCGGCTTGGCTTCGTGATGCGCGCTGGTGGTGAAGTAGCCGGGGCGCGTGCTGGCATAGGAGCCCTTGCTCAGGGCATTCGCCGACCAGTTGGCACCGGCCGCGAGGAGATGGCCGTTGCCATCGACGCGGGCACCGCGCATCGCGCCCGGCAGGACGCTTTCGAGATCGACGAGGAACCGGCTCGCTTCCAGCTGCAGGCGGGTGTCGTCCTGCGTGCGCGCCATCTCGCCGCCGAGGTAGCGGGTGAGGATGGCGCCTTCCGCGCCCCCCTTGACCGCATTGGTTTCCCACGTGGCCTGCAGGCCCGGGCGGTCGCTGTAGCCGCTGCCGTTGAGGCCATGGCGGGTGTACCAGAACGATTCGCGGAACCCCACCATCAGCTTGCTGTTGTCGCCGGCGACGGCGCTGTTGATCGCGAAGCGCTTCCAGGCCGGCAGCCCCAGGCTGCTGTCGAGGTGGATGCGGCGCAGCACGGTGAACGGCAGGGTCATCACCACCGCGTCGTGGTCGCTCTGCACGCTGCGGCCGGCGACATCGAAGGTGAGGCGGATCTGCCCGTTCGCGCGCTTGTGCATGGCGACCAGGCGATGCCCCAGGGTCGGCGGCACCGGCAGGCGCTCGGCCAGGCCGGTCGCGATGCGGTCGTTGCCTTCGACCACGTGCAGGTGCATGTCGGCCTGCATGCCGAACGCGGTGAACTTGCTGCGCTTGTCCGCATGCGCGAAGCGCAGGAAGCTCAGCGCGCTGGTCTGGTCGATGCCGGCGCCGTACTCGGTGGCGTAGGCCGCGCCGATCAGCTTGCGCAGCGTGCTGCCGGCGCCATGCAACTGCAGGTAATCGTCGAGGCTCATGTAGTCGTACAGACTCTCGGCCTCGGTGAAGCGGTCGGCGGTCGGCGTGCCCAGCGTGCCCAGGTCCTGGCGCATCGATGCCGCGAAGCCGTGGAACTCCTCGACCATCTGCGCTTCGCTGTAGCGCTGGCCGCCGAAATCGAAATAGCGCACGCCCGGGAACAGCGACGCGTTCTCGAGCGTCAGCCCGAGCATCCGCGCGTAGCCGAGCATCACGTGGTGCGAGGTGCCGATGAACTCGCCGCCCAGTTCGGCCACCTGGCCGGGGAAGACCCCGCGCACGCTGTGGACACGACCGCCGACCCGGTTGTCGGCCTCGAACACCCGTGCGGCGACGCCGCGCCGCGCCAGTTCGGTGGCGGCGGACAGACCGGCCAGTCCCGCGCCGATCACGGCGACATTCTCGGTCGCGGTGGCGCGCTTGATGGCCGTGCGGATGCGCCCGACCTTCGCGAAGGCCCCCGGCGCCATCGCCCCGGTGGCCGCGACCGCCGCCGCAGCGGTGGCCCCCTGCGCGAACCTGCGCCGCCCGGCATCGCCGAGGGCGTCCCGCTCGGCACCCCGCTCGATCGCTTCCTGCGCGCTTTGTCCCGTGGATTCGCAATGCGCGGACAGACGCGCAAGGCGCATCAGCTGCGCCATCAACGACGTGCGACTCATTCCCATACTCCCGATGCTGGTTACCGCCCGACACAACCCGGGTCGCCCGATGGGCGACAACACATCCGTGGACCGGCCCCTGACTGGATGCGCCGCGGCCCGTCCCCCGGGCATGCGCGTGCGCATGGGCAGTGTGCCACAGGCGGGGGGCGAGCGGCAGGGCGCCACGGGGCGATGTGGATTCCTCCCCGACGGGCGCGAGGTCCGAGGCAAGGACGCGCCTGCCCGGGTCCGGGTCTCAGTCAGCGAGACATCGACCCATCAGGATATGCAGAGGCCACAACTTGTCCCGCCCCTGGACGGCTGGGACAATGGCCCGAATTCCAAGCCCCACCTATCGGACCTCGGCCTCGCCATCGCCGCGCCGGTCTTAACCAACTTTCAAGGACATCGCATGTCTTCCTTCTTTCGCCAGGGACTCTCGGCGATCGCGCTGCTCTCCCTGGCTATCGCCGCCAATGCACAGACGACTCCAACAGTCGAGCCGTACCAGGAATACGGCAAGAAAGTGAAGGCATCGGAACGCGTGACGCCGCTCACCGATCAGCTTTTCGGCGAAGAGGTCAGTCTTTACAACGGCGCGACCAGCTTCTCTGTCGTCGACATCGACATTCCGGGAAACAGTGCCCTGCCTGTCCGGCTTGGTCGAAAGTTCAGCATTTCCCCATCGATCGACGGGGAGAACCTTGGAGGTTTCAACAATTGGGACACAGATGTTCCTCTGATCGAGGGGACATTCACTGAGAGTCATGGCTGGGTGGCTAGCGACAACACCCATCAGCGCTGTTCGAAACCATCCGCGCCGTACACCGGACCAAGCCAGAGTTTCGTATCACCAGAAGATGTCTGGCACGGCAATCGCATGCATTTGCCTGGGCAGGGCTCAAAACTTCTGTTCGTCGACAACCAGGCCAAGGTTACCAGCGTCGAGGACGGCCAAACCTATCACTGGATCACTCAGGGCTTCAGTCGCATCCGCTGTATTCCATCACTCAAAAACGGCCATCCCGGCGAAGGCTTCCTCGCCGTTACGCCGGAGGGCCAACGATATTTCTTCGACTGGATGATCGTACGGAAGGCATCGACCGTCAAAAAGCCTTGGGTCAACGGCTCGGGGTCGAGCGCCACGCGAAAGCACTATTACCTCGTAGCAACGCGAGTGGAAGATCGCTTCGGCAATTTCGTCAACTACATATACTCCGGCGATAAGTTGACGCGCATAGAGTCTAATGATGGCCGCTGGATCAATCTTGCCTACACAGGCGCTGAAGTATCAAGCGCCTCGTCATCCCAAGGAACATGGACCTATACATACGCAACGGCGCAGTGGCGCGGAGCAGGCAATTCGCTATATTTGGAGAGTGCGACGAGTCCCGATGGCTCGAAATGGAGTTACTCAATCGAGCATCAATTGATATCTCGATATGTGCCGATGCTGACTGGGGTCCCCCCGACGGGAGCCCCCCCACCTCAATCCTGTCCCGACATTCCCCTGCCATACGGCAAATTCAACTTCAGCATCATCCATCCGTCCGGAGCACATGGCAAGTTCGAGTTCCAACAGAAAATGCACCACAGGACGCACACCTTTGGAGGCGTGACGTGGCTGCCCATGTCCCCGACGGAAGGTTACTGCTTTGAAGCCATCCCCAGTTACTTCGACAATTTTTCCCTGACACGGAAGAGCATCACAGGAGCAGCAATAGGCAACCGGGTTTGGCAATACGATTACGGCTGGGTTCCCGACTTTGGGACGAAGTGCACTGGCGCAGCATGCTCGGCCCCATCCCAGCCTTATGGGTGGTGCCCGGCTGGCATTGAATGTTCGGACACACCGGGGACCAAATATGTGACGGTGACCAAGCCTGACGGTGTGAAGCAGCGCTATCGATATGGCGTCGAGTACAACAGGAACGAAGGCCGCCTGTTCAGTTCCAGCGTCATCGATGGCGGAACGCTCAAATCGGAAACGTGGCATACCTACTATTTCCCGACGACGAGCGATCTCTTCCCGATCCACGTAGGCCAATACCCAGGCATCAACACGTTTGATCCGATGGCGACGCTGATCGTCCCGACGCTTTCGTCGAAGACCACTCAAGACGGCGTGGAGTACACCGCAAGCCATGCGAGTTTCGACGCCTTCGCACGCCCTGCCAGTACGACCGAATCGAATACCTTGGGCTATTCGAGAACCCGGACTACGGATTATCTCGACCAACGCTCACTGTGGGTGCTGAGCCAGCCCTTGCGTCAGCACACGCTCAATTCGACTCCAAACGGAGGGACTGCGACCACTTCGATGACTTCCACCGAGACCGAGTACACCTCGTTGGCTCAACCCTGGAAGATTCACAAGTTCGGCAAGCTGCAGCAGACGCTGACCTACAACGCTGACGGCACCCTCGCCACCGTTTCCGACGGCAAGGGCAACACCATTACGCTCTCCAATTGGAAACGCGGCATACCGCAACTGATTCGCCACCCGGCAACACCCGAGGCGCCGGATGGCGCGACCGAATCCGCCACCGTCAACGACAGCGGCTGGATCACGTCCGTGACCGACGAAGTCGGTTCGGTGACGGGTTACGGCTACGACGCCATGGGCCGGCTGGCCAGCATCGTCCAGCCGACCGGAGACGGCGTTGCGTACCACACCACCTATCGCAGCTTCCAGCCGATCGGTGCCAACGACTGGAAGCCGCAAGGATTTTCCGTCGGCCAATGGCGCCTGACCGAGGTCACGGGCCACCGCACTGCGATCACCTACATGGACGCGCTGTGGCGACCGGTGCTTTCCCACGAGTACGACGGCCAGAACGTGGCCGCGACGCTGCGCGCATCGAAGACCGCCTACGACACCAGTGGCCGCGTCAGCTTCCAGTCGTATCCATCGTCGCAGACCATTCCCGGCGATACGGGTACGCGCACCTTCTACGATGCGCTCGATCGCGTCACCCGCGTCGAGCAGGACAGCGAGCATGGCGTGCTCGCCACGACGACCCAGTATCTGTCCGGCCTGAAAACCCTGGTGACCAATCCGAAGGGGTTCAGCACCACGACCAGCTTCATGGCATGGGACCAGCCGACCCATGACTTCCCGATCCTCAGCGAGCAGCCGGAAGGCAAGGTCATCCAGATCGGCCGCCATCCGCAGTTCGGCTGGCCGCTGCAGCTGACCCAGCGAAATGCTGCGAACACGCTGTCGGCTACACGCCGCTATGTGTATGACGGCAATGCCCAACTGTGCAAGACCATCGAGCCTGAAACCGGGGCGACGGTCATGGGTTATGACGATGCCGGGAACCCGACCTGGCAGGCCGCCGGTCTGGACGCAGGGGCCTACGGGTCGCTCACCGACTGCCAATACGCGGCGGCGAGCAACTCCGGACATGTCGTGACGCGTCAGTACGATGCCCGGAATCGCCTGACGCATCTGAACTTCCCGAACGGCGGCATGGGCAACCAGATCTGGACCTACGAGAAAGACAATCTGCCGAAGAGCATCACGGCCTACAACGACATCAACAATGCGGCGCCGGTCGTCACCACATACGCCTACAACAAGCGTCGCCTCCTGACGGGTGAAACGCTCGCACAACCGGGCTGGTACTCGTGGTCGGTCGGCTATGCCTACGATGGCTACGCAGACCTACCCGACCGGGCTGGTCGTCGACTATGCGCCGAATCCGCTGGGTCAGCCGACCAAGGCCGGCACGTTCGCGACTGGCGCGCAGTACCACCCGAACGGCGCACTCAGACAGTTCACCTATGGGAACGGCATCGTGCACACGATGACGCAGAATGCGCGCCAACTGCCTGAACGCACGATCAGCAGTGGCGGCGTGCTCGATTATCAGAACTATTACGATGCGAATGGCAACGTCGAGCATATCGCCAACAATCTTGGCGTCGGCTGGGATCCGCGCGACCGTTGGATGCAGTACGACCAGTTGGATCGACTGACGGCTGCCGGGTCGGGCAGCTTCGGCGGTGACCACTGGCATCGCATGACCTACGACGCGCTGGACAACCTCAAGTCCTGGACGCTTTCGGGCGTCAAGGATTACGCCGAGTACGTCTACGATGCGCGGAATCGCCTGACCAGCATCCGCAACACAGCAGGCGCGACCGTGGTTGCCATCGATTACGACGCACGAGGCAATCTGCGCAACAAGAACGGGCAGATCCACGATTTCGACTACGGCAATCGCCTGCGCGCGGTGATGAACAAGGAAGCCTATCGCTACGACGGACTGGGGCGGCGCATCATGAACTGGCGGCCACCACAGCCTGGGGCGTCCACGGGCACCCTGTCGTTCTCGATGTACAGCCAGAACGGGCAGATCCCGTACGAAGAGGATCATCACGGCACGCCGACCACGGCCAAGGAGAATATCTATCTCGCGGGGAGCGTCATTGCGACCCGCGAGAACAAGTGGGGCGTTTCGGTGGAAGTGAAGTACCAGCACACCGACGCCCTCGGCAGCCCGGTCGCGGTGACCGATGCCTCCGGCCAGATCATCGAGCGCATGGACTACGAGCCCTGGGGTGCGATCATCGGCAAGCCGAACCACAACGGCATCGGCTACACCGGGCATGTCATGGATGCCGCGACCGGGCTGACGTATATGCAGCAGCGCTATTACGATCAGTCGGTTGGTAGGTTTTTGAGTGTGGATCCGGTGACGGCCTATGGCGGTGACCATAGGCATTTTAATAGATACGCATATGGCTATAACAATCCATACCTATATAACGATCCGGATGGTCGTACTGGAGCAATCGCAGCTTTGCCGCCTCTTGTTGTTGTGTGCGCACTGAATACGTTGTGTCGCAACGCGGCCAAAGCTGCTGGAACGGTGGTGATTGCGTATTTCGCTTCACGCACGACCACCCTTATTCGCGATCATAATCAGCGAAGCGAGGGAAGTGCGAGTAGCGGCGCACCTGAGGCCGGCAAAGGTGATGAGGGGGCGAAGGAAGGGCAGCGTCCATCTAAGACTCCAAATTCTGGTGAGCCCGGCTCTGTGCATGTAAATCCAGGAAGTGGCCAAGAGAGACTATACGGAGACGATGGTCTGCCCGAGCTTGACGTAGACTACGACCACGATCATGGTCAAGGTCAGCCCCATGAGCATCCGTGGACTAGAGGTCCAGATGGAAAGCCCATTAGAGGTGACGGGCGGCCGGTTCCGCTCCGCGATGAGCCAAAACCAAAACCGCAGCGGGAGAAAAAATAATGGATGTTTTGCTCTCCGATTTGGCAAGTTTCCATGATGCCGAACTCGTGCAATTGAGGTTTTTAAAAGAAGAACTCTGTATAGAAATCGAGTACTTAAGCCCCTCAAAAAAAAGCCTCGTCATTCGCGGCAGTGGCGTGCTGGCATTCCGCGCCATTGACATTGTGACGCAAAATGTTGTCTCTAGGATTTTACTGACTGGCACTCATAAGCTCAGCGATGCCCATATAAGAGAAAAGCTTCAGTGGGTTAGCTCTTGCGTGGACGCTCCATCGTATTTTTCTCTCATCACGATTGATGATTATTTGATGCGAATTCAAAGATCTGAAATCTTCTTACTGATCATCGAGTCGTCTATTGGTGCAGAGATCTGTTTGCTATGTGAGAAGGTGCGCTTGTCCTCAATCAAGTCTGTAATTTGAACCGTATACCTGCCCTATGCGACGCTAGCCGCGAGGAGCAAAGGCCGTAAGGCGTATATGGACTCTTCCCCGTTGCCAAGCGCTTTTTGATCCAAGGTGAGATTGCGAACGTATATTCGGCCTGATGAATGAAGCCTTCGGTTTCTGGCCATGATGGAGCACAGTCGCGTGCGGGTGCCTTGTTGCATTCTCGGCCTCGAAGGCCGGCGCCTTACTCAGGCTCTTCCCGCACTGGTCTTCCCTGGGATCGCCATCGGCGATTGGCAAACTCGGTGATGGTTGGTTTCAGGGTCAGGCGGGGCGGTAACGCTGCTCTGTGGTCAGGATCGCCCAGGCGATGCGAGCAGTCTTGTTCGCCTGGGCGACGGTGGCGATGTTCCGATGGCGTCGTGTTGCCAGATTCATCAGCCATCGGCTGCGGTCGTCGGGTTTGTTGGCGGCGGTGCGCAGCACGCTGCGTGCGCCATGCGTCAGCAGGCTGCGTAGATAGCTGTCGCCGCGTTTGTGGATGCCGAACAACCGGGCCTTGCCTCCGCTGGAATGCTGCTTTGGCACCAGGCCCAGAAATGCGGCCATTTGTCGACCGTTGCGGAATTGCCTGGCGTCGCCGACGGCGGCGATCAGCGCACTGGCCGTGAGCGGGCCAACACCCGGGATTTCCAGCAGTCGGCGGCCATCGGCATCCTGCCGAACCTGTCGTTCGATCCTTTCGCTCAGCGTGTCGATACTCGTCTGCAGTTGCTTGAGTTCCTCGTACAGCTCTGACAGCAATTCGCGGAATCCGAAGCTCAGGCCGTTGTCGGCATCTTCCAGAAGTTCGGAGATTGCCTTGCGCAGCGCGCCCGGCCCTTGGGCGATGGCGATACCGTACTTGGCCAGCGCCGTAGGGTGGGCTTCAAGCCCACCGCTTTGTCAATGACGCGGCGGTAACAATCGGTTTCGATCATTGTTCGCCGCCGTGTCGTTGTTGCAATGGTGGGCAAAATGCCTAAGGTCTCCCCACTTTTTCTGATTGCGGATCAATGAGATAGGGGGTAGTGTCCGCAAAAACGGTGCGTGCATGACGCGGTTTTTTCCTCGGGGTGTCGAAGCCTGAGGACCACGCCATGCACGCAACCGGCATTTTGAGCCGTGCGCTCTCGCCTGCGCTAGAGCTCATGCATGGTGGCCGACGCAAGGTCTTGATGCGTGCTGTCGAGTCGTTGATCGGCGGTCGTCGTTTGACGTTGACCGATCTTGCCCGTTCCTGGCCCGGCGCCACCTTTGCGCATGCGCCGCTGAAGGCTCTGGACCGATTGCTGAGCAATCGGCATCTGCACAGAGAGCTGGATGCCCTGCATCTTGCGATGGCGATCTGGCTGATGCCTGAGGCGTGTCCGGTGATCGTGGTGGACTGGTCGGATCTGAAGGGGGACGGGCGTTGGTGCCTGCTACGCGCGGCGGTGCCGGTGGGTGGTCGATCGCTCACGGTGTGCGAACGGATTTATCCGATTTCGGAGCTGAACTCGCCACGGGCGCATCTGGCGTTTCTTGAGTCCCTGGCGCAGATGGTTCCGGCGGGCAAGCGCCCGGTGATCGTCAGCGATGCCGGTTTTCGCAGCGATTGGTTCAGGGCCGTTGCGGCGCGGGGGTGGGACTATGTCGGTCGATTGCGCAACAACACGAAAGTCAGGCAAGGGCATCGTGCCTGGCGCCCGTGCAACACGCTGCATGCGGGCGCTACAGGGAATGCCCAGACGTTGGGACAGTGGGAGATAGTGAAGGGTCGGCCGTGGGCGTGCTTCCTGGTCCGCATCCGGCGCAAACCTCGCAAGCAGGACTCGCGTGCGAGCACACCATCGCGCGGCAGGATGATCGAGAAGATCCTCAAGCGCGAACGCGAGCCTTGGTTGCTTGCGACATCACTGTCGCCACAATTGGCAAGTGCAGCACAGATCGTGGCGATCTATTCCAGACGGATGCAGATCGAACTGGCATTCCGGGACTTGAAAAGCCATCGATTCGGGATGGGATTCGAAGACAGTTTGAGTCGGGAGCCGAAGCGGTTGGCCGTATTGCTGTTGCTCCATGCAATGGCGGCCTTTGCGGCATGGCTGCTGGCGAAAGCGTTCAGGACGGAGGGCGTGAAGCTTGATCCGATGACGTCGCAAGAGAATCATCGTCATCGATACAGCGATCAACGCCGAGGTCTGGAATGGTTGCGGCAGCGATGTTGGCCACCGCAGTTGGTTCGGATTGCCTGCAGGATCGGAACGTGGCGTGGGCAAATGTCCCAGGAAAAAGTGGGGAGACCTTAGGCAAAATGCCCACCCTACGCGATCCAATTTTTCTGAGGGTGTGGCGGTGTATTGCCAGATCGGGCGGTGATGTGGGTGCCGCGATGCTGTCGGCATGCCGAACGATCGTCGAGCCTGGGCGCCTGGTGGCACGTATTTCTTCACCGTTGTGGTCAAGGAGCATTCGACATCGCTGTTCGTCGATCGCGTGGATGATCTGCGCGCCGCGTTCCATTGCCGCATGCGGTGCGGCCGTTCGTGATCGATGCGACCGTGATCCTTCCGGAAAGCGAGGTGACGTCGAACACCCCATGCAAAAGAGCCCGGCTTTCGCCGGGCTCCTTCGTATCACGTGTACAACGTTCGATCAGTTGAACTTGTAGGTGTACTGGGCCGAGATGGTGCGACCCATCGGGCTGTAGCCACGCCAGAAGTACGGGTAGGTGTTGAAACCGCTGTCGTCCGGGTGGAAGTTGTTGAAGATGTTGTTCACGTAGAAGCTGACGGTCGCCTTGTCGGTGATCTTCTTGGCGATGTTGGCGTTCCACAGGAAGTACGGGGCGACGCGCGCGGTTTCCTGCCAGTTGGGCAGGCTGCCGTAGCGGGTCATGAACACGTTCGCAGCCCAGTCGCCCTTCTGCCAGCCCACCGAGCCGCGCATGCGGCTGCGGAAGTCGAAATTGCCCGGGTCGTCACGGAAATCGCGATCGATGTTATCGGTGGCGAAGATCTGTCGTTCATTGGCCAGCACGTGCGACCATTCCAGCGCGAAGTTGAAATCGCCGAAACGATCGGTGTCCATGCGGTACCTGACCGAGGCGTCGATGCCGTTGATGCGCCTGTACGACTGATTCACCGGGCCGCTGCGAATGCCGATCACGCGATCGCTGGGTTCGCCCGGGGCCGGCTCGCGGGTGACGCGGCTGATGATCTCCTGGCAGAAAGCGCTGTTGATGTCGAACTGATATGTCTCGCGCGTACGGGTCAGGCCCGTACGGCAGCCCGCTTCATTGTCGAGGATGTAGGTCGACGTGAAATTGGCGATGGCGCCCTCGAGCTTGACCGAATAGTAGTCGGCCTGCACCGACAGATTGTCGGTGATGTCCCACACGACGCCGGCAGTCAGCGATTTGCCCGTCTCTTCTTCCAGCGTCGGCTCGCCCTTGCTCGTCGCGAACATCGAGTAGACGAACGGGGTCGTGCCGCAGGGATTGGGCTGACCGGCCGGCGGCGTCGCGAAGTTGCCGGTGGACAGGCAACGGAAGGTGTCGAGCGCGTTGCTGAAGCTGCCGCTGCCTTCGTTGTACACGAAGTGCATGTCCGGCGCCTTGAAGCTCGTCGAGTAGTTGGCGCGGAGCAGCAGCGAGTCGACCGGGCGGAATTCCAGGCCTGCGGCCCAGGTCTTCGCATCATCGACGTTGGTGATGTCGTTGTACTTGTCGAAGCGGCCGGCCAAGCTGCCCTTCAGCATGCTGAAGATCGGAATGCTGATTTCCGCACCGATGGCATAACGATCGCGATCGCCGCCACCGTTGGTGCCGGTCAGGTTGTAGACCGTGCGATTGGTCGGCAGGATGCCTTCCGGCGACTTCAGGTCGTAGCCTTGCTTGGTGTACTCGAGCACGGCGGCCATGCCGAGCGGGCCCGCCGGCATTTCGAACAGGTCGCCGCTGACCACGAAGCTGCCCTGGGTGACATAGGAGTCGGCCTCGTACTTCAGGATCGACGACATCGCCCGGTATTCTTCCGGCGTGATCGGGCGATACCAGCGGTCAAGGTTGATCTCGTAGCGCGGGACCGTGCCATTGAAGCCAAGGATCTGACCCATGAAGAACTCGGTGACCGCGGAGCCATCCAGGCGCGGACGAGTACGCGTGGCCTTGTAATCCGCACGGCCGATGGTCAGATCCCAGTCGAACTTCTCGCCGAAGTTGCCGCGAAGGCCAACCGCGAAATCAAGCGATTTCTCGGTGAACTTCTGGTTCGTGGCCTCGAGGCCGCCGACTTCCTGCGGTGTGAAGATGCGCTGGACCTGCACGTTGCCGTTGATGCTGGGGTTGGTGGCGAAGAAGGCCGCCGTTCGCGTGCCGACACCATCGGTATGGGGGCCGCCGAAGAATTCCAGGCCGCCGCTGAGTTCGGACTTCGAGTAATAGCCCATCAGGCTCGACCACAGTTCCATGCCATTGTCGAACTGCATGGTGCCGTAGAGGTAACCGGAGAAGTCGTCGTTGCCGTTGTTGATGGTCTGGTAGCCGACGTCCTTGAAGTAGCCGCACGTGTTGCCTGTCACATAGCTCTGACCCGCAAGCGGATGGGTTCCCGTATACAGAGCGCGGTAGGTCCAATCGACGAACTCACCACCGAAGCGTTCGCAGGTGCCGGCCGGCGGCGTGATGCGGCTGGGCGAACCCTGGGGAATGCCCGAGCGCAGGATCAGCAGGGCGCTGGCCGGCTGGTTGCCGAGAACGGCGGGCGGCAGCGGGTTGTCGTCGCGCGAGTCCATGAAGTCGCGCTGGAAGGCGTAGACCGGTTCGTCGTAGTAGTACTGGGCCGCGTAGGTCAGGCTCCAGTTGTCGCCGGTCACGCCGCCGACCCACTGCAGGTCAGTGTAGTCACCGCCGCCTTCGGTCGTGGTGCCTGCACGTACGGAAAGGATGTTACCTGTGTAGTTCTTCTTGAGAACGATGTTGATCACGCCGGCCACGGCGTCGGAGCCGTAGATCGCCGAGGCGCCGCCGCTGAGGATTTCGATGCGCTCGACCGCGGCGGTCGGGATGTTGCCGAAGTTCTGGAAGTTGCTCTGGCCGTTGTACGGGAACGGGTAGTCCGCGGCGCGGCGGCCGTTGATCAGCAGCAGGGTGCGGCCTTCGCCGAGGCCGCGCAGGTTGATCGGCGAACCGTTCGGCGTGAAGCCGCCGGCCGAGTTCAGCTCGTTCTGGCTGGAGCCGGCGTTCTGGGTGATCGTGCGCAGTGTATCGGCGACGGTGACGAAGCCCTCGCGCTGAAGCTGTTCGGTCGAAATCACGGTGACCGGCGACGGCCCCTCGACCTCGGAGCGCTTGATGCGGCTGCCGGTGACCACGATGCGGTCGAGATTGCCGGATTCTTCGTTGCCCTGCTGGCTCTGTTGGGAGCCGGAGGTGTTGCTGTTGTCCTGTGCGAAAGCCACGCCAGAGAGCAGGAGCGTCGACAGGATCGCCGTTGTGAGCTGGCAGCGCCGCAGGGCGCGCGAGTTGCGTGAAGTCATTTGTTTCCCCGGTTGCAAGTCGTTTTCGATATCGGATGGCCTGTGTCCCCGGCCATCCCCTGCGAACTTAACATGGGGTTAACGTGTTTGTCATGAGGACTTCACGCTTCCATGCCGCAATGGTCGCGTGATTTCTGTCTCAAAACGAGCGTACTTATTTTTGATTCTTCGTATGGATCCGGGTGCTGGTCGCCGCCGGAGCTGGCGGCGACAATATCCGCATGACGATTCCCATGCCCGCCCGCCTTCCCCCGCACGCCGTCCAGCCCGATCTCGTGCCCCTGCCGCGCATCCGCAACCTCCTGGCCGTGGGGTCGGGGAAGGGCGGGGTGGGGAAATCGACCACCGCCGTCAACCTCGCGGTGGCGCTTGCGGCCACGGGGCTGCGGGTCGGCCTGCTCGACGCCGACATCTACGGCCCCAGCATCCCGACCATGCTCGGGCTGTCCGGTCGTCCCGACAGTCCTGACGGCAAGTCCATCGTGCCGATGCGCGCGCATGGGGTGGAGACCATGTCCATCGGCTTCCTGGTCGAGCAGGACACGCCGATGATCTGGCGTGGCCCGATGGCCACCTCGGCGCTGACCCAGTTGCTGAACGACACCCGCTGGGGCGGGGACGAGGGCCAGGGCCTCGACATCCTGGTCGTGGATCTGCCGCCGGGGACCGGCGACATCCAGCTGACCCTGGCCCAGAAGATCCCGGTGGCCGGGGCGCTGATCGTGACCACGCCGCAGGAAGTGGCGACGCTGGATGCGCGCAAGGCATTGAAGATGTTCGAAAAGGTCAATGTGCCCGTGCTCGGCCTGATCGAGAACATGGCGCAGCACGTCTGTTCGAACTGCGGGCATGTCGAGCACCTGTTCGGCGCCGGTGGCGGCGAGCGCATGGCCGCGCAGTACGGGGTGCCGCTGCTGGGGGCATTGCCGCTGGACATCGCGATCCGCGAGCAGGGCGACCTGGGGGCCCCGGTGGTCGCGGCAGCGCCGGATTCGGCGGTTGCCGCCGCCTATCGGACCCTGGCGCAACGCGTGGTCGAGGCCCTGCGCGCGCGTCCCCGGGTCAAGGCCGAGATCGGCGCGACCCTGATCTGAGTCGATCGATTGCGTGATGCCGATCGGATTTGCCGATCGGTCGCCCGGTGTCATTCGCCGTCCATCGGCGATGTTGCGTTGCAGCGTGTCCTGCAAGCGTGATGGTGGCTACGGTCTGGGTGTGCGGCAGGGAATGCGCCGCATTCCGCGGGACCACACCAGAACACATCACAGGGGCATCATTGATGAATCGTTTCGCTCGTCGTGCCGCGCTCGCCAGCGCGGTCCTGCTGTCGCTCGGCCTGTCTTCCGTCGCGTTTGCCGGGGGGCGGCCGGATGCGGTGATCTCCGGCCTGAACGCCGGCCGCGCCCATGAGGCCAACCAGCTCATCATCAAGTTCCGCGACGGCGCGACCACCGTGCAGCGCAACGCCATCCGCAGCGGCCTGCGTGCCGTCGACGTCGAAACCCTGCGCGGCGGTCGCCGCGGCGGCGAAACCGCGCTCATGCGGCTGCCGGCCGGGGCCAACCTGCAGGCGGCGATCCGCCGGCTGTCGACCAATCCGGCGATCGAATACGCCGAGCCGAACTGGGTCTATACCCACGCCGCGACCTCCAACGACACCTACTACACCAACGGCTCGCTCTGGGGCATGTACGGCGACGCCAGCAGCCCGGCGAACCCGTTCGGCTCCCAGGCCGCCGAAGCCTGGGCCGCGGGCCACACCGACTGCAGCGGCGTGCTGGTCGGCGTGATCGACGAGGGCATCTACTTCAACCATCCGGACCTGGCCGCCAACATCTGGACCAATCCCTACGACCCGGTGGACGGCATCGACAACGACGGCAACGGCTACGTCGACGACGTGCGCGGCTGGGACTTCGACGGCAACTCGAACAACATCAACTCCGGTGGTGCCAACGACGACCACGGCACCCACGTGGCCGGCACCATCGGCGCCGTCGGCGGCAATGGCGTCGGCGTGGCGGGCGTGTGCTGGAGCGGCGTGAAGATGATCTCCGGCCGATTCCTCGGCCGTCGCGGCGGCACCACCGCCAATGCGATCAAGGCGGTCGACTACTTCACCGACCTCAAGACCCGCCATGGCCTGAACATCGTCGCGACCAACAACTCCTGGGGCGGCGGCGGGTTCTCGCAGGCCCTGCAGGACGCGATCGAGCGCGCCAACACCGCCGGCATCCTGTTCGTGGCGGCGGCCGGCAATTCCGGGGCCAACAACGACACGACCGCCAGCTATCCCTCCAACTATACGAACGCGAACATCATCGCGGTCGCCGCCCTGGCCAGCAACGGCAGCCTCGCCAGCTACTCGCAGTACGGCGCCACCACCGTCGACATCTGCGCGCCGGGTTCGGGCGTCTTCTCGACGGTGCCGGTCAGCTCGAAGGGCCAGGTCGTGCCCGGCTACGCCAGCTACAGCGGCACCTCGATGGCCACGCCGCATGTGACCGGCGGCGTCGCGCTCTATGCGTCGTCGCATCCCGGCGCCAGTGCTGCCAACATCAAGTCGGCGATCATGGGCACGGCCGTGCCGACGACATCCTGCAACGGCAAGGTGGTCAGCAATGGCCGCCTGAACGTCAGCAGCTTCTGATCGGCTGACCTGCGCGTCTCGAAGGCCCGGCACTGCCGGGCCTTCGTCGTTTCCGGGCGGCAGGGGCGAGGGTGGGCGCGCGGGCGGCGGCGCGCCGATCCCGTAGAATGACCGACCCTGACCGAGACGACGGGCCCCGGCCCGCTACACACGCATGAGCATCAAGAGCGACCGCTGGATCCGCCGCATGTCCGAGCAGCACGGCATGATCGAACCCTTCGAGCCGGGCCAGGTCAAGCAGGACGCCGGCGGCCAGCGCATCGTCAGCTACGGCACCTCCAGCTACGGCTACGACGTGCGCTGCTCGCGCGAGTTCAAGATCTTCACCAACATCAACTCGACGATCGTCGATCCGAAGTCGTTCGACCCGAACAGCTTCGTCGATGTCGAATCCGACGTCTGCATCATCCCGCCGAATTCCTTCGCGCTGGCGCGCACGGTCGAGTATTTCCGCATCCCGCGCGACGTGCTGGTGGTCTGCCTGGGCAAGAGCACCTACGCGCGCTGCGGCATCATCGTCAACGTCACGCCGCTCGAACCGGAATGGGAAGGGCACGTCACCCTCGAATTCAGCAACACCACGCCGCTGCCGGCGCGCATCTACGCCAACGAAGGCGTTGCGCAGATGCTGTTCTTCCAGTCCGACGAAGTCTGCGAGACCTCCTACAAGGACCGCGGCGGCAAGTACCAGGGCCAGGTCGGCGTGACCCTGCCGCGTACCTGATCGCGGGCATTCCCCCGGAGATGAGCGAACTGGCGCCAGGGCTGGCGACGATCTACGCCGATCTCGGCGCTGGGCGCCTGCAGGACGCGCGGCACCGGCTCGACGAACTGCTGCAGGCGCATGCCGACCTGCCGGAGGTGCGCCGCGCACAGGCGGCCTGGCTGCAATTGTCCGGTCGCGTCGACGAGGCCATCGGCGCCATGCGCCATGCCGTGTCGCTGGCGCCGGACGATGCGGGGCTGCACATGGCGCTGGGCCAGGTGCTGGCCTCGGCGAATCGGATCGAAGAGGCGATCGCGTCGTTCCGTGACGCCTGCGAGCGCCAGCCCGACTCCGCCGACGCCTGGTATCTCCTCGGTGCGACGCTGTACGGCAGCGGCCGCACCGCCGAGGCGCTGCCCGCGCTCGAGCGCGCGCATGCGCTGCTGCCGTCGCAGGCGATGGTGCGCATGGTGCTGGCCGACGCCCTGTTCCTGCTCGGTCGCCGCGAGGAGGCGCTCGCGCATTTCGAGCGACTGGCGCGCGAACTGCCGCCCGATCCCATGCGCACGCTGCGCATCGCGCAATGCCATCGCGGTCTCGGCGACCCGGCGCGCGCGCTGCAGGTGGCCACGATCGCCCCGGCCGAGGCCTTCGCGCCCTTGTGGCTGGAGATCGGCGGCCTGCACGAGGACCTGGGCGATGCCGACGCCGCGCATGCGGCCTATGCCCATGCCATCGCGTTGCAGCCGGGATGGGCCGAACCGGTGTCGGCATTGATCGGCCTGCGTCGCGAGGCCACGCCCGAGGCCGTGCTCGACGCCGCGCATGCGCTGCTGGGCCAGCCGGCCTTGCCCGTGCGCTCCCGTGCGCTGCTGCACCATGCCCTCGGCAAGCGGGCGGATCGTCTCGATGCCTGCGGCGAAGCGGCGACGCACTGGCGCGAGGCCAACCGGCTGCGGCGCGTGGAGGATGGCGCATTCGATCGCGCCGCGTACGGCGCCCGCATCGACACGCTGATCGCGCGTACCGCCGGCGGTGTTCCCGCAGGGCGGCATGGCGCCGCGGCAACCGTGCCCCGGCCGCTGTTCGTGGTCGGCATGATGCGCAGCGGGACCACGCTGGTCGAGCGGATCCTGGCCGCGCATCCCATGGCGCACGGCTGCGGCGAACTGCCCGTGTTCACGGCCTTCGGCAATGCCTTGCACGATGCCCCCTACACCGACGATCCCGGGCAGCTCGCCGACCTCGCTCGGAGGTGGCATGCCGCCGTGCGCCGTACCGCGCCGGAGGATCTGCGACTGGCGGATGTTCAACGGGCGGATGTTCAACGGGCGGGCATGCGACTGGCGATCGACAAGCACCCGTTGAACCTCGAACAGCTCGCCCTGATCGCGGCCGCGCTGCCCGACGCGCGGGTGGTGTGGTGCCGGCGCGATCCGCGCGACGTGGCGCTGTCGATCCATGCCGAGAGCTTCGCGCCCGAGGCGACCCATGCGACCGACCTCGACGATATCCGTTTCCTGATCCAGGAGCAGGCGCGCCTGATGCGCCACTGGCGCGAGGTGCTGCCGCTGCCGATCCACGAGATCCGCTACGAAGACCTGGTCGGCGATCCGGAGATCCAGGCGCGGCGCCTGCTCGAATTCGCGGGGTTGCCCTGGCACGACGACTGCCTGCGTTTTCATGCGAACGCCGGGCCGGTGCAGACGCACAGCCGCTGGCAGGTGCGCCAGCCGATCCATCGCGGCGCGATCGGGCGCTGGCGGCGCTACGCCGACTGGTTCGAAGGCTGGTCGGACGATGACCTGGCCCAGGCGGGTGCCGACGAGGCCTGAGCCGCGGCGGCAAGCGGCGCCTGTGGCATCATGCGGCGCGATGATCCACACCACGAGGGAAGAGGGAATGTCCGCCAATCGCAGCCGCATCCGCATCCATCGTCCGCGCCTGCTGGCGCGCGCACTGGCCTTCGGCGCCATGGCGCTGCTCTGCCTGCCCGCGCTGGCCGCCGAAACCATCCGCTATGTCGCCCTGGTCGACGGCGGCAAGCAGGCCGGGCACCAGATCGTCGAACATGGCGACGATGGCGTGACCCGCGTCGACTACATGTTCAAGGACAACGGCCGCGGGCCGGAGTTGAAGGAAACCTACACCCTGGCCAGCGACGGCACCTATGCCCGCTACGAGGCCAAGGGCACCTCCACCTTCGGCGCGCCGGTGGACGAGACCTTCGGCATCGAGGAAGGCACCGCGCGCTGGAAATCCACCGCCGATGCCGGCGATCAGCCCTACCAGGCCGGTTCGGCGTATTTCCCGCTCGGCGGCTCGCCGCAGGCCTACTCGGCGGCGCTGACCGCACTGGCCGCGCGCGCCGACGGCAAGCTGCCGCTGGTGCCCAGCGGCACCCTGACCATGCAGCAGGTCGACGAGGCCGATGTCTCCGACGGTACCCGCACGCGCAAGGTGCGCCTGCAGCGGGTCACCGGCATCGGCTTCACCCCGACCTTCGTGTGGATGACCGACGATGCGAAGCCCCGCCTGTTCGCGCTGATCTTCCCCGGTTACCTGCAACTGGTGGAGGAGGGCTGGCAGGCCACGGCCGCCAACCTGGAGTCGCGCCAGAAGGACGCCGAGTCCCGCGCGCTGGTCGAGCTGCAGAGGACGCTGTCGCATCCGCTGCGCGGCACCACCCTCATCCGCAATGCCCGCGTGTTCGACAGCGTCGCCGCGCGCTTGGGCGAGCCGTCCGACCTGCTGCTCAGGGACGGTCGCATCGTGTCGATCTCCGGCGCACACCAGGAGCGTGCCCGCGCCGACCACGTCGTCGATGCCGGCGGTCGTGTGCTGCTGCCCGGCCTGTACGACATGCACGGCCACATCAACGACTGGCAGGGTGGTCTGCACATCGCCGCCGGCGTCACCACCGTGCGCGACATGGGCAACGACAACAAGACCCTGCAGGCGCTGATCGCCGACGAGCGTGCCGGCCGCGTGCTGTCGCCCAGCATCGTCGCCGCCGGCTTCATCGAAGGCGAAAGCCCGATGTCGGCGCGCAACGGCTTCGTCATCAGCGACCTCGCGGGCGCGAAGCGGGCGGTGGACTGGTATGCCGCCAACGGCTACCCGCAGATCAAGATCTACAACTCCTTCCCGAAGGAGATCCTGCGCGACACCGTGGCCTACGCGCACAGCCGCGACCTGCGCGTCAGCGGCCACGTGCCGGTGTTCCTGCGCGCCCAGGACGCGATCGACGCCGGCTACGACGAGATCCAGCACATCAACCAGGTGCTGCTGAACTTCCTGGTCGACGACAAGACCGACACACGCACGCTGGAACGCTTCTACCTGCCGGCCAGGCGCATCGCCGACCTCGATTTCAACTCGAAGCCGGTGCAGGACTTCATCGCCGCGCTGGCCGCCAACCGCATCGCGGTCGATCCGACCCTGGCCACGTTCGACTTCATCCGCCAGCGTCCCGGCCAGCTGTCGCAGACTTTCGCTGCGGTGGCCGACCACATGCCGCCGGACGTGAAGCGCGGCCTGTACGCCGCCGAGTTCGACATCCCCGACGACGCCACCGCGGCGCGCTACAACCGCTCCTACGAGAAGATGGTCGAATTCGTCGGGCGCATGTACAAGGCCGGCGTGCCGATCCTCGCCGGTACCGACAGCCTGCCGGGTTTCGCCCTGCAGCGCGAACTGGAACTGTACGTGCAGGCCGGCCTGACCCCGGCGCAGGCGCTGCAGGTGGCCACCTGGACCGCCGCGCAGCACAGCCGCACCGACCGCGACCGCGGCGAGATCGCCGTCGGCAAGCGCGCCGACCTGATCCTGGTCGACGGCGATCCCAGTCGCACCATCGGCGACATTCGCAAGGTCGCGCTGGTGATCAAGAACGGCACCGCCTATTACCCCGCCGAGGTGCACGAAGCCCTCGGCATCAAGCGTTTCGCCGAACCGGTGCGCGTGCAGCCGGCCGCGGCCACGGTGACGCAGGCGCCCTGATCCGGCGGCGGCAGGGCCGGCGCCGGCCAGTCCTGCCAGGCGATCCGTCGCCGGCATTCCCGTGCCGGCGCTTTGTCCTACACTGCAGCCACCCCATCCATGGAGCGCCGCCTTGACCACCGCCTACGATTTTTCCGCGATCGACATCGACGGCCACGACAAGGCGCTGTCCGACTACGCAGGCAAGGTGCTGCTCATCGTCAACGTGGCCTCGAAGTGCGGCTTCACCCCGCAGTACGCCGGGTTGCAGTCCCTCTGGGAAACCTACGGCGATCGCGGCCTGGTGGTGCTGGGCTTCCCCTGCGACCAGTTCGGCCACCAGGAGCCGGGCGACGAGGCCGAGATCCGCAACTTCTGCTCGCTCACCTACGACGTCGATTTCCCGATGTTCTCCAAGGTCGACGTCAACGGCGCCAAGGCGCACCCGCTGTGGAAGTGGCTGAAGGACGAGAAGGGCGGGCTGCTGGGCATCGGCGCGATCAAGTGGAACTTCAGCAAGTTCCTCGTCGGTCGCGACGGCAAGGTCATCAAGCGCTACGCGCCGACCGACAAGCCCGAATCGCTGGCCCGCGACATCGAAGCCGCGCTGGCGTGAGGACTCGCCGGTGACCGTGCCCGCCGACGGAGACGCCCCCGGGTTCCAGCTGGTGCTGGAGACCGAAAGCTCCGGCCTGGTGGCGATGGTCACCGGCCGCATCGAGACGGTCGAGCACCTGATCGCGCTGTTCATGCGCATCGCCGGCGAAGTCCGGCGCACGGGCGTGAAGCAGGTGCTGGTGCTCGACCACACCCAGGGCGTGGTGCCGCCCGAGGCGCAGATGCGCAAGCTGTTCGCTGCGCTGGAAGGGCAGGGCTTCGCCGCGGTGCGCGTGGCCTACGTCGATGCGCGCGGCACAGCGGTCAGCCGCATGGAAGTCGGCGAGATCCTCGGCCGCGAACACGGCTACGAATGCCGGGTGTTCGACAACGAACCCCGCGCCCGCATCTGGCTGCATTACGGCGAGAGCTGACGAGCGTCGATCCGCGGCAGCGCGTCAGCGCCTCAGCGGCCGTCGAGCTTGAATTCGAACGGGACTTCGACCGTGCCGGCCTGACCCGGCTGGAAGCGCCAGCGCCTGGCCGCCTGCGTCGCCGCGCGGTCCAGCGCACGCGAGCGGCTGCTGCGCAGCACTTCGACATCGTCCGGCTTGCCGTTGCTGCCGACGGCGATGCGCACCACCACGGTGCCCGATTCGTTGCGGCGCATGGCGTCGGAGGGGTAATCGGGCTGCACGCGCGAGATCGGCATCGGCGCACCCGACGGCACGTCGGAGGCGCTGCGCGGCGGCGGTGTGGCGATGGGGGTCTGGCTGTCGGCGGCCCCGGCGACCTGCGCCGGTGGCGGTACCGGCTTCGGACGGCGGGCGGCTTCCTCGGCGGCTTCCGACAGGCCACTGGCGCTGCGTTCGCCCGGGGCCATCGGCACCGGCAGCGGCTCGAAGACCTGGCCATCCACGGCATCGGCCTTGCCCTGGGCGCGATAGAAATTGCCGTTGTCGCGCATGTCCAGCCAGAGCACGAAGAACAGCAGCAGCCCCAATCCGAACCCACCGGCGATCAGGAGCAGGGCGCGGCGCGAGAGGCCGAAGCGTAGCGTCGGGGACGGCGGGGAAGGCGAGGTCTGGGAAGTCGACATGCGGACTGCGGGCACGGAAGTGCCCCGATTGTGGCACAGGGCCTCCGGCGCGAATCCGTCGTTCCGCGGCCCGCGGCACGGGATTCGGGCGCAATTCAGGCGATAATCGGCGTCCCGTCACGCTATGCGCCCTCCCTCATGCTCGATCCCGTCCTGCTGCGCAACCAGCCCGCCGAACTGGCCGCCCGCCTCAAGGAGACCCGCGGCTACGAGGGTCTCGACGTCGCCGAACTGATGCTGCTGGAATCCCGCCGCAAGGAGATCCAGGTGCGCACGCAGGAGCTGCAGAACCTGCGCAATACCAAGAGCAAGCAGATCGGCATGCTCAAGGCGAAGGGCGAGGATGTCTCCGGCGTCATGGCCGAGGTCGCCGGGTTCGGCGAGGAACTGAAGCAGTGCGAGCATGCTCTGGGCGACGTGCTCGCGAAGATCGAAGCCATCGCCGCCGGCATTCCGAACCTGCCGCACGAATCGGTGCCGCTGGGCAGCGACGAAACCCAGAACGTCGAACAGCATCGCTGGGGCACGCCGCGCAGCTTCGATTTCGAGGTCAAGGACCATGTCGAACTCGGTGCCCGCCACGGCTGGCTGGATGCCGAAACCGCCGCCAAGCTCAGCGGCGCCCGCTTCACCGTGCTGCGTGGCCATCTGGCGCGCCTGCATCGCGCGCTCGCGCAGTTCATGCTGGATCTGCACACCGACACGCATGGCTATGAAGAAACGAATGTTCCGCTGTTGGTGAATGCGGACTCGATGCGTGGCACGGGGCAGTTGCCGAAGTTCGAGGAAGATTTGTTTCAGATTTGGACGCCAGAAGACGAGTATGTTGACGATGATGGCCACGGCAACATCGTCCAACGCATTAAGGATTGGGATTTGGAGTACTACCTCATCCCCACCAGCGAAGTCCCGCTGACCAACATCGTCCGCGACGAGATCGTCGACGCCGAGCGCCTGCCGCTGCGCATGACCGCGCATTCGATGTGCTTCCGCGCCGAGGCCGGCAGCGCCGGTCGCGACACCCGCGGCATGATCCGCCAGCACCAGTTCGAGAAGGTCGAGCTGGTGTCGATCGCCAGGCCCGAGGAGAGCGACGCCGAGCACGAGCGCATGACCCGCGCCGCCGAAACCGTGCTGGAGAAGCTCGGCCTGCCGTACCGCAAGGTGCTGCTGTGCACCGGCGACATGGGCTTCGCGGCGCGCAAGACCTACGACCTCGAAGTCTGGCTGCCTTCGCAGAACACCTACCGCGAAATTTCCTCGTGCTCGAACTGCGGCGATTTCCAGGCCCGCCGCATGCAGGCGCGCTGGCGCAACCCCGCGACAGGCAAGCCGGAGCTGGTGCACACGCTCAACGGATCCGGCGTGGCCGTGGGCCGCGCGCTGATCGCGGTGATGGAGAACTACCAGAACGCCGACGGCTCGATCACCGTGCCGGAGGTGCTGCGTCCGTACATGGGCGGCGCCGAGAAGATCGTCTGATCGGCTGATCGCTCGGAAAGAAACGTCATCCTCGCGCAAGCGAGGACCCAATCATCAGCAGCAATCATGCACGGGTCCTCGCTTGCGCGAGGATGACGAGGTTTTTTGATGTCGATGTTTCCATCGCGTCTTCATCGCTTGTTCCGATGCTGAAAAGAACACGGGCCGCTTTCGCGGCCCGTGTTCGTTGCGCTGGCGGGTTCGATCAGAACAGGTTGACGTTCGGCCACACCGACACGCCGCTGTCGATGGCCTTGAGCATGTCGTCCATGTCGTCCGGCTTGCCGTTGTCGCCGTTGCCGGCGCCGACGAGGCCGTTGCCGCCCGGGCCGACGCGGAACACCGCGGAGGTGCCGCTCATCTCGCCATAGTGCGCGTAGCCGTTGTTCAGCGCGGTCTGGAACTTCATGAAGCGCAGCAGGTCCATCGGGCGCGCGATCCAGCCGCCGTGCGAGTCGAAACGCTTGGGCTTGACGCCGGAATACGCGCTGCCGCCGTAGTACACGACTTCATCGGACTTGCGGTCGGCTTCCTTGTCGCCGCCGATCACCACGTCCGGCGCGCCGGCGGGCTTCATGAAGTTGTCGCGCACGTAGGCTTCGTACGACTTGCCGGTCTTCTTCTCGATCACGCGGCCGAGCAGGCTGTAGCCGAAGTTCGAATACATGTCCGAGCCGGTCAGGCCGGCGGGCGTGGTGCCGGGGGTGTAGCCCAGCGGGTAGTTCTCCAGCGCCCAGGTGATCAGGCCGGCGTGGTCGGTGCCGGTGTAGTCGAACATCGGGTCGCTGTTGTTGCCGTCCTTGTCGATGCGACGGAAGCCGGCGCGGTGGCGGATGAGATGATCGATGGTGATCTTCTCGATGTCCGGATTGCCCTTGGGTGTCGGCCAGGTCTTGCCGAGGATGGTGTTGCTGCCGAAGACCTTGCTGGAACTGTCGAGGTCGGTGTCGGCCAGCAGCTTCAGCACTGCGACATGGGTGAACGGCTTGGACACGCTGGCCACGCGCAGGCGATGGCGCGGCGACATCGGCAGGCCGCTGCTCTTGTCGGCCACGCCGAAGCCGGCCGCGTAGACCAGGCGCTTGTCGCGCATCACCGCGATCGACACGCCCGGCATGCCGGTGGCGCGCAGGTAGTCGCGGGCCTTGCGGTCGATCAGTTCCAGGTCGCTGCCCTTGAACACGGTGTTGGTCCAGATCGCGTTGAAACGCACGCCGCTGCCGCTGTTGAAGGCCTGCAGGTAGGCCGGCTCGTAGCTCTGGTAGAGATGGTTGTCGAACACCGCCTGGTAATGCCCATCGGGAATGCCGTGACGCGCGGAGTAGTACGGCCCGGCCTGCTTGGTCCACAGCGCGGCGTAACGGTCGCTGTTGCCGTCGCGGTAGCCGCTGACCATCTTCAGGCGCCAGCCCTGGCGGCCGAAAGTGTCGAACGCGGTCTGGTATTCGCTGGCGCTCAGGCCGTGGCGCGCGACCCAGGCGCCGGCATCCTTCTCGAAGATCGCCGCGAAGCGCGGCGATCCGCCGACGCTGAAGGCGCTGACGTGGGTCAGGCCGTAGCCATCGCGCTCGGCCTCGGTCACGGCGGCCTGATACTGCTGCGCGGTCAGCCCGTGGCGTGCGCGCATCGCGGCGCCGCCGCGTTTTTCCCAGATCGCGGCATAGCGCGCCTGGCCGCCGACCGCGTAGCCGTTGACGTAGGTCAGGCGGTAGCCCTGGACGTTGAGGGTGTTGAATTCGGTCTGGTACTGCTCGGGCGTGAGGCCGTGGCGCGCGGCCCAGGCCGGGCCGGTCGTTTTCTTCCAGATCGCGGCATAGCGTGCGCCGCCGGCATCGTAGCCGCTGATGGCGGTGAGGCGGTAACCCTTGCTGTTGAAATCGTTGAAGGCCGCCTGGTACTGCGCGGCATTCAAGCCGTGGCGGGCCACCCAGTCGGCCGCGCCGGCGGCGGTGGAGGCGAGGGCGGTGGCGGCCAGCAGCACGCTGGCGCAGGCGCCGCGGACCGTGCGGCGGGTCAGGTTGTCGAACGACATGGTGCGTCTCCTTGGATGCGATCGCTCGCCCACTGCGGGCGAGTGCCCCGGATGGATGGGGCGGGGATCCCGGCGGCATGCGCCGGCATGGTGCGACGGATGGGCGCGGACCCCCGGAGGCCCGTCGCCTCACGTCCCCGTTCCGTGGAGTCGTGCGATGTCCGGCAGGCAAGGGTTACGCGAGTCGGGCCCGGGAGCGGACAGGCAGCGCTGGCATGCTGCCGGGAAATGGCAGCAGCGATGACCTTTGTCCGTTGCGGAAGGGGAATAAAGCTGATTCAATTTCCGCCAGTGTTCCGAATATGGAAAGGCCGCCATGAACGATCTGAACGACCTCTACTACTTCGCGATGGTGGTCGAACACTCCGGATTCGCCGCCGCCGAGCGCGCGCTGGGCATTCCGAAGTCGCGCCTCAGCCGTCGCATCAGCCAGCTCGAAACCGACATGGGCGCCCGTCTGCTGCAGCGTTCGACGCGTCGTTTCGCGGTCACCGACGTCGGCCAGAGCGTCTACCGCCACGCCCAGTCGATGATGGCCGAGGCCGCCGCCGCCCGCGAGGTGGTCGACCGCCTCAGCGCCGAGCCGCGCGGCCTGGTCCGCGTCAGCGTGCCGGTGGGCATCGCCCAGGAGCTCATCCCGAGGCTGCTGCCGGATTTCCTCGCGCGCTATCCGCTGGTCCGGGTGCAACTGCACGTCAACAACCGTCGCGTCGACGTGATCAACGAAGGCTTCGACGTCGCCATCCGCGTGCGCTCGCGCCTCGACGACGACGGCAGCCTGGTGATGCGCAGCTTCGGCCAGATCCAGGAACTGCTGGTCGCCAGCCCCAAGTACCTCGACCGCGCCGGCCGCCCGCGCGAGCCCGAGGACCTCGCCAACCACACCACCCTGAGCATGAGCGAGGATGAAGCCCGCCAGCGCTGGGAACTGCAGGGCGAGAACGGCGAGATCCGCCGCGTCGAACTCAAGCCCCGCGTCGCCGGCTTCGACTTCCCGATGCTCATGGCCCTGGCCAAGCAGGGCCTGGGCGTCACCCTGCTGCCCGAGACCATCTGCGCCGAAGCCGTGCGCGCGAAGGAACTGGAGGTCGTGCTGCCGCAGTGGCGCCTGCCGATGGGCATCTGCCACGCCGTCTTCGCTTCCCGCCGCGGCCTGCTGCCCGCCGTGCGCATGTTCATCGACCACCTCGCCGAGTACATGCCCCCGCTGCTGGAGGTCTCCCGCCTGCAGTGCAGCAACTGCCCCCAGGCCGTGGAAAGCGCGAAACAGGTTAAAATGCCGGCCCCGGCGTGAGGCCGGCATGCACTGCCAGGCACAACGGAGAGATGGCCGAGTGGTTCAAGGCAGCGGTCTTGACTGCGGAGGCCGAAGGCCGGAGCGAACATCGACCGCAGGTCGATGGTCCAACCGCCGAACAGTGTGACGAAGCGACAGACAACGGAGAGATGGCCGAGTGGTTTAAGGCAGCGGTCTTGAAAACCGCCGAAGGGTCAAACCTTCCGTGGGTTCGAATCCCACTCTCTCCGCCAGATACGCGAAGGCCCGGGTCGGCCTCTCAATGCGCCGACGACGCCCCACTTCTGCCGTCCTGATGCACGCCGAGCTTGTCGATCAGCCATTCGGTGGCCTGGTTCATGCCGACCACCGTCACGTCCGCGCCATGCTTGCGGAACTTCAGCACCACACGATCAAGGGCCGCGACTGCACTGGTGTCCCAGAAGTGGGCGTGGGTGAGGTCGATCACCACCTGCTTCGGTGCGTGCAGGTAATCGAAGCTGTTCGCGAACTGGATCGCGGAGGCGAACAGAACCTGGCCTCTCACGACATAGAGGCGGATGCCGTCCACGGTGGACTCGTCGTCGACCCGCAGCATCGCGCTGGCGCGGCGTGCGAACGAGAGCGCAGTCAGCAGCACGCCCGTCAGCACGCCCTTGGCGAGGTCGTGGGTAGCGACGGTGACGATCACCGTGCCGATCATGATCAGGTTCGCGGTCTTCGGATGCGTCTTCAGCTCGCGGAAACTCTTCCAGTGGAAGGTGCCGATGCTGACCATGATCATCACCGCCACCAGCGCCGCCATCGGAATCCGCGACACCCAGTCCGAGGCGTAGACCACCAGCAGCAACAGCACGACGCCCGCGACCAGGCAGGACAGGCGCCCGCGCCCGCCGGAAGACACGTTGATCACGGACTGGCCGATCATCGCGCAGCCGGCCATGCCGCCGAACATGCCCGCGACGATGTTCGCGGCGCCCTGACCGGCGCATTCGCGGCGGCGTTCGGTCGGGGTGTCGGTCATGTCCTCCACGATCTGCGCGGTCATCAGCGATTCCAGCAGACCCACCACGGCCAGCGTTGCCGACACCGGCAGCAGGATCTTCAGCGTGTCCAGCGTCCACGGGACATCCGGAAGGAAGAACACCGGCAGGCTGTCGGGCAGGTCGCCCATGTCGCCCACGGTGCGGATGTCCAGACCCAGCCAGATGCTCAGGCCGGTCAGCACGATGATGGCCACCAGCGGCGACGGCACGGCGCGGGTTAGCAGGGGCAGCAGATAGATGATCGCCAGACCGGCGGCGCACATCGCGTAGACCGTCATCGGCATGCCGATCAGTTCCGGCAACTGCGCCAGGAAGATGAGGATCGCGAGGGCGTTGACGAATCCCAACACCACCGAGCGCGAGACGAAGCGCATGAGTGCGTTGAGCCTGAGGACGGCGGCGATGATCTGCAGGATGCCGGCGAGGATGGTCGCGGCCAGCAGGTACTGCAGCCCGTGATCCTTCACCAGGTCGACCATCACCAGCGCCATCGCGCCGGTCGCCGCCGAGATCATGCCGGGCCGGCCGCCGGCGATGGCGGTGATCACCGCGATGCAGAACGAGGCATAGAGGCCGACCTTGGGGTCGACACCCGCGATGATCGAGAACGCGATCGCTTCGGGGATGAGGGCGAGGGCGACGAGCAGACCGGCAAGAACGTCGCCGCGGACGTTACCGACCCACTGCTCGCGCAGCGAATACGTGACGGACATGAGAAGACTCCCGCACGCCGGAGATGGCGTGTCGTGTGCGAAGAAACGAATGCGAAGAAGCGGAGGATGAACCCTTCGGGCCAGCCGTTGGTGCGCTGGTGCAGTCGATGCGAAGCGGAAGGGTCAGGGCGGCGTCATCTCGGAGGGAATCAGCAGAAAGTGCGAATGGTATTGGATTGCAGCAATGGACTCAAACCGACGGGTCTCCGGGCAGGGGATGCGGGTCCCGGTCTTGCAGGTACAATCGCGCTGCCCGCGATTGGGGCCGCATGCGACAGGGATGCGAAAAACGTAATGAAAACCGAGGGATTTCAGGCATTCCGCATGTGCACGGACACGACCGTAGCCAGGACAAGCCCATGACGCAGCTTCCGGCACACGAAGAACGCCCGCCCGCCGATGCCGTCGCGGCGCCGGATCGCGTCACGCGCCGCGAAGCCTTCGCCTTCTGGCTGAAGCTCGGTGTCATCAGCTTCGGTGGTCCGGCCGGGCAGATCGCGATCATGCACAAGGAACTGGTGGAGCGCAGGCGCTGGATCTCCGAGCGCCGCTTCCTGCATGCGCTGAACTTCTGCATGCTGTTGCCGGGGCCGGAGGCGCAGCAGCTGGCGACCTACATCGGCTGGCTGCTGCACCGCACCTGGGGCGGCGTGGTGGCCGGTGCGCTGTTCGTGCTGCCGTCGCTGTTCATCCTGATCGGACTGTCGTGGCTGTACATGGCGCATGGGCAGCAACCGATGGTCGCGGGCCTGTTCTACGGCATCAAGCCGGCGGTGACCGCGATCGTGCTGCATGCTGCATACCGCATCGGTGGGCGCACGCTGCACAACCCGTGGTTGTGGGCGATCGCGTTGGCATCCTTCGCCGCGATCTTCGCGCTGTCCGTGCCGTTTCCGCTGATCGTGGGTGGCGCCGCGGTCGCCGGCTACATCGGCGGACGAATGGCGCCGCGACATTTCATGGCCGGTGGACATGCCGGTGGCAAGGCCTCGTACGGCCCGGCGTTGATCGACGACGACACGCCCACGCCGGCGCATGCGCGCTTCCGCTGGAGCCGGTTGCTGCGTGTGGCGGTGGCGGGCGCCCTCCTGTGGGCGGTGCCGATGGTGCTGCTCTGGGCGACCTGCGGCTGGGACCACGTGTTCACGCAGATGGCCTGGTTCTTCACCAAGGCCGCACTGCTGACCTTCGGCGGCGCCTATGCGGTGTTGCCCTACGTCTACCAGGGCGCGGTGACCCATTACGGCTGGCTGTCGCCGACGCAGATGATCGATGGCCTCGCGCTGGGCGAAACCACGCCCGGGCCGCTGATCATGGTCGTCGCGTTCGTGGCGTTCGCGGGTGCCTGGGGCGTCGCGCCCTTCGGTGCGGATGCAGGCTTCGCGGCCGGTGCGCTCGCGGCGACACTGGTGACCTGGTTCACCTTCCTGCCGTCCTTCCTCTTCATCCTCGGCGGCGGCCCGTTCGTGGAGTCGACGCACGGCGAACTCCGTCTCACCGCGCCGCTGACCGGCATCACCGCGGCCGTGGTCGGCGTGATCTTCAACCTGGCGCTGTTCTTCGGATACCACATCTTCTGGCCGGCAGGTTTCGCCGGCGCCTTCGATGTCATTGCGGCCGCGATCGCGCTGGCCGCGGGCATCGCGCTGTTCGTGTTCAAGCGTGGCGTGCTGGAGGTGATCGCCGCCGCCGCCCTCGTCGGCCTGGTGCTGCGCCTGTCCGGCGCATGATCGCCGAACGACAGGCGAGCGGATCGTCAGACCTCAGTGGGTCGCGGCATCGGCATCCCACGCCCGGATCGCCGCTTCCACCGCATCGATGCCCTTGACGACGGCATCGGCGTCGACATGTTCGACGGTGTCGTCCGCGCTGTGGATGACCTGCATCACCTTCGGCATCGACGTCGGGGGCTTCCCGCCGAAGACAGCGAGAATGTCCGGAATTTCGGCGGCGCCGATCATCGAGTAGGACACCGCCGGCCATCCGGCCTTGAGGAAGGCGAGGTGATCGCTCGGCGGATACCGCGTGCCTGCGGTGATCTGCAGGCCCTGCGCCTGCGCCGCATCGCGACTGCTGGCGACCAGTGGATGCGCGTCGTCGGGCGTCATCATCCACAGGCTGTCGCCCCAGCCGAACACGTCGAAATTCACGTAGAGCGCGGGCTTCTCGCGCTGCTGCGCGATGTAGGCCGCCGCACCACGCAGTCCTTCCTCTTCCAGGTCCCAGAACGCGACCTGCACGCGATGGCCTTGCAGCGGTTGCGCGCGGAAGCGTTCGGCAAGCGCCAGTGCGACCGCGCTGCCCGATGCGTTGTCGGTGGCGCCGCGTCCTGCGCTGACGCGGTCCGAATGCGCGCCGATCAGCAGCATCGGCTGCGCAGGATCGCCGCTGACCTCGGCGATCAGGTTCTCGCCCGTGATCTCGCCGTAGGCGAAGGTCTGCACGTCCACGGCCATGCCGGTCGACGCGAGCCGCTCGCGCAGGTGAGCGCGGCGCCCGGCATTGTCCTCGGCGGACGCCATGCCCGCGACATCGGCTTGCCATGTCGTTGCCGGCGTGGATGCCGTCTGCGGCGCGTCCTGCGCGAGTGCGGCGCCGGCGAACAGCAGGGCGGCGAAGGCCAGGGGCGCGCGACGGACGGACGAGGGCAGGGACATGGTGGCGCTCCGGAGACGAAGGCTCGATGGTGCCAGACCGGCCGGCAGGACGGTCATGCCGGAAGTCATCGGGTCGGGTTTTTCCTACACGGTGGCGCGTGGAATCCCGCTTGTCCCGCGGACGGCCCGCACCTAGTCTGTGCGCCGGACGAACCGATGGAAGCCAAGGGAATGACGATCCGCGTATTTCTGCTCGACGACCACGCGCTGGTGCGCGCTGGCCTGCGCATGATGTTGTCCAGCGAGACCGACATCGAAGTGATCGGCGAGGTCGACAACGGCGAAACCGCGCTGCCGATGATCCGCAAGCTGAAACCCGATGTGGTGCTGTGCGACCTGCATCTGCCCGGCATCAGCGGACTCGAGGTGACCGAACGCATCGTCAAGGGCGATTACGGCTGCCGCGTGGTCGTGGTATCGGTGCTGGAGAATGGGCCGATGCCCAAGCGGCTGATCGAAGCCGGCGCGTCGGGCTACGTCGGCAAGGCCGGCGATGCGGCGGAACTGCTGCGTGCGGTGCGCGACGTGTCGCGAGGCAAGCGCTATCTCGCCAACGGCATCGCGCAGCATCTTGCGCTGTCGGGGCTTGGCGGCGAAGCCTCGCCGTTCGATGCCTTGTCGCCGCGCGAGCTGGAAGTGGCGATGCTGATGGTGCAGGGCATCCGCCAGGAAGACATCGCGCGACGGCTGAGCCTCAGCGCGAAGACGGTGAACACGCACAAGGCGCGTCTGTTCGAGAAACTCGGGATACAGGACAGCATCGCACTGGCGCGGCTGTCCACCCAATACGGCTTGAGCGACCCCGCGCGCGCCGTGTGACGCGCGCGGGGCGATGCATCAGCCGGGAATCAGCCGGAGATCAGGCCTTCGGCGCGTCGTCGTCGCGCTTGGGCTCTGCGGCGGCGGGCTGCGCATCGAACAGCGGCAGGCCGACGCCGTACTGCGGCGCCGCGATGTCGCGGGCCAGTTCGGCGGCGACTTCCGGCGCGGCGACCGTCACGTCGGGCGTTGCGGGCGCTTCGGCGGCAGCGGATGCAACCTGCGCGACAGCGGCCGCGTCGGCCGGCGTCGCGTCGATGGCAGCCGTCTCGATCGCAGCGCTGCCGATCGTCGCGGCATCCGCCACCGTTTCGACCACGGTCGGTTCCACGACGGCGGTTTCGACAGCAGCAGGCTCCACAACGGCAGGCTCCACGACCGTCGTTTCCACGACTGCAGGCTCGGCGGCCGGCGTTTCGATTACCGGCAGTTCGACGATGCCCGTATCCGACGGCATCGGGGCATCGACGGGCATGTCGACGGCAGCGGCTTCGGCAGGCGCGACGTCGATCGAAGGCGCTGCGGCGCCGGTGTCGGCGGCGACGGGTGCAGGCGTTTCGACCGACTCGGGCGAGACGGCGCCGGCATCGGCGTCCGCGCTGCGGACGACCGGCGTCGGCATGTCCTCAGCCACGGCGATCGATGCGGCGACCGCAGCGACGGCGATCGGCGCGACGGCCGTTGCCGACGTGTCCTTCGCTGTGGCCGGTGCGGCCGGTGCGGCGGTCTGCGGTGTCGGCAGGTCGTCGAAATCGAATTCCGGCTGGCTGCGGTCGACGGTGACCGGCGGCGCATCGTCACCGGCGATCACGTCATCGCCCAGCGTCTCGGCGGCGGCAGTCTCGCCGTTGCCGCGACGACGGCGTCGGCCACCGCGTCGGCCGCGACGGCGACGCCCGCCGTTGGCGTCATCGCTGCCGTCGCCAGCGGCGTCGACATCGTTCTCGTCGAGCGGTGCCAGCGTGTCGAGGCGTTCGCTGTCCTCGGACTTCGCGACCGGCGCCGGTACGACGGCAGACGTCGCCACCGATGCGGCGAGCGCATCCACCACCGGTGCGATGGCCTGCGGCTTCAGGACTTCGGCCGGCTGCGGCTGCGCACGCTCTTCGCGGCGCGGCTGCTGCGCCTGCGCCTGGCGCGGCTCGCTGCCCTGCGCCTTCTGTCCCTGCGCATTGTCCTGCTGCTTGTCCTGCGGCGGGCGCTGCGCGTTCTGCTTCTGCGGCTGGTCCGACTGCGGCGCCTTCTGCTTCTGCGGCTGCGGGTTGTTCTGCTGCGGCTTCTGCGCGACGTTGGCCTGCTTCTGCGGACCACCCTGCGCCTGACCTTGCTGCGGATTGCGGCCCTGCTCGCTGCGACGCGTGTCGTCGCGGCGCTCGTCGCGCCGCTGCTGACCCTTCGGGCCGCGCTGATCACGGCGCTGGTCGCGGTCGCGGCGCTGGTCGCCGTTGCGCTCGTTGCGGCCCTGGCCGGCGTTCTGGCCCTGCTTCGGGCGCGCGGGGGCGGCCTGCGGCTGCGGTTCGCCACCGAACAGGCCCTTCAGCCAGCCCATCAGGCCACCGGACTTCGCGACCGGCGCCGGCTGTGCGGCCGGAGCCGGGGCAGGCGCGGGAGCGGGCGCCTGCTGCGGACGCGGCTGTTCCTCGCGTTCTTCGCGCAGCGGGGCCGGGCGATCGGGCTTGACGTTGGTCACCGCGAACGGCGGCGGGATGTTCAGGTTCGCCTTGGTCAGCGCGATCGTCGCCAGCTTGCGCGGCGTGCCGCGCTGGTAACTCGGCTTCGAGGTTTCCTCGCTCAGCTCGTTCTCGCGGATGCGCGTGACTTCGTAATGCGGGGTGTGCAGGGATTCGTCGGCGACGATCACGATCGGCGCGTCATGGCGCTTCTCGATCTCGCTCAGCGCACGGCGCTTCTCGTTGAGCAGGTAGTTGGCGATCTCCACCGGCGCCTGCACCAGCACCTGGCCGGTGTTGTCCTTCATCGCGTGCTCTTCGGCGAGGCGGATGATCGACAGCGACAGCGATTCGATGCTGCGCATGCGGCCATGGCCGTCGCAGCGCGGGCACACCAGCTGGCTCGACTCGCCGAGGCTGGGGCGCAGGCGCTGGCGCGACATTTCCATCAGGCCGAACTTCGAGATGCGGCCGAGCTGGACGCGGGCGCGGTCGTGCTTGAGCGCCTGGGCCAGGCGGTTCTCGACCTCGCGCTGGTGCTTGTTCGAATTCATGTCGATGAAGTCGATCACGACCAGGCCGCCGAGGTCGCGCAGGCGCATCTGCCGCGCCACTTCCTCGGCCGCTTCGAGATTGGTGTTGAACGCGGTTTCCTCGATGTCGCCGCCCTTGGTGGCGCGCGAGGAATTCACGTCGACCGCGGTCAGCGCTTCGGTCTGGTCGATCACCAGCGAGCCACCCGACGGCAGGCGCACCGAGCGCTCGTAGGCGTTCTCGATCTGCGATTCGATCTGGAAGCGGTTGAACAGCGGGGTGTCGTCGGTGTAGTGCTTGAGCTTGCGCAGGTTGTGAGGCATCACCTGCTCGACGAAATCGCGGGCCTCGGCGTACATCTCCGGGGTGTCGACCAGGATCTCGCCGATGTCGGCGCGCATGTAGTCGCGCAGGGCGCGGATGATCAGGCGCGATTCCTGGTAGATCGGCAGCGGCGAGGATTTCTTCAGCGCGGCCTCGGTGATCGCCTTCCACACGCTCAGCAGGTAATCGAGGTCCCACTGCAACTCCTCGGCGTCTCGGCCGACACCGGCGGTGCGGATGATCACGCCCATGTCGTCGGGGATCTGCAGCACGTCCATCGCCGCCTTCAGCGCAGCGCGGTCGTCGCCCTCGATCCGGCGCGAGACGCCGCCGGCGGTGGGCGAGTTGGGCATCAGCACCATGTAGCGGCCGGCCAGCGAGATGAACGTGGTCAGGGCCGCGCCCTTGTTGCCGCGCTCTTCCTTGTCGACCTGGACCACGATTTCCTGGCCCTCGCGCAGCAGTTCCTTGATGCCGGCCTTGTGGTGGTCCACGCCGGACTGGAAGTAATCGCGCGAGATTTCCTTCAACGGCAGGAAGCCGTGGCGCTCGCCGCCGTATTCGACGAAGGCCGCTTCGAGCGAAGGTTCGAGCCGGGTGATACGGCCCTTGTAGATGTTGGACTTCTTCTGTTCCTTCGACGGCCGTTCGATGTCGATGTCGTACAGGTTCTGGCCGTCGACGATCGCGACGCGCAGTTCTTCCGCCTGCGTCGCGTTGATGAGCATGCGTTTCATTGTCTTGCGTTCCTCGCGCGCTCGCCCCGCACGTGTCAGTCGACAGCGGTGCGGATGCGCGGAACGCCGGCGGCGTGTCGCCTGGAGCAGACCTTCGGCCGGCGTCGGCGGCACGGCATGGATGTTGTCGCACGCTGACGACCCGGGTCCCGCAGGCGCGGTACGGCGGGCCGACGCACCGCGCGCGGAAGCGCGGTGCCGGCGACAACATCCTTGTCGGGTTCGCTCGGGCCGCCCGGTGGCTTTCGCTCCGGCGACCCGTCGACGCAAATGGCGGTGGGGTTCTTCCAGCGCTTCGACACCACGGCGGACCGCGGGAGCGCTTGTTGTGCATGAAGCTAGTGTTGCCGGGCCGGCGGCCTGTTCCATTCGCGCCTTCGGCGCGAGGGTACGGCCACGCGGGACGTGTTCAGCCCAGGTGCGCAAGGCACCCGGCGATAACCGGGAATGCCGTGGAGCCGCTAACATGGCCGCCCCGAGGACGGTGGTCGCGCACTGCATCGGATATCGCGGGGGAGGTGGGCTTTCGGCCCGCTGGAACGACCGGCCGGGGTTGCGGCAGGTCACCAACTCCTTAGCGAAATCAAACCCTTATATCGCGCAACGAGTGTAGCAGATCACGATCCTGATGGCCTCATCCGATTCGCCACGGCACGACCCTTCCCAGCGACCCGGCGGCCAGGTCCGCCTCGTCCGCGTGTCCGACGACCGCGCCGGCCAGCGGCTGGACAATTTCCTCCTCGGGCAACTCAAGGGCGCGCCCAAGTCATTGATCTACAAGATCGTACGCAGCGGCCAGGTGCGCGTGAACGGCGGTCGGGCCAAGGCCGAGACGCGGCTGGAGGGCGGCGACGAGGTGCGCATCCCGCCGGTTCGGCTGGCCGAAGCCGGCGAGAAGACCCCGCCCCCCAAGGGCCTGCTGGCGGCGATGGAGGCGAGCATCGTCTTCGAGGACGCCAGGCTGCTGGCGATCAACAAGCCGTCCGGGCTGGCCAGCCACGGCGGCAGCGGGATCAGCCATGGCGCGATCGAGACCCTGCGCGCCCTGCGCCCGCGGGAGTCGCTGGAACTGGTCCACCGGCTCGATCGCGACACTTCGGGCCTGCTGGTCGTCGCCAAGAAGCGCTCGGCGCTGACCGAACTGCAGGCGCTGATGCGCGAGAACGACGCCGACGAAGGCCGCGGCATCGCCAAGCGCTATCTCGCCCTGCTGGTCGGGCGCATGCCCGACGGCATCATGACCGTCGATGCGCCGCTGCACATCGGCCTGCGCCAGGGCGGCGAGCGTCACGTGCAGATCCACCCGAACGGCAAGCCTTCGCTGAGCCATTTCCGCGTGCTGGAACGGCGCGGCGGACATTCCTATTGCGAAGTGCGGATCGAGACCGGCCGTACGCACCAGATCCGCGTCCACGCCCAGCACATCGGCCATGCCGTCGCCGGCGACGACAAGTACGGCGGCCCCGACATCAACAAGCGCCTGCGCGAGCAGATCGGCCTCAAGCGCCTGTTCCTGCACGCCGCCTCGCTCGAATTCGCCCTCGACGACGGCCGCGTGCCGTATCTGCTCGATGCGCCGCTGGCGCCGGAACTGGTGGATGTACTGGATCGGTTGGGCTGACGACCGGGTACGGGGATCACTTGGCGCCGGTTCCCCTATCGGGGATGATGTGGACAGGCGCGCGCGATGGGGATCGCGGCGCGCCTCTACTAATTACTCAGCACAGGGGATCCACTCGCATGTTCAAGCGTTTGCTCATGACCGTCGCGCTTGTCGCGACCACCTTCAACGTGTCCGCAGCCAAGCCGCAGGCGCTTCCCATGCCGCTCGGCGAACAGTATCCAGTCGAGGTCGTCCTCAACCAGCAGGAAATCGCGGTGGATGTCTCCGCGACCAACCCGATGGCGGCCGGCGGCGGCCTGCTCGGCGCCCTGATCGTGGCCGGAGTCGACAATGCCCGGACGAAGAATGCGGAAGAGCGCATCGTGCCGCTTCGCGACATGCTGATCACCTATCGTTTCAACGAGGCGATGGAGCAGGCGATTCGTGCGAAGGTCCCGTCTCCCGGCATCACGGAATCGCCTGCGTTCAACATACAGTCCTCCATGCTCGGTGCGATCGATGCGCAGAACAGGCAGCAGCTCGCGCCGTACGCGCTCGTGCTGACGCCGCGGTACGCCTTCGACAACAAATTCCATGCGATGACGGTCAAGATCACTGCCCAGGTAGTGGAACGTTCCGTGAAGTCGAACGGCAAGACCAAGCTCGCAATCTCGTTCAATCGCGTGTACACCCATCACGTACAGTTGCCTGCGCCGGGCGAAGTCGACGACAACGTGAAGGCCTGGCAGGCGCTGGGTGGCCCGCGTCTGGTGGAGTTGCTCGATCAGGCGGTACTTCACAGCGTCGACATGCTGGTGTTCGATTTCTCCAGAGAGGGGCGCGCGGAGTGGGGCAAGTTCGATCGCCGTGCCTCGGCCAGCATCGATGGTCGCAATGTCCCAGGTATCCACCAGCGCGCGGGAGAAGGCTGGGTCTGGACACGTACCGGCAAGGGTTACCTTGAAGCCTTGAACGGCTACCAGACCGCCAAGGCTGCGCCCGCCGCCCCAGCCTCCGTGCCTGCCGAAGCCGAGGCCGCACCCGCAACCGTGCCGGCTGCGGAGGCAGCGCCCGTGCCTGCGGATACGATGCCGTGATCAGACGGACCTTGTGGGTGACGATATTGCTGGTCCCTGCAGCCGGATGCACGGTCAACGTCAAGCAGGTCCGGATCGATGCATCGACGCTCGATGCGCCCATGTCCAACGCCAGCGTCTCCACTCGGTGCGCCTATCGACTGACGTCGATCGCAGACGAGCGCCCGTCGGGGGATCTGGCCGGCACCCTCGGCGCCAACCTCATCACGCTCGAGAACGCACCGGCGCTGATCCGCGAACGGCTCCTCAAGAGCGGTATCGCCGACGCACAAGGCCAGGGGCGGGGCGTGGAAATTCGGCTGATGCGCCTTTACATGATGGAGAACCTCTACACCCGGTTCCCCATCGTGGTGTACCAAGCGAAGATCGACGGTGGTGATTCCTTCGTCGTGCGTTCGCAACTCGGCGAGATGTCCTGGAGCACCGATCCGGCACGTGCGCACGAAGGGTACGCACGTGCCTTGCAGGACGCGAACGCGCGACTGGTGAACGCGCTCAACGAACGCTGCGCTTGAATCCGGTGGATCGCCTGCGGATCTTAGAGGCATGCGCAGCACCGACGGCGATATTCCGTCGGTGCCTGCGTCGATCCGGTCGAATCGCGATGCGTCTGCGACGCCCTGCCTGGTCAGCCCGCTGCAGGCAATGCTCCGGAAATCGCCAGTGCTGTGCCCGGACAATCACCTGCATGGCGTCGATATCGCAGGACACGCTCGATCCATTCAGTCGCCGTCTTCCTGCGGCTCGGAGAAGGGGCCTTCCGGCACGACAGGTTCAAGGTCCGGAAAATTCCCCTGGTCGGGGAAGATCGGCTCCGGGTCCGGAAAGAGCCGGTGTCGGATCCGGGATGCCCGGCCAGGAGATCCTGATCGGCTCGAATGGCGGGTCGGCAGGCTCGCGAGGCGGAACGTCCTGATCCGGCCAAGGTTCCTGTGCCCGTTGTTCCGTGCCTGTCGTGCGATCGAGGTCGTGCGTCATCGCGATTCCCCCCCCTGTCGACGATCCGGGGGGGCGGATCGGTTCAATGGGCAACGCAAGCGGCCGGGGAGAATGGCCAACTACGGCTCAGGCCAGCGCCTCGGCCTTCGCCGCGCAGATGAAGTCGTTCTCGCTCAGGCCGCCGACGTCGTGGGTCGAGAAGCGGACCACGCAGCGATCGTAGTGCACGCCGAGGTCGGGGTGGTGGTCTTCGCGATGGGCGACATGGGCGAGGGCGTTCACGAAGGCCATCGTCCGGTAGTAGTCGGGAAAGGAGAACGTCTTGACGAGGGCATGACCGTTCTCGGCGAGTTCCCAGCCCGGAAGCTGTGGCATCAGCTCGGCGACCTGGGCCGGGGGCAGGCGGTGCTCGTGGCCGCGGCGGGGGATGCAGTGCGCCTGGGCGAGTGGGACGAGGTCGGTCATGGCAGCGGGTCCTGTGCGAAGTCGGTCAAGCTGAACAATGTTTCGCGGGGGCAACGAAATTGTTACCAGCGCGGCGGAATCCGGCCGCTAGAATAGCCCGATGATCCAGATTTCCGAATCCGCGCAGAGCCATTTCCGCCGCCTGATCGAACGCGAAGCCCTGCCGGGCCTCGGCGTGCGCCTGAGCGCCCTCCACCCCGGCACGCCGCGCGCCGACGTCCGCCTGGAGTTCGCCGAACCGGGCGACCTGCAGGGCGATGAATGGGCCGTGGACTGCGAGGGCTTCACGCTGTGGCTCGACGCCGGCAGCGTGCAGTTCCTCGATGGCGCCGAGATCGACTACACCACGCAGGCGACCGGCGGCCAGCTGCAGATCCGCGCGCCGAGGATCAAGGGGGTGGCGCCCGAGGACGACGCGTCGCTGGTCGAACGCGTGCGCTGGGTGGTCGAGCACGAGATCAATCCGCAACTCGCCCAGCACAAGGGGCACGTCTCGGTGCGCGAAGTCACCGCCGATGGCGTGGTGGTACTCAGTTTCGGCGGCGGCTGCCACGGTTGCGGCATGGCCGATGTGACGCTCAAGCAGGGGATCGAGAAGACATTGCTGGAGAAGGTGCCCGGCGTGACCGCCGTGCGCGATGCGACCGATCATGCGACTGGATCGGCGCCGTACATCGCTCGCGACGCGCACTGACCGGTCGCGCCGCGCGTGTTTTCAGCCGCGGACCTCATCGAAGCGCTGTCGGCCCGGTTCCGGCGGCGTTTTCCGCTTCTGGCCGAGCGCGCGTTCGGCGAATTCCCGCCGACCTGGCGCGCCTGGTTCCTGGCCATCGCGGAACGTCCCGGGACGGTGACCGGCGTTCCGGCCGGCGACTATGTGGCGATCCTGTCCTCGCGTCCGCTGCGCCAGCCACCCCGGGCCAGCGCCGAGCTCGGCCGCTGGCCCGCCTACCGTCATCTGTTGCGGCAGCAGTGGGGGCCGGCGCCTGCGGACCAGCGCCGCGCCCGTCGCATCGCCGCCGGCTTCTCGGCGCTGCTGCACCTGTTCTTCGCCGCCTTGCTGCTGTGGGTCGGCTTCGTGCGCGTGGGCGATGCCCCGCCGGACATCGCGCAGGCCGGCGAAGCGATCCAGGTCGAATTCATCGGCGATGGCACGCCGGCCGACGAAGGCGGCGCGCCTGCACCGGGCCAGGCCGATGCGCCCGCGTCCGCTGGCGCGGGGCAACCGGCTGCGGCTGGCGGCGGCCAGCAGGCTGCGTCTGCGCCACCACCGCCGCCCTTCGTCGCGGCCGCGCCGCCCGATGCGGATACCCTGCCGCAACCATCGCCACCTGCCGAGGCCGCGAGCGCGCAGCCGTTGACGGTGACCGAAACCAATGCACCCGAGCCTGAGTTCACCCTGCCGCAGACCGCCGTGCGCGAGATGGCGCTGCCGAGCCTGCGTCCGCAGACGCCGGATCTCTCGACCCGGGTGATCGAGGTGGAAACGGTGGTGCCCAGCGTTGCGACCCCCGCGCTGCAAGCACCGACGCCGCGTCCGGTCACGCCGACAGTGCCGACGCTGCGTACGCAGGTCGTCGAGATCGACACGTTCCAGCCCACGGTCCCGGTGCCGACGTTGCAGGCGCCCGTGCCGCGGTCGGTCACGCCTTCCGTGCCCGCGCTGCGGACCCAGGTCACCGAGATCGAAGTCCACTCGCCGCTGGCGACCGTGCCGTCGACCGGCATCGCGCAGGCGCCGGCGCGCACGCCACAGCTCCGCACGCAGGAGCTGCGCACCACGCCGGGCGAGATCGCGCTCAGGCCGGGTGCGCCCGGAGCCTCGACCGCCGCGACGCCATCCACTTCATCGTCCAGCGCGCCGGGCAGCAACCCGTCGGCGAGCGGGACGTCGCCGACACCGTCGCCGACGTCCGGCGGTCGCCCGCAGGCGCAGGGTGCAGGGCGCACGGCAGGGGTCGCGCCGTCGGGTGCGGGTCCGCGTCCGTCGACGCGTCCCGGGGCGGCCACTTCGACCGTGCGCGACGACGACTGGGGTGCCTCGGACCGCAACGTGCCCGGCAACGCCAACGCGGGCAGCGGCAACACCGCAGGGCTGTTCAACAGCGACGGCAGCGTGCGCCTGCCCGGCGGCGCGGGCGATGTCGGCGGCGGTCTGCCGCCGGGCACGATCGTCGAGGATTTCGAGAAGATCGATCGCATGGGCACCTGGCTCAAGCGGCCGCCGCTGGATTACACGCCGACGCGTTTCGACCGGTTCTGGGTCCCGAACCGCACGCTGCTGGAAGAGTGGGTGCAGCGCGGCATCAAGAAGGTCGCGATCCCGATTCCGGGGACGACCAAGCGCATCGAGTGCACGGTCAGCCTGCTCGCGGTGGGCGGAAGCTGCCGGGTCTACGATCCTAACCTGCAGGACCAGGAGGCCACCGCGCGGCCGCCGCCGGATGTGCCGTACAAGCCGGAACTGCGGGAAGACAAGGACGGGCCGTCGGCGCCACCCGCCGCGCCGTGATCATCGCGAGCGGCATGAGGAATCTTTTGCCGCTGATGACGCGGATCGAAAGCGATGACCGACCCATGATCGATCCGCGTTCGTCCGCGTGATCCGTGGCGAGCACGAATGGCCCGGTGCCAAGGCAGCGGCTTGGGAATGGTCGAGTCGGCTTCTTGCTGAAGGCCGGAGATCGTTGGGCGATTCGACCCGCATTCTTTTCGCCGCGGATTGACGCGGAGCGCGCGGATCAGGCTTTGGAAGAAAAACGTTTTCGATCCGCGTCAATCCGTGGCAGGAAAAGAGCTGCGGGTGTTCGCAGAGGGATCCGGTCGCGCCAAACGAAACGGGAGCCTTGCGGCTCCCGTGCGTGATTCGTCCGCGGGGACGGGCGCTTACTTGCTGCGCGCCATGTCGCCCAGGGGGCCATCCTGCTTCGCGAAGTAGGCCGAGAGGTCGGCGAGACCCTGATTGTCGAGGGTGCCGGCCTCGAAGGCGCCCTTGATCTGCATCGTCATCAGCGCGTGGTCGCGCTTGCCGTCGCGATACTGCTGGAGGCTGTGGAACAGGTAGTCCTGGTACTGGCCGCCGATGACCGGAGTGGCGGCATCGATCGGCTTCACGCCGCCGGCGCCGTGGCAGTCGACGCAGGACTGGCCGCTCGGCAGCTTGGTGGCGGCCAGCTTTTCGCCGCGGGCGATGTCGCCATCGTAGGCGGAGACGTGCTGGTGGACCGGCTTGTGGGCAGCGCCCTCGGCGGCGGGTTCGCTCTTGCCGCAGGCGGCCAGACCGAGGAAGAGGGCGCAGGTCGTTGCGATGGCGAGAGGACGCTTCGTCATGGGGGTTGCGCTCACTTCTTCAGGCTCGAAAGGTAGGCGGCGATGGCGGCGATGTCTTCGTCGGAGAAGCTCTGCGCCTGAGCCTGCATGGTCGGGTGCTTGCGCGTGCCCTTCTTGTAGGCGGTCAGTGCGTTGACCAGGAACTCCTGCGACTGGCCGGTGATCTTCGGCACGTTGTAGGTCGGGTAGGCGTTCTTGTAGCCGGTGACGCCGTGGCAGCCCTGGCAGGTGTAGGCAAGCTGCTTGCCCTTGTCCGCGGCGCCGTCGGCGTCGGGGGTCTGCGCCTGGACGGCGAACGATGCGAGGAGGGCAAGGCAGCCGGCGAGCAGCGGATGGCGTTTCGGCGATCGGATCATGTCTGGCGTCAGGTCAGGGTTGAGTTCGGGACACGTCGCCACGGCCGGTGTCGGCCCCAAGGCGGTCGCAAACGTGCAATCGCGACAGTATAGCCTGCAACGCGACCCGGTCGCGAAGGTGTGGTCCGGGGCAGGCAAGCGGTCGCGGCCGCATGCGACGGCGTCAGCAGGGCGTCGCTGCACGCCGTAGCGGCTGACACTGCGATGCGGAGCGAGGCATGACGCGAGTCACCATGACCTCTGGCGGATGCCGGTTCTGTGTGGGTGATCTACCTTCATACAACACCTAATCCCCTCCCGCAGACCACCATGCCCGCCATGATCCCTACCCCTGCCGATTCCATGTTCCCGCCCCCGGCGTTCCGAACCCCCATGGCCCGCACGCTGGCGGCCGCCGTGCTGCTTGGCTGCCTGGCGATCGCCGGCTGCAAGGGCGGCAACGACGCCCAGGCCAAGGGCAAGGATGGCGACAAGAAGGAGGAGAAGGCGCGGGAGGCCGTGCCCGTTGAGGTGGTGGCGGTCGCGAATCGGCCGGTCGCGGCCAGCTACAGCGGGACCGCGCCGCTGGAAGCCCGCGCCGAGTCGCAGGTGGTCGCCAAGACCTCCGGCGTCGCCCTGCAGGTCATGGCCGAGGTCGGGCAGCAGGTCCGCGCCGGGCAGGTGCTGGTCCGCCTGGACTCCGACCGCGCTGCGTTGCAGGCAGCGCAGAGCGCCGCCCAGGTGCGCAAGCTGGAGGCCAACTACAACCGCTCGCTGCAGCTGTCGAAGCAGCAGCTGGTCAGCGCCAACGACCTGGATCAGCTGAAGTTCGACCTGGAGAACGCCCGCGCGGTGAACCGCCTGGCCAACCTCGAAGTGTCCTACGCCAACGTGGTCGCGCCGATCTCGGGCATCATCGCCGAGCGCTCGATCAAGGCCGGCAACTTCGTCCAGCTCAACTCGCCGATCTTCCGCATCGTCGACACCTCGCGCATCGAGGCCACGCTCAACGTGCCCGAGCGCGAACTTGCGACGATCAAGCCCGGCCTGCCGGTGCAGCTGATGGTGGACGCGCTGCCGGGCAAGCCGTTCCAGGGCAGCGTCGATCGCGTCGCGCCGGTGGTGGATTCCGGCAGCGGCACCTTCCGCGTGATCTGCGCGTTCGACAGCGCCGCGCTGCTGCAGCCGGGCATGTTCGGCCGCATCCGCATCGACTACGACCAGCGCGCGAACGCACTGGTGATTCCGCGCAACGCGCTGCTCGACGACGAGAACGACCCGGCGGTCTACGTGGTCCGCGCCAACAAGGCCGCGCGCGTCGCGGTGACGCTGGGCTACTTCGACGGCGAGTGGGTCGAGGTGCGCGGCGGCCTCAAGCAGGGCGACCGCGTGGTCACCGCGGGCAAGGTCGCGCTGCGCGAAGGCACCGACGTGCAGGTCATCGGCGCACCCGCCGCGAAGAAGGTCGCCGCCGTCGCCAACGCAGGGAAGACACCGTGAGCGGATCCCAGCCCAATCCCCCTGAAACCGACGGCCTGGACGACCGCCCGGTCGACGCCCGGGGCGGCGGTTTCGACCTCGTCGAGTTCTCGACCCGGCGTCGCGTCACCGTCGCGATGTTCTGGCTGACCATGGTGCTGTTCGGCGCGATCGCGCTGTTCAGCCTGAAGGTCAACCTGCTGCCGGACCTGAGCTATCCCACGCTGACGGTGCGCACCGAGTACACCGGCGCTGCGCCTGCCGAGATCGAAACGCTGATCACCGAGCCGGTCGAAGAGGCCGTGGGCGTGGTCAAGAACCTGCGCAAGCTCAAGTCGGTGTCGCGCACCGGGCAGAGCGACGTGGTGCTGGAATTCGCCTGGGGCACCGACATGGACCAGGCCAGCCTCGAAGTGCGCGACAAGATGGAAGTGCTGCAACTGCCGCTGGAAGCCAAGCCGCCGGTGCTGCTGCGCTTCAATCCGTCGACCGAGCCGATCATGCGCCTCGCGCTCTCGGCGAAGGACGGCGCGAGCCTCGATGACGCGAAGGCCCTGCGCCGCCTCACCGAACTGCGCCGCTTCGCCGACGACGACCTGAAGAAGAAGCTCGAACCGGTCGAAGGCGTGGCTGCGGTCAAGGTCGGCGGTGGCCTCGAGGACGAGGTGCAGGTCGACATCGACCAGCAGAAGCTCGCCCAGCTGGGCCTGTCGATCGATACCGTCATCCAGCGCCTGCAGCAGGAGAACATCAACATTTCCGGCGGCCGCCTGGAAGAAGGCAGCCAGCGCTACCTCGTGCGCACGGTGAACCAGTTCGCCAGCGTCGAGGAAATGCGCGAAATGCTGCTGACCACGCGCAGCGCCGGCAACGATGCCGCCGCGTCCGCCGCGCGGCAGATGGCTGCGGTCGCGGCCGCGACCGGTTCGGCCGAGGCCATGGCCGCGGCCAGCTCGGTGCAGAGCGCATCGGGCGGCGGTTCCAGCATGCCGGCCGGCGGCATGGCGGTGCGCCTGAAAGACGTGGCCGAAGTGCGCCAGGGCCACAAGGAGCGCGAGGCGATCATCCGCCTGGCCGGTCGCGAGGCGGTGGAACTGGCCATCTACAAGGAAGGCGACGCCAACACCGTCGCCAGCGCCGACGCGATCACCGAGAAGCTCGAAGAGATCCGCAAGACATTGCCGGCGGACATCGAACTGGCCACCATCGACGACCAGTCCCAGTTCATCCGCCATGCCATCAGCGACGTGAAGCTGGACGCCGTGATCGGCGGCTTGCTCGCGGTGCTCATCATCTTCCTGTTCCTGCGCGACGGCTGGAGCACCTTCGTCATCTCGCTGTCGCTGCCGGTGTCGATCATCGCCACGTTCTTCTTCATGGATCAGTTCGACCTGAGCCTGAACGTGATGTCGCTCGGCGGCCTGGCGCTGGCCACCGGCCTGGTGGTGGATGATTCGATCGTCGTGCTCGAAAGCATCGCCAAGGCGCGCGAACGCGGACTCGGCGTCTACCGGGCGGCGATCGAGGGCACGCGCGAGGTCAGCATGGCCGTGGTCGCGTCCACGCTCACCACCATCGCGGTGTTCCTGCCGCTGGTGTTCGTGGAAGGCATCGCCGGCGAACTGTTCCGCGACCAGGCGCTGACCGTGGCCACCGCGATCGGCATCTCGCTGATCGTGTCGATGACCCTGATCCCGATGCTCAGCGGCCTGCGCGACAGCGCGCCGATGGCCTTCCCGGAAGAAGAGGCGCATCCCGAATGGCAGCCCGGGAAGACCTGGCAGAAGCCGGTGGCGCTGGTCAATCGCGGCGTTGCGGCGGGCACGCGTGGCGCCACCTTCGGCCTGAGCTGGCTGGTCATTCGCCTCTGGCGCGGCCTGTGCGCGGTGGTCGGCCCGGTGATGCGCAAGTTCAGCGATGTCGCGATGGCGCCCTACCATCGCATCGAACGAGGTTACCTGCGCCTGCTGCCCGGCGCGATGGCCCGGCCGGCGCTGGTGCTGGTGTTCGCCGCCGCGGCGTTCGCGGCCAGCCTGCTCGCCGTGCCGCTGCTCGGTACCGACCTGATCCCGCAATTGGCGCAGGACCGCTTCGAGATGACGGTGAAGCTGCCGCCGGGCACGCCGCTGCGCGACACCGACCGCATCGTGCGCGAACTGCAGCAGGCGCATGCGAAGGAAGAGGGCGTGCGCGCGCTGTACGGCGTCAGCGGCAGCGGCACCCGCCTGGATGCCAACCCGACCGAGAGCGGCGAGAACATCGGCAAGCTCTCCGTGGTCATGGCCGACAGCGGCGATGAAGCCCGCGAGGCGGAACTCATCGAAACCCTGCGCGGCAGCGCGAAAAAGTACGTCGGCGCACAGGTCGACTTCGGCCGTCCCGAGCTGTTCAGCTTCTCGATGCCGCTGGAAATCGAACTGCGCGGTCAGGACCTGCAGGGCATCGAGCGTGCGGGCAGGAAAATGGCTGAACTGCTGCGTGCGAACCCGCACTACGCCGACGTCAAATCGACGGTGGAGCAGGGCTTCCCCGAGATCCAGATCCTGTTCGACCAGGAGCGCGCCGCATCCCTGGGCCTGACCACGCGCCAGATCGCCGACGTGGTGGTGAAGAAGGTGCGCGGCGATGTCGCCACGCGCTACAGCTTCCGCAGCCGCAAGATCGACGTGCTCGTCCGCGCGCGGGAGACCGACCGCGCCACGATCGATGACATCAAGCGCCTGATCGTCAATCCCGGCAGCGCCAGCCCGGTGCGTCTGGAATCGGTGGCCCGGGTGGTGTCGACCGTGGGTCCGAGCGAGATCCACCGTGCCGACCAGGTGCGGGTGGCGGTCGTGTCGGCCAACCTGCGCGACATCGACCTCGGCACCGCGATGCGTGAAGTGCGGGACATGGTCGCGAATGCCGAAGGCGGTCTCGGCGCCGACATCGGCATGCACATCGGCGGCCAGGGCGAGGAACTGTCGCAGTCGCTGCAATCGCTGCTGTTCGCCTTCGGTCTGGCGATCTTCCTGGTCTACCTGGTGATGGCCTCGCAGTTCGAATCGTTGCTGCATCCGTTCGTGATCCTGTTCACCATCCCGCTGGCGCTGGTCGGCGCGGTGCTGGCCCTGCTGCTGACGAGGTCGACGGTGTCGGTGGTCGTCTTCATCGGCCTGATCCTGCTGGTCGGCCTGGTGACGAAGAACGCGATCATCCTGATCGACAAGGTCAACCAGGCGCGCGAAGCGGGCATGGCCAAGCGCGATGCGCTGATCGAAGGTGCGCGTTCGCGCCTGCGTCCGATCATGATGACCACGCTGTGCACGCTGTTCGGCTTCCTGCCGCTGGCGCTGGCCTTCGGCGAAGGCGCCGAGGTCCGTTCGCCGATGGCGATCACGGTGATCGGCGGTCTGCTGGTATCGACGCTGCTGACCCTGGTCGTGATCCCCGTGGTCTACGATCTGCTGGATCGCAGGAGCGACGCGCATTACGTCGCGCGCGCGCGACGCAGCCGCGCCCGCCGTGGCGAGGATTTCGACGCGGCCCCGGAGGAAGGAGCATCCGCATGAGCGTCGCCGAGTTCAGCATCAAGCGGCCCGTCACCACCGTGATGTTCTTCATCTCGCTGTTCGTGGTCGGCCTGATCGCGGCGGTGCGCCTGCCGCTGGAGGCCTTCCCGGCGGTGACCTTTCCCGGCATCTTCCTGCAGTTGCCGTACAGCGGTTCGACGCCCGAGGAGGTCGAGCGCACGGTGCTGCGGCCGGTCGAGGAAGCCGTATCGACCATGACCGGCATCAAGCGCATGGAAGGCACCGCCCGCGCCGAGGGCGCGTCGATGTTCATCATGTTCAGCGACTGGGAGCGCGACGCCTCGATCGCCGCGTCCGAAGCGCGCGAACGCATCGATGCGATCCGCGACCAGCTTCCGGACGACCTGCAGCGCTATCTGGTGCTGAAGTTCTCCACTGCCGACGAACCCGTGTTGAAGGTGCGCCTGGCCAGCAACCGCGACATGACCCGCGAGTACGACATGATCGACCGCGAGTTCAAGCGCAGGCTGGAACGCATCGCTGGCGTCGCCCGCGTCGACGTGCTGGGCGCGCCCCCGAACGAAGTCGAGATCGCGATCGCGCCGGACCGGCTGACCGCGCACGGTGTGACACTCGACCAGTTGAACCAGCGCCTGCGTTCGCTGAACTTCTCGGTGTCCGCGGGGCAGATCCAGGATGGCGATCGCCGTCTGCGCGTGCAGCCGGTCGGCGAGATCGTCGACCTGCAGCAATATCGCGACATCGTCATCGACGGCCGGGGCACGCGCCTGGCCGACGTGGCCGACGTGCAGCTCAAGCCGGCGCGGATCAACTACGGCCGCCGCCTCGATGGCCAGCCCGCGGTCGGCCTGGACATCTTCAAGGAGCGCAGCGCGAACCTCGTCGAGGTCGCCAGTCGAGTGCTCCGGGAGGTCAACACCATCGCCGAGGATCCCGCGCTCGACGGTGTCCAGGTGCTGGTGGTCGAGGACCAGGGCGAGGCGGTGACCGGCTCGCTGCTGGAACTGGCCGAGGCCGGACTCATCGGCCTGCTGCTGTCGATCATCGTGCTGTATTTCTTCCTGCGCCACTGGCCATCGACGCTGATGGTGAGCACGGCCATCCCGATCTGTTTCGTGATGACCCTCGGTTTCATGTATTTCGCCGGCGTCACCCTGAACATCCTGACCATGATGGGCCTGTTGCTGGCCGTGGGCATGCTGGTCGACAACGCGGTCGTGGTGGTGGAGAGCATCTACCAGGAGCGCGAGCGCATGCCCGGGCAGCCGCGCCTGGCCTCGCTGATCGGCACGAAGAACGTGGCGATCGCGCTGTCGGCCGGCACGCTCTGCCACTGCATCGTGTTCGTGCCGAACCTGTTCGGCGACCGCAACATGATCACCATCTTCATGTCGCAGATCGCGATCACCATCTCGGTGTCGCTGCTGGCATCGTGGCTGGTCGCGGTGAGCCTGATCCCGATGCTGTCGGCACGGATGAAGACGCCACCGGCGGTGCAGACCGAACGCGGCCTGATCCCCGTGATGCAGCGACGCTACGCCGCCTTCCTGCGCTGGACGCTGGAACATCGCGGCAAGAGCATCCTGGGCATCGTGCTGATCGTGCTGCTGAGCGTCGTTCCCGCCACGCAGATGAAGACCAACATGTTCGGTGGCCAGCCGGGCGGCGAGGCCAACATCTTCTACCAGTGGAACGGCGCCTATACCAAGCAGCAGATCTCCGACGAGGTGCTGAAGGTCGAGAACTTCCTCGATGCCAACCGCAGGAAGTACGGTATCACCCAGATCTATTCGTTCTACAGCGAGGAAGGCTGGGCCGGCACCCAGATCAAGTTCGGGACCAAGGACGCGGACGAGACCAAGGCGCTGGTCGACCAATTGCGCAAGGCGTTGCCCAGGTCCGCGCGCGCCAACATCGGCATCGGCGACCAGGGCGGTCCGGGCGGCGGTGGCGGCAACGGCCTGAAGCAGAACGTGCAGGTGCAACTGGTCGGCGATTCGACCGAACAGCTGAAGGAGATCGCCGACGACGTGATCCCGATTCTCGCCCGGCGCAAGGAACTGCTCGATGTACGCGTGAACACCGGCGACCAGAACAGCGAGATGACGGTGCGCGTGGATCGCGAGCGCGCAGCGGCCTTCGGCTTCAGTGCGCAGGAAGTCTCGCAGTTCGTCGGCCTGGCCCTGCGCGGGGCACCGCTGCGCGAGTTCCGCCGCGGTCAGACCGAAGTGCCGGTGTGGGTGCGGTTCGCCGGTGCCGATGACTACGGCATCAAGGACATTTCCGCGTTCACCGTCCGCGCACCGGACGGCCGCACCGTGCCGCTGCTGGCGATGGTCGACGTCAAGATCGGCGCCGCCGCGTCCGAGATCCAGCGGTCGAACCGGCAGACCACGCTGACCATCCAGGCCAATCTCGCCGACAAGGTGTCGATGCCCGACGCCCGCAAGGCCATGGAAGACACGCTCAAGGGCATCCCGTTCCCGGCCGGCTACAGCTACACCTTCGACGGTGGCGGCTTCCAGGACGATGCCGAGGCGATGCAGCAGATGCTGTTCAACCTGCTGATCGCGCTGGTGATGATCTACGTGGTGATGGCGGCGGTGTTCGAATCGCTGCTGTTCCCGGCGGCGATCATGAGCGGCGTGCTGTTTTCGGTGTTCGGCGTGTTCTGGCTGTTCTGGATCACCGGCACCGAATTCAACATCATGGCCTTCATCGGCATCCTGGTGCTGATGGGCGTGGTGGTGAACAACGGCATCGTCATGATCGAGCACATCAACAACCTGCGACGACGCGGACTGTCGCGCACCGACGCGCTGGTCGAAGGCAGCCGGGAGCGCCTGCGCCCGATCCTGATGACCATGGGCACCGCGGTGCTGGCCATGGTGCCGATCTCGCTGGGCCAGACCCAGATGGCCGGCGATGGCCCGCCGTATTTCCCGATGGCCCGCGCCATCGCCGGTGGCCTGGCGTTCTCGACGGTGGTCAGCCTGCTGTTCCTGCCGACGATCTATGCCGTGCTCGACGATACCCGCACCAGCTTCCTGCGGATCTTCAAGCGGGCGCGCGGCAGGCGCGAAGTGCCGGCGGCTGCGGTGACGGCAATCCACGTCGACTGATCACGTCGACTGATGCCATTCGCCGGATGAAGAAACGGCCGGGAAGCCATCCCCGGCCGTTTCTTCGTTCGATGTCCCCGCGTGCGGTCGCGACTTGCGTCGCTCCTACAGGAAATCCCATGCTTTTGCAGGCATGCTTTTGCAGGAGCGACGCAAGTCGCGACCGCTCTTGATGTGAGGTTGCTTACCCCAGCAACGTCTTGATCATCTTCGCGCCACCGGCCCAGACGCCGATCGCGGTGCCGAAGCTGGTCAGGAAGAAGTTCAGCAGCGTGCGCGCCACGCGGTTGCGCCACCAGCCTTTCACGCTCTGCACGTCGTCGCGCAAGGCCATGAAGTCGGCATACGTGGGCTTGCGCACCCAGGCTTCGACCAGCGCGCTCAAGGTGCCCGACGCCAGCGCCGGGTGCAGCGGCGTGACCGGCGAGGCCACGAATGCGGTGAGGATGCTCAGCGGATGGCCGCCGGCCAGCAGGCAGCCGATCGCGCCCAGCGTGCCGGTGACCAGCACCCATTCCAGGACGAGTTCGCCGCCGACCTCGGCGCCGCCGCGCCAGAAGCCCCAGGCGAAGCCGCCGAGGACGAAGAACGCGAGCAGCAGGGTGAACCACGGGAACGAGGATTTTTCCTTCACCGCTTCGAGTTCGGCGCGCAGCGCGGCGGGATCGCGCGCGTCCTCGCGCAGGTGCTTTTCCATGCCCTGCAGATGGCCGGCGCCGACCACCGCCAGCACGTCGCGCGCGCCGGGATGCTGCACGGGAATCTCGCGCAGGCGCGCGGCCATGTAGGCATCGCGCTCGGCGATCACCGTCTCGTACAGTGCCGGGCTGTCGGCGGCGAACTCGCTGAAACTGGATTCCAGCATGTCGCCCTGCTTCAGGCCTTCGATCTGTTCGTCCGACACCTTCTCGTCGACGAACAGCGAAGCCATCAGGCCGCCGCCGACCTTGGCGCGGCCCCAGAACCCCAGGCGCTGCATCGCGCGCTTGAAGGTCAGGCCGACGTCGCGGTCGATCAACTGCAAGGCCAGGCCCCGTTCGCGCGCGTCGACGACCGCGGCCTTGAGTTCGGCGCCGGGCTCGATGTCCAGTTGTTCGGCGAGGCGACGCTGGTAGGCGGCCAGGCCGAGGTTCGCAGCGAACACCGCGGTCTTGCCTTCGCGCAGCACCTTGACCAGGTCGAGCTTCGCCAGGGCATCGGGGTCGGTCAGCGCCTGCGTGCGCTGCAGGTCGAGTTCGACCGCGATCGTGTCGTAGGCGCCGGTCGCGATGGCCGCGCGCACCACGTCGACGCTGGTCTTCGAGACATGCGCGGTGCCGAGGAGGGTGTAGCGCACGCCGTCGCGTTCGACGATGGCATGGGGCTGGCCTTCCAGCGGGGCATCGGGATCGATGGCGTGCGTCGTGTCGGTCGGTGCGTTCGGGGTATCGGTCATCGTGACGGTGGGTGCATGAGCCGTTGAAGGCATACGGTGGAGGCGAGGAATCGCGGCTGCCTGTCCCACCGGTTCAGCGGGGAGCGTGCGACGGAGCGGGCAGGATAGAGCCTCGCGCCGGCCCTGTCTGCGGCCCTGCGTGCGCCCGACCGCTCAGAGCCTGTTCACGATCTCTCCATGCCTCTCGCCGGTCCTGTCGGGGCGCGGGGCAAGGAAGAGAGAGGGAGTGGATGTGCATCCACGACCGAGCGATGACGCCGCACCGCGCCCCGACAGGACCGGCCCTCCGGGTTGTGCCGCAGCGGCCCGCTGGGCGCCGTGCGCCGCTTGACTTGACCACCAGTCAAGCGCTGCGCGACGCCCGACGCCCAGCGGGCCGCTGCGACACAACGAGAGGCATGGAGAGATCGTGAACAGGCTCTCAGCACATCCCGTAGGGCAGGTTGGGCGACGACACCATCCGTTCGCCGACCACGTCGCCGCGCAGGAAACGCAGCGCATCGCCGATCACCCCAGGGTGGTCCGCGATCCGGTTGTGACCGTGGCCGCGGGTGGTCAGCATGCGTGCGCCATGCCACAGCCGCGCGTAGCGTTCGCCTTCGTGCCAGGGCACTTCGCGGTCTTCCAGGTCGTGCACGATCAACGCCGGCCGCGCGATCAGCGGCGCGTTGTGATGGGCCTGCAGGTGTTCGATCGGCTCGCGCGTCTTCGCCTCGAAGAACGCCGCGAGTCGCGCCGCGAACGCGCTGCCGAGTCCGACGAAGCGGCTGAAGCGCTCCATCGCCGCCAGCGGGTCGGCGGCCGGCGCGATCAGCACCGCGCGTTCGGCCTGCAGGCCGCGCGCCAGCGCCACCGCCGCCGCGGCACCGCCCAGCGAATGCCCGATCACCGCCGCGGCCGGGCCGAAGTGCCGCGCGACCGCCATCAAGTGGCAGGCGAAATCGGGCAGGGTGGTGCGATCGCCGCCGCTGCGCCCGTGACCGGCCTGGTCGAAGGCGACCACCGCATAGCCGGCCGATCGCAGCGGTTCGATCCATGTCGCGATCCGGGTGCCATGGCTCGACCAGCCATGCGCGAACAGCACGTACGGCTGCCGCGCGGGATCGCCCCAGGCGTAGGTCGCGATGCCGAGGCCGTCGACATCGAGCCGCGACTCCACGGCGCCCAGCGTCGGCGCCGCCAGGGCCCGCCTGCGGCTGCTCGCGAACGGCGTCGAGAACAGCCGTGCGGCGCGCTGCAGCGTGGCGTCGGGCCGCAGCACGCGGCCGAGGAAGAACCCGGCGCGCAATGCATTCAGTCCAGCGATATTGCGAACGGTCGTGCTAATTTTGGCGAAGGCGGTGGACATGGCGATCTCCTGTGGATCACGAAGCCGGGGGAGGGGTCAGGCGTTGCGGGAGAGGTAGTGTTCGAGCAGATGCCCGAACATGCGATGGCCGCGCGCGAAGGCGGCGTCGAGATCGCTGAGTGCGGCGTCGTGCTGCACGGCGAGGGCGATGCTGTTGAGTTCGAAGGCGAACTGCGCGGCATCGGTGTCCGGGCGCAGTTCGCCGGCCTCGACCGCGAGCTGGACGGCCCGCGCCAGTTCGGCCTGCCACCGCTGGTGATGGGCGACCACCCGCTCGCGCAGGGGGCCTGGACGGTCGTCGTATTCGCTGACGGCAGTGAGCAGCACGCAGCCACCGCGGTCGCGGCGCAGCCATTCGAACCAGTTGCCGAGGATCGCCTTCAGCCGCGGCAGGCCGCGCTGGACGCGTAGCGCCGGGACGAGGGTGTGCTCGCCGAAGCGGGTGGCGGCCATGTCCAGCACGGCGAGCTGCAGGTCCTCGCGCGAGCCGAAATGGGCGAAGACGCCGCTCTTGGACATGCCCACCGCATCGGCCAAGGGGCCGATCGACAGGCCTTCGAGGCCCGCCGACGCGGCGATCATGTAGGCCCGCTCCAGGATGATGTCCCGGGTCGCGGCGCCCTTGCTGGTGGCGGCTGGCGATATCATGCCGGCATGAATAGCACGACCGTTCGTTTCATGCGAGCGCATGGCGACGAACGGCAGGCAGCGCGGTGGTCAGCCCGGGGCGAGACCGGGCCGGGATCAGTCGCGGTAGCGCTTCAGCAGGTCGCCATAGGCGTCGATGCGACGGTCGCGCAGGAACGGCCAGATCCGGCGGACGTGCTCGCTGCGGGCCATGTCGACCTCGGCCAAGAGGATCGTCGGATCGGCGCCGGCTTCGGCGATGAACTCGCCCTGCGGACCCAGGACATGGCTGTTGCCCCAGAAATCGATGCCGGCGGCGCCGAGCGGCGAGGTTTCGTGGCCCACCCGGTTGCAGCTGAGCACCGGCACGCCGTTGGCCACGGCATGGCCGCGGTGGCTGAGGATCCAGGCATTGCGCTGGCGATCCTTCTCCGCCTGTTCGTCCGACGGGTCCCAGCCGATCGCGGTCGGGTAGAGCAGCAGTTCGGCGCCGGCCAGCGCCATCAGCCGCGCCGCTTCCGGATACCACTGGTCCCAGCACACCAGCACGCCGAGACGGCCGGCCGAGGTGTCGATCGGCGTGAAGCCGAGGTCGCCCGGCGTGAAATAGAACTTCTCGTAGAAGCCCGGATCGTCCGGGATGTGCATCTTGCGGTACTTGCCGGCGATCGAGCCGTCGGCGTCGTAGACCACGGCGGTGTTGTGGTACAGACCGGCCGCGCGACGCTCGAACAGCGAGCTGACCAGCACCACACCATGGTGCTTCGCCAGCGCGGCCAGGCGCTCCGTGCTCGGACCCGGGATCGGCTCGGCCAGGTCGAACTCGTCCACGCACTCGTGCTGGCAGAAGTACGCGCCGTTGTGCAGTTCCTGCAGCAGCACCAGCTTCGCACCGGACTTCGCCGCCTCGGCGACGCGGGTTTCGATCACCGACAGGTTGGCCTCGGCAGTGCCGTGGTTCCTTTCCTGGATCAGGGCGACGGGCAGGGTCTTTGTTTTCATGTCGGCCTCATTCGAAGCGGGTGTGTAGGGCGGGCTCAAGCCCGCCATTGCAACGGATCCGATCGTGCCATCAGCCGATCGTGTCGATCAGGCCAGAACACCTTCCGGCAGTTGCATCGTGATGCAGTGCAGGCTGCCGTTCTGCCAGATCAGCGGGCGGCACGGTACCGGGACGATCTCGCGGCCGGGGAAGGCTTCGGCCATCACTTCCTGCGCGCGGGCATCGGCCGGATCGCCGTACGAAGGCATCAATACCGCGCCGTTGACGATCAGGAAGTTCGCGTAGCTCGCGGCGAGGCGGCGGCCATCATCGAAGATGGGCCTGGCCCACGGCAGCGCGAACAGCCGGTAGGGCTTGCCCTCGCGCGTGCGCAGCGCGGCGAGTTCGGCCGCCATCGCCTGCAGCTCGGGGTAGTGCGTGTCGCTGACATCGTCGCAGCTCTGGTAGACGATCGCGTCCTCGGCCGCGAAGCGGGCGAGGGTGTCGATGTGGGCGTCGGTGTCGTCGCCTTCCAGATAGCCATGGTCGAGCCACAGCACGCGATCCTGGCGCAGCCAGCCGGCGAGCTTCGCGGTGAGCTGCTCGCGACTCGCATCCGGATGGCGCTCGTGCAGGCATTTCCAGGTGGTCAGCAGGGTGCCGGCACCGTCGGTCTCGATGCCGCCACCTTCCAGCGCGAAATCGATTTCCTGTCGGGTCGCATCGGCGAACACGCCCTGCTCGCTCAACGCTTCGACCAGGCGGTCGTCGCGGCTGGCCTCGAACTTGCCGCCCCAGCCGGTGAAGCGGAAATCGAGCTGCAGGAAGCCGTCGGTGGTCTTCAAGGTAATGGGGCCGCTGTCACGCAGCCAGGTGTCGTCGTAATCGACGGTCACGAAGCGGACGCGGTCCATGTCGACCCGGGCTGAACGCAGGCGCGCTTCGGCATAGGTCTGCAGGTCGTCGTCGGCGACGCAGATCACCGCCTGCTGGTAGGCGGTGATCGCCACGACGAGCGCGATGTAGGTTTCCTCGACATCGACCAGGCGCGGACCCCAGTCGGTCTCGGGGTGCGGCCACGCGATCAGGACGGCGGACTGGGGCTCCCATTCCGCCGGAAAACGGACAGTTGTGGACATCGAATTACTTGACCGGAGGTTTCGGGCCGACTTCGTTGCTGCCGGCGCGGATGGCGACGGCGTCGATCACCCGATCCTTCTCGAAGTAGACGACGAAATTGGGATAGGTCCAGCGGTTGATCGCAGGCCACTGGCGCTTCTGGCCGCCACGGGGGTCCATGCGCTGGGTCGGGGCGCCGAACTTGCGCTCGACCTCGGCCATGCGCATGCCGCGGGCGGGCATGGTCATGCCGGCCTCGCTCTGCACGCGTTCGATCAGCAGTCTGTCGGCGGAAGCCCGGGGAGCGACGACGCACAGCGCGACGGCGATCAGGGTGGCGGGAAGAAGACGCATGGGGGACCTCCGAACGGATGCGGATGGGCAGGGCGCTTGCGAGCGGAGCGATTGTAAGCGCATCGTGCCGACGCACGCACACCCGCGTTCACGAATCCGCGACCTGCCGCCCCGTGGCGGACGCCGGACATGACAAAGGCCGCATCAGCGGCCTTTGTGGGAATGGACGCGGCCTGGACCGCGTCCGTCGTCGACCGGGTGACCGGCGACGCGATCCGGGGATCAGCGCTGGCGCGCCTTGAAACGCGGATTCGACTTGCAGATCACGAAGACCTTGCCACGGCGGCGAACGACCTTGCAGTCGCGGTGACGGGCCTTCGCCGACTTCAGGGAGGACAAGACCTTCATGGAAACCTCGGCGATAACGCGGTTGAATGTGGATGGGAGAGGGTTAGCGGCGGCGGGCGCCGTGTTGGCGCCCCTGAAACAGCCCGGCATTCTGCCGCGCTTCGCGCCGGAAAGCAAGGCCGATCAATCGTTTGCACGCCGTCGCTGCGGGAGGCGAGCGCGGTGCCGGCTAGAATGGCGCATCCCAATGCCTGCCGTGAACCACCCATGCCCGACTCCGCCTCCGGTCCGACGCCCGCCATTCCCGTCCTGACCATCGACGGCCCGTCCGGGGCCGGCAAGGGCACCATCAGCCGGCTGGTCGCCTCGCGGCTGGGCTGGCATTACCTCGACTCCGGCGCGCTGTATCGCGGGGTGGGCGTCGCCGCCGGCTGGGCCGGCCTTGACCTGGCCGACCCCGGCGCGCTGATCCGCTGCGCCTTCGACGCCCACATCGGCTTCGAGGAGGATCCGGCCGGCGAGCTGCGGGTGATCGTCAACGGAGTCGACGCCACCGACGAACTGCGGACCGAGACCGCCGGGGCCGCCGCCTCGGCCATCGCCGCCGTCCCCGAGGTCCGGTCCGCCCTGCGCGAACGCCAGCGCGCGTTCCGTCGCCCACCGGGCCTGGTCGCGGACGGCCGCGACATGGGGACGGTGATCTTCCCGGACGCCGCGCACAAGGTCTTCCTCACCGCCAGCCCCGAGGAGCGCGCCGACAGGCGGTATAAGCAGTTGAAAGACAAGGGAGTTTCCGTTATATTCGACGACCTGCTGCGGGAGATCCTCGCCCGCGACGCCCGCGATGCCAATCGCGCCGTGGCACCGTTGCGACCGGCCGAAGACGCCGTCAGCATCGACACCACCGGCCTCGGCATCGATGCGGTGGTCGAACGCGTGCTGGCCGTCGTGTCCGCTTCGCGCGCCTGACCTGCATCTCCGAGCGGCTTCCCACGCAGCAGGCCAAGGTTCCGTCGTACTCCGCCGCACAAGCGGCGGGGCGGCGGTGTTTCCACATCTCACTCCTACGGCCAACGGCAATCCCGCCACGGCCCCAACGGGTGGACCGGCCCCGCACCGCATCGTCGGCGCTCCGGTCTGTGTCATCAACAGAGCATTCAACCCATGACCGAATCATTTGCAGAATTGTTCGAACAGAGCGCGGCAGCGAACCTCGCCAAGCTCAAGCCCGGCTCGATCGTCTCGGGCGTCGTCGTCGATGTGCGCACCGACGTGGTGGTCATCAACGCCGGCCTGAAGTCCGAAGGCATCGTGCCGATCGAACAGTTCCGTAACGAAGCCGGCGAGATCGACGTGGCCGTCGGCGACGTCGTCAAGGTGGCGCTGGACTCCCTCGAAAACGGCTTCGGCGAAACCGTTCTTTCCCGCGACAAGGCCAAGCGCGCCATGGTGTGGGACGAGCTCGAGGAAGCTCTGGAAAAGAACGAAACCATCACCGGCCGCATCAGCGGCAAGGTCAAGGGTGGTTTCACCGTCGACATCAAGGACGTCCGCGCGTTCCTGCCCGGTTCCCTGGTCGACGTGCGCCCGGTCCGCGACCCGGTGTACCTGGAAGGCAAGGAACTCGAATTCAAGCTCATCAAGCTCGACCGCAAGCGCAACAACGTGGTCGTGTCGCGCCGCGCCGTCGTCGAGAGCGAGCACTCGGAAGAGCGCGAGCAGCTGCTCGAGAAGCTGGTCGAAGGCGCCAAGCTCAAGGGCGTCGTCAAGAACCTCACCGATTACGGCGCGTTCGTCGACCTCGGCGGCATCGATGGCCTGCTGCACATCACCGACATGGCGTGGAAGCGCGTGCGCCATCCGTCCGAAGTGGTCGAAGTCGGTCAGGAACTCGAAGTGCGCGTGCTCAAGTACGACCGCGAGCGCAACCGCGTCAGCCTCGGCCTCAAGCAGCTGGGCGAGGATCCGTGGGACAACATCGCCCGCCGTTACCCGGCCAACGTGCGCATGTTCGGCAAGGTCTCCAACGTCACCGATTACGGCGCGTTCGTCGAGATCGAGCCGGGCGTCGAAGGCCTGGTCCACGTGTCCGAAATGGACTGGACCAACAAGAACGTCAACCCGTCGAAGGTCGTGCAGGTCGGCGACGAAGTCGAAGTCATGGTGCTCGACGTCGATGAAGAGCGCCGCCGCATCTCGCTGGGCATGAAGCAGTGCACCAGCAACCCGTGGGAAACCTTCGCCGCGATCCACAAGAAGAACGACAAGGTGTCCGGCCAGATCAAATCGATCACCGACTTCGGCATCTTCATCGGCCTGGACGGCGGCATCGACGGCCTGATCCACCTGTCCGACCTGAGCTGGAACACCACCGGCGAAGACGTGGTCCGCAACTTCAAGAAGGGCGATACCCTGGAAGCCGTGGTCCTTGCCGTCGATCCGGAGCGCGAGCGCATCAGCCTCGGCGTGAAGCAGCTTGAGCAGGATCCGTTCGGTCAGTTCATGGCCTCGTTCCCGAAGGGTTCGAAGGTCTCGGGCACCGTGAAGGAAGTGGACGCGAAGGGCGCCGCGATCGACCTGGGCGACGGCATCGAAGGCTACGTTTCCGCGCGCGACATCAGCTACGACCGCGTCGACGACGCCAGCCAGCACCTGAAGGTCGGCGAGAAGATCGAAGCCAAGCTCGTCGGCATGGACCGCAAGGGCCGCACCCTGCAGCTGTCGATCAAGGCGAAGGACGAGGCCGAGACGCAGGAAGCGCTGGCCGAGTACAACAAGACCGCCGCCGACGCCGCCAGCGGCACCACCAAGCTGGGTGCCCTGCTGCGCGAACAGCTGGAAAACCGCTCCGAGTAAGGATCGGCTCAACGCGATACGGTACGCGGCGGCCCGGGTCATCCGGGTCGCCGCGACTCCGGTCGGCAGTTCCCCTGGGCGGCTCGGCCTGCCTGTTCACCCTGTCGGAATAAGCCACCTCCATGACCAAGTCCGAACTGATCGAGATCCTGTCCCAGCGTCAGAGCCATCTGAAGGCCGACGACGTCGATCTGGCGGTCAAGTCGCTGCTGGAGATGATGGGCGGCTCACTGGCCCAGGGCGAGCGCATCGAAATCCGTGGTTTCGGCAGCTTCTCGCTGCATTACCGTCCGCCGCGCACCGGCCGCAACCCCAAGACGGGCGATGCGGTGGCGCTGCCGGGCAAGCATGTCCCGCACTTCAAGCCCGGCAAGGAGCTCCGCGACCGCGTGAGTGCCGTGGTTCCGCTGCCGCCGGAAGACTGAGCGCGGCCCGCTGCCGGCTGGCCAGGCCTGGAGCGTCTTGACCGAAGCTCCCGATGAACATCCGCCGGGACCGTCGTCGTGATGACGGGCATCGTCTTCGCCCTGTTCACGGCATACACTGAATGGCATGCACAGGCGCCATGCGCCGATGCCGGCCCTTTCCCTTTTTCTCCCTCGGTCCTGCTGCATGCGTCCACTGCGAGCGTTCGTCGCCTTCCTGTTCCTCGCCCTCGGCGTGGTGGTAGGCGCGCTCAATCCGGGCCTCGCGAGCGTTGACCTCGGGGTATGGCGCCTGGAAGCCGCGCTCGGCGTGGTCCTGATCGGTGCCGTCCTGTGCGGCGTGCTGCTGGGTGGCCTTGCCGTGGTGATCGCTGTCGTGCTGCCCCTGCGTCGCGCATTGCGCACATCGCCGGCAGCGGCCGATCCGGTGACCGGTGACCCCGCTCCAGCCGCTGCGCCCACCCTTTCTCCTTCGGAGCATTGAGATGGCCTTCATCTCCGAGTGGTTCTGGTACTTCCTCCTGGTCCCGCTGGCCGCCCTGATCGGTTGGGTCGTCGGCCGTCGTGGCGGAGAACGCCACAGCGATCACCAGGTCAGTCGCCTGTCCACCACCTACTTCCGCGGCCTGAACTACCTGCTCAACGAGCAGCCGGACAAGGCGATCGAGTTGTTCCTGCACATCGCGGAGCTGGACAAGGACACCTTCGAAACCCAGGTCGCGCTGGGCCACCTGTTCCGCCGTCGCGGCGAGGTCGATCGCGCCATCCGCCTCCACCAGGGGCTGGTGCAGCGCCCGGACATCAACGACCAGCAGCGGGTGCAGGCCCTGCTGGCGCTCGGCGAGGACTACATGCGCTCCGGTCTGCTCGACCGGGCCGAGACCGTCTTCACCGATCTGGCCAAGCTCGATGACCGCGCCCCGCAGGCCCTGCGACACCTCATCGGCATCTACCAGGCCGAGCGCGACTGGCAGCAGGCGATCGAGAAGGCGTCGCGCTACGAGGCCGTGACCGGCGAGCCGATGGGCAAGCTGATCGCCCAGTTCGAGTGCGAACTGGCCGAGCGGCACCGCGTCGCCGGCGAACCCGATCTGGCCCGCGCCGCGATCGCGCGGGCCTACGCGGCCGATTCGGCTTCCGTGCGCGCGGGCATGCTGGAAGGCCGCATCGAATTCGATGCCGAGCAGTATCCGGCCGCGATCCGCGCCTTCGAGCGCGCCGCGCGCCACGATCCCGATTACCTGCCCGACATCCTGCCGCCGCTGCAGGTCTGCTACGAGAAGGTCGGCGACCCCAGCGGTGCCCGTGCCTTCCTGACCCAGATGTGCGAGTACTACCGCGGCATTGCGCCGGTGCTGGTGCTGACGCGTCTGGTCGAAGCGTCCGAAGGCGTGCATGCAGCGCGCGATTACCTCGCACGCCAGCTCAAGGAACGGCCTTCGGTCCGCGGCGAGGCTGCGCTGATCGACCTGAGCCTGGCCGATGACACCGATCCGACCGCGACCCTGCACGACCTCAAGCATGTGACCGAGCAATTGCTCGTCCGCAATCCGAGCTATCGCTGCAACCGCTGTGGTTTCGGCGCGCGCAGCCACCACTGGCAGTGCCCGAGCTGCAAGGAATGGGGCACGGTCAAGCCGCTGCTGAACTACGCGGTGGTCTGAGGATGCTCACGCCCGGCCTCGTGCTGTGGAGCCTGCTGTTCGCCGCGATCGGCGCGGCGGGGACCTGGTTTGCACGTGGATACGCCTTGCGCCGGCATCTGCTGGACCAGCCCGGCGAGCGGCGCAGCCATGCGATCGCGACGCCGCGAGGTGGCGGCATCGCGATCGCGCTGGCCTTCCTGATCGCGATCGTCGCGATGGCCGCGCGTCGCCCCGATGAGATCGTCCTGCTGGTCTGTGCCGCGATCGGACTGGTCCTGGTGTCCGGTATCGGCTGGGTGGACGACCACCGCCCGCTGTCGCCCTGGTCGCGACTGGCGGTGCACGTGCTCGCAGCGGGCTGGCTGATGGTCGGCGTCTACCTGTCCGGGCGAGGCGGCGGTGCCGCACTCGCGGCTTTCGTCGCCGCACTGGTGCTGGTCAATGTGTGGAACTTCATGGACGGCATCGACGGACTCGCCGCCTCGCAGGCGGCGTTGGCGGCGGCGGGCCTCTCATTTCTGGCAGGTACGGATGCGCTCGCGGTTCACCTTGGGTTGGCATTGATCGCGTCAATCTTCGGTTTCCTGCCGTTCAACTTCCCGAGGGCGCGCATCTTCCTCGGTGACGTGGGCAGCGGGGCGCTGGGTTATGCGTTGGCGCTGCTGCTGGCGATGTCCATGCACAGGCTGGCGACCGATGTCCGGTCGGTCCATGCCTGGTTGCTGGTGCTGCTGCCGGTCAGCGCGTTCGTGCTCGACGCAGGGCTGACGCTGTCGGTTCGCGTCGTGCGCGGCGAGAAGTGGTGGACGCCGCACGTCCAGCATGCGTACCAGCGCTGGGCCAGGCGGTTGGGGGGGCATCCGCCCGTCACGGCCGCCTATGCGGCATGGACATTGGTGGCATGTTCCGGAGCGGCATGGCTCGCTGGAGGCGAGCGCAGTGGAATCGCAATGGTGGTGTCGGTCTGGTTGGCGTCGGGTATCGGCCTGTGGTGCGCATTGCGCGTCCGGTCCGGTGATCGCGCGGCGAACTGAGGAGTGATGGGAATGACCGCTTTCACCGACCGCATCGGCGGCGTCTGGCCACGTACGGCCATCATCCTGCACGACCTGTGCATGGTCTGGCTGTCCTGGACCGGTCTGGTCCAGTTGCGTTACATCATGGTCGCCAATGCCGCGCATCCACCGCTCTGGTCGGTCGAGAGCCTGCTCGTCCTGGTCGCGCAGGGACTGGTGTTCTGGTACGTCGGCCTGTATCGCGGCATCTGGCGTTTCGCCAGCGTGCCCGACCTCGTCAACATCGTGAAGGCGAGCCTGATCGGGCTGTTCGCCATCGTGCTCTCCCTCTTCATCTACAACCGGCTCGACCAGACCTCGCGACTGGCGCTGGTCATGTATCCGCTGCTGCTGAGCGTGATGCTCGGCGCACCCAGGCTGCTGTACCGGTCGTGGAAGGACCATGGCCGCATCAACAGCGACAAGGCTGCGGTGCGCGTGCTGATCCTCGGCGCCGGCCGGGCCGGCGATGCGCTGGTCCGCGACCTGTTGCGCACCGGTGCCTATCAGCCGGTCGGCTTCCTCGACGATGCCGCCAGATTGCGCGGTACCCATCTGCACGGCGTGCCGGTGCTGGGCCGGATCGACGATGTGACGCGCATCGCGCCGGAAACCGCCGCCAAGCTGCTCGTGATCGCCATGCCGTCGCTCGATGCCCAGCGCATGCGCCGGGTGATCGAAGCCTGCGAGCGCACCGGCCTGCCGTTCCGCATGGTGCCGCGTCTCAACGACATCCTCGAAGGCCGCTCGTTGCCTGGCGAACTGAAGGAGGTGGCGATCGAGGACCTGCTCGGTCGCGCCCCGGTGGTGCCGGACTGGAAGGCAATGCGCGACTGGCTCGGCGGGCGCAGCGTACTGGTCACCGGTGCCGGCGGTTCGATCGGCTCGGAACTCTGCCGCCAGTGCGCGCGCCACGGCGCCAGCCGCATCATGCTGGTCGAGATCGACGAACTGGCGCTGATCACCACGCGCATGCGTTTGTCGCGTGACTTCCCCGGCATCGAAGTCGCCGCCGTGCTCGGCGATTGCGGCGACCCGGCGGTCATCCAGCATGCGCTGCGGATCGGCAATCCCGATGCCGTGTTCCACGCCGCCGCCTACAAGCAGGTTCCCCTGCTGGAAGAGCAACTGCGCGAGGCCGTGCGCAACAACGTGCTCGCGACCGAAACCGTCGCGCGCGCAAGCGTCGAGGCCGGGGTGGGAAGTTTCGTGCTGATCTCGACCGACAAGGCCGTCGACCCGGTCAACGTCCTCGGCGCGACCAAGCGCCTGGCCGAAATGTTGTGCCAGCGCCTGGACGATCCGCGTACCACCCGCTTCGTCACCGTGCGCTTCGGCAACGTGCTGGATTCGGCCGGCAGCGTGGTGCCGCTGTTCCGCGAACAGATCCGCAGCGGCGGGCCGGTGACCGTGACCGATCCGGAAGTCACGCGCTTCTTCATGACGATCCCCGAAGCCTGCCAGCTGATCCTGCAGGCCTCGGCGATCGGCTCGCAGCAGGCGATCTACACGCTCGACATGGGCGAGCCGGTGTCGATCCGCGTGCTGGCCGAGCAGATGATCCGCCTGGCCGGCAAACAGCCGGGGCGCGACATCGCCATCGTGTACACCGGCCTGCGGGCAGGCGAGAAGCTGCATGAGACCCTGTTCCACGCCGACGAACGCTACAGGCCGACGTCGCATCCGAAGATCCTGCAGGCGCAGCCGCGCCATGTATCCGCCGAGGCGCTGGCGCAGGCGCTGGCCCGCCTGCGCAAGGCCTGCGTCGCCTACGATCTCGACGGCATGGCGTCGCTGCTGCGCGAGGCGGTGCCGGAGTTCGTGCCTACGCCAGCCGCAGACGAGGGCCGGTCCGCTGAGACCACGGTGGTACCATTTCCCGCCCGCAGTGCGCGTGGTGCCTGATCCGCGTCGCGCGTGATGCCTGCATCCTCCGGCGACCGCAAAGTGGCTACCCGTGGCGCACATCCCGCGCGGAATCAGCCCGAGAGCGACGCTGCACGCACCGCATTTCCTGACCACGAGCATCCATGAGCCGTATCCGCAAAGCTGTGTTCCCGGTGGCCGGTCTGGGCACCCGATTCCTTCCCGCCACCAAGACCGTACCCAAGGAGATGCTGCCGATCGTCGATCGGCCGCTGATCCAGTACGCCGTCGACGAGGCCGTCGAGGCAGGCTGCGACACGCTGATCTTCGTCACCAACCGCTACAAGCACGCGGTGGCCGATTACTTCGACAAGGCCTACGAGCTGGAACAAAAGCTCGAGAAGTCCGGCAAGACCGAACAATTGGAACTGGTCCGCAACGTGCTGCCGCCGCATGTGCGCGCGGTGTTCGTGACCCAGGCCGAAGCGCTGGGGCTGGGCCATGCGGTGCTCTGCGCCAAGCCCATCGTCGGCGACGAGCCCTTCGCCGTGCTGCTGCCGGACGACCTGATCTGGAATCGCGGCGACGGCGCGCTCAAGCAGATGGCCGATGCCGCCGAAGACAGCGGTTCCAGTGTGATCGCGGTGCAGGACGTGCCGCGCGAGCAGACCGGCAGCTACGGCATCGTCGCGACCGACGGCTTCGCGGGGCGCAGCGGTCGCATCCGCGCGATCGTGGAGAAGCCCAGGCCCGAGGCGGCGCCGAGCAATCTGGCGGTGGTCGGGCGCTACGTGCTCGACGGCCGCATCTTCGACCTGCTGGAGAAGACCACGCCGGGCGCGGGCGGTGAGATCCAGCTGACCGATGCCATCGCCGCGCTGCTCGACGAGCAGCCGGTGCATGCCTACCGTTTCCAGGGCACGCGCTTCGATTGCGGCACCCATCTGGGCCTGATCGAAGCCACCATCCGCTATGCCCTCGATCACGAGAAGCTCAGCGATGCCGCGCGCGGCATGATGCAGGACGCGCTGAGCGAACTGGGCGTGGTCGACCTCGACTGAAGAGGCGCAGGGTGGTCGACGGCGATGCCATTTTCTACCGCGCCACGCTGGGCGAAGCGGCCCGCCTGCCTGCGTTGCAGGGACGTCAGGACGCCGATGTCTGCGTGGTCGGTGGCGGCTTCGCCGGGCTGAACACCGCCCTGGGCCTGTGCGAGCGCGGCATGCGCGAGGTCGTGGTGCTCGAAGCCGAGCGCATCGGCCACGGCGCGTCGGGCCGCAATGGCGGTTTCGTGTTTTCGGGTTTCTCGCGCGGCGAGGCCGATCTGCTGCGCGAACTCGGTCCGGTGCGTGCGAAGGCCCTGCATGCCGGCACCGTCGCAGCGGTCGACCTGATCCGTGCGCGTTGCCAGCGGCATGCGATCGATTGCGACCTGGTCGACGAAGGCGTGATCTGGGCCAACTGGTTTCGCGATCCCGCAGCCCTTCACGCCCGGCAGCGCCTGCTCTCCGAGCATTTCGGCGTGGAGTGGCAGTGGATCCCGCGCCCGCGCATGCGCGAACTGCTCGATACCGATCGCTATGCCGATGGGTTGTTCGAGCCGAATGCCTTCCACTTTCATCCGCTCAAATACGCGCAGGGCGTTGCAGCTGCGGCGATCACGCTGGGCGCGCGCATCCACGAATCCACGCCGGCCATCGCGCTGGCGCGCGACGGTGCAGGCTGGTGCGTACGTACGCCCGAAGGCGAGGTCCGCGCGCGGCAGGTCGTGCTGGCCTGCGGCGGCTACCTCGCGGGCCTGCGTCGTGAGGTCGATGCCGCGGTGTTGCCCATCGCGACCTACGTGATGGTGACCGCGCCGCTCGGCGAACGCCTGTCCTCGGTTCTGCGCACGCGCGCCGCGGTGTACGACACCCGTTTCGCCTTCGATTATTACCGGCCGCTGCCCGACACCCGGCTGCTCTGGGGCGGACGCATTTCCGTGCTCGACCGTTCGCCCGCGCAGGTGCAGCGGCTGCTGCAGGGCGATCTCGCACGTGTCTATCCGCAACTGGCCGATGCGCGCATCGACTTCGCCTGGTCCGGCCTGATGAGCTATGCGCGGCACGAGATGCCGCAGATCGCGCAGGTCGAGAGCGGCCTGTGGGTCGCGCAGGCTTTTGGTGGCCACGGCGTTGCACCGACCACCTTTGCTGGCGAAGTCCTGGCGGCCGCGATCGCCGAAGGCGACACGCGCTGGCGCGGGTTCGCCGATTACGGGCTGGTGTCGGCCCTGAAGCCGGCGGGCTTCCTCGGCGCGCAGATGACCTACTGGTGGCTGCAGATGCGTGACGCATTCCGCGATCTGCACGGCGGCGCGCGCGGCGGCTGAGCATGGGCCGACCGCCGGTCGCTCCGATGGGGTGGTCGGCACGAAGCGGGTCTCCGTGGCGGGCTTGGCGTCCTGGACTTCTGGAGTACACTCGACCACGCGTCGCGCAGGGGCTGTGCCCGGTGACGCAGCCAGTGGCATCGTCACACTCCGAAGGACAAGGAAGGTGTATTGATGGACAAGCGGCAGATTCTTTTCGCGTTCCGCCTCGCCGACGCCACGCGCGAGACGCCACCGGATCGCGACGCGCCCCATGACGGGCATGCGCACGACCCGCGATGGAAAGCCCGGGACGGCATCGCTGCCGCGGGCTGCACCGATTATCGCTTCCCCGGGAATCTCCGCGCCTGGAGCCAGGTCCTCGGCAACGACCGCGGCCTCTACTGCTGATCTCTCCCCCGTTTTCTGCGATCCGACGGCCCGCCTGGTGGCGGTGTCGGTGCGGCCATGGACGGTCGCGGGCGTTTCGGCCGACAGGCCGGTGCGTCCAGGCGCGGTTCGGCATCCGGCCGGCCGCGCGGCGGAGGCAGCGCGTCGGAGACGCGCTGGCCGTGTCCGCGAGGCCCGCACATCCGCGCGGGTGATTTCCATCCATCAGAAAGGAACCATCGACATGGACAACAAGCAGACCCTGTTCGCGTTCAAGCTCGCCGCCAGGGACAACGGCCAGCCGCAGGCGCAGGCCCAGTGGAAGGCACAGGATGGCGTTGCCGCCGCAGGCTGCACGGACTACCGCTTCCCGGGCAACGTGCGTTATCCGCACGCAACGCTGGGCGCGGATCGCGGCGTCTACTGCTGATCGAACGCGCAGGATGCGTTGCGGCGCAGGGAGGCGCCAGATCGGATCACCGAATCACATCAACACTCGATGCAAGGAGAAGCAAGACATGGACAACAAGAAGACACTGTTCGCGTTCAAGCTGGCAACGGACCGCACCCTCGAACAGGCGAATGCCGATGACCAGTGGAAGGCCCGCGACGGTGCCGCCACCGCAGGCTGCAGCGAATACCTTTACCCGGGCAACTATCGTTACGACGGCTGGATGGGGCGCGACCAGGGCGACTACTGCTGATGCTGACCACGGTGCGGAGGCATGGCCTCCGCACCGTCTCCCGCATTCCTTTGCACCTTCCAGCAAGCGCGCCTCGTCCATGCCCACACGCATCCTGATCGTCACCCGCCGCGACGATCTCCACGCCGATCTCGTCGTCGAACGTCTTCGCGCCCGCGGTGAAATGCCTTTCCGCCTCGATCTCGATGCCTTCCCGGCACGCTACGCCATCGCCCTGCATTTCGACGGTCATCGGTGGCAGGGCACGCTGTCGAACCGCGACGATGGTGCGCGCCTCCGCATCGACGACATCTGCGCGGTATGGACCCGCAAGACCGCCGATTTCGCCTTCGCCGCCGTGCTGGGCGCGCAGGAGCGCGCATACGCGGTCGGCGAGACGACCCACATCCTGTCCGGACTGCTGCACGGGCTCGACGCCTACTGGATGAGCCATCCCTCCGCCGTGCGCGCCGCGCAGTGGAAGGGGGAGCAGCTCCTGCGCGCCGCGCGCATGGGCTTCCGCGTGCCGCCGTCGCTGATCGCCGACGACAAGTCGGCCGTGCTTGCCTTTCGCGAAGCCATGGCCGGCGACATCGTGTTCAAGACCATGGAATCGCCCTTCCTCGCCGCCGACGAGGTCGGCGACGACGAGCGCGTGGCCCACGGCATCGGCACCACGCGCATCGAACCGGAGCATGAGGCCATGCTCGATGCCGTGAGCACGCTTCCGTGCTTCTTCCAGCGGCACGTTCCCAAACGCCACGAGGTGCGCGCCACCGTGATCGGCGACCGCGTGTTCGCGGCACGCATCCATTCGCAGGACGACGCACGCACCCGCGTCGACTTCCGCAACTACGAGGCCCCGGTGCGCTACGAAGCCACGCGCCTGCCGGACGAGATCGAACGTCGCTGCGTGGCTTTCGTGCACAGTTACGGCCTGACCTACGGTGCGATCGACCTGATCGTCGACCACGAGGGCGACTACGTGTTCCTGGAGAACAACCCCGGCGGGCAGTTCCTGTTCGTCGAACAACGCGTGCCGGAACTGGCGATGCTCGATGCCGTGGCCGATTGCCTGCTCGTTGGCGCGACGACGCGTCCGGACGTGGCCGCGGGCGCCTGCGCATGAGCGTGCTGGCGCGACTGCGCGAGATCGAAGCCCATGGCGGCGGCCCGGCGCTGGTCTTCGCGGCGTCGCGGCTGGACATCGACATGCTGCCGCCGCTGTACGAGGCCCTGCGCGGGATCGGCCGTGTGCCGCGCCTGCAGGTGGTGGTGCAATGCCGGGGCGGCGAGACCAACGCCGCGCGCAGGATCGCCCTGCTGCTGCACGAGTTCGCCGATGAGGTGGTGTTCGTGGTGCCGCACTTCTGCGAATCCGCAGGCACCGTGATGGCGCTGGGCGCGCACCGCATCGTCGCCGGGCCGCTGTCGATCTTCTCGCCGATCGATCCGCACCTGAGTGCGGAGGCGGGCGGGCGCGGCCCGTCTTCGATGTCGGTGCAGGATCTGCGGCAGTTCTGGCGGATGGCGCGCGACTGGTTCGATCTCGACGAGGCTGCGGCGAAGGCGTTCGCACTGCAGGTGCTGGGCCAGAGCATCTTTCCGACCACGCTGACGTCCTTCCACCGCTGCGCGCAGGAAGTGCAGGCGATGGGCGAGGAGTTGCTGGCGCTGCACATGGGCGACCGTCCGGCGGACGCGCGCATCGCGATCGTCGACACGCTGCTCCACGGCTTCCATTCGCATACCCATGCCCTGACCCGCGACGACCTGCGACGGATCGGCCTGCCGGTGGCGTCCGATCCGGTGCTGGAAGAGACCGCCTGGATCCTGGTGCGGGCTCTGCGCGGCCATGTCGGACCGGACACGCGCGGCGGCGAGGAATCGCCGTGGTTCGATGCCGCCCTGGTCACCGCGACCCAGGCCGTGCGCCGCCAGCGCGATTTCCAGGTGCCGGCACCGCGCTGGTCGGCGTTCGATCCGGAGGCCGCATCGTGACAATGGTCGAGGCCGGCGCCGAACTCGCGCGCTGGCTGGTGCTGTCGGCGCTGCTGTTCGCGGCGGCCGCGAAGACGTTCGGGTTCGCCGCGTTCCGGCAGAGCATCGTCGACGGCTTCCCGATGCTCTCGGCGCAGGCGGGTGCCTGGGCCATGCTGGTCATCGTGGCGGAGTGGGGAATCGGCCTGGCGATGCTGCTCGGCGGTGGCGGGCTGCGCCCGGCCTCGCTCGCGGCGGCGCTGCTGTTCGCAGGCTTCACAGCGGTGATCGCCGTCGCGCTGGCGCGCGGCGAGGCCCTGGTCTGCAGCTGTTTCGGTGCGGGCGGGCGACAGGTAGGCATCGCCGATCTCGTCCGCGGCCTGCTGTTCGCATCGGCGGCGACCTGGGCCTGGTTCGCGGCGCCGTCCGCCGGCCCGCCCATGCCGGAGCGCCTGCTGCTGGCCGGTCTCGGCATCGCCCTGGTGCTGCCGACGGTGTGGATGCGCGAGTCGTTGTGGCTGCTGCGCGCGAAGGCGGGCGAGTGAACATCACGCTGTCGTCGCCCGTGGTGTTCGTGGTACTGGCCTTGCTGGTCGTGCTGGTGCTGCTCAACCTGCTGCTGACGCTGCGCCTGGCCGCGATCGTGCAGCAGCGCGAGTACGACCGCCTGCCGCTGGCGTTTCCGGTCGGTGCGCCCTTGCCCGCGTTCAGCGCACGCAGGGTCCACGATGGGACGCCGGTGCACAGCGCCACGCTGGCGGGCGCCGCGTCCGTCCTGGTGTTCCTGTCGCCGGCCTGCGGCGACTGCCGGCGTCGCCGCGTGGAACTGATCGAACTGCATCCGGCGATCGTCGCTTCGGGGATCGGCCTGTGGGTCTTCGGCGCCGGTGCCCGGCGCCGTGTCCGCGCCTTCTTCGAAGGCACGCCGCTGGCGGCGCACCTCATGTCGATCCGTGCCGGCGTGCGGCGCAGGCTCAATGCGCGCAATGCCGCACCGTTCTACCTGTTCGTGGACGACGCCGGCACCGTGGTCGCCAGCGGTTTCGTCGGCGACGACGACTGGCGCAGTTTCGATGCGCAGATGCGCGAGGCGCTGGAGGCGGCCGCTCGTGCGCCATCCGTGCCGCTCGAAAGCGGGCATGCCATCGTTGCCGAAACCGGCTGAGTCCTTCGGCGCAGCAGTTGCAGCAGTTCGGCGTGGCATTCCTTGGCGGCGATGCGTCCGCCGACGGGCGCCAGTCCATGGCCGGAATGGACGACGTCCGCGTCCGTCGCGATGTCGCGGGTTCCGGGGCATCTGCATGCCGGGCGCCGCCGCGCACGCGCCGCTGGCGGCTGCGGCGAACACCTGCTCATGACGAATCGGCATGAATGCCCAGCATCGGGTTTGCAGCATACAGCGCGGAGGGCCGGCCAAACGCCGGGCATGATCGCTAAACGATTGATCCGTATGGCCGAGACGACGAGGGCGCGCGTGCCCGATCCCGGGGCAATGTGGCCCTGGCCGCTGCGGGCATGACGACGGCAAGGGCGCGCATGGCGTGGCTGCTGGCAGCGCTGCGGCGTGCTCGCTATGCTCCCGACACCTTGCGCAAGGTACGCGCGGGACTTTCCAGCCGGGACGCTGTTTCGATTGTGCGCCGACGACTCCGGAGGGGGCTGGAATGCGGGCAACAACGACGTCCGGGCGTTCCGGGCGCGCACGACCCACCGCTTGGTGGGCATGGCCGACGGTGACGCTGGCCCTGGTATCGCTGTGGCTGCTGGCGAACGGCGCTGCAATGGCGCTCGAGTACAGCCCGCTCGCCAGCCTGTGGTTTCCGCCCACGGCCATCACCTTCGCCGGGTTTGCGGTGTTCAGGCGGGGCGCATGGCCGGGCCTGATTCTCGCCAATCTCCTCGGTGCGGCCTTCACCTTCCTGCGCATGGACCATGACGTCGCGCCCGAGCGCATGCTGGTCTACGGCCTGCTGTATGCGCTGGCGCATTGCGTACCCTACTGGCTGGTCGCGCAGGCGCTGCTGCAGTCGATCCCGCGCAATGCCGCGCCCTCGCTGGCGCGCACCGTCGGTGTGTTCCTGCTCGGTGGCGTGGTCGCGGCCCTCATCGCCGCCATTGCCGGCGTGTGGGTGTCGACCCTGGCCGGCATGGCCGAGCGCGCCGATACCTGGTCGATGATCCTGCCCTGGCTGATCGGCGACGTCGCCGGCCTGCTGGCGTTCGGCCCGCTGACCCTGCTCGCTTTCCGCGCGCTGGCCACGCGCCTGCACATTCCTGTACCGCACCGCCTGCATGCCTTCGACGATCTGCCACGTCCGCCGCGCGCGCCCGCGGCCTACGCGCTGAAGCTCGCCGCGACCCTGGGCACGGCCTGCCTGGCGCTGTTCGCGATCGGCCAGGCGCCGCAGCACGAACCGCTGCTGTTCATCGTCTTCATCGCGATCGTGCTGCAGCTGTGGATCGTGCACACGCAGGGCACGCTCGAATCGCTGGTGTCGATCGCGCTGTTCAACCTGTGCATCGTCGGCCAGGTCTACGTGCTCGGCCTGGGCGAGCACGCGCTGACCCTGCAGTTCGCGATGATCACGCTGGCCTCCGCCAGCTATTACGGACTCGCGGTGCCGCTGCTGTACGCCGACAACGCGCAGCTGCGCCGTCTGCTGATCCACGATGCGCTCACCGGCGCCTACAACCGCCACTTCTTCGTCGAGCTGTCGCAGCAGGCGATCCGCCAGTCGCGCATGCGCGAGCAGCCGGCCTCGATGCTGATGCTCGATCTGGACAATCTCAAGCAGATCAACGATCACCACGGCCACGCCGCGGGCGACCTGGCCCTGGCGCAGGTGGCGCAGGCCTGCCGTAGCGCGCTCAGCGCCAACGACCTGCTGGGCCGCCTGGGCGGCGACGAGTTCTGCGTCCTGCTGCCGGGCGTGGGTCACGCCGAAGCCGTGGCCATCGCGCAGCGCCTGCTCATGGCCGTGCGCGCTTCGCACTATCCGTTCACTGCCGATATCCGCCCGAGCATGAGCATCGGCCTCTCCACCACGGTGGACGACACCGACGATTACGAAAGCCTGTGGATGCGCGCGGACTCGGCGCTGTACGTCGCCAAGCGCGCGGGTCGGGACCGGGTCGCGCAGGAAGAAACCGCGGACGAGGCGACCGAGGCGGTCTGAGTCGAGCGGCGGCGGCGTGAACCCATTGCTGCGTGGACCGGGCCGCAGGGCGATGCCTGCGGCCCGGTCAGGGTGGTTCGCAGCGGTCGATCAGAGCGCTTCGAAGATGCCGGCGGCGCCCATGCCGGTGCCGATGCACATCGTGACCATGCCGTACTTCTGCTGGCGACGGCGCAGGCCGTGCACGAGGGTTGCGGTGCGGATCGCGCCGGTCGCACCGAGCGGATGACCCAGCGCGATCGCGCCGCCCAGCGGGTTCACCTTCGACGGGTCGAGGCCCAGGTCGCGGATCACCGCCAGCGCCTGCGCGGCGAAGGCTTCGTTGAGTTCGATCCAGTCGAGCTGGTCCTGGGTCAGGCCGGCCTGCTTCAGCGCTTTGGGGATCGCGGCGATCGGACCGATGCCCATCACCTCCGGGCGCACGCCGGCGACCGAGAAGCTGACGAAGCGGGCGAGCGGGGTCAGGCCGTAATCCTTGATCGCCTGTTCCGAGGCCAGCAGCACCGCGCCGGCGCCGTCGCTCATCTGCGAGGCATTGCCGGCGGTGACGGTGCCGCCGAACATGCCGTTGCGGAACACCGGCTTGAGCTTGGCGAGGCCCTCGATCGACGAATCCGGGCGCGGGCCTTCGTCGATCTCGATCAGGCTCTTCTTCACGCGCACGGCATTGCCGGCGAGGTCGGGGATGCGCGCGATGACTTCGTAGGGCGAGATCTCGGCCTTGAATTCGCCGGCCTGGATCGCGGCCATGGCCTTCTGGTGCGAGGCCAGCGCGAACGCATCCTGGTCCTCGCGCGAGATCTTCCACTCCTCGGCGACCTTCTCGGCGGTGATGCCCATGCCGTAGGCGATGGCGACATTCTCGTCCTTCGCGAAGACTTCGGGACTCAGCGCGACCTTGTTGCCCATCATCGGCACCATCGACATCGATTCGGTGCCGCCGGCCAGCATGAGGTCGGCGTTGCCGAGGCGGATCTGGTCGGCCGCCAGCGCCACGGCCTGCAGGCCGGACGAGCAGAAGCGGTTGATGGTCTGCGCGGCGACGGTGTTCGGCAGCCCGGCGAGCAGGGCGCCGATGCGGGCGACGTTCATGCCCTGTTCGCCTTCCGGCATCGCGCAGCCGATGATGGCGTCGTCGATGCGGGAGGTGTCGATGCCCGGTGCCTGCGCGACGACGTTGCGCAGCGCATGCGCCAGCAGTTCGTCGGGACGGGTATTGCGGAACGCGCCCTTCGGCGCCTTGCCCACCGGCGTGCGGGTGGCGGCGACGATGTAGGCGTCCTGGATGTGTTTCGTCATTGTTCTTTTCTCCCTCGGCGGGATTCGTGATTGGGGATTGGGGATTCGAAAGGGCGGGTTCGGGATCGCTGGTTGCGAATCCCGAATCCCGAATCCCGAATCTCAGTTCCTGAGCGGCTTGCCCGTTTCGAGCATGTGCTTGATCCGGGCCTGGGTCTTCGGCATCTGCGCCAGTGCGACGAAATGCTCGCGTTCCAGGCGGATCAGCCAGTCCTCGTCGACGATCGCGCCGCGGTCGACATCGCCGCCGCACAGCACGGTCGCGATGCGGGTCGCGATCTCGGCGTCGTGTTCGGAGATGAAGCGGCCTTCCAGCATGTTCACCAGCATCATCCTGAAGGTGGCGATGCCGACGTTGCCGGCGACCTGGATGCGGCGCGCGGGCAGGGGCGGGCGGTAGCCGGATTCGGCGAGCGCCAGCGCCTGCTGCCTGGCGATGTGCAGCAGCTCGTGCGCGTGGAAGGCGATGACGTCGTCCTTGCGCAGCAGGCCCAGTTCCTTCGCTTCGAGCGCGGATGCGGAGACCTTGGCCATCGCCACGTTCTCGAACAGCGGCTTGAGCTGGGCGAACACGTCGCCGCCCGGACCTGCGGCCTGCGAGGCGCGGACTGCGAACTCCTTCAGGCCGCCGCCGGCCGGCAGCAGGCCGACGCCGGCTTCGACCAGGCCGATGTAGCTTTCGAGATGCGCGACGGTGCGCGCGGTGTGCATCTGGAACTCGCAGCCGCCGCCGAGGGCGAGGCCGCGGACGGCGCCGACCACCGGCACCAGCGAATACTTGATGCGCTGGCTGGTGGCCTGGAAGTTCGCGACCATGGCCTCGAAGCCGGCCACGTCGCCCGCCTGCAGCAGGCCGAGCGCGCCCGCGAGATCGGCACCGGCCGAGAACGGCTCTTTCGGCTGCCAGATCACCATGCCGCGGAAGTCGCGCTCGGCAATCCCGATCGCTTCCTGCAGACCGTCGAGCACGTGGTTGTTGACCGTGTGCATCTTGGTCTTGAACGAACAGACCGCGATGCCGTCGCCGTCGTGCCACAGGCGCACGCCCTCGTTCTCGTAGACGGTTTCGCCCGGGGCGAAACGCTCGCCGATCAGCGGATCGGGGAAGCGCTGGCGGCAGTAGACCGGGTTCGACGAGCGCGGCACGTCCGTGCCCTTGGCCGGGCTGTAGCTGGCCGACGGGCCGTGCACGCCGGCGCGTCCGTCGGTGACCCAGGCCGGCAGCGGCGCGCTGCTCATGGCCTTGCCGGCCGCGATGTCCTCGGCGATCCACTGCGCCACCTGCGTCCAGCCGGCAGCCTGCCAGGTCTCGAACGGGCCGAGCTGCCAGCCGTAGCCCCAGCGGATCGCGAAGTCCACGTCGCGGGCGGTGTCGGCGATGTCGGCCAGGTGGAAGGCGCTGTAGTGGAACAGGTCGCGGAAGCAGGCCCACAGGAACTGCGCCTGCGGGTGCTCGCTGGCGCGCAGCTTCGCGAACTTCTCCGCCGGGTTCTTCGTCTTCAGGATCTCGACCACTTCCGGCGCGGCGCCGCGGTCGGAGGGGCGGTAATCCTGCTTCTCCAGGTCGAGGACCACGATGTCCTTGCCGACCTTGCGGAAGATGCCCGCGCCGGTCTTCTGGCCCAGCGCGCCCTTCTGGATCAGCGCGCCCAGCCAGGCCGGGGCGTTGAAATACGTATGCCAGGGGTCGTTCGGCAGGGTGTCGGCCATCGTCTTGATGACGTGGGCCATGGTATCCAGGCCGACCACGTCCGAGGTGCGGTAGGTCGCCGACTTCGGACGGCCCAGCAGCGGGCCGGTCAGGGCATCCACTTCATCGAAGCCCAGGGCGAAGGCGTGGGTGTGGTGGATCACCGACAGGATCGAGAATACGCCGATGCGGTTGCCGATGAAGTTCGGGGTGTCCTTGGCGATCACCACGCCCTTGCCGAGGGTGGTGGTCAGGAAGGTCTCCAGGCCGTCGAGGATGGCCTGGTCGGTGGTGCTGGCCGGGATCAGCTCGGCCAGGTGCATGTAGCGCGGCGGGTTGAAGAAATGCACGCCGCAGAAGCGGTGGCGCAGTTCTTCAGGGAGAACCTCGGCGAGCTTGTTGATGCCGAGACCGGAGGTGTTGCTGGCCAGGACCGCGTTCGGACCCACGAACGGTGCGATCTTCCTGTACAGGTCCTGCTTCCAGTCCATCCGTTCGGCGATCGCCTCGATGATCAGGTCGCAGTCGCGCAGGTGGTCCAGGCCGCTGTCGTAGTTCGCCGGGGTGATCGCCTCGGCCAGCGTCTTGCTGGCCAGCGGGGCGGGGGAGAGCTTGCCCAGGTTGGCCAGCGCCTTGAGCACGACGCCATTGGGGTCTCCCTCCTTCGCGGCCAGGTCGAACAGCACCGTGTCCACGCCGGCGTTGGTCAGGTGGGCGGCGATCTGCGCCCCCATCACGCCGGCGCCGAGGACCGCGGCGCGTCGTACAAGCGGTTTCTGAGACATGTTCTCCATCCTGTTGATGACGTGGGAATTTCTGGGTGAAAAGCAATCGGGCGAAGCCCGGTCAGTTGACCTTGCCGGCCTTGAAGCCGGCGGCAGCGAAGCGGATCAGTTCGCGCGCGGCCCGCTGTCGGTGCTCCTGCTCGGAGACCCCGACCGGGCGCTTGATCATTCCGAAATCGGCCATGGCATAGGTCAGCGCACCGGCCAGGAAGTCCAGCCGCCAGTACAGCTCCTCCTTGCTCAGGCCGGGCATGCAGCCAGCGATCGCCTTGGCGAATTCGCGCAGCACGTGGCCGTATTGTTCGGACAGGAACCGGCGCAGGCTGTCGTTCTTCTCGGCGTAGGCCCGGGCGATCACGCGGATGAAGGCGCCGCCGCCGTGGCGGTCCTGGGCCATGGCCAGCGGGGGTTCGACGAAGGCCGCGAGGATGCCCTCCAGATCGGCCGGGTCGGCTTCGACCGCGGCCCGCAGCCGCGCCATGCGCTGGCCGCTCATCTCGTCCATGCGCCGCCGGAAGACCTCGTTGACCAGGTTTTCCTTGCTGCCGAAGTGGTAGTTGACCGCGGCGATGTTCACGTCCGCCTGGGTGGTGACCTGGCGCAGCGAAGTGCCGCCGAAACCGTGCTGGGCGAAGAGCGTCTCCGCCGCGTCGAGGATGCGCTCCTTGGTCGAGAACTGGGCCTTGCTCATGTCGCCTCCGCTGGGGTCGGTGTCGCGTCCCGGCGACCGGTCTGAATCAAACGCTTGTTTGAGCGTGTGGCGAGACTACGCCCGGATCGGCCGCGATGCAAACCCGTGGCGAAAATGTGACCAACGGCAAGGATGCAAGGAGACCCCCGGCCGGGTTAGAATCCTCTGCAGCCGAATCGGCTAAACCCGCGTCCTCACGCGGGTTTTTCCTTCCCATTCATGTTATGGTCCGGTCGCAGCGACTGCGGCCGTCTACCCCCGGAGACATCCACAATGGCGCTTGAGCGCACCATCTCGATCATCAAACCCGACGCCGTCGCCAAGAACGTCATCGGTGAAATCTATTCGCGTTTCGAAAAGGCCGGCCTGAAGGTCGTCGCCGCGAAGATGAAGCATCTGTCGCGGAAGGAAGCCGAAGGCTTCTACGCCGTGCATCGCGAACGTCCGTTCTTCAACGCGCTGGTCGAATTCATGATCTCGGGTCCGGTCATGATCCAGGTGCTCGAAGGCGAGGGCGCCGTGCTCAGGAATCGCGACCTGATGGGCGCCACCAACCCGAAGGACGCCGCGCCGGGCACCATCCGCGCCGATTTCGCCGAATCGATCGACGCCAACGCCGTGCACGGTTCCGACTCGCCGGAGAACGCCGCGATCGAAATCGCATACTTCTTCAGCGCCACCGAACTCTGCCCGCGCTGATCCCGGCATTCGAAGGAAAGCAGTACCCGTGACCGAGGTCGTGCAAAACATCGCAGCAAAGCAGAACCTGCTCGACCTCGATCGCGAGGGCCTGGAGCGCTTCTTCGCCGAGGTCCTCGGCGAAAAGCGCTATCGCGCCCACCAGATCATGAAGTGGATCCACCACCGTCACGTCACCGAATTCGAGCAGATGACGGACCTGGGCAAGGCGCTGCGCGCCAAGCTCGAAGCGCACGCCGAAGTGCGCGTGCCGACGATCCAGTTCGACAAGCCCTCCGAAGACGGCACCCACAAGTGGTTGCTGGGCATGGACGGCAGGAACGCCATCGAAACCGTCTACATCCCCGACAAGGGCCGCGGCACGCTGTGCGTGTCCTCGCAGGTCGGCTGCGCGCTGAACTGCACCTTCTGCTCGACCGCGACCCAGGGCTTCAACCGCAACCTGTCCGCCGCCGAGATCATCGGCCAGGTGTGGACCGCCGCGCGCCATCTCGGCAACATCCCGCACAAGCAGCGCCGCCTGACCAATGTCGTGATGATGGGCATGGGCGAACCGCTGGCGAATTTCGACAACGTCGTGCGCGCAATGAGCGTGATGCGCGACGACCTCGGCTATGGCCTCGCGAACAAGCGCGTCACGCTGTCGACCGCCGGCATGGTGCCGATGATCGACCGGCTCGCGCAGGAGAGCGACGTGTCGCTCGCGGTGTCGCTGCACGCGCCGAACGACGAACTGCGCGACCAGCTCGTGCCGCTCAACAGGAAGTACCCGATCGACGAACTGATGGCCGCCTGCGTGCGCTATGCCAGGCGCAAGAAGGGCGAGTCCGTCACCTTCGAATACACGCTCATGAAAGGCGTCAACGACCAGCCGCAGCAGGCGCGCGAACTGGTCCGGCTGCTGCGTGCGTTCGACAACGCCGTGCAGATGAAGGACGCCGCCAAGGTCAACCTGATTCCGTTCAATCCATTCCCCGGCACCCGTTACGAGCGCCCGGAGGACGCGGCCATCCGCGCCTTCCAGAAGCTGCTCAACGAGGCCGGGATGATCGCGCCGGTCCGTCGCACGCGTGGCGACGACATCGACGCCGCCTGCGGCCAGCTCAAGGGCCAGGTGGCGGACCGGACGCGACGACAGGCCGAGTTCCGCAAGTCGCTCGAAACGCGCGTGGGGCGCGGGTCGGGCGACGAGGATCCAGGGGCGGCGCATGCGGCGTGATGCGCGCCCCGCCAAGACCGTCGACGGCGCTCCGGCGAGCACCGTCGATGCAATGCAGGGTCGCTTTGCTTTGGGGAGCCATTCGCGATGACATCGTTGGAAACCGGGATGCCCGAGACGGTTCGCGGCATCGGTGAAAGATTGCGCCAGGCCCGCGTGCGTGCGGGCATCAGTCCCGCCGAAGCGGGCGCGAAGCTGAAGATGCCGACGCACGTCATCGAAGCGCTGGAGCGCGAGGACTGGGCGAAGATCGGCGCGCCCGTGTTCGTGCGCGGCCACCTGCGCAGCTACGCGAAACTGCTGGACCTGCCCGCGGACACGATCGCCGCGAACGTCGCGGTGCCGCCCGCCAGGGCCGCTGAACTCGTGCCGCGGACCTACACGCCACGCATGCAGCGCGTGGCCGAGCAGGCCGGTCGTCGCCTCGTCTACGTGCTGATCACCGCCACCATCGCCGTACCGGTATGGCTGGCCACCCGGTCGCATCTCGACGGCGGCGCCAACGATGCCGTGCCGCTCGACGGCACCGCCACCCTGACCCTGCCGCAGCCCGACGAATCGGTCGATGGCAACGCGCGGCCACGCGTCCAGCCCGAGCCGCTGGTGGCATCGATCGCGCCGCTGCCCCAGCGCACGCAGGCCCCGGTGGCGGCCGGCGACCTTGCGGTCAGCTTCAGCGGCGAAAGCTGGGTGCGCGTCACCGCGCCGGACGGCAGCATCATCGAGCAGGCGCTCGTGCAGCCCGGGCAGCAGCGGATCTTCAAGTCCGGGCAGCTCGGCCAGGCCGTGCTCGGCAACGCACAGGCGATCTCGGTCCAGTACCAGGGGCGGCCGGTCGACCTCACGCCGTACATCCGCGCGAATGTGGCGCGCTTTGCGGTATCCTCTGACGGTTCTCTACAGCCGGTCGATCGCTGAGGGATCCCGGCGAAACCCGGTGGGCGCATGTCGCCCGTCCGGGTGCGGGGTCCATTGCGACGCCACTCGCTGAAGCGATCCGGAACGCGCGCAAGCCCGGCCCGGTCCGCTGCCGGGTTCCCGGCAGCCGTATCGGTCCGATCGATTCGCCGCCGTCTCCACCGGTGCTCCATGCCGGTGCGTCGTCGGCGGACGAGGCGAAGGCGGGATTCAGGCGTCGACTGCTACAACGTCGCGGCGGCATCCGCGACCGGTGGCCGAAGACGCGCACCCGGCGACGCGATATCCGAGGATCCTTCCGCCGGTTCCGGCACCGACATCCACCGCAGCCGCATCCACCACAACGAAGACACCATGGCGATCGACGATCTCCTCGACGAACACGAACAAAGCGAACGCGTCCGCAAATGGCTGCGCGAGAATGCCCTCGGCCTGATCGGCGGCGTGGGCCTCGGCCTCGCGGCCGTCTACGGCTATTTCTGGTGGACCGACCGTCAGGACGCCGACCGCCTCAAGGCCAGCGACCAGTACCAGGCCGTCGTCCAGGAACTCAAGGCCAGCAAGCTCAAGGAAGCCCAGGCCAAGACCGGCGAGTTGAAGGACACCGCCTTCGCCGCGCTGGTCGCGCTGGACATCGCCAAGGCGCAACTGGATGCCGGCAAGCGCGATGACGCCATCGCCACCCTGCGTGCGGTGACGACCACCGACAACATGGTCGCGCCGATCGTCGAACAGCGCCTCGCGCGCCTGCTGATCGATGCCGGCAAGCACCAGGAGGCCCTGGACCTGCTCAAGTCCGGCGATGACGCCGCCAGCCACGAAGTCCGTGGCGATGCGCTGTTCGCGCTGGGTCGCAAGGATCAGGCCCGCGATGCATACAACAAGGCCCTGGGCCTGCTCGACGTGGCCGCGCCGCAGCGCCGCCTGCTCGAACTCAAACTGACACAGGCCGGCGGTACGCCGCCGAAACCCGTTACCGCTTCCTGAGTACGACGACTTGCCGATGACCTCGAATTCCTTCCCGCGCAGCGGCGCCACGCTGCGGATCGCCCTGCTCGCCGCCGCCGTCGCGCTGTCCGGCTGCACCACCGTCAAAGGATGGTTCGGCAACAAGAACGACGCCAAGGCCGCGCGCAAGCCGGCCGAACTGGTCGAATTCACGCCCTCGGCCACGGTGACGAAGCTGTGGTCGACCAAGGCCGGCAAGGGCAACGACAAGCTCGGCCTGACCCAGGGGCCGGTCGTCGCCGACGGCCGCGTCTATGCGGCCGCCATCGAAGGCGGCGTGCGCGCCTTCGACCTGCAGACCGGTGCCCTGGTCTGGCACTACCAGAGCAAACTGGAACTGTCCGGCGGCCCCGGCGCGGGCGAGGGCCTGGTCGTGGTCGGCAGCCTCGACGGCGACGTGATCGCCCTCGATTCCGCCACGGGCACCGAGCGCTGGAAGGTCAAGGTCATCAGCGAAGTCATCGCTGCGCCGGCGATCGACCAGGGCGTGGTCGTGGTGCGCTCGAACGATGGCCGCGTGAGCGCGTTCGACATCACCGACGGCAAGCGCCGCTGGTTCTGGAACCATGACCTGCCGCGCCTCACCGTGCGCGGCAACGACGCGCCGACCTTCGGCCCGGGCGTGGTCTTCGTCGGCAACGATGACGGTACCGTCGCCTCGCTGGCGCTGACCGATGGCCGTCCGCTGTGGGATCAGGCCGTGGGCCAGCCCGACGGTCGTTCCGAGCTCGACCGCATGGCCGACGTGGACGGCAGCCCGGTGCTCGACGGCACCACGCTGTTCGCCTCCAGCTACAAGAAGCAGACCATCGCCATCGAAGCGCCGAGCGGACGTCCGCTGTGGGCGCAGGACCATGGCGGTGCCGGTCGCATCGGCCTTGCGGCAGATCGCTTGATCGTCGCCGATCCGGCGGGCGTGGTCTGGGCGCTGGACAAGTCCGGCGGCAGCGCGATGTGGCAGCAGGCCGGTCTGGTGCGCCGCAACCTGTCCGGGGCCGCGGTGCAGGGCGAGTTCGCGGTGGTCGGGGATTACGATGGCTATGTCCACTGGCTGCGTCTGGACAATGGCGACTTCGGTGCCCGCGTGCGTGCCGGTCGCGATGCGATCAAGGCCGCGCCGGTCGTGGCCGACGGTATCCTGCTGGTCCAGACCGCGGGCGGTGACCTGAGCGCCTGGCGCGTCCAGTAAGCCGTTCCACAGGCATTCTCCACGGCCCCGGGCAGTCCGACTGCCCGGGGTCGTCTTTTTCGGTATGGTGTCCGGGTCGTTCCGGACACGCCCCTCTCGCGAATCCCTATGCTGCCTCTCGTCGCCCTCGTCGGCCGTCCCAATGTCGGTAAATCGACGCTGTTCAATGCGCTGACCCGCACCCGCGATGCGCTCGTCCACGACGAGCCGGGCGTCACCCGAGACCGCAACTACGGCATCTGCCGCCTCGAAGAGGCGCGGCCGTTCGTGATCGTCGATACCGGCGGCATCGCGGGCGAAGACGAGGGACTCGCGGGTGCGACGGCGCGCCAGTCGCGCGCCGCCGCCGAAGAGGCGGACCTGGTGCTGTTCGTCGTCGACGGCCGCGAAGGCCCGTCGGCGCTGGACGACGACATCCTGCGCTGGCTGCGCAAGGCCGCGCGACCGACGCTGCTGGTCGTCAACAAGACCGACGGCATCGACAGCCGTGCCGCGATCGCCGAATTCTCGCGTTACGGCATCGCCGATTCGCTGGCGATCTCGTCCGCGCATCGGCAGGGGCTGGACCACCTGCTCGACGATGTGCTCGCGCGCCTGCCGGAAGAGGGCGACACCGAGGTGCTGGACAACGACCCGGAGCGCGTCCGCATCGCCTTCGTCGGCCGCCCCAACGTGGGCAAGTCGACCCTGGTCAACCGCATCCTCGGCGAGGAGCGCATGATCGCTTCCGAGGTGCCGGGCACCACGCGCGATTCGATCGCGGTGGACCTGGAGCGCGACGGCCGCAAGTACCGCCTGATCGACACCGCCGGCATCCGCCGCAAGTCGAAGGTCGAGGAAGCGGTCGAGAAGTTCTCGATCGTCAAGACGCTGCAGGCCATCGAGCAGTGCCAGGTCGCGGTGATCATGCTCGACGCCAGCGAAGGCGTGACCGACCAGGACGCCAGCGTGCTCGGCGCGGTGCTCGACGCCGGTCGCGCGCTGGTCGTCGCCGTGAACAAGTGGGACGGCCTGAGCCAGTACCAGCGCGAGCAGACCGACGGCCTGCTGTCGCGCAAGCTGTCATTCGTGAACTGGGCCGAGGCCGTGCACATCAGCGCGAAGCACGGCTCGGGCCTGCGCGAGCTGTTCGCCGCGATCCACCGCGCGCACCGCTCGGCCACCTACAAGTTCAGCACGTCGGAAGTGACGCAGGCGATGGAAATCGCCTACGAGACCAATCCGCCGCCGTCGATCCGCGGCCATGTCTCGAAGCTGCGTTTCGCGCACCCGGGCGGCGAGAACCCGCCGACCTTCGTCGTCCACGGCACGCGCCTGCGCAACCTGCCGGAAAGCTATCGCCGCTATCTCGAGAACTTCTTCCGCAAGCGCTTCAAGCTGGTCGGTACGCCGGTGCGCTTCGTGTTCAAGGAAGGCGACAACCCCTACAAGGACAAGAAGAACGTGCTGACCGAAGGCCAGATCAAGAAACGCCAGCGGATGATCCGGCACGTCAAGCGCAATAAGTAGAGCGGAGCGCAGCTCCGCTACTCCGTTTCCGAAGCCGCGGAATGCCAGCCATCGAAATGCTGTCGCCGATCGCACCCGACGCCATCACCCTCGGCCTCATCGCCGGCGGTCGCGCTTCGCGGCTGGGCGGCGTCGACAAAGCCTGGCTGACGCGCGGCGGCGTGCCGCAGGTGCTGCGCTGGACGCGACGTTTCCCGAGCGAACACGGGCCGATGCTGGTCTCGGCGAATCGCGATCCGCAGCGCTATGCAGCGCATGGCCTGATGGTGGTCGGCGACCGGCATCCGGACCTCGGGCCGATCGGCGGGCTCGATGCCCTGGCGCAGGCCTGCACGACGCCGTGGCTGCTCACGCTGCCGGTCGACCTGGTGGGTGTGAACGACTGCCTGATCCGTACGCTGGTCTCGAAGCGCGACGCCGACGGTGCCTTCGCCCGCGACGACGACGGCGTGCAGCCGCTGGTGGCGCTGTGGCGCGTCGATGCCCTGCGCATCGCCTGCACCGAGGCGATCTCGCGCAGTGAGACCGCGATCCATCGCCTGCAGGCGACGCTGCGCATGGCCGAGGTCGCCTTCACGGGCTTCCGTTTCGGCAACCTCAACACGCCCGACGACCTGCGCGCGGCGGGCATCGATCCGGAGTCGCCGGCATGAGCGCGTCACCCAGCATGTCACCCAGTGCATTTCCCACCCGCATCGCGTTCGACGAGGCCGTTGCGATCGTGCGCGCCGTCGCCGCGCGTCGCCGTCTGCCGGTGGAATCGGTCGCGCTGTCGCGCGCGCATGGTCGCGTGCTTGCGCAGGATCTGCGCGCGGTGGTCGACCAGCCCGGTTTCGACAATTCGGCGATGGACGGCTTCGCGCTGCGTCATGCCGATCTCGCGAGCGAAGAGACGACGACCTTGCGGCTGATCGGCGAACAGTTCGCCGGTCGCACGCTCGATGTCGAAGTCGCACCTGGCACCTGCCTGCGGATCACCACCGGCGCACCGATGCCGCGCGGCGCCGACACGGTGGTCATCAAGGAAAACACCCGCATCGATGGTGATCGCGTCGTGGTCCTGCAGCCGGCCAGGCCGGGCCAGCACCTGCGCCGCGCCGGCGAGGACGTGCGCATCGGCGATGCGCTGCTCGCGGCCGGGCAGGCGCTGACGCCCTCGCGGATCGCGCTGGCGGCCGGGCAGGGCATGAATCGCCTGGAGGTGGTGCGCCGGCCGACGGTCGCGGTGTTCACCACCGGCGACGAACTGGTCGAACCCGGGCTGCCGCTGCAGCCGGGCCAGCTCTACAACAGCAATCGCGAACTGCTGATGGGCCTGCTGCGCGCGGATGGCTTCGAGCCGGTCGCATGGCCGACCCTGCCCGACGACCCGGACGCGGTCGAGAACGCCCTGCGCCATGCCGGCCACGCCTTCGATGTCGTGATCACCTGCGGCGGGGTGTCCGCTGGCGAAAAGGATCACTTGCCGGCGCTGTTCCAGCGCGTCGGCGACATTCATTTCTGGAAGGTACGGATGAAACCCGGCATGCCGGTGCTGTTCGCCGGCTCGCGTCCGGCGCAGGCCGACGACGATGGCCGCGGCGGGCTGGGCGATGCGCTGTTCCTGTGCCTGCCGGGCAATCCGGTGTCGGTGCTGGCGACATACCTCACGCTGGCGCGCACGCTGCTCGACGGGTTGCAGGAGCGCACCGAAGCCCGGCCTCGCCTGCGTGCCCGCCTGCAGGCGCCGTGGCGCAAGACGCACGAGCGACTGGAATTCCTGCGTGGCCGCCTGTTTCTCGACGAGGACGGCCAGTGCCGGGTCGCGCCCAACCCGGCCGACGGCTCGCACCGCATGCGTGCCGCTGCCGACAGCGACGCCCTGATCGTGCTGGCCGAAGGACCGCAGGACCTGAAGGCGGGGGAGGTCGTGGACGTGCTGCCGTACTGATCGGCCGTTCGGTTCGACGCTTCTCTCGACGGCCGGTCGAGGAATCCGCGACCGGCCACGCCTGCATGCCATGTCGGCGCAGGTCGATTAAGCTCCGCCCCAATACCCGCCGTACGACACGAGGATCACGATGACATCCGCCATGAAGCCCGCCCGCGCCACCGGTCGTCCGTCGCCCGCCTTCGTCGGCGCCTCCTGGACCGCGTTGCTGGTCGGCATGGTCGCCTACCTCACCGGCCTGTGGAACGCGCCGATGATGCTCAACGAGAAGGGTTACTACTTCACCGTGCTGATGTACGGCCTGTTCTCGGCGGTGTCGGTGCAGAAGGCGGTGCGCGACCGCATCGAGGGCATCCCGGTCACCGGCATCTACTACGGTCTGGCGTGGTTCTCGACCATCCTCTCGATCCTGCTGCTGGTCGTCGGCCTGTGGAATGCCGAGATGGCCTCGTCGGAGAAGGGCTTCTACGGCATCGCCTTCATGATGAGCCTGTTCGCCGCGATCGCGGTGCAGAAGAACACCCGCGACGCCGCGGTCGCCGATGGCGACGAGCGCGAATCGCGTCCGCGTCCGCTCGCGGCAGGTGTGCCGCCGCTGCCGAGGCAGGACGACGAATGACGGCGAGTCCATCGGAGCCGGCATGAGCATTCGCGAGATCGCGCCCGAAGACGCCCTGGCCCGCTGTCGCGACGGCGCGGTGCTGATCGACGTGCGCGAGGCGCACGAACGCGCGCTGGGCATGGCCGAAGGCGCGCTCGGCGTCGCGATGGGCGAACTGATCGCGAATCCGTCCGCCTACCTGCCGGCGCCGGACGCCGAGGTGCTGCTGATCTGCCAGGGCGGCATGCGTTCGCTGCGCACCGCCGAGGCGCTGGCGGCGCAGGGTTTCGGCGATCTCTGTTCGATCGCAGGCGGCACGACGCGCTGGATCGCCGAGTCGCTGCCGACGGTGATGCCCGAGGGCGAACTCGACGCGGATTTCGCCGAACGCTATTCGCGCCACCTGCGCCTGCCGCAGGTCGGCGTGGACGGTCAGCGCCGGCTCGAAGCCGCGCGCGTGCTGATGATCGGTGCGGGTGGCCTGGGTTCGTCGACGGCCTACTACCTCGCTGCGGCCGGCATCGGCCATCTGCGCATCGCCGACGACGACGTGGTCGACCGCAGCAACCTGCAGCGCCAGATCCTGCACACCGAGGCGCGGATCGGCGTGGCCAAGGTCGAATCGGCCACGCAGGCGCTGTCGGCGCTGAACCCGCGCGTGCGCATCGAGGCCGTGCGCGAACGCGTGACCGCCGCGAACGTCGACCGTCTGCTGGACGGCATCGATGTGGTCGTCGACGGCGCCGACAACTTCGCGGCGCGCTACCTGCTCAACGATGCCTGCGTGCGCCACGGCAAGCCGCTGGTCTACGGCGCGGTGCATCGCTTCGAAGGCCAGGCCAGCGTCTTCGATGCGGGGCGTCGTCGCGGCGCGGCGCCGTGCTATCGCTGCCTGTTCCCCGAAGCGCCGCCGCCGGAAGCCGCACCCAACTGCGCCGAAGCCGGCGTGCTCGGCGTGCTGCCGGGACTGGTCGGCCTGATCCAGGCCACAGAGGCGATCAAGCTGATCCTCGGCATCGGCAACACACTGGCGGGGCGCCTGCTGCATGTCGACGCGCTGTCGATGCGCTTCCGCGAAACCCGGCTGCCGGTCGATCCGGACTGCCCGACCTGCGCGCCGGGACGTGTCTTCAGCGGCTACATGGATGAAGCGGTCGTCTGCGCGACGGACACCGGCAGCGCCTGACGGCGCATCAGCGCATGAAGCCGGCGAGCGCGGGCGCGAACTGCGGATGCGCGTCGATGTCGTTGTGGCCGGCTTCGGCGACGCGCACGACGGTCGGTGGCGTCGGCAGCGCGGATACCAGGCGCAGCGTATTGGCCTCGGGCACGATGTCGTCGCGGCCGCCGTGCAGGATCAGCACCGGCCGTCGATAGTCCGACAGGGCGCGCTCGGATTCGTAGCGTTCGTCCAGCAGCCAGTCGACCGGGAACAGCGGGTAGTGCGCGCGTGCGGTGGCGACCATGCTGTCGAAGGGCGTGATCAGCGCCAGCCGCTCGACGGGGCGCTGCGCCGCGAGCTGGCTGGCCACGCCGCTGCCAAGGCTGCGACCGATCACGGCCACGGCCTGTCCCGGATGGCGTGCCTGCATGTGATCGAACAGTGCCACCGCATCGGCGACCAGGGCCGCCTGCGACGGCTCGCCCTCGCTGGCGCCGTAGCCGCGATACGCGATCAGGTAGACGCTGCGATCCGGGAACAGGCGAGCGAAGACCTCGCGATTGTGCTCGATGCGCTCGGCGTTGCCGCCGAAATACAGGATCGGCCGGCCCGCCTGCGGATTGAGCGCCCAGCCGCGCAGCGTGGCGTCGGGCCGCTTCAACGCGAAATCGGTGCGTGCGGCGTCGACCGTCGTCGTCCAGCCGTAATAGATCATCTGCCGTTGCCGGGCATGCAGGAACCAGCAGGCACCTGCGTAGAGCAGGGCGAGCGCGATGGCGAGGACGACGAGGAACGTGCGCATGAGGCGGATCAGCCGTGGCGCTTCTGCGCCGCCTCGAACGCCGCCAGCTGCTCCGGCGTCGCATCCTTCTGGTGCCTGGCCTTCCATTCGGCGAAAGGCATGCCGTAAAGGGTCTCGCGGGCCTGGTCCTTGTCCATCTCGATGCCGCGCTCGGCGGCGGCCTCGCGGTACCAGTCGGCCAGGCAGTTGCGGCAGAAGCCGGCGAGGATCATCAGGTCGATGTTCTGCACGTCCGGCCGCTCGCGCAGCAGGTGGTCGCGGAGGCGGCGGAAAGCGGCGGCTTCGAGTTCGGTGACGGTCTGCGGGTCCATGGTGTCCGGAGCGGGGCGGGGAAGGGGGAACTTCGGCGATAATAGCCGGCCCTCCGCTTCGAGCCGCACCCGCATGACCGCCAGGATCCTCGACGGCAAACGCATCGCAGACAGCCTTCTCGACGATCTCAAGGTCCAGGTCGACGCGCGGGTCGCCGCCGGCAAGCGCCGTCCCGGTCTGGCCGTGGTGCTGGTGGGCAGCGACCCGGCCTCGCAGTCCTACGTGCGCAACAAGCGCCGCGCGGCGCAGAAGGTCGGCATCCAGGCCTTCGATCACGACCTGCCGGCCGGCACCAGCGAGACCGAACTGCTGGCCCTGATCGACCGGCTCAACGCCGACCCGGCGGTCCACGGCATCCTCGTCCAGCTGCCGTTGCCGGGCATCCCGGACGCCAGCAACCTCATCCACCGCATCGACCCGCGCAAGGACGTGGACGGCTTCCACCCGGAGAACGTCGGCCACCTGGTCCTGCGCCAGTTCGGCCTGCGTCCCTGCACCCCGCGCGGCATCACCACGCTGCTGGCCTACACCGACCGCCCCGTGCGCGGGCAGAGCGCGACGATCGTGGGCGTGAGCAACCACGTCGGCCGGCCGATGGCGCTGGAGCTGATGATCGCCGGCTGCACGGTGACCAGTTGCCACCGCTTCACCCCGCCGGAGGTGCTGCGCCGGCACATCGGCGAGGCCGACATCCTGGTCGTCGCCGTGGGCAAGCCGGGCCTGATCCCCGGTGACTGGGTGAAGCCGGGCGCGGTGGTCATCGACGTCGGCATCAACCGCCTGGACGACGGCCGTCTGGTCGGCGACGTGCAGTTCGACGCCGCCGCCGAGCGCGCCAGCTGGATCACCCCGGTGCCGGGCGGTGTCGGGCCGATGACCGTGGCCACGCTGATGCAGAACACCCTGGAAGCGGCGGACGCGGCCGACTCGGTGGATTGATCGGCCCCGGTGATGCGTTGGGTGCACCCCGGCTCACCCAATGGACGGCGGCAACCGGTTACAATATCGCGCTTCTTACCCTCCGGACCGGCCATGCTCCGTATCCAGGCTGAAGCGCTCACCTACGACGATGTGTCCCTCGTCCCCGCGCATTCGACCGTCCTGCCCAAGGACGTCTCCCTCTCGACCCGCCTCACCCGCAACCTGCGCCTGAACCTGCCGATCGTCTCGGCGGCGATGGACACGGTGACCGAAGCCCGCCTCGCGATCGCGATGGCCCAGCTCGGCGGCATCGGCATCATCCACAAGAACCTCACCTGGCAGCAGCAGGCGGCGGAAGTGGCGAAGGTGAAGACCTTCGAGGCCGGCGTGATCAAGGAGCCCTTCACCGTCAGCCCGGACACCACCATCGGCGAAGTGCTGCGCCTCACCCGCGCCCGCAACATCTCCGGCGTGCCGGTGGTCGACGGCGGCCGGTTGGTCGGCATCGTCACCGGCCGCGACATGCGCTTCGAGAAGAAGCTCGACGATCCGGTTCGGCACATCATGACCAAGCAGGAAAAGCTGGTCACCGTGCGCGAAGGCGCATCCGACGACGAAGTGCTGGAACTGCTGCACAAGCACCGCATCGAGAAGGTGCTGGTGGTCAACGACGGCTTCGAGCTGCGCGGCCTCATCACCGTCAAGGACATCCAGAAGAAGCGCGACAACCCCAACGCCGCCTACGACGGCAGCGAACGCCTGCTGGTCGGCGCGGCGGTCGGCGTCGGTGGCGACACCGAGCAGCGCATCGAAGCGCTGGTGGACGCGGGCGTCGACGTGATCATCGTCGACACCGCGCACGGCCATTCGCAGGGCGTGATCGACCGCGTCGCCTGGGCCAAGAAGCAGTATCCGAACCTGCAGGTCGTCGGCGGCAACATCGTCACCGGCGACGCGGCGCTGGCGCTGGAAGGCGCAGGCGCGGATGCGGTGAAGGTCGGCGTCGGTCCCGGTTCGATCTGCACCACGCGGATAGTGGCAGGCGTCGGCGTGCCGCAGGTCACTGCGGTGTCGATGGTCGCCGAGGCGCTGCAGGACCGCATCCCGCTGATCGCCGACGGCGGCATCCGCTACTCGGGCGACATCGGCAAGGCGATCGTCGCCGGCGCGTCCTCGATCATGATCGGCGGCCTGTTCGCCGGCACCGAGGAAGCCCCCGGCGACACCGAACTGTTCCAGGGCCGCAGCTACAAGAGCTATCGCGGCATGGGCTCGCTGGGCGCGATGGAGAAGGGCTCGAAGGACCGCTATTTCCAGGACGCCAGCGACGCCGACAAGCTGGTGCCGGAAGGCATCGAAGGCCGCGTGCCGTATCGCGGCCCGCTCGGCAACGTCGTCCACCAGCTCGCCGGCGGCCTTCGCGCCACGATGGGCTATGTCGGCTGCGCCACCATCGAAGACATGCGCAAGAAGCCGTCGTTCGTGAAGGTCACCGGCGCGGGGCAGCGCGAAAGCCACGTGCACGATGTGCAGATCACGAAGGAACCGCCGAATTATCGGATGGGGTGATTACCATTTGAGGTTTCTGAGATGCCCATCAGTCCTAACAGTATTATTCATTTTACGAAATCAAAGGAATCGCTGAAGGGTATTCTTTCCGATAATTTCAAGCTTAAATACTGTCGCGAAATAATGCCATTTAGTGATGAGCAGGTTGTTGTTTATGTGCCAATGGTTAGTTTTTGTGACATACCGTTGTCTCAGGTGAAAGAGCATATTGAAAAATATGGTGAGTATGGGTTGGGCTTGACAAGGGAGTGGGCTGTTAAAAACAAGCTCAATCCTGTTCTTTATGTTGAGCCAAGTTCACACTTGTCAGAAAGTTATTTGGCTGTGATTAATCAGTTTTTTCCAGGGGCTGTCGAGCAATCAGACGAAGAAAGCCAGGGGCTGAGAAACATTGCAGATTTTTTGCGCTATATGAAGCCATATCAAGGGCCTTTAATTCGAGAGGGTCGTGAACATGGGTCGTATAGGTTCTCCGATGAGCGCGAATGGCGATTTGTTCCGTCACATCAAGCTGAGTGTGAAATGCTTTATACGGAGCATGACGGCGAAGGCTATAGGAAAAAGGCTGCTCTTAGTTTGGATGCGCTACGTCTCCACTTCGAGCCCAATGACATTAAGTACATCATCATCAAAGATGATTCTGAAATATCCGAGTTTATAAGTCATCTCCGCGGAGTAAAAGGCGGGAAGTACTTGTTCAACGATGTCGATAGACTGTCTGCGCGTATATTGACGGCAGAGCAGATTCGTTCCGATTTCTAAATTTGATAAACATGACCGACATCCACAGCGACAAGATCCTCATCCTCGACTTCGGCGCGCAGTACACGCAGCTGATCGCGCGGCGCATCCGCGAGATCGGCGTCTACTGCGAGATCTGGGCCTGGGACCACGATCCGGCCGACATCGCAAAGTTCGATCCGAAGGGCATCATCCTCTCGGGCGGCCCGGAATCGACGACCGAAGCCGGTTCGCCGCGTGTGCCGCAGCAGGTGTTCGACAGCGGCCTGCCGATCCTCGGCATCTGCTACGGCATGCAGACGATGGCGATGCAGCTGGGCGGCCTTGTCGAAGGCGGGCATCATCGCGAATTCGGCTATGCCGAGGTCGAGATCGTCGGCGACGACAGGCTGCTCGGCGCGCTGACCGACCATCCGGGCCGCCAGGGCCTCGATGTCTGGATGAGCCACGGCGACCGCGTCACGCAGATTCCCGACGGCTTCACGGTCACCGGCCGCACCGAGAGCGTGCCGATCATCGCGATGGCCGACGAGGCGCGGCGCTGGTACGGCGTGCAGTTCCACCCCGAGGTCACGCACACCAAGCAGGGCGAGACCCTGTTGCGCCGCTTCGTGCTCGACATCTGCGGCTGCCAGGCGCTGTGGACCGCTGCGAACATCATCGGCGACCAGATCGCCCGCGTGCGCGCGCAGGTCGGTTCGGACGAAGTGATCCTCGGCCTCTCCGGCGGGGTCGATTCCTCGGTGGTCGCGGCGCTGCTGCACAAGGCCATCGGCGAACAGCTGACCTGCGTGTTCGTCGATACCGGCCTGCTGCGCTGGAAGGAAGGCGACCAGGTGATGGCGATGTTCGCCGAGCACATGGGCGTGAAGGTCGTCCGCGTCAACGCCGCCGACCGCTATTTCAAGGCGCTGGCGGGCGTGTCCGACCCGGAAGCCAAGCGCAAGATCATCGGCAACCTGTTCGTCGAGATCTTCGAGGAAGAATCGAACAAGCTGAAGAACGCGCGCTGGCTGGCCCAGGGCACGATCTATCCGGACGTGATCGAATCCGCCGGCAGCAAGACCGGCAAGGCGCACGTCATCAAGAGCCACCACAACGTCGGCGGCCTGCCCGAGCACATGAAGCTGGGCCTGGTGGAGCCGCTGCGCGAACTGTTCAAGGACGAAGTGCGTCGCCTCGGCGTCGAACTCGGCCTGCCGCGCGAGATGGTCTACCGTCACCCGTTCCCGGGTCCGGGCCTGGGCGTGCGCATCCTCGGCGAGGTGAAGCCCGAGTACGCCGAACTGCTGGCGCAGGCCGACGCGATCTTCATCGAGGAACTGCGCAAGTGGGGCTGGTACGACAAGACCTCGCAGGCCTTCGCGGTGTTCCTGCCAGTGAAGTCGGTCGGCGTGGTCGGCGACGCGCGTGCCTACGAATGGGTCATCGCGCTGCGTGCGGTCGAGACCATCGACTTCATGACCGCGCACTGGGCGCACCTGCCGTACGAGTTCCTCGACGAAGTCTCGCGCCGGATCGTCAACGAGCTGAAGGGCATCTCCCGCGTCGTCTACGACATCAGCGGCAAGCCGCCGGCGACGATCGAGTGGGAATGACCTGACAAGGAGCGTTTCGTGTCGACAAGGACGACTTACCTGATCAGTTTCGCTGTCGTGCTGGTGCTCGCGGCCGGTGCTTTCATCGTGCGCGACCAGATGTCTCGGCTGGACGACGATGTCGTGCGCGCCCATTACCAGAAGAACGTCAACGCGCTGCGCATGTTCGATGCGCAGGCGTTGTGCGGGATGCTCGATCCACGCTACAAGGGCGTGGATACGAGCAGGACGCCGAAAGGCATCGACCGGATGGAACTCGATCGGGCCAAGACCTGCAAAGGGCTGAAGGAATCGATGTCTGTGATGCGCCAGCTGGTCAAGGAGACCAAGGCGGAACCGGAGATGCAGTACGTGATCGAATCCGTCGAGGTCTCGCCGGATGGCAAGCAGGCTAAGGTCAGGATGCGCATGTCCGTGCGTATCGGAAAACGCCTTTCAGCATCATCAACAGGAACGGAAACCCTGGTCCGTCGCATGGGCAAGGTGCTGGTCGTGCGCAGCGAGACGCAGACGACGATGTCCGTACGCTGATCGAGGCATCTGAAGATGGCTCCAGAAAAGGCCCCGCTGATGCGGGGCCTTTTCGTTCGGAGCGGTGATCCGGCTCACACCACCGTCAGCGTCACATCGATATTGCCGCGCGTGGCGTTCGAGTACGGGCAGACGATGTGCGCCTTCTGCACCAGCGCTTCGGCTTCCTCGCGGGGCATGCCGGGGATGCTGATCCGCAGTTCGGCCTGGATGCCGAAGCCGTTGGGGATCGGGCCGATGCCGACGCGGCCGGTGATCGAGGTGTCGGCGGGCAGTGCGATCTTCGACTGGCCGGCGACGAACTTCAGTGCGCCGATGAAGCAGGCCGAGTAGCCGGCGGCGAACAGCTGTTCGGGGTTGGTGCCCGGGCCGCCGGCGCCGCCGAGTTCGCGCGGGGTCGAGAGCTGGACGTCGAGGACGTTGTCGGAGGAGACGGCGCGGCCGTCGCGGCCGCCGGTGGCGGTGGCTTCGGCGGTGTAGAGGACTTGGTCGAGGGACATGGGAGTTCCTTTCTGGGTGATGGATGAGGGCAGGCGAGTACTGTGCGGGATTTCGCCGGCCGGCGTCTGCGCATTCGTCCACGAGACTTGATCGAGCGTCCCGGCGATGCCGTGCGCAGGCGGCCGGGCGGCTGTGGGTCACTGGCGCAGGAAGGCGAGCAGGTCCTGGTTGAGGCGATCCTTGTGGGTATCGGCCAGGCCGTGCGGCGCGCCCGGGTAGACGATCAGCCGCGCGTTCGGGATCAGCTTCGCCGAGGCTTTCGCGGCGGCGTCGATCGGCACGATCTGGTCGTCATCGCCGTGGACCACCAGCGTGGGCACGTCGAACTTCTTCAGATCTTCGCGGAAATCCGTGGTCGAGAACGCGGCGATGGAGTCGTAGGTGTTCTTGTGGCCGGCCTGCATGCCCTGCACCCAGAACGACTGGATCATGCCCTGCGAGGGCTTCGCGCCGGGGCGGTTGAAGCCGAAGAACGGACCCGAGGCGATGTCGAGATAGAGCTGCGAACGGTCGGCCAGCGAGGCCTTGCGGATGCCGTCGAACACTTCGATCGGCAGGCCGCCCGGGTTGTCGGCGGTCTTCAGCATGAGCGGCGGCACGGCGGCGACCAGCACCGCCTTCTTCACGCGGCCGGTGCCGTGGCGGCCGATGTAGCGGGCGACTTCGCCGCCGCCGGTCGAGAAGCCGACCAGGGTCGCGTCGCGCAGGTCGAGCGCTTCGATGACCTGCGCCAGGTCGTCGGCGTAGTGGTCCATGTCGTTGCCGTGCCAGGGCTGGCTGGAGCGACCGTGGCCGCGGCGGTCATGGGCGACGACGCGATAGCCCTGCGAGGCGAGGAACAGCATCTGCGACTCCCAACTGTCCGAGTTCAGCGGCCAGCCGTGGCTGAACACGACGACCTGGCCGTCGCGTGGGCCCCAGTCCTTGTAGTAGAGCTGCACGCCGTCGCGGGTGGTGATGGTGTCGGCGGTGCGCGCGATGGTTGCGGTTCCGGTCTTCGCGGATGCGGCCTGGGCGGGCGTGGCGGCGAATGCGAGCGGAACGACGCTGGTCAGAACCAGGGCGGCCAGGGCGAGTGCGAGGCCGTGACGGATCGGGAAAGACGAGGTGGACATGGCGGTCTCCTTGGGTGGTGGGCGGGACAGGGCGTCCTCGAGACGTACTGTGCGCCTGCCCGGGATACGATAGGATTGATATCGTCCTTCAAACTTGATTGAGCGTATCGACATGGCCGACCGGCTCGATGCCCTGTTCACCCACTTCGCCGTCACTGCCCGGATGTTCAATGCCGGGCCGCTGTGCGGGATCAACGATATCGACGAGCCCGAGGTCGGCCATCTGCACGTGGTCCGCGCAGGCCGGGTCGAGGTCCGGCATGGTGGCGCGCTGGCCGTGGAGGTGGTCGAGCCGACCTTGCTGTTCTATCCCCGCCCGTTGCCGCATCGCTTCGTCACCGATCCGGTGCATGGCGCGACCCTGTACTGCGCGCGGCTGCGCTTCGAGGGCGGCGCATCGAACCCGGTCACCGAGGCGCTGCCGCCGCTGATCGCCTTGCCGCTGGCGTCTCTGGAAGGCATCGATGCCGTTCTGTCGCTGCTGTTCGACGAGGCCTTGCACGAGCGCTGCGGACGGCGAGTGATGCTCGATCGCCTGTTCGAGGTGCTGCTCGTCCAGGTGCTGCGCAACCTGATGGAGCGCGGCGAGATGCAGGCGGGCATGTTCGCGGGCCTGGCGCATCCGAAGCTGCGCCTGTCGCTGGTTGCGATGCACGAGCAGCCGGCGGAGGACTGGACGCTCGACGGCCTCGCGCAGCGCGCCGGCATGTCGCGCAGTGCCTTCGCCGGCGCATTCCGCGAGGTGATCGGTGAGACGCCCGGCGCCTACCTGCAGCGCTGGCGGATCGGCCTGGCGCAGCGCGCCTTGCGCGAGGGCAAGGCCCTGAAGCGCGTGGCCGACGATGTCGGCTACGGCAGCGAGGCGGCGCTGTCGCGTGCGTTCAAGGCGCAGACGGGGCGGTCGCCGCGCGAGTGGCGGGCGTCGATGCGCGAAGGCTGAGCGCTTTCGTCCCTGCGTCCGTCTGTCGCCGCGACCAGTAGGGCGCTTCCGGCCAGCGCGTTTCCATCGCATGGAAGGCACGCAACTGTTCGCGGTAGACGCGATGGATGTCGAGCAGGTGGCGGGCGTAGCCGTCGAGGGCTGCGGCATCGCCGGATTCGTGGTGGAACAGGGCATCGGCGGCGCGCAGCCCGGTGTAGATCGCATTCGCGATGCCTTTCGATGACAGCGGATCGAAGGCGAGGGCGGCGTCGCCGACGGCGAACCAGCGCTCGCCAGAAGCGAGATCGAGATGGCAACCGGATGCATCTGCGCCCGATGCGCGCGATGCGGGTGCGTAGCCGTGCGCCGTGCACAGCGCGTGCAGGGCCGGTGCATCGACGAGCGCGCGCCAGAGACCGTCGCCATAGAGCAGGCGACGGTGGTCGCAGAGATCGGCGTCGGTGAGGAAGGCGACGAGTCGTTCCCGCGACGGCAGCAGCACGCTGTACCACCAGCCATTCTCGACCGCTTCGACCCAGGTGCGACCGTCCTGGTCGTCGTCGCGCGCGCTGCGCAGGCGCTGGTGGAAGGCGATCTGCGCGTCGTGCGCGATCCTGCGTGCGCCGAGCGCGCGGGCGAGCGACGCGGCGCGGCCGGTGGCGTCGATCAGCCAGTCGGCGTCGATGGATTCGATCCCGGCGTATGTCTGCCCATCGACGGGCTGCAGCGCGAGTCGGTGCGGTCTCGTCGAGTCGCCGGGCGCCATGATGCGCACGCGTGCGTCGGGCAGAATCTCCGCGCCGGCCTGCATTGCCGCATCGCGCAGCATCGCGTCGAAACGCGTGCGATCGAGCTGCAGGCCGTGGCCGTGCAACTGGAACAGGAAATCGTTGGCGTGCGGCGTGATATCGCCCCAGACCGCGCAGGTGCCGGGGCTTGCTCGATGGCCATCGGTGAGCGTGCGTTCGAGCACGCCGAGATCGCGCAGCAGCGAACGCGCATTGGGCGGCAGGCCTTCACCGACCTTGAACCCGGCGGCGTCGCTGCCCGCGACCAGCAGTACGTCCCGGCCGGTGCGGGCGAGCGCGATCGCGGCGGCGGCCCCCGCAGGCCCGCCGCCGGCGATGACGACATCGCGTCGCCGCGTCGACACGTCAGTCCGGCTGGCGCGTGCGTCGCACCGGCAGCGGCGCGGCATCGGCTTCCGACTGCGAGGCGAAATTCACGCCGCTGAGCCGCAGCTTCGCCATCGGATGCGCCTTGAGCGCGGCTTCGACGCCGGATGCTTCCGCAACGGCGCGAGGCGGTGCCTGGACTGCGGCATCGCTCGTGGTCGCGGCATCGGCCGGCGCCACGTCGGGGCCGTAGCTCGCCACCATCATCACAGCCGGGAATTCCGGCGCCACGCTGGCATCGAAGCGCGGCTCGACGAGGCCCATCGAGCCGAAGATGTGCGTCATCTGCACCATCTGCTGCGCGGTCGTGCCGTGCAGCGGCTTGTTCCAGCTGGTGCGGTTGCTGAAGGCATCGATGCGTTTCGACATCGGCTGGGTCTTGTCGATCACGATCGCGTAGTCGTCGGCGGTCAGCACGTGGTTCGGCACGCGCGCGGGCCAGAAGGTCGGCGCATACGGGTCGTAGGCGGTGTCGTAGCCGGCGCGGCAGAACGCGGTGTCTGCCTGCCAGGGCAGGCCCATCCAGCGATTGATGTCGCCGGGACCCTGCGCATGCAGCGGGCCGTCCGCCGCGAGTGCCTGCGCCTGGTCGAGCGTCGGACCGTAATCCGGCTCGGGCTGGCCCGGCGGGCGTTCGAGGATGCGGAACGGCGCGCGGTACAGGGTGATGTGGCGCATCGGCCAGGTCATCTCGCAGCCGGGGTGGAAGGCGTCGGCGAGGCAGAACTCCATCGCCGCGCGATCGATCGTCGCCGGCTGCGCAGCCAGCGGCACCTGGTCGATGTCCGACGGGCCTGCGGCCGGCAGGCCATCGACGCGATCGTCGACGAAATCGCCGTTCACCCAGCGCTGCAGGATCGTGTACTGGGTCTGACTGATCGCCGCGTTCTGGCGCGGACTCGGCCCCGCGGGCACCTCCATCGCGTCGCCGTAGATCCAAGGCCACGGCAGCTGGTTGCCATCGGGCGGATTCGGCGGACGGAAGGTGTTGAAGACCTGGCGGCGCAGTTCGGCATCGGGGTCGTACTGGCCCGCCGGCGGTTTCGAGGCGAGCCGCGCGACGAAGGCCGGATCCTCGAACGGATGCGGCCCGTCTTCGCCGTACTGCGTGGCGAAGCCCTGGTTCACCCACTGCAGGCCCGAGAGCCGCTGCAGGATCGGGTAGATGTCGTGGCTGAAGGACAGCGTGCCCGGCGCCTGCATCCAGCCGGCCTGGATGTACAGGTCGTACAGCAGGTCGTAGAGCGTGCGCTCGGCTTTGAGCTGAGGCGCGTAGTTCGGCGGCGCGGTCACCACCCAGGCCGAATCGACCGGGATGCTGTTGCCGCCGATCGACACCGTGGCCGTGATCGGGCCGTCGCAGGTGTCGTCGTACCAGCCATCGGCGTTGATGAAGGAATTCGGGTCGGTGGGAATATAGATCGGCGTGTTCTTCGGCGAAGCCGAGACGCCATGGCCGCCGAGGAACAGCAGGCGGCCGTGTTCGTCGGTGCGCAGCTCGCCGATCTTCACCGGCACGCCGGTGTAGGCGCCGCTGCAGTTGACCGGTGCCGCGTTCCTGCCGGAAATCGACTGCGGGCCGGCGTCGATGGTGAGCGAGGCGCGGTCGGTCACCATTGCATTGCGCAGCGGCAGCACGGTCCCGGCGGCTTCCGGGATGTCCATCGCGATCTGCCACTGGTACCACGAGGCCTTGCGGTTCGCGACGTGCGCGGTCCAGGTGATGTCGGCGTTGTCTGCGGTCAGTTCGCCGACGACTTCGCCGGCGGCGTTGTAGCCGTAGATGCGGAATTGCGCCGCCTCGCGCTTGAGCGCGCCGGTGGTGTCGCGGTAGAAGCCCTGCGGCTTCGGCGCGGGTTCGGGCACCAGCGGGCCGATGTAGAAGTCGTCGACACTGTTGCCGACCCGGGCCAGGCCGATGCCCGGGTGGATGGCGGCGCGGACGATGGTGCTGTCGGATGGCGTGCTGTCGGAAGGCGTGGTCATGGCGGTGCGTTCCTTGTCGTTGGGTGCGGTCCGATGCGGGATGGCCGTCGCTGGCCTCTGCCGAAGTATCGCGATGAGCGCGGCTGCGGCGACCTGCAATATCGCACAGCCCGGCGACGCGCCAGGACCGGCAACCGCCATCGCCCGGGATCAGTCCGGTCGCAGTTCGGCATCGTGGTCCGGTGGGCATGTCCGGGCGATAATGCCGGCCAACCGTTCCCGGAGCTTTGCGTGGATTCCGACGCACCCATCGCCGCCCCCGTTTTCGCCGAGGACGACATCCGCTGGATGCGCCATGCTCTCGCGCTCGCTGAACGCGCCGAGCGCGAGTTCGACGAGATCCCGGTCGGTGCGGTGCTGGTCGATGCCGAAGGCCGCATGATCGGCGAAGGCTGGAACCGCAACATCAGCGATCACGACCCCAGCGCGCACGCCGAGATCGTCGCGATGCGCGAAGGCGGGCGCGCGCTCGGCAACCACCGCCTGGTCGGCTGCACGCTGTACGTCACCCTCGAACCCTGCGCGATGTGCGCGATGGCCGTCGTGCATGCGCGGCTGGCGCGCGTGGTTTTCGCCGCCACCGATCCCAAGACCGGCGCCGCCGGCAGCGTGTTCGACCTGATCGCCGACCCGCGCCACAACCATCGCGTCGAGGTGGCCGGTGGCGTCCTGGCGGATGAGGCGAGCGTGATGCTGACCAACTACTTCCGGCGGAAGCGCGGCAGGCCCTTGCTGTGATGCGCGCCTGGCGGCTCAGTTCCGCCGCCGCGCCATTTCCTGGTCGAGTTCTTCGTCGAAGCTCTTCACCGACAGGCCGACCTCGCGGCCCATGTAGATGCTCGCCAGCAGCAGGCAGAGCATGCCGCCGACGGCGATGACGGTCGGAACGGCGCCGACGATGGGAAAGCCGAGCAGGGCATCGGCGGCCAGCGCGAGGCTGGTGCCGACGAACGCGCCCAGGGCCGCGTAGAGCAGGCGGCAGGCGCGCAGCACCATGGCGGCGCGGGTGCGGTGGCGCTGGATCTGCAGGTCGCGCTCGCCCCGGTCGGGCGCATCCTTTTCCCAGGCCACGATCAGGGCGCGCAGGCGGTCGACCACGCGGGCCAGCCGGGCGTTGGCCGAGACCAGCAGCGAACCGGTGGCGGCCATCAGCAGGGCGGGCGCCAGCATCGCACCGAGGATCGAATGGTGATCGATGGGGGCGGGCAGGGACATGGCGTGTACCGGTCGAGGGGGGCCTGCGTATCATGCGGTATTCCCGCAACCGCACGCGAGTCGCATGGCCGTCATCACCGCTCCCGAACCCCTGCCGTCCGAAGGCCGCCTGATCTGGATCGATCTGGAAATGACCGGCCTCGACACCGACCGCGATTCGATCATCGAGATCGCCACGGTCGTGACCGATGCCCAGCTCAACGTGCTCGCCGAAGGTCCGGAGTTCGCGATCACGCACGACCTGGCCACGCTGGAGGCCATGGACGACTGGAACCGCAACCAGCACCGCAAGTCCGGTCTCTGGCAGCGCGTGCTGGAACAGGGGGTATCGATGGCCGAAGCCGAGCAGCGCACGCTCGAATTCCTGCAGGCCTGGGTCGGCCCGCGCGCCTCGCCGATCTGCGGCAACTCGATCTGCCAGGATCGCCGCTTCCTGCATCGCTGCATGCCGACGCTGGAGCAGTATTTCCACTACCGCAACCTCGACGTCAGCACGATCAAGGAACTGGCCAGGCGCTGGGCGCCGGGCGTGCTCGCCGGGGTGCAGAAGGAATCCGCGCATACCGCGCTCAGCGACGTGCGCGACTCCATCGCCGAACTGCGTCATTACCGCAGCCGTATCGCCGAACTTGCCGTCCCGCCAACGGAGTGATCGCCATGGTCCGCCTGTCATTTGCTGTCGTGCTGTCGCTCGCCGTCGTTCCCGTCTTCGCGCAGTCGTCCACGCCCGCCGAACCGGCGAAGCCCGCGAGCGAAGCCGCGCCTGCCGCGCCTGCCGCACCGGCGTTGCCGCCGGGCATGAAGCAGTACTGGTTCGTGATGCTGAAGAAGGGCCCGAAGCGCGACCAGTCGCCGGAAGAGGCCAAGCAACTGCAGGCCGGCCACATGGCGAACATGCAGGCCTACGCCACGATGGGCAGACTGCAGATCGCCGGCCCGTTCATGGACGACGGCGACTGGCGCGGCATTTTCATCCTCGACGTGCCCGACCGCGCCGCTGCCGAAGCCATGTGCAAGGACGACCCCGCGGTGAAGGCCGGGCGACTGGCCTGCGAGATCCATCCGTGGCTGTCGCAGGTAGGCGCGACGCTGAAGTAGCTCGAGCAGCGTGTGCTGCTCGAATGTGCAGTCAATGTCTCTGCGTTCCAGACTGAGCCTTACCTGGGCGCCGCCGCCGGATCTGCAGTAGCCGTGATGTGATCCTGAGAGATCACACCACGGCGTCAGGTACACCTCAGACGCAGCCCAGGCTTCTGCTGCGCGTACCGACAAGCTGGTTGGCGCTGTTATAGACCGACACGTGGAGGGTTCCGCTGCCGCTGCCTGCCTGGCAATACGCCGTGCAGATGCTTGATGAGCTGGTGCAGACGGCCGGGTCGAGTACTCCCCGGCCGCTCACGCTCCAGATGTAGGTCGGGTACGTGTCAGGTTGGACTTCACAGACCTTCCAGGAGTTGGGATCTCCCTGCTCGCATGTCAGCGTGAGCGTTGACTGCGCGCCGGCTTGCTTTGCAGGCAACATGCATGCAGCGGCCAGCACCACGGAGGCGAGTGAGAATGCGATCTGCTTCATGACGATCTTCCTTGTTGGGCCGCGTCATTGCGGCGTCGCAAAGATAGACCGGCTTTGCCAGAATCGAAGGTGCCGATCGGATTTCTCATGAAAGATCTGTGACGGAGTACAGCGCGTTTGAGGTTGCGTGAACAGCTCATCAGATGAAGCTGCTGCGATCGACGCTATTCGATTGAAAGCATGGATGTGTCGATTTCACGATCGCAGGCATGCAAAAGGCTCGTGCATGCACGAGCCTTTTGCTGTTTCAAATAGCTGACGCTAGCGGTTTCGACGAAGTGCTGCAGTCGTTTCCGGACGGAAGATCATCGCGTCGGACGCCAGCGCGGAACGTCACTCCGCCTTGGACTTCGCCAGCTTCAGCCAGGTATCGACCACGGTGTCCGGATTCAGCGACACCGATTCGATGCCTTCCTCCATCAGCCATTGGGCGAGGTCGGGGTGGTCGCTGGGGCCCTGGCCGCAGATGCCGACGTACTTGCCCTTGCGCTTCGCGGCCTGGATGGCCATCGACAGCATCTTCTTCACCGCCGGATCGCGTTCGTCGAACAGGTTGGCGACGATCGATGAATCGCGGTCCAGGCCGAGGGTGAGCTGGGTCATGTCGTTGGAGCCGATCGAGAAGCCGTCGAAGATGTCGAGGAACTCGTCTGCGAGCAGCGCGTTCGACGGCACTTCGCACATCATGATGATCTTCAGCCCGGGCTTGCCCTCGCTGTCATCGGTACGTTGCAGGCCGTTCTCGCGCAGCACTTCGATCACCTTGCGGCCTTCGTCCAGCGTGCGCACGAACGGGATCATCACCCAGCAGTTGTCCAGGCCCATGGTCTCGCGGACCTTGCGCACCGCACGGCATTCCAGCGCGAAGGCTTCACGGAACGACGGATCGATGTAGCGCGCGGCGCCGCGGAAGCCGATCATCGGGTTCTCTTCGTGCGGCTCGTAGCGCGCGCCGCCGATGAGGTTGGCGTATTCGTTGGACTTGAAGTCCGACAGACGCACGATCACCGGGTTCGGCGCGGCCGAGGCGGTGATGGTGGCGATGCCTTCGGCCAGGCGGTCGACGTAGAAATCGACCGGACTGGCGTAGCCGGCCATCTTCGCGTCGATCTTGCGCTTGGTGTCGGTGTCCTGGCTGGTGTAGTCGAGCAGCGCCTTCGGATGCACGCCGATGTGGCTGGCGATGATCATTTCCAGGCGCGCCAGGCCGATGCCGGCATTGGGCAGCATCGCGAAGTCGAACGCGCGTTCGGGGTTCGCGACGTTCATCATGATCTTCAGCGGTGCCGGCGGCATGTTCTCGAGATCGGTGACGATGCGCTCGAACGGCAGTTCGTTGTCGTAGATGAAGCCGGTGTCGCCTTCGGCACAGCTCACCGTGACCGGCTGGCCGTCCTGCACGGTGTCCAGCGCGTTGCCGGTGCCGACGACCGCCGGCACGCCCAGCTCGCGCGCGATGATCGCGGCGTGGCAGGTGCGGCCGCCACGGTTGGTCACGATCGCCGCCGCGCGCTTCATGACCGGTTCCCAATCGGGATCGGTCATGTCGGCGACCAGCACGTCGCCGGGCTGGACGCGGTTCATGTCGGCGATCGAACGCACCACGCGGGCGGTGCCGCTGCCGATCTTGTGGCCGATCGCGCGGCCTTCGGCGATGACCTCGCCGCGACGCAGCAGCGAGAAACGCTCGATCTGCGTGGCGTGAGCGCGCGACTTCACGGTCTCCGGGCGCGCCTGCACGATGAACAGCTTGCCGGTGATGCCGTCCTTCGCCCACTCGATGTCCATCGGGCGGCCGTAGTGCTGTTCGATCACCAGCGCCTGCTTCGACAGCTCCTGCACATCGGCGTCGCTGATCGAGAACTGGTTGCGCAACTCGGCCGGCGTGTCCTCGTTGCGCACGCGCTCGCCGGGCTTGTCCGAATAGACCATGCGGATCTGCTTGCTGCCCAGCGCGCGGCGCAGGATCGCCGGCTTTCCCTGCTGCAGCGTCGGCTTGTAGACGTAGAACTCGTCCGGATTCACCGCGCCCTGCACGACGTTCTCGCCGAGGCCGTAGCTGGCGGTGACGAAGACGACGTCGCGGAAGCCCGACTCGGTGTCGAGCGTGAACAGCACGCCGGAGGCACCGACATCCGAGCGCACCATCAGCTGCACGCCGGCGGAGAGGAACACGTCCTCGTGCTTGAAGCCGTGGTGGACGCGATAGGCGATGGCGCGGTCGTTGTAGAGGCTGGCGAAGACTTCCTTGACCTTGTGCACCACGTCGTCGGCGCCGGTCACGTTGAGGAAGGTTTCCTGCTGGCCTGCGAACGAGGCGTCCGGCAGGTCTTCGGCCGTGGCCGAGGAACGCACCGCGACCGCGATGTCCGTGCCGCCGTTCTCCGCGCACAACTGCGCGTAGGCGGCACGGATGTCGCGATCGAGTTCCGGCTGCAGCGGGGCGTCGATCACCCAGCCGCGGATCTCGCCTCCGGCGGCGGTGAGCGCGGGCACGTCGTCCACATCCAGCGTCGCCAGCTTGTCGTAGATGCGCTGGTGCAGGTTGTTGTGGGCGATGAAGTCCTTGAACGCCTCGGCGGTGGTCGCGTAGCCGCCCGGCACCGACACCCCGAGCTGGGCCAGATGGCCGATCATTTCGCCGAGCGAGGAGTTCTTGCCGCCGACGCGGGCAAGATCGGACAGGCGCAGCGCGTGCAGCCAGAGGATGTTCTCGTTCAAGGTGCGGCTCCAGACGGGCGCGTAGGGGAAGCGCCGGGGCGGGGAAAGGGCTATTTTAACAAGACCGCGCCCCGCGCTGTCCCACAACGAGTCCTCATGAGTCAGATACGACCGGTGTTCTATGTCTCGGACGGCACGGGCATCACCGCCGAGACCATCGGCCACAGCCTGCTGACCCAGTTCACCGGCACCGAATTCCGGACCGATCGCCTGTCGTTCGTGGACAGCCTGGAAAAGGCCGACGAGGCCGCCGGGCGCATCCGGGCCGCCGGCGAGGCGCACGGGACCCGTCCGATCGTGGTCAATTCCTGCGTCGATGCCAACCTGACCGCGCGCCTGGCCGAGAGCGGGGCGCTGATGCTGGACGTGTTCGCCCCGTTCATCGAGCCGCTGGAGCGCGAACTGGGCCAGCAGCGGCAGTCGCGGGTGGGGCAGGCGCACGGCATGGTCGATTTCGAGACCTACCACCGCCGCATCAACGCCATGAACTTCGCGCTGACCCACGACGACGGCGTGGCGACCAACTACGACGAGGCCGACGTGATCCTGGTGGCGGTGTCGCGCGCGGGCAAGACGCCGACCTGCATCTATCTGGCCCTGCACCACGGCGTGAAGGCAGCCAACTACCCGCTGACCGACGAGGATCTGGAACACGATCGCCTGCCGCCGCGCCTGCGCCCGCACCGGAACAAGCTGTTCGGACTGACCATCGACCCCGTGCGCCTGCAGCAGATCCGCCAGGAGCGCCGGGCCAATTCGCGCTATGCGCAGATGGAGACGTGCCGGCGCGAGGTCGCCGCGGCCGAGTCGATGATGCGCGCCGAGCGCATCCCGATGCTCAGCACCACGCATACGTCGATCGAGGAAATCTCGAGCAAGGTGCTGACCACGCTGGGACTGCACCGCGAGATGTACTGAAGGAAACGGCTGGGCGCGAGCCGGAATCGACGCGCGCACGGCAGGGCGTAGCGGTTCCATCTTCCGCGGGGTACTGCGATCCGTCAATGCTGTCGCGGGACGGGCGCGATGTGTAGGATCGCCCCATGTCGAACGTCATTGCCCGCCGCGTTTCCGCCCCGAAAATCAGCCGTTTTTCGTGGCTGATGGCGCTCTACGCCGAGAACCACCGCCTGTTGCAGCGGCTGTTCATGCCTGAACGCCTCGCCGAAGGCCGCTACGTGTCGTCGGTCGGCGACGGCCTCGACCTGCACCTGGACGTGATGGCGCTGCATGCCTATACCGTCGAACTGCGCCTGAGCTACGCCATCCTCGACCCGGTGACCGGCGAGCCGGACCCCTCGGCCTATCTGCGCCTGTACCACGACACCGAACAGGTCGAGGCCACGCACTGTTACATCGGTCGCCGCTGGCAGGACGTGATCGGCCTGTATCCGCCGCCGTCGGAAATCCTCGACCATCGCCTGCGCATGAACACCTTCCTCGGCAAATGGCTGCATTACCTCGGCGAGCGGGGACATGGCGCAGGCACGCTGCAGCGGATCGGCGACGTGCCGCCGATGCGGACCGAGATGCTCGACGCTGCAGTCTGAGCCGCTTTGGGAACCCGCAGACGACGAAGCCCGCTTTCGCGGGCTTCGTGCTTGAAGAAGTGGCGTCCCCACGGGGATTCGAACCCCGGTCGCTACCGTGAAAGGGTAATGTCCTAGGCCTCTAGACGATGGGGACGCTGGTAAAGCTCTCGAATGCGACGAGATCTTTCGATCAGGCCTGTGCCGCAGACGATCATGAAACTTGGTGGAGCCAGCCGGGATCGAACCGGCGACCTCCTGCATGCCATGCAGGCGCTCTCCCAGCTGAGCTATGGCCCCACGGGCTGGAAGCTCGATATCTTAACAGGGCTGGCGAATGCGTCAAGCGTGGTCGGCAGACTTTCAAGGTTCGACTCACCACAGCGCGTCGCGGAGCTTGTACCAGGCCATCGCCGCGACCAGCAGCGGGGTGCGGAAGGCCCGGCCGCCGGGGAAGTCGCGGTGGCGGATGCGTTCGAACACGTCCAGCCGCTCCGATTGGCCGCGCACGGCTTCGGCAATGAGCTTCCCGGCAAGGCCGCTGACGCTGACGCCATGGCCAGAGAAGCCCTGCGCGAAGTAGACGTTGCGCTGGCCGATCCGGCCCCAGTGCGGCGCGCGATTGAGGCTGATGTCGATGGTGCCGCCCCACAGGTGTTCGAAGCCGACCTCCGCCAGTTGCGGGAACACGCGGTGCATGCGGCGGGCCATCACCCAGCGCAGGTTCGGCGGTTCGAGGTTCGAGTAGCTGGCGCGACCGCCGAACAGCAGGCGGCCGTCGCTGGACAGCCGGAAGTAGTCCAGTGCCCAGTTGGTGTCGGCGACGGCCATGCCGGTGGGGATCAACCGCCGGGCCAGTTCGCCCAGCGGCGGCGTTGCGCCGATGTAGGTGCCGACCGGCATGATCCTGCGATCGAGTTCCGGCGCGACGCCCTTCACCAGGGCATTGCCGGCGAGCACGGCGATGTCGCAGCGGACGTTGCCGCGCGCGGTCTTCAGCACGGGGCGCGCGCCGTGTTCGATGGCCGCCACGCGGGTGCCTTCGCAGATGCGTACGCCGCGTTCGAGCGCGACGCGCGCGAGGCCGAGCGCGTATTTCAGCGGGTGCAGGTGGCCGGAGCGGCCGTCGTACAGTCCGCCGAGGTAGCGCGGCGAGTCGAGCCGTTCGCGCAGCGCGTCGCGGTCGAGCCAGTCCAGCGGGTAGTCGTACCGCGACTGCAGGTCGTCGCGCCAGGCGTGCAGGTCGCGGACGTGGCGTGGCTTGATCGCGACATGGCAGTGGCCGTCACGCCAGTCGCAGTCGATGCCGTGGCGTTCGCGGCGTTCGTGGATCAACTGGATGCTCTCCAGCGACCAGTCGAACAGGCGGCGCGCGTCCCCGCGGCCGAGCAGGCTTTCGAATTTCGCCTCGCTGCAGCCCCAGCCGAAGATGACCTGGCCGCCGTTGCGGCCCGAGGCACCCCAGCCGATGCGCTCGGCCTCCAGCACCACGACGCGGTAGCCCGCCTCCGCAAGTTCCAGTGCGGCCGACAGCCCGACGTAGCCGGCGCCGAGGATGCAGACGTCCGCATCGATGTCGCCATCGAGCGGCGGCTGCGGCGGCAGCGGCGTGGTGCCGGCAGCGTACCAGCTGGGCGGGTAGGGGGCGGTCATGGCGGATGATCATCTCTGCCGGAGGGCATGCTTTGTAGGAGGGCCTTCAGGCCCGAGCTCTTGGCTTGTGATGTCCAAAAAAGCTCGGGCCTGAAGGGCCCTCCTACGAAGGAAAAACTAGACCGATCGCAGGTACCAGTCGTATTCCAGCGTGGTCACTTCGCGATGGAAGCTGTGCAGTTCCTTGAGCTTCTGCTGGCCGTAGATGTGCCGGAAACGCTCGCCGAACTGCGTCGTGACGAAATCGCTGGTCATGAAGTCGCGGATCGCGTCGCGCCAGTAGGGCGTGCGGATCTCGGTCTGTTCGTAGGCGTTGCCGACGATCGGCGCGCCCGGGTCGTAGCCATGCTCGATGCCGTCGAGCATGCCGGCCAGCACCGCCGCGGCAGCGAGGTAGACGTTGGCGTCGGCGCCCGCGATGCGGTGCTCGATGCGCGTGTTCTTCTCGTCGCTGTGCGGGATGCGCATGGCGACGGTGCGGTTGTTGAAGCCCCACACCGCGTTCAGCGGCACGAAGGCGTTCAGCACGAAGCGGCGGTAGCTGTTGGCGTTGGGCGCGAACAGCAACAGGCAGTCCTGGGCGCTGCGCTGCAGGCCGCCGATGGCGTGCTGCAGCGCGTCGGCGGGCTGGTCGGGCGTGCAGGCGAAGATGTTGTTGCCGTCCTTGTCGAGCACGCTGGCGTGGATGTGCAGGCCGCTGCCGGCCTGGTCGACCAGCGGCTTGGCCATGAAGCTGGCCTGCAGGCCCTGCTGCTGGGCCACGGCCTTGATCGCGCGCTTGAGGTAGATGGCGTCGTCGCAGGCGAGCAGGGCATCGTCGCGGTGCTTGAGGTTGATCTCGAACTGGCCGGGCGCGTATTCGGCGACGGCGGTGTCGGCCGGGATGCCCTGGGCCTTGCAGGCGCCGGCCACGGCATCGATGAACGGGCCGAAGTCGTTGAGGTCCTCGATGTAGTAGACCTGCGTACCGGTGTTGCGTGCGCCGTTGTGCGGGTTGATCGGCGGCTGCGGCCGGCCGTGGGCATCGGGCAGGCGGTCGAACAGGTAGAACTCCAGTTCGATCGCGACCACCGGCTTCAGGCCACGCGCGGCGTAGCGGGCCAGCACGCGCTTCAGCACCTCGCGGGGGTTCGCCTCGAACGCGCCGCCGTGGCTGTCCTCCATCGACAGCAGCAATTGGGCCATGGGCTTCTTGGACCATGGCACGGGACGGAGGGTGCCCGGCACGGGCCGGCAGACGCGATCCTCGTCGCCGATGTCGTAGCCCAGGCCGGTTTCCTCGACGGTGTTGCCGGTGATGTCGGTGGCGATCAGGGACATCGGCAGGCAGACGCCGGACTCGTACACCTTCTCCAGCGCGTCGCGGGTGATGCGCTTGCCGCGGAGCAGGCCGTTCATGTCGGGCAGGATCAGGTCCACCAGTTCGCAGTCGCGAATCTGATCCATGGCGAGGCGGTCTTCGGGGCTGAGGCGTGCGGGCATGGGCGGGTGGGTCATCGAGGGCTCCGCAACAGTGTGACAGTTGGCGACGCGGGACGGAAACGTCGTCAAGAATAATTAACAGCCTTTCCGGATTATTTCCAGAAAAATCAGTGGAAAATACTGCTGCGACGCAGCATTTCCGCAACAGCGCGGGCCTGTCATCGCCAAGTGTTGCAGAAATCGAACATCGCGGTTAACGTTCGAAGGACGTCTCGCAGAGCGTTCCGCATGACCCGATCCCCGGTTCCACTTCCGTCCGGCGCACCGCGGGTCGGTCTGCCCACCGACCGCAAGCTCATCGGCCCGCACCCGTTCTTCGCGGCCGGCGAGAAGTACGTCCGCGCGGTGGTGGAGGCTGCGGAATGCCTGCCGATCCTCCTCCCGGCACTGCAGCCCGCGCTGCCCGCCGACGCCCTGCTGGCGGGACTCGACGGCCTGCTGCTGACCGGTTCGGTCAGCAATATCGAGCCGCACCACTATTCCGACGAACCCAGCTGGGACGGCAACCTCCACGACCCGGCTCGCGACGAGACCATCTTCGCGCTGATTCCGCGCGCCATCGCGCTGGGCCTGCCGATCCTGGCGATCTGCCGGGGGTTCCAGGAGATCAACGTCGCCTTCGGCGGCGGCCTGCACCAGAAGGTGCACGAGGTGCCCGGCTACCTGGATCACCGCGAGAACCCGGAGGATCCGCTCGACCTGCAGTACGCGCCGCGACACGAGATCGTTCTGACGCCCGGCGGCCTGCTGGCGGGGATCGCCGGGGCCGAACGGGCCATGGTCAACTCCGTGCACGGCCAGGGCGTGTCGCGCCTGGGCGCCGGTCTGGTCGCGGAGGCCACGGCGCCCGATGGTCTGATCGAGGCCTACCGTCGCGACGAGGGCGCCTTCCTGCTCGCGGTACAGTGGCATCCGGAGTGGAAAGTGCGCGAGACGCCTTTCCATCACGGCATTTTCCGCGCGTTCGGCGACGCCTGTCGCTTGCGCGCGCAACAACGGATGTGACGACGATGAGTGCCCCGACACCGCCCGGCAAGCGCAAGGGCAAGGACAAGACCGATTCCCGCGAACGCAGCGCCGCCGCGACCAAGGCGGCCGCCAGGCGCGCCGCGCGGGACGGCGCGAGCGAACCGAAGCTGCTGCGCTGGCTCAAGCAGCGCCACATCACCGAGGTCGAATGCCTCGTGCCGGACATCACCGGCAATGCGCGCGGCAAGATCATTCCGGCGAGCAAGTTCTCGCACGACTACGGCACGCGCCTGCCCGAGGGCATCTTCGCGACCACGGTCACCGGCGAGTATCCCGACGATTACTACGACCTGACCTCGCCCTCCGACGCCGACATGCTGCTGCGGCCCGACCCGGACACCGTGCGCCTGGTGCCTTGGGCCACCGATCCGACCGCGCAGATCATCCACGACTGCTACACCAAGGCCGGCGATCTGCACGAACTGGCGCCGCGCAACGTGCTCAAGCGCGTGCTCGCCGCCTACGAGGCCGAGGGCCTGCGCCCGGTGGTCGCGCCGGAGGTCGAGTTCTTCCTCGTCCAGAAGAACACCGATCCCGATTTCCCGCTGCAGCCGCCGGCCGGGCGCTCGGGTCGGCCGGAAACCGCGCGCCAGTCGTATTCGATCGATGCGGTGAACGAATTCGACCCGATCCTCGACCTGATGTACGACTACTGCGACGCGATGGAGCTGGATGTCGACACGCTCATCCACGAATCCGGCGCGGCGCAGCTGGAAGTGAACTTCCTGCATGCCGATGCGATGTCGCGCGCCGACCAGGTATTCCTGTTCAAGCGCACCATGCGCGAGGCCGCGCTGCGCCACGGGGTGTACGCGACCTTCCTCGCCAAGCCGATGGAGAACGAGCCGGGCAGCGCGATGCACATCCACCAGAGCCTGGTGGATGCGAAGACCGGAAAGAACGTGTTCGCCGGACGCAGGCAGGACGAGCACAGCCGGCTGTTCACGCACTACCTCGGCGGCCTGCAGGCCTACGTGCCGGCCGCCATGGCCTTCTTCGGGCCGAACGTGAATTCCTACCGGCGCCTGGCCTTCGGCGAGGTTTCGCCGAAGAACGTGCAGTGGGGCTACGACAACCGCACCTGCGGACTGCGCGTGCCGCTGGACACGCTGGAGAACACCCGCGTCGAGAGCCGCTTCGCCGGCTCTGACGCCAATCCCTACCTGGCGATGGCTGCGACCCTGGCCTGCGGCCTGCTCGGCATCCGCGGCAAGCTCGACGCCACGCCGCCGCTGGCGACCAGCGCCCACGAGGCCGGCTACGTGCTGCCGCGTTCGCTCGGCGAGGCGCTGGACCGCCTCGAAGGTTGCGCCGAACTGCAGGAGATGCTCGGCCCGCGCTTCGTGCGCGCCTACATCTCCGTCAAGCGCAAGGAATACGAAACCTTCTTCCGCGTCATCAGCTCCTGGGAGCGCGAGTTCCTGCTGCTGAACGTCTGACCTTCTGCCTTCGCTTTCGCGGGCGCGACCAACACCGCGCCTGCCGTCTTCCTCCGGAGCTTCCATGGACCATATCGACATCGCCCGGCTGCAGCGGCTCGACGCCGAGCACCACCTGCACCCGTTCAACGACAACGCCGCGCTGGCGACCAGGGGCACGCGCATCCTGACCCGGGGGGAGGGCGCCTACGTCTGGGACGCGGAAGGCCACAAGCTGCTGGATGCCTTCGCCGGCCTGTGGTGCGTGAACCTCGGCTACGGGCGCAGGGAACTGGGCGAGGCCGCGCGCCGGCAGATGGACCGCCTCGCGTACTACAACAGCTTCTTCCAGTGCACGGTCGAGCCCACGATCGAGCTCGCCGCCAAGCTGGCCGAGCTGACGCCGGGCGATCTCAACCACGCCTTCTTCACCAACTCGGGTTCCGAGGCCAACGACACCATCCTGCGCCTGGTCCGCCACTTCTGGGCGGTGCAGGACCAGTCACGCAAGAACATCTTCATCGGCCGCCACAACGGCTACCACGGCACCACCATGGCCGGTGCCAGCCTCGGCGGCATGGCCGGGATGCACCGGCAGGGCGGGTTGCCGATCCCGGACATCCACCACATCGATCCGCCGTTCTGGTTCGCCGACGGCGGCGAGCTGTCGCCGGACGAATACGGCATCGCCGCCGCGCGCCGCCTGGAGCGGAAGATCCTCGAACTGGGGCCGGACCGCGTCGCCGCCTTCATCGGCGAGCCGATCATGGGCGCGATCGGCGTCTATATCCCGCCGATGAGCTACTGGAAGGAGATCGAGCGCATCTGCCGTCGATACGACGTGCTGCTGGTCGCCGACGAGGTCATCTGCGGCTTCGGCCGCACCGGCGAGTGGTTCGGTTCGCAGTATTTCGGCATCACCCCGGACGTGATGACCCTGGCCAAGGGCATCACCTCGGGCTACATCCCGCTGGGCGCGGCGATGTTCAACGATCGTGTCGCCGGGGTGCTCAAGCACCAGGGCGGCGAACTGGCCCACGGCTGCACCTATTCCGGGCATCCGGTGTGCACGGCGGTGGCGCTGGAGAACATCCGCATCCTGCAGGAGGAGGGCATCGTCGATCGCGCGCGGACCGAGATCGCGCCCTACCTCGCGCAGCGCTGGGCCGAGCTGGGCGAGCATCGCCTCGTCGGTGAGGCGCGCATCGCCGGCATGGTCGGCGCCCTGGAGCTGGTGCCGCGCAAGGGCGAACGGCGGTTCTTCGACGAGCGCGGCCACGTCGGCGTGCTGTGCCGCGACATCGCGCTGAAGAACGGCTTGATCCTGCGCGCCACCTACGACTCGATGCTGCTGTCGCCGCCGCTGATCTGGACCCGCGCGCAGGTCGACGAGCTGTTCGAGAAAGCCTGGAAGTCCCTGGAGGAGACCGCCGCGGCGCTGTAGTGCACGGGCACGCAGTTGCCGCTACTCTTGATTCCGAACCTGGGCCTTCGCGTCCACACATCCACGACTGGGCCCGCAAGGGCGAGGGAACACACATGAAACTGCGAATGCTGGCGCTGTCCGCTGCCGTCTCCATGCTGGTCGCCTGCGGGGGAGGTGCGGACAAGCCCGCGGCCGATGGCAAGGCGGGCGAAAAAGTCGTGAACATGTACAACTGGTCCGACTACATCGCCGAGGACACGATCCCGAACTTCACCAGGCAGAGCGGGATCAAGGTCGTCTACGACGTGATGGACGCCAACGAGACGCTCGAGGCGAAAATCATGCAGGGCAGCACCGGTTACGACATCGTCGTGCCCTCGCTGCAGTTCCTGGCCCGGCAGATCAAGGCCGATGTCTATCAGCCGATCGACCGTTCGAAACTGCCGAACTACAAGAACCTCGATCCCGAACTGATGGCGATCATCGCCAGGAACGACCCCGACAACACATACGGCGTACCGTATCTCTACGGCTTCACCGGCATCGGCTACAACGTCGCCAAGGTCAAGGCCGCCATCGGCGACGTGCCGGTCGACAGCTGGGATCTGGTGTTCAAGCCCGAGCTGGCCTCGAAGCTGAAGGGCTGCGGCATCATGGCGCTGGACACGCCGACCGAACTGGTGCCGATCGCGCTGAACTACATCGGCGAAGACCCGAACTCGCAGGATCCGGCGGTGATCGCCAGGGCGGCACCGCTGCTGAAGGTGCTCAACGCCAACATCCGCAACTTCCATTCGTCCGAATACGTCAATGCGCTTGCCGCCGGCGACGCCTGCGTGGTGGTCGGCTGGTCAGGCGACGTCTTCCAGGCCGGCGACCGCGCCGCCGAGGCCGGCAGCGCCGAGATCGGCTTCGTGATTCCCAAGGAAGGCGCGCCGGTGTTCTTCGACATGATGGCGATCCCGAAGGACGCGAAGAACGTCGACAACGCCTACGTCTTCATCAATCACCTCCTCGAACCGAAGGTGATGGCCGGCATCTCCAACTACGTGTCGTACGCGAACGTGGTCAAGGACAGCGAGCCGCTGATCGAGGAATCGGTGCGCAACAACCCCGGCGTCTATCCGAGCGACGAGATGATGAAGAAGATATTCCCCCTCGAACCGCTGACCCCGGCGATGAGCCGCCAGTACGCCGACATGTGGTCGGCGATGAAGAGCGGCAAGTAAGCAACGCGCCACCGGCGGGGTCCCGGACCCCGCCGGCTTCTTCTGCAGTCCCCGCGGAGCGAGCATGACGGACATCGCGACCCCCCCGGCGCAGGCCGGACAGGCAGCGGCAACGACCAATGGCGCCCGGAGCGAGAAACCGGGCAACGAGCATTACCTGCGCATCGAACACCTGCGCAAGGAATACGACGGCGTGGTCGCGGTCGACGATGTCGATTTCTCGATCCGCAAGGGCGAGATCTTCGCGCTGCTGGGCGGTTCGGGTTGCGGCAAGTCGACGCTGCTGCGCTGCATGGCCGGCTTCGAGAAGCCGACCCGCGGACGCGTGCTGCTCGACGGCCAGGACATCACGCCGCTGCCGCCCTACGAGCGGCCGGTGAACATGATGTTCCAGAGCTACGCGCTGTTCCCGCACATGACCGTCGCCCAGAACATCGCCTTCGGCCTGAAGCAGGACGGGCTGCCGAAGCCGCAGATCGACCAGCGCGTCGACGAGATGCTCAAGCTGGTGCAGATGGAGAAGTACGGCAAGCGCAAGCCGCACCAGCTGTCCGGCGGCCAGCAGCAGCGCGTGGCGCTGGCACGGTCGCTGGCGAAGAATCCGAAGCTGCTGCTGCTCGACGAACCGATGGGCGCGCTCGACAAGAAGCTGCGTTCGCGCATGCAGCTGGAACTGGTCAACATCGTCGAACGCCTCGGCGTGACCTGCGTGATGGTCACCCACGACCAGGAAGAGGCGATGACCATGGCCCATCGCATCGCGGTCATGGACACCGGCTGGATCCGCCAGATCGGCACGCCCGACGAAATCTACGAGCAGCCGAACTGCCGCTTCACCGCCGAATTCATCGGCTCGGTGAACCTCTTCGACGGCAGGATCAAGGACGACCATCCCGACTACGTCACCATCGCGTCGCCGATGCTCGAACACCTGCTGTACATCGGCCACGGCATCACCGGGTTCGAAGGGCAGGAGGTGTCGCTGGCGGTGCGGCCGGAAAAGATCGAGGTGAGCAAGGAGGAACCCGCGCAGCCGAACAACAAGGCGCATGGCACCATCGAGGACATCGCCTATTTCGGCAGCCATTCGGTCTACCACGTGCGCCTGCCCAGCGGCGCACGGGTCATGGCGAACTTCGCCAACACCCAGCGCTGGGCCTCCGAGCGCTTCACCTGGAACGATCCGGTCTGGCTGTCCTGGAACGACGACGACGGCGTGGTGCTGACGTCATGACCGCCATCGCCAGACGCCTGCTGAAAGCCCTGACGCCCGGGCCGCGCTGGTTCGTGATCGTGCCGCCCTACGTGTGGATGCTGATCTTCTTCGCGATCCCCTTCCTGATCCTGCTGCAGATATCCTTCGCCAAGCCGCTGATCGCATCGCCGCCCTACAGCGATCTGCTCAACACCGCCGGTGGCGAGATCAACCTCACCCTCAACCTCAACAACTACACCGCGCTGTTCGCCGACAGCAAGTATGCCGGCGCCTACCTCAGCTCGCTGAAGATCGCCGGCATCTCGACCCTGCTGTGCCTGCTGGTGGGCTATCCCATCGCGTATTCGGTCTCGCGGCTCTCGCCTTCGGTGCGCAACATCGCGCTGATGCTGGTGATCCTGCCGTCCTGGACCTCCTTCCTGATCCGCATCTACGCCTGGGTCGGCCTGCTTAAGGACAATGGCTTCATCAACAAGGCGCTGATGTCGGTCGGCCTGATCGACGAGCCGCTGAAGATCCTCTACACCCCGATCGCGGTGTATATCGGCATCGTCTACGCCTACCTGCCGTTCATGGTGCTGCCGCTGTACGCGAACCTGATCAAGCACGACCACCGGCTGCTCGAAGCCGCGTACGACCTCGGTGCCAAGCCGCTCAAGGCCTTCTTCACGGTGACCGTGCCGCTGTCGTTCGCCGGCATCGTCGCCGGCTGCATGCTGGTGTTCATTCCCTCGGTGGGCGAGTTCGTGATTCCCGAGCTGCTCGGCGGGCCGTCGACCAAGATGATCGGCAAGGTGCTGTGGGAGGAATACTTCACCGCCAACGACTGGCCGCGCGCCTCGGCCATCGCCATCGTGATGCTGATGCTGCTGGTGATTCCGATCGGAATCTTCCACCGCTACCAGTCGCGCCAGCTGGAAGCGAGGCTCTCATGAGTACCTCGTCCATGAGCGCCGCGTCCATGAGCGCCGCCTCGCGACGCAGCGAACTGATGTCCTTCCGCAGCCTCGTCCTGCTGCTGGGCTTCCTGTTCCTCTACGTGCCGATGTTCAGCCTGATCGTGTTCTCGTTCAACGAATCGCGCATGGTCACGGTCTGGTCCGGGTTCTCGGTGAAGTGGTACGGCGAACTGTTCCGCGACCAGCTGATGCTGGACGCGGCGTGGATGTCGCTGAAGATCGCGTTCTACACCGCCTGTGCCTCGGTCGTGCTGGGCACGATGGCGGCGCTGGTCATGGCGCGCATGCGCGGCTTCCGCGGCAAGACGCTGTTCGGCGGCCTGATCACCGCGCCGCTGGTGATGCCCGAGGTAATCACCGGCGTCTCGATCCTGATGATGTTCGTCGCGGTCGGCGACATGCTCGGCGCGCCGATCCAGCGCGGCGTGAGCACGGTCTGGATCGCGCACGTCACCTTCACCGTGGCCTTCGTCACCGTGGTCATCTCCTCGCGCCTGCAGGACCTCGACCGCTCGCTCGAAGAGGCCGCGATGGACCTCGGTGCCAATCGGCTGAAGGTGTTCTTCCTGATCACGTTGCCGATCATCGCGCCCTCGCTGGTCGCCGGCTGGTTGCTGGCGTTCACGCTGTCGCTGGACGACCTGGTCATCGCGGCGTTCACCAACGGCCCGGGTTCGACCACGCTGCCGCAGAAGGTCTTCTCCTCGGTGCGCCTGGGCCTGAGTCCGAAGATCAACGCACTGGCCAGCCTGCTGATTCTCGCGGTGTCCACGGCAGGCTTCATCGCCTGGTGGTTCATGTCCCGCGAGGAAAAACGCCGCCAGCGCGACATGCAGCTGGCGTTGCAGAAAGGAGACTGAGTCGTGACCGTCGAATTGATCCATCCCTGGACCGGCGAAGTCGATTATCGCTACGACTACGTCGGTGAGTCGGACGTCGAGCGCACCCTCGCGGCGGCCGCCGCTGCCGCGCCTGCCTGGGCTTCGCGCCCGCTTGATGAGCGCGGCGCACTGCTGCGTGCAGTCGCCGCGCGCTTGCGTGCGCGGCGCGACGATATCGCCGCGGTCATGTCCGCCGACATGGGCAAGCTGCGACGCGAGGCCCTCGCCGAGATCGAGAAATCCGCGTCGGCCTGCGAGTACTACGCCGACCATGCCATCGATTACCTGCGCGACGGCGCGATCGCCACCGAGGCGCAGCGCAGCTACGTGACCTACGAGCCGCTGGGCTGCGTGTTCGCGGTGATGCCGTGGAATTTCCCGATCTGGCAGGTGTTCCGTTTCCTCGCCCCGGGGCTGATGGCCGGCAATGTCGCCGTGCTCAAGCACGCGACCAACGTGCCGCGCTGCGCCGATGCCATCGCCGATGTGCTGCGCGACGCCGGTGTGCCCGAGGGCGTGTTCGGCGTGCTGCACATCGACAACCGGATGGCCGAGCGCGTCATCGCCGACCGTCGCGTGAAGGCAGTGACCCTGACCGGCAGCGAACGCGCCGGCAGTGCCGTGGCATCCGCAGCCGGCAGGCACCTCAAGAAATGCGTGATGGAACTCGGCGGCAGCGACCCGTTCGTGGTGCTTGACGATGCCGATCTCGACGTGGCCATCCCGGCCGCCGTCGCTTCGCGCTTCGGCAACGCCGGGCAGACCTGCATCGCGGCGAAGCGTTTCATCGTGACCCCGGGCATCGCCGACGAATTCGCGCGCCGATTCGTCGAGGCTGCCTCGAAGCTTTCCGTCGGCGACCCGATGGACGACGCCACCACGCTCGCGCCCATGGCGCGCGCGGACCTGCGCGACGAAGTGCACGCGCAGGTCCGGCGCAGCATCGAGGCAGGCGCGACACTGCTGCTCGGCGGCACGCCGGGGCAGGGCGCCTCGCACTACCCGGCGACGATCCTCGATCATGTCGTGCCCGGCATGCCGGCCTACAGCGAAGAGCTGTTCGGCCCGGCTGCGTCGATCCTGCGCGCGAAGGACGAGGATGATGCGGTGCGGATCGCGAACGACACCGACTTCGGCCTCGGCGCGAGTGTCTGGACCACCGACAAGGCGCGCGGCGAAGCCGTCGCCCGTCGCCTGCAGGCCGGTGCCACCTTCGTCAACGCCATCGTCCGCAGCGACGTGCGACTGCCGTTCGGCGGCACCAAGACCTCCGGCTTCGGCCGCGAGCTCGCCGAGCACGGCATCCACGAGTTCATGAACATCAAGACGGTGTATGTCGCCTAGCCGCATGCCTTTGGACTCGTAGGAGCGACGCAAGTCGCGACGGGCCATCGGGAAGAGCGTCGCGACTTGCGTCGCTCCTGCATCAGGCCGCTGAAGCCTTCTGCTTGCCGCGCTAGAATCGCGCATCTTCACCCGCATACGGGACGTCACGATGCGCACCCTCATCGCCACGCTGCTCGCGCTCGGCGCCTTGTCGACAGGGCCGGCCCTGGCCAGTTCCGACATGGGCTGCGACCATCGCCTGGTGCCGGCATCGGTCTCCTACACCGATTGCGCGAGCACGGCACTGCTCGCACCGGGCAACGACACCCGCGTCAATCTCGCCCTGCTGATGATGGATGCGCATGGCGCCGCCGCACCGGCCACGCTGCCGCCCGCCGATCCCCTGCAGCGACCCGAGCGGCAGGTGCCGTTCGGCTGGTCGAGCTTCTCGCATCGCGTCCTGTCGCCCGGCAGGAAGGGCGACGACTCGGGCACGTGGGCCAGCGGCGAAGGCACGGTCTGCGTCAGCCACGATCGCGGGCAGGCCGACTTCGTCGAGGCATTGAAGGCCGATCGCAAGCTGCCGGAGGAGGAACGCGGACGGCTGGCCGCGGCCCGTGGCGCGATGGCCTGCCCGGTGGCCGAGGGCGCAACATCGTCGACGAATGTCATGGTGTCGTCCGCGGAGGGCCGTGCGTTCGCCGAATACCTGCGGGCCGCGCAGGCGTTCTACGCAGGCCACCACGACCCGGCCCCGTTCCTGGCGCTGACCGGCAGCAAGCAGCCCTGGGTGCGCGAAGCCGCGCGCTACATGGTCGGCCGTGCCTGGGCGCTGGTCGCGCAAGCGAACGGTTTCGGCACCTACGGCGAGGTCGAACACGAACGGATGGACACCGCCGCGCTGGCGAAAGCGGCGGCGGCGCTCAAGGCCTATCTCAAGTCGTATCCCGAGGGGCGTTACGCGGCCTCCGCGCATGGCCTGATCCGGCGCGTGCACTGGCTGGCCGGCGACACCGATGCGCTCGTCGCGGCCTACGGTTGGCAGATCGACCAGCGCGATGCCGCGCTGCGCAACCTGCACGCGGTCGAACTGGCGCAGGAGATCGACGTCAAGCTGCCGGAGGCTGGGTATCTCGGCAAGGGCGCGCACCCGCTGCTGGTGGCGACCCATGTGCTGCGTCGCATGCGCAAGTCCGGCGACGACGACAGCGGGCGCATCACGCGGCAGGAGATCGATGCGCTGCGACCGCGCTTCAAGGGGCGCGAAGCCTTGCACGACTACCTGCTCGCGGCGCACGCGTACTTCGTCGATCGCGCACCGCATCGCGTGCTGGAACTGATTCCCGTCGAAACGCCGTCGCGGCCGATGGACACCTTGGCATTCAGCCGGCAGACGCTGCGCGCGCTGGCGCTGGATGCGCTGAAGGACAAGGATGCACGCATCGCGCTGACGACGCTGTTCCCGCAGGCGAAGACCGCCTACCAGCGGCACACGCTGGAACTGGCCCTGGCGATGCACGACGAGCGCAACGGCGACATCGCCCGTGTCTTCGCAGCGGACAGCCTCGTGCTGGATCCCGCGCTGCGTGAGCAATTGCTGATCCACGTCGCCGGCCCCGACCTGCTGCGCGCCCGCGCCGACGACGCGAAGGCTTCGAAGCGCGAGCGCGCGCTCGCGCTGTACGTCTTGCTGTACAAGCAGCTGACGCGCGGTCGCCATGAAGAATTCCTCAAGGACGTGAAACGCCTTCCGGCGAAGATCGACACCGCATCCGGCAGCTACGACAAGCTCGGCGAGATGACCGCGCTGGCCGATTTCCGCTGGCAAGGCACGCGGGAAGGCTATGTCTGTCCGCCATTGCAGCAGATCGCGGCGACCTTGGCCGTCGATGCCGGATCCCGCAAGGCCCGCCTGTGCCTCGGCGAATTCTTCCGCCTCAATGGCTACGATCGCGTCGAATCGTGGTCGTTCGCGGTCGGCAAGGACGAACTGGGTGGCTCGGCCGGGCATTTTCCGGGGCGTGCCGTCCCGCGACAGCGCATCTACCAGGCGATCATCGACGATGCGGCGGCATCGGCCGACGAGCGCGCGTATGCCTTGTTCCGCGCGGTGAACTGCTATGCACCGGCGGGCTACAACGACTGCGGCGGCGACGACGTGCCGGTCGCGACCCGCAAGGCCTGGTTCAGCCAGTTGAAGAATCGCTACCCGAATTCGTCCTGGGCCGCACAGCTGCGCTACTACTGGTAAGGCGATGCGACGCCTGCTTGCGCAACTGATCCTTTCGCTCTGGGCCCTGATGGCTGCGACGGCCGGCGCGGAAGACCGCGTCGACGCCGCGCAGCATGACGCCTTCTGGCTGTGGGCAGGCGTGAAGCCGCAGCCGGTGCTCGATCGCGCGAAAACCATCTACGTACTGCACAGCGAGATCAAGTCGGTGCCGAACGTGCGCCTGGTCGCGCAGCGTCCGGCCACGCCGCGCATTCGCCACGCCGATGTCTGGATCGTCTATCGCGTCGAGACGCTGCGCTGGACGCCGCAGGTCCATGCGCAGGTGCTGGCGCAGGTCGAACGCTGGCGCGCGGCCGGCAACCGCCTGGTCGGCGTGCAGATCGACTTCGATGCGCGTACGCGGCATCTCGACGAATACGCGACCTTCCTGCGCGATCTGCGCGGGCGCCTGCCGGCGCGCTACAGGCTCGGCATCACCGGGTTGCTCGACTGGAGCGCCAACGGCGATCCCGAAGGACTGCGCGCACTGGAAGGCGTGGTCGACGAAATCGTGCTGCAGATCTACCAGGGGAGGCGCGTCATTCCCGGATATGCGCGCTACCTGCAGCGGCTGGATCGGCTGAACGTGCCGTTCCGGATCGGTCTGCTGCAGGGCGGCGAATGGACGCCGCCGCCCTCCCTGGCGGCGCATCCGAAGTTCCGGGGGTATGTCGTCTTTCTGCTCAACCCAAGCTGACGCTGTCCGGATCCGTATTCCTCTCGGGAAAGCGGCTCGCGTATGCGGCCAGCAGTTCCTGCGCGATCGACGCGCCGGCCAGCGCCGTGATGTCGGCGTGGTCGAAGGGTGGCGAGACCTCGACCACGTCCATGCCGACGATCCGCAGCCCGGCGAGGCCGCGCACCAGCCGCAGCGCGGTGTGGGTATCGAAGCCGCCGACCACCGGCGTGCCGGTGCCGGGCGCGAAGGCGGGATCGAGGAAGTCGATGTCGAAACTGACGTAGCACTTGCGATCGCCGACGCGCGCGCGGATCTCTGCGATGCAGGCCTCGACGCCATGCGCGTGCAGCCAGCGCGCGTCCAGCACGCGAAAGCCGTGGGTGTCGGGATTGAGCGTGCGCATGCCGACCTGGATCGAGGTCGCCGGGTCGACGATGCCGTTGCGCGCGGCATGCCAGAACATCGTGCCGTGGTCGATCCGCGCATCGCGGTCTTCCCAGGTGTCGCTGTGCGCGTCGAAATGGATCAGCGACAGCGGACCGTGGCGTTCGTGCAGCGCCTGCAGGATGGGGTAGGTGATGAAATGGTCGCCGCCCAGCGCCAACGCGGTCACGCCGGCATCGGCGAAGGCGCGGAACGCGTCGCGCAGCGTCTCCGGCACGCGTTCGGGGCGACCGTGGTCGAAGAACACATCGCCCCAGTCGATCACGTTCAATCGTTCGCAGGGATCGAAGTCCCAGGCATAGGGCGCACACCAGGCCAGCGAAGCCGACATCGTGCGGATCGCGCGCGGCCCGAGCCGCGTGCCCGGGCGATTCGTGGTCGCCAGGTCGAAGGGCACGCCGACCACGGCGACATCCACGCCGGCCAGGTCCTTCGTGTAGCGGCGACGCAGGAAGCTCAGCGCGCCGGAGTAGGTCGGTTCGGCCTGCGTGCCGTAGGGCGAGATGCGGGTGAAGGCCTGGTCGACCGCATGCGGATCGACGACGGTGGCAGGAGAGATCGGAGGATTCGATTGCGTCATGGTGTCACCGGTGGGAATGTCGCGCGTCGTTCGCCGGGACGTGCGATACCGGTGTGGACGATCAGTCGGGCTTCTCCCCGAGCCAGCGCCGCACCAGCTGCGGCACGTGCGCGGTCGCGGTGTCCCGCAGCATCGCGTAGCCGGCCGGGACTTCGTCGAGTTCGAGGGCGCAGACCGCCTTTTCGGCGTCGGCGTGCGCATACATCGTGAGCGAGGCGGCCGGGTAGACGGTCAGCGAGGTGCCGACGACCAGCACCTTGCCGGCGTCGACCATCTCCTTCTCGGCGAGGCCCATCGCCTCGACCGCTTCGCCGAACCAGACGATGTCCGGGCGCAGCTGCGTGCCGTCTTCGCACAGGTCGCCCATGCGGATCGGTGCGGCGCCGATGTGGCGACGCAGGCGACGCGGGGACGTGCCGCGCGCCCACATCAGTTCGCCGTGCAGATGGATCACGTTCGTCGAACCAGCACGTTCGTGCAGGTCGTCGACGTTCTGGGTGATGACGACGACCTCGTACTTCGATTCGAGTTCGGCCAGCGCGCGGTGCGCCGCGTTCGGCTGCGCCTGCGCCGCGAGCGCGCGGCGTTCGTTGTAGAACTCGAGCACGAGTTCCGGATGCGCGCGCCAGCCTTCCGGACTGGCGAGCTGGCGCCAGTCGAGATTGCGCCACAGGCCGTTGGCGTCGCGGAACGTGGGCAGGCCGCTTTCGGCGCTGATGCCGGAGCCGGAGAGGATGACGATCTTGTTCGGATTGATGGCGAGGGTCATTGGAGCGATCTATGGAGGCGCATGCTTTGTAGGAGGGCCTTCAGGCCCGAGCTCTTGTTTTGAATACAAGACAATAGCCGCAGAAGAGCTCGGGCCTGAAGGCCCTCCTACAGAAGCGCGAAGGTCACTTCATCGTCGGCATCACGAACTCTGCGGCATGTGTTTCCGGCCAGCGCGCGGTAATCGTCTTCAGCCGCGTGTAGAAGCGCACGCCGTCGGGGCCGTGGACGTGCAGCGGGCCGAAGATCGAGCGCTTCCAGCCGCCGAAGCTGTGGAAAGCCATCGGGACCGGGATCGGTACGTTCACGCCGACCATGCCGGCCTGCACGCGATGCGCGAATTCGCGCGCGGCGCCGCCGTCGCGGGTGAAGATCGCGGTGCCGTTGCCGTATTCGTGTGCGTTCACCAGGCGCAGCGCGGTGTCGAAATCCGGCACGCGGACCACGCACAGCACCGGGCCGAAGATCTCCTCGCGGTAGATCGTCATCTCCGGCGTGACGCGATCGAACAGGCAACCGCCGAGGAAGAAGCCGTCGCCATGGCCATCGACCGTGTGGCCGCGACCGTCCACGACCAGGGTCGCGCCCTCGGCCACGCCGGCATCGACATAACCGCGCACCTTGTCGCGATGCGCGCCGGTGACCAGCGGACCCATCTCTGCTTCCGAAGAGCCTGGATCGACACAGCCGGGGCCGATCTTCAGTGCCGCGACCTTGGGCGCGAGCTTCGCGACCAGCGCATCGGCGGTGGCATCGCCGACACACACGGCCACCGAAATCGCCATGCAGCGTTCGCCAGCGGAGCCGTAACCGGCGCCGAGCAGCGCCGAGACCGCGCCGTCGAGGTCGGCGTCGGGCAGCACGACCATGTGGTTCTTCGCGCCGCCGAGCGCCTGCACGCGCTTGCCGTTGGCGCTGCCGCGCGCATAGATGTACTCGGCGATCGGCGTGGAGCCGACGAAGCTGATCGCCTGCACGCGCGGCTCGTCGAGCAGCGCGTCGACCGCGATCTTGTCGCCGTGGACGACGTTGAACACGCCGTCGGGCAAGCCGGCCTGTTTCAGCAGGTCGGCCATGAAGTTCGCGGCCGAAGGATCGCGCTCGGAGGGCTTGAGCACGAAGGTGTTGCCGCAGGCGATGGCGACCGGGAACATCCACAGCGGCACCATCGCCGGGAAATTGAACGGGGTGATGCCGGCAACGACGCCCAGCGGCGCGTATTCGCTCCACGAATCCACGTCGCGGCCGACGTTCATCGAATGCTCGCCCTTGAGCAGGTGCGGGATGCCGCAGGCGAACTCGACCACTTCCAGGCCGCGGGTGACTTCACCACGCGCATCGGACAGAACCTTGCCGTGTTCGGAGGTGATGATCGCCGCGAGGTCGCCGGCGTGGCGTTCGAGCAGTTCCTTGAAGCGGAACATGACCCGTGCGCGATTCAGCGGCGTGGTCGCGGCCCAGCCCGGAAACGCGGCCTGCGCGGCATCGACGGCCGTGCGCACGTCATCGACGGAGGCCAGCGCGACGCGCCTGGCGACCGCGCCGGTGGCGGGGTCGAAGACGTCGGCGTGGCGACTGCTTGTATCGATCGCCTGTCCGGCGATGTGGTGCGGAATGGTGTTCATGCAGGACCGTGTGGTTGTGAACCGTGCGATGCGCCCCGCAAGCGATGCCGTGCATCGTTCGCGGGGCGATCAGGAGCGGCGCGCTTGCGCCGCTCCGGGATCCACGACGGTCGCCTGGCTCAGCCCAGCGCCTGCGCCGCCGGCACGTACGCGTAGCCCAGGTCGTCGGCGACGGCCTTGTACGTGATCTTGCCGGCATGGACGTTCAGGCCGTTCAGCAGGTGCTCGTCGTCCAGCATCGCCTTCTTCGGCCCCTTGTTCGCCAGCTGCACCGCGAAGGGCAGGGTGGCGTTGGTCAGGGCGAAGGTGGAGGTGCGGGCGACGCCGCCGGGCATGTTGGCGACGCAGTAGTGGATGACGCCGTCGACCTCGTAGGTCGGGTTCTGGTGGGTGGTGGCCTTCGATGTCTCGAAGCAGCCGCCCTGGTCGATCGCGACATCGACCAGCACCGAGCCCGGACGCATCAGCTTGAGCTGGTCGCGCGCGATCAGCTTGGGCGCGGCCGCGCCCGGGATCAGCACGGCGCCGATCACCAGATCGGTGTCGGGCAGGCGTTCCTCGATGGCGTCGTGGGTCGAATAGATGGTGGTGAGCTGGTGGCCGTAGAGCTCGTCGAGGTACTTGAGGCGGTCCAGCGAGCGGTCGAGGATGGTGACGTGAGCATTCATGCCCATGGCCATGCGCGCGGCGTTGATGCCGACCACGCCGCCGCCGATCACCAGCACTTCGGCCGGCTTGACGCCGGGCACGCCTCCGAGCAGCACGCCCGAGCCGCCCTGGGCCTTCTCCAGCGCATGCGCACCGGCCTGGATCGACATGCGGCCGGCGACTTCCGACATCGGCGCCAGCAGCGGCAGGCCGCCCTTGCGGTCGGTGACGGTTTCGTAGGCGATCGCGGTGCAGCCGGACTTGACGAGGCCGGCGGTCTGTTCGGGATCGGGGGCGAGATGCAGGTAGGTGTACAGCAGCTGGCCTTCGCGCAGCATCGCGTACTCGACCGGCTGCGGCTCCTTCACCTTGATGATCATTTCGGCGCGGCGGAAGATCTCCTCCGCGGTGTCGACGATCTCGGCGCCGGCTTTCTCGTACATCTCGTTGGTGAGGCCGATGGCCTTGCCGCCATCGCGCTGGACCATGACCTTGTGGCCGTTGCGCGCGAGTTCGCGGGCACCGGCCGGGGTCAGGCCGATGCGGTATTCGTGATTCTTGATTTCCTTGGGGACGCCGATCAGCATGGCTGAGTACCGAATTGAAGGTGGGAAGAGGGCACTGAATGAACGAGACGCCCGCGCGCCGGCCGCTTGCGGGCGCGCGCATTAGGCCGTTTCGGCGATCACATGCGCAAGTGTCCGGAAAATTCTATCGATATGCTCCCCGGTCAGGATCAGCGGCGGCGACAGGGCGATCACGTCGCCGGTGACCCGGATCAGCAGGTTTTCCTCGTGGAAACACCGGGTGAAGACGTCGTAGGCGCGGGCGCCGGGCGCGCCCGGGCGCGGCGCCAGTTCGATCGCGCCGATCAGGCCGATGTTGCGGATGTCGATCACGTTCGGCAGGCCACGCAGGCCGTGGATGGCCTCGGCCCAGCGGTTCTCCAGCACGATGGCCTGCTCGAACAGGCCCTCCTCTTCGTAGGTGTCCAGCGTGGCCAGGGCGGCCGCGCAGGCCAGCGGATGGCCCGAGTAGGTGTAGCCGTGGAACAGCTCGATCACGTTGTCCGGACCATGCATGAAGGCATCGTGGATGGCGTCGGAGACGAACACCGCGCCCATCGGCACGCAGCCGTTGGTCAGGCCCTTGGCGGTGGTGATGAGGTCGGGCATCACGTCGAAGCGCTGCGCGGCGAAGGCCTTGCCGACGCGGCCGAACCCGGTGATCACTTCATCGAAGATCAGCAGGATGCCGTGTTTGTCGCAGATCTCGCGCAGGCGCTTGAGGTAGCCCTGCGGCGGCAGGACCACGCCGGCCGAGCCGGCGACCGGCTCGACGATGACCGCCGCGATCGTGCTGGCGTCGTGGAGCAGGACCAGGCGTTCCAGGTCCTCGGCCAGCTCCGCGCCGTGCTCGGGCAGACCGCGGCTGAAGGCGTTGCGCTGCAGGTCCAGGGTATGGCGCAGGTGGTCCACGCCGGGCAGCAGGCTGCCGAAGAACTTGCGGTTGTTGGGCAGGCCGCCGACCGAGATGCCACCGAAGCCGACGCCGTGGTAGCCCTTTTCGCGGCCGATCAGGCGGGTGCGCTGGCCTTCGCCGCGTGCACGGTGGTACGCGAGGGCGATCTTGAGTGCGGTATCGACCGATTCCGAACCGGAATTGGTGAAGAAGACGTGGTTGAGGTGGTCCGGGGCGATCGCGGCCAGGCGCTCGGCGAGCGTGAAGGGCAGCGGGTGACCCATCTGGAAGGTCGGGGCGAAATCGAGCGTCGCGATCTGCTGCTGCACGGCCTGGACGATGCGCGGACGGGCGTGGCCTGCATTGCAGCACCACAGGCCGCCGGTGGCGTCGAGGACTTCGCGGCCGTCGACCGTGCGGTAGAACATGCCCGAGGCGCTGGCCATCAGGCGCGGCGAGGACTTGAACTGGCGGTTGGCCGAGAACGGCATCCAGAAGGCGTCCATCGCCTCCGGGGCACGGGTCGCTTCGCGGCTGTAGTGCGCGCTGTAATCCGGGTGGGTCTGCGGATCGTCGTGCATGCGGTCTCCGATGCGGTCGTCCGTGCCGGCGCCGCGCCCGCACGATGCCGCCAAGCTTAGCGCGTTGAAAAAACTTTACAACAGTCGCGCGATTGTGCACAAATGCTGCACGGCAGTATCCGTGTAAAGTATCTGCATCATCAAAGTCGATGGGGTTCCATGGATATCGGTGCGCGTCTTCAGCTGGTCCGCAAGAGCAAGGGTCTGAGCCAGCGGGAGCTGGCCAAGCGCGTCGGGGTCACCAACAGCACGATCTCGCTGATCGAGCAGAACAAGGTCAGCCCCTCGGTCAGCTCGCTGAAGAAGGTGCTGGATGGCATTCCGATCTCGATGGCCGATTTCTTCACCATGGACATCGAGGCCGACCCGGCCGACACGCCGTTCTACACGCCGGACGAGCAGCCGGACATGGGCAACAACGGCATCCATTACTTCCTGGTCGGCCACCGCCGTCCGCAGCGGCAGATGTGCGTATTGCGCGAGGTGATGCTGCCCGGCAGCGACACCGGCGAAGTGATGATCACCCACGAGGGCGAGGAAGGCGGCGTGGTGCTGGCCGGGCAGGTCGAGATCACCGTCGGCGATCAGGTGCGGGTGCTCGGGCCGGGCGAGGCCTATTACTTCGAATGCCGCATCCCGCACCGCTTCCGCAACGTCGGCGAGACCGACGTGATGATCGTCAGCGCGAGCACGCCGCCGACCTTCTGACCGCCAGACCTGGAGATTTCCCCTTGAACGCACCCCGCACCCTAGAAGGCTGGCAGGCGCTGGCCACCGGCCTGCAGATCCGCACCCAGGCCTTCATCGATGGCCGCTTCGTCGATGCCGCCAGTGGCAGGACCTTCGACTGCGTCAGCCCGATCGACGGCCGCGTGCTGGGCCAGGTCGCCGAGTGCGAAGCCGAGGACATCGAGCGCGCGGTCGCAGCCGCCCGGCGCAGCTTCGAAGCCGGGCGTTGGGCCAATGCCAAGCCTGCGCATCGCAAGAAGATTCTCGTCAAGTTCGCCCAACTCATTGAACAACATGGAGATGAGCTGGCGCTGCTCGAATCGCTGGACATGGGCAAGCCGGTCTCCGACGCCCGTGCGGTGGACGTGGCCGCCACGATCCGCTGCATGGCCTGGACCGGCGAGGCGCTGGACAAGGTCTACGGCGAAGTCGCCGCGACCGGCCCCGACGAGCTGGGGCTGATCACCCGCGAGCCGCTGGGTGTGGTCGGCGCGATCGTGCCCTGGAACTTCCCGATGCTGATGGCGACGTGGAAGATCGCCCCGGCGCTGGCGACCGGCAATTCGGTGGTGCTCAAGCCGTCCGAGAAGTCGCCGCTGACCGCGATCCGCCTCGCCGAGCTGGCGATGGAGGCGGGCATTCCGGCCGGCGTGCTGAACGTGGTGCCGGGTTTCGGCAAGGGCGCGGGCGAGCCGCTGGCCCTGCACATGGACGTCGACGGCCTGGTGTTCACCGGGTCGACCGCCGTCGGCAAGCACCTGCTGCAGTGCGCAGGGCGCTCGAACATGAAGCGCGCGTACATGGAGTGCGGCGGCAAGAGTCCGAACATCGTCTTCGCCGATGCGCCGGACCTGGCGCAGGCCGCGAAGGCCGCGGCGGGCGGCATCTTCTACAACCAGGGCGAGGTCTGCACGGCCGCCTCGCGCCTGCTGGTCGAACGCTCGATCAAGGACGACTTCGTCGCGGCCGTGGTCGAAGCCGGCAAGGCCATGCTTCCGCGCCATCCGCTCGATCCCGGCGCACCGATGGGCGCGATGGTCGACGAAGGCCAGACCGCGCGCGTCCTCGACTACATCGCCAAGGGCCGCGCCGAGGGCGGGCGCGTGCTGCTCGGCGGCGAGCGCGCGGAGGTGGTCGCCGGCGGCTGCTACATCGAACCGACGGTGTTCGACGGCGTCGAGCACGGCCACACCATCGCCCGCGAGGAAATCTTCGGACCGGTGCTGTCGGTGATCGCCTTCGACGACGAGGCGGACGCCCTGCGCATGGCCAACGACACCGAGTACGGCCTCGCCGCTGGCGTCTGGACCCGCGACATCGGTCGCGCGCATCGCGTGGCGCGCAAGCTGCGCGCCGGCAGCGTGTGGGTGAATTACTGGGACGGCGGCGACATGACCGCGCCCTTCGGCGGCTACAAGCAGTCCGGCAACGGCCGCGACAAGTCGCTGCATGCCTTCGAGAAGTACACCGAGGTCAAGGCGACCTGGATCAATCTGGCGACCTGAGGCTTCTCCCTCGCCCGCGTCGCGGGCGAGGATTGACGAGGGGCGTTACTGCCGCTCGACCGATGCCGCTTCAGCGGCTGGCCTGATCTGCCACTTCCTCGCGCAGCTCGTCCAGCGTGGTCTGCAGGTGCGCGGTGAGCTTGGCTTCGACGATCGCGGCGTCGCGGGCGAGCCAGGCGTCGAGGATGTCCCGGTGTTCGCGGTCGGCGCGCTCGTTGCGGCCGGCCGGCTCCAGGTGCTTGCGCACGTAGCGCTCGGCGACCAGATGCAGGCGTTCGACCAGGTGCGCGGTCTGCTTGCGCAGCGGGTTCTGCACCAGCGCCAGATGGAAGTTGCGGTTGTAGCGCACCGCGTTCACCGGATCGTCGCGGAGCATCGCTTCCAGGCCGCTGAGCGCGGAGATCGCAGCCTCGCGGCGCGCGTCGTCGGCGACCAGGCAGGCGGCGCCTGCGGCTTCGGGTTCGAGCTTCAGGCGCAGCACGAACACGTCCTCGGCTTCTTCGGGGGTGAGGGCGGACACCGTGAAGCCGCGGTTCGGGTGCGAGCTGAGCAGGCCCTGCTGTTCCAGCCGGGCCAGCGCTTCGCGCAACGGAATCTTGCTGATGCCCAGTTCATCGGCCAAGGCGTCCTGGCGGATCGGCGTCATCGGTGCGAGCTCGGTGGAGAGGATGCGCTCGCGGATGATCTCGAAAGCCTGTTCGGACAGCGTCTTGGCGGCAATGACCATGGCGGTGGTGCTACCCCGGGTGTTGGTAAGTGGTGCGAAGTGTGGTGTAGAAGGCCCGGGCGGCCCGCCCCTGTTCCCGGGGACCGTGGCTGGAAGCGCCTTCGCCGCCGAACGGTGCGTGGTAATCCACGCCTGCCGTCGGCAGGTTGACCATCAGCATACCCGCACGCGCCCCCCGTTTGAACGCTTCGGCGTGCCGGAGCGAGGATGTGCACAGACCGGCCGACAAGCCGTAACGGCTGTCGTTGAGCGTTTCAAGCGCGTGTTCGAAGTCGCGTACGCGAAAGATGCCGGCCACCGGGCCGAAGATTTCCTCGCGGGCCAGCAGGCTGCGATGGTCCAGATCGTCGAACAGCATCGGCGGAACGTGGCAATCCTCGTCCTGCGGCAGCGTTCCGCCGATGGCCAGCGCCGCGCCTTCCGCGCGTACGGCCTCGATCTGCGCCACGACGCGCTGCTTCTGGCGCGGATTGGCCAGCGGGCCGATGTCGGTGGCCGCGTCGCGCGGGTCGCCGAAGCGCAGCGCCTGCAGTTTCTGGCGGACCGCGCCGATGAAGCGCCCGGCGATGGCGTCCTCGACGATGATCCGCGACGTGGCCGTGCAGCGCTGGCCGGCGGCGAAGTAGGCGCCGTTCACCGCGCAGTCGACGGCGATGTCGAGATTGGCGTCGGCCAGCACGATCAGCCCGTTCACGCCGCCCATCTCCAGTTGCATGCGGCCGTTGCGCGCCGCCACCGCCTGGCGCACGCGCGCGCCGGTGGCTTCCGAACCGGTGAACGAGACGCCGTCGATGCCTTCGTGTCCGGCGATCGCGGCGCCTGCGGTCGCCGCGCCCAGCACCATGTTGACGCTGCCTGCGGGCAGGCCGGCGACGGCGATGTGGCTCATCAGTCGCGCAGCCGTGCCCGACGAGACTTCCGATGGCTTCCACACCACTGCGTTGCCGAAGGCCAGCGCGGGCGCGATCTTCCACGCCGGGATCGCGATCGGGAAGTTCCACGGCGTGATCAGGCCGACGGTGCCCAGCGGCGCGTGCATCACTTCGACCATCGCGCCGTTGCGCGTGGATTCGTAGCGCTCGCCGACGATGCGCAGGGCCTCGCCCGCGAAGAAGTCGAAGATCCGCGCGGCGCGCATCGTCTCCATGCGTGCGTCGCGCAGGGTCTTGCCGGTCTCGCGGGCGATGAGCATCGCCATCGGTTCCAGGTCGGCGACGAGTGCGCGGGCGATGCGGGCGAGCGCGTCGGCACGGGCTTCGATACCACCGCTGGCCAGCTTGCGTTGCGCCGCATGTGCGGCCTCGGTGGCCGCTTCGACATCCGCGGCGGTGCCGTCGGGCAACTGCACGCTGAGATCATCGGGCGCATGCGGGTTGCGCTGTTCGAGTGCGGCGGGCGCATCGACGTCGTGGCCGGCGATGTGGTGGGCGAGGGCGAGGACTTCGGTCATGGTGCGGTCGCTGGAGGAAAAGGGGAGGGTCAGACCACGACGAAACCGCCCGGGAACGGCTCGTCGTCGTCGATCCAGAGGCGGTTGAAGCCGGTGGCGAAGGCGCTGCCTTCGATCGAAGGCACGATCGCCGGGTGGTCGCCGAGCGTGGTCGCGGCCTCGATGCGGCCGATGAAGCGGCTGCGGATGTAGCTTTCGTGGACGTAGGTGTCGCCGACCGACAATCGGCCGCGCGCGGCCAGCTGCGCCATCCGCGCGGAGGTGCCGGTGCCGCAGGGGCTGCGGTCGATCGCGCGTTCGCCGTAGAAGACGGCATTGCGGCCGTCGGCGTCGGGTGCAGAGGGCGCGTCGGCCCAGAGCACGTGGCTGACGCCGCGGATGGTCGGGTCGAGCGGATGCACCGGCTCGACCATGTCGCGGACGATGCCGCGGATGGTGCGGCTGAGTTCGACGATGCGCGCCGCGCCGAGCGCATCCAGGCCGGAGTAGGCGCCCTGCGGTTCGACGATGGCGTAGTAGTTGCCGCCGTAGGCCACGTCGAGGTTGAGCGGGCCGAAGCCCGGGACCTCGATGGCGAGGTCCCGGATCGCGAGGTAACTCGGCACGTTGCGGATCTTCACCGAACGGACGCGGCCGGCGTCCATGGTGTAGTCGATCCGGATCGTGCCGGCCGGCACTTCGACGACCAGCTGGCCCGGCGTCTTCGGCACGATGTGCCCGTATTCCAGGCCGAAGGTGACCAGGCCGATGGTGCCGTGCCCGCACATCGGCAGGCAGCCGCTGGTCTCGATGAACAGGATGCCGACATCCGCCTCGGGCGACTGCGGCGGATAGAAGAATCCGCCGGACATCATGTCGTGGCCGCGCGGCTCGAACATGAGGCCGGTGCGGATCCAGTCGTACTCGGCGAGGAACTGCTGGCGCCGTTCGCTCATGCCGGCATCGCGCAGCGGCGGTCTGCCTTCGACGACCAGGCGCACCGGGTTGCCGGCGGTGTGGCCGTCGATGCACTCGAACACGTGGCGGGTGCCGCTGCCCATGACGAGGGCTGCGGCAGCGGCTCCGGCAGACGCGATCTCACCATCCATGCGGGCGCATCCCTTCAGAGGCCGAGCGCGGGTCGTGCGGCTTCGGCGGCTTCGACGAGTCGGATCACCTCGGCGCGACGCTCGCCCTGCAGCGGCATGCGCGGCATGCGTACGCGCTCGGAGCCGCGGCCCATCACCGCTTCGGCGAGCTTGATCGACTGCACGAGGTCGTGTTCGGCGTCGAGATGCAGCAGCGGCATGAACCAGCGATAGATCTTCAGCGCCGTCGCGAGGTCGCCGCGCTGCACCGCCTCCCACAGCGCGATCGACTCGCGCGGAAAGACGTTGGTCAGGCCCGACACCCAGCCGCGCGCGCCCAGCACCAGTCCTTCCAGCGCCACGTCGTCCAGGCCGGCGAACAGGACGTAGCGGTCGCCGCAGGTGTTGTGCAGGTCGGTGAAGCGGCGCGGGTCGGGCGCGCTTTCCTTCACGGCGACGATGTTCGGCACGTCGGCGAGGTTCGCCAGCGTGCGCGCGCCGATGCTCACGCGGTAGGCCGGCGGGTTGTTGTAGAGCATCACCGGCAGCGAGGTGCTGGCGGCGACCGCGCGGAAATGCGCTTCCAGTTCGTGCTCGGCCGGGACGTAGACCATCGCCGGCAGCACCATCAGGCCGGTGGCGCCGGCCTTCTCGGCGGCTTCCGCGAAGGCGCAGGCGCGCGGTGTGGTCAGTTCCGACACCCCGGCGATCACCGGGATCCGTCCGCCAGCGGCTTCCGCGGCGGACGCGATCACCGCGAGCTTCTCCTCGCGTTCCAGCGAATTGTTCTCGCCCACGGTGCCGATGACGATCATCCCGTGGACGCCGTCGCGGACCAGCGCGTCCTGGACGCGGCGAGTCGCCGGAAGGTCCACCGCCAGGCCTTCATCGAACTGGGTGGTGGCGGCGGGAATCACGCCGTGCCAGGGGCAGGGAAGCGCTTGCATGTCGATCTCCGAGTAAATGTATATCGTATACTAAATGAAGTTCAGGCAAAGGGGCAATGGCATGGCGGCAACGCCGGGGATGTTCGGTGGGACTTGCGGCGGCGACGCACCCGAATGCGTGGTCGTGATCGGCGGCGGCGTGATCGGACTGGCCAGCGCGCTCCGCCTGCGGCTGGCGGGCATGGATTGCCTGGTGATCGATCCGATGCGCGATGGCGAGGGCGCCTCCTGGGGCAATGCCGGGCACATCGCCATCGAGCAGGTGTCGCCGCTTGCCTCCTGGTCCACGGTGCGTTCGCTGCCGCGCCGGTGGTTCGGCCGCGGCGGGCCGGTGGACGTGCCGCGGCCGTGGGCGGTCTCACCGTGGCTGTGGCGGTTCCTGCATGCCTGCGCGCCTGCGCGCCACGCGAGCGGGCAGACGGCGTTGCGCGGCCTGCTCGGCGATGCGGTGCCGGCCTGGCGGCAATTGCTGCAGGAGATCGGCCAACCCGGCCTGTTGCGCGAGCAGGGGCACTGGGTGGTCTGGGAACAGGCCGACGCCGAGCGTCGCGGTCGCGCCGCATGGCTCGGCGGTGACATCGGCGAGGCCCGCGTCGACCACATGGACGCCGACACCCTGGCCGCCGTGCAGGCGCGGCTGTCCGTGCCGCTGCGCGCCGGGCTGTGTTTCGCCGGGAGCGCGCAGGTGCTGGACACCGCAAGGCTCATGCGTGCGCTGCGCCAGGCCCTGCTCGATGCCGGCGGCCGCTGGCTTCGCGCCGAGGTTGCTGGCCTGCGGGATGTGGGCGGTCGGGCGCAGGTGCTGCTGGACGGCAGCCGCACGCTGGATCCGGATCGTCTGGTCATCGCCGCCGGCCCCGGATCGCGACGGTTGATGGCGGATCTGGGCGAGGATGCGCCGCTGATCGAGGAACGCGGCTACCACCTGCAGTGGCGCGACCACGACTGGCCGGACCTGCCGCCGGTGGTGTTCGAGGACCGTTCGGTGATCCTGACCCGCTTCGACGGCGGCCTGCGCCTGGCCGGGTTCGTGGAGTTCGTGCCGCCGGGGCTGGCGCCGGACGTGCGCAAATGGCAGCGCTTGCGCGCGCACGCCGTCGCACTGGGACTGCCGGTGCGCGGCGAGCCGGACGCCTGGTGCGGCGCGCGGCCGACGCTGCCGGACTACCTGCCTGCGATCGGCCGCAGCCGGGCCGCAGCCAATGTCTGCTACGCCTTCGGCCACCAGCACCTCGGTCTCACTCTGGCGGCGACCACCGCCGACAGGGTGCTCGCGCTGCTCGCCGATCCCGGGGAGCCCGCCGACGTGTCGCCCTTCGGCCTGCAACGTTTCGCCGGCTGAGCCGCGATCGGCGGTATCCTAGCCGGCATGTCGCCGCTCGCCGTGCTGCTCCGCATCCTGCTCTGCATCGCCCTGGTCCTCAACGGATCGGTGCCGATGGTGCATGCCGCGATGCCCGACGAGGCGTCGCAGCACGCTGCTACCACCGATCATCCCGCCGATCACGGCACGGCCGACAGGGCGACGGGCGAGGGCGGTTGCCACGACAGCAGCCCGGTCGACGCGCCGCCGTCCCGGGCCGGCGATGATGGCGAGGGCGATTGCTGCGGCGACAGCGGCGATTGCCGCAGCGCCTGCGCCCAGCACTGCGCCGTGTCGATCCCGGGCGTCGCCATGCTCGACCTGACGCTTCCGCCCGCCGCCGGTCCGCTGCCGACGAAGGCGGCGACGCATCCCGACCCGCATCTGCGGGATCGCATCCGACCTCCCATCGCCTGACGCCCCGCAACGACCACGAATCCCGCGTCGACCGATCGACGCGTCATCGTCATTGCTCCGGAGTCACCCATGTCCTTCGATCCGTCCGGCCTCGGGCCGGCCCTGTCGCGCCGTCGCTTCGTGCAGGGGCTGGCGCTCGGTGGCGTCGCCGCCGGTCTCGGTCTGCACGCCCGCCCGCTGTGGGCGCTGAAATCCCCCGGCCAGGCCGAAATCCTGTCCGGCACGGAATTCGACCTCGTCATCGGCGAAACGCCGGTCAACATCACCGGCCGCACCCGGCCCGGCGTCACCGTCAACGGCCTGTTGCCCGCGCCCGTACTGCGCTGGCGCGAGGGCGACACCGTCAACGTCCGCGTCACCAACGCGCTGCCGCGCGGCTCCGTGCACGGCACCGACACCTCGATCCACTGGCACGGCATCCTGCTGCCGGCCGACATGGACGGCGTGCCGGGCATGAGTTTCGACGGCATCGCGCCGGGCGAGACCTGGCACTACCGCTTCACCCTGCGCCAGGGCGGCACCTACTGGTACCACAGCCATTCCGGCTTCCAGGAGCAGGCCGGGCTGTACGGCGCGCTGATCGTCGATCCTGCCGAACCCGAACCCTTCGCCTGCGACCGCGATTACGTGGTGATGCTGTCGGACTGGACCGACATGGCGCCGGCCGCGCTGTTCCGTCGCCTCAAGAAGATGGCGATGCACGACAACACCTACCAGCGCACCGTCACCGATTTCCTGCGCGACGCGAAGCGCGATGGCCTGAGGGCGACGCTGGCCGACCGCCGCGCCTGGGGCACGATGCGGATGACGCCGACCGACCTGTCGGACGTCAATGCGCACACCTACACCTACCTGATGAACGGCACGACCTCGCTGGGCAACTGGACGGGGCTGTTCCGCGGCGGCGAAAAGGTCCGGCTGCGCGTCATCAATGCCTCGGCGATGACCTATTTCGACGTGCGCATCCCGGGCCTGAAGCTGCGCGTGGTCGCGGCGGACGGGCAGTACGTGCATCCGGTGAGCGTCGACGAATTCCGCATCGCGCCGGCCGAGACCTACGACATCATCGTCGAGCCGAGCGGGCAGGACGCCTTCACCATCTTCGCGCAGGACATGGGACGCACCGGCTACGTCAGCGGCACGCTGGCGGTGCGCGAGGGATTGCGTGCGCCGGTGCCGGACGTCGATCCGCGACCGCTGCTGACCATGGACGACATGGGGCACGGGGGCATGCAGCACGGCAGCATGCAGCACGGCAGCATGGATCACTCGGCGCATGGCGGCGGGCAGGGCAGTGCAGCGCCATCGAAACTCATGGAAGGCGGCTGCGGCGCGCACATGGGGCATGGCGGCATGAACCACGCCGGCATGAGCCAGGCTGGGATGGACCACGACAGCGGCGGCATGCAGGCGCATCCCGAGCGCGAGCGGGGCAACCCGCTGGTCGACATGCAGACGATGATGCCGATGCCCAAGCTCGACGACCCGGGCATCGGCCTGCGCGACAACGGCCGCAACGTGCTGCGCTACGCGATGCTGCGCAGCCTGTTCGAGGATCCGGACGGTCGCGAGCCCGGCCGCACGGTCGAACTGCACCTGACCGGGCACATGGAGAAGTTCGCCTGGAGCTTCGACGGCCTGAAGTTCGACGATGCCGAACCGCTGCGCCTGAACTACGGCGAGCGCATGCGCATCACCCTGGTCAACGACACGATGATGACGCACCCGATCCACCTGCACGGCCTGTGGAGCGATCTCGAAGACGAGCAGGGTGCGTTCCTGGTGCGCAAGCACACCGTCGACATGCCGCCCGGCAGCAAGCGCAGCTATCGCGTGCGCGCCGATGCGCTGGGGCGCTGGGCCTACCACTGCCACCTGCTGTACCACATGGAGTCGGGCATGATGCGCGAAGTGCGGGTGGTCGAATGAAGCGCATGACCGCAATCGCGAACCGCCGGATCGGCACGCTGGCGCTGTTGCTGGCCTTCCCCCTGCACGGCGCGCTCGCGCAGTCGCACGCCGGCCACGACAACGATCATCACAGGCATCACCGCCATGAAACGCCGCCGCCGAAGGCGCCTGCGGCCGAGCCGCACAAGATCGACCGTCCGGAAACGGATCATTCGAAGATGGACCATCCGGGGAACGATCACGCAGCGATGGGCCACGCCGCCATGGAACATGGACCGCAGGCCGCATCGCTGCCGAAGACGCCGATCCCGCCGGTCACCCAGGCCGACCGCGCAGCCGCCAACCGGCCGCTGCATCATTCGATGTCGCATGGCAGCGGCATTCACCAGTTCTACCGGTTCGATCGCCTCGAAGCCTGGGATGCCGACCACGGCACCGGACTGCACTGGGAAGCGGAGGGCTGGATCGGCACCGACACCGACCGCCTGTGGCTGCGCAGCGCGGGCGAGCGCGAGGACGGCAGCACGCATTCCGCGGATCTGGAACTGCTCTACGGCCGCAGCATCTCACCTTGGTGGGACGTGGTCGCGGGCGTTCGCCACGACTTCAAGCCCGGCGACGGCCGCAGCTTCGCGGCGATCGGCGTGATGGGCCTGGCGCCGCAGAAGTTCGAGGTCGAAGCCACGCTGTACGCAGGCGAGGGCGGACAGACCGCGTTCGTCTTCGAAGCCGAGCGCGAGCTGCTGCTGACCAACCGCCTGATCCTGCAGCCGGTGCTCGAGGTCGAATTCCACGGCCGCACCGAACGCGCACGCGGCATCGGCAGCGGACTCGGCAGCATCGAAGCCGGGCTGCGGTTACGCTACGAAATCACACGCCGGTTCGCGCCCTACGTCGGCATCGTCCGCGAGCGTGCGTTCGGCACCACCGCCGAACTGCGCCGCGACGCAGGCGAGGGCGTCGACGAGACCCGCGTGGTCGTCGGCGTCCGCACCTGGTTCTGATCCACCTGGTTCTGATCCACCCTGGTGCTGATCCGCACCAGGGTCCGCATCGACATCCCACACACGAGACAGCCCCATGAAAACCACGATCAACCTGCTCGCCCTGATCGCTCTGACGCCGATGTTCGCGATGGCGCAGGCGACCCCTCCGTCGCAGAAGACCGTCCCCAAGCCCCCGGCATCCCCGACCGCGCCAGCCGCCAGACCCGGCGGCCTCATCGCGGCGTTGCCAGTCATGCGCGTGCACAAGACCGCGACCTGCGGCTGCTGCAAGGTCTGGATCAAGCACATGGAGAACGCCGGTTTCCGTGTGGAAGCCCGCGATATCGACGATCTCGGCCCGGTCAAGGAGCGCCTGGGCGTGCCGTACGGCAAGGGCTCGTGCCATACGGCCGAAGTGGGCGGCTATTTCATCGAAGGCCACGTGCCCGCCGCCGACATCAAGCGCCTGCTCGCCGAGAAGCCCGACGCGAAGGGTCTCACCGTGCCCGGCATGCCGCTGGGATCGCCGGGCATGGAAGTGCCCGACGGCACCGTGCAGCCGTACGCGGTGGAACTGGTCGGCCGCGACGGCAAGACCCGGGTCTACAGCCGACACGGGAAGTAAGCGCGAACGCGTCGAATGCGGAGGATGCGACTGACCACCGTCAGCGGTGAAATCGCTGGACAACAGCGTAAGCCTGCTTGGCAGGATTTCTTTTACATAATATGCATACGGTCGTAGTTATGCGAAATAGACCCCGGCCGCGCTTGGTCGTTCGGATGGGCGGCAAGCACCCCCAGAACGCCCACTGAAAGCACTACGGCGGCGGCACTCGCTAGGCGTCGCCACACGGCCTTTTCTGCGCTTGAAATAGCCCGCGCTTCGCCCACGATCCCGAGCACACGGGCGAGCGGAAAGCCCGTAATTTCAGCCATTTTCGCGCATGCGACCGCGTCGGGTGCGTTCGTCCCCGTTCGCCAGTTCGACACGCTCTGTTTCGATACGCCTAAGCGTTTGGCTAGCGCGTAATCCGACGGCACGCCGCATTCCTTCTTCACCGCGTCCAGCAGTTCGGCAATGGTCATTGGTCCCGATCCTCTTGACTGTAGTCCCGACCCACATTACTACTTCCGCCAGTCCCGAGGCTCGGGACTAGGCCACCCGGCGCCGGGCGGGGGCCGTCGTGGGGAATTCCGAAATGCCCCCGATCCCGCCCGGCAACCACATCTTTCTGGGGGATGTCAAGTGCTCACCGATCTGCTCGCGCTTCTCTTCTTCGCGGTCTGGCACGCCGGCCTTTTCCAGGTCTTCCGCGCTGCTGACCGTCGCATCCGTGCCGGCCAGACATGGCGGGAGTCTTCCTACCTCGCAGGCGTGAGGGCAGGGCGGGGGGTGCGCCATGTGCCGTGACCGCTGGCATGCCGACTACAGGGCCGCGCGTAGCGTACGGCGCTTCGAGAATGCCTTGATGCATGGCGCTGTTTCGTCGCTCGGTGAGGCCGCTCCGCTGGAGGCCTACTGCGCCACGATGAATCAGCGGGACTCACTCCAGTTCAACCGCACGAACGGCCGTTACGGCCTCGAGGGGCGCACCAAGCGGTACATCAACGGTCCTCGCCGGAGACTTCCCGCATGACCCGCCGTGATCCTGACGCGCTCTCCCGCGTCGTCTCAGACGGTCGCCAATGCGAGGCAGCCATGCGTCTGGAATCTGCCGCCGTGGCCCGTGGCGACCTTCTCGCGGCCGCTGACGCGGCCGAAGTCGCCGAACTCTATTCCGCGCTCGCCTTCGCCACTGCGGAGGCTGCCCATGCGTAAGCCTCGCGTGCTTGTCGCCTGTGAGTTCTCGGGCATTGTCCGTGATGCCTTCTTGGCTCACGGCTGCGACGCTCTCAGTTGCGACCTTCTCCCGACAGAGCGGCCCGGCCCCCATTTTCAGGGTGACGTTCGCGTCATCCTGGGCGCGTCTTGGGATTTGCTCATTGCTCATCCGCCGTGCACGCGTCTTGCTGTGTCTGGCGCTCGTTGGTTCAGCCTCTATCGCACGGAACAGGAACAGGCCCTGGACTTCGTTCGCCTTCTGTTCAACGCCCCCATACCCCGCAAGTGCGTGGAAAATCCCATTTCCGTCATCTCGACTCGGATACGCAAGCCAAGTCAGGTCATACACCCGTGGCAGCACGGGCACGGGGAAGTCAAGGCTACCTGCCTCTGGCTCGAAAACCTCCCGCTGTTGTCGCCAACGCGCGTCGTCGACGGACGTGTCGCCCGCGTTCACCGCTTGCCCCCTTCGCCGGATCGCTGGAAAGAGCGTAGCCGCACGTTTGAGGGCATCGCGCACGCTATGGCGTCTCAGTGGTCGCCGGTCCTTCACGCCGCCCAGGGGGCCGCGCATGCGTAACGTGCCCGTTGTCTGCGACCACTGTGACGATCCGGTGGTTGCCAATCCTTCCGGCTGGTACCGCTGCCGCTCGTGTGGGCACGAATCCCTGCGTGATTTCGATCCTGCGAGCCGTGGGAGCGACGTGCAGCCTGTTGCGCGCGAAGCGCGCAACAGCCTGCGCGGCGCTGGGCTTGTCTCTCTATTCGATAAGTGACAAGACATGTTTACCATCTCCGCCAGCGAAGCTAAGGCAAAGCGTCTGACGCACATGCGCAAGGGCGTCTGTGCTGCTGCTAAAGCAATCGATGACAAGTTCCGCGCCGAGTACGGCGAGCCGACCATGCGCAATGGCGTTTTTCGTCGTTCCTCGCCTTACCGCACTGCGCTAGTCACGCTGACCTATCGTCCCGATGCGCAGTGGGAACCTAAGCACATCGCTGAACTCATCAAGCATTACCGCGAGTGGTTCAAGCGCAAGCACAAGCTCGTTTTTCATTACGTCTGGACCGTTGAACTCCAGGGCAACGGCAAACCGCATTACCACCTCGTTGCGTGGTTCCCTCGCGGTGTCGTTCCGCCTCTGCCCGATAAACAGGGGTGGTGGCAGCACGGCATGACGAACGCGGTCTTCGCGCGTTCTCCGGTTGGCTATATCGCCAAGTACGCGAGCAAGACCGAAGGCAAATCCGCGATGCACCTGCCTAAGCGTGCGCGCCTGTGGGGTTACGGCGGCCTCTCGGGTACTGAGAAGGCACCTGTGCTTATTTCCGTTGCGCCTCGTTGGCTCAAGTTCTTGATCCCTGAATGGGCCATGCCTCGGAAGCGCGTTATTGATCTGCGCGCCATGGGCAATTTCTCCGCGCCCAAACCCTTCGCATCGGCGTGGGTACTCACGTGCGCCGGAGTGTTTTCCGGCTGGGCCTATTTCGGCCCTTACGAGTTCCAAGACCTCAATCGCGAAACGCAATCACTCGTCGTATCACACCGGGGCTTTATCGAAGTCCTCACACCCAACGACGGCACGTTTACCGTCACTCACTCGGAGCAGTAAGCATGAACCTCAACAGCATCCGCATCGAAGTCCTGTCCGCGCACATGCGCGAACTCAAGGGCACGTCCAAGAAGACGGGCAACGACTATCACATGGCGATGCAGGAGGCATACGTCCACACGGGCAACGCCTATCCGGACAAGATCGAGTTGCCCTGTATCCGCAATTCCGACCGCACGGGCTATATCCCGTATCCGCCCGGCAATTACGGCCTCACCGTGTCGAACTTCACGGTGCGCGATGGTCGGCTGCTGCTCGATCTTCAGGCGTCGCCCCTCGTCGCGCTCGACAACCCGCTCGGGGACGCTTCCAAGCCTTCCGAGTCCTCCGAAGCATCGGAGCCGGGTAAGGCGGCTCCCAAGCCCGCGCAGGCCGCTCCCAAGCCCGCGCAGGCGGCGTAACCGCCATGGCATGGGTCTACGGCTGCCGGCCCAATCAATTCGACGCGCAGGCGATGACGTGCGACGCCGCTGCGTGGATCGAGGTTCCGGATGCGCAGGCTGATTTCGCCTGGCTGTTCGAGATGGACCCTGCCGCCAACCTCGCAGCTTTCACGGCTTGCTTCGGTTTCGTTCTTCTCTGCAACGTCGCCGGCTACCTCGTCGGCGTTGTGGTCAAGGCTGTCAGTTCTGACCGGCACTAACAGCGTTTTTCCTACGGTCACACATCAACCAAACCTCAACAATCGCAAAGGAACAACCATGGACTTCTCCAGCATCCTCGACGGCCTGGCCGTTACCGGCGCCGTCACCGCCATCGTCGGCGCGGGCGCGCTCAAGGCCGCCCCCGGTTTCGCCCGCTGGGCGACCAACAAGGTGGCGACGTTCTTCCGCTGATCCTCAACCGCTCCAAGTGCCCCCCTCGCGGGGGGCACTTCTTCTGGGGGATCTTATGTCTCGGCATTACCCATCCTTCCCGTCGGTTCCCGATGTTCTTGAGCTTGCCGACGCTGTCCTTGACCTCACTGGCCCGCTCGTCTGCTGTCCACATTGCGGTGTGGAGGTTCTCGACGGTGACGGTCCCGATTGCGCTAACTGTGGCGATCCGCTCCCTAGGGCCTTTTATGACGCTCGATAACCTCCTCGCGGGTTTCAACGTTGGAACTGCTATCGCAGCGATCATTGGGGGTGGTGCTCTCCTCATAGCTGTCGGTTTCGTCGCGTGGGCGGTCGATCTGGTCGCCACATTCTTCGAAAATCGCGACAGCTATGCGGAGGGTACCGCTGAGCAGCACGAAGCGATCAATGACGCTGGTGCGCGCGATGCGAGTGAGCACGAATGTTCCAACTGCGCCACTGTTCTAGCGGGTGTCGAGCTAGTCGACGCGCTAGGTGAGGGTTCCTGTCCACACTGTGGGGAGCATCTATGATCTACGTCCTATTCTTCGCCTTCCTTGGGCTTGTCTGCGGTGCTGCCGCATCCATGGGTTCGCATGAGGCGTCCCAATGATTGCTTATCGCTGCGTTCTCCTTCTCCTGTTCCTAGCCTTTGCGTCGCTGTACGCTCCGCGTGTTGCGGCTGCGACTACTTGTGCTCTAGCTGCGGAGCAATGCGACGAAGGCCAGGCGGCAGCGGCGTGTTTCGCCGCGATTGAGCGCTCAACTGCTCATGCCAAGTCGATCGGCTACGATGGCGCTGTCATGGAAAACTGTCGCCGTGAGGGCAATGTCACGGGTCGTTTCATCTGCGCTGTTCGCTACGGTTCTGTCTGGAAATGCATCGACCCTGCGGGTGCTATGCAAAATTCATACGAGTACGTCGATATATGCCATGCTCGCCCTGAGCAGGTTGATAAATGGGTCTACGCTGACAAGGTTTGTCACGACGGCTGCGTCTATCACGGCTATGAGGACCCGGTTACCGGTAGTACCTTTTTCTCTACCTTCCTCGAGGGCGAGCCGTCTCAAATCTGCGTTCCCGGCACGGGTACCAACGGCGGGTTTCCCGACCCTGAGGATTGCCCCGTTGGCGGGTGTTCCAACGGCGGTGACGGCACGTGCCCTGTCGGCCAGTCTGACCCCGACGGTGACGGTGTTTGCACCCCTGACGGCGGCCAGTGTCCCGGCAACAAGACGGACCCCGACGAGGACGGGTCCTGTACATGCCCTGTCGGTACGTCCGACCCCGACAACGACAACACCTGTACGTCAACCGGCGGTGGCGGTGATGACGGCGGTGGGGATGACGATGGTGACGGTGGTTCCGGTACTTGCAATCCGCGCGTGGAGGATTGCACTGGCGCTGGCGGTGTTGGTTCTAACTTGAACTCTGACCTTTACACTCGCGATCAGGTTTCCGCCGAGTCTCAGATTTCTCGCTTGCTGGCTGGCGTTCGCGATGCTCCGATTGCTCAGTATGCAGCCAGCTTTTTCGGGGGCTGTTCCGGCGCTGGTGGGGGTTGTCCCAGCGAGTCCTGGACTGCCGGTCTCTGGGGTTACTCATTTGACCTCGGCTTGTTCTGCGCTGGTGCGCTTGCCTCGCTCATCGCGTTCGCTGGGTGGGTCTCGCTGACTGGCATGGCCTTATTCGCGTTTCGGGTAGCTCTCCTATGATCACGGCTCATTACAGCGTTCTTAACCTTATCGCCCCTCGTGTTGGTTGGCTTACCGACCTGACCAACTGGTTGCGCGAACTTGTGCGCACGATCTTTCTTGAGGCGGTCGAGTTCGCTAAAGACTTTCTTGAATTTCAGCTCGAGATGATCGTTGACGTCGTTCTCGCTATCGTGAACGCTGTTCCTGTGCCTCAATTTCTGGACGGCTACACCATATGCGGCATTCTCGCCTTTGCTGGTCCGACTGTTTCCTGGGCTGTGACCACGATGCGTATACCTGAGGGAATGCTGCTTATTTCTGCGGGCTTCGTGTTCTACATCATCCGCAAGGTCGTTACTCTCTTTCAGTGGTGATCCCATGCTGTATGGTTTCGAAGGTAATCCGCGCTCTGGCAAGTCGCACGACATGGTGCGGCTTCACGTTCTCGAAAATCTGCGTAAGGGGCGTACTGTTTACGCGCGCATAAACGGGCTGAATCATGAGGCCATTGCTTCGTACTTGGGTGTTGACCTCGGCTACGTCGAACGTCATCTCATTGTGCTTTCGGAGTCTCAGGTTGCCGAGTTTTTGGTGTGTGTCACCTCCGATGACGGCTCTGTGTCTTTTCCGCACCTTGAACGCGGTGCACTTGTCTTGGTAGATGAGTGCCAGGAGTACTGGCCCGTTGGCCGCGCAGAACTCCCCGACCGCGTTCTAGACTTCTTCGCTAAGCACGGTCACTGGGGTCTCGATGTCGTTGTCGCATCGCAAGACCTTCGCGAAGTTCACCGCTCAGTTATTCGCCGGATGCAGAAAAAGAGCATCGTCACTAAGCTCGATGTGCTTGGCGCTGATAGCTCCTATTCGGTGCGCTATATGGCTGCGACGCGTCCTGGCAGTTTCGAGCAGGTTGGTGTCGAAAAGCTCAAGTACGATCCTGCTATCTGGAAGCTTTACCACGGGGTTCAGCCCGGTGTTGAATCGAATGAGCCATACAAGGTTGGGAGCCGTACCCTTTGGCAGTCACTTCGTTTGCCTGTTATCGCGGTGCTAGTTGTCTTCCTCGTCGGCGTCTTCTTTATCGTTCGTTTCTTCGCCACGCCTGACACGTTCGTTCCCGACACTGAGAAGTCTGCCAGCGTCGCCTCGTCGCCTGGCGCTTTGCCTTCAAGTCGTCCGTCTCCGCCATCCGCGACGGCTGTCGCGGCTCATTCGTCATTACCTGCGCCCCCTCCTAAAGTCGAGTACCCCGCTACCATCCAGTACTTACTTGACCTGCAGGGTAGGGCGCGTCCTCGCTATGCTGGGGCTGTCGGTGATCGCCATCTGATCGAGTTCCGTGAGACTGGTGGCGACTCTCGCGCGATCGAGCGGCTTGACACTACTCAGCTTCGCGACATGGGTTGGGTTGTCACGGCAGCGAGTTATGGCCTCATCCTGCAGTTTCGGGACGCTGTCATCGTCTTTACGCCTTGGCCCATCGACCCTGTGTTTCAGCAGTCGCAGCAGTTGACACAGCAGCTTTCCACTATGCCGCTCGTCAACGGTCCTGCTGCCGTCGGTCCTCCACTAGTCGCCTCTGACGCTGCGTCGCTCTCCGCGTCGTCATCGGCTGTCTACGGCACTCTCCACGGCTACGGTGACATCGGCGTCAAGTGATCAGCAGCGAATGATTGATGGCACCCAAGCCCCCGGCGACCCCGGGGGCTTTTCTTTCGCCAGGTGAAATGTCCACCGGCCAATTTGCCTGTGGGTAAAAGTCGACTTTCCCCGGGACAAAAAGCGGACACATTGTCCGGTCCATCTTAGGCATAGCGATCGCGTCGCCCCTCTTCTAACGTTCTGATCCTTCGGGTGTTTTCGACCCCTCGGTAGATCAAAGCTGCTTTTTTGGGGTGTAGGGGCATCGCCCCTACGGGTAGGGCCTGTGGCAGCCTGTAGCCGCTCCGTGGGCGTCATGCCTCCGCTGTCTGCCCATCCGTGCGACTGGCGTCGCCTCCGGCCATCTCCGCGGGTTCCTGTAGGCGCAGGGCAGGGGCCGGGCACCTATCCATGCCGACCGCTGTATCCTTTTCCTCCCAGACACGGAGGCCTCCCATGTTCTCGATGGCGCTCTTTCTCGCGTTGGCTTCTTCCTCAGGGCCAGACCAAGTACGGACTTCCGTGGTTTATCGTTGCCGCTCAGGACGTGCGGTCCTGCTGCAGGATCGCCCTTGTCCTCGCGGTCGGCTCGTGAGCGTCACTGAATACGTGGCGCCCGCCGGGCCGACCGCTGAAGTGAGCGACCTTGCGCCAAGTCCTCCGCGTTCCCGGCGTCTAGACGACATTAGACGCGCCAGGCTTAAAGCCGCTTCCGATGCTCAGGCTGCCGCCGACGCTACTGCCGGCCCTTAGGCTGCGCCATCACCATCAACACGAAGGTCGCCTAGGTCCACGATCACCACCTTCACCTTCGGGCCGTATTGGCGGCCTATGGTGCCTTTCTCGGCCTTGCGCCTGCTGGCATAGCCCGCACGCCTGAGTTCCAGCTCATCGCGCCATAGCAGTCCACGCAGGCGTTCTGGCGTGATCGTGCTGCCGTCCGGCGCAAAAAGATGGCGGCCACGTAGCCGCCATCCATACCAAGCGTCGTTCTCGGTGCCGAGGTCTAGGTCCATATCAGCCCCCTGTAAGCTGGTCGGGAGCAGGCCCAACGTTCGATTGACGCCCGCAGGGTTCGCGCAAGTTCGCGCAACCTGAATGACATAATATGCATTATGCGAAATTATCTATCTGACAAATCCAAGGCCTGTCAGCTCATGATTAAGCGCGCCTTCCAGACCGCAGGCGTCTGACTCCGAAGATTCGCCCGCTTTGCCGGCCACCTGTAACGACAGCCTCGAAGGCCTGCGTGACCGCGCCCTGCTCTGCTTCGGGTACGCCAGTGGAGGGCGGCGGCGTACGAATCGCCGCCGCGGACGGGCGTCATGGTGGATTCGACGCCGGACAAGCCGATCCTGGGGTGCAGCGCCGAAGCGCTAGCCGCCTGGCTGGTGGCTGCACAGATCTATGAGTTGGCGATCTTCCGGCGGGTTTGGAGAGGGCGAGTCGGCTCTGCCCTCCTCCCTGGCTCAGTGGCGTCGACCGTCAAGCGTCGGGCCAAGTTGGCGGGATTGCAGGGGGACTTCGGAGCGCACAGTCTCAGGTCAGGATTTGTCACCGAAGCCGGCAAGCAAGGGGTACCACTGCCTGCGGTAATGGCGATGACTGAGCACCGGTCGGTGGCGAGCGTGATTGGGTACTTTCAGGCAGGTGCGGTAGAGGACAACCCGGCAGCTCGTCTGCTGAAGCAGCAGGAATGTCAGCAGTACGATTGGAGGTCACCTGCAAGCCAGCTTGGCGTAGGCCCGATCTTCCGCTGTCTGCGGAGAGCGTGCGGGTCGGCAAACAGCCGTTACCGTCAGACGTGTAGCAAGCTCTCTGCCCAATCCGGATGTCGCGCTGCTGCGCGTTCGCCCAGTCTGGATCACGTAGAGCTCTGATGGTTGAGGTTTGCATCACCGGCGGCCTTTGGATACAGCACGTCACGTGTATACATCTCCACGTCCCCGTGCGACCGCAGTTGATTGGGCAGCAAACGCGTCATCATCAAGGCAACCCTTTCCACGACGCTGGTGTCAAACGTCAGAATGCCCAAGGGCACCGGGAAGCCGCGTCGGGTGCCGATCGGCGCGTGCACCAGCACCGCCGCCACGTTCCCCGGGATCAACAGCACTTCCAGGCAGGTGGGCAGCTCGCTGCTAGAAGGCAGTTCCACCAGCGTGGTGAATGCTCGGCGCAGGTGCGTCGGCGGCTTTCCGGCAACGAGACCCATCACGCGATCGCTCGGCAGGTCGGTATCTGCACCGTGCAGGCGCCCGCGCAGTTGCTCCAGAACCTTTGGCAGTCCGCGCGAGGCGCCCCACAGCGGCGACTGTGGCGCCACCCAGATGGCAGGACTTGCTGGCGGCCCGCGTCGCGCCGCATGGTCCATCGCCTCGGCCAGATGGCCTGCGTTGCTGCTGCTGTAGAGCGGCCCGACCAAGCCAATCGTCGGGCGGTCGACGCGGAACTCACCAGCGCGCGCGGCCGTCTCGGCGCAGTATCGGCCGACGCTCAGTCCAGTGCGCGTGATGAACTCTTTCAGGTAGTCCGGAGCCACCTCGACGAGTAAGTCGTACGCGCTTGCGGCTTCGCCGCTGATCGACTGCTGCTGCCGGTCGAGGAACGCTGCGACGGCATGGGCCACAGCTGCGCGATCGTCGAGTTCATGCCCGGCCTTCCACCCATCCAGCATAGGGCTGGCCTCGCTCGGGCGCTTGGCGGGAGCGGTCGCGACGACCGGAACGAGGGCGAAAAAACGCTCGTCGGGCGTCACCCCGTCCACCGAATACAGCGACTTTCGTACGCCGCCTTCACGCTCCCGCCTGGCCACCAGCTCGACGAAATATTTGCGAAAGGCATCGGGCACCAGCTTTGAGGCATTTGCAACGACCTCGCCGTCCTTCAGCTCGATCTCTGGCAGGGCGAACTCAAAGTCAGACAGGTACTCGCGTTCGGCCGGAGCAAGGGCGATCAAGTCGAACGCGGCGCGCTCATTACCTTTCTCCACTTCGTAGATCTGCGGTTTGTCGGAGTCGGCGAACAGCATACGCCCGTACTCACTGAGGCGTAATTGCGCCCCATGGCGCTCGATGTAGGCCTTGGCTTCGGCTTCTTTGAGAACGAATGCCATTTCGTGTTCGGAGAATCCGAAGAACTGCTGTGCATCGCGCTCGGATAGGGCATCTACGGAGAAAAGCAGGCGCAGCAGGAACTCGGTCGTCAATGAAACCTGGCCGACCACAGCGACCTTGTGCCGCACGTTGAACTGACGGCACGGCAACAACACGTCAAACTGCCCAACGACGACGGATAGGTCATCGGACGCCGCCAGCTTCGATGCGACCGCCCTCCCCCCAAGCGTCAAGACGGTGCGCTTGCTCCCGGTCATACTTGGCCTCCTGTCGTGGCGCGCGGTTTCGCAGGGCGCTTCGATCGGGCGTGCCTGCCCTGCTCGGCGATGTCCGCAGCCGCGACAACGCGCGCGTTGCCCTTCGCATGCTCCTCGTCAAAGGCTTCGATCAACGCATTCATGCGGCCACCGTCCGGCCAGCGCTCCTTGGCGCCGACAATTACCAAACGATCCATGCCGCGACTGACGGCGACATTAAGCCGATTCTTACGCCCGAGGAATCCCGGGCGAATGCCCGGCCTACCATCCGGCAATCTCTGCTCCGCATTGTTTCTCACCAAGGACACGATCACGATCGGGTTCTCCTTACCTTGGTAGCTGTCGATCGTGTCCACCTTGAGTACCTGTCGTAGCTCGTCTGGAAGATTGGCGCTATTGAGTCGCTTTCGTACCAAATCACGCTGGCCGGAATAGGCGCAGATGATGCCAATGGCTTGGTCGCCATGATCCCGCGACTTGAGCCATGCGAGGAAGTCCTCATGCCTAGCCCACTGGAGCAGCAGCGACACGATCGCATCTGCCTCGATCGGGTTGATCAGACTCCCTCGGCGAGTTTCGTCTTCGCGCTGAAAGGCCTTCGCGCCCGACGAGTCGGTCTCAATCCACAGCAATGGCGTGCTGAGGCCTTGTGGCCAGACACCATCGGCGACATCTGACTTGGCGCGACCATGCTGCAGTGCCTTTGAGTAGAAGGCCGCCGAAACAACGCGTCCAATGGGGGGGAGCATGCGGTACTGGGTATCCAAGCGCGCGGACGCTTGCTTGCCGTACGGTGAGAGGAATGCGCGCTCGAAGTCGCTGCGCATGATTTCGTCGCGGGATAAGCCCAGCTCGTCCGCCAGAGTCTTGACCACTTCAGGCAGATGTGACGGCTCGAGTTGCGCATGATCGCCCACCAGAACAACCCATTTTCCTGCTTGGATGGGCACCGCCAGTTCGCTGGCAGTGCATCGTGCGGCTTCATCGACGATGACCAGGTCAAAGGTGGTCTTAGTTAATCCCAGTGCCGTGCGCCCCAACCCCACGCAAGTCCCCGCTATCACCTGCCGGGTACCGGCCAAGAATGTCTCGAAGCTGCGCTGCCAAGTTGACACGCTGCCAACGATGTCGCGTCCCAGCTGGACCACATGGCGCAGTTTTTCAACCTTGGCGCCTTGCCGTTTTCCAGCGGGCCCAAGTAGAGCTTCAATGGTTACGTTCTCGAGCTCCTCGATCTCTACTCCAAGTAACGACACCGCCGCCTCGCGAGAGGACATCAGTTGCTCGATGGTCGCCAGGAGCGAGTCCGCTCTCGGTCCACTCGGAGAGGATTCGGCCGCCAGTTCCTGCAGCTTGGCAACGACCGGCATCACACTGTCTTCGAACCACAGCACGGATTCGGCCAGCGTTGCATCCAGGCCGATGGCCTTGGCGGCTATCCGCATGCGCTCGCGGAAGGTGGCCGCGAAGCGATCCTTGTAGGCCATTTCCGCCTTGGCGGCATGGAAGGGTCGCAATGGCTCGGAGATGACGCCTTCGTGGCCCACGCGAATCAGGCTCACCGTATCTCGTTGTTCGCCCAGCAAGCGCAGGACCGCCTCGGCAGCCGTGTTGACCGCCTCATGTGACTGGCTCGCCAGCAGAACATTCCGCGCGAGGCCATGAGTCAGGGCGTAATGCACCAGGGCACCGATAAACTTGGTCTTGCCCGTGCCCGGGGGGCCCTGCAGCAAGCCAAGCGGACGACACGTGGCCAAGCGCGCGAAGGCGCTTGCCTGAGTGTCGTTTAGGCCATAGCGCGCCTTCACAAGCTCCTCGTCGACGTTGTGCGACGCGAAGCTCGGAATCGCGGTATGGGTGGGATCGAAGTAATCGATCAGCGTTGGGAGCGCCGCTCCGCCCCCGACCAGCCGGATCGTGGCGTCCGATCGACGCTCGCGGCTCGTGTTCTCGTACCGGCTCTGGAAGCGCAGGGTCGATCCGTCGGCCACGAGCGGGCCTCGCGTCCCGTCGAACCGCGATTCGATCGCGATGAAATCGTCCGACGAACCTGCGATATCCAGCACCCCAATCCGCGTGATCCGTGAAGAGTCCACTCGCTCGACCACGACGGTGTCATTGCGGTCGAACCCGAACTCGCCAACGGTCATCTGAATGGGGACGACATGACGCCCGGCCTCGCGACGGTAAGAACTCTCCCCCACAGCCAAGGCTTCGGATATGAGCTCGGATTCGCGCTCCACCAGACGTCGCCACAGGCGACGAACCTCCAGTCCCACCGGAGTGGCCTTCTCGGGCCGTGCTTCTTCATCGAGCTCGTCTTTGGCGCGCTCGTGGGATTGCACGGGACCTGCCCCTTCCGCATCGCCGGCGTCGGGCTCGGCGAGTTGCTCAGTCCGTGCCGCCCGGACCTCGGGGTGGTCCAGAACCTGGGCGATCTCGCCAAGCCATAGAACGTCGCCAGCTACCCTAATCTGACCCGGAAAGCTGGCCTTTTCGTGGCGCTTCGCGCGGGCGATTTGACCCTGCGAAACCGTGGTTCGCTTCGCGTGCGTCGCGATGTCCTTGTCGTTGAGACGTATCTCGAGCTGTTCGCTGGCGCCGCGGATGATCAGCAGCCGAGAGAAGCGGCTAACCCAGTAGTGACCTTCGTCCGCCAGCAAGACGCCAGGGGCGGCGTCAGGCAGCCCAACAGTGATCGACAGGCCGCCGGCGTTCGAAACGGGCGGCGTCAGTAGCGTCGCGAGTGCGTCTGCAAGCGGCGAGAGGGAGCCGTTGGCCGGCGGACCTTCGCGGCATTGCTCGATGGCCGATGCAAGGCTCGCTTGTTGCGAATGGAGCAACAAGCCGGCCGGAAACAGCTCCTCCACCAGCTTCGTTACGGCATAACGGTCCCGCTCGAAACGCCCGCCGAGCGGAGGCGAATACAACGTATTGATTCGATCGCCGTCGGTGAGGGGCGAGAAATCCATCAGATCAATGAGAACCGGTTGCCAAATGACCCCACCGCCCGTCTCCTCTCGATGGAGGTAGATATTCTCAGGCTTCAAGTCGCCATGGGCGACGAGACGGCCGTGCATACGCTCGATGACGTCGGTCAGTGCTTGCGCAAAGGACACGGCGCCGGCCGCGCCACCATCCAAGCCACCATTGGCCAAGATGGTGGCCAAGCACGGGCCGGGCACAAATTCCTGCACCAACGCGATCGCATCGCCCGTCCAGTAAGCCCCCGACAACCGTGCGGTTCCCGGGATCGGCGCTTCGACCAGCTCCTGTGCCTGTCGCAGGAACGCGAGAATCCGCGGCGCCTCGTCGCCGAGGTCGCCAATCGCAGGGGCTTTCCACAACTTCACCACTATGCTCTGGCCGTCGACACTTGAGCGCCAAATGTCGACCCGGCCGTCCTCCGCAAGGATATCCTCCATCGGAAACCTGCGGATAAGCTGCAATTGCGACTTGAACTGGCGAAAGTGCTCAAGACCCTCGACTGTGCTCTGTCGGTCGGGCAGCGAAGCCAATGCTGCGTTGAATGCCTCCAGCATGTCCGCCGCGTGGGCGAAGCGCGCTGTGGTATCGACGTCGAGAGCGCGGGAAAACCAAGGGTGCAGATGCGAATGGTTGCCGTCCTCGTCCACTGCAGGATTCCATTCGGCGGGCTCCCCCTCCGGAGCGGTACCGAACACAAGCATGTGCGCTGCACACGCCAAAGAGTAGACATCTTTGCGCCGGGCGATTACGGGAATGCCCAGAACTTCCTCAGGCGAGCTCGCGCTGGAGAGGAACTGGTAGCGAATCTGACCCAGTGTTTTGACTTGCGGATAAGACGCCGCCATCAGGTGTGAAAGCTTTGCAGTCGTCGGCGTCTCAAGCCAGATGCTGTGTGGCCCGATATCCAAGTGCGCGGCTTCAAGGTCGTGCATCGTCTTGGCCGCGGCTAGTACTTGCCGCACCAACTCCAAGCGCTCTTGCATGGTCAGGCGCGACAATTCGATGTCACAAAAGTCCGATAGGCGCCTCATGCGCCGCCGGCGCTCGTACACCTCCCAATACTGCGTGCCACGTTCCTGATCCTCGGCACGCTGCTTGAGAATTGCCTGGCCACATATCGCGCTTCGGTCGTCAAGCCAAGCGATTACTTCCTTCTCACGTCCGGCAATCAATGCTCGGCCTTCCTCGGTCTGAAAGCGGGGTTCGGCCTTGCTGAAGTCCCAGCGACGCAAGAATCCAGAGGAATTGGGAACCCCTTCCTCTACTACGTCGAACTCATAGAAAAGCTCGCCAGGATGCGCGAATGTCGGATTATCGCTCTCGGCACGGAAGGTGCTGTAACGACGCGAGGCGGCTCGGAAGTTCTCGTTGGCAGCGTTGAAGAAGCGCCTGAAGCGATTGATCCACTCCGGCTTCGTGTAGTCTTCGCCGCGAACTGCAACCTTGCTCAGCTGCGCGTCGCGTTCCTTAGGATTGCGCAGCATCTTCATGAACTGGTCGATTGCGAAGACCCGGGCACTTTCAGCAGCGGCAATGCCAGTGCGGTCGGCGGTACGGGTCAGCACCACGGCTGCGTCCACCAAGGGGACAGGCAGCTTCACGTCCAGACCTTCCTTCCGAGTTTGTTCCGTCAAGAACGCTTTCAGCAAGGTTGATATTGCGCGCGTGTGCTCGCCCAGTTTCTGTACCGGCGATCTTCCACAGTCCTTGGTGCCGTTGAACCAACTAGCATCGCGACTGCTGATCGGGCCCCTCCAGTCCTTGAGGTCTATCAGCAACACCCGATCATCGAGCACCATGACCAGGTCGATCTCCCGCAGCCCCTTACCCGGAAGAGCGAGATCCAAGTTGGTGAAAGCGACCCAACTGTCGGGAAGCCCCCGCAACTTCTCAAGCCCATCAACTTCGCGTTGGTGGACGCCGCGACCGCAGTTCACGATTTTCATTGCCCGTCCCCTGTCCCTGTCCTGTGCACACGATCCGGTTGTGCCTATTTTATCTTAGCTAAGTCACAGCCATTGTGAGACAGGGTGCGGCCATCGCTGTGCCTGCGGTACGCTTCGTGTGTCGATGGCCGCGTAGTGTTGCGAGCCCCCTCCCTACCTTCGATAAATCTTCCTAATCGCCAGTCCAATTCGAATAGAAAATCGAACTGTCGAGCCACTTGGCTCGCTAACAGGCATCGAATGGAACGGAGCCGCCTCCAGGAGCGCTGGCCATGAAGTCCGAAACAAGACAACACAGCCAGCAGAAGCATTCGCCTGCGGCTACTGGCTCATACTCGTTGCCCGATCACACCGGCTGCAACTCGTTCAAGTCGAAATAGCCGTTGTAGCCCTTCATGTAGACGGCGGCGCGGTGGCCGAAGAGGACGACGGCTTCGCTGCGGGTTTCGAGGCTGTCGTAGTCGAAGGCGGTGGAGCGGACGCGGGTGCCGACGGGGTGGCGCTGGTTCCAGTCGGCGACCTTGCGGGCGGCGTCGTTGCCGGCGGCGGTGGCGACGCTGGCGGCGACCGGGAAGAATCCGTCGAGGATGCTGTCCGGGGTCTGCTTGCGGATGGTGTCGACCATGCGGGTCAGGACTTCGCCAGGGCCGAATTCCTGGAAACGCATTTCCTGGCCGCGGCTGCGCGCCAGGGCGAGGAGGTACTGCACGCTCTCGCACCATTTCACGGTGTTGGCGATCTGGTCGGCCAGGGTGTCGAGGATGGCGTCGTCGGCGTACGGGCGGGCGGTGACGTTGGCGACCACCGGGATGCGCGGCGCGGACAAGGGCATGGTGGCGAGGAAGGCGCGGAATTCGCCCATCGCGTCGCGCATGAAGCGCGAGTGGAACGCGCCGCTGGTGTTGAGCGGGAGGAAGCGCACCTTGCCGAGATCGCTCTTGAGCTTGTTGAACACGCTGCCGGCCTTGCCGATCTGCTCGGCCGAGCCGGAGACCACGATCTGCGAGGGCGAGTTGTAGTTGGCGAGGAAGATCTCGTCGAGGCCGTGTTCGTCGAGCGTGGCGCGGATGAGTTCGCCCGGTGCGTTGATGACCGCCGCCATGCCGCCGCCGGAGACCTTGCCCATCAGTGCGCCGCGCTTCTGCACCAGGCGCAGGCCGGTCTCGAAATCGAAGCAGCCGGCGGCCTGCAGGGCGTTGAATTCGCCGAGGCTGTGGCCGGCGAGGAAGTCGGGTTCGCCCTCCCCGTCCTCGATCGCGCGCAGGTAGGACAGCGCGTTGACGGTGTACAGCGCCGGCTGGGTGAAGCGGGTGTCGTTGAGCTCGCCGCGCGGGTCGTCGAGGCAGAGTTCGCGGATCGAATAGCCGAGGATGTCGTCGGCCTTGGCGGTGAGCGCGGCGAAGCGCTCGAACAGTTCGCCGCCCATGCCTTTGGCCTGGGAGCCCTGGCCCGGGAACATGCAGGTTTTCATGATGCTGTCTCCTTGACGTTGTGCTTGCGTCCGCGCGACTGCCCTGCCGTTCAGCAGGCGAGCGCGCAGATCGCGGTATTGATGCCGCCGAAGCCCATGCTCATGTTGAGCGCGGCGCCGATGGCGTGAGGTTCCTGGGTCTCGCCGACCCAGCGCAGGTCCGGGGCGATGGGTTCGACGAGATTGCGCGAGGGGTGCAGCCGCCCTGCCCGCATCTGCAGCAGGACGACGGCCAGTTCCGTTGCGCCGGCCGCGGTCAGGCCATGGCCGAGCAGCGACTTGGTGGTGTTCAGGCGAACGTGGTCGAGACCGCTGTCGCGCAGGGCCTGGACCTCGGTGATGTCGCCGATGTGCGAACCGGTGCCATGCGGGTTGACGTAATCGATGCGCTCGGGTGCGATGCCGGCCATCGACAGCGCGGTCGAGATCGCGGCGCACTCCCCGTCCAGCGAGGGATTGGGATTGCGGTTGCCGTCCATCGCGATGCCCCACCCCGCCAGTTCGGCCCAGGGCTTGCGGCTTCGCGCATGGGCGCGATCGGCGCGTTCAATGACGATCGCGGTGCAGGATTCGCCGAAGATGAAGCCGTCGCGCGCGGCATCGAAGGGGCGGCAGGCCGATGCCGGGTCGTCGGCATATCGGTCCGAGCCCATCGCGCCGAGCGAACGCAGGCCCTGGCATTCCCAGTACGACAGGTCCATGAGGCCGCCGATCGCGATGCAGGCGTCGACGCGGCCCGAGCGGACGGCTTCCAGCGCATGGATCACTGCCGCCTGGCCGCTGGCGGAGGCGCCGCCGAGCGTGTGCGCGAAGCCGCGGATCGGGAAGGCTTCGGTGCACAGGCCGCAGAGGTCGCTGTCCATGAAGCCCATGCCGTAGCTGGGCCGGAGGAAGCGTTCACGGCCGCAATAGGCGTCCTGCATCGCGACCAGTTCGCGCTGCTGCAGGTTGGATCCGCCGACGACCAGGCCGATGCGCGCGGGATCGACGCCGTCCAGCGCTGCGTCCGTCCACGCCTCGTGCAGCGCGGCCAGCGCCGCCTGGCCCGACAGCGAGGCCGTGCGCAGCATCGAGGCAGGCAGGCCATCGGGCAGGCGCAGATCGGGGATCTCTGCGCCGATGAAACCTGCGGCCGTGCTCGCCTGCCCTTCCCGCAACGGCAACTGCCGGCCGGGCCGCCGCATGTGGCCGAACGCATGCCGGCCGGCCAGCAGCGCGGCGATCACCGCATCGGCGCCCTGGCCGATCGCGGTGACGATGCCGAGGCCGCTGGCGACCAGCGCGTCGCCGTCAGGCTTTCGCATGGATGATGCCGGCCAGTTCGCCGATGTTCTCGGCCTTGGCCATCTCGACCAGGGGGATGTCGAGTTCGAGGGTTTCGAGCGTCATCATGATGATGTCGGCGCGGTCCACCGAATTGGCGCCGAGCGCGCGCAGGGAATCGCTCGGCTGGAAGGCGTGGCTTTCCAGGTCCGGGATGATTTCCTTCGTGTGGCGGACGATGATCTCGAAGATGTGCTCTGTGCTCACTGCGTGTTGCTCCTGTGGTGAAAGATGGGCGCGTGCGGTCAATGGTGTCGCGGTCATTGCCCGAACAGCGCCTCGATGCGTTCGCGGACTTCCGGGCGGTGGAAGGTCTGCGCGTGCATCTCGACTTCGCGCTCGATCGCCTGCGGCAGCGCCTCGCGCAGCCCGGCGACGAGATGGTTCTTGAGGGTGACGAGGGAAAAGCGCGGCTTCTCGGCGAAATCGCGGGCCAGGGCCAGGGCGTGTTCGAGCACCTGGTCGCGCGGCAGCACCGGGAACGGCACGCCGCGCCGCGCGAGTTCCTCGCCGCGATAGACGCGCGCCGACAGCATCATCTCGTGGGCGAGGACCGGGCCGAGCTTGTGCGGCAGGATCAGGGTCGAACCCATGCCGGGGGTGAAGCCGTACTTCATGAAGTTCGCGGTGTAGATGCTTTCGCGCGACAGCACGGCGGCATCGGCGAACATGCCGAGCACGAAGCCGCCGCCGATGCCGTGGCCCTGCATCGCCGAGACCACCGGGATCGGGCAGTTCAGCGCGAGGCTGTACAGGTCCTTGTCGGTGAACTTGAAGCGGCCCTCGAACAGGTCGCGCAGGCCTTCCTGCGTGCCGCCGCTGGAGAAGTAGCTGTCGTAGCCGGTCAGCACGACCGCGCGCCAGGCCTCGTTGCGCGCGATGTCGGCGAACGCGGCGGTGAGGTCGCGGATCAGCGCATCGGTGAAGGTGTTGCGGCCCTCGCGCTCGTGCATCTCGACCAGCGCGATGCCCGGCTCGGCTTCGCGCAGGGTGACGGTCGCGCCCTGCACGGTGGCATTGGCGATCGCGAGGTTCATTCCGGCTCCCACGGGAATTTCCCGGTGCGTACGTAGCGCGCGATGCGGCGCAGGTTGTCCGGATCGGAGAACACCTCGCGGTTCGCGGCCAGCGCCTTCGGGCGCGCGCTGCGCAGGCTGTCGTCCAGTTCGTTCGCGTAGCGCTTGTAGCGGACGATGCCGTCGCGGCCGATGCGGCGCAGGCGCAGCAGCTGCTTGCGCAGCAGGTTGACGCTGTTCTCCTCGACCGCGTCGACCAGCCCCCACTCCAACGCCTGCGCGGCGGTGATCGGCTGGGTCATCAGGGTCATGAAGTTCGCCTTGGCGAAGCCCATGCGCCGCACGATGAAGGGCATCACGCAGGCCGGCATCAGCCCGAACAGCAGTTCCGACAGGCTGAACGCGGCCTTCTCCTCGGCGAGCACGATGTCGCAGGCCGCGACGAAGCCGACGCCGCCGGCATTGGCGCGGCCGCGCACGTGGGCGACGCTGATGAACGGCCCGGTCGCGAGCCGATGCCACAGGTCGTACAGCGGGCCGGGATCCTGCTCGACTTCGGCGTCGCCGCGTTCGAAGCGCTCGCGCAGCTCGCCGAAATCGGCACCGGCGCAGAACACCTCGGGAGCGCCTTCGAGGACGACCACGCCTGCCAGCCCTTCACAGCGATCCAGCGCCGCCGTCAGCTCGGCGATCAGTCGGGCGTCGATGGTGTTGCCGGCCTCGGGACGGGTCATCCGCAGGAAGCAGACCCCGTCTTCCAGGCGCATGTCGATCGCCTGGAACGGCGCGTCGATGACCGTCGCCACGCTCACGACACCCACTCGTACTCGCGGTGGAATTCCTTGATCTCCTTCAGGAACAGGGTCGGCTGGCCCAGGGCGCGCCGCGCTTCGGGCACGAAGTCGACGTCGGGCACCATGTTGCGCGTGCCGAACTTGAGCGACCGGCTCTTCTCCAGCAGGGTGTCGTACTGCGCCATGCTCAGCTCGTGGCGCGCGTCCAGGCGCTTGCCGATGCCCAGCGCGCGCAGGCGCTCGCGGCCTTCGGGACGGGCGACGCCGCTGAAGAACTCGGAGCAGCAGCCCGAGCCGTAGGAAAACACGCCGATGCGCTGCGGCGCGTCGTAGTCGCCGTTCTCGATCGTGCTCGCCAGCGACAGCGCGGCGGTCGCGCCCATGATGTTGCCGACGCGCTGGCAGTGGATCAGCCCCGGCGTCACGCGGCGCTGGAAATCGTCCTCGATCTCGGCCGGCTTGGCCTTGACCAGCTTGCGCATCATGTTGCGGTGCGCGCCCTTGACCATGCCGCCGAACGGCGTGTGGTAGGCGATGTAGCCGAAGGTGTCGGCGAAATGCGCACCGTCGACGCGCTTCTGGTATTCCAGGTACGCGTTCTCGCAGCAGTTGAGGTAGGACAGCAGCGAGAGGTCGGTGTCGCCGGCATCGCCGTCGGTCGACGGGCGGCAGGTGTCCATCACTTCGTAACCGTAGTAGCCGTTCGCGCCGACGTCGATCTGGAACACGTGCGGCCGGTCGCTGACCAGCATCGCCACCGCGCCCGAGCCGCCGCTCGGTTCGGCGAAGGACCAGTCCGCCGACAGCGCCTCGCCGCCCTCCTCCACCATGAAGCGCGACACGTCGGTCGCGATGACCAGCACCTTGGCGCCGGGCGAGACGTTCGACAGCACGAAGTTCACCGCCATCTGCAGGCCGGCGACGCCGGAATAGCAGGCGTTCTTGAGTTCGAACAGGCGGCAGTTGCGGTTGAGGCCGAGCAGGTCGTGGCAGTAGGTGCTCATCGACTTGCCGAAGTCGAACGCCGACTCGGTGCAGGTGATGACCATCTCGATGCGGTCCTTCTCCTCGGGCGTCAGCGCGTCGATCAGCGGCTTCGCCGCGTTGACCGCGAAGGTGATCGGATCCTCGCTGGGCAGCGCGACCGACTTCTCCTTCATCAAGAGGTTCTCGAACCGGCTCATGTCGAGGCCGCGATGCCGCGCGAGCTTCGACACGTCGATACACGCCGTTCCGGCGAACACGTTCATCGCTTCGATGCCAACCATACTCACTTCCTTTGACTGATGGATCCCGGCGCCTGGCCGGGGTATTGGGTGATCGTTCCGGGCGCTCGCACCGAGGCCGGGAGCGGGGGCTGCCGACACGGCAGCGTCGACGCACGGGGCGTGGCGGACGACGCGCTCATCTGAACTCCAGGACCTTGCGCCCGAGCTGCCCCTTGCGCAGCCGATAGGCGGCGAAGGCGTCGCGGTCGTCGAGCTGCAGGTAGAGATTGCAGCGCATGAGTTCGGAAAAGCGCTGTCCGGGCGGGCGCACGTAGGTGTGCCCGGGAAAGACGTGGATGTCGGGCGGCAGCCGGCGCTTGAGGTGCTGCAGGCTGTCGAACATGCGGTACGCCCCCTCCAGCTCGAAGCAGATGCCGCAGCCCTCGGCGAACAGCACGTCACCGGTGAACAGGTTGTCGCCGATCCGGTAGCACACGCAGCCCGGCGTGTGCCCGGGGGTGAGGATGGGTTCGATGGTCATCGCACCCACCTGCCACGACGCGCCATCGAGCGGCAGCAGGCGCATGGCGTCGAAGCCCGACCAGGCGATCTCCTCGCGGGACATGCGGACCGGGCAGTTGTAGTGCTCCGACATCGGGATCGCCAGATCGATGTGGTCGGCGTGGGTATGGGTGATCAGGATTTCGCACAGCGTGGCGCGCGTGGCCGCGAGCGCGTCGGCGTAGGCCTCGGGCTGCCAGGCCGGATCGATGGCGACCGCCTGGTGCGTGACCGGATCCACGACGAGGTAGGTGTTGTTCTTCATCACACCGCGCGCGGTTTCCAGCAGGAACACCTGCGGTGCGTCCGCCTCGCCGGAGGTCGGCGCATGGTGTCCGCCCGATGCCGAATGCAAGTCCAATGCCGACTCCGATCGCGATTCCGTTGCATGCCACGCCATGGCATCCGTCATGCCCATCGCCTGCCCCTTGTCTCGCAGCGTGGGCGTGCTTCTCCCCGAAGCATTCCGCTCTGCCGGATGGCGAACAGCGCGGGCATGATAAGCACAGGCCTCGGTGCCTTGTCGAGGACATCCGTCGCCGTTGCCGTTGCCGTCGCGGCAAGCGGAAGCGCATGCGCATGCGTCGTGGAATGACGGGCAGTCGCATGCACGCGGTTGCGTGCGCAGGGCACGCCTCCGATCCCGATCCCGATGGCGCTGCGGGCGCCGCTCATCCTGCCGCCTCCACCGGCACGCCGGGTTTGCGGCTCGCGCCGGGCGGCAGGGCGCGGACGTAGAAGCCGTCGAGCGCGACCAGCCGTTCGCCGCGCAGCGACAGCAGTTCCAGGTCGAAACGCAGCAGTCCGCTGCCGGCCGGGCCTGCCGCCGCGCGTCGCGCCACGGCCCAGCACTCGGGCAGCAGCGGCCGGAAGCGTTCGATCGCCTCCAGCGCGAACGGCAGGTAGGGCCTGCGTTCGCCTTCTCCACCGGCTTCGGCGTCCAGCGCCATGCCCGACACCGTCTGCAGCGCGCCATCGATCAATGCCGGATGCAGCAGGTACTGGTCGAAGGCGGCGCGCAATGCCGGATCGAGTCCCAGGCGTGCGATCGCGAGTCCGTCGCCGACGTGCAGTTCGCGGATGCTGCGGAAGCTCGGGCCGTAGTCGAAGCCGAATGCGGCCAGGGCGGCATAACACGCTTCGCCCGTGCGGACGCGGGGCGCCTCACGGAGCAGGGCATCGATGTCGCGCACCTGCGGCGCGGCATGCGCGGCCCGACCGCGACCGTAACGCACGCGCCCTTCGGCGTGCAGCTGCGGCTGCATGTCCGCATCGAAGCTGCGGATCGCGAATTCCGCTCCCTCGCCCGAGGCGACCAGCCGCGTCTGCACCGGCTGCGCACCCTGCAGCGCCAGCGGCTGTGCCCAGACCACATCCTCGACGCGGGTCACCGGTGCCTCGCCTGCGATGGCCGCCGCAGCCGCAGCGATCTCGATATAGGCGGCACCGGGGAACAGCACGGTCCCGGCGACGCGATGGTCGCGGGCGTACCAGTCGCTGGCGTCGAGCTGGGATTCGAAGCGGATCTCGCGCAGCGTCGAGGCATTGCGCACGATCAGCGGATGCAGCGCAGGCGGCAGCGGCGCGACGGCCTGCCTGCCGTGGCTGTCGTCGATGATGGCCGGCGGCCCCGGCGGCGGCGCATCCGTGATCCAGTGACGGGTGCGCGCGAACGGATACGGCGGCAGCGGCACGCGCACGGGCCTGGCGGCATCGCCGCGCAGGACTTGCCACGGGATGTCCTGCCCCTGCACCCACTGCAGCGCGAGCGCATCCAGTCGTCCTGCCCGCCAGTCGGCACGCAGGGCATCGACGATGTCGGCACGATTGGCCTTGCGACGCTGGTGCGGTTCGACACGACCGGGCACCAGCCGCTGCGAAGCGTGGCCATCGCGCCAGGCATCGAGTTCGCGCAGCAGGCCGTCCAGGCCGTCGGCGACGACAGCGAGCCGCTCCTCCATGGCCTCGCGGCCGTCCTGCAGCGTCCAGGCGACCGCATCCGCTGCGGGCGCTCGCGCCGGGTCGCGCAGCCAGGCCTGCAGCGCCTCACGCAGGGCATCGACGCGCTCGTGCAGGCGTTCGCCATCGCGCGCGGAGAGTACGAACAACTGCGGGCCGCGTGCGGACGCCGTGGTCGCCGCGACGGGCGCTTCCTCCAGCACCAGGCAGGCGTTCACCCCGCCCGCGCCGAAGGAATTGACGATCGCGCGTCGCGGCGCGCCATCGCGCGGTGCGGGCCACGGAGCGAGCGCCTGCTGCAGGCGGAACGGCGTCGCGTCGAAATCGATGTCGGGATTGGCCGGCTCGCTGTGCAGGGTCGGCGCCAGCATGCGGTGACGCAGCTGCAGCAGCACGCGCGCGACCCCGGCGATGCCCGCCACGGACTCGCCGTGACCGACGTTGGCCTTGACCGAACCCAGCGCGCACGGGCCGGCATCCGCGCTGCGGCCAGCGAATGCGTTCGCCAGCGACACCAGTTCCAGGCCATCGCCGAGCTGCGTGCCGGTGCCGTGGCCTTCGACGTAGCCGATGGCGTCGGCATCGATGCCGGCATCGGCCAGCGCGGCGGAAATGACCGCCGCCTGGGACACCGGGTTCGGCGCCGAATAGCCGTTGGCGCGGCCGCTGTGCGCCTGCGCGCCACCGGCGACGATGCCGTGGACGTGATCGCCATCGGCCAGCGCCTGCGCCAGCGGCTTGAGCACCAGCGTGCCGACGCCCTCGCCGGGCACGAAGCCGTCGTCGCCGGCACCGAAGCTGCGGCAGCGGCCGTGTTCGGCCAGCATGCCGCGTGCGCACAGCGAGTGGTACTTGGCCGGATGCAGGTACAGGTTCACGCCGCCGGCGATCGCGATCGCGCACTCGCCGCGGCGCAGGCTGTCGCAGGCCATCTGGATCGCGACCAGCGACGAGGAGCAGGCGGTGTCGATCGGCAGGCTCGGCCCCTGGAAATCGAAGACGTAGGACACGCGGTTGGCGATCGACCACGGCATCGCACTGGCGTTGACCGCGCGGCCGCGACGCCATGCCTCGGGCGTGAGCTGGCTGTAGGTATTCGTGGTGACGCCGACGAACACGCCGGCATCGACGCCGCGACCGCGCGGATGGCGCGCACGCAGGCCGTCGCGGGTGTAGCCGGCGTCCTCGATCGCCGACCAGGCCGATTGCAGGAACAGGCGCTCCTGCGGGTCCATCGCGTCGGCATCCGCGTCGGCGATGCCGAAGAATGCCGCGTCGAAGGCGTCGACGTCGTCGAGGAAGCCGCCGGTGCGGCAGTAGATGCGCCCGTCCGCCGCGCGTGCCGGGTCGGCATCGTGGAAGGCTTCGGCGTCCCAGCGATCCATCGGCACCGGGCCGATCAGATCGCGGCCGTCGCGCAGGTGTGCCCAGAAGGCGTTGAGCGACGGCGACTGCGGCAAGCGCACGTGCAGGCCGATGATCGCGATGCGGCCGTCTGCCGGCGTCGGTGCGGTCGGCGCGGGCTGCGCCTCGGCCTCGGCCACGATGGACAGGGCCGCCGGTGGCGCGGACGAGGCCGCGACCACGCGCTGCGGCGCGGCAGGCGGAAACGCAACGGCATCGACCTGCGCTGCTTCCGCCGCCCCCGCCGTTTCCGCGAAGAGGCGCTGCAGCGCGGCGCCGGCATCGCGCGACAGATACGCGGCGAGTTCCTCGATGTTCGTGTATTCGTAGAACAGCGTCTTCGGCAGTTCGCCGAGGTCGCGTTCCAGCGCGGCGTTGATGCGCGCCACCATCATCGAATCCACGCCGTAGGCCTCGAAGCGCTCCTGCGCATCGATGCGCTCGACCGGCAGCTTGATCTCGATCGACAGCAGGCCCTTGAGGTAGTCCTCCGCCCTGCCCTGCAGCGCGCCGTCTGCCGCCGCAGCGACAGGCAGCGGAGTCGCTGCAGGCGCTGTGCGCGCTGCCTGCGCCGCAAGGGGCGTATCGAGCGCGGCTCGGATGCGCGCGGCATCGCCATGGACGACCACGGCATGGGCCACCTCGTCGGCGAGCAGCGCATGCCAAGCGGCCACGCCGTCGGCATCGGGCAACGGCCGCATGCCGGTGCGTTCGGCGGCCAGGCGGATCTCGTCATCGGACAGGCGCATGCCGCCCGACAGCCAGTACGGCCAGCCGATCGACAGGCTGCGGCCGTGGCGCTCGCCGCGTGCGACCCGTGCAGCGCGGCGTGCAGCGAAGGCATCGAGAAAGGCATTGGCGCAGGCGTAGTCGCACTGGCCTGCGTTGCCGAAGGCCCCGGACACCGACGAGAAACCGACGAACAGATCGAGCGAATCCTGCGCGGTGGCGGCGTCGAGGTGCAGCGTGCCCTGCACCTTCGCGGCCAGCACGGCGGCGATGGCGTCGCGGTCCTTGTGGATGGCGAAGGCATCGCGATGCACGCCGGCGGCGTGGATCACGCCGTCGATGCGGCCGAAGCGCGTGCGTGCGGCGTCGACGGCAGCCTGCGCCCGCGTGGCGTCGGCCACGTCGGCCTGCACGTATACGGCATCGCCGCCGCTGTCGCGCAGCGCCTGCAGGGTCGCTTCGCCGCGCGCGTCCAGCGGCGAGCGGCCGGTGAGCACCAGTCGCGCCGCGTGGCGGGTGGCCAGATGGGTGGCGAACAGCAGGCCGAGGCCACCGAGGCCGCCGGTGATCAGATACACGCCACGCTGGCGGATCGCATCGCGCTCGGGCTTCGGCGGCGCGAAGGCTTCGAAGCGTCGGCGCCTGCGCCCGCCATCGACGATGCGGTACTCGCCGCTGGTCCAGTCGCGCTCGCGCAGTTCCGGCGCCAGCGATGCCGCGATGGTCCCATCGTCGAACGAGGCCAGCGCAAGCGTCTTCCAGGCGAAACGCGGGTTCTCCTGCGCCAGGCTGCGCAGGTAGCCAGCGAGTCCGGCATGCACGAGCGCGCTGTCGTCGTCGCCACGGGCCGCGACGGCGACGATCCGCGCCGAAGCGCCCGGACGCAGGCGCAGCAGCGCCGTGCAGGCGGCATGCAGCGGATACAGGCCCTGCGCCAGCGCGACCTCGATGTCGTCGCCGCCGGGCAGCACCACGACGATGGCGGCCGGCATGCGTCCGGCGGTGGCCAGCTGCGCCATCGCGTCGGCGACGTCGGTTTCGCCCATGCCGGCGCAGGTCGCATCCACGCCGCAGGCGTCGGCGATGGCCGCCGTCTGCGCGGGCGTGCCGATCACCAGCACAGGGCCGTCGGGTGCGACCATTGCGGACACCGATGCCACGGCGTCCCAGGTCGCACGGGCATGCACGGTCGTCGCTGTCGGACGCGGCGCGGCGATGCCTGTCGTCTCACCGGGTGAGACCGCGAGCGCGACCGGATCCGGCGCAGCGATCCAGTAGCGTTCGCGCACGAAGGGATAGGTCGGCAACGGCATGCGGCGCACGGGCACGCCGGCATGCAGACGCGTCCAGTCGACGCTCACGCCTGCGACCCACAGCTTCGCCAGCGCATCGAGTGCGCGGGCGTCGAGCGTGGCGCGCAGGAAGGCTTCGCCGGCCTCGCCGTCGATAGCCGCGAGCGCACCGGCACCGGCTGCGCGGGCATTGCCCTCGAACACACCCGTGCCGGCGGTCTTGCGGCCGTCCTGCGCCGCATCGTGCCAGGCACGCAGTTGCGCGCGCAGCGCCGGCAGGTCGGCGGCCTGGATCGCGAGCCGCTCGGCCAGCGCGGTGCGACCGACCTGCGAGGTGTAGGCGATGTCGGCGAAGCGCGCGTCGTCCGCCGCCTCCAGCGCCGCCAGCATCCGCGCCGCATAGGCGACGAGCGCCTCGCGGCTGCGCGCCGAGAGCAGGAACAGCTGCGGCTCGATCCGCGTCGCCGCCGGCAGGTCGTCCTCGTACGCTTCGACCACCAGGTGCGCATTGGCGCCGCCGGCACCGAAGGAGCTGATCCCGGCGCGGCGCGGATGCATGGCCGGGCGCGGCCACTCGGCCAGCGTGCGCTGCACGCGGAACGGCGTGGCATCGAAATCGATGTGCGGATTGAGCGTGTCCGCATGCAGCGACGGCACGTATCGGCCGTGGCGCAGCTGCAGCAGCACCTTGGTCAGCGCGGCGATGCCGGCGGCCGATTCGAGATGGCCGATGTTCGACTTGACCGAACCGATGGCGCATGGGATGTCGGTCTCGCCCGCGCCGGCCGCGCGCCAGGCGCGGACCAGGCCGGTGATCTCGATCGGATCGCCCAGGCTGGTGCCGGTGCCGTGGGTCTCGATGTAGCCGATGCTGTCGGCGGGCACGCCCGCGCGCTGCAGCGCCTCGGCCACCAGTTCGCCCTGCGCCACCGGGTTGGGCACGGTGTAGCCGTTGGTCTTGCCGCCGTGGTTGATCGCGCTGGCGCGGATCACGCCGTGGATGCGGTCGCCGTCGGCGATGGCGCGATCCAGCGGCTTGAGCAGCACCGCGCCGACGCCCTCGCCCGGCACGTAGCCGTCGCCACCGGCGCCGAAGCTGCGGCAGCGGCCATCGGTGGACGCGAAGTTGCCCTGGCTCAGGCTCAGGTATTTCGCAGGATGCAGGCTCAGGTTCACGCCGCCGGCCAGCGCGGCCTCGGCGTGGCCGCGGCGCAGGTCTTCGCAGGCGAGATGGATCGCGGTCAGCGAGGACGAGCACATCGTGTCGAGCGCCAGGCTCGGCCCGTGCAGATCCAGCGTGTACGACACGCGGTTGGCGATCGAGGCGAAGGACGAGCTGGGCGCACCGGCCGCGCCGGCACCGACGCCGTACAGCTCGTACTGGCCCCACATCACGCCGACGTAGACGCCGATGCGTCGACCGGCGACCGCTTCGCGCGCGTAGCCGGCGTGTTCGAAGGTCTCCCAGGCGGTTTCCAGGAACAGGCGTTCCTGCGGATCGATCAGCTCGGCTTCCTTCGGCGAGATGCCGAAGAACAGCGCGTCGAAGCGGTCGACGCCGTCGACGAAGCCGCCCCACTTGCTGTAGCTGGTGCCGGGCCGGTTGCGTTCGGGATGGAACAGCGCGGCGTGGTGCCAGCGATCGCCCGGGACTTCGCCGATGCAGTCGCGGCCTTCGACCAGGTTGCCCCAGAACGCGTCGAGATCGTCGGCCTGCGGGTAGCGCCCGGCGATGCCGATGATCGCGATCGGCGCGTCGTGCGCGGGTGCGGGCGACGGCGCGGCGGGAATACGCATCGCGCGGCCACGGCGCGACGTCCGCGACGAGGCGTTCGTGGCGAAGGCGATGCTGCGCTCGCTCGTCGTCGCGGTGGGCGCGGTGGCGGTCGGCAGCGCCGCGTCGAGACCGGCCAGGCTGCGCAGACGGTCGGGATAGGTCGCCACCAGGAAGGCGGCGAGCGCGGCGATGGTCTGGTATTCGAAGAACAGGGTCCTGGACAGCGTGCCGAAGCTGCGTTCGAGCTGGGTGGTCAGCTTCATCGCCAGCACGGAATCCATGCCGTACTGCTCCAGCGGCGCGCGTGCGTCGACCTCGTGCTCGGGCATGCCCATCAGGCCGGCGAATTCGGCGATGAGATGGCGGCGCGCGTGTTCGAGCAGACGCGCATCGCCGTCGCCCACCGTGTCGGCAGGCGACGCAGGCGCGACGGCGACGGCAGCCGGCTTCGGCGCCGGATCGCGGCCGCGCAGCGCCTGGCGCAGGCGCGCGGCATCGCCTTCGACCACGATCGTGCAGGCATCGTCGCCGGCCAGCGCGTGATGGAACGCGCGCATCGCCGACGCCGTTTCCAGCGGCACCATGCCCGACGCGGCGGTCATCGCCCGCTGCGTGTCGGCATCGACGTGCATGCCGCCCTCGCGCCACAGCGGCCACAGCAGCGAGCGCGTGCGGCCGCTGCGTTCGCCGGCGACGCGCAGGGCCTCGCGATGCTGCGCGAAGGCGTCCATGAAGCCGTTGGCGGCCGCGTAGTCGGCCTGGCCGGGGTTGCCGAAGGCCGCGCTCATCGACGAGCAGAGTACGAACCAGTCCAGGGCGATCCCGCGCGTGGCCTGGTCGAGGTGCCAGGTACCGCGCACCTTCGGCGCGAGCACGGCGTCGGCGTCGCCCAGCGACTTGCGCAGGATCAGCGCATCGCGGGTCTCGCCGGCGGCGTGCAGCACCCCGTCGAGCCGGCCGTGGCGCGATACCAGTTCGGCGATGCCGCGTCCGACGGCCTCGCCATCGCCGAGGTCGAGCTGCAGGTAGTCGAGACGCGCGACATCCACGCCGCACGCGTCGGCGAGCGCACGCAGGGTCTCGCGTCGCGCCGCGTCGTCCGCACCGCGGCCGGACAGCACGGCGATGGCGCCGGGCGTGCGCTGCAGCAGTTCGCGCGCGAAGGCGCGCCCCACCCCACCGAGGCCGCCGGTGATCAGGTAGACGCCCTCGTCGCGGAACGCGCAGGGGGCCGGCGCATCACCGTCGAGCGTCTCGTCCTGCCACTCGCGGCGCAGGAGACGGCCGTCGGCATCGATGCGCACCCGCGTGGCGCCGGTGGCCTCGGCCTCGTGCAGGCGCGCGGCCAGGCCGTCGGCTGCGAGGGCCGGCGCGACCAGCACGAGCTGTGCGAGCAGCCTGCTGCGTTCCTGTCGCGCGGTGTCGAGCAGGCCCGACAGCCCGGCGAGGAGCGCGGTGTCGCCTTCGTCGGCCACCGCGACCTGCAGGCTCGCCGCTTCGCCGGGCGGCAACTGCTGCAGCATCGACAGCACGGCCAGCGTCGCTTCGCGATAGCGTTCGTGCGCGCCGGGAATGTCGGCGAGCACCTGCACCTGCGCACGGATATCGGCAGGCGCCTTCAGCCCGGCCAGCAGCAGGAGGCGCTGCGTCGCAACGACCGGGGGCTGCGATGCGAGCGCCCCGGTCCATGCCGGACGCGCGACCAGCAGCGACTGCGCGGCCGGCAGGCGCAGGCGACGCGCGCTCAGGCCACGGATCGAGACGCAGACACGTCCCTGCGCATCGCACAGGTCGAGATCGAACTTGCGCAGTTCCGCGCCCGGCAAGGTGGATTCGCGCAGCCAGACCCACATCCGCGCGGCGCACGGGGCGTGGACGGCGAGCGATTCCAGCGCGAACGGCACGGCCGGCGCCGACGCGTCGCCGGCATCGGCCAGGGCGAGCGCAGACTGCAGTGCGCTGTCGAGCAGGGCCGGCGGCAGCGCGCAGGCGTCGCCGTCCGCATGAGGTGGCGCGAGTTCGGCCAGCACTTCGCCAGCACCGCGATGCAGCGCGACCAGGCCGCGGAACGCCGGACCGTAGTGCAGCCCCATCGCGGCGAAGGTGGCGTACAGCGTGTCGGGCGACGGCCCCGGCGACATCCTGCCGCGCAGTGCGTCCAGATCCAGCGGCGCGACATCGATCGGTGCGACGGCTTCGATGCGACCGCTGCAATGCGTCTGCGCATCGTCGGCGACCGGCTCGGACCGCAGTGCGAATTCGACCGTGGCCTCGTCGACCGCATCCAGCTCCAACGCCAGCGTCACCGGCGCATCGACCACCACCGGCTGCGTCCAGGCCACATTGCGCAGGACCAGCGTGCGCGGCGCGTCGGCGGGCAGCGCGAGATCGACGGCGCCTCGCGCCATCTCCAGCGCGACCACGCCCGGCAGCACGCGGCGCGCCGACGCGGTGTCGCCGATGCGATGGTCGGACAGGAAGGTTTCGCTGCCGTCGAACACGCTGACGTAGCGCTGGCCGTACAGGTCGGAGCCGTTGCGATGCAGCAGCGGATGCGGCGCGGCGACCGCAACCCCGACCGGCGCATAGACCACGCCGGCACGACGGATCGCACCCGAATCGAAGCGGTACGCCTTGCGTTCGAAGGGATAGGTCGGCAGCGGGACGAGCGCCGGCCGCGCATCCGGCTTCAGGCGCGTCCAGTCCAGCGCGTAGCCGCGCACCCACAGTTCGGCCAGCTTCTCCAGCTTGCCGCGCGCGACCCAGCGGTCGACCGCGGCGGCCATGTCGTCGTCGCCGGCCAGCAGGGCCAGGGCTTCGTCGTCGCTGTCGACGCGACCGGTGTGCACGCTCGGTGGCGATGCACCGTCGAGGTGCGCGGCCAGCGCGTCGATCAATGCCGGCACGCCGTCGGCGACCACCGCCAGGCGCACGTCCATGGCTTCGCGGCCATGGCGCAGGGTCCAGGCCAGCGCGCCGAAGTCGATCGATGCGCCGCCGTCGCGCAGGCAGGCCAGCAGATCGGCCGCGCGCTGGCGCAACTGCGCCGGGGTGCGCGCCGACAGCGGCAGCAGCATGCGTCCGGTCGCCGGCAGGGTCCGCGGCGTGATCGCGCGGTACTCCTCGATGACCAGATGCGCGTTCGAACCGCCCGCACCGAACGAGGACAGCCCGGCGATGCGCGGGCGCTCGGTCCCGTCGATCATCGGCCGCGTCCACGGACGCAGGGTCTGCACCACCTCGAACGGCGTCGCCGGGAAATCGATGTGCGGATTCAGGGTGTCCGAATGCAGCGACGGCACGAGCTGGCCGTGGCGCATCTGCAGCAGCACCTTGGTCAGGCCGGCGACACCGGCTGCGGATTCGCAGTGGCCGATGTTCGACTTGACCGAGCCGATGGCGCAGAAGCCGGTGTCCTGGGTCGAGGCACGGAAGGCCTGCGCCAGCGCCGCGATCTCGATCGGGTCGCCGAGCTTGGTGCCGGTGCCGTGCGCTTCGATGTAGCTGACATGGCGCGGGTCCACGCCGGCCTCGCGCAGGGCCAGCGCGATCACCGCCGACTGCGCGCGCGGGTTCGGCACCGAGTAGCCGTTGGTCTTGCCGCCGTGGTTCAGCGCGCTGCCGCGGATGAGGCCATGGATGTGGTTGCCGTCGCGCTCGGCGTCGGACAGGCGCTTGAGCACCACCGCACCGACGCCCTCGCCCGGGATGTAGCCGTCGCCGCCGACGCCGAAGCTCTGGCAGTGGCCGTCGGTGGAGATGTACTGGCCGGCGCTGAGGATCAGGTACTTGTTCGGATGCAGGCTGACGTTGACGCCGCCGGCGATGGCCGCGTGCGTGCGCCCGAGGCGCAGGTCCTGGCAGGCGAGATGGATCGCGGTCAGCGAGGACGAGCACATCGTGTCCAGGGTCATGCTCGGACCGTGGACGTTGAGCAGGTAGGAGACGCGATTGGCGACGCTGGCGTAGCTCACCGGCAGGCCGATCCGGCGGCCGAGCAGGCTGGCTTCGGCGCCGAGCAGCTGGTACTCGCCGTACATCACGCCGACATACACGCCCACCTGCCCTGCCTGTGCGGGATCGGCGGCGACCTGGAGCCCGGCACGGGTGATGCCCGCGTCTTCCAGCGCACCCCATGCATGCTGCAGGAACAGGCGTTCCTGCGGGTCGATCATCGGTGCGTCGACCGGCGGGATGTTGAAGAACAGCGGGTCGAACTCGTCGACGCCGGCGATGAAACCGCCCCAGCGGCTGTAGTGCGCGCCCTCGGCGCTGCGGTCCTCGCTGTAGTACTCGCGCCAGTCCCAGCGGTCGCCGGGGATCTCGACGATGCAGTCGCGGCCTTCGCTGAGGTTGCGCCAGAACGCGGCCAGATCCGGCGATTCCGGATAGCGGCCGCTGAGGCCGACGATGGCGATGGGCTCGCGCGAATGCGTCGCCTGCGCGGCAGCGGCCAGGCTGCGCCGGCCGCGGCGGCGTTCGCCGGCGGTGGATGCCGGCAGCGCCAGCGGTGCCGGCGCCGGCTGCACGGTGGCCGCTGCGGTCGCCGCGCTGGCAGTCGTCGCGGCGGCGGTCGCCGGGAACAGCCCGCGCAGCGTGGCGGCATGCGCCTGCACGAAATACGCGGTCAGCTCGTCGATGGTCTGGTGTTCGAAGAACAGGGTCTTCGACAGCGGCCCGAAGCTCTTTTCGAGCTGGCTGGTGAGGTCCATGGCCAGCACCGAATCGATGCCGTAGCGCTCGAGCGGCGCGCGCGGATCGATCTTCTGGTACGGCAGCTTGAACAGGCTGGACAACTGCCTGCGCAGGTAGTCGCGGGTGCGCTCGACGAGGTCGTCGTCGGCCTGGTGCACGGTGTCGACGGCGACCGTCGCGACCGCGGACGACGGTGCCGGTGCCGGTGCCTGCGGGGCGTCGAACAGCACGGCACGGATCCGCGCCCGATCGCCCTCGATCGCCACGGTCTGGGTATGCCCGCCAGCGAGGCTGCGCTGGAACGCGGCCAGGCCGTTCGCGGTCGACATCGCGCCCATGCCGGTGGCGGCGCGCATCGCCTGCAACTGCGACGCCGGCATCCGCATGCCGCCCTCGGCCCACAGCGGCCAGTTCACGGCCAGGGTGTGGCCGCGACGCGCGCCCTCCGCGACCAGGCGGTTGCGATGCGCCGCGAAGGCGTCGAGGAACCCGTTGGCGGCGGCATAGTCGCCCTGCCCGACATTGCCCAGCACCGAGGCGCCGGACGAGAACAATGCGAGGAAGTCGAGGTCCAGCGCGGCGCTGGCGGCATCCAGATGCACCGTGCCGGCCACCTTCGGCGCCAGCACCCGCGCCATGCCGTCGGCGGACTTCTGCGCGAGCAGGCCGTCGTCGACCATGCCCGCGCAGTGCAGGATGCCGTCGATGCGGCCGAACTCCGCGCACAGCGCGGCCAGCAGCGCATGCGTGGCCTCGGCATCGGCGGGGTCGAGGCTGCGGTACAGCAGGCGGCCCGTGGCGACGGCACCCGCATCGATCGCGTCCAGCGCGGTCGCGATGTCCGCCGATGCCGCAGCGCGCCCGGTGAGCACGACGCGGGCGCGGCCGGCCCGGGCCAGGATGTCGGCGGCGAACAGCCGGCCGAGGCCACCCAGTCCACCGGTGACGAGATACACGCCGCTGTCGCGGTAGAGGCCATCGGCATCGCCGTGCACGGCGGGCGGCAGCGGACGCCAGCCGCGCACCTGGCGCGTGCCGTCGACATGGCGCACCAGCGCATCGGGCGGGACATCCGCGATCGCACGTTCCTCGCGCAGGATGCGCGCGAGGGTTCCGGCATCGCAGCCGGTGTCGACCAGCAGGGTCTGCACGCGCAGCCTCGGCTGTTCGCGCGCGGCGGTGAGCAGCAGGCCGGACAGGCCCTGCATCGGCAGCGCCTGCGCGTGCCCGGCGATCATCAGCTGCAGCCAGATCGGCGCGTCTGCGGCATCGGCGACCTCGCGCAGCATCGCCTGCACGACCGCCAGCGTCGCCCGTGCGGCATCGGTGTAGGCACGGTCGAGCGCGAGGTCCTGCGCATCGGGCAGCACGTGGAGGGCGGTGCCCGGCAGCGCGGTGCGCAGCGCATCGACCGTGGCCGATGGCAGGCCGCAGACGAGCAGGCAGGCCCGGGCATCGGTGTCGCCCATGCCCTGCCCCGTGGCCCGCGCGATCCATTCGGGTTCGGCCAGCATCAGGCCATCGCCTACGGTGTCGTCGCCCGCGATGTCGGCGACGTGCGCCACGTCGGGCGTGCCTGCGGCGGTGCCGGTCGTGGCGGCCAGCGCACGCGAGGCGAAACCGCGCAGGGCCACGCAGACGCGGCCTTCGGCATCGCACAGATCGATGTCCAGGCGGCTGATCTTCTCGCCCGGCGTGGAATCCGGCGCATGGCGCAGCCAGACCCAGGCTTCGCGCGGACACGGCGTGTCGATGCGCACCGAGGCCAGCGCGAAGGGCAGCGAGGGCCGGTCCGGCAGGCCGGCCTCCGGATCGAGCAGGCCGAACGCCGACTGCAGGGCGCCATCGAGCAGGCTCGGATGCAGCACGTAATCGCCGTGGTCGGCGACCTGCCCGGCAGGCAGCACCAGCCGCGCGAGCGCTTCATGCCCTCCACGCAGTACCTGCGCCACCGCGCGATGCCCCGGGCCGAAGCGCATGCCCATGCGGCGATAGGCGTCGTAGACCGCATCGGCGTCCAGCGCGCCGCCCGCCATCCGTGCGCGCAGCGTCGCCAGGTCCAGCGTCGCTGCGGTGTCGCCCGCGTCGGCCATGCGCGCCAGCCCGCGGCAGTGCATGGTCTCTTCGGGCGTACCGTCGGCCTGCATGGCGACGGTGTAGACCTCGAAGGCCACGCGCGATGCGCCCTCGCCCGCCGGTTCGATCAGGTCGAGCGCGACGAAGACATCGCGTGGCGCTTCGACTGCGATGGGTTTGATCCAGACCACGTCGTCGAGGCGGATGGCCCCGGCGCCGGCCCACTCCGGGATCGCGTCGCGGACCGCGGCCCGCGCCATTTCCAGATAGGCGACGCCCGGGAGCACGCGCAGCGGCGCGTGGCCTTCGGGCGCCACCTGGTGGTCGTCGAGGAAGAACTCGCTGCCGTCGAAGGTCGAGCGATAGCACTGCTGGTGGATGTCGGACGCGTTCCGGTGCAGCAGCGGGTGCAGGCGCGCCCCGCCCGCCGCCGGGCCCAGCGAGAACTGGCGGATCAGGTTGAGTGCGTTGTCCTTCGAGAGCCTGCGGCTCCTGAGCTCGGATACGACGTATTCGACGAAATCGATCATGGTGTTCCTTGTCTTCCTTCTGCACTGGCCCGGGAACCTGCGTTCCCGGGCCGGCGATCCTTGCGTGTCCGTGTTGCGTCCAACCTGTGCCGCCTCAGACCAGCTTCTTCAACAGCCGCGCGCCCTGCTGCGCGTCGAGCGCGGAGGTTTCGATGCGTCCGAGGATGTCCTCGATCAGACCGAAGTCGCGCCGGCCCGCCGCCGTCGATGCGGGCGGCACGGCGGCCGCCTGCACGGACGAACCCGACGCCAGCGATGCATCTTCGCCTGCGAATGTGTCCAGCCAGTACTCGTCGCGGGCGAAGGGGTAACCGGGCAGCGCCACGCGGCGCGGCAGGCCTGCCGGATACAGTTGCCGCCAGTCGACCTCGACGCCACCGACCCACAGTCGCGCCAGTTCGGGCAAACGCTGCCCGCGCAGCGCGTCGGCCAGCGCGTCGGCCACGGCTTCCGCCGATGCCGCATCGCGGCGCCGCTGCACCTGGCCGCGATGGTGCGGACCCGCCGGCGGCCTGCCCTCGGCGAGCGCATCGAGCTGCGCGACCAGTTCGGCGCGGTCGCCGACCAGCAGCGCGACGCGCTCTTCCATCGCTTCGCGTCCGATCTGCAGCGTGCAGGCCACCTCGTCCAGCGCGAGCGCGTCGCCGGCCGCGCGCAGGGCATCGCGCAGGTCGGCCGCCTTCTGCCGCAGCTGTTCCTCGCTGCGCGCCGACAGCGGCACCAGCACCCGGCCGCCCGGCGGCATCGCCGATCCGTGCATCGCTGCGGGGGCCGGCAGGTATTCCTGCAGCAGGACGTGGGCATTCGCGCCGCCGGCACCGAACGAGGACACCCCGGCGATGCGCGGCAGGACGCGGCCGTCGATCGTCGGCCGCTCCCAGGGCACCAGGTGCCGGTTGACCTCGAAGGCGGTGCGCTCGAAGCGGATGTGCGGGTTGATCCGCGCGCAGTGCAGGCTCGGCACGATCTGGCCGTGGCGCAGCTGCAGCAGGGCCTTGGTAAGGCCGGCGATGCCCGCGGCGGCTTCGAGGTGGCCGATGTTCGACTTCGCCGAGCCGATCCGGCAGAAGCCGGTGTCGGCGGTGTCGCGCGAGAACGCCTGCTGCAGCCCGGCGATCTCGATCGGATCGCCCAGTTCGGTGCCGGTGCCGTGCGCTTCGATGTAACCGATCGCCCGCGCGCTGATCCCGGCCTTGTCGATCGCGCGGCGCACCAGCTCGGCCTGCGCGGTCGGGTTGGGCACGGTGAAACCGTTGGTCCTGCCGCCGTGGTTGACGTGGCTGGCGAGGATCACGCCATGGATGAGGTCGCCATCGGCCTCGGCCCGCGCCAGCGGCTTGAGGATCGCCACGCCCACGCCCTCGCCCGGCACGAAGCCGTTCGCGCCTTCGCCGAAGCTCTTGCAGACGCCGTCGCGCGAGAGCATGTGCTGCGACGACATGTCGACGTAGCTGGTGGGATGCAGGTAGAGGTTGACGCCGCCGGCGATGGCCACGTCGCAGTCGCCGTTGTGGATGTGTTCGCAGGCCTCGTGGATGGCGGTGAGCGAGGACGAGCACATGGTGTCGACCGGCAGGCTGGGTCCCTGGATGTCGAGCAGGTAGGACAGGCGGTTGGCCACCGAGGCGAAGGACGTGCGCGGCCAGAACTTCTCGTCGGCGCCGACCGTGCCGCGGTAGAGGTTGTAGCCGGCGCGGGTGATGCCGGCGAACACGCCGACCCGGCGCTGGAAGTCCTCGCGCAGGGTGCGCCGGGTGTAGCCGGCGTTCTCCAGCGCGAGCCAGGCGGTCTGGATGAACAGGCGCTCCTGCGGATCCATGTTCATCGCTTCGCGCGGCGGGATGCCGAAGAACAGCGCGTCGAACTCGGCGAAGCGTTCCAGGAAGCCGCCGCGCTTGCAGTAGCTCATGCCGCGTTCGACCGCGCGATGCTCGTCCTCGTCGAAGAAGCCCTCCAGCGCCCAGCGCCGCGACGGGATGTCGCCGATGCCGTCGTAGCCGCGCTTGAGGGCCTCCCAGAAGGCATCGAGGTCGTCGGCGCCGGGATACATGCCGCTGATGCCGACGATGGCGATCGGCTGGCGAACGAGGGGGCCGCGATCGCCCTGCGGCGCGGTGCTGCGCGCGGCCGCACCGCGACCGCGCATGCGCAGCGCAATGCGCGTGCCCTGCCCCTGCGCCGCATCCGTTGCCGGCGTCGATGCAGGCATGGGCGCGGCGGCGGGCGCGGTGCCGGCCGCCGTGTCGGCCGTCGTGTCGACCGCGAGGATCGTTTCGAGGCGGTCACGGTGCGCGTCGAGCAGGTGGTCGGCCAGCGCGTCCACGGTGCGGTGTTCGAACAGCAGGGTGCTGCCGACGTCGCCGAACTGCCGGTGCAGTTCCTGGTTGACCAGGCCGACGATGATCGAATCGATGCCGTAGTGCTCCAGCGGTTCGGCGGCGTCGATCTCGTGGACTTCGAGCTTGAGCGCGCGGCCGAGCATGCGCTTGCAGAAGTCCACCGTGCGCTCGCGCAGGCTCGCTTGCGTCACCGGTGCGACGGACGCACGGACCGATGCGCGCGGGGCCTGCACGGCCGGCGTCGGGGCGGGCGCCGGAACCGGAGCGGGCGGTGCGACCTGCCGTGGCGCCAGCATCGCCTCCAGTCGCGTGCGCTGCGTGGCGAGCAGGTGATCGGCGAGCGCATCGACGGTCTGGTGTTCGAACAGCAGGGTGCTGCCGATGTCGCCGAACTGCCGGTGCAGCTCCTGGTTGACCAGGCCGACGATGATCGAGTCGATGCCGTAGCGTTCCAGCGGTTCGCCGGCATCGATCTCGTGCTCGGCCAGCTTCAGGGCGCGGCCGATGACCTGCTTGCAGAAACGCACCGTCTCGTCGCGCAGCGATGCATGGCTGCGGGCGATCGGTGCGGCCTGCGCCGCCGCGGATACGATCGGCGCGACCGGAGCGGCCACGGACGGCACCGGTCGTGCCGGCGCGACGGGACGCGGCGCCGGGAGGGCGCGGGGCGGCGGCGAGGCAAGGCGCGCGGCGGGCGCCACGGCGGCCCGGCGCTGGCGGACCACGCCATCGGCGAACGCGGCGACGATCTGCTGCCCGGCGAAGTGCGCGTCCCGGCACGGGAACAGCACCACGTGGAAACCCTCGGTCGACAGCACTTCCTGCCAGCGCTCGGGATACAGGCCCGGCGAGCCCGGGATGCGCACCTCCTCGTCCTCGTTGAGCCACCAGCCATCGAGCAGACCGAAGGTCACGTGGCCGCTGATCGAGTGGTCGCTGACCTCGTTCATCAGCAGCAGGCCATCGCGACGCAGCAACGCCTTGGCGTTGCGGATCGTGTTGCGGATGTTGCGCGTCGCATGGATCACGTTCGCCGCGATCACCACGTCGTAGCTGCCCGGGTCGATGCCCTGCGTCGACAGCGGCTTCTCCACGTCGAACAGCCGCGTCCGCAGGTAGGGCGCGCCGGGCGCGTAATGCGTCTCGGCGTGGAACAGGAAGGCCTTCGACAGGTCGGTGTAGCAGTACTCGTCGATCCGGTCCGCGTACGGGCCGAGCTTGGCGAGGATGCCGACCGTCGTCGCGCCGGTGCCGGCGCCGATCTCGAGCATGCGCAGCCGCGTGCCCGGCGCACGCTCCAGCTGGGCACGCACTGCGGCGACGAGGGTTTCGCTCAGGCTTTCGTTGTAGGCCAGCGACAGCGCGTCGGTCTTGTACACCCGCTCCACGAACGCCAGCGACGCACCGGGGAAGATCACGTCGGTCGGCTTGCGGCGACCGGCCAGGATGTCCGGCAAGGCGCGCATGCAGGCATCGACCAGCGCGCACAGCGCCGCGCGGCCCGCATCCTGCGACCAGCCCGCCATCGCCGCGTCCCAGGCCTGCCACAGCGTTTCGAGCGGCGTGCCATCGTCGGCACCGGCCGCGGCGACGATCGCCAGGCTTTCGCTGCGCCAGCGCCGGAACGCCGGCGCCACATCGGCGGTCGTCCCCAGGATCCCGGCCAGCAGCCGGCACAACAGGGGTTCCATCTCCGCGCCCGCCTTGGCCGAGAACGGCGCGAAGGCTTCGCTGAAGTCCAGCGCGCGCAGCACGTCCAGCGGCGCGGCCACGTCGCCGCGACCGTGTGACAGGAGGCAGTCGTCGCCGTCGTCGGCGTTGGCCCGGCCCAGGTGCCGCGTGATCGACAGCTGCACGAAATCGCCGGCCAGCAGGGTGTCGAGGGCCTGCATCGCTTCGTCCGCATCGAGCGGGCGATAGCCGCTCTCGTGGAAGTAGTGCTTCATCGCGTCGGAGATGGCGTCGCCCGCGCCGACGGTCCAGTAGCCCCAGTTGACCACCTTGACCGGGCACGACCAGCGCTGCGCCAGGCACTGCGCGTACGCATCCTTGAAGCTGCAGCCGGCGGAGTAGCCGCTCATGCCCGCGCCGCGCACGAACGAGGCGTTGGACGAGAAGAACAGCGCGAAATCCAGCGGCTCGCCATCGAAGGCCTGGGCGAGACGCACGCTGAGGTCGATCTTCGGCGCGAGCACGGCACGGAAGTCGGCTTCGGCGATGGTCTTGAGGCTCTGGTCGAAGGCGCCGACCGCCGAATGCACCACGCCGTGCACCGCCGGGAAGCGGCTGCGGATCTCGGCGCAGGCGGCCTGCAACTGCAGCGGATCGGTGGCGTCGGCCTGCAGGTACAGCGGTGCCGGGCCGACCGCCGCGATCGCGTCGATCTTCGCGCGCAGGGCCTCGTCCAGCGGGCGCCGGCCGAGCCACACCACCCGGGCGCGATGGCGCGCGGCCACGTGGCGGGTCCACAGTTCGCCGATGCCGCCGGCGCCGCCCACGACCACGTACACGCCACCGTCGCGATACGGCGAAGGCGACTCGGCAGCGGGGGTCTCGACTTCGATCAGCCGCTGGCGATACCAGCCGGCGCCGCGCAGCGCATGACAGTTGTTGCGCGGCAGCAGCGGCAGCCGGTCGAGGCCGTCGAGCGCGGCGGTTTCCGCGGCGGGCGCATCGATCAGGCGGATGGCCCAGGACGGATAGACCGCGGCCAGGCTGCCCGAGAAGCCCTGCAGGCCGGCGTGGGTCGGGTCGACCGCGTCGGTGCGATGGGTCGGAATGCTGCCGGGCGCGATCATGTCCCAGCGCAGCGCGCGGGTCTCGTGGCCGAGCGCGACCAGCGCACGTGCGATCCGCAGCGCCTGCAGGATGCCGAGCGACTGGTCCGCGATCACGCCATCGTCGACGAGCCTGTCGCCGACCTGCCTGCCGTCGATCGCGTCTTCGTTTGCGGCCGGGCTGGACGTACGCGCGAGCCACAGCAGGCGATCGATGTCGCCCTCGCCCAGGCGCTCGGCGATCGTGGCCACGTCTTCGCTGCCGTCGAGCGTCGCGAAGCGCAGCTGCGCCTCGCCGTAATGCGCGCGCAGGCGTTCGCACTGGGCCGGATCGAAGTTGACCGCGACCACGCGCTTGCCGGCGCTGCGATCGGCTTCGACCGGCAAGGCGCCGATGCTGTCCCAGACCGGCGCGGTGAAATGCACCCGGGCTTCGTCGGCCGCATCGGCCTCATCGAGCGGCGCTGCGTCGGCGGACGCCGCCATCCGCAGCCCCTGCAGCCGGGCGCGCACCAGGCCCGTGTCGTCGAGCAGGTCGATGTCGACCGAGCCGGCATCGGCACCGTGGCGGATCCAGGCCTGCAGGCCGTGGGCGTCGCGATGCCCATCGGCTGCGGTCTCGACCGTGGCCTGCAGCAGCGTGCACGGCACCGCGGTTCCCGCGTGGCCCATCAGGCGCGCGGCCACGTCCAGCGCGGCCTGCGCCTGCGCGGGATGCAAGCCCCAGGCCGCCGCATCGGCGGGTGCGGCGAGGCCCGCCAGGACTTCCTGCGTGCCGCGGCGCAGCGAGGGCGGATCGCCCGCCTGCGTCGGGATCCGCGCACGCAGTGCGTCCAGATCCAGACGCTGCGGCTGCGGCAACTGCGCGACGGCCATGCCGTGGACGTGCGGCGCATCGCTGCGGTCGCTGCGGATCTCGAAGCCGATCTCGAAGCCGATCCCGACATCGGTGCCGTCGGCATCGTCCAGCGCGAACAGGTCCACGCGCAGTTCGACGCCGGCCGCGAACGGCACCGGCGTCGACCAGGCCACCTCGGCCAGCACGATCGACGGCGCGACGCCGGTATCGTCGCCGAGGTCGGCGGTGGCGTCGGCCATGGCGGCACGCGCCATGTCGAGCAGCGCGAACGGCGACACCACGGCGAGGCCGTCCTGCTCGATGCGCAACGTGGCTTCGTCGCCGCGCAGGCGGGTGCGGTAGCGCTGCCGGCTGAGCAGCGAAACGTTCTCCTGCAGCAGCGGATGCCGGCGTGCGGCGCTGCTGTCCATGTCCAGCGACAGCCAGTAGCGGTCGCGCGCGAACGGATAGCCCGGCAGGGCCAGCGGACGCGGCGTGCGTGCGCCTTCGGGCCGGAAGATGCGCCAGTCGAGATCCAGGCCCTTGGCCCAGACATCGGCGAGGCGGTCGTGGCGTCGCTCGGACAGCCATTTGCCGATCACCGTCTGGCGCACGTCCTCGTCCTGCAGCAGCAGGCCGAGGCCGGGCCGATCGCGCTTGACCTGGCCTTCGAAACGCACGCCGGGCTGCGCGCGGTCGTCGACGCAGGCCTCGAGCGCTGCGCGCAGGCCGGCGACATCATGGACGAGGAAGCAGACGCGCTCGCCCAACCCATGCCGGCCGTGCTGCAGCGTCCAGGCGATGGCCTGCAGGTCGAGCGAAACGGCATCGTCCGCGCGCAGGCGCGCCAGCAGGGCCGCCGCGCTCTGGCGCAGCTGCGCCGGCGTGCGCGCCGACAGCGGCACCGGCACCGGGCCGGCCGCTGCCTGCACAGGCGCATCGGCGACGACCGGCGCTTCGGTGATGACCAGATGCGCATTCGTGCCGCTGAAGCCGAAGGAACTCACCGCCGAACGCCGGCGCGCGCCCGCGGGCACCGCCCAGTCGCGCAGCTGCGCATTGACCTGGAACGGGCTGCCGTCGAGCTGGATGTGCTCGTTGATGCGCTCGAAGTTCACGGTCGGCGGCAACTGGCGATGGCGCAGCGCCAGCACCAGCTTGAGCACCCCGGCGATGCCGGCCGCGGTGAGGCAGTGGCCGATGTTGCTCTTCACCGAACCCAGCGCGCAGAAGCCCGCGCGCTGCGTGAACGGCGCGAACGCGGCCTTGAGGCCCGCCACTTCGATGGGATCGCCGAGCCGGGTGCCGGTGCCGTGGGCTTCGATGAGCTGCAGGCCGTCGGGATCGATGCCGAAGCGGCGGTAGACCGACTGCAGCAGCGCGGTCTGCGCGTCCTGGTTCGGCGCGGTGATGCCGTTGCTGCGGCCATCCTGGTTGACCCCCCAGCCTTCGATGACCGCGTCGATGCGGTCGCCGTCGCGCAGGGCGTCGTCGAGGCGCTTGAGCACCACGACGCCGACGCCCTCGCCCGGCACGAAGCCGTTCGCGTTGGCGTCGAAGGTGTGGCAGCGGCCGTCCGGCGACAGCATGCCCGCCTGCGCGGTCATGATGTGCATCGACGGCCCGCCCATCACGTAGACGCCGCCGGCCAGGGCGAGGTCGCTCTGGCCGGAGTTGAGGCTGTCGCAGGCCTGCGCGATCGCGACGAGCGACGACGAACAGGCGGTGTCGATCGACACGCAGGGGCCGCGCAGGTCGAGCGCGTAGGCGATGCGCGCGGCGAGGATCGAGGTGGCCGCGCCGGTGAAGCCCTGGGCGCTGAGGCGATGGTGCTCGGCGACCTGGTGGTAGTCGCTGGGACCGCAGCCGACGAACACGCCGCAGCGCGCGCCGGACAGGCCGTGCGGATCGCGGCCGGCGTTCTCCAGCGCGTGCCAGCAGGCTTCGAGGAAGACGCGCTGCTGCGGATCCATGGATTCCGCCTCGGTCGGCGAAATGCTGAAGAACAGCGGATCGAAGCGGTCGAAATCCTCCAGCGCGCCGAGCCACTTGCTGTTGGTGTACCCGGCGGTCGGCGCGCCTTCGCGATAGTGCGCGTCGAGCGACCAGCGCTCCGGACCGACTTCGCCGATGCAGACGCGGCCTTCGGCGAGATTGCGCCAGAAGGCATCGAGATCCGCTGCCTGCGGGAAGCGGCCGGCTTCGCCGATGATCGCCACCGGGCGGGTCATCGCATCGTCGCTGTCCTTCCTTGCGTCCTTCGCGTCCTTCGTCGCGGCCACGGTGGCCTGCAGGCGCGGGACGACGCGGTGCGCCACGAGGTCATGCGAAAGTGACGCCGGGCGCGACCGGCGTGGCGGCATGGGCGCAACCGGCACGGGCGTGGACGAGGCGTGGCGACGCGCCGGCATGGGCCGGCGCGACCGGCGGCGGCAGCGCGCTCGCGACCAGCGCGGCCAGGCGGCGCAGCGTGGGATGGCTGTAGACCTGGGTCGCTTCGATGTCGACGCCGTATTCGGCGTTGATCCGGCGCACCCAGGTCACGCCGGTGATCGAATCCAGGCCGAGGTCGATGAACGGCGTGTCCTCGTCGATCTCGTGCGGCTGCAGGAACAGCTCCTGCGCGAGCATTCCGCGCAGCGTGTCGACCAGCGCCGGCAGCGGATCGACCGCGCGCGGCGGCGCGGCCTGTACGCGCTGCGCCGGGACCGGCGGCGAGGACTCCGGAGAGTGCGATGGCACGATCGCGGTGCCCTGCCCCGTGGCGGCCCGGCCCGCGAGTTCGGCGACCACCAGCGCCGACAGGCGGCGCAGCGTGGGATGGCTGTAGACCTGGGTCGCTTCGATGTCGGTGCCGTATTCGGCGTTGATGCGGCGGATCCAGGTCACGCCGGTGATCGAGTCCAGGCCCAGGTCGATGAAGGGCGCGTCCGCGTCGATCTCGTCGGCCGACAGGAACAGTTCCTGCGCGAGCATGTCGCCGATCTTCGCCTGCAGCGACGCGGCATCGACCGGCGCCAGCACGGACGTCGTGGCCGCAGGCGCCATCGCGGCGATCGCCTGCGCTGCCGGCACCGTCGGGACCGAGGCCTGCGGCGCGGCGAAGCGCGCACGGATCGTCGCCAGCGTGTCGGCGTTGCCGACGAAGGTCTGCGCGTGCATCTCCAGCTCGCGCGCGTAGACCGACGCGCGCTGCGCGCGCATGGTGCGCGCCCACAGGCGCTTGAGCGCGACCAGTTCGGCACGCGGCCGGGCCGCGATGGCCGAGGCCAGCGCGATCGCGGCCTCGGGCACTTCGCGGCGCGGCAGCACCGGCAGGCTCACGCCGCGATCACGCAGCACGTGGCCGGCGATCTCCTCGGCGGTGAGCAGGGTCTCGCGCGCGAGGTCGTGGCCGATGCGCAGCGGGAAGGTCATCGTCGAACCGGCGCCCGGCGTGAAGCCGTAGCCCATGTACGGGCTGAGATAGCGGCTTTCGGCCGACAGCAGCACCAGGTCGGCGAACATGCCGAACGACCAGCCGCCGCCGATGCCGTGGCCCTGGATCGCGGCGACCACCGGCAGCGGGCAGTCGAGCGCGCGCTGGAACAGGGTCTCGTCGGTGAAGCGCGACTGGCCGTCCTGGATCGCGAGCAGGGTGTCGACCGTGCCGCCGGTCGCGAACCAGCTGTCGTAGCCGGTGAGCACGATGGCGCGGCAATCCGGCGCGGCTTCCGCCTTCGCGAACGCCGCACGCAGGCCTGCGACCAGCGCGGGCGTGAACATGTTGCGGGCGTCGCGATCCTGCAGCGCGATCACGGCCACGCCGTCGTCGCGCAGGACGAGATCGACGACGGACGACGGCGCCGCGGCATCGCATGCCGCAACGCTGCCGGCTGATGCGGCCGCGGCCTGCTCGACCGCCTCCTCCGGCTCGATGGCCAATTCGGCACGCAGCGCATCGATCCGCGCCGCCTGCGCCGACTTCCAGCCGCGCAGCGCGGCGTCGGGCCAGCGTGCCCAGCCCTCGGCCAGTGCCCGGGCGGCAGCCGGGACATCGTCGACCACATGCACGCCCGCAACGCACAAGGCATCCGCAGTGCCGGTACCGCCGGCGAAGGCGAGACGGCGAGCGAGCGCGTCCGGCAGGCGCAGCGAGGCCAGTGCGACGACATCGGCACGCAGCGCGGCATCGTGCCAGTGCATCGAGGTCGAGCAGGTCGTGGCGGATCGCAGCACCAGCGCGTCGCAGGCCAGCGCGAGCAGCCAGGCGGCACCGCCGGTGTCGCCGTCCAGCGCCGCGACCACGGGCACGCGGCTGTGCAGCACGGCGTCGATGGCGCCGCGCAGCGTCTCGACAGGCAGCGCGTCCGGCAGGCCACCGGGCATGTCGCAGGCCAGCACGATCGACGCGATCGACGAATCGTCGCGCGCGCGTTCGATGGCATCGAACAGCGGCGCAAGCAGCGCGCCGGGTGCCACATCGTCCTGCAGGCGCACATGGCGCACGTTGCGTTCGACGGTGGGCGCATGGGTCACGGGCGCGGATGCGACCTGCAGCGCGCTCAGCAAGGGCGACAGATCGCGTGCGAGATGCCCGGCGAGCAGGCCCAGCGCCAGCGGGGATTTCGTCGACAGCGACGCGCACAGCGCATCGGCCGACGCCGCGACCTCGGCGGCCGGCACGAAGCGCGCCGCCCAGCCGGCCTCGCGCAGCGCACTGCCACGACGATGGCAATGCCGGTACAGCAGGTCGTCGGCGAGCGCATCGCCGAGTCGCGCGCGGAACCAGCGGTCTTCGTGCGCCGTCGGGAACAGCGCGCCGTCGGGATCGGTGAAGCCGAAGCGGGCGGCCTCGTCGGCCACCACCAGGGTGCAGGCACTGGCCAGCAGCAGGCCGGCACCGCGGGCATCGCCGGCCACCACGGCCAGCGTCGGCACGGCGAGCGCGGCCAGGATCGCGAACACCTCGGCCCGGACCAGCGCGTCCAGCGTGTCGCGGCCGCCCTGCCAGGCCTGCGGATGCGCGCCTTCGATGCGGATCGTGCGCAGGCCGTCGTCTGCAGTCGCGCGGCGCAGCGCGATGGCCAGCGCTTCCGCGCAGTCGGACAAGGGCGCTTCGATGCGCAGGATGCGCAGTCCCTCGCCCGCGTCGAACAGGCGCAGCGGCGCGCACGCGCTCGACGGCGTCGCCGCCGCAGCGGGCGCGGCGGACAGCGGCGCGAGGCGCACGCGGCCCTTGGCTTCGACCGGCGCGAGCGGCACGTCGACAGCCGGGCGCAGTGCGATGTTCGTCGGTTTCGCCGGCACGGGACCGCTGGCGGCGACCGGCGCGTCCCCGGCAACGACCGACATCACGTCAGGGGATGGGATGGCGAGCGGCAGTTCGCGCAGCGTCCTCGGCGCGGGCACGGAGGCGCGCGCCGGGATCGACGCGACATCGATCGCGGGCCGCGTCTCGACCGCCGATGCCTGCGCGACCAGCGCTTCGGGCTGCACGGGCGGAGCCGGCAGCGGTACGCGCGGACCAGGGCGCCGCCGGGCCACGGCCTGCAGATGGACCCGGTCGTCGGCGTCGTGGATTTCGAGCGCGATTTCTTCGAGGGCGATGCCGTCGGCGCCGCGCGGCAGCAGCGAGACCTGCAGCGCACGACCGGCGACATCGGTCGCGGGCATGCCCCAGGCGACATCGTCGAGCGCCCAGTGCGCGTCGTCGCCGTGCCCGGCCGCGTCCTGCGGCGCGGCCAGTTCGAGCGCCGCCAGCGCCATCGCCGGCAGGCTCGCATCGGGCAAGGCCCCGTCGATCAGCGCCGGGTCGCCGGCGGCGAACACGGATTCGAAGCGCAGGCCGTCGAGGCCTGAGCGGTTGCGATGCACCAGCGGATGCAGGGGCGCGATCGCATGCGCGTCGGTCACGGCCTGCGTGGCCGCGCCCGGCGGCAGTGCGGCCTTCGCGGCGGCGGCCACGGGATCGCGCCAGTAGCGTTCGCGGGCGAAGGGATACACGGGCAGCGGGACACGACGCGGTGCGGGGCGACCGGCACGCAGTCGCGTCCAGTCGATGCTCGCGCCCTTCACCCACCACCCGGCGATGGCGGCGGCATCGCCATTGGCATGCGCCGCATCGAGCACGGCCGGGTCTTCCTCCAGCGCGGCGACCGCATCGCGGTGATCGCGCACCAGCCCGCGATGCACGCCCTCGCCTGCCGGCGTGCCGGCGATCACCGCGTCGAGCGCAGCACGCAGCGCATCGAGCGAGGCCGCGACGATCGCCAAGCGCGCGTCCATGGCCTCGCGACCGGTCTGCAGGGTCCAGGCCAGTGCGTCGAGCGACGGCGCGTCGTCGGCCTGCAGCGCCTCCCGCAGGTCGCGGGCGCGCTGCAGCAGCTGTTCGGGCGTGCGCGCGGACAGCGGCACCAGCACCGGGCCGGCGTCGGCCGCCACGGCTTCGGCGGCGCGGTATTCCTCGATCAGCACGTGCGCGTTCGAACCACCGGCGCCGAACGACGAGATGCCGGCGATGCGCGGACGTTCGATGCCGTCGACGACCGGGCGCGCCCATGGGCGCAGCGATTGAACGACCTCGAACGGGGTCGCCGCGAAATCGATGTGCGGATTGAGGGTGCGCGAATGCAGCGAGGGCACGACCTGGCCATGGCGCATCTGCAGCAGCACCTTGGTCACGCCCGCGATGCCCGCGGCGGATTCGCAGTGGCCGATGTTCGACTTGGCCGAGCCGATCAGGCACCAGCCGGCGTCCTGCGCGGCGTCGCCGCCGCGCGCGTGGAACGCACGGCTCAGCGCATTGATCTCGATCGGATCGCCCAGCTTCGTGCCGGTACCGTGCGCCTCGACGTAGGTGACGTGGCGCGCGTCGATGCCGGCCTCGCGCAGTGCGCGGGCGATCACGTCGGCCTGCGCCTGCGGGTTCGGCACGGTGTAGCCGTTGGTCTTGCCGCCATGGTTCAGCGCGGTCGCGCGGATCACGCCGAGGATGCGGTCGCCGTCGCGCTCGGCGTCGGCCAGGCGCTTGAGCACCGCGATGCCCACGCCCTCGCCCGGGATGTAACCGTCGCCGCCTTCGCCGAAGCTCTGGCAGTGGCCGTCGCGGGAGATGAACTGGCCGCCGCTGAGCATCGTGTACTTGTTCGGATGCACGCTGACGTTGACGCCGCCGGCCAGGGCCAGCGCGGTACGGCCGAGGCGCAGATCCTGGCAGGCCAGGTGCAGCGCGGTCAGCGAGGACGAGCACATGGTGTCGAGCGTCAGGCTCGGGCCATGCAGGTTGAGGAAGTACGACACGCGGTTGGCGATGCTGGCGAGGCTGCCGGACAGGCTGTATTCGCCGTACATCACACCGGCGTAGACGCCGACCTGTCCCGCCAGGCCGTGCGCATCCGGCACCTGCAGCGCGGCACGGGTCAGCCCGGCGTCTTCCAGCGCGAGCCAGGCGTGCTGCAGGAACAGGCGTTCCTGCGGATCGATGCCGATGGCTTCGCGCGGCGAGATGTTGAAGAAGCGCGGATCGAACTCGTCCACGCCCTCGATGAAGCCGCCCCAGCGGCTGAGATGCGCGCCCTCGCGGGTGGCGTCCTCGCTGTACCACTGCTGCCAGTCCCAGCGCGACGCCGGCACTTCGGTGATGCAGTCGCGGCCGTCGCGGAGGTTGCGCCAGAAGGCGTCGAGGTCGGGCGACTGCGGATAGCGCCCGCTCAGGCCGACGATCGCGATCGGCGCGTCGACGCTGGCGAAGGCGCTGGCCGGCGACGGCAGGCCGGTCGCGCCGCGCTGGCGGCGACCGCGAGCGGGACGCGGGACCACGGGCGCGGGCATGGGCATGGGCATGGGCGCGCCCGCGATCTGGACGGCGGGCGCCGTCGGCGTGGATGCCGACGCGAACAGCCGCGCCAGGGCGTCGGCATGGCGCGTCTCGAAATAGCCCGCGAGTTCGTCGATCGTCTGGTATTCGAAGAACAGCGTCTTCGGCAGCACGCCGAAGCTGTCTTCGAGGCGGCCGGTCAGATTCATGGCCAGGATCGAGTCGATGCCGTACTGCTCCAGCGCGGCGCGCAGTTCGATCCGCTGCGCGGGAATCTTCAGCACCGCGGAGAATTCCTCGCGCAGGAACGCGCGCACGCGCGCCGCGAGGTCGGCCGGCGGCGAGGCCACGGGCTTCGCGGCCTCGGCGGGCTTCGCCGCTGCCTGCGTCTGCGTCGCGAGATGCCGGCGCATGTCCAGCGCTTCGCGCATCGCCTGCGGATCGCCGTGCATGGCCATCAGCGCCGGCGGCGCCAGCGTCAGCGCACGATGCAGGGCGCGCAGGCCGGCGGCGGTGTCCATCGAACGCAGGCCGGTGCGCTGTTCGAGGCGGCGCAGGCTCTCGGCGTCGACATGCATGCCGCCTTCGATCCAGTGCGGCCAGGCCAGGCTGAGGCTGCGGCCATGGCGTTCGCCCTTCGCGACCCGGGCGGCGCGCCAGCCGGCGAAGGCGTCGAGGAAGCCGTTCGCGGCGGCGTAATCGGTCTGGCCGAGGTTGCCGGCCCACGACGCGATCGAGCCGGACAGCACGAACAGGTCGAGATCGAGCCGGGCGCTGGCCGCGTCGAGCGCGACCGCACCGGCGACCTTCGGCGCGAGCACCTCGGCGAAGCGGTCGGCGGTCTTCTTCTGCAGGAAGTCGTCGCGCAGCACGCCGGCACCGTGGAAGATGCCGTGCAGCGCGCCATGGTCGCGGACGATGCCGTCGACCAGCGCCGATGCGTCCGTGGCATCGGCGACATCGGCCTGCCGATATTCGACGATGCCCGTGCCGGCCTGCGCCTGCAGCCGCGACAGCGCATCGGCGGCCTCGCCCTGCGGCACGGATCGACCGCACAGCACCAGCGTCGCCGAGGGCACCGTCTGCCGCAGGTGGCCCGCGAGCAGCAGGCCGAGTCCGCCGAGGCCGCCGGTGACGAGGTAGACGCCGCGTTCGCGCAGGCAGTTGGGCTGCGCCGGTACGTCCTGCGCGCCGGCCAGCGGCGCGCCTGTCATTCGCCAGCAGCGGACATGGCGTCCGTCGCGATCGTGACGGACCACGCGCGCCGGTGCGGTCGTGGCTTCGTCCGCGAGAATGCGCGCGAGCGCCGACGGCGCGATGTCCTTCGGCACGAACACGACCTGGCCGCGGAGCTGCGGCTGTTCCAGCGACGCGCTCTCGAACAGGCCGTCGAGGCCGGCCATCAGCCGGGCGTCCTCGCTGTCGTCGGCCACGACCCATTGCACCAGCGCGGGACCGGCATCGCGGGCATCGAGCAGATCGCGCAGCTCGGCGAATGCGCGCAGCGCGGCCTGGGCGTAGCGCTGCGCGGGGGCGTCCGCACCGTGGCTCGCATTGTCGTCGACCACCAGGCACGCCGCATCGACGACGCCCTGCGCCAGCGCATCGCCATCGCGACGCGACCAGCCGCTGAGCAGCACGCGACGGCGCGGGAAGGTCATCGGCATGCCCTCCGGCGACGTCGCGGCGATCCAGGCCGGTTCGGCGAACAGGGTCGCTGTCGTCGCCCCGGCCGCGTCCGCGCCGTCGCGCTTGAGTGCGCGGATCCTGTCGAGCGCCTCGTCGCGGCCGATCCGGCCTGCGCTGAGTTCGCGGTAGATGTTCGCCAATGCGTCCTTCATGGGATCAACCTAGTTCCACGGCTTCGTCGGCGGACAGCTCGCGGCTGAGCACGCCATCGATGATGGTGCGGTAATGGGCTTCGTCGAACGCGCCGGCATCGGGCAAGCCCGCTGCGATCGCGTGCGACGACGTCGTGCTTGACGGGCGCGTGCCGGATGAGCGCGTGCTTGCCGAAGGCGTCCCCGCCAGGAGCGTGCGCGACGAGAAGCCGCGCATGCGCAGCCGTACCTCGCCCTGGGCGTCGCACAGGTCGAGATCGGTCAGGCGCATGCCGCCGGCGCCGTCGCGACTGCGCACCCAGGCGTGCATCCGTGCATCGCAACCGCCGAGCACCTGCAGGCGTTCGACCGCGAACGGCACGCTGGGCGCGTCGCCGGTGGCGGCGTCGATCAGCAGGATCGCGCCCTGCAATGCGCTGTCGAGCAGGGCCGGGTTCAGCAGCGGGCCGCCGGATTCGAAACCATCCGTCTGTGCCGCCTCGGGCAGTGCCAGGTCGAGCAGGCATTCGCCCTCGCCCTGCACCGCGCCGACGATGCCCTGGAACGCCGGTCCGTACTGCAGGCCCCGCGCCGCAAAGCCTGCGTACAGCCCGGCCGGTGCGTGGCGATGCGGCATGCGTGCGCGAAGGGCATCGAGCGACAGCCGCTCGGACGCAGGTGCAGGCACACACGCGAGACTGCCCGCGCAATGCAGGGGGGCGTGGCCGCCGGCATCGTCGGCGCCGGACACCTCGAAGCCGAACTGGCCGTCGTCGCTTTCGAACACCTCGACCACGACCGCAGCGGCGCCCGTGCCGGCTTCGGCCATGTCGACGAACAGCGGCTGGGCGAACGCGACATGGCGCAGTTCGATCGCCTGTCCCTGCGCGAACGCTTCGGGCGAGGCGTCGACCAGCGCGGCGCGCGCCATTTCGACGTACGCGACCGCCGGCAGCACGCGACGCCCGCCGACGCGATGGTCGGCGAGGAAGAATTCGTCGCCGTCGAACGTGCTGCGGTAGGCCTGGCGCGAGAGGTCGGACACGTTCCGGTGCAGCAGCGGGTGCAGCACCGGACCCGCCAGTGCGCTGCGCGCGACCTCGCCGTCCACCCAGCAGCGTTCGCGGGCGAAGCGGTAGGTCGGCAGCGCCGCCATGCGTCGCGGCGGGCGCCCGCCATGCAGGCGATGCCAGTCGAGCGCGTAGCCGCGCACCCACAGGTCGGCCAGGCGGCCGAGCTGGCGGGTGTCGACCCAGCGCGCGATCACGCCCTGCATCTCGGGATCCCCGGCGAAGGCCAGCAGCGCGTCGTCGCCGGCGATGCGACTGCGGTGCACGCCGGGTACGGCCCGGCCCGCGGCATCGGCATGCAGCGCCGCGGCGAGCCGCGACGCCAGCTCGGCGGGCGTGCGCGCCAGCACCGCGATGCGATGCGCCATGCCGTCGCGGCCGGCCTGCAGCGTCCACGCCATCCGCGCGAACGCGACCGGATCGAGCAAGGCATCCGCGTGGGCCTCGACCCAGGCCAGCAGCGCGCGCACCTGGTCGTCGAGACGCTCGGCGGTGCGCGCGGACAGCGGCACCAGCACATGGCCGTCGTCGGCGACGCCGGTCGCGACGTCCGCAGGCGGGGGCGGCGCCTCGGCGACCACCACGTGCGCGTTGGTGCCGCTGAAGCCGAAGGAGCTGACCGAGGCCAGGCGCGGGCCGTCGGCCTCCCAGGGCGCCAGTTCGGTGCCGACACGGAAGCGCGAGGCCGCGAAATCGATGTGCGGATTCGGCGTGGCGTAGTGCAGCGACGGCACCAGGCTGCGATGGCGCAGGCACAGCAGCACCTTGATCAGCCCGGCGACGCCGGCGGCGAAACCGGTGTGGCCGATGTTGCTCTTGACCGAGCCGAGCACGCAGTCGCGGCCGGTCGCGGTCCTCGGGCCGTGCACGGCGCCGAGCGCGTCGACCTCGATCGGGTCGCCGAGCGCGGTCGCGGTGCCGTGCGCCTCGACGTAGCCGATCCGCGACGGATCGATGCCGAAGCGCGCATAGGTCGCGCGCAGCAGCTGTTCCTGCGCGGTCGCGCTGGGTGCGGTGATGCCGTTGGTCTTGCCGTCCTGGTTGATGCCGGAGGCCGCGATCACGCCGAGGATCTCGTCGCGGTCGCGCTGCGCGGCGGCCAGGGACTTGAGCACGACCACGCCGCAGCCTTCGGAGAACACGATGCCGTTGGCGCCGGCGTCGAAGGCGGCGCAGCGGCCGTCGCGAGAGGGCATGCCGACCTGCGCGGTCAGCACGTGGCCGTGCGCGGTGGTCAGCAGGTTGACGCCGCCGGCCAGGGCCATCTCGTTCTCGCCGCTGCGGATGCTCTCGCAGGCCAGGTGCACGGCGACCAGCGACGACGAACACGCGGTGTCGATCGCGAGCGCGGGACCCTTGAGGTTGAGGTGATAGGCGATGCGCGCCGCCAGGATGGCCGTGGACGTGCCCATGAAGGCGGCGCCGAGGTCGTCCTTGCCGGCCGCGCCGAGACGGCGCACGTAGTCGCCGGCCGCGCAGCCCACGTACACGCCGCAGGCGATGCCGGACAGGCTGCCCGGCGCATGGCCGGCGCTTTCCAGCGCCTTCCAGCATTCCTCCAGGAACACGCGCTGCTGCGGCTCGATGATCTCCGCTTCCGCCGGCGAGATGCCGAAGAACAGCGGATCGAAGGCATCGACATCGTCGACCAGGCCGGCCCACTGCGAGTAGGTGGTGCCCGGATGGCGCGGATCGGGATGGAACCAGCCGCTGCGCGCGCCCCAGCGCGATTCCGGCACTTCGACCACGCAGTCGCGTCCGTTGCGCAGGTTCTCCCAGAAGGCGTCGATGTCCGGGCTCATCGGATAGCGACCGGCCATGCCGACGATGGCGACCGGCGCGTCCATGGCCGTGCGCGTCGCGGACGACACCGGCAGCGACGGCGCGGTCAATGCCACCTGGGCGGCCGAGTGCGCGGATGCCTCCAGCGTCGCGCGGGCGACGCGCTGCAGCAGCACGCCTTCCATGATCGCGACCTCGCGGCCCTGCGCGTCGACCAGGGCGATGTCGAAGCGCATGCGGTCGCGATCGGCTTCGCGCAGGGCGACCCGCGCGCTGAAGTCGCGACCTGCGATCGGCGCCAGTGTCGCGAAACGTTCGATGCGGACCGGCAGGAACTGATCGTCGCTCGCGCCGTGCGCGCGCGCGGCGCGCCAGCGGGCGTGGTTGATCGCCGTGCACAGCGCACCGTAGAGCGCGAAGGGTTCGGCGACGAACCGCAGCGCATGCTCGGCGACGCGGATCCGGCCTTCGGCACGGTCGTCGCCGAAGCGGATCTGCTGCAGCGGCGCATACCAGGTGCCGGCATTGGTCGCGATCTGCGCAGCCTCGCGCTGTTCGCGGGTCTCGAAGGACGCGGCATCGACCAGCGGTGCGCGCACGGCGGCGCTGCGGGCTTCGATGCGTGCCTGCAGGTGGACGCGGGCGTCGTCGGCCGGGCCGGAGCGCACGGTGCACAGCAGGCCGCTGCCATGGCGGCGGAATTCGATCTCCACCGTCGTGGCGCGGCCGGGCACGCCGATCAGCGGTGCGACCAGCGCGATCTGCTGCAGCGACACCTCGCCTGCCGAGAAGCAGGTGCGGAACGCCGCAAGCACCAGTTCCAGCCAGGCGTCGGTCGGCAGCAGGTGCTGGCCGAACACCACGTGCTCGCGCAGCGGGATGTTGCGCTCCGGCGCCAGCGTGCAGCGGACGGCGATGCGTTCCTCTGCGGCGAAATCGCCGTCGAGTCCGTCGACCGCGAAATACAGGTCGCGATAGGCCTGCGAGAACTTCGGCTCGAAACGCAGGCCGGCGGCATCGCGACCGCGCAGCGCGCGATGACCCGCGCCGCCCGCGATGGCGACGACCGGCGCAGGTGCGTACCGCGCTTCGGTCGCAGGCGTCGAAGCCTGTGCGGCCACGGCAGGCGCCTCGACCGAGGCGGCGGCCACGGGCCACTGGGCGTGCAGGTGCGCCGCCAGCGCCGACACCGTCGGATGGTCGTAGACGCGGGTCGCCGACAGCGTGCTGCCGTAGCGCTTGTTCAGCGCCTTGACCCATTCCACGCCGATGATCGAATCGAGGCCCAGCTCGGTGAACGAGCGCTGCGGGTCGATGTCCTCTGCACGCATGAACAGCGCGTCGGCGAGACTGGCGCGCATCTCCTCGCGCAACTGCGCGAGCGGGATCGCGGCCACGTCCGCCGCCGCAGCCATCGGCGCCGCCACCGACGCGACTGGCGCGCTGGCGGCTACCGGTCGCGTAGGCGCGACAGCCGCCGACAGCTGCGACTGCAGGTGCAGGGCCAGCGCATGGACGGTCGGATGGTCGTAGACGCGGGTCGCGGACAGCGTGGTGCCGTGCTGGCGGTTGATCGCCTTCACCCATTCGACGCCGATGATCGAATCCAGGCCCAGTTCGGTGAACGAGCGCTGCGGGTCGATGTCGGCGGGCGCCATGAACAGCGCGTCGCCCAGGCTTTCGCGCAGCGAGCGCTCGAGTTCGGCGAGCGATGGTGCGGCTGCGGCGGTTGGACTTGCGGCCGCTGCGACGGCCGGCGTCGCGATGGCGACGGGCGCGGATTGCGCTGCCGGGACCGTCGGCGTCGGCGCGAGCTGCGGGTGCAGATGCGCCGCGAGGGCGTCCACGCTGGGATGGTCGTAGACGCGGGTCGCGGACAGCGCGGTGCCGTAGCGCTTGTTGACCGCCTTGATCCATTCCACGCCGATGATCGAATCCAGTCCCAGTTCGGTGAACGAGCGCTGCGGATCGATGTCGGCGGCGCGCAGGAACAGCGCTTCGGCCAGGCTCTCGCGCAGTTCGTCGCGCAATTGCGCCAGCGGGAGGATCGGCGCCGGCGGGGTCTGCGCGCTGGCCGGGGCGCTGGCCTGCGTGCTCACCGGGACGATGGGCCGCACGCTGCCCTCCTGCACGGGCGGTACGCTCATCGCCGGAGCGGCCTGCAGCGAGAGTCCCTGCACGTGGACGAACACGCCGCCGGCCTCGTCCGCGAGGCGCAGTTCGGCCAGGCTGCCGTCGCAGCGCACGGCGAGGATGGCATCCGTGGCCGGCACGGTGTCGCGGACGTCGATGGACGACAGCGCGACGGGCGTCGTCGCGATCTCGCCGAGCGACCAGCGCGCGACCAGCAGCGCGGCGTCGAGCAGCAGCGCGCGACGCACATCGTCCGACGCGGACCGCACCGGCTCGGGCAGGCGCAGGCGCGCGAACAGCGCATCGCCCTCGCGCCACAGGCCGCGCAGGCTGTCCAGCGCCATCGACGCAACGCCAGGGGCGGTCGCGGCGGTCGCGGCGAATTCGGCCAGCAGCGCCGGGTCGGCGTCGCCCGGCGCCATCGGCATGGATGCCGTGATGTCGCCGGCCGGAGTCGCGAGCCCTTCGCAGTGCACGCGGCCCTCGGCGTCGAGCACGGCGAAGGCCGCACCCTCGCCGTCGCGGGCCAGGGCGATGTCGACCACATCCACGGGCGCGTCGCCGGTCCAGGCGATGTCGTGCAGGCGCCAGCCTGCGTCGGGCGCCGCATCCGGCAAGGCATCCATGATCGCCAGACGGGCCATTTCCAGGCACAGGGCTGCGGTCGGCGATTGCGCCGCGACGCAGGGCATGCGCGCATCGAAGCGGCTGCGATAGCGCTGTCCGTCCAGCGTGGACACGTTGCGCTGCAGCAGCGGATGCAGGACCGCACCGCCCTCGCCTGCCGGATCGGTGTCGGAGACGTCGTCGAGCCAGAAGCGGTCGCGCGCGAAGGCATAGCCCGGCAGCGCGATGCGGCGCGGTGCGGGGCCGCCCGCATGGAAGACGATGCCGTCGAGATCGAGGCCCTCGACCCACAGCTCGGCCAGGCGATCGAGATCGCCGCGCGCGACCCACTTGTCGACGATCGTGCGGAAATCGGGATCGGCCGAGAGCGTCGGCAGCAGGCCGCGACCGCCGCCGACGCGGCCGTCGCGCACCCGTTCGGGCATCGCGCGCGCGGCGTCGCCTTCGCGTGCGATCCATGCGTCGAGGCGTGCGAGGAGTTCGGACACCGAGGTCGCGACGATGGCCAGGCGCTCGACCATGGCCTCGCGGCCGACGCGCAGGGTGTGCGCGATGTCGGCCAGCGCCGGCGCGGCATCGCCCGCGGCCCGCAGGGCATCGCGCAGCGCCTGCGCCTGTGCGCGCAGGCGGTCGCGGCTGCGCGCGGACAGCACCACCAGGTCCGGGCGGCCGTCGCTGGCCGTGGCCACTGCGACGCCCGCAGGGTGTTCGGCGAGCACGACGTGCGCATTGGTGCCACTGAAACCGAAGGCGTTGACCGCGGCGCGGCGCGTCCGGCCCGCCGCCACGTCCCAGGGACGCAGGCGGTCGTTGACGTAGAAAGGCGTCCCGCGCAGCACGATGTGCGGGTTGAGGCGCGCGAAGTTGGCGGTCGGCGGCAACTGGCGATGGCGCAGCGCGAGCACGGCCTTGAGCAGGCCGGAGATGCCGGCGGCGGTGAGGCAGTGGCCGATGTTGCTCTTGACCGAACCGAGCGCGCAGGACGCCTCCGCGGCGCCACGGCCGGCAAACGAGGACTTCAGGCCCGCGACCTCGATCGGGTCGCCCAGCGGCGTGCCGGTGCCGTGGGCTTCGATCAGCTGGATGCCGGCCGGGTCGATGCCGAAACGCGCATGCACCTCGCGCTGCAGGCGCGCCTGCGACTCGGCGTTGGGCGCAGTGATGCCGTTGGTGCGGCCGTCCTGGTTCACGCCCCAGCCTTCGATCACCGCTTCGATGCGGTCGCCGTCGCGTTCGGCGTCGGCCAGGCGCTTGAGCAGGATCACGCCCACGCCCTCGCCGTTGGCGATGCCGTTGGCGCGCGCGTCGAAGGCGAAGCAGCGGCCATCCGGCGAGAGCATGCCGACCTGGGAGGTCATGACCTGCATGGCCGGGCCGGACATCACGTTGACGCCACCGGCCAGGGCCAGGTCGCTCTGTCCCGAACCGAGACTGTCGCAGGCGGTGGCCACGGCGACCAGCGAGGACGAACAGGCGGTGTCGATCGACAGGCTCGGCCCGTGCAGGTCGAGCAGGTAGGAAATCCGTGCGGCGAGGATCGAGGGCGCAGCGCCGGTGAAGCCCTGCCCGCTCCATTGTTCGCGGCGCGAACGCTGGTGGTAGTCGCCCGTCGAGCAGCCGGCGAACACGCCGCAGCGGCTGCCGCCGAGCGATTTCGGATCGAGGCCGGCATGTTCGATGGCGTGCCAGCAGGCTTCGAGGAACACGCGCTGCTGCGGATCCATCGCCCGCGCCTCGCGCGGCGAGATGTTGAAGAACGCGGCATCGAAGGCGTCGGCGTCGTCGAGCACGCCCATCCAGCGGCTGTAGGTACGGCCCGGTGCCGCATCGCCCGCCTGGAAATACGCCTCGATGTCCCAGCGTTCGGCCGGCACCTGCTCGATGCAGTCGCGTCCTTCGGCGATGTTGCGCCAGAACGCGTCGAGGTCGGGCGACTTCGCGAAACGACCGGCCATGCCGATGATCGCGATCGGGCCGGCGCGGCCGGCGGACGACATCGCGCCACGGCCGCGGCGCGAGCGCAGTTCGACGATGGGAGCCGTCGCGACGGCAGCGGGAACGGCGGCGACAGACACGGGCGCGGGTGCAGATGCCGGTGCCGGTGCCGGTGCTTCTGCCACGGGCTGCGACACGAGCGTCGCACCGCTGGCCTTCGCCGCCTCTTCCGCGACATGCGCGGCGAGCAGGCACAGCGTCGGGTAGCTGTAGACCCGGATCGCCTCGATGTCGGTGCCCCAGGTCTCGTTGATCCGGCGGATCCAGGTCACGCCGGTGATCGAGTCCAGGCCGAGGTCGACGAACTGTTCGTGCTCGCCGATCTCGCCCTCGTCCATGCGCAGTTCGTGCGCCAGCAGCGCCTTGAGCTGCGGCACCAGCGAGGCCGGGTCGAGCGAGCCGGCCGCCGGCACCGCTTGCGCGACGGCCTGCGGCGCAGCGGCGGCGACTGGCGCCTGGACGGTCGCCTGTACCGGCGCGAAGCGTGCGCGGATGCGCGCCAGGGTGCCGGCGTCGCCGACGAAGGTCGCGTCGTGCATCGCCAGTTCGCGCGCGAACACGTCGGCCAGCGCGGCGCGCGCCGGTGCGGCCCACTCGGCCTTGATCGCTTCCAGCCATGCGCGCGGCAGGCGCGCGATGCGGCGTGCCTGCGCCATCGCTTCATCGACCACGCGGGCGCGCGGCAGCACCGGCTGGCGCAGTCCGCGCGCACGCAGGTCGTCGCCGGCGTATTCGCGCGCGGCGAGCAGGGATTCGCGGCCGAGGTCGAGGCCGATGCGCGCCGGGAACAGGCCGGTCGCGCCGGCGCCGGGCGTGAAACCATAGCCCATGTACGGGCTGACGTAGCGGCTTTCGCTGGAGAACAGCGCCTCGTCGGCATACATGCCCAGCGCCCAGCCGGCGCCGATGCCGTGGCCCTGCATCGCCGCGATCACCGGCACGGGGCAGAACAGCGGCAATGCGAAGACGGTGTTGTCGGTGAAGACTTCGCGTCCCTGCTGGATCGACAGCAGGGTCTCCGGCGTGCCGCCGGAGGCGAAGTAGTTGTCGTAGCCGGTCAGCACGACGACGCGGCAGCGCGGGTCCGCGGCGATGCGCGCGAAGACCTCGCGCATGCCGTCGCTGAAGGCCGGGGTGAACATGTTGCGCGCATCGCGGTCGGCCATGCGCACCTCGACCACGCCGTCGGCATGGCGGGTCGCGGAGATCACCTGCGACTGCAGCGTCCAGGCTTCGGTGTCCGCGTTCGTGTCCGTATTCGCGTCGGCAGCGCTGCCCAGCGCAAGCGGTACCTCCGGCACCCGTGACTGCGCATGGCGCACCAGCGATGGCGCGAACGTCGAAGCCGGATGCGCCGCGATGGCATCGGCGATGGCGTGCGCGGTCGCGAGGACGGCGTCCGTCGCGACCACCGGCAATGCCGGGCAGCGCGCCAGCAGCGACGCACCATCGATCTCGCCGCCGGCCAGCAGCACCGCGCGTGCGGTGTCTTCGTCGAAGGCGGCGCGCAGCAGCGCGGCGGTCGTGCCGGCCAGCGAGGGCGCGTCGAGCGCGGCGCGCAGCGTGTAGCGGCCGTCATGCGCATGCACCACCGCGAAGGCGTGCAGCGCGACCCACCACGTCTGTCCCTCGGCGGCTTCGGGCAGGGCCACGACCACCGGCAGCGGCGCGTCGCGCAGGACGGCGCCCACGGCCTGGGCCTGCGCCTCGGACAGCGCACCCAGCGATGTCATCTGCGACGACAGGTCGAACACGCAGCAACGCCAGCCGCGCCGCGCGGCTTCGGCCAGGGTGTCGCGCAGGCTCGTCGCCAGGACGTCCGCCTTCCGCGCGGATTTCGCGGGCTTCTCCGGCAGGCGCACCGTCAGCACGCCATCGCCCTGCGCCTGCACGACGAGGGATTTCGACGCGGACATCGCGGACGGCGCCGCGACGGCAGCGGCGGCCACCGTCTGTGCCACGTCCAGCACCGCCACGCCCTGCGCGGTCCCGCGGGCGAGATGCGCCTTGAGCAGGCGCAGCGACTTCGGTGCACCGGCGAGCAGTTCGGTGGTGACGGCCTGCAGGCGCGCATCCATCGCGTCCACCGCCGGCACGTCGCAGCGCCAGCCGCGCACGCGCAGATCGGCTCCGGTGGCGCGCGGACGCAGGTACAGCAGGTCGCGCGCCTCGGCATGGCCGAACCGCGCGGCCATCAGCGCTTCGAGTGCGGCCGGCGGCAGCGGCGAGGACATCGCGGCATCGATCGGCGCGAAGCGGGCCGCACCGGCAAGCAGCAGCAGGTCGGCGCAGGCCGCGAACACGGCACCGGCACCGATCGCATCGCCACGCACGACGGCGATGGTCGGCACGGCGCAAGCCGCCAGCGCCGCGTACAGCCCGTGGCGCACCGCCAGCGCATGCGCTTCGGCATCGCCGGAGAGGAACGCGTCGCCGCGTCCTTCGATCTGCAGCAGCTTGGCCCCGGTCTCGGCTTCGACCGCGCGCAGCGCGCCGAGCAGCGCGGACAGCAGGTCGGCGTCGAGCACGTTGCCCGCGCCCGCATCGATGCGCAGCACGAGCAGGCCATCGTCGCGCGCGGAGAGGGTCACCCGGGACGATGCATGCGCAGGGGCAGTCGCCGGCACGGCGCCCGGAGCGAGAGCGGGCAGCGCATGCCGGGGCTTCGCGGACACGGACGAGGCGTCGTCCGGCGCCGCCAGCGATGCCGGCGCAGGCAGCACGATGCCGCTCGGTTTCGGCAGCACGGTCATGCCCGTCGCAGGCATGCCCGGCGCGGGCATGTCGAACGCGGTCGCGAGTCCGGCGAGTGCGATACCGGAGGGCTTGGCCGGCACGGGCGCATCCTGCACCTGCGCATGGTCCGTCTCGCCCCGGATGGCGAGCGGAGCCAGTGCGATGCGTGCGGGTTTCGATGGCACCGGGCCAGACGCCTGCGACGCCGCAGGCGATGCAGGCACCGGTGTCGCCTCCGCGCCCAGCGCGACCGGCGCGAAGCCCAGGCTACGCCACTGCGGTACGGCCGCGATGGTCGGTTCGAGCGGTGCCGATGCACGGGCGGCCACGGGTGCCGTCATCGCGGCCGCGTGCGCCGCGACCGCAACGGTCGCGATGCGGTGCGCCTCCGGTGCAGGCGGCGCAACCGCGAGTCCGTGACGCAGGCCGCGCAGTTCGACGCAGACCGTGCCCTTGGCATCGGACAGGTCGAGATCGTGGCCGCTGCCGTGCGCATGGCCGTGTGAATGGAGCATGGCCTGGCCCGCGCCATGCAGCGGGAACACGGCACGCAGCCGCGCCATGGCGAGCAGCGGCGCGGCCGGATCGGGCTGGATCGCACGCAGTGCCGCTTCGAGCGCGTGCGCCGGCAGGCTGCGCGCGGTATCGACCGGCTGCGCAGGCAGCGCGAGCGTCGCCGTCGCCGCATCGCGCTGGCCGGGTTGCGGAAGCGGCGCCTGGCTGCGCGAGACGCGGCCCTGGCAGAGCACGCGCTCGTCGTCGCCTTCGCCCAGCACGAGTTCGAATGCGGCCGCCTGCCCGTCCCAGTCGTGCAGGTGGAGCGTCAGGTCCTGCTCGGCGACGACCGGCTGCGGTGCCGACCAGCGCACATCGCGCAGTTCGATGCTGCCGGCCACATCGTCGCGCCTGGCAGCATCCGCGGCGTGGCCGAACGCGGCCAGGGCCATCTCCAGGCAGGACACCGGCGACAGTCGACCTTCGCCGTCGAGCGCGGCGTCGCCGGCCGCGAAACGCGCGCGGTAGCGGATGCCGTCGAGGCCGGTCGCGTTCGCGTGCAGCAGCGGATGCAGCGGCGCGGCGCCGGCGGCCGCGATCCCGCGACTGCGCACGGCAGCGGCCGGATCGCGCCAATGGCGCTGGCGCGCGAAGGGATAGCCCGGCAGCGAGACCAGCGAGGGACGACGCGCGTGCAGCCGCGACCAGTCCGGTCGCGCACCGCGCACCCAGCTTGCCGCCACCGCGGCGAAATCGCGCGCTTCCAGGCGTTCCTGCAGCGCGGCATCTTCGGCGTTGCGGGCCTGCAAGGGCATGGCATCGCGATGGGTGCGCGCATCGTCGCTCCAGGTGTCCTCGGCCCTGCCCTGCGCCAGCCAGGCCCTCAGCCGCGCGACGAGCCCGGCGAGGTCGTCCGCGCGCGCGATCCAGCGATGGTCCATCGCCTCGCGCCCCTGCTGCAGGGTCCACGCCAGCGAGGACAGCGACAGGTTCGCCTGCGCCTCGTCTTCGAGGAAGGCCAGCAGGTCTTCGAGTTTCTGCCGCAGTTGCGCGGCATTGCGCGCCGACACCGGGAACAGCTGTGGTCCCTGCGCGTCGACGCTTGCCGTTTGCGGCGCTTCCTCGACGATCAGGTGCGCGTTGGAACCGCCGGCACCGAAGGACGAGATCCCGGCGATGCGTGGCAGGCGGCGTCCGTCGACCACCGGCGCGTCCCAGGGACGCAGCGTCTGGTTGACCACGAACGGCGTCTGCGCGAAATCGATGTGCGGATTGAGCCGCGCGGAGTGCAGCGACGGCACGATCTGGCCGTGGCGCAGCTGCAGCAGCACCTTGGTCAGGCCGGCGATGCCGGCCGCGGCTTCGGCATGGCCGATGTTCGACTTGACCGAACCGATGGCGCAGAAGCCGGTGTCGGGCGTGCTCTCCTGGAAGACCCGGGCCAGCGCCGCGATCTCGATCGGGTCGCCGAGCCTGGTGCCGGTGCCGTGCGCTTCGATGTAGCCGATGTGGCGCGGGTCCACGTCGGCATCGCGCAGGGCCTGGCGGATCGCGCTGGCCTGGGCCTGCGGATTGGGCACGGTGAAGCCGTTGGTCTTGCCGCCATGGCTGACCGCGGTGCCGCGGATCAGCGCATGGATGCGGTCGCCGTCGCGCTGCGCGTCGGACAGGCGCTTGAGCACGACCACGCCGACGCCCTCGCCCGGGATGTAGCCGTCGCCGCCTTCGCCGAAGCTCTGGCAATGGCCGTCGCCGGAGATGAACTGCCCTGCGCTGAGCATCAGGTACTTGTTCGGGTGGATCGTGACGTTCACGCCGCCGGCGATGCCGAGCGCGGTGCGCCCGAGGCGCAGGTCCTGGCAGGCGAGATGGATGGCCGTCAGCGAGGACGAGCACATCGTGTCCACGGTCATGCTCGGGCCGTGGAGGTTGAGGAAATACGACACCCGGTTGGCGATGCTCGCCGGGTTGCTGGCGAAGCCCATGCGTTCGCCGACGAGACTGGCCTCGGCACCGAACAGCTGGTACTCGCCGTACATCGCGCCCGCGTACACGCCGACCTGCGCCGGCAGGTCGCGGCCATCGGGATCGTTGCCGTTGGCGATGCGCAGCGCTTCGCGGGTGTAGCCGGCGTCCTCGACCGCATGCCAGGCGTGCTCGAGGAACAGGCGCTCCTGCGGATCGATGTTCTCGGCCTCGACCGGCGAGATGTTGAAGAAACGCGCATCGAAGGCGTCGACGCCCTCGATGAAGCCGCCCCACTTGCTGTAGTGGCGGCCCTTCTCGCTGCGGTCCTCGCTGTAGTAGTCGCGCCAGTCCCAGCGCTCGCGCGGCACTTCGACGATGCAGTCGCGGCCGTCGCGCAGGTTGCGCCAGAACGCGCGCAGGTCCGGCGATTCGGGGTAGCGGCCGCTGAGGCCGACGATGGCGATCGGTTCGCGCGCCGCGAGCACGTCGCCGGAGACCACGCGGCAGCGCCCGCGCAGGCGGATGCTGGTCACGCCCTCGCCGTCCTGCTCGCGCGTCGGGCTGGCCGCGGCGGCTTGCGGCTGGCCGCCGGCGAGCAGGCGCGCCAGCGTCGCCGCATGGGACCGGGCGAAGTAGCCGCCGAGTTCGGCGATGGTCAGGTATTCGAAGAAGAGGGTCTTGGGCAGCGCGCCGAAGCGCGCTTCCAGCGCGCGGGTCAGGTCCAGCGCGAGGATCGAGTCGATGCCGTAGTTTTCCAGCGGCGCGCGCGGGTCGATGCGGTCGGCCGGCAGCTTCAGCACCGAGGCGAGCACCTCGCACAGATGGCGTTCGACGCGTTCGCTGTCGCTGCCCGCCTCGCGGCGCGGCGCGGCGGCCTCCGGTTCCGGGGCCGTCCGGGCCGCATGCAGCATGGCGCCGTGGCCGAGCGCGCGCTGCATCGCCGCGAGGTCGCCTTCCATCACCAGGGTCTGGTCGAGGCCGAGCGCCAGGCTGCGGTAGAACATGCGCATGCCGGTGCCGGTGCGCATCGGATAGATGCCGGTCGACTCGCGCAGCAGTTCGATTTCGGCCGGCTCCGGCGTCATGCCGCCGTGCTGCCACAGCGGCCAGCGGATGGCCAGCGTATGGCCCTTGCGCTCGCCGTCGCGCACGCGCGCATTGCGCCAGCCGGCGAACTCGTCCATGAACCCGTTCGCGGCGGCGTAGTCCGCCTGGCCGAGGTTGCCGACCGCCGAGGTCAGCGACGAGAACAGGACGAAGAAGTCGAGATCCAGCGCGCGCGTGGCCTGGTCCAGGTGCCAGGTGCCATGCACCTTCGGCGCGAGCACGGACAGGAATTCCGCTTCGGTCTTCCTGAGGATGTAGTTGTCGTCGATGCGGCCGGCGCTGTGCAGGATGCCGTCGATCCGGCCGTGGTCGGCGACGATCGATGCGATGGAGGCGTGCAGCGCCAGCGGATCGCCCAGGTCGATGGCGCGGTACTCGACCATGCCGCCGGCGGCGCGCAGCGCGTCGAGCGCAGCCATGGCTTCACGCGAACGTTCGACCTCGGCCGGCGACGCGCGCCCGCAGAGCACGACGCGGGCGCTGGGCGTGCGCGCGAGGATCTCCCGCGCGAACAGCTTGCCGAGTCCGCCGAGGCCGCCGGTGATGAGGTAGACGCCGCGGTCGCGGAATGCGCCCTCGTGCTCGAACAGACTCGGCGCCTCGGCCTTGAGCAGTTCCCAATGTTCGACCTGGCGCTCGCCGCCGACGTAGCGGATCAGGCTGTCGTGCGGATGGCCGCGTTCGTGGTGGAGCAGTTCGCCGAGGCGTTCGGTGCCGATGTCCTCGTCGACCAGCACCAGTTGCCCGGAAACGTGCGGGTTCTCCAGCCGCGCGGTCCTGAACATGCCGGCCAGCCCGGCGCACAGCGCGGTGTCGGCATGGGCCGGCAGCGCCACCTGGACCAGCGTGCGCCCTTCGGGGCGCGAGGCGAAGACCCGCTTGAGCTTGTCGAAGCAGGCGCGCGCCAACTCGGTGTAGCGATCGGCGATCGACGCCTTCGCGTCGAAGGGCAGCACTTCGCAGTCGCGCGCGATGCGCTCGGGCTGGATCTGCGGCAGCGCGCACAGCACCACGTGCTGGCCGGCGTAGGCGGTGGCCACCGGCAGCGAGGCGTCGGTACGCCAGGTGCGCGTCGCCAGGAAACTGCCGACCGCATTGCGCCGCAGCGGTCGCGCCATGAAGCCGCGGATCTCGACCCGCACGTGCCCGGCTTCGTCCATGAGGTCGATGTCGAGGCGTGCGGACTTGTCGAACGGACGCGAGTCCTCGGCATACCGCGCCCAGACATGGATCGTCGCCGGGCAGGCACCGTGGATGCGCACGCGTTCCAGCGCGAAGGGCACGATCGGATGCACCGGCGGGCTGTCGGGATCGAACAGCAGCGCGGTCGCTGCCTGCAGCGCGCCATCCATCAGGCTCGGATGCAGGACGAAGGCGTCGGCGCCGGCCTCCACGGAGGCAGGCAGGTGCAGCCGCGCCAGCACTTCGTGCTCGCCGATCGCCAGCGAAGCGATCGGACGATGCGCCGGCCCGTACTCCAGGCCCATCGCGCGGAAGGCGTCGTACAGGCCTGCGGCATCGCGATGCGCATCGCCGATGCGCGCGGACAACCTGTCGAGGTCGTGGCGCGGCGCTTCGCACACGGCGACATGCCGGCAGCGGCCCTGGCAATGGATGCGGTCGTCGCTGGTGTAGACCTCGAAATCGATGCGCTGCGAACCCGGCCCGCAGGCCTCGCGTGCCGCCAGCGCGACGTGGACGCGGGTCTCGGCCGCGACGACGATCGGCTGCAGCCAGACCACGTCCTCGAGTTGGGGAATGGCCGAATCGCGGTGGATCGGCGCCGCGCATTCGATCGCGGCCCGCGCCATTTCCAGGTAGGCCACGCCCGGCAGGACGCGCTGCGGACGCGCGCCGCCCGCCTGGCCGCCGATGCGCAGCACGTGGTCCCTGAGGAAGAACTCCTCGCCGGCGAAGGTGGTGCTGTACTTCTGCTCGTTCAGGTCCGAGGTGTTCGCGTGGACCAGCGGATGCAGCATCGCCGCGACCGGCGTCGGCGCCGCCTCGGCGGTCTCGTCGATCCAGCAGCGTTCCAGCGCGAACGGATAGGTCGGCAGGCTCACGCGCACGGGCCTGGCGTCACCGCGCAGCACGCTCCAGTCGACCTCGTCGCCGGCCTGCCAGGCCGTGGCCAGCTCGGCCTCGCGACCCGGCGGCAGGGGCAGCGGCGTGTTGCGGAGGAAGGCATCGAGCGCATCGACCAGCGCATCGAGGCTGTCGACCACGAAGGCCACGCGATGCGCCATGTGTTCGCGGCCGATGGCCAGCGTATGCGCGATGTCGGCCAGGGCAGGACGCGGCGCGTCGACGCGCAGGGCTTCGGCCAGGCGCGTGGCGAGCGCCAGCAGCGCGGATTCGGTTTTCGCCGACAGCGGCACGACCTGCGGGCCGGGGCGCGATTTCGCGCCACCGCGCGGGGACGCCTTCGCGGCGGGCCGGAATTCCTCCAGCACCACGAAGGCATTGGTGCCGCCGACGCCGAGGCTGTTGACCGCCGCGCGACGCGGCTTGCGCTTGCTGTCCCAGGCGACCGGCGCGGTGTTGACGTAGAACGGCGTGGATTCGAAGCGGATGCGCGGATTCGGCGCGGCGTAATGCAGCGTTGGCGGGATGCGGCCGTGCCTGACCGCAAGCACGGCCTTGATGAAGCCGACGATGCCGGCGGCGGCTTCGAGATGGCCGATGTTGGTCTTCACCGCGCCCAGCGCGCAGTAGCCGCGGGCATCGGTGTACTCGCGGAAGGCGGCCGAGAGCGCCTTGACCTCTTCGGGGTCGCCCATCGCGGTCCCGGTGCCGTGCGACTCGACGAAACCGATGTCCCCGGCCTCGACGCCGGCATCGCGCATCGCCGCGCGCACGCAGGTGATCTGCCCTTTCGCGCTGCTCGCGGCGTAGCTCATCTTGCCGCGGCCGTCGTTGGTGATCGCCGAGCCCTTGATGACGGCCTGGATGTTGTCGCCGTCGGCGATCGCCGCATCCAGGCGCTTGAGCAGCACCAGGCCGAGGCCGCTGCCGAAGACCACGCCGTCGGCGGCGGCGTCGAAGGTGCTGATCCGCCCGGACTTCGAGAAGATGTAGCCCTCGCGGTAGCGGTAGCCCTGCTCGTGCGGCACGCGGATGGTGACGCCGCCGGCCAGGGCCATGTCGCATTCGCCCGCGAGCAGGCTCATGCGCGCCTGGTGCAGCGCGACCAGCGAGGTCGAGCACGCGGTCTGCACCGTCATGCTCGGCCCGGTGAGGTTGAGCTTGTACGAGATGTAGGTCGACAGGAAATCCTTGTCGTTGCCCAGGTGCGTCGACCCGGCGGTGATCTTCTCGAAGCGCCGGGTCAGGTTGATGAAGTTCGCGAAGTAGCCGGTGGTGATGCCGCCTGCGCCGGCGAAGACGCCGACGTTCTGGGCGTCGCGCCGGGCATAGCCGGCGTCCTCCAGGGTTTCCCAGGCGCACTGCAGCAGCAGGCGGATCTGCGGATCCATCAGCTCCGCTTCGACCGGCGAGATCTTGAAGAACGCCGGGTCGAACATCTCGACGTTGTCGATGGTCGCCGCGACCTTGACGTAGTCCGGATCGGCGATGTCCTCCTCGGGCACGCCGGCGCGTCGCAGCGCCTCGTCGGCGAGCGTGCGGATGCTGCCCCTGCCCGCGAGCAGGTTCTCCCAGAACTCGGATACGGTGTTGGCGCCGGGAAACCGTCCGGCCATGCCAATGACGGCGATATCGTCGTTCCTGCTGCTCATCCTGCTGACATCCCTATCCGTGAAACCCCGCGCCTGGCGGCGCCATTCCCCATCGACCGCTGCCGGCCGCACCTGCGACCGGTCAACCTCAACAGCCTGTCCTCGTCTATCCGCGCCGACCGCCGTGCATCAATCCGCGCGCGCCATGCCGCCGGCGTAGACCCGGCACAGGTCGCCGAAGGTGCGCACGTCGGTGATCATCACGTCTTCGTCCTGGAACGGGTCGAAGCCCAGCTCCTCCTCCAGGCTGGCGATCAGCGCCGCCACCACCAGCGAGGAAAAGCCCAGTTCGTCGACGATTTCGGTGTCGTCCCTCAGCGCCGGCAGCGTCAGCCCGCGCTCCTCGGCCACCCGGCGGATGACCCGTTCGACGGAGGCCTTGATCTCGTTGCTCATCGTTCTGCTCCTTGCATGTATTGAAACGCGATTGTTCAGACGGTCAGGCCGCCGTCGACGACGAAGGTCTGCCCGGTCATGAAGGCCGAGGCATCGGAGAGCAGGAAGCTCACCACCGACGACACGTCGTCGACGTTGCCCAGCCGCCCCAGCGGCGTCTGGCGCACGATGCGCGCCTTCTGCTGCGGGGTGAGTTCGGAGGTCATGTCGGTTTCCATGAACCCGGGCGCGACGGCATTGACGCGCACGCCGACCGATCCGAGTTCCTTGCTGAGGCTGCGGGTGAAGCCGTCCAGCGCCGCCTTGGTCGCGCTGTAGGCGGCCACGCCCTTGAAGCCGCGCACGCCGACCACCGATGAGACGTTCACGATCGAGCCGAAGCCGCCGACCATCATCTGCTTGCTGCAGGCCTGGGTCAGCGCGATCGCGCCGGTGACGTTGACCTCCAGCATGCGCGAGATCTCGCGCGGCTTCATCATCGTCAGCAGTCCCTCGTTGGCGATGCCTGCGCAGTTGACCAGGTAGCCCACCCGGCCGAAGCGCTCGCGCACGTTGCGCATGAAATCGGCGAGCTGCGTCGCATCGGCGATGTCCACGGACTGCCAGTAGACCCGTCCCTCGCTGCGCGCGATCAGGCCGTCGATCGCCTCGCTGCCCTTGCGGCTGAAGGTCGCGACCCGGTAGCCCTCGTCGGCCAGGCGTTCGCAGATGCTGAAGCCCAAGCCCTTGCTGCCGCCACTGACCACGGCGACCTTGTTCGTGTCCTGCGTCATCGTTGCTGCTCCCTGTACGAATCCATTGCCGTCGCTGCGCTCAGCCGCCCTGCGCCACCGGCGCCGCGGCATCGGCCGCGACCGGTACCGCATCGCCGCCCGCGCGACGGATCTTCTTGAACCTCGACCCCACGAAATCCGCGTCGCGGACGATCGTCACGTGCCCGGGCACCTTGAACGGCGCCAGTTGCGCGCTGCATTCGGCCAGCACCCTGCGCTTGAACGCCGCCGGATCCTCCTCGCGTTCGAGCACGAACTCGGCCCAGATCATCTGGCCGACGATCGGGCTGCGCTTCTGCCGCACCACGACATCGCGCACGTTGTCGAGCGTGAGCAGGAAGCTCTCGACCTCGACCGGGAACACCTTCTCGCCGGCGACGTTGATGATTTCCGACTCGCGGCCGAGGATCTGGAAGTACGCGCCATCGGTCTCGACCCGATCGCCGGTGTCGTACCAGCCGTCCGCATCGAAGGGACTCGGCGCATTGAGATACCCCAGCATCGCCTGCGCGCTGCGGATCCACAGCCGGCCCTCGCGCACCTGCACCTCGAACCCGTCGCCGCCGATCTGCATCCAGCGCGAGGACGAATCCTTCGAACGCGTCGACAGGATGCCCAGCTCGGACAGCCCGTAGGTCTGCTTGAGCGTGACCGAAGGCAGCTCGCGATGCAGTGTCGCCAGGGTCGAGTTCGGCATGACCTCGGTGCCGTAGGTGATCACCTTCAGCGAGGACAGGTCGTGCTGGCGGTGCACGCCCGACATCATCAGCATGGTCAGGAACGACGGCGTGGTCGGCAGCAGTTCGACGCGATGGCGTTCGATGCAGGCGCAGATGTCCTTGGCCTGGCGCGATCCGCAGGTCACGACCGTGCCGCCGTTGAAGATCACCGAGAACAGCGTGTTCAGCCCGCCGATGTGGTCCAGCTTCAGGAACAGCAGCGTGCGGAAGCCCGGGCGCACCGTGTCGCGGAACCTGCCGACCATGCGCGCATGCTCCAGCAGCACCGCCTTGCCCTTGCCGGTGCTGCCCGAGGTGAAGATCACCAGGCCGGCGCGCCCCGCTTCGATCAGCGGCGCCTGCAGCGGGTGCGGCTCGGGGTCGCCGAGCCGCGTGGCGCGCGTGGTCTCCGGGGTGATCGCACCTGCGGACGGCGTCTCGATCAGCCAGCCGGCGCGTACCGTCTCCAGACGTTCGCCGAACAGCGCGCGATCGTCCTCCACCAGCGGCGTCACGATGCAGCCGGTGTCGAGCATGGCCTGCAGCAGCGCCAGCGTGTCGACGTGGTAGTCGCCGACCAGGCCCACGCTGTCGCCGCCGACGATGCCCCATTGCCGGAGCACCGTGCGCCAGCGCCCGATGCGCTCGGCGAACTGCGCATAGGTCACCGCGCCGTCGTCGCCGACGGCCATCTCGCGGTCGCCGAAGCCGGCGAATCGTTCCTGGATCCAGTTCATCGTGGGGGTCCGGTGGGGGTCGCGACGCGACATGACGCCTGCAGCGCGGGCCGGCCTCAGCCGGCCGCCGCTGCCGTGGCCTGCACGGAAGGTGCCGATGCCTCGGACGCGGCAGCCGTCGCCGGTGCCGAATCCGCGTCGGCCGCCGGCGTCGGCGCGGCGCCCGGAGCGTTCTTCAGGCCTTCATCGATGAAGTCGAGCTTCGCGTTGAGGTATTCCGGCCGGCGCAGCAGCTTCGGGGTGTCCTCGGACAGCATCTTGTGCACGACGCTGGGCGCGGCGAGGCTGAGCAGATGGCGCGGGAACAGCCCGCCCATGTCCATGTCGTAGATCAGCTCGACCTCGATGTTGCCGTCGCCGATCGGGGTGTACTTGAACACGTTGTGCACGTGGTCCAGGCGCACGCAGCAGTCTTCGACGGGCAGCTTGTTGGGGACGGCGATGTTCTCCAGCGTCAGCACCTTGGTCACGGGATCCTGCCAGAGGTTGCCCTGGAGCAGGATCTGGCGCGACTGGAACGGCGGCATCGCCACGCTCCACATCGTGACGTTGTACGGAGAGTCCTTCTCCCAGCGCTTGAGGATGCGGTACTCGAAGCAGCCTTCCACCCATTCGCCGCAATTCTTCTGGATGTTCTCGTCGAAGAAGGGCGCGATGTGGGTGCTCAGCGTGAACTCGTTCGAGCGGGTCACGCCGCGGACCTTGATCGACGGGTCGCCCGGCGCCTTCAGGGTGTACACCTTTGTCCCGTTCTCGTCGATCTTGAGCTTCCACTCGTTCGACCCCGACATCGTCCACGCCCAGTCGGCGACGACGTAGAGCATGACCAGGGAAACGGCGCCGACGGCGGCGAACTTCAGCAGGCGGCGGGGAGCGAAGCGGCTGCGCTTGGCGATGGCGGTATCGTTGTTCATGTCGTGAGTCCTTGTTGCCGGCTCAGCGGCCGGTGAGTTCCTGGATGTCGTTGAAGCTGTCGACGCGGTAGCGCGGCTTGTCCATGAGCGCCTGCATGTCCTTCATGATCTGGGCGGTGCCTTCGATCAGGCCGAGGTTGGCCAGCGGATACGGCAGGCCGCCGGTATCGGTGTCCTGGGTGAAGACCACGTCGACGAAGCCCCCCGGCTGCGGGGTCAGGTGCCAGGTGTTGTGCAGGTGGGTGATGCGCACGCAGCACTCGTCGCGCGGGATCTTGTCGGGCGCGGCGATCAGGTCGACGCGCACCTCCTTGGTGACCGGGTCCTGGAAGCGCTGCTGGAACAGCACGTACTCCTGGGTGTGCACGCCGGGAACGTCGAACTTGAAGCGCACGAAGGCCGCATAGGCACCGGGCGGCGTCTGCAGGCGCTCGACGATGCGCTCCTCATAGCAGCCGGCGTCGTCGCAGCTCATGCCTTCGAGCAGCTTGACGAAGCCGGACAACGTCGTCTTCAGGCGAACGGTGGACTTGACCTTGACCAGGGGCGACCCCGGCGTCTTGAGCGTCCACAGCTTGACGCCGCCCTCGTCCTTGGCCAGCTTCCATTCGTTGGAGCCCGACATCTTCCATGCGAAGTGCGAGATGAGCAGCACGACGACGAGGCTGATCGTCGCGTACTTGAGGAACTTCAGCAGTTTCCGGCCCCGCTTGGGCGGAACCGCGGGAGTCGACTGTCCTGCCGTGTCTTGCGTGTTGTTGTCCATGGTCCTTCCGTAGTGGTCAAGCGTCTTCAGTGATGCGGTTGCTGGCGTGCGTGTCGTCCGATGCCTGCTTCGATGGCGCGGATTCCGCCGTCGATGCCTGCGTCGGTCCTTCGTATCTCCTCACCAGGTCGAGGTATTGCGCGTGCTTCGGGTTGGCCCAGCGGTAGCCGGTCAGGGCCTCGTCGAGCCGGATGCCGTTCTTGAGTTCCTCGGGCAGCACCTTGAAGCGCGCGGTGAACTCCGGATTGGCGTCGGGCTGGGCGATGTTGAGGCCGAATCCGTAGGGCTCCAGCATGCCGAAGTGATGCAGGGAATGCTGGGTGATCTTCTGGTAATCGAGATTGGCCTTCGGATACATGCCGGGAATGAACTGGTGGGCTTCGATGTCGCCCTGCACCTCGAAGCTGTAGACCAGCGCCGCGATGAAGGGATTGAAGAACGGTGCGGGTGCGCCGATGGAGTGGCGCAGCACCCCTTCCAGATGGCCGTTGCCGGCCACGCCGATCAGACCCGACGGAATCGCGTCGTGGTGCGGGCCGTGCAGGTACACGAATTCGAACTCCGAGTTGTGCGCCAGCCAGTGGTCGCGATAGAACCAGGCGTTGATGACCTTCAGGAACCGCACGTGCACGTAGACGTTGAGGACGCAGGTCGCCGCCAGGAACAGCACCGAGAAATCCAGCCAGGTGATGACCAGGAACCACGGCGCGATGAGCAGGATGTGCGCCAGCAGGCCGGTCGCATAGGCATGCAGGATTTCGAGCACGATGTTCGGCTGCTCTTCCAGCTTCCGCTTCCATGCCGTCTGCATCAGGATCTCGCGGACCGTTTCCCGCCGCTGCAGATGGACGACGAGGATCCAGGTGCGATAGGCGGTGATGGCGCCCAGATGCAGGTAGAAGAGCCAGAAGGCGATCGTCCGCATCAGCTCGACGTGATGCGGCCAGGTCGGCGTGATCGAGATCAGCCAGTTCTCCAGAAGCAGGACAGCCAATGCCACGAAGTACCAGCGTTTGAGGTTCAGCAGCTTGTAGACGATCGAATACAGGACCTCCTGCGGCCTGCGCAGCACGATCGGCACGCCCGGCGCCCAGCCGTTGCGCACCGGGAACATGACCAGTGCCGCCGCGCACAGCACGATCCCGACCGCCCCGACCGGACTGGAGGCCCCGTAGACGACATGGATGACCAGTGCGCAGACGGCGCACATCAGCGCATAGTCGAGAAAGTCCTTCGGTCTGTATGCGACACGCTTGTTCGTCTTTCCATAGATCCGGTGGAACCACTCCGTTCCCTGTGTGTTCATGCCTTCGCTTCCATGTGGGTGTTCCGGCCCGCCATCGGCCGATGTCGCGCATCCTCGCTTCCGATGCGACCTGCGTCCTGCTGTCCTTCATCGCCTCCATTTCAGTGGAATTCCAGTCTCAGGCGGACGCGAGCAGCGTCTTCGCCAGCGCCCGCGCCATGCAGACGAGGGTGACGGTGGGCGCGCCGCGGTTGTCGTCCGGGATCACCGATCCGTCGCATACGTGCAGACCCGCGACCCGGGTCTCGAAGCGGCTGTCCACGTGCTCCCCGATCCGCACCAGGCCACCGACACGCCCGGCGGCGGTCAATCCGAAGTCGGTCACATGGCGCGCACCGGCCTTGTCGAGCAGGCGCAGGGCCTCCCGGCGCCCCGTCTCCAGCTTGCGCCGATCCTCCTCGCTCATCGTCTTGTGCAGGCGGCCGTCGGGACGCAGTTCGCCGCCCAGGCCATCCTTCACCTTGACGCCGACACCGAGCGTGCCCGGATAGGAGAACAGATGCCGCAGCTTCATGCCGCCGAGCATCATCATCCTGTGCAGCGTGCGATGCACGTTGGCGTCGCCCAACTCGATGCCCGGCGCGATCGGCGCGTAGGCGCTGCCGACATAGCCATCGCCGCCGACCAGCCCAGGCACGATGCCGTAGATGGCATGGCCGGGATTGCAGTAGAAGCCTTGCGCACCGACGCCCGGGATGCCGTTGTCGCGCAGCAGCTGCGGCGTCGCCATCTCGCCCGCGGCGACCACCACCCGTCGCCCGTGCACGCGGTGCGTGTCCTTGCCGAAGCGGCGCTTGCGCTGGTATTCGACGCCGACCACGCGCTCCTGCTCGATGATCAGGCGTTCGACCGTGGCGTCGACCACCAGCGTGGCGCCGGCCTTCACGGCATCGTCCAGGAACGCACGGGCCCGCCACTTGGCTTCGAAGGCGTAGCCCGGATGCCGATCGAAGTCGACCATCATCTCGCGTCGCCGCCAGTCCAGGCCGAGGCCTTCGGCCGCACGACGCAGGGCCTCCTGCTTCGCCGTGCAGTGCGTCTCCGGGATCAGGGCGACGCCCAGATCGCGCCTGGCGCCCTCCAGTTCGGACGCCACGTCGATGCCCAGCGCGGCGAAGGCATCGCAATCGGGCGATTCGGCCACACCGAAGTACATGGCGGACGATCCGCCCGCCACCAGGCCGCGCACGGCCGACAGGCCCTCTTCACCCAGCTTCACCTCGTTGGCGATGGCCACGAAGGTGGCGAAACGCTCGTCGAGCCTGCGATCGGGTCCCCGCTCCAGGACCAGCACCTTGCGCCCGGCGCGTGCGAGTTCGCGCGCGAGGGTCGACCCGGCCGTACCGGAGCCGACGATGATCGCGTCGTACTCGTGCGGGTGTTCGTGCTGCGGGGATGTGGCTGTGCTCATCGAATACTGCTTCCGTGTGGTGGGCCTTGCTGCCGGGTCGACTGCGCCTGCGGTCGTGCCCGGTACTGCTGGTCTGTACTGCTGGGACCTACTGCCGATTGGAACTGCTGCTCGAAACGCCTGCTCAGAACTGGTATTGCACCCTCAACACGACCTGGTCCTTGTCGCGATACGCACGCAGGCCGCTGCGACGATCCGGCGCATCCACGTAGTGCAGGTCGAGTCCGAAACTCAGGTTGTCGTCCCACTTGTACGCGCTGCGCAGCGAGGACTGGTAGCTGGTGTAGGGTTCGCTGTAGATCGTCAGCCAGTTGATCGACAGTTTGTCGTGCATGAACATGAAGGTGGCGTTGGCGACCAGCGAGGCCACGTTCTCCGGCACGCCGACGATGCCCGGATGCCAGCCGAGGATGCGGCTGTTGACCCACTCCACGCCGATCATGTTGTTCTGGCCGAGCGAGTAGCTCAGGCCGATGGCGCTGTCGACCACGTCCCTCTCGACGATGCCGAAGGCGGCGTCGTTGAAGGCGCGCGACGACTTCAGCGCGACCTCGCCCTTCACCAGCGTCTTGCCGCGGGTGAGGCTGAACGTGGAACCGATCATGGTCAGTCGCTGCTTCAGGCGCGACACCAGCCACTCGCCCGTGGGCGCGAACCCGTCCACGCGATAGGCGTGATCGTTGTCGGTCAGGCGCGCGGCCATCAGGCTGATGTCGCTCTGGCCGAAGGTCCTGCGCCAGCGCATGCCGAACTCGTCGTCGCGCGGCCCGCCGCGCGCGTCCCGCACGATCGCCGTGTCGCCGAAGGGATCGAGGTGATATTCGGTGCCGCGCTCCGGATACTCGTTGAAACGCGGTGTCGGCACGTAGAACACGCTCCAGTCGCCGGCACGGGAGAAATAGTCGAACACGACCATGCCCTGGCCGAGCCGGGATTCCTCCAGCGGGATGAGGAACAGTTCGGAGAAGTTGCGCGGGCTCACTTCGTCGGTGATCGCGCCACCCTCGGATTCGCCCCAGATCAGCTTCTGCGCACCGATCTTCAGGCTGGTGGATCCCCCTTGCCGGCTGTACTGGAAGAAGGCCTCGGAAGTCACCACCTCGGTCTGCGCCGAGCGCCCGCGCGCGCGATGGTCGCTGGCCCAGAACGCGTTGAGCTTGGCATCCAGCCGGGCATAGAAGCTGTCGCGGAAGAAGGTCGCGTACTCCGCACGTGCGGAGCTGCGGCTGTTGACGATGCCGCCATCGCTGCCCACGCGTCGCGAGACTTCGTGGGCGAAGGTGAAACGCCGGGTGCTGCTGCCGATCGCCTCGTCGTCGCCGCCGATATCGAACGGGTCGGGCGCCGACTCGCCGTCCTGCTCGTCGTCCTCGGACGACGGCATGGCATCGGCGCTCGCGGGCGGATCTCCGATGGCGCCTGCGATCACCGGCGCGTCGGCCGCCGCAGCCTCCGGCATCGCGACCGCCTGCGAGGCCTCGTCCGCCATGCGTCCGCCAGCCTCGACGCCGGCATCGCCCGCGACGGACCGCTGCGACGCTGCCTCCGGCATGGATGACCCCAATGACGTCGCGACCGGCCAGGCCTGGGCATGCGCCGGCGTGGCCAGTGCGAGCAGGCACGCCAGTCCGAGCAGGTCGCGGTTGACGATCCCTGTCTTCATTTGCCCTTCGATTGCGACAGCTCGGTGCGGAAGCGCGCGAGGTTGCGCTCGCGGAAGGCGAAATCGGTCAGCGAGCGCTGGGTCAGGTACTCGTCGTCGATCTCGACATCGTGGCGCATGGACATCTTGTCCATCTGGCTCACGCGCGAAGCGCTCATGTTGTTCATGACCACCTTGGTCGACACGTAGATGCCGTCGACGCGGCGGATTCCGCTCTGGGTGCGCTGCTTGTGGATGCGGCCGCCACGGTAGAGGTCTTCCTTGAGGGTGATGAAGCTCTCCTTGTCGATCCAGACCACGACCTTGCCGTACTTGGTCTTGCGCGCCTTCTCCGCGGTCGGGGTGAGTTCGATCATCCAGGCGTTGCGGCCCTGGAACTTGGTGTCTTCCAGCAGCTTGTAGGTGTATTCGTGGAACTTGCGCGCTTCGGGGTTCTCCGTGGTCTCCACCGAGAACTCGGAGCCGAAGACGCTGCCGCCCTCGTCGTCGTTGGCGATCACGCGATTGACCTTGCCCAGCGCGGGCAGGTACAGCCAGTTGTCGTTGTCGCGGCCGCGCTCGCCGTATTCGTAGACGAGCAGGCCGGTGCCCTTGTCGCTGGCCGGCTCGCGCACGATCGACAGCTGGCGGTCGCTGTAGAGATCGCCGTCCAGCTTCACCTTCTTCGCGTTCTCGGCGATGACCGAGCGCGGCTTCTCCGAGCACTTCACCGCACCGGCGACCATCTTGTACCGGCAGGTCGTGATCTTGACGTGGGCGATCTGGGTCTTGAAGGCCTTGCGCGTGGCGAAGTCGACCTTCTGCATGATCTCTTCCGCGCTCAGCGCCGGCTGGGCGGAAGGCTGCGTCGCAGCCGAGATCGTGATGACGAAGATCGAGGCTTGCAGCAACCGCTTGATCGAATGCATGGGTCTGTGTCCGCGAGTGGAAGGGTCTTCGGCGGCGGCAGGATGCGCGCTGCCGCCAATCAGTATGTTGTCGTCGTCGATGCGCATGCGCGCCCTGCCCGGCCCCATCTCAGGCCTCCTGCACGGGCGGCGGATCGGCCATCAGCGAGGCCGCGCTTTCCTTGCGGAAGTCGAGCTTGAACAGCAGGATCATCGCCGGCAGCAGGAACAGGTCGTTCAGCAGGCCCATCAGCAGGGCCAGCGAGCCGAAGATGCCGAGGTTGCTGACGCTGCCGTCCGACGCGAAGCCCATGATGCCGAAGCCCAGGCCCAGCACCAGGGTGGTGAAGACCACCGCCTGCCCCGTATCGTCGATCGTCGTACGCAATGCGCGCCGGATGTCGCCGTGCGCGCTCACCTCGCTGCGGTAGCGGGTCAGGAAGTGCACGGTGTCGTCGACCGCGATGCCGATGATGATCGGCGCGATCATCATCGTGGTGATGTCCAGCGGAATGTCCAGCAGCCCGAGCAGGCCGTAGGCCAGGATCGCCGGGATCAGGTTGGGGATCAGCGCCACGGCGCCGGCCTTCAGCGTGCCGAACATCAGCAGCAGGATGCCGCTGATCAGCACGAGGGCGAGCGCGAAGTTGGTGACCTGCGAGCGCGTCAGGTAGTCGGCGCCCTGCATCATCAGCGCCAGCGCACCTGTGATCGACACCTGGGCCTGCGGGTAGGTCTTGCGGATCTCGGCGACGGTGGCCTCGATGTCCGCGCCCATCTGCTCCCAGCTGCGGGCGTACACGTACGAGCCGGCGTTGTACATGCGCACGCTGATCCGTGCCTTGTCGTAGTTGTCGGACACCAGCGTCCTGCGGTCCTCGGGGTTGGACTGGTTGAACAGGAACAGGGTCTGCGAGACCGCGCCGCTGCTCTCCGGGATCACGTACATCTCCGGCCGCCCCTGGTTGAGGGTGCGATAGGAGTTCTTGACCGTATCGACGATCGAACTGGTGCGCACGACCAGCGTGTCGTAGCGCGTCTCGATGCGTTCCTGCAGCTTCTCGACCGCATGGAGCACGGCGGGGTCGTGGAAGGCGTTCTCGACGCCGAGGTCGAGGTACACCTCCATGCTCTGCGCGCCCATCATGTTCGCGTCGACCAGGCGGACGCTGCGCTTCATCAGCGAATCTTCCGCGAAGGAACCGACCGGGTCGGTGTCGATCCTGGTCTGGGACGCGCCGTAGATGCACACGACGAAGACCGCCATGAACGCCGCGATGAACGCGGAAGGCCGGCGCTCGACGATCGGCAGCACATGCCGGAGCATCCGCGACAGCAGCGCGCTCACGTCGGGCAGGACGCGGCCGGCCAGGGTGCGGTCGAAATCGGCGGCTTTCTTCGGCGCCCAGAGATCGAGCATCAGCGGCAGCATGTAGGCGGTGAACAGGAACGGCAGCGCCACGCCGAGCGCGCACATGAATGCGAAGACCTTGATCGGCACCACCGGCGTGATGCTCAGCGCCAGCATCGCGGCGATGTTGGTCACCGAGGTCAGCAGGCAGGCCACCGCGACGTGCCGGAACGCGTGCCGCATGGCATCGGGATGCTCGCGACCGGCGTTGCGCGCGGACATGTATTCCGACAGCACGTGCACCGTGTCGGCCACGCCGATCGCCAGGGTCAGCATGACCGCGATCATCACGAAGGCGGTGATCGGCAGGCCCAGCCAGGCGGTGATGCCGACCATCCAGACACAGCTCAGGATCACGATCACGATCGGCCAGAACACGGCGCTCAGCGAACGGAACAGCATCCACAGCAGCAGCATGATGATCAGCAGCGCCGCGACATTGAGCATGCCCATCTCGCTGATCATCTCGAGGTTGAACTCGGCGGCGGCGATGGCGCCGACCGGATAGTACTCGAAGTGCGCGGCATATTCCGGCTTGTGGATGATCGCCTTGACCGCCTCCATCAGGGTGAGGTATTCGGCCAGGTCGGTCGGCTTGAACTTCGGCCGCGCCTGCTCGCCGCCTGGGACGGGCGCTTCCGGCGCGCTCAGGTCGATGCCGCCGGCATCGATGTCGACCGCGACTGCATCGTCGACGCCGGCCTCGTCGATCGGGATCGCGCCGAAATTCGTTTCGATCAGCAGGCCGCCGTGCTTGAAGTCCTTCGAGAAATACAGCAGCGGGAAGGCGTCCTGGGTCTGCGCCAGGCTGCGCAGCGCTTCGCGCCCCTCGGCGGTATCCGGCACCCGATCGCCGACCAGCTTGCGCGAGATCAGCACGTCTTCCTCGGCGCGCAGCACGGGCGCATTGATCAGCGAGCTGACCTTGACGACGTGCTTGAGCGCGGAGCCATCGCCGGGCTGCAGGGCGGCGACCTTCGCCTCGATCTCCTGGTGCAGGGCCAGCAGGGTCTTCAGCGACTGCTCCGAGAACACGTCGCCGTCCTTCGGCTTGTAGGCGATATACAGGTGATCGTCGCTGCCGAATTCGTGGTGGAACCAGTCGAAGGCGACGATCATCGGATCGTCCTGGTCGAACCAGCCTTCGATGGAGGCATCGAACCGGGCCCGGCCGATGCCCATCGCCAGGAAGACCGTGGCGGCCAGGAAAAACAGCCAGGCCACGACCTTCCGTCGCCGCATCCGGTCCGGTACCTGCTCGAAATACCGTGCCATTCCATCCATCAGACGCTTCATCGTGTTCTCCATGAAAACGGGGTGCCGCCGCGACCGCCGCCGGAATCTCCGTCGCGATCGCCGCCAGGATCAGGCCGTGACATCGGCGCGATCCTGTGTGGCCTTCCTTGCGGATTTGTTGCCCTTGCCGGGCTTCGCGGGCTTGCTCGCGCCCGTCGGCCGGGTTGGGGGTGCCGGCGCGGGCACAGGCGTCGGCACCTGCATCTGCCGGGCGACGCTGTGGATCGGATCGTGTTCGAGCAGGCTGAAGTGGTCGGCGTCGACCGTATAGGTGCGCAGTGCGCCGTGCACGAATTCGCCCCAGCCGTAATCGTCGGGCACGCCCTGGAAGCCGGACACGGCGCGGAACAGGGTCACCTGCACCGGATGCGGCAGCTTGTCGGGCACGTAGGCGCGACAGGCGCGCTCGCTGCCGGTCGCCGTCGCATAGGTCGCCAGGAACTGCCTGCGCGGCAGGTCGATGCCCTGCGCGGCCACCAGCGCATGCAGGCGCTCGCCGCGTTCGGCTTCGGGGATCGCGCGCAGTCCGTCGGCATCCATGTCGATCCGGCCACCGAGGCCACCGACGAAGTGGCGGAAGACCTCGACGGTCATTTCCTCCATCGCCTCGCGCGCCAGCAGGGCCGGGCTGAGGCTGTCGAGGAGCGTCAGCGACGCCACCTCGTCACCGCGGGCCTGCAGGCTGCGCGCCATCTCGAAGGCGACGATGCCTCCGTTGGAATAGCCGACGAGGTGATACGGGCCCGCCGGCTGCACCCTCTTCATCGCTTCGATGTTGAACCCGGCCACGGCTTCGACGCCCTCAGCCGATGCCGGCCGGCCGTCGAGGCCTGCGGGTTCGAGGCAGTAAAAGGGCTGCTGCGTGCCGAGCGCATGGCTGAGCAACTGCAGCGACAGCGCACTGCCGCCTGCGCCGGGCACGGCGAAGATCGGCGGCTTCTCGCCCCGGACCTGCAGCGGAACCACGACCTCGGCAGGCGTCGCCGGTTCGGACGGAGCCTCGTCCACCGGCGCGCGATCGAGCACCTCGTGCGCCGACGGTGCGGTGTCCGACACCACCATCGCCTCGAGCGTGGCGGTGCAGGTGTCCGCCAGGTAGGCGGCGAGCGAACCGATCTCCGGGTGGCGGAAGATGACCCCGGGCGAGAGGTTGATCGACAGCAGGCGATCGATCCGCAGGATGACTTCGGCCAGGCCGATGGAGTTCATGCCCAGTTCGAGGAAATCCCTGTCGGTCGCGATCGCGTCGATGTCCTGCTGCAACTGGGCCGCCACTTCCTGCTTCAGGAACAGCGCGATCTTGTCTTCGGCGGACAGGCCCGATGCATCGCCCTGCACGGCGGCCGTCGCCGACGGCAGGTAGAAATGCCAGCGCGCCGGTGCGGCAGCGACAGCGGTGGCCTGCGGGCGCGGAACGACGGGCGCCGAAACGCTGTCCATCGACGCGATGTAGCGGGCACCCTCGCCTTCCCGGCGCACGTCGATCCAGTGCCGTTCGCGGGCGAAGGGATAGGTCGGCAGCGCGACGCGGCGCGCATCGCTGCCCTGCCACAGTGCGGCCCAGGGGACGGACACGCCGTTCACCCAGAGCAGCGCGACCTGCTTCCACTGCCTGCCCTGCGCGCTCTGCGCAAGCTGCATCCGCGCCATGTCGGGCGTGATCAGCGCGGCGACCGGGCTCTTGTCCGCGGGATCGACGCGGCCATGGAAGATCTCCTTCGATTCCAGGCCCAGCTTCTCGCGGATGCCCACCTTCGCGACCTGCTGCAGCTTGTCGAGCAGTTCCTTGCGCGAGGACGCGACGATGGCCAGGCGTTCGGCCTGCGCCTCGCGCCCGGTCTGTGCGGTGTGCACGAGATCGGCGAAACGCGCCTGTTCGCTGCCGTCCCCTGCGCTCTCGCCGAGGAAGGCGATGTAATCGTGCACGTAGCGTTCCAGACGCTGCGCGTTCCGGGCCGACAGCACGAACAGCTGCTTGCCGCCATCCGCTTCGGCCTGGCTGCGCGGACGCGGCATGTACTCTTCGAGCAGGATGTGCACGTTCGAGCCGCTGTCGGCGAAGGAATTGATGCCGGCGCGGACCGGTGTGCGCTCGTCGCGGCGGATCTCGTCGAACGCGATCTGGCGATCGGCGATGTACAGCGGGTGCGCGGGATTTGCGATGTCGATGAAGGTGTTGACCTTCTTCATCGAGATCGTCGCCGGGAAGCGCTTGTGGTGCAGCGACAGCGCGAGCTTGATGACGTTGGCGATGCCGCTGACCGGCTCGAGGTTGCCGATGTTGCCCTTCATGCTGCCCAGGGCCAGGTGCTTGCGACCGACGCCACTGCCGGCGAATGCGCCCTTGATGCCTTCGTACTCGAAGGAATCGGCCCACTTGCTGGCATAACCGTCGACTTCGACGTAGTCGATGGCGTCGGGGGACAGGCCGGCCTTGCGGTAGCAGTCCTGGAGGACGCGGGTGATCGATTCGTGCTTGACCTCGGAGATGTTGCGCGCGGCGCCGCGGTAGTTCTGGTGCGAGGCGCGGATCAGGCCGTAGATGCGATCGTTGTCGCGCTCGGCATCCTCCAGCCGCTTGAGCACCAGCGTGGCCACGCCCTCGCCGCGGGTGAAACCGTTGGCATCGTCGTCGAACACGCCGCTGCTGCCGTCGGGCGAGAGCACGCCGTACTGCGAGGCGGCGATGTAGTCGCCCTCGAACAGGTTGAGGGAGGCCGCGCCGACCAGCGCGACATCGCTCTCGTCGTCGAGCAGCGAATGGAACGCCCGGTTGATCGCGACCGCGGAGGACGCGCAGTTGACGTTGAACGCTTCGCTCGGACCGCACAGGTCGAAGGTGTGCGAGATGCGGTTGGCCAGGTAGTAGGTGGGGCTGGACGAGCTGAACAGCGGCCCCTTCATCATGTCCTGGTTGTCGAGCTTGCGCAGGTGGTGCTCGTACTCGGCGTACTCGTAGCCGACGAAGACGCCGGTGCGCGACCCGGCCAGCGAGCGCATGTCGATGCCCGCGTCCTCGACCGCGCGATAGGTCTCTTCCATCAGCAGGCGCAGCTGCGGGTCGATGCTGGCCGCCTCTTCCGGCGCGATGCGGAAGAACTCGGCGTCGAAGCAGTCGACGTCGTCGATGAGCGCGGCCCAGCGGGTGAGGCTCTTGCCCTGCGCCGGTGTCTCGGAATAGTGCGCCTTCCAGTCCCAGCGGCTGTCGGGCACCTCGCGCACGCTGTTGCGACCCGCGAGCAGGTTGTTCCAGAAGGTGTGCGGATCCGGCGCATCCGGCAGGCGGCAGCTCATGCCGACGATGGCGACCAGCGACTTGCGCGAGGCCGCACCGGTCTGGTCCGTGGCCATGCCGTAATGACGGAGCATCGCATCGGCGTGATCGTGCAGAAGGCTGTCGACGATCTGGTCGAGCGAGGCGAACTGGCGACCGGACAACTGCACGTCGTAGGTGCGCGCGACATGCTCGAGCACGGGCGCGAAGGCGCTGTCGGCCGTGGCGGCGACCGGGAGGCCGATGCCGGCGAGGCCGGGGACAGCCGTGGACGGCGGCGGCGCCGCGGTCGTCGTCGCCGGCATCCCCTCGTCCAGCAGCGACTCCACCAGGCCCGTCAGCCCGCGGATGGTGTCGATGTTCGAGAACTGCGCGGGCGTGAGCGTGATGTCGAATTCCTTCTCGATGTTCTCCATCAGCTCCATGACGATCAGCGAGTTCACGCCGAAGCTTTCGAGGTTGGCATCGATGTCGATCTGGTCGGCGGGCACCTTCAGCGTCGATTCGATCAGGCGGATCACTTCCGCGAGGACATCCATTTCGGCGGTGTTCGACATGTCAGTGGCCTTTTCCGTTGACGCCGCGCAGGTCCGCGAGGATCCGTTCGCGCAGGAGTTCGATCTGCGACCTGCCGCTGTCCTGCGCGGCGGGGGCCGGAGCCGTGGCGGGCGCGGCGGCCGGCGCATGCGCGACCGATGCCTCGCCGGCTGGCGATTCGTGGAAGAATCCGTGCTCGACCATCTCGTCGACGCTCCTGCGGAACGCCTCGACGATGGCGCGGAGGTCTTCCGCACGATGCGAGAGATTGAGGAAATTGTTTCCGGACGTGGACGTCTCCACGCCGTTCATCCTGAGCAGGATGATGAACAGTTCCCGGGTCAGGCCGTAGGGATCGTCGGTGACGAACAGGCGGAACAGGGAGCTGAACTGTTCCAGGTGCATCGGCACGCGCGCCTGCACGAAGTGCGCGTTGATCTCCCCGCACATGGCCGCGGTCGCCCGGTTCAGCGCGCCGATCGCGCAGTCGCAGGTCATCGGGTCGCAGCCGCCGGCGCGATCGCAGATCTTCAGCATCTCGCGGCAGACCGCGAGCGTGGCCGAGACCTTCAGCGAGTTCTGGGTGTGCGTGCCGGCCATGACCGCGCGGCGCAGGCTGGGCATGCTGTTGTCGTCGAATCCCCACACGCCGCCGTCGACGTAATCCATGTACTTGGCCAGGCCGGCGATGATGCCGGTGGGCATGCCGCCGCCGGACACCTTGCCGTAGGTGGCCAGGTCGGGCTTGACCTTGTAGAAGCCTTCGGCGCCCCGGGGGCCGGCGCGGAAGCCGGTGACCATCTCGTCGAAGATCAGGACGATGTCCTGCTCCAGGGTGATCCGGCGCAGTTCCTGCAGGTATTCGACCGGCTGGCGCGCCGGGAAGCGCGACTGCACCGGCTCGGTCAGCACGCAGGCGATGTCGGCGGCGTTCTTCTCGATGAATTCGAGGTTCGAATGGTCGCCGTAATCGAGGATGATCAGTTGGTCGGCGAATTCCTGCAGCATGCCCAGGCCCGCCGACAGCGTGGCGCCGTTGCGCCCGCGGATCGCCAGCACGTTGTCGGACAGGCCGTGGTAGGAGCCGTCGTAGATCACCACCTTCTTCTTGCCGGTGGCGGCACGCGCCATGCGCGTGGCCCACATCACCGCTTCGGTGCCGGTCTGCGCATAGACCATGCGCTCGTGGCCGGTGATCTGGCAGAACAGTCGCGCGGACTCGAACAGGTCTTCGCTGTAGGCGACCAGGGGATAACCCTGGTCGAGGCGGCGGATCAGCGCGTCCTTGAGGAACTGCGGCTGGTGCCCGAAGAAGTTCACGCCGTTGTCGCCGGTGATGTCGACGTAGCGATTGCCGTCCACGTCGTACAGGTACGGGCCTTCGGCGCGCTCGTAGGTCAGCTGGAACTGCATCGACTTCAGCGGGCGCTTGAGGCCGGCGACCTTGCGCTGGTCGACGAAGTGTTTCTGGTGCACCAGCGCGTTGTGCTTGGATTTCGCGGCGCGTTCGGCGAAGCGCTGCGAGAGCGCGGCGATGTACGCCTTCTGCGCATCGCTGATGTCGCCCTCGTGGACCGACTGCAGGGTCGGCGGCGCCGAAGCATGCTCTTCAGGAGCATGTCCTTCAGGAGCATGCTCTCCCGGAGCCTGCCCTTCCGGAGCCTGCGTCGATGCCGACGCCTCCGGCGCGTCGCCGTGCAGCCTGGCGCGCAGGCCCGTCATCACCCGGTGCTTGTCCTCGTCCGGGAGCTCGCTGAATCTGCGCATCGCATCCTGCCTGTCGATCTTCTTCGCCAGGATGTTGTCGAGCACGTCGTCCACTGAAGTCGCCATCATGGTGTCCTTTAGAGAATCTCTTCCAGCATCTTTTCGAACTCGGCATCGGTCGCGGCGTCCGGGCCGGTCGTTCCGGACGGATCCGCTGCGGGCCGATAGAGCGCATCCAGCAGCGTCGCGAAGTCTTCGGGGCTGGCCATCGCGGGCGCCGGCGCGGGGACCCTGCGTTCGGCGCCCGGCACCCCGACCGACGCGGCCTGCACCGCGAAGACCAGGCCTTCCAGGCGCATGCAGACCGTGCCTTCGGCATCGATCAGGTCGATGTCCACACGCGCTTCGCCCGGGCCTGCGGCAGCGCTGCGTCGCGCCCAGGCATGCAGCTCGCCGGTGCAGGGCTTGAACTGGCGCAGCGCAGCGAGCGACGAGGGCGCCGTCGCGGCATCGACCAGGATCGCGGCGCACTGCAGCGCGCCGTCGAGCAGCACCGCCGTCCGCATCGCGTCCGCGCCGGTCTGTTCGAGGCCGGGCGGTGGTGCCAGTCTCGCCAGTGCCTGGCGGTGGCCGAGGTGATAGTCGCGGATCGACCGCAGGCTCGGGCCGCGCATCGGTTGCAGGCGGTCGACGGCCGCATCCAGCGCCGCCGCCTCGAGGCGCTCGTCGCGCATCAGCGCACGCAGTTGCTGGACGTCGAGCCGACTCCGCGGGGATTGCGCCTGCAGACCACGCAGCGCCCTGGCGCTGGCGTGGACGACGCGTGCCGTGGCCGCAGCCTCGTCCTGGCCGTGGATCTCGCAGTCGACCGCCCCGCCCCGCCCCGCGCGCAGCTCGACATGGAGCGGCATGCCGGACCCCGCATGCGGCGCATGCCAGCGCATGTCCGTCAGCTCGATCACGGCATCGCGTCCGGCCTCGTCCTGCGCCTGCAATCCCAGCGCCAGCGCGACCGCGGCGCGAGCCATCTCCAGGCAGGCCGCCGCCGGCAGCGTGCGGGCATGGTCGACCAGCAGCGGCTCCCTGCCGGTGAAGCGCGTGGTGTAGCGATGACGCTCGAGCGTCGAGGTATTGGCATGCACCAGCGGATGCAGTGCAGCCGCGACCGCGCCCGGCTTGGCCGATGCCCGGGTTTCGATCCAGTGGCGGTCGCGCGCGAAGGGATAGGTCGGCAGGCTGATGCGTCGCGCCGGCCATGCGCCGTCCCCGGCGTGCAGCGCGCGCCAGTCGACGTCGCCCCCCTCCGCCCAGGCCGCGGCCAGTTGCGGGTATGCGCGCTCCGACAGCCAGCCGGCGATCCGCGCCGCGCCCGCGTCATCGCCGCCGGGCACGCTCAGGCCCTGTTCGTTGCGCTTGTAGCGGCTGACCCGACCGCGGTGGACGCCATCGATGCCGCTGTCGCCGTCGAGGAAGGCGTCGAGCTTGCCGGCCAGTTCCTCCACCGAGGCGGCCATCACCGCGAGCCGTTCCTCCATCGGGTCGCGCCCGACCTGAAGCGTGTAGGCCAGATCGGCGAACGCCAGCGCCGGCTGCCTGCGCAGGTGGGCCAGCAGCACGCGCGCATAGTCCCTGAGCCGTGCCTCGTTCTTCGCCGACAGCACCACCGGCAGCGGTACGCTCGCGGGCGCCGCACGCTCGGGCTGGCGGTACTCTTCGATCACGACATGGGCATTCGCGCCGCCCCAGCCGAACGAACTCACGCCGGCCACGCGCGGCAGTTCGCTGCCATCGGCCGCACGCGGCGCATCCCAGTCGACGGTGCGGTCGGCGATGTAGAACGGGCTGCCATCGAGATCGATGTACGGGTTCAAGGTCTCGAAATGCAGCAGCGCCGGGATCTGCCGGTGGCGGATCGCCATCAGCGCCTTGAGCAGGCTGGCGATGCCCGCCGCCGGTTCGAGGTGGCCGATGTTGGTCTTCACCGAACTGAGGCCGCAGTGCGGTTTGGCCGGTGGCGGCACGCCGCGCCTGCGGTAGAGGTCGGCGAAGGATTTCTTCAGCGCCTGGATCTCGATCGGGTCGCCCAGGCTGGTACCGGTGCCGTGGCATTCGATGTAGCCGACGGTCGTCGGGTCGACCTCGCCCTTGTCGTAGGCCTCGAACAGCAGTTCGGCCTGCGCCTTCGGATTGGGCGCGGTCAGCATGGTCACGCGGCCGCCGTGGTTCTCGGCGGTGGCGCGGATCACGGCGTGGATCGGATTGCCGTCGCGGATCGCATCGGCCAGGGTCTTGATGAAGATCGCGCCCGCGCCTTCGCCGCGCACGTAGCCGTTGGCGTCCTTGTCGAAGGTCTTGCACTTGCCGTCGACGCTGAGCATGCCCGCCGAACTGAGCGAGATGTGGCCGACCGGCGTCAGCATCACCTGCACGCCGCCGACGATGGCCATGTCGCTGCTGCCGGTGTGGATCGATTCGATCGCCCGGTGCAGCGCGATGAGCGAGCTGGAGCAGGCGGTATCCAGCGGTGCGCTGGGGCCGCGCAGGTTGAGCAGGAAGGACACACGGTTGGCCAGGATCGAATGCGAATTGCCCGAGGCCGAGAACCCGTCCAGTGACGACTGGTTCTCCGCGAGCACGTCGATGTAGTCCTTGGCCGACACGCCGACGAACAGGCCGGTGCGCGTACCCGACAGGTCCGAGACCTTGTGCCCGGAATCCTCGATCGCCGACCACACGGTCTCGATGAAGATGCGCTGCTGCGGGTCCATCATCTCCGCTTCGCGCGGGGTGATGCCGAAGAACAGCGGATCGAACTTGTCGACATCGCGCAGGAACCCGCCCCAGCGCGAATTCGACTTGTTGGTTTCCTTGATCGGGTTGCCGTCGTACTCCTCCCAGATCCAGCGGTCTCGCGGGATCTCGGTGACCAGGTTGCGCGCGTCGCGCAGGTTTTCCCAGAACGCTTCGACGTTGTCCGACTGCGGCATGACGCCGGCCATGCCGACGATGGCGATGGGCATGTCGACGAAGCGACGGTCGCGACGGAAATCCGCATCGGGCATGGCGGCGACGGACGCAGGCCCGGCGACCGGTGCGCGGTCGGGTTGCCAGCCCTTGTCGATGCCGTCGCCGGCAGGCAGCGCGACGGCGGGCGACGGCGTGGCCTGCACTGCGGCCACCGGTGCCGCAGCCGCGACGGCGTTGCCGGGACTGGCGGCGGGCGCATGCACGCGGGCCACGGCGGCGGCATGCTCGGTCGCCATCACCCCGGCGATCGCCCGGATCGAGGGATACTCGAAGAACATCACCGGGTTGATCTCGAGGCCATAGCGGCCGTTGATCTCGTTGGCGAAGGTGGTGAGGCCGATCGAGTCGAAGCCCAGGTCGAGCAGGATGCCGTCGAGCGACAGGTCCTCTTCGGACACCTTGAGCATCTCCATGACGATGCCGGCGAGCGCGTCGATGACGACGGCTTCGAGCCCTTCGCCGCCGGATGCGGCCTGCGGCGCATCCTCGCTTTCGCTCGTATCGTTCGCGGCGGGGCCGCGCAGACCCCAGGCCGTTTCCACCTTGTCGACGACGCCTTCCACCACCGCCAGTTGCGGCACGTCGCAGGCCAGGCCCGAGACGAAGGCGCGCAGGCCGAAGTCGGTGCCCAGCGGCTTGATGCCCAGTCGCGTGCGGAAGAACAGTTCCGTCTGTTCGTCCAGCTTCATGCCGCCATCGGCCCACAGCGACCAGTTCAGGCTGAGCGTGCGTCCGCGACGTTCGCCGCGCGCGCGCTGGAACTCGCGGCGGGCGGCGAAGGCATCAAGATAGCTGTTGGCGTAGCCATAGTCGCACTGGCCGGCATTGCCGAACGCGGCCAGCGAGGAAAAGAGCACGAAGAAGTCGAGGTCGTCGGCGCGGGTGGCCGCGTCGAGATGCAGGGTGCCGTGGACCTTCGGCGCGAGCACGGCCGCCATGTCCTCGCGACGCTTCTTCCAGAAGAAGGAATCGCGCAGCACGCCTGCGCTGTGGACGATGCCGTCCACGCGGCCGAAACGCGTCCTCGTCTCCGCCAGCAGGCGATCGACATCATCGCGACGCGACACATCCGCCGCGACGTAGTGCACCTCGGCACCGAGGGCGCGCAGCGCGTCGAGTTGCGCTTCGCGTTCGGGCGGCAGCGCCGAACGACCGCTGAGCACCAGTCGCGCCTGGCATTCCCGGGCCAGGTAGTCGGCGAAGATCAGGCCGAGACCGCCCGCACCGCCGGTGATCACGTAGACACCGCGCTGGCGCAGGGCGATGTCGCCGCCCTGCCCTTGCAGCACCTGTCCGCTCGGCAACCGCGCCAGCGTGCGTACGGTGCGGAGACCGTCGCGATGGCGCACGGCGATGTCCTGCCCCGAGCCGCTGTCCAGTTCGGCCTTGACCAGCGCGCACAGGCCGCCCGATGCGTACAGGCTGCGGGGCACGGTCAGCAGCTTGCATTCGAGCTTCGGACTCTCCAGGCGCACGCTGCGCGCGAAACCGTTGAGGGCCTCGTCGAGCGGATCGCCCGGATCGGCCGCATCGTCGTCCGCCGTGCGCAGGCAGAGCAGGCGGACCGCGGACTTGAGCTTGCGCTCGGCCAGCGCCTGGCACAGGAACAGCAGCGCATACACGCCCGTGTCCAGCGCCGCGTCGATGGCGGCATCGCTGTCCGCGGCCTCGACGGACCGGGACGACGGCCAGGCGAAGCAGATCCGGTCGGGGACCACGCCCTTCGCGTCGAGCGCGGCGAGCAGGCGGTCGTAGCCGTCGCGATCGCGGGGGTCGAGCGCGAACAGGTCTTCGCCACGTCGCGCGAAGCCATCGCCGGGCACGGCAAGGACCACGCGACAATGCTTGGTCGCCAGCGAATCGCGCAGCCGGCTGTCGACATCGAACAGCAGCACGGTGGACACGTCGTCGCGGGCAGCGCCGGCGACCAGCGGCGCGGGTAGCCACTGCGGCGTGTAGAACAGCGGCTCGAACACGTCACCCGCTGCGTCCACAGGCGTCGACGCGACGGGCGCGACCGCCTGCGACGGGCGCGGCGCGGCCGACGACTTGTCGTGAACGCTGGTCAGCGGCACGCCCACCGATTCGCGGATGCGCGCCAGGACCCGGCCGTCGGCATCGACGATGTCGACGTTCTCGCGCGACAGGCCGCCTCCGCCACTGCGATCGCCCTGCATCTTGGTGACGATGCTGTAGCAGACGGGTGTGAACGGGTGCAGCCATTCGACCTCGCCGATCGAGTACGGCACCTTCATCTCGCCGCCGGCATCGCCCAGCTGGCCGGCGACGCCCGCCTGCATCGAGGCATCGAGCAGGCAGGGATGGAACACGAACGCATCGAAATCGGCCTGGCGCACATCGGGCAGGCGCAGCAGGCCCAGGACTTCGCTGTCGCTGCGGAAGACTTCCTGCAGGACCTGGAAGCTCGGGCCGTAGTCCATGCCCACCGAGCGGAACAGCGGATACGCGTCGCGACCGTCGATGACCTTGGCGCTGCGCGAGCGGATGGCCTGCAGATCGACGTATTCCGAGGGCGCCTCGCCCTCGTCCGTCGCCGCGAAGACGAGCTTGCCCTGGGCGAAGAGGCGGCGCTTGCCGTCGGCGGCCTCGCTGAACACTTCGAACATCACCTCGCCCGACACCGGGCGCAGTTCGACGATCGCTTCGGTGACGGCATCGCCTTCCGCGCTGAGCGGGCTGATCCAGGTGATGTTGCGGACCTTGCGCACCCTGCGCCCGGTGGCCAGTTCGCCGGCGATGCGCGCCATCTCCAGGTAGGCCGTGCCCGGCAAGGTCGGCACGCCGGACACGCGATGGTCGGCGAGCACGAATTCGCCGGCGCGGAAGGATTTCCGGAACAGCTGGCGCTGGAAGGTGGATTCGTTGCTGTCGAGCAGCGGATGCAGGCCGGGGCGCGCACCGATCAGCGGCGCGGCCGCCGTCGCCGTCGGCGCGATCCAGTGGCGCTTGTCCGCGAACGGATAGGTGGGCAGCGAAACCCGGCGACCGCCGGAGAGGAAGCCGCGGCAATCGGACAGCAGGCCGTCGATCCACAGCTGCGCCAGCCGGCGCGGATCGCGGCCCTGCGCCAGGAGTGCGATGAACTGCGCCTTCTCGTCGCGACCCAGCAGGCGGGTCACGCCTTCGGCGTTCTTCGCATGGCCGACCAGCACGCCCGTATCGCTGCGGCCTTCGAGGAAGGCGCCGAGGCCGGCGACGAGGTCGCGCAGGCTCGCGGCCACGACCGCCATGCGGTGCTCGAAGGACTTTCGGCCCTCCTGCAGGGTGAAGGCGATGTCGACGAGTTCGCGCGGCCCCCCGGCCTGCGCATCCCGCTGCAGGTCGGCACGCAGGCGTCGGGCCATTTCCCGCAGTTGTTCCTCGGTGCGCGCGGACAGCGGGAAGACATGGTCGCCGCCGCTCGCGGCGGACGCGGCTTGCGGCGCATCGAAGGACTCGACCACCACGTGCGCATTCGCACCGCCGGCGCCGAAGGAGCTGATGCCCGCACGGAGCGGCAGGGTCCGTCCGTCGACCTGCTTCGCCGGCCATGGCGCGAGCGCCTGCTGGACGACGAAGGGCGTGTCCGCGAAATCGATGTGCGGGTTGGGCCGTGCCGAATGCAGCGACGGCACCAGCTGGCGATGGCGGATCTGCAGCAGCGCCTTGGTCACGCCGACCACGCCGGCGGCGGCTTCGAGATGACCGATGTTGGTCTTGACCGACCCGATCGGGCAGCTGCCCAGCGGCACGGCATCGCGCTCGAAGGCCGAGACCAGGCCGGCGATCTCGATCGGATCGCCCAGTTCGGTGCCGGTACCGTGCGCTTCGATGTAGCCGATGCTGCGGGCGTCGACGCCGGATTTCGCCAGCGCCGCCGCGACGAGGTCGCCCTGCGCCTTAGGGTTCGGCACGGTGTAGCCGCTGGTGCGGCCGCCGTGGTTGACCATCGTGCCGCGGATGAGGCCGTAGATCTGGTCGCGATCCTCGATCGCGCGCGACAGCGGCTTGAGGTAGAGCGCACCGACGCCCTCGCCCGCGACATAGCCGTTGGCGCCTTCGCCGAAGGCGCGGCACAGGCCATCGGGCGACAGCGCGCCGCCGCCATGGTTGATGTCGAATTTGTGCTGGTGCAGGTCGAGGTTGACGCCACCGACGATCGCACTGGAGCAGGTGCCGTTGCGGATCGCTTCGCAGGCCAGGTGCAGGGCGGTGAGGCTGGACGAGCAGGCGGTGTCGACCGTCAGGCTCGGCCCGCTGAAATTCATCCAGTAGGAGACGCGGTTCGAGATGCTCCAGAGGAAGGAGTTCGAATTGAGGTCGCGGCCCACCAGCTTCTGTTCGGCGCCGACCATCTGGTACATCGCCCAGACCGCGCCGACGAACACGCCGACGTCGCGACTGGCCGGGTCCTGCGCCAGCATCTCGGGGTGGTAACCGGCGTCTTCGAGGGTTTCCCAGGCCACTTCGAGGAACAGGCGCTCCTGCGGGTCCAGCACCTCGGCCTCGCGCGGCGAGATGTTGAAGAACAGCGAGTCGAACCGGTCGATCGCGTCGATGAAGCCGCCACGATAGCTGCGCGTGAACGGATGCTTGAGGCGCTTGTCCAGGCGGTCCCGGGGCAGGTCCGTGATGCAGTCGCGCCCTTCGCGCAGCACGTCCCAGAACTCGGCCATGCCATGCGCGCCGGGATAGCGTCCGCCGATGCCGACCACCGCGATCTCTTCATCCTGGCGCAGGGTCCGCGCGGCGGGCGCTTCGCGCGCTGCGATGGTCGCCGGCAGCGAGGCTTCCCCGGCATTGGCGGCCCCAGCCTGCACGGCAGGCGATGCGGCGGCCAGGGCAGGCGACGCGACGACGGCGCTGCGCCGATGCCAGCGCGCCAGCGCATGGGCGGCATGGACATCGCCAACGGCGGGCACACCCGACGCCGGGACGAGTTCGGGGATGTCGCGCAGCTCGCGCACCGCGCGGATCACGCGCGCGACGAGATCATCGACCTGCGCCTGTTCCAGTCCGACCGGCAGGGCCAGCCGTACCAGCCCGTTGAGCGAGGTGCCGCTCTGCATGCCCACGCTGTGTGCGCCCGCGCGGATGCCCGTTGCGAGGTACAGCCAGGCTGCGAACGCTGGCACCGGATGCGGCAAGGCAGCGAAGGCCGGCATCGCGGCGACATCGACGAGCACGCAGTGCCCGCCCGCCGGCGCGAAGACCGGCACGCCTTCGGCATGCAGGGCTGTCCACAGGGTGCGCACCGCTGCCATCCGCCGCCGGCAGCGGCCTTCGATCGCATCCTTCTGGCGCAGGGCGAGACCGACGAGCCTGCGTTCGATCACGTCGAGTCCGCCGCCGTCCTCGTCGAGCACGTGCCGGAAGCGGTCGGCTAGGCTTGCGTCGTTGGTCGCGATCAGGCCGCCGCGATCGACGCAGAAGTCCTTGCACAGGCTGGCATAGGCCACATCGGCCAGCGCCAGCGTTTCGCGCACGAGGTCCCAGGTGCCGTGCCCGGCGTATTCCGGTCGCTGGTCGATCAGCTGCAGCGCGTTCTCGACGACGCGCGTGGCATCGACGACCAGCGGGATGCGATGCGGTTCGATCAGGGTCCGCACTTCGCGCAGATGCGCCGGGGACACCGGCAGCCCGCCTGCGGCGTTGTCCGCGAGCTCGATGCAGACGCAGGCGATGCCGGCCGCGTCCGCAGCCAGCGCCGCACGCAGGGCATCGAGATCGAGTCCGGCGCGATCCGGCGCGTCCTGCGCGGAAAACAGCGCGGGATGCGGGATCTCCACCGGCTCGAAGCCCTTGTCGAGCTGGTGGTAGAGGCAGGTCGGGAACAGCAGGTTCTGCAGGACGCGGCCGCGACGCGGCCAGGCCTTGCACAGCACATGCTCGGCGCTGCGTCCGGAATCGGCGAGCGCGACATGCGCGAACGGGAAGACATCGGCCAGCGCCTCGGCCACGTCGACGGGCCGCTGCAGCTGTGCGCGCAGCTGCGCCATCAGCGCGGCGATCGACGGCGAGTCCAGCTGCGCCCAGGAATCGGTCTTCAGGTCGTGGTCGACCTCGGACGCGGCCAGGTTCATCGGATTGAAACCGGCGGCTTCGAGGGCCTGCAGGCGCGGTGTCGCCACGGGTCCGCCCTGCCCTTCGACCGGCACAGCAGCCACGGCATCCACCGGGACGGGCGCGACCGTCGCATCGCGTTTGGGGTGATGATGCTCCGTATCCGGGGTCTGCCGGTCCGGGTCGGCGATCATCATGATGATGTCGACGATGTTGTCCGCTGGCGAACCGTCGGCCGGACGGCACAGGTAGATGGTGCGGTTCTCCGGACGGAACTTGTTCTTGAACTGGAGGTTGCCCTCGTCGTTGAAGATGCCCTGGCTGTGCAGCGCGTCGAGCACGGCATCGACGGCGGGATCGGCGTGCGGCGAGGTCTCGAGGCGCACGCCGTAGGTGCCGCCGAGGCTGAACAGGTCGCAGCCTTCCGCCACCAGGGTCTCGATGATGCGCACGATGGCGAACTCCAGCCCGCCCAGCGGCATCTCTCGCGGGTAGAACTCCAGATCCATCAGGTAGCCGTTGAGCGCATCGGACACCTTCGAGATCAGGATCACGTTCTGCAGCACGCCATCGAGGCGCGTGAGGAAGATCCTGTGCTGCGGATGCAGCGAACCGGCGAGGATCTCCTCGCGGACGATGTGGATCAGCGGGTTGACCATCGGCCGCGCTTCGCACCAGCGATCGATGATCGCCGCGATCTCGCGATCGACCGCCGCATCGCTGCCGCAGGCGTACTCGCGCGTGTCGCAGGCGCCGGCTTTCTCGAACTTGCCGACCTGGTAGCGCAGCCTGCGCATCGCACCGCCTTCGAGGCTGAACGATTTCAGGTCGTTGACGCGCTGCAGGACGCCGAACGGAGTCGAGGAAAAGGAAACCCCGGCGATGTCGGTCACCGGGGCGTCCATGAACAGGTTCAGCTGCAGGCCGTGGCGACGACAATGCGCCAGGCATTCTTCGGCGAGTTCGGCGAACGCATCGTCCGGACCGGTGTAGGCGTAGACCAGGATCGCGTCGCCGCAGCGCCCATAGTTGAAGTAGCCGCGCCTCGTGCTGCCGACGAAGAGGTTCGGCGCGATGTTGCGGGTGCCGCGCGACACGCTGCCTTCGTTCCTGTGACGTTCGTACAGTCCGGCGAGTGTCGCCTGCAGTTCGGGGTGCGCAGGCAGGTCGCGTTCGAGCAGCAGCATCGGCATCGCAGGCGATGGCGACCTGACCCGGTTCGTCGCGGCAGACAGGTCCGCATGCGATGCGACCGGCGGCATGCCGATGGATTCGGTTGCGGATGAAACCTTCTCGACGGCCGGAGGCGCCGGAATCGCCCGTGATGATGCAGCCACCACGGGCGGAGAGGGCATGGTGGCGATGTCGAAAAGACGGTGCAGGGTCGGCGCATGTCGCTGCACCAGCCAGCCCGCCAGGGATTCGACGTTGAAATGCTCGAAAAGCAGGGTTTTTGGCAGCGTGCCGAAGTCGCTTTCGAGCCGCTTGATCAGCTTCAGGACGCGAAACGAGTCGATGCCGAGCTCACCGAATGCTGTGCCCCCGTCGAAATCCATCGTCAACGCCGGTTGCGCATCGACGATCAAAGCCTTGAGGTACGTCTCCGCCTTGTCCTGCAACCCTGCATCCGCCTGCATTACCTGTTCCCTTGATCTTCCGTGACGGCGAACCGCCGTTTCCATGCACCACCGGCTGGTCTGTGCCGCGTACGGCACGTCCGCCTGCTCTCATCCTGCCTGACTCGTCCAGCCTGCCCTGCCCTCGCCGCGCCGACGCTGCATCCTCACATCTGCGGACAACCGCGTGCCGACATGACATCGGCACGCGCCGACCACAAGCCGAGTAACGGCGTCGCAGCGCGCGAGAGGACAAGTGACATGCGTACCACGTGAACCGCCCATTGCTGCATGCGCAGCACTCCCCGGGCCGTGATGACGTGATCGCCGGGAGCGCAGCGCGCGCCCATGCCGACCGATATCCTGAATGACACCCGCTTCCAATTGCGAAATCGATACGCCCCCTGCTCCCTGCTGCGTGGTCAGGGTAACCATGGCTCGCAAACACCGTCAACCGCAGCCCGACGACCGGGACTGCATACGTATTCATGCCGACAGACATGGACAAGGATGCGCATGCCGATCCGCTTGCCATGTGCCAGCACGCTACGACGATCGACACGCTACACGCGTTCCTTGTCGTCGATGTGACAGCCGATGCCGTCCGATCCGCACCGCGACGCCGACCTGATACAGTGCGTGTCGATCATTCGCAGGGAATCGATGATGGCAGCGCCAGGAACGATCTTCATGTTCTCGGGCCAGGGCTCGCAGTACTTCCAGATGGGCCGCGAGTTGTACGACCGGCACCCGGGCTTCCGCGCCGCGGTGAAGCGGCTCGACGCACTGGCGCAGTCGCTGCTCGGCAAATCCCCGATCGAAGAAGCGCACCGCGGCGAGAAGGCGCAGAACTTCGACCGCCTGCGCTACACGCATCCGGCGATCTTCATCATCGAGCATGCCCTGGCCGAATGCCTGATGTCCGATGACATCGTCCCGGACATGACCCTCGGCGCGAGCCTGGGGACCTTCGCGGCGGCGAGCATCGCCGGGTTCATCGACACGGAGCAGGCATTGCGCACCGTGATCGCACAGGCCGATGCGGTCGAAACCAATTGCGAACGCGGCGGCATGACGGCGATCGTCGACGATGTCGCCCTGTTCGATGCGCCGGGCATCGGCGAACGCACGACGCTGGCCGGCGTGAACTTCGACCGCCACTTCGTGGTCTCGGCCACGCATGCCGATCTCGATGCGGTCGAAGCCGAGTTGCGTACGCGCGGCGCGGTGCACCAGCGGCTGGCGGTGCAGTACGCCTTCCATTCGCACTGGATCGAACCCGCGCGCGACGATGTCCGGGCGCTGCTCGACGCGCTGCCGGTGTCCGACGGCCGCATGCCCATGGTCTGCTGCGCGACGGCGGCCATCCACACCCGCGCCTTCCGGAGCGACCACCTCTGGGACGTGGTGCGACAGCCGATCCGCTTCGCGGACACCATCGCCCGGCTGGAACGCGAAGGCGGCTGGCGCTACATCGACGTCGGCCCCTCCGGCACGCTCGCGACCTTCGCGAAATACGCCATGCCCGCGGAATCGCGATCGACCACGGCGGCGATCCTCACGCCGTTCGGCCGCGACCTGAAGAACTACGAAGCATTGACCGGCATCGCGGTGGTTTGACGTTCCATCGCTCACCGGGTCCAGACAGGATGTCCATGCACGCGCACCATGCCGCCCTCGACACCGCCCTCGCCTCGCGCGACGCCGAGACCATGCGCCGTGCGCTGGCCGGACTGCCGGATGATGCATTGCATCCGGCGGCCCCGGCGCTGATGCGCATCGCCGCGGACTTCGAGGCTTCGGACCTGCTGGGGGATGCACTGCTCTGCCGGGACCTGGTGGTCCGTGCATGGCCGGCGCGTGCGGCACCGCTGCTCGATCGCGCACGCCTGCGGATGCGCATGGGCCTGCTGCGGGATGCGCTCGCCGATTGCGATGCCGCGATCGAGCGCGACGCGACGCTGCCCGGTCTGGCGAGCCTGCGCGCGCAGGTGCTGCAGGCACTCGCCGATTCGAATGCGGCCACCACCGCCGCGAACGCCTTGCCGGATCAAGCCGGCCCCAACGGGGCCGACGCCAGCGGTAACCCGCCGTCGCCGCCGGAACCGATCCGCTTCGATCCGGCGCTGCTCGTCGATCCCGCATTGCCCGCATCCATCGAAGCCTTCCGCCGCGACGGCATCGTCCAGCATCTGCGCCGCTACAGCGCGCAGCAGCAGGTCCGCAACGCGTTGCATCGCCTGCAGGATGAGCACTGGCTGCAGACCTGGGCACGCGCCCTGGGCGTCCTGCGTGGACGCCGCGTCGCCATGCACGGCAGCGGCCTCGGCATCCTCGCCCTGCATGCGCTCGAGCTCGGAGCGGAGCGGGTGCGCTGCATCGAACCATCGGCCCCGGCCGCGCGCATCGCGGCCGGCCTCGCGCACAAGCATCACCTGCTCGCCTGGCATGCGCAGCATGGCGAATCCGTGCGCGCATGGGACGAGGCACGCCAGCGGGCCTCCTTCGACGCCTTCGCCGGCTCGCTGGAGATCACCACGGCCGATGCCGGTCCCGCGCAGTCCGCGGACTGCGATGCCTTCGTCTTCACCGAATTCGACCATACCCTGCTCGGTACCGGCTTCGTGCCGGCACTCCGCGCCTTCCTCGCGGATCGCGGGCGCGACGCGATCCTGCTCCCGGCCCGCGCGACCGTGCATGCCATGGCCGTGCAGTGGTGCGATCCCGATCCCGCAACCGATCTGTCCGTGCTCCGCCCCTTGCGCTGGAGTCCGTATCCGCAGCCCTTCGACCTGCCGCCGCAGTGCTGGCGCGCGGTGACCGAAGCCACGGTCGTCGCCGAGATCGACTTCGCGCTTTTCTCCCCGGGCGAGCATGGAATCGAACTGGAGGTCATCGGCGACGGCACGGCCGATGCGATCGTGTTCTGGTACAGGCTGGAACTGGGCGAGGTCGTGCTCTCGACCGCACCGGACGCGGCCTGCGGCCTGCTGCGGCCTGCGATGCAGTACATCGACCCGATCGCGGTGCGCAGCGGCAACCGACTTCCGCTGCGCCTGCGCCTGGAAGACACCCGGCTCAGCCTGCTCGGCGATCCAGCGCCGAACGCACTGCGCGACGACACGCTGCCGGGATGGTGCCTGCCGTATCTCGCCGATACCATGCGCGATGCCGCCTATGGCGACGCCATCGCAGCCGCGGTACGCGCGCAGCCAGTCGATCGCGTCCTCAATCCCGGCGCCGGATGCGGCACCCTGGCGCTGGCGCTGCACCGCGCAGGCTGCGCCGAGGTCATCGCCGCGGAGCATGCGCCCTCGCTCGCCCGCGCAGGCGCACGGCTCATCGCCGCGAACGCACCGAAGGGCGGGATTCGCCATCTCGCGCGCGACCTGCGCCGCATCGCGATCCCCGACGACATGCCGGCGCGTGCCGGCCTGGCCGTCTTCGACACCTTCGACTGCAGCCTGATCGGCGAAGGCATCCTCCACTACCTCGCGCATGCGCGCGAGCATCTTCTCGAACCGGATGCCCGATACCTGCCGGCATCCGCGGTGCTGCATGCCCAGCTCATCGAGCATCGCTTCGACCGCATGCTCGGCATCGATGCGACCCTGCTCAATCCCTTCCTGCATGCGCCCGGGTTCATCCATGTCGATGCCGGGCGCATCCCGTGGACGCCGCTGGGCGATCCCTTCGAGGTCTTCCGCTTCGATTTCGCCACCGCTTCGCCCGAGCCGCAGCGCATGCGCCTCGACATCGAGACGACGCGGACAGGCGTCGCCGGCGCCGTGCTGTTCTGGTTCGACCTGCAGCTGGATGCGCAGAGGCGGCTCTCGAACGCACCCTGTCACCAGGGCGGCGCCCATTGGCGACAGGGGCTGCAGTTCCTGCCCGAAGCCAGGGTCGAGACCGGCGTGCGCATGCCGCTGGTTGCCGGGCACGACGGCAGCGCGCTGACGTTCGGCTGGGACGGCGATGCGCTCGATCGCACGCGGCTGCTGCCGATGCCGCGCTTCGATCCACGCACCGCGATGGCCGCGGCGGAACTCGAGCAGCGCACCCGGGAACTGCTGCAGCATTGCGCACAGGCTCCGGACGAGCGCCAGCGTGTCGCCGACATCGCGATGCGGATCGCCGTCGACCCTGCAGCGCACGGCGTCGACCCGGTGATCGCGCAGCGCTTCCTGTCGCTGCTGATGGGCCGCTGATCGCCCAGCGATGATGCCCGTGCCCGCCGACATCGATCCCCTGCCCGGCTCCGTGGTCGCCTGCGGCGGCATCGACGTCTGGCTCACCCGCTACGACCAGATCGACGACCCGCGCCTGCTCGACCGCATGCGCGCGGTGCTCGATGACGAGGAACGGGCGCACGAGCACGTCTTCCATTTCGCCGACGACCGCAAGCGCTATCTCGTCACACGTGCCATGGTGCGCAGCGTGCTTTCGCGCTACGTCGCGCTGCCGCCGGAGGCATGGGACTTCACGAAGAACGAGTATGGTCGTCCCGCCATCGCGACCACCCTCCTCGATCTCGTGCCCGAAGCGCGCGGACTGGTGTTCAACCTGTCGCACACCCGCGGGCTGATCGCCCTGGCGATCGCCAGGAACCGCGCGCTCGGCGTGGACGTGGAACACCTGTCGCTGCGCGAGGTCTCGCTGGGCATCGCCCACCGTTTCTTCTCGCCCATCGAAGTCAGCGATCTCGCCCGCGAGCCGGACCACGCGCAGCAGGCGAGGTTCTTCGAGTACTGGACCTTCAAGGAGTCGTACATCAAGGCGCGCGGCATGGGATTGTCGCTGCCGCTCGACGGCTTCAGTTTCGAATTCCCGCATCCGGATGCGGTGCGGATCCGCATCGAACCGCAACTGCGGGACCACGACGAGCGCTGGAGCTTCTGGCAGTACCGGCCATCCGCGGAGTATCTGATGGCCCTGTGCGCCGAACGCGGCGACACGCCACCGGCCATCGCCATGCGACGCTGCGTGCCCCTGGGCGTGGAATCACCGGTGACGATGCCCGCGCTTCGGCGATCGCATCGCGGCTGAGTGCCCGCCAGCCGACCGGGCGGGCAGGGTCTCGGCGCAGCTCTTCCTCGGCGCAGTTCACCTCGACGCGGCTCGACCTCACTGCAGTTCGTCGTCCAGCGCCAGCAGCCTGCGCGCCGCGATCGCGCCTTCCTGCGGATAGCCGAAGGCGTTGTTGACGTAGACCACACCGTCGATGGTCACCCTGCGGTTGATGTGGCTGTGTCCGTAGACGTGCAGGTCCGCGCCCAGCGCGCGCAGCTGGCGTTCGATGCCGCTGCTGCCGAGCACCGGATCGAGCCGGCGCATGGCGCGCGGCACGAAGAACGGAATCAGGTCGATGCGCGGCAGGAAATGCGAGAAGGTCACGACCCGGCGCGCCGGCTGCGGCAGCGTCTGCGGGTTCATGCGCAGGAAATGCGCGGCGACCTGCGCGGGTTCGAAGGCTTCCGGCCAGCGGCAGGCACGGTAATCCATCCACATCGCGCGCAGATCGTCGCAGGGCAAACCGAAGGAATAGTCGTACCAGCCCAGCAGCGGCACCACCAGCGCATCGCCATGCAGGCGCGGCTGCATGCAGGCCCCGGCATCGGCGGCGATCGACAGGACTTCGTCGAACTTGCGCAGCGAACAGGCGATCTCCGCATCGCGTCGCACCCACAGGTCATGATTGCCGGGGACGAACAGCACCTGCCTGAACTTCGCGACGAAGCGTCCGAGGCACCAGGCCAGCAATCGACGATCCTCGGTCAGGTCCCCGGCGAGGATGAGGGTGTCGTCGCGATGGTCCTCGGCCGAAAGGGCATCGACCCAGCGCGCATTCGCGCCATAGTCGACATGGATATCGGACAGCGCGAACAGCCTCATGCGCATCCATCCGCCTGGATGGACGCGAACTTCCTGCGGAAACATCGTCCAGCGATCATGTCGACATCATCCAGAGCATCCCTGCAAGGGTCAACCACCCGCATCGGCGCCACGCAGACGGCCGCAGCCACGCCGCCAGCATGCAATGACAACGCCGCGAGCATGCGCGGTCGGACACCCTGTCCGGCGGTGTCGCTACCATCGCGGCGCTTCTGCGGTACCGCGCATCCGCGCGGAGCCATGCACGACTTCATGACGAGAGCATGTCGCCCGCATGACGATCATCGGAGCAATAGAAGCATGCGCCAGCGCATCGGAATCGCGTCATGAACAACGCCATCCACAGATCTATGGACTGCATGCCGAGGCACGCAAGGCAAGGCGATTCCGATGCGGCGCATCTCATCCGATGAGATGCGATCGCATGATGATGTCCTCACTCGACCCGGCATTGCGTTCTGCATCCTGAGTCGCTAGCCTCTCGCACCCGGAGCTTCACTGACATGGATAGCATGCGCGTACTACTTGTCGACAACTACGACAGCTTCACCGCGAACATCGCCCACTACCTTGGCGACGCCACGGGAGCACCACCCATCGTCGTCAGGAACGACGAGACCACATGGGCCGCCATCCAGGCCGCGGATTACGACGCGATCGTGATCTCGCCAGGACCCGGAACACCCGAGCGCGACTCGGACATGGGCGTCAGCAACGACGTGCTGCGCCATGCCACCGTCCCGGTGTTCGGCGTGTGTCTCGGCCATCAGGCGCTGGTGCACGTGCATGGCGGCAAGGTCGTGCATGCGCCAAGTCCGATGCACGGGCGCATCAGCCCGGTGGAGCACGATGGCAGCGCGCTCTTCGCGCAGATTCCTTCGCCCTTCGACGTGGTGCGCTACCACTCGCTGATGGCGCAGGAGCCATTGCCCGGGACGTTGCGGGTGACTGCGCGCACGCCGGATGGCCTCGTCATGGCCATCGAGCACCTGCATCGGCCGATGTGGGGCGTGCAGTTCCATCCCGAATCGATCCAGACCGATTTCGGTCGCCAGATCATCCACAACTTCATCGAACTCGCGCGTCAGCATCAGCAGCGCAAGCGGCGCGGTGCGCGCAGGGAAGCGATCGCTGCGCCTGCGTCCGCCAGCATCGCGGAACGGCCGCTGTGGCGCATCCAGTCGCGCAGGATCGACAGCGGCATCGATCCGCAATCGGTGTTCCTTGCGCAATTCGCGCACAGCGATGCGGCTTTCTGGCTCGATTCCAGCGCGGTGCGACCGGGCTATTCGCGCTTCAGCTTCATGGGCGACGGCAACGATGCGACGGCGCGAACGCTGGCGCACACGGTCGGTGCCAGTGCCCTGTCCGGCAGCCGTTCCGACCTGGAAGCGGAACGCGCGGCGGTCTTCGGCGCGATCCGCGAAGGCCTCCAGGTCCGACTCGTCGGTGGCGGCAGGCTGCCCTTCGATTTCGTCGGTGGCTGGGTGGGCTATTTCGGATACGAACTGAAGGCGCTGACCGAAGTCGGCGGCCCGCATCGCGCCCGGCAACCCGACCTGCTGCTCCGCTTCATCACCCGCTTCCTCGCCTACGACCATCTCGACGGCACCTGGCATGCGGTCGCGACCGGTCCGGAAGCGCGTGCCGCCGAAGATGCCGCATGGCTCGACGAGATCGAACTGGCCCTGCACGGCACGCCCGAGGCCGGCACCGACATCGACCTCGACATGGATACCGACAGGTCGAACGCCGGAAACGATGCCCGCGATGTCGAATTCGCCCCCGAGCTCGACCGCGAGGCCTATCGCGACCGCATCGCCCGCTGTTTCGCGCAGATCAACGATGGCGAGACCTACGAGGTCTGCCTGACCAACCGCCTGCGCACCCGCGCTGCGGTGGACGCGACGACGCTCTATCGTCACCTGCGCGCGGTCAATCCCGCGCCCTACGCCGCCTTCCTGCGCTGCGGCAGCTTCGACGTGCTGAGCTCGTCGCCCGAACGCTTCCTTCATCTCAGCCCGAACGGCGTGGCCGAGATCAAACCGATCAAGGGCACGCGGCGGCGTTCGAAGGACGCCGCCGAAGACCAGGCGATCGTGCAGGAACTCCGCAGTTGCGAGAAGGATCGCGCGGAAAACCTGATGATCGTGGACCTGACCCGCAACGACCTCGCCCGCGTCTGCGAGGTGGGCTCGGTCTGGGTGCCCAAACTGATGCAGGTCGAATCCTATGCGACCGTGCACCAGCTGGTGTCGACGGTCCGCGCGCAGATGCGCGCCGGCCAGGATGTCGTGGACCTGCTGCAGGCCACGTTCCCGGGCGGCTCGATGACCGGCGCGCCGAAGCGGCGCACGCTGGAGATCATCGATGGCCTGGAAGCCTCGGCGCGCGGCGTCTATTCCGGCGCGATCGGATTCCTCTCGCTCAACGGCGCCGCCGACCTGAGCATGGTCATCCGCACGCTGGTGAAGCATGGCGACGAGCTGGAACTCGGCGTGGGGGGCGCGATCATCGCGCTGTCGGATGCCGACGACGAATTCGAGGAAATCATGGTCAAGGCGCGCGCGCTGATGCGTGCCGTCGCAGGCTGCGTCACCGGCGACGCCGATCGCTGGTCCATCCCCGGCGAATGCCGCGGGCGCGACACCATCGCAGGCGCGCAGGCGCCCGGTTCCGTACAACACGGGGGTTGAATCGTGAAACAAGTGCACATCATCACGGGTGCCAACGGGTACCTGGGGTCCCACCTTGCGCTCGACATCCTGGCGAAGCGGCCGGACGATCGCGTCGTCTGCCTTGCGCGCGCCGACGACCGCAGCGCCCGCGAGCGCGTGCTCGAGGCCGTGGCGCAGGCCGCGCACACCTGCGGCCACGTGCTCGACGCCGCCGCACTCGCGAGGCTGGAAGTGGTCGACGCCAATCCGCTCCGGGCCAATCCCGGACTCGGCGCGCGCCTGCGCGAAGCCATCGGCGACGCGTCCACGTTCTGGCATGTCGCCGCCACGGTCCGCTTCACCGAATCCGAACCCGGTGAACTCGACCGCATCAACAGCGACGGTGCGATGCACGCGCTGGACATCGCCATCGAGGCTGGCTGCAGTACTTTCAACTACATCAGCACCGCCTACGTTGCGGGCGATCGCAGCGGCACGATCGAGGCGCGCATGGAAGACGTGCCGCCGAACGCCTTCTCCAACCCGTACGAACGCAGCAAGTTCGACGCCGAACGCCGGATCCGCCAGCGCGCCGGCGACGCCGGCCTGGCCTGGCGCGTGCTGCGCCCGAGCATCATCGTCGGCCATTCGCGTACCGGCCTGAGCGCGAGCGACAGCGGGCTGTACAAGTTCTGCGAGATGCTCGACGAGTACTGGTCCGCACTGCGCCAGGGATCGACCGCGGCCTACCGTGCCCTGCGCATGTCCGCGCCCGCCGGTGCGCACCTGAATTTCGTGCCCGTCGACCTCTGCGTCGAGGAAATGCTGGCCATCGATGCCGATCCGGCATCGCGGCGTGGCGTCTTCCACCTCGTCTCGCGCACGACGGTGACCACCGCCGACTTCCTGTCGGCGGTCGCCGAAGCCAGCGGCGTGCCGATCTCGGCGGAAACGCCCGAAGCCCTGGCCGAAGCGCCGCTCAACCGGCGCGAGGTCGAGTTCGCGCGACGCGTCTGGCATTACCAGCCCTATCTCGTCGGCAACAAGACCTTCGACCGCGCGAGCACCGTCGCTGCCTGCGGCCGCGACCTGCAGGCCGACTTCACGATCGATCGCGACGCCGTGCAGGGCTGGCTGAAGACCTTCCTGCGCCGACGCTGGGCCCTGCGCGATGCGCCGCTCGAAGCCCACCTGTTCTCGGCGCAGCGCGGCATGCCGGTGCGCTTCAACCTGGCCGGACACCTGCTGGCGATCACGGCCACCACGCACGCCGACAGGATCGCGATCCGCCACGAAGGCGCTTCGATCCGCTACGGCGAGCTCGCATCGCGCGTGTCGTCCGCCGCACGACGACTGGCCCATGCCGGCGTCCACGGCCAGCAGCGCGTCGCCCTGGTCTCGCACGACGGCATCGACCATGTCGTCGGATTGCTGGCCGTGCAGTTCCTCGGCGCGATCGCCGTCATGATCAATCCCCTGCTGCCGAGTCGCGACATCGCGGCGATGGTCGAACAGGCCGAAGCGGCCTGGGTTCTCGCCGACACCACCAGCCGCGGAAAGGACATCGGCAGCGCTGCGCCAGCACGACTGCTGGCCCTGGAAGACATCGCCTCGCCCGGCGAGGACGTCGGGATTCCTCTCGCCGCCCCGACCTCGCCGCACGACATCGCATTCGCGGTGTTCACCTCCGGCTCGATGGGCATTCCCAAGCTCGTCGAGCACCGGCACCAGGATCCCATCGTCGCCTCCGACCGCTATGCCGCGCACATGCTCGACCTGCGCAGCAGCGACGTGCTGTTCTCGGCCTCGCGAACCACCTTCGCGTTCGGCATGCAGAACCTGATGATCGCCCTGCTCAAGGGGGCGACCGCGGTGATCGCGCCGCGCAAGATCTCGGCGGCGGTGATCGCCGACCTGATCGCGCAGGCGCGGCCGACGGTGATGTTCGCGGTACCGACGATCTACCAGTACCTGCTCGACGATGCCGCACTGTCCGCTCGCATCGCGCAGAACAGCCTGCGCCTGTGCATCGCCGCCGGCGAACGCCTGCCGCAGGCGGTCGCGACGCGCTGGTTCCAGCGGCACGGCATCCGCCTGCTCGACAGCCTCGGCTCGTCGGAAGCGTTTTCCACCTACCTCAGCAACGTCGCCGACGTCGAGCACAACAACGCCACCGGCAAGCTGGTTCCCGGCTTCGACGCGGTGCTGCGCCATGAGGACGGCAGCCCCTGCCGCATCGGCGAACGTGGCGTGATGTGGCTGCGCGGTCCGTCGTTGAGCGTCTCGGCGCGGGATCGTGCCGCGGGCGGTCTGGTCGACAAGGGCTGGTACTGCACCAAGGACGTGTTCTGGAGGGATGCGGACGGCTATTTCTACTTCTGCGGCCGCAGCGACGAAATGTTCAAGGTCGCCGGCCAGTGGGTGTCGCCGCTGGACCTGGAGGAGGTCCTGCTGTCGCACCCGGCCGTGCGCGAGGTCGCGGTGACCTCCAGCGGCGACGACGACGCCACCCTGCGCACCAAGGCCTGGGTCGTGAGCGATGTCGCCTCGGATGCGCTGGCCGATGAGCTGCGTGCATTGTGCAAGGCGCGCCTCGATGGCCGCCGCTATCCGCATCTGGTCGAATTCGTCGAGGCGCTGCCGCGCACGTCCACCGGCAAGCTGCAGCGCGCCCCGCTGCGCCAGCGCGATGCGGAATCCGCATTGTCCGTTGCGGGCGAACCCGCGCAGGCGCGCGCACACGATCACGAACCAGAACGCGCGGTCGCGGCCGCCTGAGGTGATGCCATGCTTTCACGCCTGAAATTCATTCTCGATCGCGAACTGACCGTCGCCAACGCCCTCGAGAAATCCATCGCCCGCTACGGCGCGGATTTCGAAGTGATGCGCTTCTCCGGCAGCCTGCAGCGCTTCGGCGTCCACGGCCAGTCGCTCACCCTCGCGCAGCTCAAGTCGCTCTGCGACAGATTGTCGCAGGCGCTTGTCTCGCACGGCCTCCAGCGCTACGACCGTGTCGCCATCTACCAGCGCGGCAGCGTCGAATACCTGATTCATTCGCTCGCGATCATGCGCGCCGGCGCGATCACCGTGCCGATCAATGGCAGCATGCGCACCGAGGATCTGCGCCATTACCTCGACTACACCGGCGCCCGCTTCGTGTTCGTCGACAGCGAGCGGCTTGAACGACTGGATCCCGTGGCGCTCGACGAAGGGCGATGCCTGGCGCTCGTGACCGATGGCGACGCACCCACCGCCCCGGGCATGCTGCGATTGCAGGACATCCTGCCGCAGCAGGCGGATCGCTTCGAACCGGTCGACATCCACCTGCACGACGACGTGATGATCGTGCACACCTCGGGCACCACCGGATTCCCCAAGGGCGTGCTGCACGGCTCGTACAGCATCGCCCGCGCGACCAAGGGGCAGCTGCTCATCCAGCCGCTGACGCGCGCCAACCGCATCCTGCTGGCGTCGCCGGCCAATCACCACATCACCCAGGCCAGCATCATCAGCTGCTTCGCCGCGGGCATTCCCTGCTACGTGCCGGCCGGCGAGTCGCCGGAGGAACTGCTGCAGCTCATCGAACGCGAGCGCTGCACCCTGGTGCTGTCGTTCCCGGACATCTACCAGGGCATGTGCGAGGTCGGCCTGGATCGCTTCGACCTGTCGCGGGTCAAGGCGTGGATGGCCGGGGGCGATTCCAGCCACGAAGTGCACATCCGCCAGTTCACCGCGCAGGGCGCGATGGTCCGGCTGTTCGGCAAGCCGCTGATCCGGTCGATGTACCTCGAATTCTTCGGAACCTCCGAGGTCGGATTCGCCGCGCTGCTGAAGGTCAATTTCTCCTTCACGAAGAAGTTCGACCGCTACGTCGGAAAGCCCACGCTCGTCAGCCCGAAAGTGAAGGTCGCCGACGAACACGGCCGCCCGTTGCCGGTCGGCGTGCCCGGCCGGCTGATGGTCAAGGGTCCCACCCTGTTCAAGGGCTACTGGAACGGGCACGACCGCCTGCATGGCGTGTACATCGACGGCTGGTGGTGGACCGGCGATGTCGCGATGAAGACGCACGGCGGCGGCTACTACCACCTCGACCGCGAAGTCGATTCGATCCGCGCCGGCGATAAACGCGTCTATTCGCTGCAGCTGGAGGAACGCATCCTCAAGCACCCCGCCGTCGCCGATGTCGCCGTGGTCGAACTGCCGCACGGCAGCGATGCGACCGGCGCGGGCGCCGTCGTCGAATTCCGTCCTGGCCAGGCCGTCGCAAGCGATGCCTTCGACGCCTGGCTGAGGCAGCAGGTACCCGGCCACGCCAGCCTGCGCGTGGAGATCCTGCCGCCGGGCGAGCATCTGCCGCGCGGCCTGACCGGCAAGGTGCTCAAGCGCCGCGTGCGCGAGCGCTACGCCGAAGCCTGATCGCCGCTCTCTTCTCCTTTCCATCCCACACGCTTTCCGACACCGCAAGGACACGCCATGAGCCACACCGCAACCGCCGAAGCCGTCCACGACTATTCGCCCAGCGCCATCGATTTCGCCGACCTGCCGAACATGCCCGAGGAATACCGCACCGAACTGGTGCGCCTGATGGCGATCCAGGCCTATTCGGAGGAAAAGGCCTCGACCGAAGGCATCGAATGGATCGCCAAGTCGCCCGACTACAAGCGCCGCCGCGTCTTCGCCAAGATCATCGCAGAGGAAGCGCAGCACTCCTACCTGATCTACAACCTGCTCGAGCGCATGGGCGTGTCCGAGAAGGAAGCGATCTCGATCGCGGAAGGCCGTTCGCAGCGGCCGATGCACGATGCCTCGCTGGAAGGTCCGCTCAGCGTCGGCGACGATGAGAACGACTGGATCGACATCATGCTCAACCACATGTTCCTCGACCGCGCGGGCAAGTTCATGGTCGGCAACTTCTGCGAAGCCAGCTTCAAACCCTGGGCCGACGCCAACAAGATCATCCTGCGCGAGGAGCGCGGCCACATCGGCTTCGGCTTCGCCGAGCTGCGCACCTACCTGGCCGAAAAGGGCGACAGCGACGAAGCCCGCATCAAGATCTCGAACTGGTACGCCAAGGGCCTGAACTTCTTCGGTCCGCCGTCGACCTCGCGCGGTGCCCGCCTCAGCGCCTACGGCCTCAAGCGCAAGGACAACGAGACCCTGCGCAACGAGTTCCGCCAGGAAGTGGAAGAAGTCTTCGCCGAGCTCGGCCGCCCCGACCTGATCCAGCTCGAACGCAACGAGTTCCCCTACCGTTCCGGCAACGAGGCCTGAGCCATGGCGCCGACCACGGACCGTGATTTCCGCCTGGGGCGATTCAATCAGATCTACGCGCATCTGAATCTGATCTGCAATGCGAACTCGTGCGACCTCATCGAGCTGGAATCGGCGCCGGATCTCGCCCTGCTCCAACGCGCCATCGAACATGTGATCGACCGCCACCCGATGGCGCGGTCTGTGCAGTACCAGCGTGGCGTCATCCTCGGATGGCGCCACCTGGCCAAGCGCCTGCCGATCGAGATCGAACAGCGCAGCAGCATCAACGTCGATCCGGCGCGCCTGCGCGCGGAGCTGCTGGACAATGCCTGGCGCGAACGCGTGCCCGTGCGCGGCGCGCATCCGTTCCGCTTCATCTACACGCGCACCCCGGATCGGCACATCCTGCAGATCCTCACCAGCCACACCTTCACCGACGGCAAGGCCGCCCAGCTGTTCACCGGCGACATCGCCGAGACTTACGGCCACCTCGCTGCGGGTCGCACGCCCGATCCCGAAGTCATCGACCTGCCCGAGCGAAACCACGACCGCCTGTTCCTCGACGGCATCAAGACGAAGGATGCGCTGCGCCTGGCGTGGAAGGGCGTGAAGGGCTTCGTCCACGACCTGCTGATGCCCGCCGGCCGGATGCTGGTGGGCGGCAAGCGCAGCGGCGACACCGACGTACTCATGATCGAGCTGCCGCGCGACCTGCTCGGCGCGCTCAAGGACACCGGCACGCTGCACGGCAGCACGATCCACCCGCTGCTGCTGCTGGCGCTGCTTCGCACCGCGCAGCAGGACGCGGCCTCACAGGGCAAGCGCCTGCGCCATGGCCTGCGCATCGTCGACAACTTCAGCCTGCGCCGCTTCGTCGACGACCCGAGGATGCAGAAGCTCTACGACTGCGTCGCCGTGCCCTACACGCTCGAACTCGATCCCGCACAGGACGATGCGACCGTCATCGCCACGACCCATGCGCGCCTGGAAGCCCTGAAGAACGGCGACATCCTCTCGGAAATCTACCGGTTCCGCCTGCTGTTCCAGTCGTCGCTGCTGCTGCCCAAGGCGGCGACCATCCGCTTCGCGGCCAATGTCCTGACCCGGGCCAACCTCATCTGCACCAACGTCGGCCCCATCGACACCCGCCTCGAGCATTTCGGCCCGATCGCCGTGCGCAGCTACTACTCCTTCCCGCAGCTGTTCCCGCCCGGCGAAGTGATGGTGCAGATCAGCGCCTTCCGCGGCCATCTGCGCCTGGTCTTCCTCTACGACAAGGGGCAGATGAACGAGGCGCAGGCGCGCAGCCGCTATGTCGACCCGTTCATCGCCGAACTGCGGCGGATCACCTCGACCGACGCCGCCGCACCGCCCCTCGCCGCGAACGGCTGATCGCCCTCGATCGCCCTCATTCGCGGCCGCCTTCCCACTTCAGACCTTCCGCCCTCCCATCCAGGCCACCATGCGCACGCTCATCCTCCGCATCCTCGCGCACCCGAGACTCTGCATCGGGCTGCTCGCCGCCCTGCTCGCGCTTTCCGGGCTGGCGCTGACCCAGCTGAAATTCGACAACACGCCGGACTCCTTCTTCATGAAGGACGACCCGACCCTGCTCAAGTACACCCAGTACAAGCGCGACTTCGGCAGCGACGAATACAGCTTCCTCGTCATCGATGCCCCCGAGGTCTGGACGCCCGCCTACATCGCCAAGGTGCGCGATCTCGGCGATCGCATCGCGGCGATGCCCGATGTCACCAAGGTCACGTCGATCGCGAACGTGCGCCACATCGCCGGCAGCGACGGCGCGCTCGATGTCGGGCCGTTCCTCGGCGAGGACCTCGACGCCGCCGCGCTCGCGCGCAAGCGCAGCGACGCCCTGAAGCACCCCTACTACCGCGATTTCCTGGTGAGCGCGGACGGGCGGCACATGGGCATCCTGGCCGAGACCACGCTCAAGCCCGGCGAGGTGATGTACAAGATCGACCTGGCCAGGGCCATCCGCGGCCTCGCCGACGATCCGGCCTTCGCCGACATGAACATGCGCATCGTCGGCGCACCGATCATCGACGCCGACGTGTTCACCATCATCAACCGCGAGAGCGCGATCTTCGGCACGATCTCCTTCGTGCTGGTCGCCATCGGCTTCTGGCTGATCTTCCGCTCGTGGATGGTGGCCTTCCTGCCGCTGGTGGTCGCCTCGCTGTCGATCGTGGTGGCGATGGCCGTCAGCGCGCTGATCGGCGCACCGGTCGGCATGCTGACCGCGATCATTCCCTCGTTCCTGATCTCGGTCGGCGTCGGGTCCAGCATCTTCCTGCTCGCCGAAATCTACCGTCGCTACGCGACCGGCGGCGACCTGCGCAACGCCATCGTCGAGGGCTTCAGCCACTCCGCCTCGGCCAGCGCACTCTCGGTCATGACCACGGCCGGCGCGCTGCTGTCGTTCTCCTGGTCGGAGATCCGGCCCGTGCAGGGCGTGGGCGTGGCGATGGCCGCGGGCCTGATCGCCTCGCTGCTGATCAGCTGGCTGGTCATCCCGGCCGCGCTGAGCCGCTTCCGCCTGCTGCCCGACGCGCAGCGCACCGCGCAGATGCTCGATGGCCGCGTCCGCGCGATGCACGCGCTGTCGCACTTCGTCACCGCGCGCTGGCGCATGTTGCTGGTCGTGCTGGCCGGCCTGCTGGTGGTCGCCGGTTTCGGCGTGGCGAAGGTCACCACCGACTATTACTACGTCGGCCTGTTCAAGGAACGCACCGACATCCACCAGTCCTACCTCTACGTCGACAACACCCTGCGTGGCTCGGCGTCGATGGAACTGCTGTTCGAGAGCGCCGACGCGGGCGGCGAATCGATCAAGGACCCGGCCGTGCTCAAGCGCATGCGCGCGATGCAGGATGCGCTCGAAGCGAAGTTCGCGGATCTCGGCCTCAAGACCTACAGCGTCGCGGACGTGGTGATGGAGATCAACCAGGCGCTCGCCGATGGCGATCCGGCGATGTACCGCATCCCCGACGAGCGCGCCGCGGTCGCCGAATCGCTGATCCTGTTCGAATCTTCCGGTTCCGACGAACTGACGCGCCTGGTGACCGGCGACTACGGCAAGGCGCGCATCAACCTGCGCCTGAAGTACCGACCGGATTCGCAGTACCAGCCGCTGTTCGAGGCCATCCGCGCGGAATCGGCGACCATCCTCGCCGGCACGCCGCAGGTCAAGTCGATCGAGACCACCGGCGTGATCCCGATGTGGTCGCGTCTCACCCAGTACCTCGCCGCGAACGAGATCCGCAGCATCACGCTCTCGTTCTTCGTGGTGCTCGCGGTGATGGTGCTGGTGTTCCGCTCGGCCACGCTGGGCCTGACGATGGCGCTGTGCAACCTGGTGCCCGTCGCCATCGCGCTGGCGATCATGGGCTATGCAGGCGTCTTCCTCGACCCGTTCACCCTGCTGGTCGCCGCAATCGCGATCGGCGTGCTCGACGACGACACCCTGCACTTCGTCAAGACCGTGCTCGATCACTATCGCCGCCGTCGCGACATGGCCTCGGCGCTGCACGAGACCTTCGCCAGCACCGGCCTGGCCGTCCTGCTGATGTCGAGCGTGCTGGTGCTCGGCTTCCTCGTGTACATGCTGTCGGAAGTGCAGAGCCTCGCGAAATTCGGCGGCATGACCGCGCTCGCCATCGGCATGGGCGCCCTGTGCGAATTCCTGTTCACCCCCGCCGTGCTGATGGGTCTGGAGCGTCTGGGCTGGCTGCAGCGCCTGCTGCCGCAGGACGCGACCGAATCCCTGCCCGCGCAACCGATCGGAGACAACGCATGATGCCCATCGCCCATCCCTCACCCGCCCGTCGAGCCGTCTCCATCGGCGTGGCCGCCGCGCTCGTCGTGCTCTGCGCGGGCGCCAGCCTCGCCCAGGGCACGAAGCTCGACGCGCAACAGATCTTCGAGCGCAGCGCCGCGGCCGAGAAGGTCGCCGACTGGCGCGCCGCGAGCACGCTGGAAATCCGCCAGGGCGAGCGTGCGCGCGTGCGCAGCGGCATCGTCTACAACAAGCTGCAGGCCAACGGCATCGACAGCCACCGCCTGTTCCGCTTCCAGACGCCCGCCGATGTCGCCGGCACGGCCGTGCTCGTGCACGAGAACGCGGCCAGCCAGGACGACCTCTGGATCTACTTCCCGAGCATGGCCAAGACCCGGCGCATCCTCGCCTCGAACAAGAAAGACAGTTTCATGGGGTCCGACTTCGCCTACGCGGACCTGATGGCGCAGGACAGCCAGGACTTCAGCCACAGCCTGCTGCCCGAGGAAGCCTGCGGCGACGCGCGCTGCCACGTGGTGCAGTCCGTGCCCCGCGACGCGAAGACGGCCGCATCGCTGGGCTACAGCAAGGTCGTCGCGTCGATCCGTACGCGCGACTTCACCACCGTGCAGGTGCGCTATTTCGACAGGAACGGCGTCGAGTTCAAGCGCCAGGCCATTTCCGGATACGTGCCGGTGGCCGGCCAGCCCGGCAGGTTCGTGGCCACGCGCCGTGAAATGGTGGCCAGCAAGGGCGGCAGGCGCTCGGTGCTGACCCTGCGCGACGTGGACAGCGCCCGGCCCTTGCAGTCGGACCTCTTCATCGAATCGCGCCTGGGCCAGTGATGCATCGCATGCGCACCCGCTCGCTGCTGTCCGTCACCATCGCGCTGGCCTGCGCCGGTACGACAGCGTGGGCGCAGGATCCTCCGGCATCGACAGACGATGCGACGACTGCCGTGTCGTCGCAGGATGCGCAGGACACGACTTCGGACATGGCATCGGACTTCGCGGAGGATCACGCGCATGCCGATGCGGGCATGTCGAGCTCGCCACGCTGGACCGGTACTGCATCGCTGGCCGCCGTGGCCGCGAGCGGCACGCGCGATCTCGACGATGCCGGCCGTCGCTTCGGCATAGCCCTGCGCGGGCGCGGCGAGTGGCGGCAGGATGGCTGGCGCGCCCTGGGTGAAGTCGCCTTTGGCAGCGATCGACTGGCCTACGACGATGCGCCCTGGTTGCGCCAGGCCTGGCTGTCGCATGCCCGTGGTCCGGTCGAGGTCCGCATCGGACGGCAGATCATCGCCTGGGGCCGCGCCGATCGCCTCAATCCCACCGACAACCTCTCCGCGCGCAACATGCGCGCACTCGTCGCGGACATCGACGAGGACCGAATGGGCCTCGACTCGGCGTCCGTCCGCCTGCAACTGGGCGAACGCGTCAATCTCACTGCATTGCACGCGCCACGCATGCCGGCCACCGTGCTGCCCGATGCCATCGCATCGCTTCCCGCGCTGTTCGGCGGTCGCCGCGTGAGCGACCAGTCGTCATCGCGCGACACGCAGGCCCTGCGCATCGACTACGCCGGCAGTGCGCTGGATGCTTCGATCAGCGTCGTCGACGGACCCTCGATGACGCCAGCCTTCGCATCGCATGCATATCCGCTCCAGGCCATCCAACCCGGCGTGCGCATCGTCGGCGCCGACTTCAGCGCCGCGCTCGGCGATCGCTGGGGCCTGCGCGGCGAGTTCGCCTCCACCGCGTTCGACCGCAGCGTCCCCCAGGGTCTCGGCGACTTCCGCTATGCCGTGCTCGGCGTCGAACGCCACATCGACGGCGGCTGGCTCGCGCTGGCGCAGTGGGTGCATCGCCGCGCCGATCGCGCGCCCGCAGCGCCCACGCTCGCCGGCACGCTCAACCGTGCCGTCTGGTTCCAGACCGAGGCACGCAGCGATGCGCTCTATCTCGGGCTGAACCGCGCGCAGTTCGAAGGCGCGCTGAGCGGCAACATCGGCCTGCTGCAGACGCTCGACGATCGCGGCCGTGCCTGGTTCGCCAACCTCGCATACCGCATCGACGACCGCTGGAACCTTCTCGCGCGCTGGCAGCATTTCAGTGGCCCGGCCGAGACCAACCTCGGCGCGCTGCGTCGCGACTCCCTGCTCCTGCTCGAACTGCGCGGCACGTGGGGAGGATCGCGATGATCTGGATCGACGGGCAACTGCGCGGCTGCGATGCGACCGTCTCGGTCTTCGACCGCGGCTTCCTCTACGGCGACGGCCTGTTCGAAACGCTGCCGGTCTATGCCGGCCGGCCATTCCTGCTCGACGACCATCTCGCCCGCCTGATGCATGGCACGCAAGTGCTCCGCATGGCGAACGCTCCTGGCATCGACGACTGGCGTGCCGCCGTCTCGGCCCTGCTCGATGCCGAGCGCCCCGACTGCGCGACGCTGCGCCTGTGGATCAGCCGCGGCGTCAACACCGGCATCGGACTCGGCTGCGGCGCAGCGACACGGCCGACCTGGATCGCCGCCTGCCTGCCCGCGCGGCGTTACGACGCCCGCATCTACGGCGAAGGCATGGTGCTTGCCTTGTCGACGCGCGAACACGCCTTGCCCAGCCAGTCGCCCACCGGCACGAAGCACGCCAACTATCTCGCCTCCATCCTCGCCTTCGACGACGCGCAGAACGCCGGCGCCGACGAGGCCCTGCTGTGCAACCCGCGCGGCCATCTCTGCGAAGGCGCGTTCAGCAACCTCTTCGCCGTCCTCGACGGCGTGCTGGTCACCCCGCCGCTCGACGAAGGCCCGCTCGCCGGCACGGCGCGCGCACGCCTGCTCGACCTCGCGGCATCCGCAGGGATTCCGCATGGCGAAACCGCGATCCCGCTCGCGCGCCTCGCCGACGCCAGCGAGCTCATGGTCAGCAACGCACTGCTCGGCCTCGCCCCCGTGCGTTCGGTCCTGCCCCGCGCCGGACATGCGGATGACCCGGCTCCCGCGTTCGCATCACCCGGCCCGGTCGCGCGTCGACTGTCCGCCGGATATGCGGCGCTGGTCGCTTCCGAAACCGGCGCCCGATGGCCGCTCATCGCCTGAGGCGCCCCATACACCGCGACAACCGTCCACCACGACATCCCGTTCACCCTCATCAGTCGAGCCCGCCATGCTCATCAGCGAAAGCCAGACACCGCATCATGCGCCGCACATCCTGCCCCCCTCGCTGTGGGACGACCTGTTCCCCCCGGGGCTGCTGGGCGAACTCGAAGCGCATCCGTTCCTCCGCCTCTGCCGCGAAGGCCGGGCGCCGCTGCCGCTGCTGCGCGCCTTCCTCGTGCAGCACAGTTACTATTCGGAAAAATTCACGCGCTATCTCTGCGCGCTGATGTCGCACCTGCCCAATGGCGACGACGTGCGCGCGCTGGCGGTCAACCTCGTCGAGGAAACCGGTCTCGACCACGCCGACGCCGTGACCCACGCCGAGCTCTACCGCCGCTGCCTGGCCGAAGTCGGGGTGACGCCGCACAGCCAGCCGATGCTGCCGGAAACCGGCGCGCTGATCGACAGCATGTTCCACTACTGCCGCGCGCACGACCCGCTCGAAGGCCTCGCCGCGCTCTGCCTCGGCGCCGAAGCCATCGTGCCGACGCTCTACGGCGCGATCCTCGACGGCCTGCGCAAGACCGGCTTCGACGACAGGCAGTTGCACTTCTTCGTGCTGCACGTGTCCGAGGACGAAGCGCACGCGCTGGTCATGCGCGACATCATCCATCGCCTCCTGCGCGAGCGCCCCCATCGTCGCGCCAAGGTGCTGGCCATCGGCGAGGACATGGTCCGCATCCGCATGGCCATGCTCGACGCCGTGCTGGCGGAGTTCCCGGAGGTGCAGGCATGAGCGCACAGCCCGACAACTTCAGCTCCCGCGACTTCTGGCGCACGCGCGCCGCGCTCGAAGCCGTGGTCCCGGAGCGTTTGATCCACAAGGGCGTGGCAAAGACCGATGTCGCGGGCGCCGATGCCTTCTCGAAGGAACGCAAGCATCCCGTGTTCCTGGTCGACCTGCCATCGAAGACGCTCAGCATGACCCTCGGTGGCCTCGAACCCGGGCAGACCACCAGCCGGCACCGCCACAATTACGAAACCGTGCTGTACGTGATCGAAGGCCGTGGGATCACCACGATCGAGGATCGCGAAGTGGAATGGGAAGCCGGCGACGCCGTCTACATCCCGGTCTGGGCCTGGCACCAGCACCGCAACCTCAGCGACGACACCAGTTGCCTCTATATCGCCTGCGAGAACGCGCCCTTGCTGCAGAACCTCGGTGGCATCGCCCTGCGCGAGGAGGCCGGCTGAGACCGGCGTGATCCGGCACGCCATCGTGCAACTCGCACGACGGCATGCCGGATGCATGAACCACTGGAAGACTTTCCATGGAGGTTCAATCACTTGCGGTTGGCACGGATCTTGATGACGGGAGCAGCGAGCACTCTCGCTCCCGGACACATATCAGGATCCCCCGCATGAATACGTTCACTCCCCGTCTGTTGTCTGCACTGCTGGTGGCTTCCAGCGCCCTCGCGCTCGGCGCCTGCAACACGCAGGAATCCGCCGAGGAAACGCAGGCCGACGTCGCCGAAGCGCAGGCCGAAGGCCAGCAGGATGTCGCCGAAAGCGCTGCCGAAGCTGCCGTGGTCGCCGCAGAAGGCCAGGAAAACATCGCGAAGTCCGATGATGCCGCCGAGGTGCGTGAAGCCCGGGCCGATGCCATCGAAGACAATGCCGACGCGCGGCAGAACGTGACCGAAGCCAAGGCCAAGGCCGACTACGACGTGGCCGTGCAGAAGTGCGAAGCCCTGCCGTCGGCGCAGCAGTCGGCGTGCAAGGATCAGGCCGAAGCCGTCTACGACGCCGCCAAGGCCCAGGCCGAGCGCACGAAGGAACAGAAGGACGCCGTCGCCGATCGCGTGCGTCAGTAAGCCTTTCGCCGCTCGTCGAGCGGCAGGCAAGCTGCATCGAAACAGGGGCGCCCGTCGGGGCGCCCCTGTCGTTGGCACATGGCGGTATGCGTGCCGTCGAATGACGCCTGTTGCATGGCGTCAATCAGTTCCTTGAGTTTCATCACGGCATCGAGCCACTTTCTGCCGAACTGCTCCTTGAGCCTCGGATGCTCGAATCGCCCTTCGTTTCACGCAGGATCAGCCAGCCCGCAAACGGGCAATGAGGGCATCGTTTGCCTGAATGTTTCCAGTCGAGAAAACTCTCTGCTCGACGAAGGACGCAAGGTCCTGTCGAGCATGCAAGGCATGCAAATCGGCAAGCCACTGGGTCTCGATACGTGTCATTGCGTCATCAACCACATCTTGCGCTGACGTACTCGGGAACATCGAATAGGATTTCTGGATATTGCCATCGAGCAGTGCCTTCTGGACGGCAGCGGTCTTGAGACTGAGCGAAAATTTTCTCCCCTCCTGTTCGCTGACGCCGATCAGCAGGACCGGGCTGAATACGATGCGCTTGTCCGAGGGGAAACGTTGCCGCCGAACCAGGATGCCGACATGAATGATCCCGTCCACAGGTGGTGCAGCCAGCATTTCCACCGACTTTTTCCGGGTGAAACCATAGGGTTCCAAGCGAGTCGCGAACAAGGCGCAGAACTCGAGGAAAACCGGCATTGCCGCATTGACTTCGTTCATCGTTGCCTCACCACGATGGCGTGTTCCGGAAACGTTCTTCGAATGAAGCAGAGACACTCGGTTCGGATCGAATGACGAATCATCTGGTCGAAAAATCACCCTCAATGGAGCTGAATTTTCCTGGCCGAAGTAGACAGGAACCTGCAGGGAGAGATTCCAAGCACGGATCCTGCGGAAATCACTCCCACCGGTCGAAACAAGATCGTTGACCCTTGCAAGCAATGAAACATAACTATCCGCGGAAGCAGTCAAGCCAGCCAAGGCCGTCTCCACATCGAGATCGACAGCCACCTCTTCCTGAATGCACAGCAGTGATTCCCAGTACGAAAAAACGAGGTCACTGCAATTTCTTTGCGATGGACTGATCGCACTGGACAGTGCCGCCTCAATGGCGGACATGGCGTGCACCGCCTGACGTCCGATCGAATAGCCCCATATCCAATGGTCGGTTTCGACCGCCTCAACGAAGGCAAGGTCATCCCGCTTGCCCTCGCCCGACAGATAGCCGCAAAGCTTCTCGAGCGAAATCACTTCTTTCGACAGATCGATCGACCCAATCATGCCCGCCGCATGCAGTGGAGGCATGCAGCGCTCCGCGATCAGCGCGAAGAAAAGGGTGCGCGCCCATGAACTGAATGATTCGATCACTGGAATCGAATCATCAAGCGATGATCTCAGCGAATCGATTCGATCTTCATGATCCCGCAGGCCAGCCATCGCACACCCCGGTCACTCAAGATCTGAATGTGGATCATGCAATGAAGATTCAGCCAGCCAACCATCCAGCCGGTAGTCCAACTCTATGACCTCATCCTCACCCGCCTCCCACATCCATATGAAAGGGTCATCGTCTCCGTAAGGCATGCAAAAACATGCGGTGCCATCTGTAGCGAAAACGATGAAATTCGCAAACGTATCTTGATCTCTCTCGAACCATGGAGCGGTTTTAGGCGAGTTGTTTCGCTGCAACGAATTCCAAAGCCATTTTGCCTCTTTGCGTTCCGGGGCTGGAGTGGCGCAAGGAAACAGTACGAATTGATTCAACTCAGCGCCATTGGATATCGCCGAAAGGAAAAGCCTCAGGGATCCAGGCACCTTGTGAGGCAAGGACTTCTCCATACCTATCAGGCCGTCTTCGGAAACCGGTGGATGCAACCTCTTCCTTTCGAAACGTTCCAAGGCGGACAGCAGCGACTCCAAGGTTGTCATGGCAGAGCCATCTATCGTCACAACCTATCAACCATCTCCTTGAACTTCGCCACATTGCCGAGCCATTTACTGCTGAACTGCCCCCTGAGCTTCGGGTGGCTGAGCAGCACCTCGACATGCCCCCGAAGCACATTCAGCAATTCCTCGGACATTCGAAAGCCTGCAGGCAACGCCACATCTTTCGGCAATTTGATGCCTGTTTCATGCATTCCATGCATGCCGATCACCAATGCCGCAATCAACGCTTGCGCCTCGTGATCGCCGGTATCTGCGAGAATCTCAGGATCGCCACCAACATCGGAATCATCCCACTGGGCAAGTAGTTCCGGAATGTCCGCAAGTGCATCACGGATCAACCGGTCGTTCTCGGATAGCTCATCTTGACTCAGCGCCCGAAAAGTCAGTCCTTGCGCATCGCGATCCAAGAAACGCGAAAAATCGCTGGCGGCCTCTTCGAGTACCCGATGAAAAGCCGAAGCCTGCAGCCCAGCGAGACGTGCGATCAGGTCCTGCGCACCATCGTTTCCAAAAAAATCATGATTCCAAGCACCCATATGACCTCATTTGCAACATGGATTTGCGTAGGGACGCGGAAATGGATTGTGTTGAACATTACCAGGCGGCCGGAACCGCGCAATCAGTTGCAATTCAAGCGCCCCCATTCGAGCGGGGGAGGCCGGTATGAATTTCGCAGTTACAGGACAGCACTTCTCTTCGAATGCTCGCCACTGCCCACCGCTTGAATTTCTGTGCGAGCTCATTCTCGATGAAAAGCTAGTGGCTTTTCCTACATAAACAACCATTCCATGGCAATTGTAAAGAATGTAGACACCGCCACCAGGCGGAATTTTGATCGGCTTCGGCGGTACTTTTGGCTTTCCACACAGGCCAAGCGCCCTCAGGTAGCGATTGCACCTGCTCAAACCTTGTTCATCGAATGTATCGAGTGGTGAGCCACTTACGTAAGCATAGGTGGTGAGTTCATCCCATATGCCAATCGGATCACTCTGCACATAACGTCCGGTACCCGCTTCGTAGTCCCGGAAGTAGTTGTAATGCAGCCCGCTCGCGGCGTCGTACTGCTGACCTGGGAAGCGCAGGCTGTAGGCGAAGACGCCCTGCCCGCTCGGGTTCTGGTTGGCGGCGGTATCGCCGAAGGGCGTGCTGTCCCAGGTCCAGACTTCGGCGCCGGCGGCATTGACGATGGCGCGGGGAGTGTCGAGGTGGTCCGGGTGGACGAAGTACACCGCGACATCGCCGAGGACCAGGCCGCCGTGCGTGGCGGCGGTCGATGCAGGCGCGAGGACGGCGACCGGGGTGTCGTCGACCCACACATGCTCCGCGATCAGGCGTCCAGTGCTGTCGTACTCGCCGAGCAGATGGCCGGCGTCGTCGTAGACGTACTGGCGGTAGTTGCTGCCTGCACTCGACGAGGTCGGGCATGCGCCGCCCTGCAGGGCCACGCAGACGCGTTCTCCGATGGCGTTGTACGCGTAGCGGGCGAGCACGGTCGGCCCCTGCCGCACTTCGGCCATGCGGTTGCGGCCGTTGTAGACGAAGGTCTTGCCGTCGGTGCTGGTGGTGTTGCCTGCCGCGTCGTACTGCCGCGTATTTGTGTCGATGGATGCCAGCCGATTGCTGGTCGCTTCGATGCTGTAGGCGTTCGCGACTTGCGTCGCTCCTACCGTGCTGCGTTGCTCGGTGCGGTTGCCGGTGGCGTCGTAGGACCAGCGGAGCGTCTGCGGACCGTCGGCGGAGACGAGGCGATCCTGGTCGTCGTAGTCGTAGGTCCAGTCGCCCAGCGCCGTGATGCGTCCCGCAGCGTCGTACTGCAACGCGACAGATCGCGACCCGCGCGTATGGCTAATGATGCGGCCGTCGAGGTCGAAGTCGCGCTGGTAGCGTCCGGCCGGAGTGGTCCAGCCGCTCGGCCCCTCGAACAGGAAGTGGTCGACCTCGCTGACAATGACCTGGCCGTTGACCCGCAGTTCGCGGATGCGCCCGTCGCTGGCGTAACGGTAGGCCACGGTGGCACCGGAAGGCAGCTGCATCGCGCTGGGCAGGCCGTTCGCATAGGCCATGCCCATGGTCTTCCGGGCGGCGGCATTGTCGTCCGCGCCGAGCTGCTGGACCTTGGCGGTGACGCGACCCTGCGCATCGTAGACATAGCGCGTGCGGCCGCTGCCGTCGGACATCGTGGTCAGCCGCCCCTTCGCGCCGGCGCCGCCAGCGACTTCGTCGTAGGCGTAATCCAGGGTTTCGTCGGGATAGACGATGCGCAGCAGGCGATTGGCCGCGTCGTAGCTGTAGTTCGCGACGACGTTGCGCGCATCCGTGCGCTGCACGAGATTGCCCGAAGCATCGTAGCGATGCTGCGCGGTGCCCGTGTCCGGGCTGGCCAGGCTCAGCAGTTCGTTGAAGCCGTTGTAGGTGTAGCCGGTCTTCAGGCCACGCGGGTCCGTGACTTCGCGCAGGTTGTCCTGCGCGTCGTAGCGGTATCCGACGCGGCCGCCGAGCGGATCGATGCTGGCCTTGAGACGATGCAACGGGTCGTACTCGCTGCGCGCGGCCTGCGCGTGGACAGGCGACTGGACCGAGGTTTCGTTGCCGTGCGTGTCGTAGCCGAAACGGGTGATGTCGTCCGTATCCGCGCCCTTCAGCTCGGTCAGCCGGCCCAGGTGGTTGATCGTGCGGCTCATCGTCTGCGCCAGGCGATCCTGCGGATCGAAACTGTCCTCCTTGACCCGGTCGCCCGCCGCATTGAGCGTATAAACGATGCGATTGCCCAGGGAATCGCTGATCCGGGTCAGACGACCCGCATCGTCATAGCCATAGATCAGGGCACTGCCGTCCGGCAGCTGCATCCGCGTGAGGTTGCCTGCACCGTCGTAGAGATAGACGGTGGTCTCGCCCGTGGACTGGCCGGCGGGCACGACGGTCACCGTCCGCAGTCGGTCGCGGTCGTCGTAGCCGTACAGCGTCGTCGTGCCGTTCGGGTCGACGCGGGCCAGCAGCTTGCCCGCGGCATCGTACTGCGTGTACCGCGTGACGAGATTGTTCGGATCGGTGACGCTGGCGAGGTTGCCTGCGTCATCGTAGGCATAGCGGGTGACATCGACGACATCGGTGCGCGGACCATCCTCGGTCAGCACCTGGCCGCGGGCGTTGTAGGTGTAGCGCCACACGCGCGACTGCCCGTCGGCGGTGATCGTCTTCGTTTCGACCAGGCCGCGGGCGTTGTACGTGTAATCGGTGACCATCGATCCGCTGGACGCCGCGGGTTCGTTGATGCGCGTCGGCAGGCGCCAGGTCGGGTGCCAGGTCGCCGAGCGCGTCTGCGCTTCGGGTGAGCCGGAGGCCTGCGTCACCTGTGTCAGCAGGCGGCGCGCGTTGTAGCTGAAGGTGGTCAGGTTGCCGTTGTGGTCCCGCTCCCACGAGGGATCGCCGTTGCCGTTGTACTCCGTGGTGCTGACGCTGCCCGCACCGCAGCTCGAACAGGGCTGGCTGGTCGAGGTGGCGTAGTTCGTGTCCTGGATCTGGCGGAACAGGAAGGTGCTGCTCGCGCCGTAGGGATCGGTCACGACGGTGCGCTTGTCGCCGAAGCTGAAGGTGTAGCGATTCGCGCCGTCGGCATACGTCGATTCGATCGCGCGGTTCTGGTAGTCGTAGCGCCAGGTGACGTAGCGGACGCCGCGCTCGTCGGTGATGCCGGTGAGCAGCGACCCGCGCCCCGGCATCTCGTAGTGGTACTCCCGGGACAGATTGCCCGGGTAGCTCACCTTCACCAGGCTGCCATATTCGCTGTACTCGTAGGTGTACACGCGATCCAGCGGATCGATCATGCGCACCATCTGGGTGGTGACCGGGTCGTACTCGAAACGCAGCGAGCGTCCGGCATCGTCGGTCACGCGCACCAGCTGGTCCGCATCGTTGTAGGCGAGCACCTGCTCGACGCCCGCGCGATTGCGGATGCGCACGAGCTTGCCTTCAGCGTCGTAGGTTTCCGTCTCATCGTCGATGTTGACGTAGACCCAACCCGTGGTGCGGCCGAGCAGGTCCGCCTGGCGTTCGATGCGCTCGGGCACGTCGGCTGGTGCGACATACGCACCGTTGCGATAAACGTACTGGAACAACGCACCGTCGCCGCGCGCGACCAGCACCGCTTCCGGGCGCTCCGCAGGGTCGGCATCCGGTGCCAGCCGTACCCGGCTCAGGTAGCGGTTCGTCCACTTGTGCCCGAGCACGCTGCCGTTCGGCAGGTAGCTGCGGTAGTTGCGCTCGAAGACCAGCGGGAACACGCCCGCACCGATGTAATCGGTCTCGGTCTGGTATTTGACGCCGGCATCGACGCTGACCGGGTTGCCGCGGCCGGGGCGCCCGCCGCCGAAACCGCCTCCGAAGCCCCCTCCTCCGCCGCCCCCGAATCCGCCCCCACCGAAGCATGGCGGATTGTAGTTGCAGATCGCCGCGTCGAGCGCACTGATTCCCAGCTCCGCCAATTCCTCCGGCGTCAGGTTCTCGATGCCGTTCATGACCATGCGGACCCAGTTCATGACCTCCATGGCGGCCATGATGATCTCGATGGTCCAGAGCACGGCACTGACGACGGCGATCGCCGGCAGCGCAACGGGACCCAGCACCGCCGCGACGGTGAGTCCTGCGAGCATGCGCGCGCCCCAGCGCGCGATGCGCCGGGCGAGGATCTTCATCATCTTCGAACGGCAGAGCAGTTCGAGCGAAACCGCCTTGGCGATGCAGCCGACGGTGATGGCGCCGTTGAGGCCGCCATCGATGCGGTACAGGCCTGCACCGGAGTCGGGATCGAGGATCACGTAGCCCGCGCCCGCCTGCCGGTTGTCCCTGTACTCGCGCTCCGGGACGATCGCGACCAGACCCGCGGCCACGCCCTGCGCGATCTCCGCTTTCGCATCCGCAGTGAGCTGCAGCTTCGGCATGATCGCCGACACATTTTCCCGGGTGATGATGTGGATCGGCACCCGCAGTTCGTTCGCGCGCAGCAGCATGCTGGACGCGGACATGCCGTAGCCGGGCTGGCCGCTGAGCAGCAGGTCCCAGGTCAGGCTCTCGTTGAACGACGCCTGCGCGCCGTACTGCACGATCATCAGCCGACGCTTCGCGGGGTCGCTGTTGGCGACGGCGATGTTGTCGGACTTGATGTCGGTCGACTGCCCCGTGAAGAAACCGGTGCGCGGGATGCCGAAGAAATACGTGACCTGCAGCGGCATCGCGAACGCACCCACCGACGGCCTGCGCAGGAAGCTGCCGCCCCAGCCCTTGGCGCTGAGGTCGCCCTGCATGTCGCTCATGAACCAGTACTGCATGCCGGCCAGATGCAGGCCCTGCGCCATCGGCAGCGTCACCGTGTCGGGCATGGGTTCGACCAGCTCGCTCACCAGTTCCCGCGTCACGCCGCCCAGGTTGGGCGTGAAGCTGATGTGGGAGCCCGAGGCGTATTCATGCGGCTCGGCGCCGAAGCTGCCGCGACCATGCGGGTCGACGATGCCGGCGGTCCACATCTGCATGGTGCCCATGGCGGCATAGCCACCGGTGCCGACGATCTCGTCGCCGACGCGCAGGACCGGGCGCACGCTGAACGCCGACAGCGACAGGCTGGCGAGATTGCGCGCGGCATAGTCGAGCAGCGTGTCGCGCTGCGCCTGCGTGGCGGCTTCGTAACCGACGTAGATCGAATGGCCGCGCAGGGCGTGCGTCGGTACGCGGACCGTCATCGACGGCGATTCGAGCGCGTAGTCGGTGCGCGTGTCGAAGCGGTTGACGACGAGGTGGTTCATCAGGCGAGTCGGCAGAACGGCCTGCGGCGTCCCCCGCGCGATGACCCGGTATGGCAGCGAGCCGGCGAGAACCTCGTCGCCGAGCGGGATGATCGTCTGGGCACCGAAGACATCGTCGAGCTTCGCATCGGGCGCGTTCGCATCGATATGCGCGACCGCGCGGTCGAGGTAGGCATCCAGCGAGGTCGAGTATTCGTTGAGATCCATGCCGGTGATCGAACCATCGTCACCGCGCACGGCGCCGTCGACCATGCGCTGCAGGGCGGTCGCGGGGTTCCACCCGGTCGCCTGCAGCAGCGGCATCGGCGTGCCGTACGTGTGCTGCTTGAAGCTGCCGTCGAGGGGCACCCACGTATCCGGCGTACGTTCGATGGCGCCGCGTGACGGGATGAAGTCGACATGCACCTCCAGCCAGAGGTGCTCGAACCGGATCGCGGAGATGCGCCCGCCCGACGTCAGGTACTGCGCCGGGATGCCGCCCATCAGCATGAGGTCGAGCGCATCGTCGCCGGTGCGCGCATTGCCCAGCCAGTTCTGCATCTGCGCGATCGGCACCTGCACGGTGCCGTACACGTAGCGCGTGCCGTAGCCGGAGGCGTTGAGCAGCGCGGCGAGCAGGACGTTGGTGTCGTAGGCGTTGCCCTGCCGTGCGATCAGGGTCTGTTCCGCGCCGCGCAGCACGCCGTAGGTCGGCGTGAAGCGGATGTTGTCGTGGACCCAGTTCTGGATGCGGATCGGGCTGCGTCCGAGCTGGTCGGCCAGCGCCTGGATGCGCGGGGTGATCTCGGCAGGGTCAGTGCTCAGCGCACGTGTCCCGATGTCGCCGTTGCTGGCCGCACGGGTTCCGCCTGCCGTCGTCTCCGCAGCCGTCGTCTTCGCGAGGCCGGTCTCCGGCGCGACCGCGACGCGATCCAGCGCATTGCGGGTCATCGCCGGCGCACGCTCGATCCTGCCGGTGACGACGCGGCGCACGCTGTCGGGATCGAGCGGTTTGAAGCGGCCGTTGAACTCCTGGTCCTTGATCGACTCGGCCAGCGACCGCGCCGCGGCGAGCATCGCTTCGGGCTGGTTGCCGATGCGTGCGCCATGCAGCGCATTCGCGCGCTCGCGGAAGGCGACCATGCGCGAGACGATCTCGCGCTCGCCCTCGCCGTACAGGCTGCGCATCTCGTACGGCATGTCGTCGAGCTGTTCGCGCTTGTCGGCACCAGGCGCGCCGAAGAGGTATTCGATCGGCCCGAGCGCGACCACCGCCTGGCCCAGTTCGTCGGCCAGCGTCAGCAGCTCCCCGTGTGGCGCATTCGCGGCATCGGCACTGCGCAGGGCATGCGCAGCGCGGGCGACCCGGCCCAGGCGGCGGGCCGCCTCGGCTTCGCCCACGGTGGCGGTGTCCAGCGTCGCCGGCGGCACCTCGACGACTTCGGCGGGGCGCGCGGCGGCCTGGCCGAGCACCGGCTCGGGATGGGTGACGCCGACCACCGCGACCAGTGCGGCCAGTGCGAGCGACAGTCCGAGATTGAATTGCTGCTTCATGCGTTTCCCCATCGCAACCGTCCCCGGGGCGCCTGCCCGCGGGGACGACCCAGAATCATTGTTGTGTCGACTTGCGCTCGACGAAGGCCAGATAGTTCGACAGTGCGAGGCGCGTGGATGTCACGTCCACGGTGGTCACCTTGAGCAGCGAGTCGCGGGCGCGCAGCAGTACCCGGATCGCCAGGTCGTATTCGCGTGCGGCCACCTTGCCTCGCGCCATCTCGATGTCCTCGCGTACGCGCCGCAGCGCCTGGACCTCATGCGCGCGCGTCGGCGCCAGCGCTTCGACTTCGGCGATCAGGTCGATGACCAGGCGCTCGCTCGATACCACGGACACCGGCGTGCTCGCCTGCGCCTGCGGGTCGCCGCCAACCACGCTGCCCGCGCCCGCAACGGCTTCGACCACGTAATCGCCGTCGCGATCGGGCGCGCGCAGCCAGGTGGTGAAGGCACGCTCCTGCGCGACATCCAGATCGAAGCGCCATGCGGCGCTGTTCGCGTCGCGGCTCAGCGCATCGGGATAGGTGCCGAGGATCGACAGCGGCGATGCGGCGATCACCCGCAGCCAGGCCGGTGTCGCGCCCGCCTGGTTGAACACGGTGGTCTGCACGCCGAAGGTCTGGCCGGCAGCCAGCCGTCCCCGCTCGCCCGAGAGCACGTGTGCGATCGCGTCCCGGAGCGTCGCCCGCATCGCTGCGGGCGACGTGCTGGTCTTCAGCGTCTCGACGAAATCGAAGCTCAGGGTGGCGGTATGGCCTCGTCCGAAGTCGCGCGTGAGCAGCGCCGGATCGCCGTTGCCGAAGCGGCCGTGGATGCTCGCGCCGGCCAGGTCGAAGCGCACGGTCTTGTCCCGGATGTCGAACTGCGCGGTGTCGAAGATCGCGGTGTCCTCCACCTCGACCACCACCTGGCGCAGCGGCAGCTTGCCCTGGAACTTCACGCCCATCGGCGTGTGCAGCAACTGGTTGCGCGAGTCGTGGACGCCATCGACGATCAGGCCGTCGCCGCGGAAGGTGGCTTCGATGACCTCGTCGGCCAGTACCTGGTCGAGCTTGAGCGAGCCGCCCGACACCCAGTAGGCATCGAATTCGCCGCTGCGCATCAGACGCATGAAGGTGTCGTAATGCGTGGTGACGGTGTGCGACACCTCGATGGCATCCAGCAGGGTCTCGATCTCGCCCTTGCGCCGGGTCCAGCACTCCGGCGATTCGCCGGGAATGCACGAGGCCAGCACCAGCACGCGGCCTGGATGGTGCAGGCGCTGGCGCAGGCCGATGCGGATCGTGTTCTCGCGGAGCCGGAACGCGGTGCTGGCCAGCAGGCGTTCGCCATCGCCGATGCGCAGCGAGAGCGTCGCCACGTAGTCGCCGGCCGACGCCTGCGCGCTCAGCCATTCGCGATCCATGCCCTGCTCGCCGCCCATCGCGATGGCCGCCGGGGCTTCCCAGCCCTGCAGCAGCAGGCCGTTCTCCGGATCGAGTACGCGGACGATCAGCGTGCCGCCGGCCAGGTCGGCGTTGCCGGTGTTGAACGCTGCGACATCGAGCGCGATCGGCGTGCCGATGTCGGCTTCGCGCGGGACTGCCGAGATCCGCCCGGCCACGCCGATGCCGGTGTCCGCCGTGGACGCGACGACGTAACCGGTTTCGTCGGTGTCGTAGACGCGGCCGGATTCATCCTGCAGCACCTGGACCACCCGATAGGCTCCGGGCGATGCATTCTGCAGTACCTGGGCGGCCGTGAACGTGCGCGTGGCACCGTGCAGCAGCAGACCGACGGCATGACCGCCGGTGTACTGCAGCGTGTCGCCGGCGTCGTAGACCCGCACCATCAGGATCAGGTCGGGCAGGTTCACGTTCGCCGAACGGTTGACGACGCTGGAGGTGATGAGCACGCGGTCGCTCGGGTCGTAGACCGCGCGATCGACCATCAGTCGCGCATCGGCTGCTGCCTGCGCATTGGCCGGCAGCACCACGAAACCGGCGCTGGCTTCGGCGGTGTTCAACGTGCTGTCGAGCAGGCGCGCGCGCACGCTGTAGCCGGCAGGCAGGATGCTGCCGACGTCGTAGTCCTCGGTGACCGTCAGGGTTTCGCTGGCGGGAATGGCGACGTCGCCGCGGTGGATCTCGTCGACGAGGATGCCGTTGGCATCGAGGATTTCCAGCACCAGCCTGCCGTCGACCAGGCGATGATGCGGATTGCGCAGCGTCGCGGTGATGCGCACGGTCTCGTTGGCGTTGTACTCGGGTCGGTCGGTCGTGACCGACATCGCCACGAGATTGTTCACCGTCACCTTGGGCACCTGCAGCGGCACACGGTACTCGCCGGAGGTGAAGGAGTTCTGGAACGCGAGATAGCCCGAGTCGATGGTCTGGCGCTGCTCGCCCAGCACCAGATCCTTCAGCGGCGCACCGAAATCGATCGAAACGCCCTGCACCGTCACGTCGCGCAGGCTCCAGACGTACTGGGTGCGACCGTCGGCAAGCGGAATCGTCGCGCTCGGCGGCATCGTGAATCCGGTCAGGGTCTGGCCGGGCTGGCTGAACAGGTGCGCGTCGACGCTGATCGCGCCGCAGGTCACCGGGATCGAGTAGATCGCCGAGGACGAATGATCCCAGAGCATGATGCGCTGGCCGAACCTGTCGAAAGCCAGGTAGTCGATGTCGGTCAGGCGCGGCACCGTGCGGCTGGTGTCGACCAGCAGGCCGACATGGCCGGTGCGCGAGACGATCTGCGCGAGCGTGTGCTCTTCGCCGTTCTGGCCGATCTTCGACCACTGCCATGTGGCGATGTACAGGTTGTCGCTGCAATCGGCGGTGATGTTCGGGTAGCCATCGCCCTCGAAGCTGGGGTTGTCCACGCCATCGCCACCGGCGTAGAGCTGGAACACCTTGCCATCGGGGGTGACCTGCGCGACCAGGTTGTTGTCGTTCTGGACGTAGATGTTGTCCTTGCCGTCGACGGTGATGCCGCGCGGGCTCGGGAAGCCGGTGGTGGCGACCGTGGTGACGCTGCCCTGCGGCGTGATCCGGATCAGCCGTCCCGGTGCCGCGACGTAGACGTTGTCGACGCTGTCGATCGCCACGCCGGATGCGGAGGCCGCATCGATGCCCGCGAAGGTCGCGTACTGCCCGGATGTATCGGCACGGGCCACGTCGTAGCGGCCGGCCGCGTTGCGCTGCAGGAAATACAGGCGTTCCTGGCTGTCGGTGGCCAGGCCGAAGCGGACGTTGAGGCCGGTGGCGATCGTCGTGCGCACGCCGGTCGGGGTGACCTTGTGCAACTCCGTCGCGGTCGTGAAATAGATGTTGCCGGCGCGGTCGGCGGTGATGCCCGACGGGAAGGAAATATCCACCACCTTGCGCAGGCGTGCCACTTCGACGCGCGAGAGCGTGGTGAAATCGCCGCCGTTGAGGCTCAGGCGCATCGAAGCGATCTGGTCGCCGGGCGGCAGGTCTTCCGGAGACACGCTCAGCGTACCCACGGCGGAGGCTCCGACATGGATGAAATTGGTGAGCTTGCCCTCGATGCCGACGATCGACACCTCGATCTTGAAGTCGCCGGCATACGGCGGCTTCCAGGTGCCGAAGTCGATCTCGATCCCGTCGACGTCGGGCGACAGGCCGCCGAAGGGTACCGAACGCGTCAGCACCACCTGGCCCACGTCGACCGGCGCGGCCGGACGCGGCGCTGTCACCCGATAGAGCGTGCTCTCGTAGCGGGCGGCGCCGCTGTTGTAGGCGTAGGCGCTGACATAGGCGACCGTGTCCGAGAACGCGTGCAGGCCATTGAAGCTCGGGTTCGCGATCAGCGCGCCGACCTGCAACTGCTGCAGGTCATTGCCGAGCAGGCGCGTGAGCGAGGCGCTGTTGCCGGCGGTGAACAGGGTGCCCTGCGGCTCGAATGCGAGGTGGCGGGCGTTGGGCACACGGTCGTGCAACTGGCGCAAGGCGCCGCCTTCGAGCACCTGGACGGCGTTGGCGCTGCCATCGATCAAGGCCGGCAGGCCGCCGGGCGTCCAGGCGACTCCGGTCGTGCTGCGGACGCCACCGGCGATCAGCGTGGCGGTGCCGCCGATGCGCCCCTTGACCAGGCCGGTGGTGTAGTCGGCGACGACGAGGTCGGCGCCCACCAGTTCGAAGTCGTTGGCATTGACCGCCGAATTGATCGACATCGAAGCGGTGGTCACGCTGCCGTCGGCTGCGACGCGACGGACGCCGCCGCTGACCGAGATCCACAGCGCGCCATCCGGCCCGTACTTGACGTAACGCGGCGCGTTGACGCTGTGCACGATCTCGCCCACGCCGTCGCTGCCGCCGAGGCGGACCACGGTGTTCGACACGTAGCTGGCGACCACCAGGTTGCCGGACGGATCGAAGGTGAGGCCGCGCGGCGAGACGAAGCCGCCATAGGCATTGGCGATGGCACCGGATTGGAGGATGTAGACCGTGCTGTTGGTGCTGTCGGCGACCGCGAAACGTCCGCTGGCGAGCGTGGCGATGGCGGTGAAGCCCGCACTGCTGGGCAGCAGCGTGGTGTTGGTCGCCACCGTGGCGTTGCTGCGGTACTCCATGAAGTAGCGCGAGTAGCCGACGCCATAGGTGGAGCCGTTGCCTGCGTCGTGCGCCAGCGCGGTGGAATAGAAGTTCTCGACCAGCCGCACGGGCATGGCGCCCGGCGCGGACAATTGCAGCAGCCGGTAACCACTGTCGACGATGCGCAGTTCGCTGCCGGTCCAGACCAGGCCGCGCGGATTGGCGAAGCCCGCTTCGTAGCCCGTGCTGGCACCCGTCGCCGAGAACAGGGCGAGTCCGTTGCCGGACACTGCCTGGAACGTGCCGTCGGCGGCACGCACGAAAGGCGAACTCGTGCTGAACTGGGTCAGGCCGCGGGCGGTGACGCCGGTATCCGGATCGTATTCGTAGACATTGTTCGACGTGGTCTGCACCAGGAGCAGGTCGTCGCCGGCGATGCTGAGTTGGCGGATGCTCTCGCCGTTGAGCGCGAGGGTAAGGACGGTGTCGACGTCCTGCGGCGTGATGCGGCGCAGTTCGTTGCCGATGCGGTAGTAGACATTGCCCGCGCCGTCGGATGCCATGAAACTGGGATTGCCCGACAGCACCGCCACGAGACGACGCGTGCCGGTGGCCATGTCCAGTTCTTCGAGCTCGTAGCGGCTGTTGTAGCGGACGACCAGCACCTTGTCGTCGATGCGCGCGGCCATGTTGTAGACATGCGACGGCAGCGTGCGGCCAAGCACCAGGGTCCCGCTGTCGTCGTAGCGCTGGACCTCGATGCTGGAACGCAGGACATACAGGCCGCCCTCGGGACGCACGGCGATCGTCGACGGCACGACGGTGGCGAAGCGCGACAGCGCGCCATCCGGGTTGCGGACGGTGACGAACGACGAACTGTTGGTGATGAAGGTGCGTCCGTTCGGCGCGGCCCGCATCAGGCCCGGACTCACGAACATGCTGTTCGTGGCCGTGCGGGTGCCGGTCTCCAGGTCGATGTGGACGATGCGATGGCCGTTGACGTCACTGGCATGCAGCAGGCGGTCGTCTTCGACCGTCAGACCACCGATCGCGCCGAGGCCGCTGGCCAACTCGCTCAGCACACCCGTCGGCGAGACGCGATGGATGCGGCCGGTACTGTTCGCGACGTAGCGATTGCCCTGCGTGTCGGTCGTCAGTGCGGTGGTGGTACCGAGCCCGGTGGCGAGTGCGTCGATACTGCCCGCGCGCAGTCGCTTGAGCGTGCCGTCGCCGGCATTGGCGGCGATCAGGCTGCCGTCGCTGTCGCGCGCGAGTCCGCTGGGCGCGTGCGCGAACGCCTGCGCATATGTCGAGACCTGTCCGTCCGTGCCGACCAGCGCGATGGTGTTGTTGCCCTGGTTGCTGACGTAGACGGCACCATCGTCGCGCAGCAGGAGGCCCACCGGCTGGTTCAGTCCGGTGGCGTACACGCTGCGCTGGCCATTGCGGTCGACGCGGACCAGGTTGTTGCCACCGCTGTTGGCGACCAGCAGGTCGCCGCCCGGCAGTTCGATCACGTCGAAGGGGCGGTCCAGTCCCGTGGCGAACGGCGTGACCTCGCCCTGCTCGCTGACCCGGTTGATCGTGCCGTCGCCGTAGTTCGCGACCGCATAGCCGCCGGTCGCCAGTCGGGCGATGCCCATCGGCTGGTACAGACCGTTGCGCCACAGCACCTGCTCGGCTTCACCGACCACGTAACGCACGAGCAGATGGTCGCTGCCGCTGGAGGCGGAGCCGGCGATCAGCACCCGCCCGTTGTCGTCGACATCGAGCGCAGTGCAGTTGCCCAGCGACGCGACGGTGTACGTCGACACGGCCCCCTGCGCGGTGACGCGCGACAGCGTGCGTCCGCTGCAGGTCCAGACCGTGCCATCGTCCTGCGCGGCGAGGTCGGTGATCGACGAAACCGTGGCCAGGACGGAGAGCGAACCGTCGGGCGCGATCCGGTTGATCCGGTTCGACTCGGCCGTGTAGAAATTGCCCTGCGCATCGCGATCGAGATGCGCCATGTTCCGGTTCGGGAACGTGGCCAGCGGCTCGATGGTCGTGCGCACGACGCTGTTGCTGCCGGCATCCGCGGCATCGAGCGTGATCGTGAGGTCGACCTGGCCCGCGGCGATGGGCTGGTTGCCCAGGTTGGTCAGTTCGGCACGCAGGCTCACCGGCGTCGTGCTGTCGACCTGGGTCAGGGGCGGATCGGCGATGACGGCACCGGCCAGCATCGGCATCGAATCGATGGTGAAGCGCGTGGTGCCTTCGGCCCGGACATTGCCCTGGACGTCGCGACCACGGGCGATGACGGTGTAGACGCCGGCCTGCTGGCGCGCGATCACCCAGTCCATTTCGACTTCGACCAGCGTTCCGGGATCGAAACGCAGCGGGCGGTTCGGCGGATTCAGGCCGAGACCCATGGCGTTCGCCTTGAACACGTGGACCACGTTGCCCTGCGGATCCTGCACCTCGGCGTCGATCACGAGTTCGGCGGCGACCGGGCCGCCGTTGAGGACCTCGATCTCCAGCTCGATCTCGCCGCTCGGCCGATAGATCGGACGATTGGTCGCGACCGAGGTGAAGACGATGTCGCTGTTGCCGATCGGCAGCAGCTCGATGTCGAGCGTGCTCTGGCCGATCGACGGCAGCGAGATGGCGAGATTGCGGCTGTTGTAACCCTGCCCGCTCGCGATCACGGTGAACGAGGTGCCCTGCACGCCCTGCAGCAGGTAACGCCCGTCCGGTCCCGACACCGCGGTGGCGGTCTGCCCCTGCACCACGAGCACGGCGCCGGGCACCGGTGCGTTGGTCCGGGCATCGGTGATCACGCCGACCAGCGTCGAGGTCTCGGGGGCGCGCGCCAGCGCGATCGCGCCGACATTGTTGATCCCGGCGACCAGCGTGACCGAACCCTGGATGCCGAGATAACCGGTCGCCTGCACGCTCAGGTTGTAAGCGCCCGGCGCCAGGCTGGTGATCTCGAACGCACCGCTGGCGTTGGTCGTGACGGTGACGGTACCCACGCGCACGCTGGCACCTGCGATGGCCTGGTTGTTCGCCTGCTGGGTCACCGTGCCGCGGATCGTCGCGGTGGTCGGCGGCGTCTGTCCGGTGGTGTAGAGCGTCGGCGACAGCTGGTAACGCTTGCCGGGTTCCAGCGTCACCGGCACGTCGACCGTGCGGTAATTGCTGAGCGCGAACGTCACCGTCGCGGCACCGGCGTTGAGACCGGCCAGGCTGTAGCGGCCCGCCGAATCGGTGAAGGTCGACACCGTTCCCGAAGACACCACCACGTTCGCCAGCAGCGTGCCGCTGCTGTTGCGCACCACGCCGGACACCTCGGCGGTCAGCGTGGTCTTCTGCAGCGGGATTTCGCCGGTGCTGGTGGTGTTGCCGGCCGTGACCGTGGCGGTGAACGAGGTGGAAACGTATCCCAGCACCTGGATGTCGACGGCATGCGACCCCTGCGGCAGGCCCAGCAGCATGAAGGTCCCGTCGGCCGCTGTCGCGACGCGCAGTTCGGGCATCGCCCGCACGGTCAGGGTGACGCCGGCGATCGGCGCACGCGTGTCGCTGTCGACGATGCTGCCGGCGATCGCGCCCGTGGTACTCGGCGGCAGGCCGACCGTCGAACGGAAGAGCGCGCGCAGCGCGATCGCGGTGACGTAGGGATCTTCGCCCCAGCTGCCGTTGTCGAGTTGCGCCGCACGCAGGGCATCGGCCAGCGGGCCGAGCACGGCATTGTCGGAAGTCTGGGTGGTCAGCGCGAGCAAGGCGTTGGCGTCGTCCACCACGTTGCCGTAGGTGCCGCCGGCATTGCGCTGGCCGAGCAGCCAGCTGCGCGCTGCGGCGGTGATGTCGCCCACCTGGTACCGGCTGGACCAGGCCTGGCCGGCAAGCAGCACGACGGATGTGACATGCACACTGGGGTGGTCGCCGACCGGCCAGCCCGAAGGCGACAGCCGGCTGGTCCGCAGGTAGGTCAGCGCATTGGCGACCCGCACCGGATCGGCATCGGACGTGGCGGCCAGCGCGATCAGGGCATGCGACGTGTCGAGCGCATTGCTGCCGTACTCGCGGCGCGAACCGAAACCGCCGTCGGTGTTCTGCTGCAGCCCGAGATCTGCGATGACCTGCTGCGCATCACGATTGGCCAGACGCAGAGACAAGGCCTGGCGCGCCTGCATTTCGGTGTGCTTCTGCGGCTGCGTACCGATCAGGTCGGCCAGTTCGGCCGGGCGCGAATCGAGCAACGCGAGGGTATGCATGGTTTCGGTGCGGACCTGCACCGGAAGCGCCTGCGACGCGGCTTCACCGACGATGCGGCCATCGGCCTGGACCTGCGCGCGCAGCCAGGCGAACCCCTTCTGGACTTCCGTCGTGTGTCCCGACTGTTGTGCAGCCACCACGAAAATGGCGCACAGAAGCGCCAACAGCCAGGCCCATCGCCGCATATCCGTTCCCCTAGCAATGCTTTCAGATCACGTCCATCGACCGGCCCCACCCCCGGGCACGATGGCGCAGCGCGCCATGATCGAGCGCGGAACTTGCCATCGGCCTGTGACGGCTGTCAAGCTAGAAAATGGATTTGTCATCAATTTCAGAGGCTTGCGCATGGAACAGGCACCACCGAATCCCGGCAGGCGCACATGGGTGCTGGGAGGGCTCGCGGCGGGCATCGCCGCTGCCGCCGGATACATCGGACTGAAACATCGTCCGGGTCCGGGCCGCCTGGCCGACCATGCCGCCCATTTCGTCAACCCGCTGCGCATCCCCGGCAAGTCCACGCGTCTGGGCGAAGCTTCGGACGCGGCCGATGCGGGCATCGTGCTGCAGACCGGCATCCACCCGCAGCCCCTGCGCGAGGGGCCGCTGTCCGATGTCTGGGCCTACGCACAGCGCACCGCCACCGGCCAGGTGCAGCTCAACCCGACGCTGTTCGCACGCAGCGGCGGACGGCTCAAGGTGACGCTGGAGAACAGGCTCGGCGACGACACCACCATCCACTGGCACGGTTTCTCCGTCGACGAAGCCAACGATGGCAGCGGCCTGCATCCCGTGCGCCACGGCGACAGCCGCACCTACGATTTCGAGATCCGCAACCGCGCCGGACTGTACTGGTACCACGCGCATCCGCACGGACAGACCGGCATGCAGGTGCACAAGGGACTCGCCGGCCTGGTGGTCGTCGAGGACGAGGAAGAACTGGCGCTGCAGAAGGCACTGGGCCTGACCTGGGGCGTCGACGACCTCGCGCTGTCGATCTCCGACAAGCAATTCGGCCTGCGCAACAAGATCGTGCATGAAGTGGGCGCCGACGACTGGGTCGGCGACAAGGTCCTGATCAACTGGACGCCCGACCCGGTGTTCGAAGCGCGACGCGGCTGGCTGCGACTGCGCCTGGCGAACACGTCGAACGCGCGCCTGTACTGCATCGGTTTCGACGATGAAGGCAGGCGGCGACGGCCCTTCCACCTGCTCGGCACCGACGGCGGACTGCTCGATCGTCCATACCGCATGGACAGCGTGTTCCTCGGCCCGGGCCAGCGTGTCGACATTCTGCTCGACCTGCGCGGGCACGCGCCCGGCGACCTGTTGATGATGCGCAGCGTGGTCTACGACCCGATGGAGAACGATGCCGGCATCGGTCCACCCGAGGACTTCGCCATGGAGCATCCGGGCGCGACGCCGATGGGCGAGGACCTCGACCTGATGCTGATCCGCGTGAACGACCAGGGCGGTGGCGCGAGCGGAACGCTTCCGGAGCGTTTGTCCACGCACGCCGTCGGTATCCGCGAGGATGCCGCGAGGCGTCCGTTCCGGCTGTGGATCCAGGACACCGGCCGCTGGATGATCAACCACTGGAACCATCATCTCGCGCACGGCCACGACGTATTCGAGATCGCGCGCGGCAGCGTCGAGCGCTGGGACATCACCAACGACATGCGCAGCATGCCGCACCCGATGCATCTGCACGGTTTCCAGTTCGTGGTCACCGGCCGCGCGAACAGTCCGAAGCAGGTGTCCGAGCGCGCGATCGATCCACGCGGCCGCACGCCCCAGGACACTGGCCTGCTCGACACCGTGCTGATCTGGCCGGGCGAAACGGTGTCGATCCAGATCGACTTTTCCCAGCCCTTTGCCGGCCGGCAGCGCTACATGTTCCATTGCCACAACCTCGAACACGAGGACCAGGGCATGATGATCGGCTTCGCGGTGATCGATTGATTGCCGCGAAGTGGCGCTTCAGAACCCCTTGCATACCTCCCAGACTTCGCGGTCGAGCTGGCTGAGCAGGTCGTAGTTGCGTTTCAGGCCGACGCGATCGAGCGTCGCCTTGCGTTTGGCCTTCGCCGCCTTGCAGGGATCGGGCGCGCGCTTCGCGGATCCGTTCGCGCGCGGCGTGCGTGCCGTGGAAGCGCCCCGATTGCGCTGGTCCATCTCGCGTTCGATCTCGCGGGTGCGCGTGGCCAGCGCGGGATCGACGGCTTGCGCCCGATAGCTGCGCACGGCGCGCGTACGCTGTCCGTTGGCGCAGGGCATGCTCTGGTAGGCGACATGGCCGCCAGCGTCGATGCAGACGTGGATGTCGGCCGTGGCGGGCGCCTCGCCGGCAAGGCAGGCCAACGGCAGCAGAAGCCACGTCATCGACAGGACAAGCTTGGCGGGAAGGTTCAGGGACATGATCGGCTGCATTGCGCGCTCCGTGTGTGTTGGACACGGACAGCCTGCGCCGATCGCGGGTCACCGGATATCGGGAATCTCCGCCGGGGGGCGTCGGAAAACTCCGACAGCGCCGACCTCGCTCACGACATGCGCAGGATCGCCGCGCTGCGCGCGCCCAGCCAGACCAGCAGCAGGCCGCCGAAAAGCGTGAGCGCGAGGTAGCCGATCATCGCGCCGCTGCGCTGGGACTTCGCGTAGAGCAGGCATTCGAGCATCAGTGCCGACCATGTGGTCAACGCGCCGAGCACGCCGACGATCAGGAACGCGCGCCAGTACAGCGCCGAAGGTCCGCGCCCTTCCAGCCAGATCGCGATGAACCCGGCGGCGAACGAACCGGCCAGATTCACCGCGAGCGTGCCCCACGGCAGGCCATCGCCGAACTGGCGCAGCAGCCAGCCGCCGAGCCAGAAGCGCAGCATGGCGCCCAGCGCACCGCCGCCCGCGACCAGGGCCAGTTGCTGCCACCACAGGCTCACGGCTGCCCCGCCTTCCGTCGCGCGGCTTCGCGCGCATCGCGCAGGCGGTCGAGCTTGTCCTTGAGCTTCAGTTCCAGGCCGCGCTCGACGGGGCGGTAGTACACGCGTTCGCCCATCGCATCGGGAAAGCCGGTCTGCTCCAGCGCGATGCCGCCTTCGCTGTCGTGGTCGTAGCGGTAATCCTTGCCGTAGCCGATCGACTTCATCAGCTTCGTCGGTGCATTGCGCAGGTGCAGCGGCACGTCCTGCGAGCCGTATTCGTTCACGTCACGCTTCGCCGCCTTGTAGGCCACGTACGCGGCGTTGGATTTGGCCGTGCTGGCGAGATAGAGCGCGACCTGCGCCAGGGCCAGCTCGCCTTCCGGGCTGCCCAGGCGGTCGAAGGTGTCCCAGGCGTCGATCGCCATCTGCAGCGCGCGCGGATCGGCCAGGCCGATGTCTTCCACCGCCATGCGGGTCAGGCGCCGGGCCAGATAGCTCGGGTCGCAGCCGCCGTCGAGCATGCGCGCCAGCCAGTACACGGCCGCGTCGGGATTGGAACTGCGCACGGATTTGTGCAGCGCCGAGATCTGGTCGTAGAACTGCTCGCCGCCCTTGTCGAATCGGCGCGTGCGATCGGCCAGCACCTGTTCGAGGATCCCGTCGGTGATCGTCGCATCGATACCGCCCTCGCCTTCCGCCAGTTCGGCCGCGATTTCCAGCAGGGTCAGCCCACGGCGCACATCGCCGTCGGCGGCGGTGGAGATCAGCTGCAGCTGATCGCTGCCCACGCGCAGTCCGCGCCCGCCGAGGCCGCGCTCGGCATCGTCGAGCGCACGCTGCAGGGCGATGGCGATGTCGTCCGCGGACACCGCTTCCATCACGTGCACGCGGCAGCGCGACAGCAGCGCGGAATTCAGCTCGAACGACGGGTTCTCGGTGGTCGCGCCGACGAAGACGATCGTGCCGCGCTCGATGTGCGGCAGGAAGGCGTCCTGCTGGGTCTTGTTGAAACGGTGCACCTCGTCGACGAACAGCACGGTACGGCGGCCTTCGGCGAAGCGCTGCGCGGCCTCGGCCAGCACCTGGCGCACTTCGGGGAGGCCGCAGAGCACGGCCGAGATCGCGCGGAAATCGGCATCGGCGTAATGCGCCAGCAGCAGCGCCAGCGTGGTCTTGCCGCAACCCGGCGGCCCCCAGAGGATCATCGAATGCACGCGGCCGGATTCGATCGACTTGCGCAGGGCCGAATTCGGCGCAAGCAGGCGGCGCTGGCCGACCATGTCGTCGAGCGTGCGCGGACGCATGCGCTCGGCGAGCGGGCGAAGTGCGTCGATGGGGGCGTCGAAAAGACTCATTGCGTGGCGGGCGCGGTGGCGCCGTCGTCGACGGCGATCGATGGGCGGAGGGCCGCCCTACGTTAACACCTGGCGCGCTCAGCCGGCCGATGGCGGCGGCTGCGGCAGCGCGCTTTCGAGCACATAGGCCACGCGCAGCCAGACCTTCTGTTCGCGATCGTACAGGCCTTCGATGCGCGCGGGCGCGGCGCCATCGCGACCGAAGTCCGCCGTGCCGGACGCATCGATGCGCAGGTAGCGGCGCCCGGATTCCACCGTGGCGATGCGGTCCAGCTGCAGCCAGACCTTCTGGTAACCGAATTCCCGGGACAACTGCGCGACCACCCGATCTTCGGCTTCGCGGATCAGGCTGGAGTCGTTCGGGACAGCGCGCCCTTCGGGACCCACCGTGCCGATGCTCAGTTCGGGATAGCCCGCGCTCTCGTAGAGGCTGTCGTACAGCGTGCTGAAGCGGAAACCCAGCCATTCCGGCGCGCCGTCGATCTGCAGTTCGCCCTGGCCGCTGACGACGCGGTCGCGGAGGCTCGTCGCGCGCACATCGATCCGGCCCAGGCGGACTTTCACCGGGCGGCCGCCGAGCTGTTCCGAAAGGGCACCGACCAGCGCGGCCGCGACGATGCCGTCGAGTGTGTCGCGCTCGGCCGCTTGCGTGGCTGGTGCCGTCGATGCCGGTTTCGCAGCGATGGCCGGCAAGGCGGCCATCGCCATGGGCAACGCGATCAGGAGCGCGGTGTGCAGATGCCGGTTCATGCGAGCCACAACGCGGAAACCCCGTGCACCGGGACGCTCACTGCGCCCCGACCACATCCACGCCCTTCGGCGTCACGAAGCGGAAGGTGTCGGCCGCGAACGCCGGATTGCGCTTCCAGCCACTGAAGCGGATATCGGTGCGCTGGCCGAGGGCATCGACGATTTCCATCCGTGCCAACGCATGGCCGGCGTCGAAGCCGAGGCGCGCATTGCGGAAGCCGGCTTCTTCGCCGCGCTTGGGCAGGATTTCCAGCCAGTTCAGGCCTTCGCGGCTGCCGGCATCCTTGAGGATGAAGTCGCGTTCGAGCTTCTTCGGGTCGACGAGCGCGGCGAGCGGGCTGTTCTGCTCTTCCTCGCCCTGCGGCCGGGTGGTCACCTGGGTGAGATCCGGATCGTAGACCCAGACCGCCTTGCCGTCGGCGACGATCAGCTGCGGCGCGGGCTTCACGTACTCCCAGCGGAACAGGTTCGGTGTCGACAGGGCGACGCGGCCGGACGAGGATTCCTTGCGCTGGCCCTTGCTGTCGAAGACCTGCTGGCTGAACTGGCCGTCGAGGCCTTTCAGGCCACGGGTGAAGGCATCGAAGGACTCGCGGCCACCAGCCTGCGCCGGGGCGGCGATGGCGAGTCCAATGACGAGGGCGAAGACGGGCGACAGCAGGCGGGCGGCGTTGATCACGGGGGACAGGCTCTCGGGAGACTTGGGGCGAAGTCTGAACGGGTCTGGCTGAACAGGCCTTGGCATGCCTGCCCGGCCGTTCACGTTCGTTCACGGCCCGGGCGCGATGCGCCCGTACTCAACGCGGCGGCGGCGGCGCGATGACCGTGCGGTCGCCGTTGTGCTCCGGCGGCGACACGATCCCGGCCGCCTCCATCGCTTCGATCAGGCGCGCGGCGCGGTTGTAGCCGATCTTCAGCCTGCGCTGGACGCCGGAAATCGACGCGCGACGGCTCTCGGTGACGATCTTCACCGCTTCGTCGTACAGAGGATCGCTTTCGTCCCCCGCCCCGCCCCCGCTCTCCGGCAGGCCGGTGGGGCCGACGACCACGCCGTCGCCCATCGTCTGCACCTCTTCCAGCACGCCTTCGACGTAATCCGGGCCGCCGCCGATCTGCTTGAGGTGTTCAACCACGCGATGCACCTCCTCGTCGCTGACGAAGGCGCCGTGCACGCGCTCGGGCATCGCCGTGCCCGGCGGCAGGTAGAGCATGTCGCCGTGGCCGAGCAGGGTTTCCGCGCCGCTCTGGTCGAGGATGGTGCGCGAGTCGATCTTGGAGCTGACCTGGAACGCGATGCGGGTCGGGATGTTCGCCTTGATCAGGCCGGTGATCACGTCCACCGACGGGCGCTGAGTGGCGAGGATCAGGTGGATGCCGGCGGCGCGGGCCTTCTGCGCCAGGCGGGCGATCAGTTCTTCCACCTTCTTGCCGACGATCATCATCATGTCGGCGAATTCGTCGATGAAGATGACGATGAACGGCATCGGCTCCAGGGCCGGCGGCGCTTCCTGCAGGTCGGGATTGGCGCGGAACAGCGGGTCCAGCATCGGCTGGCCGGCGTCCTGCGCGTCCTTCACCTTCTTGTTGAAGCCGGCGAGGTTGCGCACGCCAACCGCGCTCATGAGCTTGTAGCGGCGCTCCATCTCGGCCACGCACCAGCGCAGGCCGTTGGCCGCTTCCTTCATGTCGGTCACGACCGGCGCCAGCAGGTGCGGGATGCCCTGGTAGACGCTGAGTTCCAGCATCTTCGGGTCGATCATCAGCATCCGCAGGTCCTTGGCGCTGGCCTTGTACAGCAGCGACAGCACCATCGCGTTGACCGCGACCGACTTGCCGGAACCGGTGGTGCCGGCGACCAGCAGGTGCGGCATGCGCGCGAGGTCGGCCACGGTCGGCCGGCCGGCGATGTCCTTGCCCAGCGCCAGGGTCAGCGGGCTGGTCGACTTGTCGTACTCCTTCGAACGCAGCAGTTCGCTGAGATAGATCATCTCGCGATGCGTGTTCGGGGTTTCCAGGCCGATCACCGACTTGCCCGGGATGACGTCGACCACGCGCACCGACTTCACGCTCAGGCCTCGGGCGATGTCCTTGTCGAGCGAACTGATCGAACTGACCTTGATACCCGGCGCCGGCTCGATCTCGAAGCGGGTGATGACCGGGCCGGGATAGGCGCCGACCACCTGGGCGTCGATGCGGAAATCCTTGAGCTTGAACTCGATCTGCCGCGACAGCGTTTCCAGCGTCTCCTCGCTGTAGCCCTTGGGCTGCGGCTTGGGGTCGTCCAGCAGCGACAGCGGCGGCACGCCGCTGGGGTCGGCGACATGGAACAGCGGGATCTGCTGCTCGCGCTTGGCGCGGTCGCTCTTCTCCACGACCGGCGCCGGCGGCGGCTCGATCTTGACCGGATCGCGCTTGGCGCGCTTCTCGGTCTCGACCTTGCGCACTTCCTCGCGCTCTTCGCGCATGGCGCGCGCGGCCTGCCACTCGCTGGCCTGCTGGGTGCCTTTGCGGAACATCGGCGGGATCTTCAGGATCCATTGGCCGATCCGATCCATCACCGCCAGCCAGGACAGTCCCGTGGCCAGGGTCACGGAAATGAGGAACAGGGCGATCAGGAAGAGGTTCGCGCCCACCGGCCCGAAGCCGCGGAACAGCGAGCGCCCGGTGATCTGGCCGAGGATGCCGCCCGCGCCGGCCGAGAAATCCGGCGCGGCTCCGATCTTCATGTGCAGCAGGCCGGCCGCGGCGACCAGGAAGCCGACGATGCCCACCAGGCGCAGCGCGGGGCCGAGATCGGCATCGCCGTCGCCATCGCTGTCCATGCCGAACAGCGCGATCCAGGCGACCGCGCCCAGGATCAGCGGCAGCAGGAAGGCGACATAGCCGCAGAGATACAGCATCACGTCCGCCAGCCAGGCGCCGACGCGGCCACCGGCGTTCTGCAATGGCGCGGTCACGCTGCCCGAATGCGACCAGCCGGGATCGGTGGGCGAGAAGGTGAACAGGCAGACCAGCAGGTACAGCAGGAACGGCGCGATCATGATCAGCGCGATGTCACGCACCAGCCGCTGCCGCCTCGGGTTGCGGGCGGGGGACTCGGTCGTGGCCGCAGCGGCGCGTCGGGTCGCCTTGCTGCTGCGTTCTGGGAGCTCGCGTGCCACCGTGTCCGGATACCTGAAGAAGTTCGCCTAGGGGGCTGATGTTACAGGGAAAAAGCGCTGGCCACATCGCCGGGGCACGCAACCTTGGCGACATCCTGCCATGTCGCGCCGGGCCGACGCCATCCTGCCTCCCCGATCGCCGCCCATGGCATGGCGCGACCACCGGCGATGCTGCAGGGCAGCAGGCTCGGATGCGGGTCCGAGGCCACCGCCGCGCGAAAAGTTATTTGTACAATCGTGACCCAGTGCGCGATCCGTTTCCGATGGTCCGGCCCGCGACACCGGTCCGAATGGCTATCATCGGGGCGGTCGCATGGGGGCGTGCGCGGCTTCTGCAACACCTGCGTGCGCGGCCCCGTTTCCCAGCAGCAACAACGGAGTGTCAGCGAAATGGCGTCAACCCGTCTTCCGAGCCGCGGCCGTCTTGGCCGTGTCGCACTGGGCCTTGCCCCCCTCCTCCTCGCCGTTGTCGCGCTGCCCTCGTTCGCGGCCCGCAAGCCGCCGCCGCCGCCGGTGCCGGTCATCGACTGGGCGCCCTGCATCGAAGGTATCGAGAACCTCGACTGCGCCTACGTCAATGTGCCGCTCGATTACCGCAACCCCTACGCCCACAAGACCACGCTGGCGCTGGCCCGCATCCCGGCTTCGGACCCGGCCAACAAGATCGGTACCCTCTTCCTCAACCCGGGTGGCCCGGGCGCCTCGGGCGTCGACCTGATCTACAACGGCTTCGGCGACCTGCTCAACGAAATCCTCCGCGGCCGCTTCGACATCGTGGGCTTCGACCCGCGCGGCATCGGCGAATCCACCCCGATCCAGTGCTGGGACAGCGAGGACGACCGCAACGCCCACTTCCGGGGCCAGCCGATCTTCCCGTACCGCGCCGCCCAGGAGCGCCCGTTCTTCGAGGCCTACCGGAACATCGCCTACAAGTGCTTCGCCAATGCGGCCAGCCAGCCGATCCTCAGCTTCATGACCACCGGGGATGTCGCGCGCGATCTCGACCTGCTGCGGCGCGCGGTCGGCGACAGCCAGCTGAACTATCTCGGGTACTCCTACGGCTCGTACATCGGCAGCACCTACGCCAACCTGTTCCCTCGCAACATCCGCGCGATGGTCATCGACGGCGTGCTCGACCCGCGCCTGTGGAGCAGCGGCTGGCAGATCAAGTCCGACCGCACCGCATCCCATGACGTGCTGCGCGAGTTCTTCCGCCAATGCGACCTGGCCGGCAAGGACTGCGCGCTGCGCGGCGAACGGGGTTCCAAGGCCCGCTTCGACGCGATCCTGGCCGTGGCCCGGCAGCAGGGCACCATCGTCATCGGCGATGGCGACGACGTCTTCGAGTACGGCTACGACGAAGTGGTCGCCGACGCGTCCAGCCTGATGTATTCGCCGGAGCAGTGGCCGGCCTACGCGAATTTCCTCGATCTGCTGAGCAATGCGCTCACCGGCAACAAGGCCGCGAGGAAGGGCGCGCTCGCCAGCCGACGCGCCATCGAGAAGGCCCTGGCCGACGCCGGCCCGGTGAAGCGCGCTTGGTACGACAACAGCCTGGAAGCCTATTTCGGCAACCACTGCTCCGACGCCGCCTATCCCTACGGTTTCGAGTGGTATTCGGCGATCGGCAAGTACGCCGAAGGCGGGTCGTTCATGGGTCCGAACTGGTGGTGGATCAATTCCGCCTGTGCGGCCTGGCCGAAGGGGCCGAACCGCTACACCGGGCGCTGGAAGACCGGTACGTCCTCGCGCGTGCTGGTGATCGGCAACTACTTCGATCCGGCCACCAACTACCGCGGCGCGGTCGAAACCCAGAAGCTTCTGCGCGGCAGCCGCCTGGTCTCGTACGCAGGCTGGGGTCATGTCGCCTCCTACACCGGCCGCAGCCAGTGCGTGGACGACTTCGTCACCGACTACATCCTCAACGGCGCCATCCCGCCGAAGAAGATCGTCTGCCCGGCCGCGCCCAATCCCTTCGTCTTCGCCAAGACCAAGGCGAAGGCCGGCAAGTCGGTGGTCATGCCGATGACCGGCCTGCCGACCCTCAAGCCGCTGACGCCCATCCGCCGTCCAGACTAGGCTGACGCCGGACGAACGCAGTGCGCCCCGAACCCCCGCTCCGGCGGGGGTTCTCGTTTTCTGGCCATCCCGCCCGGGCCAGCCGGCCCCGGCACGGCTTCCGGGTTACCCTATGCGGCCGTTTTCGCCCGCCCGCCCCTCCATGCGCCTCAACAAACACATCAGCGACACCGGTTTCTGCTCGCGCCGGGAGGCCGACCGCCTGATCGGCGAAGGCCGGGTCACGGTGAACGGCATCCGCGCACGGGTCGGCACCGAGCTGGCCGAGGGCGACGAAGTGCGCATCGACGGCGACGTCCTGCGCGCCCGCACCGCCGCCAAGGGCCAGCGTCGCCACGTCTACATCGCCCTGAACAAGCCGGTGGGCGTCACCTGCACTACCGAGGAAGCGGTGAAGGGCAACATCGTCGACTTCGTCGGCCATCAGCAACGCATCTTCCCGATCGGCCGCCTCGACAAGGATTCCGAAGGCCTGATCCTGCTGACCAGCAACGGCGACATCGTCAACGCGATCCTGCGCGCCGAGAACAAGCTGGAGAAGGAATACCTGGTGGCGGTGAACCACCGGGTCACCGATGAATTCCTGCGCGGCATGAGCCGGGGCGTGCCGATCCACGGCGAGACCACGCTGCCCTGCCGCACCGCCAGGATCGGCCCCTTCGGTTTCCGCATCGTGCTGGTGCAGGGCCTGAACCGGCAGATCCGCCTGATGACCGCGCATTTCGGCTTCCGCGTGAAGCAACTGGTGCGCGTGCGTATCGGCAATCTCAAGCTCGGCCGCCTGAAGCCGGGCCAGTGGCGGAACCTCACCGATGCGGAACTGCGCGGCCTGCTGCCGAACCACCAGGACTGGTAAGCCACGGAGTGGTCATCGATGCGTGACAGCCTGCAGCGTTCCGCAGGTGGATCGCCCCGCCATCTTGATCCGCATCCACCCGACTACAATGTGATCCTGCCGCCCCGGCACGAGGCCGTGGCGTTCCTCACCTTCATCGAGTCCCCATGAGCACGCCCAAGCATTCGAAGCTGATCATCCTCGGTTCCGGCCCGGCCGGCTGGACCGCCGCCGTCTATGCCGCACGCGCCAACCTCAAGCCGGTCGTCATCACCGGCATGCAGATGGGCGGCCAGCTCATGACCACCACCGAAGTCGACAACTGGCCCGGCGACGCCCACGGCCTGATGGGTCCGGACCTGATGGCCCGCATGCAGGCCCATGCCGAACGCTTCGAGACCGAGGTCGTGTTCGACCAGGTCCATACCGCCGACCTGTCGAAGCGCCCCTTCCGCCTCAAGGGCGACAGCGGCGAATACACCTGCGACGCGCTGATCATCGCCACCGGCGCCACCGCGAAGTATCTCGGCATTGCCTCGGAAGAACTGTTCAAGGGCCGCGGCGTCTCCGCCTGCGCCACCTGCGACGGCTTCTTCTACAAGGACCAGGACGTGGCGGTGATCGGCGGCGGCAACACCGCCGTGGAAGAGGCGCTGTACCTGTCGAACATCGCGCGCAAGGTCTACCTGGTGCACCGCCGCGACACCCTGCGCGCCGAGAAGATCATGCAGGACAAGCTGTCCGCGAAGGTCCAGGCCGGCAAGATCGAAACCGTCTGGTACCACACCGTCGACGAAGTGCTGGGCGACGACAAGGGCGTCACCGGCCTGCGCCTGAAGTCGGTGCAGGACGGCGGCACCCGCGACATCGCCGTGCACGGCATGTTCGTCGCCATCGGCCACACCCCGAACACCACGCTGTTCGAAGGCCAGCTGGCGATGAAGAACGGCTACCTCGTCATCAACACCGGGCTGGAAGGCAACGCCACCCAGACCTCGGTGCCCGGCGTGTTCGCCGCCGGCGACGTGGCCGACCAGGTCTACCGCCAGGCCATCACCTCCGCCGGTTTCGGCTGCATGGCCGCGCTGGACGCCGAGAAGTTCCTCGACAAGGGCGAGTGACCGGGGCAGTAACGCAGGCCATGCCCGTGATCCGCGCGACGTTCGACGACGTCGACCTCGCGCGGGTCCGCGGATGCCCGCTCACGAGCTGTCCATGAAGGCACGCGTCCTGCCCACGCTGGTCAGCGTCGCCCCGGCCGCCTGGGACGCGCTCCATGACGGCCGCAATCCCTTCGTCTCCCACGCATTCCTGGCCGGCCTCGAAGCACACGGCTGCCTGCGCGAACGCTGGGGCTGGACGCCGCATCACCTGGGCCTGTGGGACGGCGATGCGCTGGTCGCGGCCGCGCCGGGCTACCTGAAGGCCAATTCGCACGGCGAATTCGTGTTCGACCATGCCTGGGCCCGCGCCTACGCCCACTACGGGCAGGACTACTACCCGAAGTGGCTCTGTGCCGTGCCCTATTCGCCGGTGACCGGGCCGCGCCTGCTCGCGCGCGACGATGCGGCGCGGGCGGCCCTCGTGCGCGCGATCCCGGACCTCGTGCGCGCGGCCAGATGCTCGTCGGCGCACACGAACTTCGTCGAGCCGGTCGACGCGGCCGCGTTCGACGCCGAAGACGGCTGGATGGCGCGCATCGACGTGCAGTACCACTGGCACAACGACGCTGGCTGGCGGGACTTCGACGATTACCTCGCGGCCATGGACCACAAGCATCGCAAGAACATCCGCCAGGAACGCGCGAAGGTCGTGCGCGCCGGCGTGGCGTTCCGCGTGCTGCATGGCGACGAAGCTGACGAGGCCGACCTGTCGGCGATGCATGGCTTCTACCTGCGCACCTTCGCCGACTACGGCAATTCCCCGGCGCTGACCCTCGACTTCCTGCGCCACCTCGCACAGGCGATGCCGCGGCAACTGGTGCTGGTCCTGGCCGACCACGACGGCGAGACGATCGCGGGCGCGCTCTGCCTGCGCGGCGGCGACACCCTGTACGGCCGCTACTGGGGCGCGACGCGCACCCTGCCCGGCCTGCATTTCGAGACCTGCTACTACCAGGGCATCGACTACTGCCTGCGCGAGGGACTGACCCGCTTCGAACCCGGCGCGCAGGGCGAGCACAAGGTCGCGCGCGGCTTCCTGCCGGTGGAGACCCGCAGCCGGCACTGGGTGGCCGATGCCGCATTCGCCGATGCGCTGTCGCGCTGGTGCGAGGAAGACCGGATCGCGGTGCGCGCCTACGCGCGGCAGATCGCCGGGCATTCGCCCTACCGCCCGCAGGCGACGGACACGGCATGAGCCTGCGCCTGCACTGGCTGGCCGCAGACCCGCGCGCACCGTTCCCGCCGCCGGAGCAGGCGCTGCGCGATCCCGACGGCCTGCTCGCCGCCGGTGGCGACCTGCACCCGCTGCGCCTGCTCAACGCCTATCGGCAGGGCATCTTCCCGTGGTTCAACGACGACCAGCCGATCCTATGGTGGTCGCCCGACCCGCGCACCGTGTTCCGCACGGACGGCGTGCATCTCGCCCGGCGCTTCCGGCGCAGCCTGCGCAGCAGCGGCTGGGTCGTGCGTGCCGACATCGCGTTCGCGCGGGTGGTCGACGCCTGCGCCACGCAACCGCGCCCCGGACAGGACGGCACCTGGATCACCGACGACATGCGTGCGGCCTATCTCGGGCTGCACCGGCTGGGGCATGCGCACAGTGTCGAGGTCTACGATGGCGATTCGCCCGGAGCGGCGCTGGTCGGCGGCCTGTACGGCGTGGCCATCGGCCGCATGTTCTTCGGCGAGAGCATGGTCAGCCTGGCTTCCGGCGGCTCGAAGACCGCGCTCGCGGCGCTGGCGTACCGGTTGCGGCAGTGGGGCTGGCCACTGATCGATGCCCAGGTGGACAACCCGCACCTGTTCCGGATGGGCGCGATTTCGCTGCCTCGGCAGGATTTTCTCGCCGCGATCGCGCCATTGACCGTCGAAACGCCGGCCCACGCACCCGGTCGCCCCGGGCCGTGGACGACCGATTTCGGCATCGTCGACGCGGGGGCACTGGCCGAGGCCTAACGTTTTCTTTGCGATCCCCCGCCCGGCGTGGCAGAATGCGCGGCTTCGTCGGCCATTCCAGTCCGACACCCACCACCAGCGAAAGGCGCATGGCGAAAGACGACGTCATCGAATTTGAAGGCACGGTCTCCGAAACCCTCCCGAACACCATGTTCCGGGTGAAACTGGAGAACGGCCACGAGATCATTGCCCACATTTCCGGGCGCATGCGCAAGAACTACATCCGCATCCTCACCGGCGACAAGGTCAAGGTCGAAATGACCCCTTACGACCTGAGCAAGGGTCGGATCACGTATCGCATGAAGTGATCGTTACAAACGATTGATTCAATTGAAAAAGGCGACCCGAGCGGGTCGCCTTTTTTGCTGTCCGCCCTGCGTCGTGCGGCTGGCGGCAGCCTCGTCTCAGACCTGCGGACAGCCCGCCGCGCGCAGGCACTGGGACAGGCGCAGCGCGCAGCCGGTACCGCCGGCATCGAGGCAGGCGTAGTACGTCATCATGCAGCTCGTGCACGGATTGGTCGCGCTTGCAGCACTGCCGGCCAGGGCCAGGCACAGGCCTGCGGCTACGGTGACCAGCCTCGACTTCAGGAAGATCGTCACGGACGTCATGTCTTGGACTCCTTGGATACGCCCGCAGGACTGCGGGCGTCCCAAGTCTATCCACCACGAAGAACCGGGACCGTGATCCCGGCCCGCCGTGGCGTTTTCACTCCACCGTCGCCGGCAGCAGCTTCTCCGGCTCGGCCTGGGACTCGACGACCAGTTCGTTGTCGCGCACGTCGATCGACACCCGGCCGCCGTTGACCAGCTTGCCGAACAGCAGCTCGTCGGCGAGCAGGCGCTTGACCTTGTCCTGGATCACCCGCGCCATCGGGCGGGCGCCCATCAGCGGATCGAACCCGTGCTCGGCCAGCCAGTCGCGCGCGGCCGGCGTGGCCGACAGCGACACGTTCTTGTCGTGCAGCAGGGTTTCCAGTTCGATCAGGAACTTGTCGACGACGCGCAGGATGTGGTCGAAGCCCAGCGCCTGGAACTGCACCACCGCGTCGAGGCGGTTGCGGAACTCCGGGCTGAAGCTGCGGCGGATCACTTCCATCGCGTCGGTGCTGTGGTCCTGCCTGGTGAAGCCGATCGAACGCCGCGCGGCCTGGGTCGCGCCGGCATTGGTGGTCATCACCACGATCACGTTGCGGAAATTGGCCTCGCGGCCGTTGGTGTCGGTGAGGATGCCACGGTCCATGACCTGCAGCAGGATGTTGAAGATGTCTGGATGCGCCTTTTCGACCTCGTCCAGCAGCAGCACGCAGTGCGGCGTCTTGACGATCTTCTCGGTCAGCAGGCCGCCCTGGTCGAAGCCGACGTAGCCCGGAGGCGCGCCGATCAGGCGGCTGATCGAATGCGGCTCCATGTACTCGCTCATGTCGAAGCGGACCAGCTCGATGCCCAGCTGCAGCGCGAGCTGGCGGGTCACCTCGGTCTTGCCGACGCCGGTCGGGCCGGCGAACAGGAAGCTGCCGATCGGCTTGTCGGGATTGGCCAGGCCCGAGCGGGCGAGCTTGATCGCCGAGGTCAGGGTCTCGATCGCCGGATCCTGGCCGAAGATGACCATCTTGAGGTTGCGCTCGAGGTGCTGCAGCACGTCCTTGTCGGACGCGCTGACCTGCTTGGCGGGGATCCGCGCCATCTTGGCGACGATCAGCTCCACCTCTTCGACATCGATGCGCTGCTTGCGGTTCTCGGGCAGCAGCAGCTGCTGGCGCGCGCCGGCCTCGTCGATCACGTCGATGGCCTTGTCCGGCAACAGACGGTCGTTGATGTGCTTCACCGACAGGTCGACGGCCGCCTGGATGGCGTCGTCGTTGTAGGTGACGTTGTGGTGGGCTTCGTACTTGGTGCGCAGGCCGCGCAGGATCTCGACCGCCTCGCTGATCGTCGGCTCGACCACGTCGATCTTCTGGAAGCGACGGGCCAGGGCGCGATCCTTCTCGAAGATGCCGCGATATTCCTGGAACGTCGTCGAACCGATGCAGCGCAGTTCGCCCGAAGCCAGGGCCGGCTTGATCAGGTTGCTGGCGTCCATCGTGCCGCCGCTGGCCGAACCGGCGCCGATGATGGTGTGGATCTCGTCGATGAACAGGACCGCCTGCGGAATCTTCTTCAGGGCGGTGAGCACCGCTTTCAGGCGCTTCTCGAAGTCGCCGCGGTACTTGGTGCCGGCGACCAGCGCGCCGAGGTCGAGCGAGTAGATCGTGGCCCCGCCGAGCACGTCGGGCACTTCGCCGTCGACGATGCGGCGGGCCAGGCCTTCGGCGATGGCGGTCTTGCCGACGCCGGCCTCGCCGACGTACAGCGGGTTGTTCTTGCGACGACGGCACAGGACCTGGATGGTCCGCTCGATCTCGTCGGCACGGCCGACCAGCGGGTCGATGCGGCCTTCGCGCGCCATCTGGTTGAGGTTGGTGGCGAACTCCGACAGTGGATCGTTGCGGCCCTCGCCGCCCTCGCCTTCGCCGGTCTGATCGGTCTGGTCGGGGTTCTGGGCTTCGCTGGCGTCGCCGGCCTTGGTGATGCCGTGCGACAGGAAGTTGACCACGTCCAGCCGGGTGATGCCCTGCTGGTTGAGGTAGTAGACCGCGTAGGAGTCCTTCTCGCCGAAGATCGCGACCAGCACGTTGGCGCCGGTGACTTCGCTCTTGCCGCTGGACTGCACGTGGTAGACGGCGCGCTGGAGGACGCGCTGGAAGCCCAGCGTCGCCTGGGTATCACGGGTGTCGTCCTCGGCCAGGGTGGCGACCGAGGTTGAGATCGCATGCTCGAGGTCGCCGCGCAGGCGCTGGAAGTCGGCGCCGCAGGCCTTGAGCACGGTCTCGGCGGAGGGATTGTCGATCAGGGCGAGCAGCAGGTGCTCGACGGTCATGTACTCATGACGCGCTTCGCGGGCGTGCTTGTAGCACTGGCCGATCGCGTATTCGAGGTCTTTGCTGAACATGGTCGCTGCCCTCCGATTGGGGTTGCCGTTCGGGACCAACTGTGCCCCGCGGGGTCACATCGCGTCCCGGTGAACGCAGGATGGGTACATGCATCCTGCAGCGGAATACCGAAGATCTGGAACACTGCATCGCACGTGTCGACTGCCTTCGAACCCCTTACGCCATCTCCAGGGATCAAGATGCACTCGTCGCCTGCATCGATGCAAGTTCCGCGCCATCGTCGGCAAGCGCCGCGTCCGCCCGATCTGGGGATCCCCTCAGGCCTTTTCCATGGTGCACAGCAATGGATGCTGGTTGAGCCGCGCGAATTCGTTCACCTGGGCGACCTTGGATTCGGCGATTTCGCGGGTAAAGACGCCGCAGACCCCGCGTCCGCGGGTGTGGACATGCAGCATGACCTGCGTCGCCTTCTCGATGTTCATGCTGAAAAAACGCATGAGCACCTCGATGACGAAGTCCATGGGCGTGTAATCGTCGTTCAGCAGCAGGACGGAATAGAGCGGCGGCCGCTCGAGCTCGGGCTTGCGGGTTTCGACGGCGATGCCGTGGTCGCGTTCGTGGTCGTGCTGGCCGGTCATCCGCTCATTATAACGACCGCGGCCGGCTCGACACCGACCCGCAGGCCGGCGCACCGCACCATCCGCCCGGGCATGGACGCGACTGCGACCGGGCATCACAATGCGCCATCGCGCCGACCATCCCGGTCGCGCCCATAGGGGAATTCTCCATGACGAAGCCCGTCCGCGCCGCCTTCATCGTTTCCCTGCTGCTCGGCAGCGCCCTCGTTCCGGCGGCCCACGCGTTCGATGCATCGGTCAAGACCCGCCTGGATGCGCGCGGCATCAAGCATCAGGTCGACGGCGACGGCGACTACAAGGTCACCTACAACTATTCGAAGGAAGGCCGCACGCAGCTGGTCTTCGTCAGCGGCAAGACCGAAAGCGTCGGCGGCTTCCAGGTCCGCGAGATCTTCTCGCCTGCCGCGCGCATCGGCAAGGACGGCGTCAACGGCGCCAAGGCGCTGGAACTGCTCGCCGATAGCCGCAAGAACAAGCTCGGCAGCTGGGAGTCGGCCGGCGACGTGCTGTATTTCGTGATCAAGGTGCCGGACAGCCTCGACGCGGCCCAGCTGGAATCGGCCATGGACATCGCCGCGCAGACCGCCGACGACATGGAAATGGAAATCAGCGGCGCTCGGGACGACCTCTAAGTGACCTACCGCGAAGGTCGCTTCTGGCAACCGGACGTCACCGTGGCCACCGTGGTGGTCGCCGACGGTCGCCTGCTGTGCGTGGAGGAACGCGCCGATGGCCGGCTGGTGATCAACCAGCCGGCCGGTCACCTGGAACCCGACGAAAGCCTCGCCGAGGCCGCCCTGCGCGAGACCCGCGAGGAGACCGGCTGGGACGTTCGCCTGACCGCCTTCCTCGGCGCCTACCAATGGAAGGCCGAGGAGAGCGGTCGACACTACCTGCGCTTCGCCTTCGCTGCCGAACCCGAGCGTCACGACCCTTCGCGCACGCTCGACGACGGCATCGTCCAGGCGCTGTGGCTGACGCCGGACGAATTGCTGGCCCGACGCGACCAGCACCGCAGCCCCCTGGTCTGGCAGGTCGTCGCCGACCACCTCGCGGGCCAGCGCTCGCCGCTGTCGGTGTTGCAGCACCTGGCATGAACCACGCGGCATGAACCCACTGGCATGATTGCGCCCCGCATCATCGTCGGCATGTCCGGCGGCGTCGATTCCTCGGTCGCCGCCCTGCTGCTGCGCGACCAGGCCCTGGCCGACCCGTCGCGGTCGGTCGCCGGGCTGTTCATGACCAACTGGGCCGACGACGGCAGCGGCGACTGCCGGGCCGAGGACGATCGCCGGGACGCCGTGGCGGTCTGCGGCCGGCTGGGCCTGCCGATCCACTTCCGCGATTTCTCCGGCGAGTACTGGGCCGGGGTGTTCGAGCACTTCCTCGCCGAGTACGCGGCGGGGCGCACGCCCAACCCGGACGTGCTGTGCAACCGCGAGATCAAGTTCAAGCACTTCCTCGACGCCGCCCACGGATTGGGGGCCGAGTTCATCGCCACCGGCCACTATGCCCGCGTCCGCGAACGCGACGGCCAGTGGCAACTTCTGCGCGCCGTCGACCGCAGCAAGGACCAGAGCTATTTCCTGCACCAGCTCGGCCAGCGCCAGCTGTCGGCCACCCTCTTCCCGCTGGGCGACCTCATCAAGACCGACGTGCGCCGCATGGCCGCCGAGGCCGGGCTGCCGACCGCGACCAAGAAAGACTCGACCGGCATCTGCTTCATCGGCGAGCGCGACTTCCGCGAATTCCTGTCGCAGTACCTGCCGGCGAAGCCTGGCCCGATGGTCACGCCCGACGGCAGACGCATCGGCGAACACCCCGGCGTGTTCTATTTCACCCTCGGCCAGCGCGAGGGCCTGCACATCGGCGGCGTGAAGGGCTTCGCCGCCGCGCCGTGGTTCGTGGTCGGCAAGCGCGTGCGCGACAACACGCTGATCGTCGACCAGGGCAGCGATTCGCCCTACCTGTTCTCGAACCGGCTGTGGACCGAAGACGCGCACTGGATCGCCGGTGCGCCGCCCGCCGCCCGCTTCGCCTGCACCGCGCAGACCCGCTACCGCCAGTTGGACGAAGCCTGCGAGGTCGTGGTGGCGGACGACGGCACGCTGTCGGTGACCTTCGAGCGCCCGCAGCGCGCGGTCACGCCCGGGCAGTCGCTGGTGCTGTACCAGGGCGAGGTCTGCCTCGGCGGCGCGGTCATCGCCGCTACCGACGCGCCCCTTGAAGCGGCCGAACGCGCCGCCACTCTCGATTCGAACGTTTCCGCTTCCCCTCTACCCGCTTCCACGGAGATCGCCCGCACATGATGCGCCCTCGCGTCCTCGCCCTCGCCGGCATGGTCCAGTCGCTGAAACTGGTCCGCCAGATCGCCGAGACCGGCCACGCCGACACCGGCAGCCAGCGCATCGTGCTCGACAGCGTGTTCCGCATCGACGCCGATTCCGTCGACGCCGTCTACGGCGGCAGCGGCCAGCTCCGGCACGGCCTGCTGACCATGCGCGACCACCTGGTGGACCGCAGCGGCGACGAGATGCTGCCCAAGCTGGGCATGTCGATCCTGCAGATCGAACGCCGCTTCGTCGGCGACGAGGGCATGACCGGGCAGGTCATCGACGGCCTGCGTCGGCTCGAGGCGACGGCCCAGCGCCAGGGCAGCATCCATCCCGACGTGATCGGCCGCCTCGGCCAGCTCTACGCCGACACCATCAGCCATCTGCGACCGAAGGTCATCGTGCAGGGCAATCCGCACTATCTGCAGCAGCCGGAAGTCGTCGCCGAGATCCGCGCCCTGCTCCTCGCCGCCCTGCGCTCCGCCGTGCTCTGGCGCCAGGTCGGCGGGAGTTACTGGGACTTCGTCTTCCGCCGCCGCGCGATGATGCAGGTGGTGGAGGAAGAGCTGGGGTGAGGCTACCAATCGGAACCGCCGCTGGATCCCGAATCGAAGTCGCCCCCACCATAGGAACTGCTGCTGTCGCTGCTGCTACTGCTACTGCCGGAATCCCCGCTGGAACTGCTGCAGAAATCACCGCTCTCGATCCGCCTGCTTACTTCGACATCGCGCCAATCGATCGATTCGAACGTGGTGTAAATCTTCTGCGTGCATGAGCTGGAGGTTTTTCTCTCGCTCATGCAATTGCCGACGGGCACTGCAGTCTTCGATGCCAGGCGATGGGTTTTCGCCTGCTTGTCGTACACGTAGTAGTGGTCGAAGCAAGCCGCGCCTTCCGCGCTGATCCGTGTGTAGCTGTGGTACGGCTGCCGGGCCTGCCAATGCGCCAAGCCGAAGCAGCCTCCGACGATGGCCGTGATGGCCGCAAGCGCCACGCCCAGGCAGCCACGCCCCATCTTACGTCCGCCGTTCGGCTTCGCTGCTGATGCCTCGGCGCTGTTGGCTGGAGAGGTGTACAACCGCAGCATCTCCGCGACACCGCGCTTGAGCCCGGCCACATGGTCGCCTGCCTTGAATTTCGGCGCGATGATCTGGCTGGAAATGCGGTTGAGCTGCGTGGCATCGATTTTCGGCGCGACGCCGTTGCCGGTGACGATCTGGATGCGCCTTGGATTCAATACCACCACGATGTACACGCCATTGTCGATGTCGTCGCGGCCGACGCCGAGTTCCTGCGCGCGGCGACGTGCGTAGTATTCGACGTTCTCGGTGATCGTGTTGACGGTTTCCACCGCAACCACCAACTGCGATTCGATCGAGCGCAGATACGCCAGCAAATCGGCCTCTTGCGCATCGCTCAGCAGGTTCGCGGTGTCCACGACCAGGTCGTTCTTGCGGATGGTGGCGGCGGCTTCGACGACAACCATCCGCGCATCGACATCGAGGAACTCGTTGCGGCAGTCCAGGCACAGCCACTTGCCGGTGTAGCCGTCCTGCTTGAGCTGGGTTCCACCGCAATTGGGGCAGACGAACACCCGGCCTGTGGCGATGTCCGCGTCACGCGGCGCGTTTTCGTCGCCAACCGAAACAACGGCGGTCCGGGTGGCGGCCCAGTGTGCCCGGCAGTACAGGCAGGTCCACTCGCCCGTGACCGGATGCTGGGAGACCTGCGATGAGCCGCAATGCGGACAAGTGGTCTCCGCGATGCCGTCCGAGGATTTCTGCGAGTACCCGGTGGGAGAGTCGTGCTCGGACATGCGCCGATCCTAGCAGCGCGCAGTCCGAACGGAAACGCCCGGCATTGCCGGGCGTTTCCGTTGCATCGCCTGCATCGATCAGGCGGCGACGGTCTTCGCCACGTCCTGGTACTCGGCGATCTGGTCGAAGTTCATGTAGCGGTAGATCTCGGCGCCCTTCTCGTTGATCACGCCGATGTCCGCCATGTACTCCTCCTTGGTCGGGATGCGACCGAGGCGCGAGCAGATCGCGGCCAGCTCGGCGGAGCCGAGGTAGACGTTCGAGTTCTTGCCCAGGCGGTTCGGGAAGTTGCGGGTCGAGGTCGAGAACACCGTCGCGCCCTCGCGGACCTGCGCCTGGTTGCCCATGCACAGCGAGCAGCCCGGCATTTCCATGCGCGCGCCCGCCGTACCGAAGGTGCCATAGTGGCCTTCCTTGGTCAGCTCGGAGGCGTCCATCTTGGTCGGCGGCGCCACCCACAGGCGGGTCGGGATGTCGCGCTTGCCTTCCAGCAGCTTCGCGGCGGCGCGGAAGTGGCCGATGTTGGTCATGCACGAACCGATGAACACCTCGTCGATCACCGCGCCCGACACGTCCGACAGCGTCTTCACGTCGTCCGGGTCGTTCGGGCAGGCCACGATCGGCTCGTGCACGTCGGCCAGGTCGATCTCGATGACGGCGGCGTATTCGGCGTCGGCATCGGGTTCGAGCAACTGCGGATCGGCGAGCCAGGCTTCCATCTTCGCGATACGGCGTGCGATCGAGCGGGCGTCGGCATAACCCTCGGCGATCATCCACTTCAGCAGGGTGATGTTGCTGGTGAGGTATTCGATGATCGGCGCCTTGTCCAGGCGCACGGTGCAGCCGGCGGCGGAGCGCTCGGCCGAGGCGTCGGACAGCTCGAACGCCTGTTCGACCTTCAGGTTCGGCAGGCCTTCGATTTCGAGGATGCGGCCGGAGAAGATGTTCTGCTTGCCCTGCTTGGCGACGGTGAGCAGGCCCTGCTTGATCGCGTACAGCGGGATCGCGTTGACCAGGTCACGCAGGGTCACGCCCGGCTGCATCTCGCCCTTGAAGCGGACCAGCACCGATTCGGGCATGTCCAGCGGCATGACGCCGGTGGCGGCGGCGAAGGCGACCAGGCCGGAACCGGCCGGGAACGAGATGCCTACCGGGAAGCGGGTGTGCGAGTCGCCGCCGGTGCCGACGGTGTCGGGCAGCAGCATGCGGTTGAGCCAGCTGTGGATCACGCCGTCGCCCGGACGCAGCGAGATGCCGCCGCGCGTCGAGATGAATTCCGGCAGCGTGTGGTGGGTCTTCACGTCCACGGGCTTCGGATAGGCCGCGGTGTGGCAGAACGACTGCATCACCAGGTCGGCGGAGAAGCCGAGGCAGGCCAGGTCCTTCAGTTCGTCGCGGGTCATCGGGCCGGTGGTGTCCTGCGAACCGACCGAGGTCATCTTGGGTTCGCAGTAGGCGCCCGGGCGGATGCCCGGCTGCACGCCGTTGACGGCAGGCAAACCGCAGGCGCGGCCGACCATCTTCTGGGCCAGCGAGAACCCCTTGCCGCTGTCGGCGGGCTGCTGCGGCAGGCGGAACAGCGTGGAAACCGGCAGGCCGAGCGATTCACGGGCCTTGGCGGTCAGGCCACGGCCGACGATCAGCGGGATGCGGCCGCCGGCACGCACTTCGTCCAGCAGCACGTCGGACTTCAGCGCGCTTTCGGCGATCTGATGGCCGTTCTTGAAGGCGGTGACCTTGCCGGTCGCATGGTCGATCTTCAGTTCGACCTCGTCGCCCATGTTCATGTCGGCGACGTCGATTTCCAGCGGCAGCGCGCCGGCGTCTTCCATCGTGTTGTAGAAGATCGGCGCGATTTTCGAGCCCAGGCACACGCCGCCGAAGCGCTTGTTCGGAATGAACGGGATGTCCTCGCCGGTCCACCACAGTACCGAGTTGGTTGCGGACTTGCGGCTGGAGCCGGTACCGACCACGTCACCGACGTAGGCCACCAGGTGCCCCTTGTCCTTGAGGTCGAGGATCTGCTGGATCGGACCGCGCTTGCCGTCTTCCTCCGGCACGAACGGGGCGCCTTCGCGCTTGTTCTTGAGCATCGCCAGCGCGTGCATCGGGATGTCCGGGCGCGTGGTCGCGTCGGGCGCGGGCGAGAGGTCGTCGGTGTTGGTTTCGCCGGGCACCTTGAACACGGTGATCGTCAGCGACGAGGGAACCTCCGGCTTGCTGGTGAACCATTCGGCATCGGCCCAGCTCTGCAGCACGGCCTTCGCGTTGGCATTGCCGGCCTTCGCCTTCTCTTCCACGTCGTGGAAGGCGTCGAACATCAACAGGGTGTGCTTCAGCGCGTTCGCGGCGATGGTGCCGACGACGGCGTCTTCGAGCAGTTCGACCAGCGGATGGATGTTGTAACCGCCCAGCATCGTGCCGAGCAGTTCGGTGGCGCGCTCGCGGCTGATCAGCGCGCAGGCTTCGGTGCCGAAGGCGACGGCGGCGAGGTAGGACGCCTTGACCTTGGCGGCGTCGTCGACGCCGGCCGGCACGCGATTGGTGATCAGGTCGACGAGGACGGCTTCCTCGCCGGCCGGCGGGGCCTTCAGCAGCTCGATGATCTCGGCGGTCTGCTGCGCGGTCAGCGGCAGCGGCGGGATGCCGAGCGCGGCGCGTTCGGCGACATGTTGACGGTAGGCGGCGAGCATTCTGATGACTCCTGGTGGCGGCTTGCTGGTGGCGGCTTGCTGTGGAATGTGGTCGTGTGGCGCGGGTGCGGGCGGGCGATCAGACCGTCGGGACGATCAGCTTGAGACCCTTGAAATATTCGCGGAAGAAACGGTCGTCGCGGGTGATCAGGCCGTTGCACTGGAGCAGTGCGTGGGCGCCGATCAGGAAATCGGGGGCGGCGCGGAGGCCGGCGCCGGCACGCTGCCGGTGGCGGCGCTGCATCTCGCCGGCGCGCAGGGCGGATTTGGCCTCCAGCGGACTGAAACGGATGCTCATCTCCTCCAGCACCGCCATGGCCTCGGCCCCGTCGCTCAGGGCGCCACAGATCTCGGCCAGGGTCACGTCGCAGACCACGACCGGGCCGGCGCTGAGGCACTGGCGCAGGCAGGCTTCGGCGGCGTCGGCATGCGGGCCGTCGGCCAGCAGGTCGATCAGCACGGGGCTGTCGATCGCGATCATCCTTCGGCCTGACCCTCGCCTTCCTCGGCGACGGCACGGCCGCGCACGGCCTGCATGGCTTCGTCCGTCGTGGCGAAGCCGTCGAGCCTGAAGCGACCGCGGGCGCGGGAAATGGCGTCGTCGACGCTCTTGCGCAGGATGATGCGACTGCCTTCGAGTTCGACCTTGAGCACGCTGCCCTTGGTCAACCCGAGGGCATCGCGGACAGCCTTGGGCAGGGTGATCTGGCCGCGTTCGGCAACGGTGGCTTCCATCGGGCACCCCTCATCTGGTATGTGTGAATCATACATACTTTTCCGTGCATACTCCACTGCGCCCCCGTGCAGAAGGGCGTGCAACGCTGGGTTCCGCGACGATTCCGGCGCAATACGCCCGCCGGACGCATTCGGGGCCGATAATCAAGCCAGCCATCGAGGCATCGATGCATCCCCCGCCCCAAGGAGAAAGCCCGTGCGAGATTCCTTCGGTACCCGCACCCGCCTGCAGATCGGCGACCGGTCGCTGACCACCTACAGCCTGCCCGCCCTCGCCCGGCGCCTGGACGCCGACGACGCGCTGGCCTGCCTGCCCTACTCCATGAAGATCCTGCTGGAGAACCTGCTGCGCCACGAGGACGGCGTCAGCGTGCTGCCCGAGCACATCCGCGCGGTGCTGCACTGGAACCCGGCCACCGAACCGGACACCGAGATCGCGTTCATGCCGGCGCGCGTGGTGCTGCAGGATTTCACCGGCGTGCCCTGCGTGGTCGACCTCGCCGCCATGCGCGACGCGATGCGCGCGCTCGGCGGCGACCCGGCGAAGATCAATCCGCTGATTCCCTCCGAGCTGGTGATCGACCACTCGGTGCAGGTCGATGTCTTCGGCAAGCCCGAGGCCCTGGACCTGAACGGCCAGATCGAGTTCTCGCGCAACCGCGAGCGCTACGCGTTCCTGCGGTGGGGCCAGGCGGCCTTCGACAACTTCAAGGTGGTGCCGCCGAACACCGGCATCGTCCACCAGGTGAACCTGGAGCACCTGGCGCGCGTGGTGATGACCCGCGAGGTCGAACTGCCCGACGGCAGCCGCGAGCTGCAGGCGTTCCCCGACACCGTGTTCGGCACCGACAGCCACACCACGATGATCAACGGCATCGGCGTGCTCGGCTGGGGCGTGGGCGGCATCGAGGCGGAGGCCGCGATGCTCGGCCAACCCAGTTCGATGCTGATCCCGCAGGTGGTCGGCTTCAAGCTGACCGGCAAGCTGCCCGAAGGCGCCACCGCCACCGACCTGGTGCTGACCGTCACCCAGATGCTGCGCAAGCTCGGCGTGGTCGGCAAGTTCGTCGAGTTCTTCGGCGACGGCCTGCAGCACCTGCCGCTGGCCGACCGCGCCACCATCGCCAACATGGCGCCGGAGTACGGCGCGACCTGCGGCATCTTCCCGATCGACGCCGAATCGATCACCTACCTGCGCCTGTCCGGCCGCGACGAAGCGCAGATCGCGCTGGTCGAGGCCTACGCGCGGGCGCAGGGCCTCTGGCACGACGCGGAGACCCCGCAGGCGTCCTACAGCGCCACGCTGGAACTCGACCTCGGCTGCGTCAAGCCATCGCTGGCCGGCCCGAAACGCCCGCAGGATCGCGTGCTGCTGGAGGACATGAAGGCCGACTACCGCAAGCACGTCACCGGCCTCACCGCGCAGCGCACGCCGAAGGACGAGGCCGTGTCGGAGTTTCTCGAGGAGGGCGGCGCGCAGCCGCAGGCCGAGCATCTCGCGGTTCCGCCGCCGGCGAAGGCCAGCGTACCCGAACTGGGCGACGGCTCCGTGGTCATCGCCGCGATCACCTCCTGCACCAACACCTCCAACCCGGCGGTGATGCTCGGCGCCGGCCTGCTGGCGCGCAACGCGGTCGCACACGGACTCAAACCGGCACCGTGGGTGAAGACCTCGCTCGGTCCGGGCTCGCTGGTGGTCACCGATTACCTGAAGAAGGCCGGCCTGCTCGACGATCTGGAAACCCTGGGTTTCCACGTGGTCGGCTACGGCTGCACCACCTGCATCGGCAACTCCGGCCCGCTGCCCGACGAAGTCTCGAAGGCCATCGCCCAGGGCGACCTGGCGGTGGCCTCGGTGCTGTCGGGCAACCGCAATTTCGAGGGCCGCGTGCACCCCGAGGTGAAGATGAACTATCTCGCCTCGCCGCCGCTGGTCGTGGCCTATGCGCTGGCCGGCACGGTGGACATCGACCTCACCCGCGAACCCCTGGGTACCGGCCGCGATGGCCAGCCGGTGTACCTGCGCGACATCTGGCCGAGCAACAAGGAGATCGGCGACCTCATCGCCGCCACCGTCGGCCCCGAGATGTTCGCGCGCAACTACGCCGACGTGTTCCGCGGCGATTCGCGCTGGAACGCGATCGCGGCACCGGACGGCGACGCCTACGCCTGGGACGCGGCGTCGACCTACATCAAGCATCCGCCGTATTTCGAAGGCATGACGATGTCGGTCGGCCGCATCGAGGACGTCCACCATGCGCGCGTGCTCGGACTGTTCGGCGACTCGATCACCACCGACCACATCTCGCCCGCCGGCAACATCAAGGCCAATTCGCCCGCCGGCCGCTTCCTCCAGGACCGCGGCGTGCAGCCCGCCGACTTCAACAGCTACGGCTCGCGTCGCGGCAACGACGACGTGATGGTGCGCGGCACCTTCGCCAACATCCGCATCCGCAACCAGATGCTCGGCGGCGAGGAAGGCGGCAACACCCTGCACCATGCCGCCGACGGCCGGGTCGAGAAGCTGTCGATCTACGACGCCGCGATGCGCTACCGCGCCGAAGCCGTGCCGCTGGTGGTGATGGCCGGCAAGGAGTATGGCACCGGCTCCAGCCGCGACTGGGCGGCCAAGGGCACAAACCTGCTCGGGGTGAAGGCCGTGATCGCCGAGAGCTTCGAGCGTATCCACCGCGCCAACCTCGTCGGCATGGGCGTATTGCCGCTGCAGTTCGAGCCCGGCGAAAACGCGCAGACGCTGGGGCTGGACGGCAGCGAGATCATCGACATCACCGGCCTGGACGATGGCGCGGGGAAGACCGCCCGGATCCGGGCGCGCCGCCCCGGCTTCGAGTGCCGCTTCGAGGCGCGGATCCTGCTGCTGACGCCGAAGGAAATCGAGTACTTCCGCCACGGCGGCATCCTGCACTACGTGCTGCGACAGCTCGCAGCGCACTGAAGAACCGCCTCTCCGGCGGGGGCGGAAGCCCGGCCCTCGCGCCGCACGGCGCGAGGGCGCTCACCCGCGCGCGAACCGATGGTTCGCGAACGCGCGGTCTCGCCCACCACGGCGGCATCCTGCACTACGTGCTGCGACAGCTCGCGGCGCACTGAAGAACCCGCCTCTCCGGCGCGGGCGGAAGCCCGGCCCTCGCGCATGGGCGCGAGGGCGCTCGCCGGCGCGCGAACCGATGGTTCGCGAACGCGCCGGAATGACCTGCGGACAGGCGGCGCGCCGGCCAGCCGAAAACATACGGGGGCGTCTTGCGGCCCCCGGAGGCCTATGCTCCAATCGGATCGAACAGCAATGAACGGCCCGCAGTGGCCGCACTCCAAAGAGAGAGAGGGGATCACATGAGTCAAGACCGTCCGTGGTTTGCGAGCTATCCCGCTGGCGTGCCGCAAGAGATCGATGTCGAGGAGTACCCCTCGATCGTGGCCGTGCTGCAGTCGTCGCTCGAGAAATACCGCGACCGCGCCGCGTTCTCGAACATGGGCAAGTCGCTCACCTATGCCGAGGTCGACCGCTACAGCAAGCAGTTCGCCGCCTACCTGCTGGGCGAACTCAAGCTGAAGAAAGGCGACCGCGTCGCCATCATGATGCCCAACTGCCTGCAGTATCCGATCGCCACCTTCGGCATCCTGCGCGCCGGCCTGACGGTCGTGAACACCAATCCGATGTACACGCCGCGCGAACTCAGGCACCAACTCATCGATTCCGGCGCCAGCGCCATCCTCGTCCTCGACAACTTCGGCAAGACCGTGCAGGAGGTGGTGAAGGACACCCAGGTCAAGCAGGTCATCACCACCGGCCTCGGCGACATGCTCGGCTTCCCCAAGGGCAACATCGTCAACTTCGTGCTGAAGTACGTGAAGAAGATGGTGCCCGACTACGACATCCCCGGCGCCATCCGCTTCCGCAACACCCTCACCCTCGGCCAGATGCACACGCTGCCGACCATCGAGATCGGACACGAGGACATCGCCTTCCTGCAGTACACCGGCGGCACCACCGGCGTCGCCAAGGGCGCGATGCTGACCCATCGCAACCTCGTCGCGAACATGCAGCAGGCGTCGTCGTGGATCGGCCAGAACGCCAAGCTGGGCGAGGAAGTGATCGTCACCGCGCTGCCGCTGTACCACATCTTCGCGCTCACCGCGAACGGCCTGGTCTTCATGAAGTTCGGCGGCCACAACCACCTGATCACCAATCCGCGCGACATGCCCGGCTTCGTGAAGGAACTGTCGAAAATCCCGTTCACCGCCATCACCGGCGTCAACACCCTGTTCAATGGCCTGCTCAACACCCCGGGCTTCGACAAGATCGATTTCTCCAGGCTGCACCTCACGCTCGGCGGCGGCATGGCCGTGCAGCGCGCGGTGGCGGAGCGCTGGAAGCAGGTGACCGGCGTGACCCTGGTCGAAGCCTACGGCCTGACCGAGACCTCACCGGCGGCGTGCATCAACCCGATGGACCTTGCCGACTACAACGGCGCCATCGGCCTGCCGATCCCGTCCACCGACGCCTGCGTGAAGGACGAGGAAAACCGCACGCTGGGCGTCGGCGAAGTCGGCGAACTGTGCATCAAGGGTCCGCAGGTCATGAAGGGCTACTGGCAGCGTCCCGAGGAAACCGCGCAGGTGCTGGACAGCGAAGGCTGGCTGCACACCGGCGACATGGCGAAGATGGACGAACAGGGTTTCTTCTACATCGTCGACCGCAAGAAGGACATGATCCTCGTCTCCGGTTTCAACGTGTATCCCAACGAAATCGAGGACGTGATCGCGCTGATGCCCGGCGTGCTCGAAGTCGCGGCCGTCGGCGTGCCCGACGACAAGTCCGGCGAAGCGGTGAAGGTCGTGATCGTGAAGAAGGATCCGGATCTCACCGCCGAACAGGTGAAGGCGCACGCACGCGAGAACCTGACCGGCTACAAGCAGCCGAAATTCGTCGAATTCCGCACCGAACTACCGAAGACCAACGTCGGCAAGATCCTGCGCCGCGAACTGCGGGACCAGGCCTGCGCCTGACGCGGACTCCGCGTGCCGCGTCCCCTGCGACGCGGCACGCGACGATCCCAGGGGCGATGCGCATTCCGCCCACCTCGTTGCATCCCCGACAACACCCGGCCATCGCCGCATGGCCTGTCATGATGGCCTCGTTCGTCGACGTGTCGCGTTTGATCACATGCGACGCAGGCCCGCCATGACCATCATTCGCGACACGGATTCCCGGCACGCTTCATCGATCGTCGCCGATGCCGCCCATGGTCGGCTGCAACGCACGCCGAGAACGGTGCGTGATCTCGACGCACCGGCACTGCCCCGCATGGCTTTAGCATTCATGCCGGAAATGGTTAGCAAAATCGCACCTCCGGCGCGCGCAATGATCGCGCGGTAATGCGGAAAATGCAGAGGCGGCGGCCTCGCAAAGGGCATCCGGCCGAGATTTTCCGCGGGCACATAATCCACTGGAATACCCGTCATATAGAGACGGAATTCGCAGTTTCGCGGCAAAATCCCCCGGGAAAGCCCCGAACCTGTCGAAGGTTGCGGGGTGGTCGATCTTGAAGTTTCCTTTTTTTCGGAGCATACAACCTTCGGCCGGGCTTCACTCTACTTCCACTCGCATACCGCGCCGCCCGGACGGTGTGCAGTCCAATCAAAGGGGATTCATCATGAGCAACGTCGAAAAACTCCACATCGTTCCGCGCTTCTCCAAGCTGCACATCGAAGAAGACATCCAGCGCGAAGTGTATTGGTGCAACATGCATGCCGATCTCGCATCGCGTCCGGATCGCGCGTGCTTCCGCAACGAACTCGTGGATGAAATCCTGGGCTGGCAGCACAACCTGTCCGATCGCATCCGCAACGAGCAGAGCAAGGGCACTCACAAGCTCGCGCATATCGTGCTGGCCTCCTGCCATCCGACCGTGTTCAACCTCGGCGGCGATCTCCAGCTGTTCTGCAATGCGATCCGCGGCCGCGACCGCACCACGCTGCTCAACTATGCGCGCCAGTGCGTCCGCGGCGTCCATGCGTTCCACAACGGCCTGGGTGTCGGCGCGCACAGCATCGCGCTCGTGCAAGGCGATGCGCTCGGTGGCGGATTCGAGGCTGCGTTGAGCTGCCACACCATCGTCGCCGAAGAGGGCGTCGGCATGGGCCTGCCCGAAGTCCTGTTCGACCTGTTCCCCGGAATGGGCGCGTATTCATTCCTGTGCAAGCGCATTCCGGCGCACCGCGCCGAAACCCTCATGCTCGAAGGCAACGTCTACAGCAGCGAGGAACTGCACAAGATGGGCCTGGTCGACGTACTCGTGCCGAAGGGCGAAGGTCGCAACGCCGTCGACGAGATCATCCGCAACAACCGCCGCATCCCGCACGCACGCGCGGCCATGCATCGCGTCCGCGCGATGGCGCAGCCGGTCACCATGGAAGAAATGATGGCGATCACCGAAGTGTGGGTCGACACCGCATTGCAGCTCGGCGAAAAATCCCTGCGCACCATGGAGCGCCTCGTGCGCGCCCAGTTCAAGCGCGACCAGCCGCTCGATGCCGCGATGGCCTGATGCCGATGATCACGGATCCGGAGCCGGAAGCGGGTCCTGTCGCGAGCGATGGGACCCGAGCAGGCGCGGGAGCTGTGCACGCACTTCGCATGCGGTCTGCTCGACCAGCGCATCGAGGTCGCTGGTCAGGTTCTGCGATTGCCGGCTGATCTGCACATTGTCGAGCCGCATCACCACGCGGCAGCGTTCGACCAGCCGGGTGGCGCCGATGTTCTCGGCGACGCCACGCATGGCGTGGGCCGCCTCGCGCATGGCTTCGTAGTCCGCGCTGGCAGCGGCCTGCTGCAGGCTCGACATCGAACGACCGATGTCGCGGAGGCACTGTTCGACGAAATCGCGGATGAAGTCGTCGCCGAGCCCCATGCCGGCGAGCTCCACGAGGATCGGATTCTCCTTGTCGACCGCATCGCCCAGCATCGGATCGACTGACGCGACGCCGGCATCGCCGGCCTGGACAGGTGCGGCCACGCCCTCGGCGGACGCGATCGATGCGATCGTATCGAGCAGCTTGGGCACGGAAATCGGTTTGGTGAGATAGGTCCGCGCACCCGCGCGGTCGGCTTCGCGCATGGATTCGACGGTCGCATCGGCGGACAGCACCACGATCGGCGTCCTCCGTGTGTGCCCTGCCTGCATGACCCGCGCCTGGCGGATGACCTCGAGCCCGCTGAGTCCCGGCATGTGCAGGTCGAGCAGCACGAGGTCCGGCGTCTCGCCGGCAAGCACGTCCAGCACCTGCTCCCCGTCCTCGGCGAACAGGATCCTGTGCCCGGCCTTTTCCAGCAGCCGCTGCAGCACGACGCGATTGGTCGGCTGGTCGTCGGCCACCAGGATGCGCATCGAGCGAACCCGGATGCGATGGCGCAGGAACGGATCCTCGAAATCGATGACCTTGCCCGTTGCGTCGATGCGGCGCCGCTCGCCGGGAGCGGCGTCGGCCTGCTCGGCCTGCGCGCTCACCGCTTCGGGCGTCGCGGATTCCTGCACGATCCGGAACGGCAGCTCCACCCAGAAATGCGTGCCGCCGCCGGGGTTGTCCTCGACGCCGATCCGCCCACCCATCAGTTCGGTGAGGCTCTTGGCGATGGTCGTCCCAAGGCCGCTGCCGCCGTAACGCCGGTCGCGGCCGCTGTCGACCTGCTCGAACGGACGGAAGATCCGCTGCCTCGCCTCTTCGGGGATGCCGATGCCGGTATCTCGCACGGACAGCTTGAGCACGACCCGATCGTCCGTGCGCGACAGCTCGCCCGCATGCAGCGCGATGCTGCCGTGCTCGGTGAACTTCACCGCGTTCTGCAGCAGGTTGAGCAGGATCTGGGTCAGGTGGCTGGCGTCGCCGCGCAGCGCGTTCGGGATGCGGATGTCGGTGTCGATCGTGAAGTCCAGGCCTCTGGCGCGCGCCTGGGGCATGAGCATGCGGTAGACGCGCGACAGCAACTGGTTGAGGTCGAAGTCCTCATCGTGGCGGCGCACCTTGCCGGCCTCGATGGCGGAGATGTCCAGCACCTCGTCGATCAGCAGCAGGAGCGTCTGCGCCGAGGTGTGGATCATGTCGGCGGACTCGCGCTGCTCCTTGTGAAGCTTGCTCGCCGACAGCAGCTCGGCCATGGCGAGGATGCCGTTGAGCGGCGTCCGCAGTTCATGGCTCATGTTGGCCAGGAAGCGGGACTTGGCCTCGTTGGCGCGGCGCGCATCCTCGATCGCGCGCGTCAGCGCCTTGAGCAGCGCCGAGAAGTACAGCGGCACGGCGGCGGCGCCCGCGAGCAACCCCCACGAGAGATAGGGATTGGACTGCCAGTAGGGCGTGATCCGGCTCATCACGAAGAACGACAAAACGCTGAGCACCGTCGCGTAATGCAGGTAGCGGCTGCCGAAGCGCAGGCCGTTGCCGATCGTCACCCACAGGTAGATGCTGTACAGCGGCGATGCGACTTCGCCCTGCAGGGCCATGACCGCGCCGATGGCGGCGTAGTCCGACACCATGCCGACCCAGCGCCGCCAGTGCGAGACGCCGGGGTTGCGCAGGATCGCGGCGAACAGCACCAGCGAGACGACCAGTTCGCCCAGCAGGATCAGCCAGACTTCGAACAGCGCGGTGGTGGCGCCGCCGCTGCTGACCACCCAGCCGAGGTAGGTCGAGAACAGGCTGGTGATGACGATGCGGACCAGGACCTGCGCATGCTCGGTGTCCGGCCGGTTGTTCAGCCTGGCGCGCATCCCGTCGACGGCGGCGCGCAGCGCGTTCACTCCAGCCCCGGTCTTTGCGATCCGGTCGAATAGCGCTCGCAGATGTCCTGGAGACGGTCGCGATTGTCCAGCAGCGCCTGCACGCATTGCGGATCGAAGAGTTTGCCGCTCTGCTCCACGAGGAAGTCGAGCGCGCTGTCGAAACTCCACGGCGCCTTGTAGGGCCGCGGCGAGATGAGTGCGTCGAACACGTCGGCGACGGCGACGATGCGCGCTTCGATCGGGATCTGCGCGCCGCTGAGGCCATCGGGATAGCCGCTGCCGTCGAAGCGCTCGTGATGGCGCAACGCGATGGTCGCTCCGGCCTGGATGAAGCGGTTCTGGCTGCCGCTGAGCAGTTCGTGGCCGATCTGCGGATGCCGGCGCATGATGCTGAGCTGGTGCTCGTCGAGCGGACCGGGCTTGAGCAGCACGTCGTCTGGAATGGCGATCTTGCCCATGTCGTGCAGCGGCGCGGCCAGTTCGATCAGCCGGACCTCGTCCTCGGGCATGCCGAGTCCTTCGGCGATCAGCCCGGCGATGTGCGCCATGCGTTCGAGGTAGGCGCTGGTGCCGATGTCGCGGTACTCGATGGCCCGGGCGAGGCGCGACAGGGTTTCGCGCTCGCGTTCCTCGACCTCGTGCATGCTCGACAGCAGGCGCTGTTCCAGCGACAGCGCGCGCTGCTTGATCGATTCGGACTGCTGGCGCAGCTGCAGCAGGTTGCGGCAGCGGGCGCGCAGTTCGCGCGGACGCACGGGTTTGACCAGGAAGTCGATCACGCCGGCATCCAGCGCGGCCTGGCGGATGGGTTCGTCGCCGACCACCGTGACCAGCACGATCGGCACGTCGCGGTTGCCGAGCGAACGGCGGAAGCGGCGCGCGAACTCGAGGCCGTCGATGACCGGCATGCGGTAGTCGAGCAGGAGCAGGTCCGGCCGGTTGTTTTCGGACCAGCGCAGGGCTTCCTCGGAATCGCCGAAGTCGAACACTTCCAGCTCGGGGCTGATGTCCTCGAGGATGTGCCGCAGCATCGTGCGTGCGGATGTCTGGTCGTCAACGATGACGATTTTCACGGAATTGCCCCACATGCGGATACCGTGCGTCCTTGCGGTTCGTGAAGTTGCTGGCCGATACGTTGCGCCGAATCTAAAGCAATTTCAATGCCATGGCCCGCATGTGACTGAATTGCCAGTCCATTCTAGACCGCGGGCAACGCGAGTGTGAACCACGTGCAGCGGTTCGACGGCCGATGGCATGGACCATTCGGAACAGGCGCGCCTCCGTGTCCCTGCCCCCGTCATCATGCGTAAGCGATTGATTCATCGCGGATGAACAACGCTCTGCTGCGACGCGCGTTAGCGGGCCTGCAATGCGGGTTATCGCATCGACCCTGCAAGACCAGACAGGGTCGACGGACGAACGGCGCACGAACGGCGCCATCCTTGGCCACGCGGTCATGCGGGTCGCGCGTCGGCCGTGTCGTGCGTTCAGGCTTCCGGGCGCATGTACGGGAACAGCAGCACGTCGCGGATCGAGGTCGAACCGGTCAGCAGCATCACCAGGCGATCGATGCCCACGCCGAGGCCGCCGGTCGGCGGCAGGCCCACTTCGAGCGCGCGGATGTAGTCGGCGTCGTAATGCATGGCCTCGTCGTCGCCGCCCTCCTTCGCCTCGACCTGCGCGCGGAAGCGCGCGGCCTGGTCTTCGGGGTCGTTGAGCTCGGAGAAACCATTGGCGATTTCCTTGCCGCCGACGAACAGCTCGAAGCGGTCGGTGATCCCCGGCTCGGTGTCCGACTCGCGGGCCAGCGGCGAGACCTCGACCGGATAGTGGGTGATGAAGGTCGGCTGGATCAGGTCGCCCTCGACCGTCTTCTCGAAGATCTCCAGCAGCAGCTTGCCCCAGCCGTACGCCGGCTTCACGTGGATCTTCAGGCGCGCGCAGTGCGCGGCCAGCGCCTCGCGATCGCGGCAATCGGCAACCGATATCTCCGGGTTGCACTCGCGCACCGCCTCTTCCAGCTTCCAGCGCCGGAACGGCTTGGCGAGGTCGATGACGTTGCCGTCCCATTCGACCGTCCCGCTCCACTCGGTCGAGTCGCCGCCGATGGTCTCGCGCGCCACGTCGCGGATCATGCCTTCGGTCAGGTCCATCACTTCGTGGTACGTGGCGTAGGCCTCGTACAGTTCGAGCATGGTGAACTCGGGGTTGTGGCGCGTGCTGACGCCTTCGTTGCGGAAGTTGCGGTTGATCTCGTACACGCGCTCGAAGCCACCGACGACCAGGCGCTTGAGGTACAGCTCCGGCGCCACGCGCAGGTACAGGTCGAGATCGAGCGCGTTGTGATGGGTCTCGAACGGCTTGGCGGCGGCGCCACCGGCGATGTAATGCATCATCGGCGTCTCCACTTCCTGGAAGCGGCGCGCATCCAGCCAGCGACGGAGCGCGGAGATGATCTTCGAGCGCTTGACGAAGACCTCGCGCGCCTCGCGGTTGACGATCAGGTCGACGTAGCGCTGGCGGTAGCGCTGCTCGACGTCGCTCAGGCCGAACCAGGTGCTCGGCAGCGGACGCAGCGACTTGGTCAGCAGGCGCAGCGTCTCGGCCTTGACCGACAGTTCGCCGGTCTTCGTGCGCATCACCGGCCCCTGGGCGCCGACGACGTCGCCGATGTCCCAGTGCTTGAAGGCGTCGTAGGTCTCGCCCAGCGCGTTGGCCTGCAGGAACAGCTGCAGGGTGCCGGTCATGTCCTGGATCTGCACGAAGGCGGCCTTGCCCATGATGCGCTTGGCCATGATGCGGCCGGCCACGGCCACGCGCAGGCCCTCGGCGTCGAGCGCCTCGCCGGTCCAGCGTTCGGCGTCGCCGTACGCGTCCTGCAGGTCGCCGGCGTAGTGGGTCCGCGCGAAGTCGTTCGGAAAGGCCGCGCCCTGCCCGCGCAGGGCCGCGAGTTTGCCGCGACGCTCGGCGATCAGGGCGTTCTCGTCGTGCGGCAGGGTCTGGTCATCGGTCATGGCGGTGGTGGTCCGGAGATGGTCGTGGGAATGCGATGTGCAGGTTCGCAAGGGCCACGATGTCCGCGGCCACCGCCGCTCCTGCCGCGACGGTATCAGTCGGGGATGATGCGTTTTTTCGACGGGCGGCCGGCGACCGCGCGGACGCGGTCGCCGGAGATGCGCGATGGCAGCGCAAGCGTCATGCGGCGTCGATCCGCTTGGCGCCGGCTTCGAGGCCGGACTTGAGGCTGGCTTCGACGAATTCGTCGAGGTCGCCGTCGAGCACCTTCTGGGTGTCGCTGCGCTCGATGCCGGTGCGCAGATCCTTGATCCGCGACTGGTCCAGCACGTAGTTGCGGATCTGGCTGCCCCAGCCGATGTCCGACTTGGTGGCTTCCAGCGCGTCGCGCTCGGCGTTGCGCTTCTGGATCTCCAGCTCGTACAGCTTGGCCTTCAGCATCTTCATCGCCATGTCGCGATTCTGGTGCTGGCTGCGGCCGTTCTGGCAGGCGACCACGGTATTGGTCGGAATGTGGGTGATACGCACCGCCGACTCGGTCTTGTTCACGTGCTGGCCACCCGCGCCCGAGGAGCGGTAGACGTCGGTGCGCAGGTCGGCCGGGTTGATGTCGATGTCGATGTCGTCGTCGACTTCGGGCGAGACGAACACCGAGGTGAACGAGGTGTGCCGGCGGTTGTCCGAATCGAATGGCGACTTGCGCACCAGGCGGTGCACGCCGATCTCGGTCTTGAGCCAGCCGTAGGCGTAGTCGCCCTCCACCTTGATCGTGGCGGACTTGATGCCCGCGACATCGCCGGCGCTGGCTTCCATCAGCTCGGTCTTCCAGCCGCGCGACTCGCACCAGCGCAGGTACATGCGCAGCAGCATTTCCGCCCAGTCCTGGGCCTCGGTGCCGCCGGCGCCGGCCTGGATATCGACGAAGGCGTTGCAGCCGTCCATCTTGCCGGAGAACATGCGCTGGAATTCGAGTTGGTCGACGCCGCGCGCGTAGCGCTCCACATCGGCCTGGATGGCCAGCGCGGTGTCGTCGTCGGCCTCCATCTCGACGAGGTCGAGCAGTTCGCCCGCCCCGACCAAGCCGTCCTTCAGGTCGCGGATGCCGTTGACGGTCTTGTCGAGCAGGGAGCGTTCGCGACCGAGGGCCTGCGCGCGCTCCGAGTCGTTCCAGATATCGGGGTTTTCCAGTTCGCGGTTGACTTCTTCCAGACGCTCGACCTTGGCGTCGTAGTCAAAGAAACCCCCTCAGCGCATCGAGCCGACCGGTGAGGTCGGCGATGCGCTGGCGGATCGGGTTGAGTTCGATCATGGCGGATGTGCGGTTGCAGCAAAGACTCGGGATTCTAGCAGCAAGCGCCCCGCACACGGCGTCGCATCGTGCGATGGACGCCCCAGGCCCGGTTCAGTCGGCCCCGAACCGGGCGCGCAGGCCGTCGCGGTGGGTGCGGCTGCAGGGCAGGACCAGGCCATCGTGCAGGTGCAGGCGGGCATCGCCGCTGTCCAGGGGCTCGATCGAGGCGACCCGGCCGAGGTTGACGATGTAGCTGCGGTGCACCCGGACGAAGCGGCCCGGGTCCAGCCGCCCCTCGATGCCGGCGAGCGTGCTGCGCAGCGGATAGTCGTGGCCGCGCACCCGCAGGTTCACGTAATTGCCCGCCGCCTGCAGCCATTCGATGTCCTCGGCGGCGATCAGGAAGTCGCGGCCGAGCTTGCGGACGAGGAAGCGGTCGGGCCGATCGACCGGTTCGACCGGCTCGCCTTCGTCCGGGCGCCCCAGCAGCGCGGCCTCGCCCCGCTGGCGCCGACGATAGAAGCGGTACACCTCGATGATCGCGACCATGCTCGCATAGCTGCGGATGTCCTTGAGGTACTCGTACAGCAGTTCGGCCGACCAGTCGCCGAAGTCGTAACCGAAGCCCTGGCTGGCGTAGAGCAGCTTGCGCAGGCCGACCATCCCCAGCACATGAGCCAGCGAGAAGACCACGCTGGCCAGCAGGTGCGGCACGAGGCGGCGGCGCCAGGTGTCCCAGTGCAGCGGGAAGCGCCGGGTGAACCAGACCAGGGCCGGCACCAGCGCAAGCATCGTCAGCCCGCTGGACCATTCCCAGACCGCAGGCTCCCAGTCGGCGAAGTCGAGGCCGAGCTTGCGCACGTCCATCAGCACGGTGGCGGTGTTCGCGAACCCGTTGATGGTGGTCAGCGCGACCCAGAACCCGATCTCCAGCGGCCGCCGCCAGCGCGCATGGGCAAGGGTCGGAACGGTTGGACGGACGGTATCGACGGTTTCGGACATCCGCGCATTGTAGTGGCGCCCCCACCGTGGACGGCACGGTTTCGTCCCTCGTGGCCCGCGATTCGTCCCTCAGTCGGACCCATCCGACCCTTGGCGCTGGCATACGTGGTGCGCCCGGACAGACTGGCCCTCTTCTTTCGCCGGGACTCCCCATGCCGCAACGCCGCCTCGACCTCGACTGGATCCGCATCGCCGCCTTCGGCCTGCTCGTGCTCTATCACTGCGGCATGTACTACGTGAGCTGGGACTGGCACGTCAAAAGCCCGTTCGCCAGCGAAACGCTGGAGCCGCTGATGATGCTCAGTTCGCCCTGGCGGCTGTCGCTGCTGTTCCTGGTCTCGGGCGTGGCCACGGCCTTGCTGTTCGCGAAACGGCCGGTCGGCTTCCTCGGCGGCCGCTCCTGGCGGCTGCTTGTGCCCTTGGTGTTCGGCATGCTGGTGATCGTGACCCCGCAGGCCTACTACGAGGTCGTCGAGAAGCTGCCAGGCGGCTACCACGATGGCTACCTCGCGTTCTGGGGCCGCTACCTCGCCGCCGACGACCGCTTCTGCCGGGACGGCGACTGCCTGGACGTGCCGACCTGGAACCACCTGTGGTTCGTGGCCTACCTCTGGGTCTACACCGTGGTCGCATGGACGCTGCTGCGCTTCGCGCCGCGCGGCATGGCCCGCAGCGGCGACTGGCTGGCGGCACGTCTGTCCGGCATCGGCATCTTGCTGTGGCCGGCCCTGCTGCTGGCGGTGGCGCGCGTGGCGCTCGTGGGCCGGTTCGAGTCGACCCATGCCCTCGTCGACGACTGGTACAACCACGCCCAGTACCTGCCGCTGTTCCTGCTCGGCGTGCTGGTCGCGACCCGTGAGGATGTCTGGGACGCCCTGCATCGCCGGCGCTGGCTCGCGCTGGGCCTGGCGATGTCGGGCTACGCCTTCATCGCTTGGTATTTCTTCGGCAGCGGCTTCGACGACGAGGCCACGCCGCCGCCCGAAGCGCTGCGGATGCTGCAGCGCGGGATCTGGGCGCTGTTCCAGTGGTCGGCCATCGCCGCGATCCTCGGCTTCGCGCGCGGCATCGCGTTCCGCGACAGCACCGCCCTGCGCTACCTGCGTGAAGCCGTCTTCCCCGTGTACATCCTCCACCAGACGATCACCGTCGTCGTCGCCCACAACCTGCAGCCGCTCGGCCTGCGGCCGCTGGTCGAAGGCCCGCTGCTGGTGCTGGCGACCTTCGGGCTGAGTTTCCTCGGCTTCGAGATCGTGCGCCGGCTGCGCTGGCTGCGGCCGCTGTTCGGGTTGAAGGCGGAGGGCGCCATCGCCAAAAGCTGCCCGACCACGATTCAATCCGAGGAATCCCTGCCGACGCGGTGATACACGACGAATGCCAGAGGCGGCACATCGGCATGCGCCGCCTCGTGGCGCTCATCCAGCGACCAGTCGGCCCCGAAGTCAGCGACGACCTCCGTTGTCGCTATCGAGCAGAACTCACGCGCTTCATACGAAGGTCGCCGTGCATACTCGAACAACAACCGCACGACCTTGGCGGGAACATCCGCCTCGATCGACGCCCTGAGCAGTGTCGCCGGACTATTGCCATGCAATGCCCTGCCCAGACTCGCGCGCAGGAAAGCCTCACCGACCGGCGGTTCGACGGTCACGATCACTTCACCTCGAATTCGCCCACGAACACCGTCTCGCTCCGGCCGCTCAGCCGCAGGGTCACGGTCTCGTCCTTGCGACGCGGGGTGCCCCAGCCGGCGCTCAGGCGCAGATTCAGCGTGGTCGCGCCGGTGACGATCTGCTGGCGGTCGCCGAAGAAGTTCGCTTCGACCTTGTACTTGCCCGGCTTCGCATCCTTCAGCACGAATTCCTCCGGGCCGTAGCCGCCGGTGAAGTCGGCACTGAGCAGGCCGCCCTGGAAGGTGTTTCGATTGCCGTAGTAGCCCTTCTCGCCGTTGGGATCGGTGACCCACAGGTCCATGTCGCTGTTGTCGCTGTCCCAGGCCAGCACCACGCGTAGGTCCAGCGGCATGTTCTTCAGCAGGCGGCGATCGATGAAAGCGATGTCGAGCGGTTCCGGACTGGCGGCGATGATCTCGTTCATCTCGTTGAGCGCGATCAGCTCGACCTCGGAGAACCGGCTGTCCCAGGACCTGGCCGCGACCTCGTACAGTCGTTCGATCGCTTCCTGGCGCTGCCCCGCCCCGGCCAGCGCCAGGCCCAGGTCGCGATGGCTCTGCGGTTCCTCGTCGGCCAGGCGCAGCACCTCGCGCAGCACCGCGATCGCATGCGGCCAGTCCTCGGCCTGCATCAGCCGGTAACCGAGCACGCGCAGCACGTGGCGATTTTCCAGCTTCATTTCCGCGAGATTCGACAGCACGCGCAGCGCCTCGGCGCGACGGCCCTTCTTCAGCAGCAGATCGGCGACATCGAGATAGAACGCGGTACTGTCGGCGTGGCTGTCCTTTTCGTCGAGGTAGAGCGAGTAGAGGTCTTCCGCCTTCGCGTCGCGCAGGCGACGGGCGTACGGCGAATCCGGTGCCCAGGCCTGCAGGCGGATGGCGACGCCTGCGCCTGCATCGTCCTGGGGAGCCAGCGCCGCTTCCTGCTCGGACTGCCGGCGTGCGCCGGCCGGGGCTGCGGCACGCTGTTGCGAGGCGCGTTCGGCCATCGCGCTTTCGCGCGCGCGGGCCAATTCTTCCGCGGCCACCGGAGATGGCGGGGCGGATGGCGGCGGTGGCGGTGCGGACATCACCGGCGCAGCAGCGTCGGCGGCGACGTAACCCAGCGCTTCGCCACGACGATCGCCCTTGGGCTTCGGCGGCAAGGTCTTCGGAAAGGTCTTCCCCCACCACTCGACACGCTCGGCAAAGCGCTTCGCGACGATCTCCAGCCGCTCGCTGCGGCTCTGCTCTCGCGTGCGGTCGCGGGTGCGCTGCAACGCGGCGACCTGTTCGCGCAAGGCCGGCGGCGCGGGAATGTCGTAGCGCACGTAGTCTTCGGGGGATTCGAGCACCAGCAGCGACGTGCCGGGCGTGACGATGCCGAAGCGCTGTCCCAGCCGGGTGATCGCGCCGCGATGGCGCTCCGGCTCCGCGGCCTTCGACGCCACCTGCCAGCTCGCCCACAGGGCCGCGACCTGCGTACTGGCTGGTGCGTCGGCCACGACAGACGCATCGACAGTGCGCACGCGACCGCCTTCCTGCACGCGGACCCGCAGGCGCGCGCTGGCCTCGGTCATGCGACCGGCCACGCGCATCAGGCCGTCATCGATGTCCCACGACTGCGGCAGCAGGTCGTCGATGCCCTCGCCTTCCAGTGCGACCACGCGACGCCCCTGGCCGAGCAGCGCATCCGCTGCGGCATCGAGACCATCGCGGCCCTGCCAGCGCACGAGCCGTCCGCCGCGCGCTTGCGCCAGCGCCGACAGCCGCGTCGCATCGACTTCGGCACCGGACGAGGCCAGCGCGTACAGCGACTGGCCGTTCTTCAATGCCGGAAACGCGCGATCGCCATAGTTGTGCAGGCCATCGCTGACCAGCAGGTATTCGCCGACGCCCTGCTCTGGCGTCCAGTCCGCCAGATCGCTGGCGCCATCGTGCACCAATGCGTCCAGCGCCTTGCGCAACGCGCTCCAGTCGCCGTTGCGGATCGCGAATCGACCGCCATCCGCGCCCACGTCGCGCAGCACGCGCAGACGCACTTCGCCGTTGCCCATCGCCGCGAAGTAGCGGTCGAGCAGCGCGAACTCGCCCTGCCGGTCGCGATGGCGCGCCGATGCGGAGGCGTCCCAGAGCAGGCCGATGGCCGACGGGATGCGGCGTTTCGTTGCCGCACCCGAGGCTTCGGGCAGCGGAATGTCGATCAGCGCGAAGCGCTCGCCGTCGAAGGACTGCACGAAGGCCTGCGCATCGGCGCTCGCCGGCAGGCGCAGGCTCAGCGTCGAAGCCGGCCGCGTACGCCCACCGGCCACGCGTTCGCGCAGGATGTCATGACGCGCGACATAGGCGCCACGGCGACGCTCGAAGCGCAGCGCATCGAAGCGGCCGCTCTGCGTCGGCATGGCACGCAGGCCATCCGCCTGGATCGACAGCGTCGCGCCATCGGCCTCGTCGAGCAGATGCACCGGCACGTCGAGCCGCCAGGCATCGCCGTCGCGACGCAGGGCTTCGTCGATGACGAGCCGGACCTGACGCGTGCCGCGCGCGGGGATCGGATACACGCGCAGGCGGAAATGGTTGCCGGCGGTCTGTTCGAGCAGGCCCGGGTCGACGTTGCGCCGCTCGATGCTCTCGAACACCTGCTGCGCCTTCTGCTTGGGCACCGGCACCGCATCGCGCAGCGCGCCGTCGATGTCCAGCGCGAAGGCGCTGACCTGCTGGCCGGGCTGCAGCGGGAATTCGAGGTTGCCTTCGAGCAGGCGGTCGTTGGGGTTGTGCAGCGTGAGCAGCACCGTGGTGCGCGCGAGGCTGCCGTGGGTCTCGACATCGAGCTTCGCTTCGCGCAGAGAGATCGGGATCTTCGCCTCGGCTGCGCGGATGAGTGGCGGCGCAGTGAGCGCATCGGGTACGACCGGAACGGCCGGCGGCCGGGGCGGTCGCGGGGTGCGCGCTTCGCCGGGCAGGCTCTGGCCCAGCAGCAGGCCCAGCACGAGGGTGGCGGTGGCGGTCGCGGAGAAACCTCGGCGCATGGCGGTGTCCCGTGGAAAGGTGACGAGGGAACGGCCCGATGCCGGCGATGGGGTTGGGCCCGTGCGGACGATCCTAACCGAAGCCGCGACGCGCTCAGACAGCGGCGACCGGCTCGCGATGCACCACGATCAATTGCACGGCATCGCCACCGCGCCAGTCGTCGGGCTGCAGGCGATAGGCCGCGCGGATGCGCGACGGCGGCGGCGTGCCGTCCCAGCCGGAGAAGTGGATCGCGTTGATCCGCCGCGTGCCGCCGGGCCAGGCCAGTTCGAGTTTCAGATGGGTCTCGCCGACCGGTCGCCACTGCACCACATCGAAGACATCGTCGAACAGCGGCTCGGGGAAGGCCTGCCCCCATGGCCCGCCATCGCGCAGCGCGAGCGCGGTGGCGAGCGCGCAGGCATCCGGCGGAATGGCGCCGTCGCTCAATACCACGTCCTGCAGCAGTTCGGGCGACAGCAGTTCCACGGCGCAGGCCTCGAAGGCGCGCTGGAAGGCCGGCAGGTCGACGAGGCGAAGACTGAGGCCCGCCGCCATGGCGTGACCGCCGAAACGGCCGATCAGGCCGGGATGGCGCGCGTCGACCATCGCCAGCGCATCGCGGATGTGGAAACCGGCGATCGAACGCGCGGAACCGCGCAGTTCGTCGCCGCCCGGTTCGCTCGGCGCGAACGCGATCGTCGGACGATGCACGCGTTCCTTGATCTTCGAGGCGACCAGGCCGACCACGCCGGGATGCCAGTCCTCGTGATGCAGACACACGGTCGCACGCCGCGCATCGCCGTCCAGCGAGAGCGCGGACAGCGCGGCCTCGGCATCGCCGACCATCTGCGCCTGCACGCCACGGCGCTCGGCGTTGATGCCGTCGAGGATCTCGGCGAGTTCGCGCGCACGACGGGCGTCGTCGGTGAGCAGGCATTCGATGCCGAGGGTCATGTCCTCCAGCCGACCGGCCGCGTTGATGCGCGGCGCCAGCGCGTAGCCGATGTCGGCCGAGGTCAGCGCGGCTTCGCTGCGTTTCGACACAGCGATGAGCGCGCGCAGCCCGGCGCAGCCGCGGCCGGCGCGCAGGCGGCGCAGGCCGGCGGCGACCAGCGCGCGGTTGTTCACGTCCAGCGGCACGAGGTCGGCGACGGTACCGACCGCGACGAGATCGAGCAGCACGGTCAGATCCGGCGGATCGCCTGTGAAACGGCCCTCGTCGCGCAGGCGGCGGCGCAGGGCCAGCAGCACGTAGAACAGCACGCCGACGCCGGCCAGCGACTTGCTGGCGAAAGCGTCGCCGCGCAGGTTGGGATCGACGATGACATCGGCCGGCGGCAGCGATTCGCCGGGCAGATGGTGATCGGTGACCAGCACCCGCCAGCCGCGCGCCTTGGCGGCGGCGATGCCGGCGTGACAGGCGATGCCGTGGTCGACGGTGACCAGCAGGTCCGGCGACAGCGCCTCGAGTTCGTCGACCAGCGCGGGCGACAGGCCATAGCCATGGACCATGCGGTTCGGCACCGCGTACGAGACATGCGCCGCGCCGAGCAGGCGCAGGCCGCGCACCGCGACCGCACAGGCGGTGGCGCCGTCGCAGTCGAAATCGCCGACGATCAGGATGTGCTGCTGCGCGGCGATGGCCTCGGCGAGCAGCCGCGCGGCCTCGTCGATGCCCTGCAGGTCGTCCGGCGGCAGCAACTGGTTCAGCCGCGGCTGCGCCTGCGCATGCGTGCGCGCCCCACGCGCGGCGTAGACGCGACGCAGCAGCGGCGAAACATCGGCGGGCCAGTCCTGCTCGGGCACGGGCATGTCGGGCGCGACGCCGTGCTCGTCGCGCCTGCGGATGGTCCGCATCAACCCGCGTCCGTCGCGACCGGCATCGACCAGCGCTTGCGCCAGATGCGCCAGCGTTGGCCACGACGCAGTACGAAGCGCCCGCCGTCTGCGGTATCGATGATTGCGCTGGCGCAACCGCCCTCACCCACCGCACGCAGCAGCGGCAGCAGCCAGTCGCGCTGCAGCGCGGCGAGATCGCGCATGCGGCGCAGGTCGAAGAGCGTGGTGCCATCCCGCAAGCCCGCGTCGGCGAACGACGCCGGCAGCCTGCCGGCATCGCCGCCCGCCAGCCGCGTGAGCGCGCAGGCCAGGTCGTCGTCGCTGGCAGCGCGCGCCACCTCGCCGCGCACCGTGGTCGGCAGCACGCCGCCGCCCCACAGCCACAGCGAGTTGACCGGCACCAGGCCACGCTCGGCGCGGCGCGCGTTCCAGGGATGGTTGTGCAGCAGGATCTGCGTTTCGTTGATCAGCGCGCGCCAGCGGCGCCCTTCGGGACCTTCCGGCTGGTGCTCGAACAGGTCCGCGCCGATGGCGTCGTCGGGCGCGCTGAACGCGGGCAGCTTCGCTTCGCGTGGCAGGCGCAGGTACCAGTGCGTCGGCGACGGCGCATCGAGTTCGAAACCGGCGTCGCCGAACACCGGCTTGAGCGCAGGCAGCAAGGCTTCGACATCCGCATCGTCCAGCCCCAGGCGTTCGCCGATGCCGAGCAGGCGCGCGCCGTTGATGTCGGGGCGCACGTGGGCGGGGTCGGCGCGCAGCCATGCAGAACCGACGGCATCGCCGACTTCGGCCTGGCGGGTCAGCGCGGCCGGCGCCCAGCGCGAGGGCACGATCGAGAACACGCGCGACAATTGCGCCTCGATCCCCGCCTCGCCCACGGGCGAGGCGTCCGCGCGCGCGAAGGCCGTCGCCAGTTCGGGCGCGAGCGACTGCCGGCCGAAGACCGACCAGGCGGGAAGCAGGAGGACGAGGGCGCGATCGCGCGACATGGCGGCCACCCCGCTCAGCCTTCGTAGGCGACCCGGATCAGTTCGTATTCGCGACGGCCGGCCGGGGCCTCGATCTCGACCGTGTCGCCTTCGTGCTTGCCGATCAGCGCGCGCGCCAGCGGCGAGGAGATCGCGATCAGGCCCTGCTTGATGTCGGCTTCGAGGTCGCCGACGATCTGGTAGCGCTTCTCCTCGTCGTTCTCGACATCGGCCAGGGTGACGGTCGCGCCGAAGACCACGCGGGTGCCGGCGTTCAGCGTGGAGATGTCGATCACCTGCGCATGCGACAGCTCGGCTTCGAGCTGCTTGATGCGGCCCTCGATGAAGCCCTGCTGCTCGCGCGCGGCATGGTACTCGGCGTTTTCCTTCAGGTCGCCGTGCGCGCGCGCTTCGGCGATCGCGGTGATGACGGCCGGACGCTGGACGCTCTTGAGGTTGTCCAGTTCGCTGCGCAGGCGCTGCGAGCCTTTCAGGGTGAGGGGTGCTCTGCTCATGCTTGCTTGAGTTCCTTGTGCAGTTCCTGCAGCGCCCACACCGGGCCGCTGTCGCGGAAGTCCAGAGAATGCAGCAGCGCCTTCGCGCCTGCAATCGTCGTCGAGTAGGTCACCCGCTGCTGCAGCGCTTCGCGACGGATCGAGAACGAGTCGGCGATCGCCTGCTTGCCCTCGGTGGTGTTGACGATGTAGGTGATCTCGCCGTTCTTGATCAGGTCGACGATGTGCGGGCGGCCTTCGACCACCTTGTTGATCACCTCGCAGGCCACGCCCTGCTCGCCCAGCCACGCGGCGGTGCCGCGGGTGGCGACGACCGCATAGCCGCGTGCGACCAGATCCTGCGCCACCGACAGCACGCGCTGCTTGTCGGGGTCGCGCACCGAGATGAAGGCCTTGCCCTTCGGCGGCGCCTTGATGCCGGCGGCTTCCTGCGCACGCGCGAACGCCGCGCCGAAGCTGCGGCCGACGCCCATGACCTCGCCGGTCGAACGCATTTCCGGGCCGAGGATCGGATCGACGCCCTGGAACTTGGCGAACGGGAAGATCGCTTCCTTGACCGAGTAGTAGTCCGGCACGATTTCCTTCGTCGCGCCCTGTTCGGCCAGCGTCCTGCCGGCCATGCAGCGCGCGGCGATCTTCGCCAGCGGCATGCCGGTGGCCTTGGACACGAAGGGCACCGTGCGCGAGGCGCGCGGGTTCACTTCGAGCAGGAAGATGGTGTCGGTGCCGTCTTCTTCGGTCTGGATCGCGAACTGCGTGTTCATCAGGCCGATCACGTTCAGGGCCTTGGCCAGCGCGACCACCTGCTCGCGCAACAGGGCCTGCGTGGCCTGCGACAGGGTGTAGGGCGGCAGCGAGCAGGAGGAATCGCCCGAGTGCACGCCGGCTTCCTCGATGTGCTCCATCACGCCGCCGATCAGCACGTGGCCGTCCTTGTCGGCGATCACGTCCACGTCGACCTCGACCGCATGGTCGAGGAAGCGGTCGAGCAGCACCGGCGAATCGTTCGAGACCTTGACCGCGTCGCGGATGTAGCGCGACAGGTCGGCGTCGGAATACACGATTTCCATCGCGCGGCCGCCGAGCACGTAGCTCGGACGCACGACCAGCGGATAGCCGATCTCGCGCGCCAGGGCGATGGCTTCATCGGGATTGCGCGCGGTGCGGTTCGGCGGCTGCTTCAGGCCGAGGTCCTCGACCAGCTTCTGGAAGCGCTCGCGGTCTTCGGCCAGGTCGATCGAATCGGGCGAGGTGCCGATCACCGGCACGCCGTTGGCTTCCAGCGCCTGCGCCAGCTTCAGCGGGGTCTGGCCGCCGTACTGCACGATCACGCCCTTCGGCTGCTCCAGCTCGACGATCTCCAGCACGTCTTCCAGCGTCAGCGGCTCGAAGTACAGGCGGTCGGAGGTGTCGTAGTCGGTCGAGACGGTTTCCGGGTTGCAATTGACCATGATGGTCTCGTACCCGTCCTCGCGCAGCGCCAGCGCGGCATGCACGCAGCAGTAGTCGAACTCGATGCCCTGGCCGATGCGGTTCGGGCCGCCGCCGAGGACCATGATCTTGTCGCGGCCGGTCGGCTGCGCCTCGCACTCGTCCTCGTAGGTCGAATACAGGTAGGCGGTGGTGGTGGCGAACTCGGCGGCGCAGGAATCCACGCGCTTGTACACCGGGCGCACGCCGAAGGCCTTGCGCAGCGCGCGCACGGCGGTCTCGTTGGTGCCGGCCAGCTGGGCCAGGCGGGCATCGGAGAAGCCCTTGCGCTTGAGCGCACGCAGGCGCTTCGCGTCGAGTCCCTCCAGCCCGGCGGCGGCGACCTGCCGCTCGCAGGCGATCAGCTCTTCGAGCTGGTCGAGGAACCACGGATCGACGAAGGACAGCGCATGCACGTCTTCCACGCTCATGCCGGCACGGAAGGCGTCGGCGAGATAGAACATGCGCTCGGGTCCGGCTTCCTTCACTTCGCGACGCAGCGCGGCGAGGCCCTCGTCCGTGCCGAGGTCCAGACCGGTCGGATCGAGGCCGATCTTGCCGGTCTCGAGGCCGCGCAGCGCCTTCTGCAGCGATTCCTGGAAGGTGCGGCCGATCGCCATCACCTCGCCCACCGACTTCATCTGCGTGGTCAGGCGCGCATCTGCGGCCGGGAACTTCTCGAAGGCGAAGCGCGGGATCTTGGTGACGACGTAGTCGATGCTCGGCTCGAACGAGGCCGGAGTCAGGCCGCCGGTGATCTCGTTCTTCAGTTCGTCCAGCGTGTAGCCGACGGCGAGCTTGGCCGCGACCTTGGCGATCGGGAAGCCGGTCGCCTTCGAGGCCAGCGCCGAGGAACGCGACACGCGCGGATTCATTTCGATGACCACGACGCGGCCGTCCTGCGCATTGATGCCGAACTGCACGTTCGAGCCGCCGGTATCCACGCCGATCTTGCGCAGCACGGCGATCGAGGCATCGCGCAGGCGCTGGTATTCCTTGTCGGTGAGCGTCTGCGCCGGGGCGACGGTGATGCTGTCGCCGGTGTGCACGCCCATCGGATCGAAGTTCTCGATCGAGCAGACGATGATGCAGTTGTCCGCGGTGTCGCGGACCACTTCCATCTCGAACTCCTTCCAGCCCAGCACCGATTCCTCGATCAGCACTTCATGCACCGGCGACAGGTCGAGGCCGCGCTTGGCGATCTCCTCGAACTCTTCCTTGTTGTAGGCGATGCCGCCGCCGGTGCCGCCGAGCGTGAAGCTGGGGCGGATGATGGTCGGGTAACCGACCTTGGCCTGGATCTCCAGCGCCTGCTCGAAGGTCTTCGCGACCTCGGCCTTCGGGCATTCCAGGCCGATCTCCTGCATGGCGACGCGGAACAGTTCGCGGTCCTCGGCCATGCGGATCGCGTCGCGCTTGGCGCCGATCAGCTCGACGCCGTACTTCTCCAGCACGCCGTTGTCGGCGAGGTCGAGCGCGCAGTTCAGCGCGGTCTGGCCGCCCATCGTCGGCAGCAGCGCATCGGGACGCTCCTTGTCGATGATCTTCTCGACCGTGCGCCAGTTGATCGGCTCGATGTAGACCGCGTCGGCCATGTTCGGGTCGGTCATGATCGTCGCGGGATTGCTGTTGACCAGCACCACGCGGTAGCCCTCGTCGCGCAGCGCCTTGCAGGCCTGGGCGCCGGAGTAGTCGAATTCGCAGGCCTGGCCGATCACGATCGGACCTGCGCCGATGATCAGGACGGTCTGGATGTCTGTGCGTTTGGGCATGGTCTTCGTCTGTCGTATGTGGAATTTCTTGGAGCGGGAGTTCCGGACTGCGCGCGTCAGCGCGACTTGTCGAGGAGCACCCGGGGCGGCACCCTGCATTCGGCGGCGGCGCCGAGCAGCATCTTCATCATGGTCATGCCGATCGCGTCGAACGACTGCAGCCGCGTCATGCCGGCCATGCCCGCCAGCGGAAAGCCGCTGCCGAACAGTCCGCCGCCGGACGGGCCGCCGAAACCGCTGAGCGCACGCAGTTCCTCGTAATTCGGGTCGCCCATGAAGGTCAGCATCGCCAGCACTTCGGTGGCGCTGGCCGTATCGAGCAGCGCGTCCATCGGATTCGGGCGGGGCGGCGCGTCCACCACCGGATAGGCGCCCGAATCCTCGTTCGCATCGTCATCCGCCCCTGCGTCGTCCTGCACGGCAGCGACCTCGTCGGCGGATGGTCGCGCCTCGACCGCCTCCGGCTTCGCGTCGCGCCTGGCCTTTTCCTCGGCCAGCGCTTCACCCATCAGCTTCGCCATGATGCCGCCAGCGCCGGATTCGAGCAGCTCCACGTCGTAGGCCATGCGTTGCGGGTGGCGGATCGCGTACAGCTCGACGTCGCGGCGCCGGATCGTGCGGTAGCGCTGCGGCGACATCTCGCGCAGCACGCAGGCGGCCTGCGCCTTGTCCAGCCGGCTGTCGTCGAACATGTCGCGCTGGATCTCGGCATCGGCCAGGATCCTGTCGATCGGCATCATCGCGATCAGCTGGTCGGTCATGCGATCGATCAGTGCGGCGTCCTTGCCCCTGGCGGCGAGCGCCGCCGACGGCAGGCACGACAGCCCGGCGGCAACGGCAGCGATGACGACGCCCCTGCTCATCGCCCTGCGCGTCGCCGCCAAGCGGCCCATCACGGTCTGCACGCCTGCCATCCTCATGTCCTCCCGCTTCATGCGTTCAGTACCACCGGTCCTGCCAGCGTTCGCTCGGCAGCCAGGTGATCCCGTCTTCTTCGATGTTTTCGCCTTCGACCGCCACGCCGCCGGCCTGCACGGCCCGCAGCACGGCGGCGTTCATCTCGTCCCAGCTCGCCGCAGCCGCGCCGATCCGGGCGCCGATGCGGTTGTTGCGTGCATCCATCGCGCGTGCGGCATCGCCGCGTCCGTCGCGTTCCATCACCACGGTGACCCAGTCCACCCAGCGCGGCGAACCCGTATAGGCGACGATCGCGCTGGCCAGTGAATGCCGGTAGGCATCCTTCGGGCCGTGACGCCCGCCCGGCAGGTCCGAGCGCGACGTGGCGACATAGACCGTGCCGAGCACGAAGACGGGATAGACCGCGAGGACGGCCAGGACCAGCAGGCACCGGCGCCCCCAGCGGCGGCGCCGGATCTCTCGCGCCGGGCCGGTCACCGCGCTCAATTGAGCAGGCTTTCCATCGAGACCTTGCAGGTGCCCATCGCGCGCAGCATCACCTGCATCGCGAGGTTCTCGCCCGCGGCCTCGCCGCTCTTCTCGTTCTCCTCGGCCGATTTCTCGCCCGAGAAGGCGTTGCCGATGCCCGCGAGCTTGCGCAGGCCGACATGGTCGGGAGCGGTCATGAAGGCCATGAAGGAAGCCAGTTGCTCGGGCGAGGCACCGCCCAGCACTTCCTGTTCGCTCACCTTCACGCCGGTGCGCTCGCCTTCGGCGCCGGCCATCATCAAGCGCCCCATCAGGGCAGCGGCACCGCCTTCGAGCAGCTTGACGTCATCGGCGACGCTCGACGGGTTGGCCGCCACGTATGCGGCCACTTCGGTGCGCTTGGCGCGGCGGTAGCCGACCGTGGTGAGTTCGGTACGCAGGCAGGACAGCTGGACCGGCGTCACCGCCTGGGGCTTTTCCTGCATCGGCCACTTCGGATCGTCCTTGGCCAGCATCTCGAAGATGCGTCCCATCGGCACCAGCTCGACCATGAGGTCGGTGAGGCGCTCGGTCTGCGCGTCCTTCGAGGGTTTCGCGGGGCCGGCCGCATGCGCGGTGGCGAACAGGGCGACGCCGGCAAGCAGCAGCGCGGCGGTGGACTGGATGGCACGTTTCATCGGAACCCCCTGGACATGGGTGGGTGGTGCGTGTCGGCGGCGCTTGCGGACGCTGCGATGCGGATCAGGCGCGTGCCTGCATCGTCGCGACGAAGCGGTCGAACAGCGGAGAGACGTCGTGCGGACCCGGGCTGGCTTCCGGATGCCCCTGGAAACTGAAGGCCGGCGCATCGGTGAGTGCAATGCCCTGGTTGCTGCCGTCGAACAGCGAGCGGTGGGTCACGCGGATGTTGGCCGGCAGCGTGGTTTCGTCGATGGCGAAGCCGTGGTTCTGCGCGGTGATCATCACCCGGCCGCTGTCGAGGTCGATCACCGGATGGTTGCCGCCGTGATGGCCGAACTTCATCTTCAGCGTCTGCGCACCGGAGGCCAGGCCCAGCAGCTGGTGGCCGAGGCAGATGCCGAAGGTCGGGATCTTCCGGGCGACGAACTCGCGGATCGCGGCGATGGCGTAGTCGCAGGGCGCCGGATCGCCGGGGCCGTTCGACAGGAAGACGCCGTCGGGCTGCATCGCCAGCACGTCGGCGGCGGGCGTCTGCGCGGGCACCACGGTCACGTCGCAGCCGCGTTCGGCGAGCATGCGCAGGATGTTGCGCTTCACGCCGAAATCGTAGGCGACGACCTTGAACTTCGGTTCGGCGCCGACGAAGGCGTTGCGGTCGAGATCGAGCTGGCCTTCGCTCCACGGATAGGCGCTGCCGGTGCTCACCACCTTCGCCAGGTCCATGCCCTTGAGGCCGGGGAACTTGCGGGCGGCTTCGAGCGCCTTGTCCACGTCCACGTCACCGGCCATCACCGCGCCGTTCTGGGCACCGCGATCGCGCAGCAGGCGCGTGAGCTTGCGGGTGTCGATCTCGGAGATCGCGACGATGCCGCGGGCCTTGAGCCACTCCGGCAGCGCGATCTGGCTGCGCCAGTTGCTGGGACGACGCGGCACGTTGCGCACGATCAGGCCCGAGGCCCAGACCTGGCCGGCCTCGTCGTCGAGGTCGGTGCAGCCGGTATTGCCGATGTGCGGATAGGTCAGCGTGACCAGCTGGCGGGCGTAGGACGGGTCGGTCAGGATTTCCTGGTACCCGGTGATCGCGGTGTTGAACACGACTTCGCCGACGGACAGGCCGGGCGCGCCTACGGATTCGCCCTCGAATACGGTGCCGTCTTCGAGGACAAGAATTGCGGTTTCGGTCACGGGGTTCGCCTTTGTTGGGGCTGACGGCAGGTTGCAAAAAGCCCCGGGCGCGGTCTGTAACCGGCCCGTGGCTTCTGGAGTCAGGCGAGCGAGAATTGTACCGGCGCGGACCGGCCAGCGCCAGCACGAATTGCGGCACTGCATCAAATACGGCGAGATTCGCCTCAGTCGAGCAGGTCGCGCAGGCGATAGGCGCCGGGATCGCGTCCGGCCAGCCGCGCTGCGGCATGCAGCGCCCCCCGGGCGAAGATGTCGCGGTTGGTGGCGCGATGGATCAGTTCGATCCGCTCGCCCTGCCCCGCGAACTGCACCAGGTGCTCACCGACGATGTCGCCCGCGCGCAGGCTGGCGTAGCGCGGGTCGGCACCACCGCGCTCGGCGGCGGCGCCCAGGGTCAGCGCCGTGCCCGAGGGCGCGTCCAGCTTGCGGGTATGGTGGGATTCGACGATGTCGCAGTCCCAGCCGGCCAGCACCCCGGCGGCGCGTTCGACCAGATCCTCCAGCACGGCCACGCCGAGGCTGAAATTGGAGGCCCACAGCACCGGAATCTGCGCCGACGCCGCCTGCAGGACCGCACGCTGCTGCGCGGCGAGGCCGGTGGTCCCCGAAACGAAGGCCGCACGGCGTTTCGCGCACAGGGCGAGGATGCCGTCGAAGGCCACCGGCAGGCTGAAGTCGATGGCCACGTCGAAATCGGGCGCGGATGCGAGTTCGGCGACGGGATGGAAGGGCTGGCCGAGCAGGCCGGTTTCGGTCACGGGCGGCGCGACGGCGGCCGCCAGCGTCAGCGACGGCTGTTCAGCCATCAACCGCAGCAGCGTCTGCCCCATCCGACCGCTCGCACCGTGGATCAGGACACGGATGGGAGCATTCATGCGCGTAAGCTACCGGGACGGCCACCGGGAGACAACAAATCCGGTCGGGTATGGATGGCCTGCGCCGCAGCGCGGGAAGACGCTCCAGGGGGGAACGGCTTCCACGCACATGCACAGGAGCCATGCCATGTCCGCACTCATGCCCACCCGGTCGTTTCGCGCGCCCCTGCAGACCGATATCCCGCGCCACTGGTTGCCGGCCAATCCGGCGCTCTCGGCGATCCTCAACATCTACACGGTGATCGTGCCGTCGAACGAAGCCTTCTACATCCGCACCCTGGCGCGCTGCCTGCCGAGCATCGAGGACCCCGCGCAGCTGGCCGCAGTCCGCGCCTTCATCCATCAGGAAGCCGAGCACGGCGTCGCCCACAAACGGTTCTGGCGCGTCCTCGACGCGCACGGCTACCGCTATCGCACGCTCGAACGCGTGGTCGATGCCCTGGCCTTCCGGTTGACCGAGCGCATCGCGCCGCTGTCGCTGCGCGTATCGATGGTCAGCTGCATCGAGCACATCAATGCCTTCATGGCCCACGAATTCCTCCGCCAGGGCATCCTGGCGGATGCGCATCCGGAAGTGCGGGCGATGATGGAATGGCATTTCGCCGAAGAGATCGAGCACAAGACGGTGGCGTTCGACGTACTGCGCGCGATTTCGCCGGGCCATGCGATGCGCCTGGCCGGCTGGCTGTCGACCACGTGCCTGTTCTACACGCTGATGACGCTTGGGATGCTGCTGTTCCTCGCGCAGGACGGCGCGCTCTGGCGCCTGTCGACGTGGCGCGGTCTGTGGCGGCACCTCGGACCCGGTCACAACATGGCGCGGCGCACGCTTCGCCATCTGTTCGCCTACCTGCGGCCCTCGTTCCACCCCTCGCGGCTGGACGACCGCGACCTCGCCGAAGCGGTGATCGCCCGCTACTCGCCGCCGCGGGGCGACTGGCTCGCGCCATCGACGCGCGGCGGTGTCCGCGCGGCGGACGCACCCGCATCGACCGGCTGAACACGGCGAACGTTCGCTCACTCGGGCGATCCGCCCGAGTCCGTCGCCTCGATGCCGCGCCCGGCGGCATCGGGCGCCGCCCGGTCCCGGCCCGGCACGGACAGGCAGGACGCGGGCGCCTGCCTCCCGACCAACGTCAGGGGACCTCGGCCCCCGGCCCCAGCACGACGACCTGGGCACGCAGGTTCTTCATGATCAGGCCCATCAGCCGGCCATAGGCCGTGTTGTACTCGGCCGAGCACACCGGTCCGGGCGTCCGGTCGTCCAGCGTGCGGTCGATGATGAGCCGGTTGTCCTCGATGCGGTGCCGCGCGGTGTAGGTCACGGGCCCTTCGCTGAGGCTCACATCGGGCGGCACGGCCACGATGCGCAGCGAGGGAGCGAAGGTGTATTCATACGATTCTTCCGAACGCGCACCACTGCAATCGGTTTCGCCCGCGGGGCGCACCGGATCCGGCAACTGGGCGGACACGATCGAGGAGATCGACATCGGGTTCATGAACCACGGGGAGACCGTGAACCCGCCGGGCAGAACGACCATGTCCGTGACGCGATAGTCGACATCCAGCGTGATCTGCTCGGGAACGGCTTCGGGGGCCTCGATGCGGACACTGCCGTCGGCGAGCATGCCCCCGGACCGGAAGTAGTCGCGCACCATGTCCTTGCGGGCGCGATCGCCGGCCTCGCGGAAGCTTTCCCGGGCCGCAACCGCCATGCGCCCATTGATGTGGATGTTCACGCCGCCGTCCACGCTGCCATCCTCGGCGATCGCCAACCGCGCACGCATGCGCTGGCTGTCGTTGCCGCGCTGCGGCATCGGGGTGGCCGTGTCGTCGCGATAGCCGTGCACCAGCAGGACGCGCTTGCCAGCGACGGACGCCGGCAGGCTGCCGAACGGTTCGGTGGACGAGGTGGAATCCATGTAGAGGTCGAGCGCCGGCACGTAGGTGATGACGTGGTTGACCATCGATGCCACGGGCGTCTTCGGCAGCACATGCACGTTCCCGGCATTGACCAGCGCCTGGGTGCTGTCGATGCCGCGCGCCTTGAGCAGCGCCTGCAGCAGCGTGGCATGGTCCTTGCAATCGCCCATGCGGTTGTCGAGGACCACGTCGAGGTCGCGCGGGACGACGGCGCCGAGGCCGATGCAGTTGCCGGCATAGGAAATCTCGCGCGACACCCACTCGTACAGGCGCCTGGCGATCTCGCGCGGCTCGCCGGCATCGCCCGAGATCTCGCTGGCCAGCGCCGCGATCCTCGGGGTGACCTCGGCCTTGGCGTCCGCGCGCTCGCCATAGGCCCGCGCGATGTCCGCATAACCCGGGAACGAGGAGAACGCGTACCCTGGATAACGTTCGATATCGAAGGTCCTGTCGCGCAACGTGTCCTGGTCGACCGGCGTCCGGTTCTGCCACGCCCATTCGATCACCCGGCGGCCGCCTTCGACCCGGTTCCGCACTTCCTTCAGGTGCCAGGCCTGGTGGCTCGCGCGCAGCGACGCCGGCGCGTCGATCACGACCCGGACGTCACCGTAATAGCGCGCCGGACTGAAGCTGTCGATCACCGAGAAGTGCCCGTCGAACATCGGCGCCTTCGCGGTGAGGCGATAGCGCAGCACCGTCGTGTCGCCGACGGCCAGTTCCGGGAAGACCACCGTGAGGCGGGAGCGGTCGGAGTAGATCGGCGAATCGCCGGCCCGTCCCTGGTTGCTGCTCACCTGGAAATTGCCGGGAGGCACGGGCACGCGGCGGCCATCGGGCTTGAGCGTGTAGGCTTCGAGGACGTCGGCCTGCTGGATGCTCGTGCTGTAGCCGATCGAACTGTCCTTGGCGAAGGACAGGCCGCTGGATTTCAGCACCTTGATCGCGGTCTCGACCGTCTCGACGTAGCGCCCATCGGCTTCGATCGCGTAGGCGTGGTGCTGGCGCTCGATCCGCACCGGCCAGTCCTCGGGGGAGGCCGCGGCCATGGGCGGGAACAGCGCCGACAACACGAGGCCGAGGAAGGCGGCCGTCGACTGGAATGCGTGCATGGAATCCTCTCGTCCGTGGATGGGGGATGGAGTGTCCCCCCGTTCTGTGAAGACGACGCGAAGTCTACCGGCGGCCGCAGGCGGAGGACAGGTCGCGCAGGCGCACGGCGATGCTCAGGCGATCGGTCGCCCCAGCCCCGAGGTTTCGATGTCCCGCGCGGCGGCATCGAGCGCGGCCCGGTCCTGGTCGGCGCGGAAGCCGAAGCGGAAATGCACGTCGCCGGCCGGCGTGCGCGAGGAATGGATCGACGAGAGGCTCACGCCGTGGCGCTCGAAGATCTCCAGCAGCGCGCGCAGCGAGCCCGCGCCGTCTTCGGGCAGGTGGACGGCGAGCGATGGCGATTCGAGCAGGTCGCCCAGCAGATAGCCGATGCGCTCGAAGGCGTGGTTGCCTTCGGACAACACGTCCGCGCCGTAGGCATCGCGGCTTTCGTGCAGGAAACGCGTGCGGAACGCCGTGCGCGCGTCCTCGCCGCCGTCTCGCACCAGGTCGCGCAGGCTCGCGAGCGCGTCGACCAGCCGGTCGAGCATCTCCGGCACGTGCGGGTTGTCGAACTGGATGTCTTCGTAGATCTGCGGGTTGAGCGAGAGGATCCGGGCGACGATGGCATGGTCCATCTCGAACGAGGCCGTGCGCATCGGCAGCAGCGAGGCCGGCGGGCCGAGGCTGCCGGCGAAACCGCGGACCACGCCTGCCTGGGCGAGATGGGTCGCGTGCACCATGGCCTGGACCAGCGTCATCGCGCGATCGTGATGTTCGGCGGACACGCGCACGGTCTCGGCCTCCAACGCGGCCAGGAGATCGTCCAGCCAGGCACGCCAGCGATCGAGACGGGCTTCGCAGACGACCAGCACGCGTCCTTTCAGGGTCGGCGACTTCGGCGGCGCGGTCATCGGATGCAGGCCGACGACCTCGGCCTGCGAGCGGCACATCGCCGCGACCGGTGCCTGCTTGATCGAAGTGACATCCAGCCAGAGGCGTCCGCGCTCGCGTCCGGCCGAGCGCGCGACACAGTCGCCGATGATCGCCACGGTGTGCCGGATCGGCGCCGTGAACAGCAGCACGTCCGCGGCATCCAGCACATCGTCGAGCGATTCGCTGGCTGGATCGGCCGGGTCGTAGCCAATGACCTTCGAACCCATGCGCTGCTCGAAGAACCGCCGCAGCCAGCGGCCGTAGGCGCCCTGGCTGCCGACGAGACCGATCACTGGCGTGGATGACATCGCGCGTGCTCCGGGGAAGGCCGGGCGAGCATGCGTGCGCGGACGCCTCCAATGCAAGACGCCCGCCGGAAAGGCGGGCGTCGAGCGGTGCGATGCGCGGACCGGTTCGCTCAGGAGGTCATCCGCTCCCAGAAGCTCTTCACGCCGTCCATGAAGGTGCTCGAACGCGGCGAGTGCCGCTTGGCCTCCTCGCCGACGAAGGTGGCCTCGAACTGCTCGAGCAGCTCGCGCTGGTGCGAGGTCAGGTTGACCGGGGTCTCGACGACGACGCGGCAGTAGAGATCGCCGGTGCTGCGGCTGCGCACCGAACGCACGCCCTTCTCGCGCAGGCGGAAGACCTTGCCGGTCTGGGTCTCGGCCGGGATGCGGATCTCGGCCTCGCCGCCCAGCGTCGGCACGCGCACGGTGTCGCCGAGCGCGGCCTGCGAGATGCGGATCGGCACTTCGCAGTGCAGGTCGTCGCCATCGCGCTGGAAGATGTCGTGCTCGCGCACGCGCACATCCACGTACAGGTCGCCCGCCGGCGCACCGGCCGGGCCGGCCTCGCCTTCGCCAGACAGGCGGATGCGGTCACCGTTGTCGACGCCCGCCGGAATCTTCACCGACAGGATCTTCTCTTCTTCCACGCGACCGGCGCCCCGGCAACTCTTGCAGGGCGACACGATGCGCTTGCCGCTGCCGCCGCAGTGCGGGCACGGCTGCTGCATCGCGAAGATGCCGCGCTGGAAACGCACCTGGCCGCGTCCCTGGCAGGTGGCGCAGGTCTCGACCTTGCCGTCCTCCGACCCGCTGCCCTTGCAGGGCTTGCAGTCGACGAGGGTCGGGATCTCGATGCGCTTCTCGACGCCGGCGACCGCCTCTTCGAGATCCAGTTCCATCACGTAGCCGATGTCGGCGCCGCGACGCGGACCGCGCGCTCCGCCGCCACCGAAAATGTTGCCGAAGATGTCGCCGAAGATGTCGTTGATGTCGGCGCCATGCCCGCCGCCGCCCCCACCCATGCCGTGCTCGAACGCAGCATGGCCGTGCGCGTCGTAGGCCCGGCGCTTGTTCGCGTCGGACAGCACTTCGTAGGCTTCCTTCGCTTCCTTGAACGAGGCCTCGGCGGTGGCGTCGTCCGGATTGCGGTCCGGATGGAACTTCATCGCCAGCCGGCGATACGCCTTCTTCAGCTCGTCCTCGCCGGCATTGCGGGCCACGCCCAGGACTTCGTAGTAATCGCGTTTGCTCATGGACGGGAATGGGGAGTCGGGAATGGGGGATCGTTGAAGGGCAGGAAATACGGAGGGCGCCGAAAACCGGAAAAGCCGGGACGCACCCGGCTCTTCCGATTCCCGATTCCCTATTCCCGATTCACGGCTTGTTCTCGTCCTTCACTTCCGTGAACTCGGCGTCGACGACATCGTCGTTCTTCGCCGAGGCGGACGGACCCGGGCCGGCGTCGCCGGGACCCTGCTGCCCTGCGTTGGCGGCGGCCATCAGCGGCTGCAGGGCCTCTTCCAGCGCCTTCGACTTGGCCTCGATCTGGCCCTTGTCGTCGCCCTTCATCGCGGTCTCGACCTCGGCGATGCCGCCTTCGACGCGGCCGATCATCTCGCCCGGCACCTTGTCGCCGTGGTCCTTGATCGCGGTGCGCGCGGCGTGGATCAGGGCGTCGGCGTGGTTGCGCGCCTGCACCAGCTCGTGGAACTTCTTGTCTTCCTCGCGGTGCGCCTCGGCGTCCTGGACCATGCGCTGGATCTCGTCGTCCGACAGGCCCGAGCCGGCCTTGATCTCGACCTTCTGCTCCTTGCCGGTCTTCTTGTCCTTCGCGCTGACGTGCAGGATGCCGTTGGCGTCGATGTCGAAGGTCACCTCGATCTGCGGCATGCCGCGCGGCGCGGGTTCGATGCCGGCCAGGTCGAAGCGGGCCAGCGACTTGTTGTACATCGCCTGGGTGCGTTCGCCCTGCAGCACGTGCACGGTCACCGCGCTCTGGTTGTCGGCCGCGGTCGAATAGGTCTGCGTGGCCTTGGTCGGGATGGTGGTGTTCTTCTCGATGATCTTGTTGAACTCGCCGCCCAGCACTTCGATGCCCAGCGACAGCGGGGTCACGTCGAGCAGCAGCACATCCTTCACGTCGCCGGCCAGCACGCCGCCCTGGATCGCGGCGCCGATCGCGACGGCCTCGTCCGGATTGACGTCCTTGCGCGGTTCCTTGCCGAAGAACTCGGCCACCGCCTGCTGCACCTTCGGCATGCGGGTCTGGCCACCGACCAGGATCACCTCGCTGATGTCGCTGGCGCGCAGGCCGGCGTCGTTGAGCGCGATGCGGCAGGGCTCGATCGACTTGCGGATCAGGTCCTCGACCAGCGCTTCGAGCTTGGCGCGGGTGACCTTGATGTTGAGGTGCTTCGGACCCGAGGCATCTGCGGTGATGTAAGGCAGGTTCACTTCGGTCTGCTGCGCGCTGGACAGCTCGATCTTGGCGCGCTCGGCCGCGTCCTTCAGGCGCTGCAGGGCGAGGTCGTCCTTGCGCAGGTCGATGCCCTGGTCCTTCTGGAACTGCTCGACGAGATAGTCGATGACGCGGTTGTCGAAGTCCTCGCCGCCGAGGAAGGTGTCGCCGTTGGTGGCCAGCACCTCGAACTGCTTTTCGCCGTCGACGTTGGCGATCTCGATGATCGACACGTCGAAGGTGCCGCCGCCGAGGTCGTACACGGCGATCTTGCGATCGGCGCCGTCGGCCTTGTCCAGGCCATAGGCCAGCGCGGCCGCGGTCGGCTCGTTGATGATGCGCTTGACTTCGAGGCCGGCGATGCGGCCGGCGTCCTTGGTCGCCTGGCGCTGGCTGTCGTTGAAGTAGGCCGGGACCGTGATGACCGCTTCGGTCACCGCTTCGCCGAGGTAGGCTTCGGCGGTTTTCTTCATCTTGCCCAGCACTTCGGCCGAGATCTGCTGGGGCGCCATCTTGCGGCCGTCCTTGGTGGCCACCCAGGCGTCGCCGTTGTCGTGCGCGAGGATCGAATACGGCACCAGGTCGAGGTCCTTCTTGACCTCGGCATCGGTGAACTTGCGCCCGATCAGGCGCTTCACCGCGTAGAAGGTGTCCTTGGGATTGGTGACGGCCTGGCGCTTGGCGCTGGCGCCGACCAGGACTTCGCCGTCCTTGGTGTAGGCCACGATCGACGGCGTGGTGCGGTCGCCCTCGCTGTTCTCGATGACCCTGGCCTTGCCGCCCTCCATGATCGCGACGCACGAATTGGTGGTGCCGAGATCGATACCGATGATCTTGCCCATGACGGGATTCTCCGAGTCTGTGATTTTGGGGCGGTCGTGCCGCCGATGCTTCGTATGTATGGCGCGGCGACCGGGTTTCAAGCACCGTTCGCCGCGGTCGCCGGGGCTTTCAGCCGCGATTCGCCGTTCCGGCGTCCCCTCGCGGCTGCCGCCGGCAGCCTCGCAATGCGTCAGTCCTGCTTCGCCACCACCACCAGCGCCGGGCGCAGGAGGCGGTCGTTGAGCAGGTAACCCTTCTGGAAGGTCTGCGCGACCGCACCCGGGGCGACACCCTCCGGCGCGTCGATCATGCTCATCGCCTGGTGCTGCTCCGGGTTGAAGGTCTCGCCCGGCGCGGGCGCCACGGCGGCCAGGCCGTTGGCCTCGGCGATGCGCTGCAGCTGGCGCAGGGTCAGTTCCATGCCGGCGCGCAGCGGGTCGCCCTCGGGGGCGGCGGCGAGGCCGGCTTCCATGCTGTCGAACAGCGGCAGCAGGTCGCCGAGCAGGCGCTCGTTGGCGAACTTGCGGGCCATCTCGACCTCGCGGGCCAGGCGCTTGCGCTGGTTGTCGAGGTCGGCGCGCTCGCGCAGGGATTCGGCGCGGAGCTGCTCGAGTTCGGCCCTGAGGCTCTCGATCATCGCCTCCGGGGTGTCCGCAACGGCCTCGTTGGCGGCGGCGGTGTCGCCCTGGGGCTGGGCGTCCTGTGAAGTCTGGTCTTGGGTCATGTCCGGTCCGATGGCGGGCGATGGGAAGGGAAACCCCGCCGACCGCCGAGGGATGGGGACACGTTCGCGGGAATCAAGGGCCGCCGGATCGGGTGGCGTCATCCGGGCCCAGCGCCTGGCTGAGCACGCTGGCGGCGGCCTCGACCACCGGGATCACCCGGTCGTAGGCCATGCGCGTCGGGCCGATCACGCCGAGCACGCCCAGAGTCCGGCCGGCGGCGCCGTAGGGCGCGGTGACCAGCGACACCCCGTCCAGCGGGGCCATGCCGGTTTCCTCGCCGATGAAGATCCGCACGCCCGGCGCGCGCAGGGTGCGTTCGAGCACCTGCAGGATCTCGCGCTTGCTGGCGAAGGCTTCGAACAGCTCGCGGAGGCGGTCGAGGTCGGACAGGTCCTGCACGCCGATCAGCCGGGTCTGCCCTGCGACGAGCATGTCCTCGGCGTCGCTGGCCAGGGCCTGGTCGGCCAGTTCCAGCGCCCGGGTCATCATCAGTTCCATTTCCTGCCGGGCGCTGCGCAATTCGGCCAGCAGCAGGGCCCGGGCCTCGGCCAGCGGACGCCCGGCGAAATGGGTGTTGAGATAATTGGCGATCCGCTCCAGCTCGCCCGGCTCGTAACTCCGGCGCGCCTGCAGGATGCGGTTCTGCACGTCGTTGTCGGCGAAGACCAGAATGGCCAGCACCCGCTGGCCGTCCAGCGGCACGAAATCGACGTGCTTGAACGCAAACTGCTCGCGCTTGGGCACGCTGACCACGCCGACGAAATGGGTCATCGCAGAGACCAGCTCCGAGGCGCTGCCCAGCAGGCTCTGCGTGCCGGCACCGGGCGCCAGTTCCGCGCGCAGCCGGCCCAGCTCTCCGTCGGCCAGCGGCTTGATCTGCAGCAGGCTGTCGACGAACACCCGGTAGCCCTGCGCGGTCGGGACGCGTCCGGCCGAAGTGTGCGGCGCTGCGAGCAGGCCCACGTCCTCCAGCTCGGCCAGGATGTTGCGGATGGTCGCCGGACTCACATCCAGGCCCGCGTGCCGCGCCAGGGTCTGCGAACCCACCGGCTCGCCGTCGCGGATATAGCGCGAGATCAGCGTGCGCAGCAGCAGGCGCGCACGCGGGTCGAGCACGAGCGGATCGGAGCCGGGGTCGGACGGGCGGTTCATGCCCATCGATATAGGCGCTGGCGTCGCCATGCGCAAGCTTGGCCGGCCCTGCTGCCTCGCACGGACATCGGTCGGCCCATTGTCTCGACCGGTGAGACGGGTCTCGGGTCGAATGCCTCGCACGCACCCGGCACGGCCGGAACGCGCGGCGCTCCGCATGTCCTGCGGCGACATCCCCACGTCGCAGGAGGCCAGCCCCGCGTTCCGGCCGCCGCCGCGGTCGGCCTGTCGCACTTTTGATGCACAATCCGCCCCATGCTGACACGCCTCACGCTTCGCGACTTCGCCGTCGTCGCCTCCACTGAACTCGAATTCGGCCCCGGAATGACCGTCATTTCCGGCGAAACCGGCGCTGGCAAGTCCCTGCTGGTCGACGCCCTGGGTTTCCTCTCCGGCATGCGCGCCGACAGCGGCATGGTCCGCCACGGCGCCGAACGCGCCGAGCTCAATGCCGAGTTCGACCTGCGCGACAGACCGGAGGCGACGGATTGGCTCAAGGACCAGGAGCTCGATGACGACCGGGCCTGCCAGCTGCGCCGCACCCTGCGCTCCGACGGCGGTTCCCGCGCCTGGATCAATGGCCGCCCGGTCACCGTGGCGCAGCTCGCCGAGCTGGCCGGGCTGCTGGTCGAGATCCACGGCCAGCACGAACACCAGGCGCTGCTGTCGAAGGCCAGCCAGCTCGAACTGCTCGACGCCTACGGTCGCCACGCGCCGGCATTGAAGGCCGTGCGCGAGACCGCCGATGCCTGGACGGCCCTGCGCCGCGAGCGCGACGCGCTGGTCCGCGCCGGCGATGTGAGCGACCGCATCGAACTGCTCGACCACCAGTGGCGCGAACTGGACAAGGAGACGCTGGAACCGGCGTCGATCGCCGAACTCGCCGCCGACCACCGCCGCTTCGCCAACGCCGCCGGCCTGATCGACACCTGCGAACGCGCCCTCGCCCGCCTCGAAGGCGACGATGCGCCCTCGTTGCTGCAGACCGTGCAGCACCTGCGCGGCGAGATCGCCCGCGCCCGCAACGACGAACCGCGCCTGGGCGAGGTCGACGGCATGCTCGACGCCGCGGCGATCCAGATCGACGAGGCCACGCGCCTGCTGCAGCGCATCCGCGACGACCTCGACCTGGATCCCGAGCGCTTCGAGGCGCTGGAGGATCGGCTCGGGCGCCTGCACGAACTCGGCCGCAAGCACCGCGTGCCCGCCGAGTCGCTGCACGAAGTCCGGGACCGCATCGCGACCGAGCTGGATGCCCTGCGCCACGCCGGCGAGCGCCTGACAGGGCTGGACGACGAGATCGAGGCCGCCGCCGCCCGCTGGCGAGAGGCCGCCGCCAGCCTCAGCGCGGCGCGGCGCGAAGCTGCGCAGAGCCTCTCGCAGGCGACCACCGCGCTCATCACCGACCTCGGCATGGGCGGCGGACGCTTCGAGATCGCGCTCGAGTCGATCGAGGACGGTCGCCCCGACCCGCAGGGCGCCGAGCGCGCGGAATTTCTGGTCTCGGCCAACGCCGGCCAGCCGCCGCGCCCGCTGCGCAAGGTCGCCTCCGGCGGCGAACTGTCGCGCATCTCGCTGGCGATCGAAGTCGCCGCGCTCGGCCTGGACGCCGTGCCGACCATGGTCTTCGACGAAGTGGACTCCGGCATCGGCGGCGCCGTGGCCGAGATCGTCGGCCAGAAGCTGCGGGCGCTGGGCGCGAAGCGCCAGGTCCTGTGCGTGACCCACCAGCCGCAGGTCGCGGCCCAGGGCCATGCGCATTACCGCGTCAGCAAGGCTGAAGCCGACGGCATGACCCAGAGCGCGGTGCGCCGCCTCGACGCGAAGGAGCGCCAGGAAGAACTGGCGCGCATGCTCGGCGGGGTGGAAGTCAGCAAGGAAGCCCGCGCGGCGGCGAAGCGGCTGCTGGAAAACGTGGCCTGATCGCCCATCCGGGCTTTTCCGTCGCGCCGGGGCGCGACCTATTTCTTCTTGCGGACGTACAGCACCAGCGCGTGGGCCTCGATCTCGTAGCCGTACTCGGCGGCGATCTTGTGCTGCAGGGCTTCGATCTCGGCGTTCTCGAATTCGATGATCTTGCCGGTGTCGATGTCGACCATGTGGTCGTGGTGGTCGCCGCGGTCGAGCTCGTAGACGGCGTGGCCGCCCTCGAAGTTGTGCTTGAGCACCAGTCCGGCGGCCTCGAACTGGGTCAGGACGCGGTAGACCGTGGCCAGGCCGATCTCGTCGCCGTCCTCCACCAGCTTGCGGTAGATGTCCTCGGCGGTCATGTGGCGGGGACGGGTCTGTTCCAGCAGTTCCAGCACGCGCATGCGCGGGTGGGTCACCTTCAGGCCGAGCTTGCGCAGGTCTCTGCTTTCCATGGGGGCCTCCTGGGGCGATCCGCGGGTCTCGCGGGCGGGGGTTCGCGGGAGATGTGCCGGCGCGGGAGGGCATCCAACCCGCGATGAATGGGGCATCCAGGCCCGAGTGCCGACGGTGTGGGCGGGCAGTGTATCATCGCCCGACGCGTGCCCTTCCCTCCTGCCGGTTGCCTCATGCCCATCACCACCCGCTCGTTCCGCGCCCCGCTGCTCGTCCTCGCCGTCGCCTTCGCCACCACCGGCTGCGGCATCATCTACAAGCAGCCGATCTACCAGGGCAACCTGATCGAGAAGACCGCCGCGGACCAGTTGCAGGTCGGCATGACCAAGCAGGACGTGCAGGGCCTCATGGGTTCGCCGTCGATCGCCGATTCGGCCAACCCCGACCGCTGGGACTACACCTCGACCCAGCGCACCGACCGCCGCGGCACCGTCGTCGTCAAGAACTTCACCGTCCACTTCAACGACGGCCTCGTGACCCGCTGGGAAGGCGAATACTTCGCCGAGCAGGACGACGAGCTGGCCCGCAAGGCGCGCCGCGAGTTCGGCCCGAACCTCGCCAAGGACGACAAGAAGAAGCGCCGCCGCTGATCGGCGACCGCACCTGCTCCAAACGCGACTACTTCACGGCCCGGCGTCGCCGGGCCTCCTTCGGATCCATCGTCAGCGGCCGCAGCAGCTCCACGCGGTCGCCCTCGCGCAGCACGTGCGCGGCCTCGACCTTTTCGCCGAACACCGCCACGGCCACATGCTCGCCGTCGTCCATGCCGGACGCCGATACCGCATCGGCCACGGTCGCGCCCGCAGGCAATTCGACCCTCACCGACGCGTGGCGCCGCGGCCAGGCCCGGATGACCTCGACACGGATCACTTCCGCGCGCACGCGCTCAGTCCTCGCCCCGGTCGGCCACGCGCACGAAATCGTCGACCATCCGGTCGGCCAGGGTCTGGAACCCCAGCACGAAGGCTGGACCGAGCAGTTTCGAGTTCGGCTCGAAATCCAGGGTCAGCGTGACCTTGCAGGCGGACTCGTCCAGCGCATGGAACTGCCAGCGCCCGGTCAGCTTCCGGAACGGCCCGTCGCGCAGCACCATGTCGATGTGATGCGGCGGCGACAGCGTGTTCTCGGTCGTGAACCAGGTCCGCAGCCCGGCCATCCCAAGGTCCAGCCGCGCCACCAGCCGCCCTTCGTCCGCCTCCAGGACCTGCGCGGCCTCGCACCAGTCGAACCGGCCCGGATAGGCCGCTACATCGTTGACCAGCGAGAACATCCTGGCGGCGGAATGTTCGACCAGGGCGGAGCGTTGGATGACCGGCATCGTGCGTAACTCGGGGCAAGGCGGGTGGGATGCTCGCCTCACGGCCCCGCTTCGGGGAGAATGTGCCGGATGAGCAAGCAGAAAGCGCAAAAGGATAAGGCAAAGGGCGGCGACAAGCCCGCCAAGGCCGCTCCGCCGATCAAGACCATCTCGCTGAACAAGCGGGCCAAGCACGAGTACCACCTCGAACACCGCTACGAAGCCGGACTGTCCCTGCAGGGTTGGGAACTGAAGTCCATCCGCGCCGGCCGCGCCAACATCGGCGACAGCTACGCCATGGTCAACGACGGCGAACTGTTCCTGTACGGCTCGCAGATCACCCCGTTGATCCAGGCCTCCACCCACGTGATCGCCAACGACCGCCGCACGCGCAAGCTGCTGCTGCACCGTCGCGAGATCGACCAGCTCGTCGGCAAGATCCAGCGCGACGGCTACACCATCATCCCCACCGCCCTGTACTGGAAGGGCAACAAGGTGAAGCTGGAGATCGCCCTGGCCAAGGGCAAACAGGCCCATGACAAGCGCGACGCCGCCCGCGACCGCGACTGGGCACGCGAGAAGCAGCGCGCCATGCGCCACCGCAACAAGGACGCTTGAGGGCCGGGATTCGGAATTCGGACAAGCCTGTCATCCCGAGCGGACGCGAGGGACCTGCCGTTCGCGCTCGTCGCCATGCAGGCTTGATCCCGCCCCACCCCGCCCCCATACTTGCCCCGTCGATCGAAAGACCGGCTCCATCGAACGAATTCCCGGCTTACGGGGGTGCATTGGCTTCGACGGGGGTTGCGAAATCACACGACGCATGCCGAGGGGGCAGCTTTCCTCGTTAATCCAGCGGCAAACACTCAGACGCCAACGACGACGTCTACGCTCTGGCCGCTTAAGGCCTAGCCCCGAACCCACTTGTGCCTGTGCTCGTGGATGTAGGGTCATCATCACAGGATCGGCCCGGGCGGCGACCCGTCAACCAGGGCCTAGATCAAGCGGGTATGTCCTGCGGTGTGCTTCGCACACCGTGTTGCCGCAGGGCGAGATCAAACGGTGAGCTAAGCATGTAGTGCCGGGTATGGAGTGCCTTCGGACGGCGGTTCGATTCCGCCCACCTCCACCAAACAGAAACCCCGGGCGAAAGCCCGGGGTTTTTTGTGGCCTGCCGAACGGCGGAGGGGGCGGCCGCAAGGCTGTCCGCTTCGTGGTCGCCTTCGATCACTTGCCGTCGCGATCGAAATCGCCGGGCATGGCGCGCTCGACGCGATCCCATGCAGCGCGGGCGGCGTGACGGGCGCGATCCCAGGCGAGCGGCGACGGGCCGCGATGGGCGCTGTATTCGCGTTCGAGTTCCGGTTCGATCTCGTCGAAGGCGCGATCGGTGTACCGCGTGCGGGCTTCGTAACCCGTGCGATAGGCCGGGGCATAGTCGTCGTAGGTGTGGCCCTGGTTGTAATACGGCTCGCGGACGTACTGCTCGCGCCAGTAGGCTTCTTCGGCGGTCGGGTTGACCGCTTCGCCGACGCCCTTGCCGGCGAGGCCGCCGACGACCGCGCCGACGACGGCACCCGCCACCGTGCCGGCCGGGCCTGCGACCGAGCCGACGGCGGCGCCTGCCGTGCCACCGGCTGCGGCGCCGACGCCGGTGCCGACCGGGTGGGCACCGGGTGTGCCGGTGATCGGGTCGCGGTTGAGATCCTTGTCGATCGCTTTCTCGACGGTCTTGTCGTGGTTGGTCATGAGCGTTCACCTGGTTGTTGGGGGAATCCGCGCGCGGCGCGGACATCCAGAACGATTGCAAGCGCCGTGCCAACGCGAAACAGCCTCGAAGTCGTTGAATTCATTCGATCGCGGTCGAAGCCGATGCGCAGATCCTGCACGTTCGCGCAATGTCGGATTGCAGACTGCACTGCGAACGACATGCAATGCGGGACTGGAATAAAGGAAACCCCGGGCGATGCCTAATGCCAGTCAGTTAACGCTGACTGGCATTTTTCGTTGGGTACTTCGGTCGCCTGTGTTTGACTTCGCGGGGACACGAGCGATTTCTTA
>JAHCAU010000030.1 GCA_019634715.1 Lysobacter sp.
CCACGAGGCAATCTGTACAACAAGAACGGGCAGATCCACGATTTCGACTACGGCAATCGCCTCCGCGCGGTGATGAACAAGGAAGCCTATCGCTACGACGGACTGGGGCGGCGCGTCATGAACTGGCGGCCACCGCAGCCCGGGGCGTCCACGGGCACCCTGTCGTTCTCGATGTACAGCCAGAACGGGCAGATCCCGTACGAAGAGGATCATCACGGCACGCCGACCACGGCCAAGGAGAACATCTATCTCGCGGGGAGCGTCATTGCGACCCGCGAGAACAGGTGGGGCGTTTCGGTGGAAGTGAAATACCAGCACACCGATGCCCTCGGCAGCCCGGTCGCGGTGACCAATGCCTCCGGCCAGGTCATCGAGCGCATGGACTACGAGCCGTGGGGTGCGATCATCGGCAAGCCGAACCACAACGGCATCGGCTACACCGGCCACGTCATGGATGGCGCGACCGGGCTGACGTACATGCAGCAGCGGTATTACGATCAATCGGTTGGCAGGTTTTTGTCAGTGGACCCAATCACCGCGAATGGCCAAACTGGAGCGAATTTCAATCGCTACAAATACGCAGCGAATAATCCCTATCGCTTTATCGATCCAGATGGAAGACTAGAAGCAAACACCTGCAGCCGCTTAGGCGCCGAAAGCTGCTCTGGAACCTATGCGACAAACGCCATTGAAGCAGGATGGTCGATGGAAAAAAGGCTTGCCGCTGCAGACAAAGTAATCAGGCGAACAGAGTCAAGACTTGAGAAAAAAGAGAATGGCAATAGGTTCAAGAATTTTGATGAAGCAGCAAGATACTTCAAATCGCAATTCGCGAAGATCGGCGCCTTCCTCCAACTAGAGTTTGGCGCAAGCGGCGAACCAATCTCTCACAGCATCACAGGCATAACAAGATCAGGACCAGGAGATTTCAGGGGCCTTGTAGGAGTTAGAGTAGATATCGGACCAATACCTGAAGGTGGCGCACAATTTCATACTCACCCTGGCATTTTCATAAAAAATCCTAGCTTTAGCGGCGATGATCTGCATATCGCAATGCACTCCAAAGGAGTCGCCTCCTATGTATTTTACGGATACATCACAAATGCCGGAAAAAAACTAGACATTGTTTCGGCTCAGGATGCAGGGGTCAGCGCTTACGACTCGAAGATATATAACTTCATCAGTAACTTTGAGTGATTTCTCATGAAGAAAATTTCAAAATTTGCAGTGGCTGCATTGGCTCTAACAGCCATTGCAAGCTGCCACAGTCAGCCCCCTTTCTCGGAGAGCAACGACAACCCGATAGACGATAGGTGCCAGCCTTATACACGTGTCAACACATACTGCAACATATCAATGACCGCACTGATATCGACACCAGAACGATACGTAGGCATAGAAGTGGCGTTCGTTGGCTACCTAGCAGGCGAAACCACGCCTGGCGATCTGTTTTTGTCAAAAGATTCTTGGCGGACTAGAGATGCAGCATCTTCAATTAGGCTATCTCCAGAAATCAGCGACTTGAAATCACTCGAAGCAGATGCAAAGGAGTTGAGATCACACTATGTGCGAGTTTCTGGCGTAGTTCTTCCACTAAATACATCAAGGTCAGGATATGTGACTGTACGCCCCGCTCAAATTACCATCGTGCCTGAAGCGCCGTAATATGGACTTCGATCCGCCGCTTTGCCGATGACGCGGCTGTGACAATCGGTTTCGATCATTGTTCATCGCCGCATTGCCGTTGCAATGGCGGAAAAAAATGCCCACCCTACGTGACGGGATGTTGGCATAGAGAGCTGTGAGGCGGTTGTGGTGATACTGTCGGCATGCCGAACGATTGTCGAGGTTGGCGCCGGGCGGGAGAAGATCGACACACCCGCAAAGATGAGGCTTCTCATACATGGCCTCTAGGCCCCAACACACAAGCTACGACCACGCCAAGCCCCGCCCTGTGCGGGGCTTGTGCGTTGTGAAAAGCGCTGTAATGACCCAGTAAAAACCTGCTCAGGTGTAACCTAGACGAAGGAGACACCCATGAGTGCGGTAATGGAAGAAGAGATCAAGCGTTGGACCGCTCGGCGGAAGTCGCAGCTGGTGCTGGAGATCATCCAGGGCAGGACGAGCGTGTCCGAGGCGAGCCGGCAGTTCGACCTGCCGCCGTCGGAGATCGAGAGCTGGGTCGACGAGGGCAAGCGCGGGCTGGAGAATGCGTTGCGGGCCAAGCCCGAGGACGTGCGCGAGCAGTACGAGCGCCAGCTCAAGGAGCTGCAGGAGGCGTACGGCGAGGCGATGCTGGAGTTGCGCGCCAGAAAAAAATTGGCGTCCCTGTTGGGCAAGGACGAGACCTGATGGTTTCACTCCGACAGGGACTGCTGGCCGAAGGCGTGCGGGTGTCGATGGCGCAGTTGTGTCGATGGTTCGAGCAGCCACGCCGCACGGTGTACTACAAGCCGGTCAAGTGCCCACCCAAGGTCAGGCCGGAGCTGGCCGGGCCGATCAAGGCGATGATCGAATCGGAACCGTCGTTCGGCTATCGTACGGTGGCGAGCCTGCTGGGCATGAACAAGAACACGGTACAGCGCGTCTTCCAGCAAATGGGCTGGCAGGTACGCAAGCGCGCGGTCGGGCATCGCCCCCGGGTGCAGGCGTTGCCTTCTGTGGCCGGGCAGGCCAACGAGCGATGGGCGACGGACCTGTGCAGGGTGTGGGCTGGCCGGGACGGCTGGCTGAGCCTGGCGCTGGTGATCGACTGCCATACCCGCGAGTTGCTGGGCTGGCAGTTGTCGCGCAGCGGCAAGGCGACCACGGCGGCGTCAGCATTGGAGCAGGCGTTGATTGCCCGGTTCGGCAGTCTGGCCCCGGCGCCGAAGCCCTTCCTGCTGCGCTCGGACAATGGCCTGGTCTTCACCAGCCGTGCCTATACGCGGCTGGTGCGCAGCTACGGGCTTCGCCAGGAGTTCATCACGCCGCACTGCCCGCAGCAGAACGGCATGGTCGAGCGCGTGATCCGGACACTGAAGGAACAGTGCATCAGCCGGCATCGTTTCGAGAGCCTGCCGCACGCCAGCCGTGTGATCTCGGACTGGATCCAGTTCTACAACCACCGGCGCCCGCATCAGGCGCTGGGCATGAAGACACCCGCTGAGGCGTATGCATTAGCGGCCTGACCTGTGCAGGAAGTGCTGGGTCATTACATCTCGATCTGACCCGCTATTTCAGCCCACTGGGTACGCAGGCGTTCAACTCGATGATGACGAACGTCAAGACCGACGCCGAATCGTCGGTGACCCAAGGCGGCTTCACGCTGTCGGGTGATCTGTTCGATCTTCCGGCCGGTGCGGTCGGCATGGCCGCCACGATCGAATTTGCATCGCAGGAGTACGACCTCAAGCCCGATGCTCGTATCGTCCCCACCTACACGGGTACGGAACGCATCTTCAACCTGACCGGCACCGGCGGTGGCGGTGATCGTGATCGTTACGCTCTCGGCGTTGAATTCAGCGTTCCGGTATTCGAGACCCTGAAGCTCAACCTTGCGGGTCGTTACGACAAGTACGATGACATCACCGACGTGGATGGCGCAGCGACCTGGTCGGCCGGCCTGGAGTGGCGTCCGTTCAGCAACCTCCTGATCCGAGGCAGCCACGCCACCAGCTTCCGTGCGCCTGACATGCATTACGTCTTCGCACAGGAATCCGGCTTCTTCGTCCAGGTGTTCGACGAGTACCGCTGCCGCAGGGACGGCTTCGACATCACTAATTGCGGCGGTGCCAACTACTCGTACTTCATCGAAGGCAGGCGCAGAGGCAACTCGGCCCTCGAGGAGGAAGAAGGCAAGTCGACCACGATCGGCTTCGTGTGGGATGTGGTCGACAACCTGTCGGTCAGCGTCGACTGGTACAAGATCAAGCTGGAAGGCGCGGTCAACGACATCAGCACCGCCTACCTGTTCCAGAACGAAGCCGACTGCCGCCTCGGTCAGCGCCGCGATGGCAGCCCCGTTAACAGCAATTCGGCACAATGCCAATTCTTCACGGGCCTCGTCCAGCGCGTCGGCACCAGCCCCTTCACGGACGATGAAATCGCTCAGTATCGTTCGTTCCCGATCAACCAGTCGATGACCGAGACCCGGGGTATTGACGCGACGGTCCGTTATCGTCTCGATACGGATCGCTTCGGCAACTACGACTTCAATCTGGGCTGGACTCATGTCCTGGCTCTGAACGAGGAGGGTTTCCCAGGTTCGGGCATCCAGGATGAGCGCGATGATCCGCGTCGAAACCTGAACTTCCGCAGCCGCCTGAACTGGGGCGTGCAGTGGGAGCGCGGGGACTGGGCGGCCAACGTGAACGGCTACCGCCTGGGTTCGCAGATTCCGTGGAACAACCTGGTTCCCGGCGCGCCCGATCGCATCGCGCCGTACATCATCTGGAACGCCGGTCTGCAGAAGAAGATCACGGACAAGATGACCATCGGTTTCGCGGTGCAGAACCTGCTCGACAAGATCGCGCCGAGCGACGATACGAACAATTCGTATCCGTTCATGTGGAATACGTACAGCCCGATCGGCCGCGAAGTCTTCGCGAACTTCAACTACAAGTTCAACTAAGACCTCCGGTTGTTGCGACACGGGAAGGGCGGCCATTGGCCGCCCTTCTTCTTTGGTGGATCCGATCGTCCTGTCGCCGACCAGGCTGCGCAAGCCGGCCGCGATTGGACACCGTGCGTCAGCGATTTCCGGGTGAGGCCTTCGCGTCGCGCAGCGTGCGTTCGAACAGCGCGAGCGTGCGCGACCAGGCTTCGCGCGCGGCGGCTTCGTCGTAGCGGGGCGTGGTGTCGTTGTTGAAGCCATGCTGCGTGTTGGCCGGCTGGTAGAGCGCGTAGCGGGTGCCGGCCTGTTCGAGCGCGGCTTCGTACGCGGGCCAGGTCGCGTTGACGCGCTCGTCGTTGCTGGCCAGCACGACCAGCAGTTCGGCCTTGATCTTCGGCACGTCCTCCGGTGCCGGCGCGCTGCCGTAGAACGGCACCGCCGCATCGAGGTCAGGCAACTGCGTGGCGAGGAAGCTGGCCATCGCGCCGCCGTAGCAGAAGCCGACCACGCCGAGACGGCCGTTGCCGCCCTTGATGCCGCGCAGCATGCGCGCGGCGGCGAGGAAATCCTGCCGGGTCTTCGTCTGGTCCAGGGTCTGGAAGATCGCGCGGGCCTTGTCCTCGTCGCCCGGATAGCCGCCGAGCGGGAACAGCGCATCGGGCGCGAAGGCGATGTAGTTCTCCAGCGCGAGCCTGCGCGTGATGTCCTCGATGTGCGGGTTGAGCCCGCGATTCTCGTGCACGACCAGCACGACCGGCAGCGGCTTGCGCGACTTCGCGGGCTTCGCGAGATAGCCGCGTGCGGTGCCGTAGCCGTCGGGCGACGGGAACTCGATGTATTCGGTCTTGAGCCGCCTGTCGTCGGGCTTGACCTGCTGGGCCATCGCGAACTGCGGGGTGAGCGCGGCGAGCAGGCCGGCCGCCGTGGTCGCGCCGGCGGCGAAGCGTGCGGCGCCGAGCAGGAATCCACGGCGATCGATGTCGCCGTGCACGTACTTGTCGAACAGCCGGAGCACGTCCGGGTCGAAGTCGTCGGCCGTCTTCCGGGGCGGAGTCGTCATGGCGCTGCCTCGCTGGTTCGGGAAGGCCGACTCTACCCCACTCCCGGCGCAGGAGCTTGACCGCGTTGCAGCAGCCAAGACCGGCCAAGCGCCGGACCGATCAAGCCTGGTGCTGATTCACTCCGCCAGGACAAAATCCACGGCCGCCCGCACCGCCACGGCCTGCGCTTCGTTGCATTGCTCGGGGGTCGCGCGCGGGCTGTCGGGATAGACCTCGGTGGTCGTGGTATAGCGCGCGCCGGTGATGCCGGCGCACAGGCCCAGCGCCTTGAGCGGATAGCGGATCACGCCGTGCGCGACGACGGGCGAACCGATGATCTCGCCCTTGTCGTCCGGCGGCGCGATGTGGGTGACGCGCTCGACGGCGGCGATGATCGCCTGCTGGAATTCGGGCTGCGGGTTCTCGGTGTCGTCGACCAGATAGAAGCCGTCGGGAATCAGCCCGGGTTCGAACGGCTTGCCGTCGCGTGCGGCCAGCGCCGGACGGAATTCGGTTTCGTCGCTGTCTGTGGTTTCGTGCAGGTCGACGTGGGCGACGAAGCGGCCGAGCAGCGGCGCGACCAGGCGCATGAGCGCCGCGGACTCCTGCGCGGGGCTGGGTTCGCGGAACGAACGGTTCGGATCGACGCCATCGTGGTTCCAGCGATGGATGCGTTCGTAGGCCCAGGGGCTGACGCAGGGCGCGACCAGCAGGTTGACCTTGCCCGCGTACGCCTCGGCGTGGAGGTCGACGAAACGCAGCGCGCCGTGGACGCCGCTGGTCTCGTAGCCATGCACGCCGCCGGTCACCAGCACGCAGGGCAAGGCGTCGTTCCAGTGCCGGTTGAGGATCGCGAACAAGGGATGCCGCTCGTCGCCGTAGACCACCTCGCCGTACTCGCTCACGTCGAAGCGATCGCGAAAACCTTCGATGACGCGGACGACGTCTTCGTGGTAGCTGCGATGCCTCACCTGCCGCGCGCGCCAGACATCGAACTCGGCGGGCGTCCATGGCTGTCCTGGGGTTCCGACGGGATGGAAAGCCTGGCTCATGGCGTCACTCGATGGTCGCGTCAGCGCGGGGATCGGCAGTGTAGTCCACCGTGCCGCAGGCGGCATGTCGCATCCGGCACGCGCCCCGGCCGTCAGTCCACGCCCGCAGGATCGGGGCGGGCCGTCGCATCATCCACCATGGCCGGATCGGTCGAAAACCTGGCGCTCGGTGCGACCGCGCCCTCGATCGCATCGTCGCGCCGCCAGGAAGCGGCCATGCGGCTGGCGGCGTGGATCTCCGGCGTATCGTCGGCGATCACGCGCATCGCCTCGTCCGCGCGCAGCTGCGCCAGCGCAAGGTCGTCCAACCCGGGCTGCACGGTCGCGCTCGTGGCGATGACATCCGCTTCGACAGCAGGTGCGACCATGCGGGGAGGCGCCATGCTGCTGCCGATCGACTGCGGAGAGACCGCAACCCTGAATGCGGGCCTGTAAGTGCCTGCATCGGCCGCCTGAGCGACGTAGCCTTCCGCGGGCGGAAGCGGCGCGGGCAGCATCGGGCGCGCGGCTTCGGCGACGCGCGGCGCAGCCGCCTCTTCGGGCGCGCGCAGCAACACCACCAGGTTGAACATCAGGAATCCGACCGCGAAACCCATGACCACCAGGCCGCCAGTGACGAGGTTGCGAAGCCTGCGGCGTTCGCCATCCATCTGGCGAAGCCGTTGCGCGAGCCGCTTCGACACGAATCGCTCGGTCGCCGGCAGCAGGTGCGCATCCATCGCGCGCGTCGCATGCGCATGCATGGAGGCAACGGCCTCGCGGGCGGGTCGGATCAGGCGCTCGCGACGAGACATGGGCGAGGCCTTCGCGCCAACGGGCGGCAGGCCGCTGGACATGGCCTGCAAGCCGACCGCGTCGACCAGCTTGATGCGCAGTTGCTGAGCGGCCATGTCCACCACGGCCTCCGGAAATTCGCCGTCGTGCACCAGGATCACATCCTCCACCTTCGCGGCGCGCACGCAGGCCATTTCCCTGGCGAAGGCATCCACAGGACTGGACACCATCGACCATTCGCGCGAACTCAGCCATGCGGTTCCACCCGCCTCGTTCATGAGGAGGATCGCCGACACATCGCGGCAGCGCTCGGCCAGCACCGGCGGCTGGATCGACACCGGTCGCCATCCGCGCGCAATGTAGTGCGCCTTGGCCACCGCGAGCGCTTCGAGGGCCGTCATGCGAGGGGACCGGCGTGGCGGGTGCGGTTTCGCATCGAAGCGGGCTGGTCTGTGAACTGACCTTGGATGCTCGGCGGACATGATGATGGCTCCGTGGAAGACAGGGGAAGTGTCCACCCCGTGTTCTGCCCTCGAATGAACCTTCGATGCCGCACCGGAACAGGTTCACTGCCGATTCGGACTGGACCTCATGTCGTGACCGGGCGCACGGATCCAACGACGCCAGAGTGCGACCAGGCGTGCAACCTGCATGGGCGCATCATGCGATCGGCACGCTCGCAGCCGGCAGTGCCGGAGGCTTGCGCAGCAGGTGATCATGAAGACAGCGGGCGGGCACGATTCCGGCGAGCGCATGGATTCACCCATTCGCGCAACGATGACTTCCTCTGACAGCGACACCAGCGCCCGGCGCACCGGCATATGCTGTCCGCGATCCCAGAGAGGAAGGCACGCCGATGCGCATACTCATCACCGGTGGCACCGGGCTGGTCGGCCAAGGGGTCGTCCACGAAACGCTCGCCGATGGCAGCGTCTCGCACCTTGCACTGCTCAGCCGGCGCACCAGCGGGCGTGACGAACCGCGTCTGCGCGAGTTGATCGTGCCCGGACTCGATGCCCTGGACGCGGTGGAGGACGCGCTGTCGCCCTTCGATGCCTGCTTCCACTGCGCGGGCGCACTGCCGCTGGGTTCGTCCGAGGCCCACTATCGCCACGTCACGCACGACCTCACGCTGCACGTGGCGCGCAGCTTCGCCCGCCGCAACCCGCAGGGTCGCTTCCTGTACATCTCCGGCGCCCATGCCGATGCCCGCAGCCGGATCATGCCGCTGCGCGTGAAGGGCGAAACCGAAGCAGCGCTGCAGGCCCTGCCGATCCGCACCGTGATGCTGCGGCCTGGCGGCGTGCAGCCGGTCCATGGCGAACGCTCGCCGCATGCCGCGATGCGCCCGTTCTACGCCGTCGCGGGTCCGCTGATGGGGTTCGGCGTGCGCCTCGCACCGGGCCTGATGACCACCACCGCCGCGATCGGCCGTGCCCTGCTCGCCCTGGCCCGCATGCCCGAGCCACCGGCGGTGGTGGAGAACGCGCAGATCAACCGGTTCGCGACCGGCATGTTCACGACCGGCATGCCCGACCGCAGCCGCGAGGACGGATAATCCCGGGCCACCCACTGGAGACTCCGCCCTTGGCCCACGATCCCGGCCCCCTGCTCGTCCGCGCGCATGCCGAAGCGCTGTCCGCCGCACGCGCCGCAGGTGCGGCCACCTGGACCGGTTCGTTCGACCTCGGGCGCTCGCAGGACCAAGTCGCGCTCGACGCGGACACCTGGACCTGGCGCGGGCGCGCCTATCCCTACCCGGGCAAGCTCAAGGACCGCACGATTCATCACTGGGACGGCGAGGATTTCGTCGCGGTGTCGCGCTACGACGGCGCGCTGATCAAGCTCGTGCCGACCGAGTGGGGCGCGCCGACCTTCGAGATCGACGGCATCAAGATGCTGCCCACGTCGAAGACATCGCCCATCGACGATGCACGGCGCAAGGTCGCGCTGGTGCAGCCGCGCGGCAAGGTCGTGCTCGATACCTGCGGCGGGCTGGGCTACTTCGCCGCCTGCTGCCTCGACGAAGGCGCAGCGCGCATCCTCTCGTTCGAGAAGAACCAGGACGTGCTGTGGCTGCGCACGCTCAACCCGTGGTCGCCCGATCCGGAGGCCGCATCGAGCGGCGGCAGATTGCAGCTCGCGCATGCCGACGTGTCCGTGGCGATCGCATCGATCGCCGATGCATCGGTCGACGCGCTGCTGCACGACCCGCCGCGCTTCGGCATCGCCGGCGAACTGTATTCGCACGATTTCTACGGCCAGCTGGCGCGCGTGCTGCGCCGCGGCGGGCGGCTGTTCCACTACACCGGCACCCCGAACCGCCTGACCAGCGGTCGCGACGTGCCGCGCGAGGTGGCGAAACGCCTGGAAAAGGCCGGGTTCAAGGCGGAACCGGCACTCGACGGCGTGCTGGCGATCCGGCGCTGATCGCCGGACCGAGGCCCACCGGACCGTCGATCGGCGCGCGCGCGGTCATCGAACCGATGAAGAAGACACACGGTGTCGCTTCCGGGACGACACGGCAAGACCGCTTGCGTCGCACATGACCGGTCGCGACCGGCATTCATGAAGCAGCCGCCATGGCCGGGCATCCCGTCCGATGCGCGAAGCTCGATCACGCGTCATGCCGGACACCCTGGATGAAGACATCGCGCGACATCTCCGGACAGGATTCATGTCATTGAAACAAAAGGGTTTTATGCGTCTTTTCATGACGTAGGATCGGCCGTGGCGGCACCCTGCCCGCCTGCCCATCCCCAAGGAGACGACCGATGAGATGCCTGCGAAATGGAATGTTGTGGCTGTCGTTGCTGTTGCTGTCGACCCTCGCACCCGCCGCGTTCGCGCAAAGCGTGTCGTGCAGCGGCGTGCCCGCCTGGGCCGCGTCCGCGATCTACAACCCGGGCGACCGCATGGTCTACCAGAACCGGCTGTACGAGGCCCGCGTGCAGATCTGGAACACCGCGCCCACCTATTGCGCGAGCTGCGGCTGGTACAGCGACCTCGGCGCCTGCGGCAGCATGCCGCCGCCCCCGCCGCCGCCGACCGGCATCGCCTGCTTCTACGAGAACGAGAACTACGGCGGCCAGAGCTTCTGCGCCAATGCCTCCAGCAGCACCATCGATGCCGCATGGAACGATCGCGTCAGTTCGGTGAAGGTCACCAGCGGCTACATCGTCGACCTGTTCGCCGACGCCAACTATGGCGGACGCACGGTCTCGCTCACCGCGAGCGCGCCCAGCCTCGCCGCGTCCAACCTCGACAACGCATTGTCGTCGTTCCGCATCCGCGTGCCCGATGGCGGCGGCTCGGGCAACCTGCCCAAGCATGCGCTGATTGGCTACTGGCACAACTTCACCAATCCGTCGGGGCCGACCATCCCGATCCGCGACATCTCCAACGACTACGACGTGATCATGATCGCCTTCGGCGACGATGCGGGTAACGGCCGCATCAGCTTCACCGTCGATCCGGGCGCCGGCACCGAAGCGCAGTTCATCGCCGATGTCGCCGCGGCGCGCGCCAAGGGCAAGAAGGTGGTGCTGTCGCTGGGCGGCCAGAACGGCACGGTCACGCTGAATACGGCGACGCACGTCGCCAACTTCGTCGACAGCGCGGAACAGCTGATGCGCCGCTACGGCTTCGACGGCCTCGACATCGATCTGGAAAGTGGCGCCGGCGTGATCCACGGCGCACCGGTGCAGGCCAACCTGGTCACTGCGATCAAGCAGCTCAAGGCGCGCATCGGCCCGTCGTTCTACCTGTCGATGGCGCCCGAGCATCCGTACGTGCAGGGCGGCTACGTCGCCTACAGTTCGATCTGGGGCGCCTACCTGCCGATCATCGACGGCCTGCGCGACGACCTCAACATCCTCCACGTGCAGTACTACAACAACGGCGGCCTGTACTCGCCGTACAGCGTCAATGCGCTGCCGGAGGGCTCGGTCGACATCCTCGTCGGCGCCAGCCTGATGCTGATCGAAGGTTTCCGCACCAACGGCGGCACCGGCGTGATGTTCCGCGGCCTGCGTCCCGACCAGGTCGCGTTCGGGCTGCCGTCGGGGCCGTCGTCGGCGAACAGCGGCCTGGCCTCGCAGACCACCATCGCCAATGCGCTGAACTGCCTGACGCGGCTGCAGAACTGCGGCAGCATCCGTCCGCAGCAGGCATATCCGACCTACCGCGGCGTGATGACCTGGTCGATCAACTGGGACCGTCGCGACGGATTCAACTTCTCGCGCCCGGTGCGCGCGACGCTGAATTCGCTGCCGTGATCGCGGAACGGTGATGCAGGAACGCCGGCGCTCGCGGGAACGCCGGCGTTCGTTTGCAGCGAATGCCGCTCAACCCAGCAATCGCGCGATCTCGGCGTCCTTCGCTTCCCACAGCCCGTTCATCCACTGCTGGAACCGGGCACGGTAGGCGCGATCGTCCTGGTAATTGCCGCCGATCAGGTCTTCCGGAATCGCACGCTGCGTCACCGACACGCGCACTTCGGGAATGCGGCCGCCGATGAGATCGATCATCGTCGGTCGCCCGTCGGGATAGGCGATCGTCACGTCCAGCACCGCGTGCAGCGTATCGCCCATCGCATCGATCACGAAGGCCACGCCGCCCGACTTGGGCTTCAGCAGGTGGCGATACGGCGACTGCTGCGCGGCATGCTTGGCCGGCGTGAAGCGCGTGCCCTCGACGAAGTTCATCACCGACACCGGGATCGTGCGGAACTTCTCGCAGGCGCGGCGCGTGACCTCCATGTCGCGACGGCCCAGTTCGGGGTTCTTCGCGATCTGCTTGCGCGAATAGCGGCCCATGAACGGGAAATCCAGCGCCCACCACGCCAGCCCCAGCACCGGCACCCAGATCAGCTGGCGCTTGAGGAAGAAGCGCATGAACGGTACGCGGCGATTGAAGACCTTCTGCAGCACCACGATGTCCACCCAGCTCTGGTGGTTCGCCAGCACCAGGTAATGCCCGTGCGGTTGCAGCGACGGCGGCAGTTCGACCTGGAGCCGCGTGCGCGTGAAACGGTCGATCATCGCGCTGTTGGCCGCGATCCAGCTTTCCGCCAGGCCGGTCAGCACCCGGTTCAGCGCCAGCCGGAGCCCTTCGAACGGCAGGAGGGCCTTGAACATCGCCACCGCGAGCAGCGGCAGGGCGTGGACCAGGGTATTGAGCACGATCAGCAGCAGCAGCGAGGCCACGCGGAACCACAGCATGGTGACGACCCGGGGATGGAAAGCGGCCATTTTCCTACATTCGGCGCCGGCATGGGTCGACCGGGCCGCCGGCGCGCACCTGGGCGGGTATGCTCGTGCGATCCGGTCGGTCCGCGCTGCGGACCGCGCCGTACGATCGCCCCCGCCACGAGGAATCACGCATGTCCGGACATCGCATCCATGCCACGCCCTTCGCCAGGGTGTATCCGATGTACGTCCAGAAAGCCGAGCGCAAGCAGCGCACGAAGGACGAGGTGGATCGGATCCTCTGCTGGCTCACCGGCTACGACCCCGCGGATCTGCAGCGCCAGATCGATGCATCCGTCGACTTCGAGACCTTCTTCGCCCAGGCCCCGGCGCTGCACCCGAACCGCATGCTGATCAGGGGCGTGGTCTGCGGCGTTCGCGTGGAGGAGGTGGAAGACCCGCTGATGCGCGAGATCCGCCAGCTCGACAAGCTGATCGACGAATTGGCGAAGGGGAAGGCGATGGAGAAGATCCTGCGTCAATGAGCGGGAGCCTCATTTACATGCGAAGCGTACGGAACACGATCATCAAGCCTTCTCCGGATGGAGTCCTGTCATGAACAAGACATGCCTGCTGCTGTCGTCCGTCGTGCTTGTTGCCTGTGGTGGGCCGACTGAATCAGCCACGACAGCATCGCTTGCCACACCCACGCCAATTCCAAAGCAAGTGGAGTCCCCACCCGCTCCACCGCCGTTGGGTCCCTTGCCGGGATCGACTTTCAAACCGATTCCCGTAACTCAAGCGCTGTCCAATGCCGGACGCATGGGGCCTGGAGACTGCAGCGACCTTGATCGCATGCAGGGATTGCCCATCATGGGACAGCATGGTTTCGACCCCTACTATGATCGGATCATGGTGCATATCGCTGCCTACAAGCAGTGTCTTCTGGAAATGGCTGGAAGTACGGAGTCCACCCATATCGCACCGTCTTATCCAGGCGTCAGGATTCGCAACAAGGGGGATCTCGCGCATATCCTGCTCTTGGATGGCCGTGCCATTGCTTGGAACGACTGCGTTCCGGAACATGTCATCGAGCAGGAGAAGCGTGGGAAAATCGCATTCGATAGATGGATCGAGAAACCTGACTCTCGCAGGCAGTGGCATCGATGCCTGCTTCGCAAGCATGGGAGATGAGCCGTGTGTTCGGACATGAACTCGCACAGTGACCGCAGAAGATTCGAAGCCACCCTCCTCCGCCCCGCGAAACCAGACGGCGATTCGCCATGGGCCTTCGTGATCCTGCCCAATGAGGCCAGCGAAATCCTCCCCCGCCGCGGCAGGACGAGCATCGACGGCACCCTCAACGGCACGCGTTTCCGCGCGACGCTGGAACCGGACGGCAACCTGAGCCACTGGCTGCGGATCGATGCCACACTCATGGCTGAGGCGGGCGTGGGCTTCGGCGATGTGGCGGCGTTCGAGGTCGGCCCGGTGGACGAGGAACCCGAACCCGAGGTGCCCGACGACCTGCGCCGGGCCCTGGACGCGTCGCCCGAGGCCCGCGTCGTCTGGGACGACACCACCACGCTCGCACGGGTGGACTGGATCCACTGGGTCGTCTCGGCCAAGCAGGCCGCGACGCGCACCAAGCGGGTCCACGAGGCCTGCGACAAGCTGCGCTCCGGCCAGCGCCGCGTGTGCTGTTTCGACCCCTCGGGCCATTACAGCAAGGCGTTCAAGCCGCCCAAGGCTGCGGACTGAAGCCCGGCGGGCCTGCCCGACCACACGCCACCGCACGCAGGACAACGCCCGCACCGCGCCTTGTCATCCGCGCCGTTCGCGTCCAAAGTTCGAGGTCGGTTCATTTGGGGAGTCGCGGATGCGCTCGATGACGAGGTTGCTGGCCGGTGCGCTGTTGTCGCTGGCCGGCGTGGTCCATGCCCAGTCGGGCATGACGCTGGAACAGATCGCCAGACTGCGGGCGGTGTCGCAGGCCGAGATCAGCCCGGATGGGCGACAGGTCGCCTACACCCTGTCGGTGCAGCGCCAGCCCGGCGTGGACGACGACGGTTCGGCCTGGACCGAGCTGCACGTCTCGGACACCCAGGGGTCGAGCCGCGGCTTCATCACCGGCAAGGTGAATGTGGGTTCGCCGACGTGGATGCCGGATTCCGCCGGCATCGCCTATCTCGCCAAGCGCGAGGGCGACGAGACCCGCGCGCTGTACCGCATCCCGCTGGGCGGCGGCGAATCGCGGGTGCTGGCGAAGCTCAAATCGGACATCCGCGCCTTCAGCCTGTCGCCCGATGGCCGTCGCGCCGCGCTGCTGGCGAACGAGCCGGACAGCGACGAATTGAAGGCGCTGAAGAAGAAGGGCTTCACGCAGAAGGTCTACGAAGAGGACTGGACGCCGGTCGGCCTGTGGATCGTCGATCTCGACAACGACAAGGCCGAACCGCGCAAGGTGCCGGTGGATGGCAGCATCCAGTCGCTGGCCTGGAGTCCGGCGGGCGATCGCATCGCCCTGCTGGTCGCGCCGCGCCAGCTCACCGACGACACCCTGGTCTTCACCCGCGTGCGCATCGTCGCGCCCGACGGCAAGGTGCTGGGCAAGGTCGAGAACCCGGGCAAGATCGGCGGCCTGGCGTGGAGCACCGACGGCGCGCATCTCGCCTTCATCTCCGCCGAGGACAAGCATGACGCCCAGCAGGGCCGGCTGATGGTCACCGGCAAGGACGGCGGCGAATTCCGCGACGTGCTGCCGGGCCTGCAGGGCCACGTGATCGAGGCGAAGTGGCGCGACGGCAATCGGCTGGTCTTCATCGCGCATGAAGGCGTGCAGGCGCGCGTCGGCGAAGTCGGCGCCGATGGCAGCCAGCCGAGCACGCGCCTGGCGCTGGGCGGCCCGATCTGGAACGGCCTCAGCCTGTCGAAGCAGGGCGATGCCGTCGTCACCGGCAGCACGCCGCAGCATCCGAGCGAAGCCTTCCTGCAGCCCGTCGCCGGCGGCGCCGCGCGCAAGCTGACCACCAGCAATGCCTGGCTGTCGGACGTGCGCCTGGCGAAGCAGGACGTGATCCGCTACAAGACCCGCGACGGCCTCGATATCGAAGGCCTGCTGGTGCATCCGCTCGATCGCAAGGGCAATGCGCGCGTGCCGCTGGTCACCGTGGTTCACGGCGGCCCGGAAGCGCATTTCTCCAACGGCTGGCTCAACGGCTATTCGCAGCCGGCGCAGGTGCTGGCCGCGCAGGGCTTCGCCACGTTCTTCCCGAACTACCGCAGCAGCACCGGCCGCGGCGTCGCGTTCTCGAAGCTCGGCTTCGGCAAGCCCGGCATGGGCGAATTCGACGATGTGGTGGACGGTGTCGACCATCTCGTCGAAATCGGCCTGGCCGACAAGGCCAAGGTCGGTATCACCGGCGGTTCCTACGGCGGCTACGCCAGCGCCTGGGGCGCCACCTACTACAGCGAACGCTTCGCCGCCGCGGTCACCTTCGTCGGCATCTCCGACCAGGCCAGCCTCGTCACCACCGGCGACATTCCGTGGGAGCAGTACCTCGTCCACATGGGCAAGTGGCCGTGGGAAGACCCGGAACTGTTCCGCCAGCAGAGCCCGATCACCCACGCGGAGAAATCGCGCACGCCCACGCTGATCCTGCACGGTGAAGCCGACCCCCGCGTGCCGCCGATGCAGTCCTACATGCTGTACCGCTACCTCAAGCTCGCCGGCAAGGCCCCGGTCCGCCTCGTCCTCTACCCGGGCGAAGGCCACGGCAACCAGCGTGCGGCCTCGCGCTACGACTACTCGCTGCGCCTGATGCAGTGGATGAAGCACTACCTCACCGGGCCGGGTGGGGAGCCACCCGCCTACCAGGTGGACTACGCGCTGCCGAAGAAGTGATGAGACGAAAAGGGCTGCCGAAGGGTGGCCCTTTTCTCATATGAAAGAACTTGGTAAGACTGAAGATGAAATCGATCGCAATCCTCATGATCTTCGTATTGATTTCAGGTCCTGCTGTTGCCGTCGGCGCCGCCGGCAAACTCAGCCCCGCCGCTCAACGCCACGTGACTCGTATCAGCCACTCATTGACAACCCTTCTAAAGGATCCGGGCGCAGAGCTTGCGAATACCCAAGCCAATCGGGCATTCGAACTGCTGCTGAAGGATCGGTCTGCAGCCGGTGACGAGGCGCTTGCCGCTCTCCTGGGTCATTCTCTTGGTGATTCCACGGAGCCGGAATGCGAGGCATTGGCGCGCGGCCGCCGCATGCTGCCTCTTCTGCTCCGTTTCGACCGCAACCCGCCTCTTGTCCAGCTTCCTGCTTCGAGTGTCCACAGCCGGTCCGAGATCATTGGCCAAATAGAAGCAGGTATCCGATGCGATAGCCAATGAACCCGCAATTCGTCCAAAACGGCGCGTTGGAGCGCGCCCCATGTTTGAAATAGCGTGCGCCCCGGCGCACGTTTCGGGACTGCCGATGCACACTGACCGCGCGTACCCTCGGCGCCCATGATCCGAGACGGATGAGTCCGCCATGCGAAGCCTCGTACTGACCATCGCCCTGCTGGGCACCCTGATCTTCGGCGCGGCGTTCGCGTTGTCGTATGCGAATCCGCTGCTGATCGAAAGGGCGGCGCGGGAACTGGTCCGGATGGAAGTCGAGCGCAGGACCGGGAAACAGGTGGACATGCTGCTCGAATCGCGCATCGCGGACATGGCGAGCCGCCAGCTCCGCCGCATCGATGCGGACATCGACCGTTCGCGCCAGGCGCTTCGCGACGAGCTGCCGCGCAAGGTCGCGCAGGTGGTCGCGGACATGCTCGATGCCGACTGCGCATGCCGCAAGCGACTCGCCGACAACGCGATGGGCGCGGAATCCGAACGGCTGTCGGCATTGACCACGACCCGCGACAGACTGCGGACCCTCATCGAATCCACCTACGCCAGCGTGGCGAGAAAGTTGATACGCGAGTTCCGCATCTTCACCGGATCCAACACTGCAGCATTCGCCCTGCTCGTCCTCGTCACCCTGACCCGACGCAGGGCCGGATTGCAGCTGGCTCTGCCAGCCATCGTGCTGGCCGGCGCGGTCGTCGTGACCGGCGGCCTGTACCTGTTCAAGCAGAACTGGCTGCACACCATCCTCTTCGATGACTACACCGGGTTCGCGTATGCGGCCTACCTGGCGATCGTGGCCGCGCTGCTCGCGGACATTCTCCTGAATCGCGCCCGGGTCACGACACGCATCGTCAATGCGATCCTGCGTGCCTTCGGCTCCGCAGCCAGCGTCGTGCCGTGCTGAGCGTGTCGCGGCCTCGCAAGATCTCCGTAGGGCGTATATGGACTCCTCCCCGTTGCCAAGCGCTTTGTTGATCCAAGGTGAGATTGCGAGCGTATATCCGGC
>JAHCAU010000031.1 GCA_019634715.1 Lysobacter sp.
CGTAGCGGGTCGTGCGCCGCGTGCCGTCGGGCGCGACATCGGAATCGATGGTGATCGCGAGTGCCGGGCACACCGCCTCGCAGAGCTTGCAGGCGATGCACCGTTCTTCGCCATTGGGATAGCGGCGCTGCGCATGCAGGCCCCGGAAGCGTGGCGACTGCGGGGTCTTCTCTTCCGGGTAGTTGACGGTGAACTTCTTGCGAAAGAGCGTCCGCACGGTCAGCCACAGCCCGAGCAGCAGGTCAGTCAGCAGGAAAGTCTTGAATACGCTGCGTACGCTCATGGTGACAGCGCCCTCCACGGACCGACCCCGAGGTGCGCCATCACGCCCTCCACCGCGATCCAGACGAGCGTCACCGGGATGAGCACTTTCCACCCGAGGCGCATGATCTGGTCGTAGCGGTAGCGCGGGAACGTGGCGCGCAGCCAGAAATACAGGAACATGTTCGCGGACATCTTGATGCCGAGCCACAGGAAGCCCGGCTGCGCGAGCCAGCTGTCGGCCGGCAGATAGCCGTCGAATGGCGACAGCCAGCCTCCGAAGAAGAACACCGCGGTGAGCGCGGAGATCAGCAGCATGTTCGCGTATTCGGCAAGGAAGAACAGCGCAAAAGCGATGCCGGAATACTCGACATGGAAGCCCGCGACGATCTCCGACTCGCCCTCGGCGACGTCGAACGGCGCGCGGTTGGTCTCGGCGACGCCGGAAATCAGGTAGGTCAGGAACAGCGGGAACAACGGTACCCAGAACCAGCTGAACAGCCCCGCCCCGCCCTGCTGCGCCCTGACGATCTCGCCGAGGTTCAGGCTCTGCGCCGCCATCAGCACGCCGACCAGGGCGAAGCCCATCGCGATTTCGTAGGACACGACCTGCGCGGCGGAGCGCATCGCGCCGAGGAAGGCGTACTTCGAGTTCGAGGCCCAGCCGGCGAGGATCACGCCGTACACGCCCAGCGAGGTCATCGCCAGCAGGTACAGCAGGCCGGCATTGGCGTTCGACAGCACCAGCTTCGCATCGAACGGCACGACCGCCCAGGCCGCGAAGGCCGGCACCAGCGCGATCAGCGGCGCAAGGATGAACAGCGGCTTGTTGGCGTTGGCCGGCTGCAGCACTTCCTTGAACAGCAGCTTGAACACGTCGGCGAAGGCCTGGAGGATGCCCCAGCCGACGTACATCGGCCCGTGGCGGACGTGCATCCAGCCGATGAGCTTGCGCTCCCACACGACGTAGAACGCGACGCTGGTGATCACCGGCATGGCGATCGCGAGGATCTTCAGCACGATCCAGGCCAGCGCACCGGCGGTGCCGTAGGCGAGCAGCCAGTCGCGGAAGCCGTCGAGCAACATCTCCATCAGTTCACCCCCGTCACGCGGACGCGGCCGGCACCGAGCGCGGCGGTCGCGCCGTAGCCCGATTCGACCCAGGCGGCACCGGCCGCCACGCGCGCATCGACCACGACCTGCAGGGTCGCGGTGCCCAGACCATTGTCGACCTTGGCCATCGCGCCTTCGGCGAGCGAGGCCGCAGCGGCATCGACCGGATTGAGCACGATGCGCGGACCGGCTTCGAGCGGATGCGACTGCAGCGCGGCGGCGCGGCGCACGGTGGCGTCGACGCGGTAGATCGCCTGCGAGACCGCGAGTTCCAAACCTTCGCCGCCGGTCTTCTGCGCGGCGGAGGCGGCCACCTTGACCTGGCGAGGCGCGAGCTGCGCACCGGCGAGGTCGGTGAAGTCGAAACCACTCGCGCCCAGGGCGCCGCCCAGCGCGCGCAGCACGCGCCAGCCCGGACGGGCCTCGCCGGGCAGCTTGCCGCCAGCGACGGCGCGCTGGGTGCGGCCTTCGAGGTTGGTCAGGGTGGCATCGATCTCGGGCAACGCGCCGATCGGCAGGATCACGTCGGCGACGGCGCGGGTCGAACGGCAGGCGTACTGGCTGAACGCCACGACCTTCGCTGCGCCGAGTGCCTTGAGCGCACGCGCCTGATCGGCGAAATCGAGGCCGGGTTCGATGCCGTAGATCATGTAGGCGCTGCGGGCGTCGGCCAGCATCGCCTGCGCGTCGCGCGCGGTCGGCAGCACGCCGGCGCGCGACAGACCGAGCGCGTTCGCACCCTGCGGGATGCGGCACACTGCGGCGTTGTTCGCGGCGGCGAATTCGGCGACCGCCTTGCGGATCGCGGAGGCATGAGACGAGAGTTCGGCGACCGCGCCGACGATCACGACCGCGCGGGTCGCGCCATCGAGCTTGAGCCCGGACACGTTCGAGGCCAGCTGCGACGGCGCCACGATCGTCTTCGAAGCGGCCTTGAAGGTGAAGTCGAAATCGACCGGGTTGATCACGTGGATCTTCGCGCCGCGCTTCGCCGCCTTGTGCAGGCGCTGGTGCAGCAGCGGGACTTCGTGGCGCAGGTTCGAACCGACCACGACGATCGCATCGGCGGCTTCGATGTCGGCGACCGGCATGGCGAAGGCTTCGGCCACGGCGCCGTCGGCCAGATCGTGCTGGGCGATGCGGTGGTCGACGTTGCCGGTGCCGAGCGCATCGGCGAGACGCACGATCAGCGTGCCCTCCTCGTTCGAGGTCGACGGATGCACGAGCACGCCGAGGTCGTCGCCGTGCGCGGCGCGCAGGATCTCGGTCGCCTTCGCGATCGCCTCTTCCCACGAGGCTTCGCGGAACGCGGACGCATCGTCGCCCTCGCCCGTGCGGATCATCGGCTTGCTCGCGCGATCGTCGGCGTACAGGCCCTGGTGCGAATAGCGGTCGCGATCCGACAGCCAGCATTCGTTGACCGCTTCGTTGTCGCGCGGCACGGTGCGCAGCACTTCGCCGCGACGCACGTGCAGGAACAGGTTGCTCCCCAGCGCATCGTGCCAGCCGAGCGATTCGCGCGCGGTGAGTTCCCACGGACGCGCCTTGAAACGGAACACCTTGTTGGTCAGCGCACCGACCGGGCAGACGTCGATGACGTTGCCCGACAGTTCGGTGGTCAGCGGCTTGCCGTCGTAGGTGCCGATCTGCAGGTTCTCGCCGCGCTGCATGCCGCCCAGTTCGTAGGTGCCGGCGACATCCGCGGTGAAGCGCACGCAGCGCGTGCACTGGATGCAGCGGGTCATCTCGGTGGCGACCAGCGGACCCATGTCCTCGTCGGCGACCACGCGCTTGCGCTCGGCGAAGCGGCTGACAGAGCGGCCGTAGCCCATCGACAGGTCCTGCAGCTCGCACTCGCCGCCCTGGTCGCAGATCGGGCAGTCCAGCGGGTGGTTGACCAGCAGGAATTCCATGACGTTGCGCTGCGCCTTCAGCGCCTTGTCGTTGCGCGTGAACACCTTCATGCCGTCGGACACGGGCGTGGCGCAGGCCGGCTGCGGCTTCGGGAACGGACGGCCGCCCATTTCCGCGTCGACCAGGCACATGCGGCAGTTCGCGGCGATCGGCAGCTTCTCGTGGTAGCAGAAACGCGGGATCGGGATGCCGGCCTTGTCGGCGGCATGGATGATCATCGCGCCCTTCGGTGCGAACACCTGCTGGCCGTCGATCTCGATCGCGACATGGCCCTCGGGGACCACCGGCGCGGCGGGAGCGGAAGTGGTTTCGGCGCTCATGCGGCCACCTTCTCGACGACGGTACCGGCGCGCTGGTCGTCGACCAGGAAACGCCTGTTCACGATCGCGTATTCGAATTCATTCCAGAAATGGCGCAGGAACCCCTGCACCGGCCACGCTGCGGCTTCGCCGAAGGCGCAGATGGTATGGCCTTCGATCTGGCCTGCTGCGGCCTTCAGCATGTGCAGGTCCTCGAGCGTGGCCTGCTTCTCGACGATGCGGGTCAGCATGCGGTACATCCAGCCCGTGCCTTCGCGGCACGGCGTGCACTGGCCGCAGCTTTCCTTGAAGTAGAAGCGCGCGATGCGCTGGCAGGCGCGCACCATGCAGGTGGTCTCGTCCATCACGATCACCGCGCCCGAACCGAGGCCCGAACCGGCCTTCTGGATCGAGTCGTAGTCCATCGTGCAGGCCATCATCGTCTCGGCCGGCAGCACCGGCATCGACGAACCGCCCGGGATCACGGCCTTGAGCTTGTGCCCGTTGCGGACGCCACCGGCCATCTCCAGCAGTTCGGCGAACGGGGTGCCGAGGCGGATCTCGAAGTTGCCCGGATTGGCGACGTGGCCGGAGACCGAGAAGATCTTCGGGCCGCCGTTGTTCGGCTTGCCGAGATTGAGGAACCACTCGGCGCCGTTGCGGATGATCGCGGGCACCGAAGCGTAGGTTTCGGTGTTGTTGATCGTGGTCGGCTTGCCGTACAGGCCGAAGTTCGCCGGGAACGGTGGCTTGAAGCGCGGCTGGCCCTTCTTGCCTTCCAGCGATTCCATCAGCGCGGTTTCCTCGCCGCAGATGTAGGCACCGGCACCCAGCGCATTGTGGATGTCGATGTCGATGCCGCTGCCGAGCACGTTCCTGCCCAGCCAGCCGTGCTTGTAGGCTTCGGCGGTGGCTTCTTCGAGATGTTCGAAGGGCTCGTGGTGGAACTCGCCGCGCAGGTAGTTGTAGGCGACCGTGGAACCGGTCGCGTAGCAGGCGATGGCCATGCCCTCGATCACGGCATGCGGGTTGAAACGCAGGATGTCGCGATCCTTGCAGGTGCCCGGCTCGGATTCGTCCGAATTGCAGAGGATGTACTTCTGCATGCCGGTGCCCTTGGGCATGAAGCTCCACTTCAGGCCGGTCGGGAAGCCTGCGCCGCCGCGACCGCGCAGGCCGGAACCCTTCACCATCTCGATGACCTGTTCCGGCGGGATCTTCTCTTCGAGGATCCTGCGCAGCGCGCTGTAACCGCCGGTCTTCAGGTAGTTCTCGTACGACCACGGCTTGTCGAAATGCAGCGTGGTGTAGACGACCTGGTGTTCCTTCGGCGCGGGGCCGACCGGACCGGCCGCGTGATGGGAGTCGTGATGTGCCATCGGGTCGCCCTGCCTCACTTCAGACCGTCGAGCAGCTCATCGACCTTCTCGGGCGTGAGCTTCTCGTGGTAATGACCGTTGATGACCATCATCGGCGCGCCGCAGCAGGCCGCCAGGCACTCTTCCTCGCGCTTGAGGAAGATGCGGCCGTCCGCGCTGGATTCGCCGAGCTTGCAGCCGAGCTTCTTCTCGGCGTGCGCGACCAGGTCCTCGGCGCCGTTGAGCCAGCAGCTGATGTTGGTGCAGAACGCGACATTGTTGCGGCCGACCTTCTCGGTCTCGAACATCGAGTAGAAGGTCGCGACCTCGTAGGCCCACACCGGCGGCAGGTCGAGGTACTTCGCGACCGCTGCGATGAGCTCGTCGCTCAGCCAGCCCCCGTTCTGTTCCTGGGCCGCATGCAGGCCCTGCAGCACAGCCGAACGCTTGCGGTCCGGCGGGAACTTGGCCAGCCAATGATCGATGTGCGCCCGCGTCTTGTCGCTCAACGCGACCATCGGGTCGACGTTGCGGCAGGCTTCGAAATTACCAGTCGCTTTCATTCTTGGAGTGCCCTCAGCGATCGATTTCGCCGAACACGATGTCGTAGGTGCCGATCATCGCGACCACGTCGGCCAGCATGTGGCCCTTCACGATCTCGTCCATCGACGACAGGTGCGCGAAGCCCGGTGCGCGCATGTGCAGGCGGAACGGCTTGTTGGCGCCGTCGGAGACCAGGTAGCAGCCGAATTCGCCCTTCGGCGCCTCGACCGCGCTGTAGGTCTCGCCAGCCGGCACGCAGTAGCCTTCGCTGAACAGCTTGAAGTGGTGGATCAGCGCTTCCATGTCGTCCTTCATGGCTTCGCGCTTCGGCGGTGCGACCTTGTAGTTGTCGACGATCACCGGACCCGGGTTCGCCTTCAGCCACTTCACGCACTGCTGGATGATGCGGTTGGACTGGCGCATCTCGGCGATGCGCACCAGGTAGCGGTCGTAGCAGTCGCCGTTCACGCCCACCGGGATGTCGAAATCGACTTCCGCGTACTTAGCATAGGGCTGCTTCTTGCGCAGGTCCCAGGCGATGCCGGAACCGCGGATCATCGGACCGGTCATGCCCCAGGCCAGCGCCTGTTCCGGCGGGATCACGCCGATGCCGACCGTGCGCTGTTTCCAGATGCGGTTGTCGGTGAGCAGGGTTTCGTATTCGTCGACGCGGTTCGGGAAGTCGTTCGTGAACGCGTCGAGGTAGTCAAGCATCGAGCCTTCGCGCCATTCGTTGAAGCGCTTGAGCTTGCCGCCCTTGCGCCACGGCGATTCGCGGTACTGCGGCATCTTCTCCGGCAGGTCGCGGTAGACGCCGCCCGGACGATAGTAGGCCGCGTGCATGCGCGCGCCCGACACCGCCTCGTACACGTCCATCAGCTCTTCGCGCTCGCGGAACGCGTAGAGGAACACCGCCATCGCGCCGAGGTCGAGCGCGTTCGACCCCACCCACATCAGGTGGTTGAGGATGCGCGTGATCTCGTCGAACATCGTGCGGATGTACTGTGCGCGCTCCGGCGCCTCGATGCCCATCAGGGTCTCGATCGCGCGCACGTAGGCGTGCTCGTTGCACATCATCGACACGTAGTCGAGGCGGTCCATGTAGCCGATCGACTGGTTGAACGGCTTGGATTCGGCCAGTTTCTCGGTGCCGCGATGGAGCAGGCCGACATGCGGGTCGGCGCGCTGGACGGTTTCGCCGTCCATTTCCAGGATCAGGCGCAGCACGCCGTGGGCCGCGGGATGCTGCGGACCGAAGTTCAGCGTGTAGTTGCGGATTTCCTGCTTGCTTTCGGCGGCGTTGCTGGCGAAGGCTTCGCTGGCTGGGTGCACGGTGCTCATCTTCAGTTCCCCGCCTTCCTGGCCATCTGTTCGCCGGCGGCGGTGGCGTAACGGGCGTCGTCGCGGATCACGCGCGGCACGCCGACGCGGGGTTCGACCGAGGTCACGGGTTCGTAGACGACGCGCTTCTTTTCTTCGTCGTAGCGCACTTCGACGTTGCCGATCAGCGGGAAATCCTTGCGGAACGGATGCCCGACGAAACCGTAGTCGGTGAGGATGCGACGCAGGTCGGGATGGCCTTCGAACAGGATGCCGAAGAGGTCGAACGCCTCGCGCTCGAACCAGTTGGCCACCGGCCAGATGCCGGTCAGCGAAGCCACGACCGGCAGGCTGTCGTCCTGCGCGAACGCCTTCACCCGCACGCGGCGGTTGTGCTGCACCGAGAGCAGTTGCGCGACGGCGGCGAAGCGGCGCTGCGCGACCGGCGCGATGGCCTGGCCTTCGAACGTGTCGGCTTCGCGCGTGGTGGTTTCGCCGTACTTGAAGCGGCCGACGTTGCGGCCTTCGACGCCGCGGCTGAAGCCTTCCGACGACACGTCGGTATCCCACTCGTCGCTGCCATGGCCGAGGTAATCGACGCCACAGAGATCGACCAGCGATTCGAAACCGAATTCGTCGCGGATCGCGAGGCAGCCGGCGTGCCAGTCGCCGTCCGGGAACTCGATGCCGACTTCGCCGCGCGGTTCGCACACCGTGACGATGGCGGCCGGAAAACGCGCGCGCAGGCGGTCGGCGAAAGCGTGTGCCGTCTCGTTCATGTCAGAACACACCCTGCGGGTTGTCGCCGAAGTTGGTGCCGCGACGGATCTTCTTCTGCAACTGCAGGATGCCGTACACCAGCGCCTCGGCGGTCGGCGGGCAGCCCGGGACGTAGACATCGACCGGAACCACGCGGTCGCAACCGCGCACCACGGCGTAGGAATAGTGGTAGTAGCCGCCACCGTTGGCGCAGCTGCCCATCGAGATGACCCACTTCGGGTTGGGCATCTGGTCGTAGACCTTGCGCAGCGCCGGGGCCATCTTGTTGACCAGGGTGCCGGCGACGATCATGACGTCCGACTGGCGCGGCGACGGGCGGAACACCACGCCGTAGCGGTCCAGATCGAGGCGCGCTGCGCCGGCATGCATCATTTCCACCGCGCAGCACGCCAGGCCGAAGGTCATCGGCCACATCGAGCCGGTGCGCGCCCAGTTCCACAGGACGTCCATGCTGGTGGTGACGAAGCCGTTTTCCAGCAGCGGATTGCCCTCGGTCGAGAGCAGGCTCTCCGGGCGCAGGATGTCGTCGACCCGACCTTCGGGGATCGGGTTGTTCGCGAAATCCGCGACCTTCTGGATGGTATTGGTGACGCCCATATCGAACAGGACTCCGGTGGATGCGACGATGCCTGGCGACGGCGAACCGTCAGTCCCACTCCAGGGCGCCGCGTTTCCAGACGTAGATGAACCCGAGGAACAACATGCCGACGAACAGCCCCATGGTGACGAGGCTGCGCGGACCGATCTCGGTGAAGACGAGGGTCCAGGGCACGATGAAGATGATTTCCAGGTCGAAGATGATGAACTGGATCGCGATCAGGTAATAGCGCACGTCGAAACGCATGCGCGCGTCCTCGAATGCGTTGAAGCCGCACTCGTAGGGCGAAAGCTTCTCTGCATCGAATCGCTTCGGGCCAAGGACGTTGCCGATGGCGATGAGGGCGATGCCTATGCCGGAGGCAACGATCAGAAACAGCAGGGTCGGCAGGTATTCGGCCAGCACTCGTGTGTTCTCTCGGCGTTGTGGTGTGTCGTCGGGTTCCGTGTCGCCGGATCGCGTCGCCGCGACCCGTCCGGAACTCGCCACGAGTGCGCCGCTCCGGGCTGCCAGCCCTTCGCCGAACCGTGCGTGGCGCAGGTTCCCGCGGAGAACGTGGATGGATGCCATCGCTGGCACCCCGCCTCCCTGCCCCAGCACCCATGCGTCCATGCATGAGTCAGATGTGTGGTGCCCAAGGGGGGACTCGAACCCCCACGACCTAAGTCGCTACCACCTCAAGGTAGTGCGTCTACCAATTCCGCCACCTGGGCAATTTGTTGCGACTTCGCATACCGCTTTCGCGAAGCCTGCGTATTGTACGGGATGTCACGAGAAAGTCGCACTCCCGGATGCGATCGGACGCGATTTTTTTCGCTCCTGTCGCAATTCCCCGCGCGCCCGGCGGCGCGCTCGGGGATCAGCCCCCGGTCTTGGCGGGCTCGACAGGCGTGGTGGCCTGCGGCTGTGCCGGTGCGGGCGCGGCCGGCACCGGGGTCGCCGGCGCGGGTGCGGTACCGGTCGGCGCGGAGGGAACCGGCGCGGACGGCGACAGCGAGGGCGCGACCGGCGTCGAAGGTTCGGCCTTCGGCACGGCGACCTGCGACATCACGCCGAGATCCTGCTCCACCGCGGCCTTCGGCTTGGCGCTGTGCGTGGCGTACCAGGCCATGAACAGGGTGATGCCGAAGAAGACGATGGCCAGCCACTTGGTGGCCTTGGTCAGGAAGTTCGAAGCGCCGCGGGCGCCGAAGACGGTGGCCGACGCGCCGCCGCCGAAACCCGAGCCCGCCTGCGCACCGGCGCCGCGCTGCATCAGGATCAGGGCGATCATGGCGATCGCGACCAGGACGAAGACCACGTTGAGAAGCAGCATCATGGTGGTTTACCCGCGGAAATCCGCTCGAATATCGCTTGTGGAACCGGTGATGGGGACGCCGGCGGCGCCGCGGGTCAACCCCGCGCGGCCGCGACGATGGTCAGGAAATCGGACGCCACCAGGGAGGCGCCGCCGATCAGACCACCATCGACATCGGGCTGTGCGAAGAGTTCCGCCGCGTTGTCCGGCTTGCAGCTGCCCCCGTACAGGATGGACAGCGAGCCGGCGATTGTAGCATCGCGGGCGGCCACTTCGCCACGAATGAAGGCGTGCACTTCCTGGGCCTGGGCCGGGGTGGCGGTACGGCCGGTGCCGATCGCCCAGATCGGCTCGTAGGCGATGACCGCGCCGGCGAAGGCCTGCGCCCCGCAGTGCTCGAAGATGGCGTCGAGCTGGGTCTCGATCCGGTATTCGGTCTGGCCCGCTTCGCGCTCGTGCAGGGATTCGCCCACGCACAGGATCGGCACCAGGCCGGCGTGCTTGGCGGCCAGGAACTTGCGCGCGATCAGGGCATCGCCCTCGCCGTGGTACTGGCGGCGCTCGGAGTGGCCGACCAGGCCGTAGCGCGCGCCGATGTCGACCAGCATCGCGGCGGAGACCTCGCCGGTGAAGGCGCCCTTTTCGTTCGCACTGACATCCTGGGCGCCGAACAGGACGGGATGCGTCGAGGGCCGATCGCGGAACCGTTCGATCAGCTCGCCGAGGTAAGGCAGGGGCGGCAGGATGGCGGTGTCGATGCCGTGGGCCGGCAACCCGGCGACGATGCCTTCGACCAGATCGCGCGCGAAGGCGCGGCTGCCGTGCAGCTTCCAGTTACCGGCGACGAGTTTGCGGCGCATGACCCACTCCAGGACAGAATCGCGACAGGATAGCCGATGACCGGCACGGGTCGAACCGCCGGTATGCTGGACGCCGGTTGATCGGACGGAGGGCGGACGGATGCAGCAGGCGGCAGAACGCGAGACGGATCCCGGGACAGATCGCGCGGAAGCCCATGCAGGCAGCGGGCGCGGATACGCGCTGGTGACGGGGGCGTCGAGCGGCATCGGCGCGGCCATCGCGCGCGAGTACGCGCGCCGGGGCGTGCCGCTGATCCTCACCGCGCGCCGGGTCGACCGGCTCGATGCGCTGGCAGCGGAACTGCGCCCCCGGGTCGATGTGCTGACCCTGGCGGCCGACCTGGCCGACCCGGCGGCGCCGGCCACGCTGCAGGCGGAGATCGCGTCGCGCGGCCTGCACGTCGCCCATCTGGTCAACAACGCCGGGTACGGCGTGCCCGGCCGCTACCTGTCCTCGGACTGGAAGACCCATGCCGATTCGCTGCAGGTGATGCTCAACGGCGTCTGCGAGCTGACTCACCGCTTCCTGCCGGCCATGGAAGCGGCGGGACACGGGCGGATCGTCAACGTGGCCTCGCTGGCCGGGCTGGTGCCGGCGTCGGCGGGGCACACGCTGTACGGCGCGACCAAAGCCTTCCTGATCCGCTTCTCGGAATGCCTGGCGATGGAGATGGAAGCGAGGGGCGTGCACGTCTGCGCGCTGTGCCCGGGCTTCACCTATACCGAATTCCACGACGTCAACGGCATGCGCGACCGGGTGTCGAAGCTGCCGAAGTGGCTCTGGCTGGACGCCGACGCGGTGGCCCGGCTGGGGCTGGATGCCGTCGAACGCGGCCAGCGCCGCTGCGTCACCGGCGGTGCGAACAAGCTGATCGCGGCGATCTCCAAATACCTGCCTGAGGGGCTGGCGCACGCGCTCGTCGCCAGCCGGAGCAAGGAATTCCGCGACGCGGAATGACCGTGCCGGGTGCCGGCCTCAGGACTTCGCGGCCGGCAGCAGCACGGACAGCCCCCACCCGGCCAGCGCGCCCAGCAGGGCGGGAACGGCGCCGACCACCACCGCGATCGCCAGCTCGAATGGCCAGAGATTGTGCGACGCGGGGTCGCCGACTACATCCCAGGCCACCTTGCACAGCACGCCCAGCGGCACGCCGGCACCGGCGGCGAGGGCGGCAGGCCAGAGTCCCAGACCCCATCGCCAGCGCGCGAGCAGCGCCGCGAAAGCCACCACCCACAGGCCGATGCCGTAGAGCGCATCGGGCAGTTGCTGCCCCGCATCGATTCGCGGGGCATAGGGCAGCAGGACCGCCGCCGTGCAGACCAGTGCGATCGGCAGGATGAGGGATCGCGCCGGGGTCGCATTGCGACTCCGGTAGACGGGCTTGGACATGGCAGGACGCTCGACGGGAACCCTCACTGTGTCATGCATGACCCGCTCCGGCCGATGGCAGCCCGCCGATCCGACGGGCGGTCCGACGACGCCCGGCACCGCCAGGCCGCGATGCCGGACCGCGCGGTGCTTACTTCAGCTTGATCTCGCGCAGACGCTCTTCGAGATAGCCCTGCGCGGTGATCGATTCGGGGTAGCGGCTCGGATTGTCGGCGCTGACGCAGTTCGGCAGCACGTCGATCACGAAATCCGGGTTCGGGTGCAGGAAGAACGGCGTCGAATAGCGCGGCTTGCGCGCCTGTTCGCCCGGCGGGTTGACCACGCGATGGGTGGTGGACGGATACACGTGGTTGGTCAGGCGCTGCAGCATGTCGCCGATGTTGACGACGATGGTGTCGGCATCCGAGGTGAACGGCACCCACTCACCCTTCTTCGACTTCACTTCCAGGCCCGCGGCGCTGGCGCCGACCAGCAGGGTGATGAGGTTGATGTCCTCGTGCGCGCCGGCGCGGACGTTCGGGATGTCGTCGGCGGTGATCGGCGGATAGTGGATCGGGCGCAGGATCGAATTGCCGTTGTCGGTCTTGTCGGCGAAATAGTTCTCCGGCAGATCGATGTGCAGGGCCAGCGCGGACAGCACGCGCGAGCCCAGATCGTCGAGCGCGTCGTACAGGGCCAACGCCTTCTCGCGGAAATCGGCGACTTCGGCCGGCCACACGTTCTCGGGCATCACGTCGGCGTACTTCTCGTCGCGCACCTCGCGGCCGACATGCCAGAACTCCTTGAGGTCGAAATGCTTCGAGTCCTTCGCGGTCTCGACGCCGAACGGCGTGTAGCCGCGCGCGCCGCCGCCGCCCGGGATGTGGTAACGCTTCTTGACCTCTTCAGGCAGGGCGAAGAAGGCGACGAAGGCATCGTAGGCGCCGTCGATCAGGTCCTGCGGGATGCCGTGGTTGCGGATGCCGGCGAAGCCCCATTCGCGGTAGGCGGCGCCGAGTTCGGCGACGAAGGCGTCGCGGTCCGTGTCGTCCGACGGATTGGTGAATCGGCGGATGTCGAGGGTGGGGATGTAGGGCTGCTCGCTCATGGCGTCCTGGTCTTGGGCTGTGTCGTGTTCGGTATCGGGCGGAAAGAGTACATCCGGCGCGGTATGGCGTCGCCCCGGGATTGTCGCCGGGGCGATGGATGGCAGATCTTGAGTCCGATCAAACCGGGCGAGGTCTGAAACGAGCCGGGTCAAGCCGCGGCGCGAACCGCTTCGGCCAGCCGATCCAGCGTGGTCTGCATCAACGTGGCCTCGTCGGCCTCCACCGTCACCCGGACCACCGGCTCGGTGCCGGACGGGCGCAGGAAGGCGCGTCCCCTGCCCTGCACCGCCGCCTGGGCCTCGGCCAGCGCGGCCTTGACGCTCTCGGCCTCGGCCGGGCGGCTGCCGGCGGCGACCTTCACGTTCACCGTCTTCTGCGGGACCTTGGTGAACCCGACCAGGGCGTGCTGCAGGCTCACGCCGCGACGGCGCAGCACTTCCAGCACCTGCAGCGCGCTGATGATGCCGTCGCCGGAACTGACCCGGTCCAGGCACAGCAGGTGACCGGAGGTCTCGCCGCCGAGGATGCCGTCGTGCTCGAGCAGGCCCTGGTGGACGTAGCGGTCGCCGACCCGGGTACGCAGGAAGCGGATGTCGCGCTCGCCGAGCGCCTTCTCCAGGCCGAAATTGGTCATCAGCGTGCCGACCACCGGGCCGCGCAGGCGGCCGTTGGCCTGCCAGTCGGCGGCGAGCACGTACAGCAGGTCGTCGCCGTCGCGGACGGTGCCGTCGCTGTCCACGAACATCACCCGGTCGCCGTCGCCGTCGAAGGCGATGCCGAGGTCGGCGCCGGTCTCGCGGACGCGTGCGACCAGCGCCTCGGGATGGGTCGAACCGACGCCGTCGTTGATGTTCACGCCGTTGGGGTCGACGCCGATCGCCTCGACGCGCGCGCCGAGTTCGCGCAGCACCAGCGGGCCCACCTGGTAGGTCGCGCCGTGGGCGCAGTCGACGACGATACGCATGCCGCCGAGATCGAAGCGACGCGGCACCGAACCCTTGCAGGCCTCGACATAGCGGCCGATGGCGTCGCGGGTGCGCACGGCCTTGCCGAGCTGGTCGGAGGGCACGGTGCTGAACGGCTTGTCGAGCGCGGCTTCGATCGCCAGTTCGGTGGCGTCGTCGAGCTTCTCGCCCTCGGCCGAGAAGAACTTGATGCCGTTGTCGTAGTGCGGGTTGTGCGAGGCGCTGATGACGATGCCGCCGTCGGCACCGAGCGAGCGCGTGAGGTGCGAGACCGCCGGGGTCGGCATCGGCCCCATCAGCTGCACGTCCACGCCCGCGGCGACCAGGCCGGCCTCCAGCGCGGCCTCGAACATGTAGTTCGAGATGCGCGTGTCCTTGCCGATCACGACCAGCGGCTTGCGCCACTGCCCACCCTCGCGCGGATCCGGGCGCACGCCGGCCTCGCGCAGCGCGTGGCCGTAGGCGTTGCCCAGGCGCAGCACGAAATCCGCCGAGATCGGACCCTCGCCCACACGCCCGCGGATGCCGTCGGTGCCGAAGTATTTTCTTGCCATGGGGAAAGCCGGGAATGGGGAATGAAGAATCGGGAATGGTAAAAGCAAAACAGGGACGGGAATGGCGGCTCTTCACGCCCCCCATTCCCGACTCCCGGCCTTTCAGCCTTCCGCAACCACCTCGTCTTCCGGCTCCGGGAGCTTCATCAGCAGCGCGACCAGGTGGGCGATGCGCTCGCGCAATTCGCGGCGGTCGCAGATCTGGTCGATGGCGCCGTGTTCCAGCAGGAACTCGGAGCGCTGGAAGCCTTCGGGCAGGGTCTCGCGGACGGTCTGCTCGATCACGCGCGGGCCGGCGAAGCCGATCAGCGCGCCGGGCTCGGCCATGTTGATGTCGCCGAGCATCGCAAACGAGGCCGAGACGCCGCCGGTGGTGGGATGGGTCATCACCGAGATGTAGGGCAGGCCCTTGGCGCGCAGGCGACCGAGGGCGGCCGAGGTTTTGGCCATCTGCATCAGCGAGAACAGGCTCTCGTGCATGCGCGCGCCGCCGCTGGCGGCGAAGCAGACGAAGGGGGAGCGGAGGTCGCAGGCGCGCTCGACGCCGCGCGAGAAGCGCTCGCCGACCACCGAGCCCATCGAGCCGCCCATGAACGGGAAGTCGAAGGCGGCAGCGACGATCGGACGCTCGCGCAGGTGGCCTTCCAGCACGACCAGGGCGTCGCGCTCGCCGGTGGCCTTCTGCGCCGCCTTGATGCGGTCGACGTATTTCTTCTGGTCCTTGAACTTCAGGACGTCGGTCGGACCGAGTTCGGCGCCGATTTCGGTGCCGACGCCTTCATCGAGGAAAGCCTTCAGCCGGGCGCGGGCGCGGATCGGCATGTGGAAGGCGCATTTCGGACAGACTTCGAGGTTCTCCTCCAGCTCCTGCCGGTACAGCACCGCTCCGCAGCCGTCGCACTTTTCCCACAGGCCCTCGGGAACACTGCGTTTGCGGGCCGCACGCGTTTCGGTGCGGATCCGGGCGGGCATCAGTTTCTTCAACCAGGACATGCGTCTCGTGCGTCTCGTGGACGGCCGGTTCGGCCAAGCGCTGCAGTCTACCAAGACTGTGTTGCGCGATCCGTTCGCCCCCGCACGGTCCTGGATGCCCGGGCCGGGCCGCCTCCTGGTCCGGACCTCAGCCGGCGTCCAGCGCCGCGCGCAGCGGGGCCAGGAACGCGCCGGCCCGGGCCACGGCATCCTCGGTGCCGGTCGATTCGGCCAGGGCCGAGACCAGGGCACTGCCGACGACCACGCCCTCGGCGGACCGGGCCATGGCGGCGGCGCTGGCGGCGTCCTTGATGCCGAAGCCGGCCACCACCGGCGCGCCGGCGCGCGACCGGATCAGGTCGAGGCGGTCGCCGGCCTCGCCGGTGTCCAGGCGGTCGGCGCCGGTCACCCCGGCGTAGCTGACGTAGTAGAGGTAGCCCTGCGCGTCGCGGCAGAGCAGGTCGAGACGCGCGTCGGGGGTGGTCGGCGAGGCCAGCAGGATCAGCGCCAGGCCGTGCTGGCCGAGCGCTTCGCGCAGGTCGCCGGCTTCTTCCGGCGGCAGGTCGACCACCAGCAGGCCGTCCACGCCGGCCGCGGCGGCATCGGCAGCGAAGCGCGCGTAGCCGCGGATCTCGACCGGGTTGAGATAGCCCATCAGCACGACCGGGGTGTCGGCATCGCCGCTGCGGAACTCGCGCACGGCCTCCAGCACGAAGCTCAGCCCCGCGCCGCGCGCCAGCGCGCGCTCGGAGCTGCGCTGGATCGTCGGGCCATCGGCCATCGGGTCGGAGAACGGCACGCCCAGTTCGATCACGTCGGCACCCGCCGCGACCAGCGCATGCATCACCGGCACGGTGGCTTCCTTCGACGGGTCGCCAGCGGTGACGAAGGGCACGAGGGCCTTGCGGCCGGCGGACTTGAGCTGGGCGAACTTGCGGTCGATGCGATTCATGAAATTTTTGGCCACGGATTGACGCGGAAAACGCGGATTGGAAGCAAAGTTAAAGGTGGATCCCTGGTTTGAAGAAACACGGATTGCCGTCAGCACGCATCATTCGGTGTGGCGAGATCTCCCAAAGAGCGCCATGCGTGTTCTTGTCACTGATTGATCCGCGTTATCCGCGTCAATCCGTGGCAAACGTTTTCCAAACTCAGAACACGATGCCTTCGCGCGCGGCGATGGTGTGCACGTCCTTGTCGCCGCGACCGGACAGGTTGCACAGCACCAGGCCGTCCTTCGGCAGGTCGCGGGCGAGCTTCATCGCCTGGGCGATGGCATGGCTGGATTCCAGCGCCGGCAGGATGCCTTCGGTCTTGGCGAGCAGGTGGAACGCTTCCATCGCTTCGTCGTCGGTGACGCCGGCGTAATCGGCGCGGCCGCGATCCTTCAGGAACGCGTGCTCGGGGCCGACGCCGGGGTAATCGAGACCCGCGGAAATCGAGTGGGTCTCGATGATCTGGCCATCGTCGTCGCAGAGCACGTAGGTGCGGTTGCCGTGCAGCACGCCGGGGCGGCCCGCGGACAGCGACGCGGCGTGTTTGCCGCTGTCCAGGCCGCACCAAAGCGCGCACGAAGCTCCATCATCCAGTGCGGAAAGAATGTGAACGCCAGCGTGTGCGGAATCGCAAATTCGATCATGTCCTGGCCGCCACCCACATGACTGCGCAGGGTGTTGCGCGCCGCCTGCAGCGCGGCCAGCACATCCAGCGCCTGGGCGTGGAAGGTTTCGCCGGCGGGGGTCAGGCGGGTCGGGTAGGACGAGCGGTCGACCAGATCGATACCCGCCCAGGCCTCCAGCGCCTGGATGCGGCGCGAAAAGGCGGGCTGGGTGACGTGGCGCAATTGCGCCGAACGCGAAAAACTGCGCGTTTCAGCCAGACTGACGAAGTCCTCGAGCCACTTGGTCTCCACGCGAGCCAGTGTAGCGGCGGCGGCACAGCACCCAGGGGCCAGCCCCCCCTTGCGGTGGCAACTTGTAACATTGCGTGTCGATACACGGGTTAATACGTATCAAGTTCATACTGAACGTATCCCCCAAGCTAGGGGCATTCGCTAAAGTCTCACGGAAATCACGGCCAGTTTCGCCGTTCGGGCTTTATTGATCAATTGGTGGCACAGAACATGCTTTGGCAACGACATCTCGGTTTGGCAGTGGTCCTCGCGGCCCACAGCACCGCCTTTTCCGCGACGGCGACGACCACGCGCATCGATTTCGAGGGTCTGACGCCCCTGGTTGGCGACCTGCGTGCGGATGTGTCGGTGAATGAGTTCTACAACGGCGGCAGCTCGACCTTCAAGTCCAACAACGCGCCAGCGGCCCAGGGCCCGGTGCCCGGCCCGGGCGTG
>JAHCAU010000032.1 GCA_019634715.1 Lysobacter sp.
TGTGGGGATACCTCAGGCCAGGGCGCACCCTATGGTTTCCGCTTCGCCCGCGGGTGCGCGCCGTCGTACACCCTGGCCAGGTGCTGGTAGTCCAGGTGCGTGTAGATCTGCGTGGTGGCGATGTCGGCGTGGCCGAGCAGTTCCTGCACGCCGCGCAGGTCGCCGGAGGATTCGAGCACGTGGCTGGCGAACGAATGCCGCAGCAGGTGCGGGTGCACGCGCTTGAACAGGCCCTGGCGCTGCGCGAGCTGGCGCAGGCGGATCTGCACCGCGCGCGCGCCGATCGGCGCGCCGTGCCGCCCCGGGAACACAGGACGGTCCGGCTGACCCTGCGACTCGCGCCGCCAGTCCTCCAGCGCGCGCCGCGCGTGCGAGCCCACCGGCACCGTGCGCTGCTTGCTGCCCTTGCCCAGCACCGTGACCAGGCCTTCGGCCAGGTCCAGGTCGCGCCAGCGCAGCGCGCACAGCTCGCTCAGGCGCAGGCCGGAGCTGTAGAACAGTTCGAGCATGGCGCGATCGCGCACGCCGAGCGGCGCGTCGGTCGGCAGTTCGACCAGTTGCACCGCCTCGTCCACGTCCAGTACCTGCGGCAGCCTGCGCGGTGCCTTCGGCGCGCGCAGCGCGGCGGCCGGGTTGGCGGCGACACGGCCATGCCTGAGCAGCCACTGGTAGAAGCTTCGGTACGCGGACAATCGCCGCTGCAGGCTCTTGGGCGACAGGCCACGCCGGTGTTCGGAGGCCACGAACGCGCGCAGTTGTTCGGTGTGCAGCGTCGCCGGGTCGTCGATGCCCTGCTCGCCCGCCCACGCGGCCAGCGCGTCGAGATCGCGACGATAGGCATCGAGCGTGTGCGCGGACATGCGCCGCTCGATCTCGAGATGGGACAGGAAGTCCTCGGCGTGCGACGAGGACGCCATCGTCAGCCGCCGAACCGCCGCAGCGCCACGACGAAGGCGTCGCCCATCATGCGCAGGAACAGCGTGCCCATGCCGGGGAAGAAGCGGTTGGGTTCGCGGCTGCCGACCGCGATCAGGCCCACGCCGGGCAGCGGCAGCAGCGCGCTGGACTGCACGTCCTCGGCGCGCAGGCCGTAGAGCAGCGCGTTCTTGTCCGGATGCAGGCGACCACAGATCGGTTCGCCGTCCTTGAGGCAGTCGCGGAAGGGCGCGAGGCGCGGATCGGCTTCGGGCAGGATCTGCAGCCAGTCGGTGTCGCCGAGGCCATCGACCATCGCCGACGCGCCCTCGGACAGCAGCACGATCCGCACCAGGTCGCCGTTGAAATCCTCGGCCAGGCTCGCGGCCATGGCGCGCACGGTGTCGACGGCGCTGCGCTGCTTCATCAAGGCGAGGGTGAGCTGGTGCGTGCGCACCGCCAGCCGCTCGTTCTCCTGCGCGTTGCCGAACAGTTCGTGCAGGCGCCGCGACAGCTCGCGGTTCTTGTCGCGCAGGATTTCCAGCTGGTAGCTGGCCAGCGACGATGCCGGACCCTGGTCGCGCGGCACGACCAGGCTGAGCGCGAGGTCGGGGAACTGCTGCAGGAAGGTCGGGTGCCGGCGCAGCCAGGCCGCGATCTCGTGGGCGCCGATCTTGTCTTTGTCTGGCATCGAACTGTCCTGCATGGAAGTGCTGTGGCGGTCGGTCATGTGCGCCACTCGCCCTCGAACACGAACATGGCCGGGCCGGCCATCGTGAGGGTGGCGTCGTCGTCGTGCCAAGCGATGCGCAGCGTGCCGCCGGGCAACTCGATCGCGACCTCGCGGTCGACCCGGCCGCGCCGCATCAGCACTGCGGCGGCCGCGCAGGCGCCGCTGCCGCAGGCGAGCGTCTCGCCGACGCCTCGCTCGTACACGCGCAGGCGGACGCGGTCGCGGGCGACGACCTGGGCGAAGCCGACGTTGACCGAATCGGGGAAGGCGGCATGGCGCTGCAGCGCCGGGCCGAGCGTGGCGACGGCGGCCGTATCGACGTCGTCGACTTCGATCACCGCGTGCGGGTTGCCCATCGAGACCGCGCCGAAGACGACGGGCGTGCCGTCGATCTCCAGGGTGTAGGCATCGAGGGCGACGTCGAAACCGTGCAGCGGGATGCGCGCCGGCTCGAAGGCCGGGTGCCCCATGTCGAGGCGGTAGTGGTGCAGGTCGATCGCCTCGACCGCGTGCGTGCCGGCCGGGCTGTCGAGCTCGAAGCGGCCGGCAAGGCAGCGCTCGGGATCGCGCCCGGCACTGTCGCGCATCATCCAGGCGGCAACGCAGCGCGCACCGTTGCCGCACTGCCCGGCCAGCGAGCCGTCGGCGTTCCAGATGCGGTACGACGCGGCGGCGCCCGCGCTGCGCGGCGGCTCGATGGTGAGGATCTGGTCGCAGCCGACGCCCGTGTGGCGGTCGGCCAAGGCACGGCAGAGGGCCGGATCGGGTGCGACGCTGTCGGGCGCGCGCAGGTCGATGACCACGAAGTCGTTGCCGGCACCGTGCATCTTGCTGAAGCGCATCAGGCCGTGCAGCGCATGGCTCATGTCAGCGATGGCGGGCGTTGGCGTCGCCGGCCGGACCGGGCCGGCCGGTGGTGCCGTCGGTGGCGGCGGACGGGGCGTCATCGGGCTTGTCCGGGAGCACCAGCGGACCCTTGTTGCCGCAGGCGGACAAGGCCAGGCACAGGGCCATGGCGGCGAGAACGTAGGCGGGGCGTCGATTCATGCGCGCAGTGTAGCCGCCATGCCGGAAGGGGGGAATCTCGACGCCGCGCTCAGCGCCTGCGCCGCGGCTCGGGCCTGAACCACAGCCAGGTCGCGACGATGGTCATGATCCCGGTGCCGGTGGCGGCCATCCACCACTTCGGTGCGGTCAGGAACATGATCACCGCGCACAGCGACATCATGATCGTCGCCAGCCACTTGGCGCGCCGGCTGACCGCGCCCTCGGCCTGCCAGTCGCGGATCATCGGCCCGAACTGGCGATGCGCCAGCAGCCAGGCGTGCAACCGCTGCGAGCCGCGCGCTGCGGCGTAGGCCGACAGCAGCACGAACGGCACGGTCGGCAGGCCGGGCAGGACCACGCCGATCAGCCCGAGCAGCAGGCTGGCGTAGGCCAGCAGCCACCACAGCCAGCGCATCCGGCGCGGCGTGGACGTGACGGGCAGCGGCGAGGGTTCGGCCATGCGCGGAGTATCGGCGAAAACGACGAGGCCGGGGCGGCGGACCCCGGCCTCGCGGCCACGCATGCGATCGATGCCGGCGTCGATCAGCGCTGCGGTTCGGCCTTCACGCCGAGCTGGTCGAGCATGAACGCGAACATCTCGGACTGCTCGCGGAAGCGCTGGAAACGGCCGGACTTGCCGCCGTGGCCGGCTTCCATGTTCGTGCGGAACACGACCGGATGCTTCGAGGTGTTCAGTTCGCGCAGGCGGGCGACGTACTTCGCCGGCTCCCAGTACTGCACCTGCGAATCCCACAGGCCGGTGCCGACGAACATCGCCGGGTAGGCCTGCTTCGACAGGTTGTCGTAGGGCGAGTACGACAGCATGTAGTCGTAGAAGTCCTTCTTCTCCGGGTTGCCCCACTCGTCGTATTCGTTGGTGGTCAGCGGGATGGTCGGATCGAGCATGGTGGTGACCACATCGACGAAGGGCACCTGCGACAGGATCACGCGGTACCTGTCCGGCGCCATGTTCGAGATCGCGCCCATCAGCAGGCCGCCGGCGCTGCCGCCGAACGCCGCGACCCGATCCTTGGCGGCATAGCCTTCGCGCACCAGGTGGTCGGTGACGTCGATGAAATCGGTGAACGTGTTCATCTTGTTGAACAGCTTGCCGTCGTCGTACCACTTGCGGCCCATCTCCTGGCCGCCGCGGATGTGCGCCAGGGCGTAGACCATGCCGCGGTCGAGCAGGCTGACGTTGACCACGCTGAAACCCGGGTCCATCGACGCGCCGTAGCTGCCATAGGCGTACTGCAGCATCGCGGCGCTGCCGTCGCGCCTGAAGCCCTTGCGGTAGACCAGCGACACCGGGATCTTCGCGCCGTCGCGCGCGGTCACCCACACGCGCTCGGTCGTGTACTGCGACGGGTCGTAGCCGATCACCGGCTGCTGCTTGAGCAGGCGGCGTTCGCCGGTGGTGGTGTTCAGCTCGTAGGTGGTGGCCGGCGTGGTCTGCGAGGTGTAGGTGTAGCGCAGCCACGGCGTGTCGCTCTCGGAGTTGGTCGACAGCCCCATCGAGTACGCCGGCTCGTCGGCCTTCACGAACTCCTCGCCATCCTTCTTCAGCAGGCGGATGCGCTCCAGCCCATCGGAACGCTCGGCGATGGCGGTGAATCCGTCGAACAGCTCGAAACCCTCGATGAAGACGTCGTCGCGATGCGGCACCCAGTCGGTCCACTGCTTGCGCGAGGTGCCGTCGCTGGGTGCGGTGACGATCCTGTAGTTCGGCGCCGGCTTGCCGTCGGCGCCCGGCGCATTGGTGCGGATCACCCAGCGTCCGCCGTGGTGGTCGGCGCTGTATTCGACGTCGCGCTCGCGCGGCGCCAGCACGACGAATTCACCGGGGTTCGCGGCCGGGGTGCAGCGCGATTCGCTGGAGACCGTGCTGTCGACGCTGATGCAGATGTACCTGTCGTCGCGGGTGCGGCCGATGCCCATGTAGAAGCTGTCGTCCTTCTCCTCGTACACCAGCGCGTCCTCCGACGCCGGGGTGCCCAGCACGTGCTTCTTCACCCGCACGGTGAGCAGGGTCTCGGGATCGTTCTCGACGTAGAACAGGGTCCTGTTGTCGTCGGCCCACACGAGGTTGGCCGACACGCCGCGGATCAAGTCCGGATACAGCTCGCCGGTGTCGAGGTTCCTGATGCGCACCGTGTACTGGCGCCGGCCGTTGTCGTCTTCGGCATAGGCCAGCAGGCGGTTGTCCTGGCTGACTTCGTAGGCGCCGATGTTGTAGTACTTCTTGTCCCGGGCCAGTTCGTTCACGTCGAGCAGCACCTGCTCGTCGTCGCTGCGGCTGCCGTCGGCGGCGGCGCGGGCGCGCACGTAGACCGGATAGTCCTGCCCGGTCTTGAAGCGACTGAAGTACCACCAGCCGCGCTCGCGGTAGGGCACCGAATCGTCGTCCTGCTTGATGCGGCCGACGATCTCGTCGTACAGCGTCTCCTGCAGCGGCTTCAGCGGCGCCATCACCTTGTCGACGTAGGCGTTCTCGGCGTTGAGGTACGCCAGCATGTCCTTGTTCTCGCGCTTGTCGTCGCGCAGCCAGTAGTACTCGTCGTTGCGGGTGGCGCCGTGCGGCGCCTTGACCTGGTGGGGCTTCTTCGCCGCGTCGGGCGGCGGCGGGAGATCGGCGGAGAGGGCGGAGAAGGGAAGCGTCATGAGCAGCGCGAAAGTGGTGACCCGGTTCGACATGATGAAGGACTCTGCGGCGGAAAGTGATGTCGGAGCGCGGTTCCGCCTGGCGGCGCCGACACCGCAGGATACCGACTGGCCCGCGCCTGCCCCCTGCCAGAGGTCACGGCCGCCCCGGAGCGGCTGCTATCGTTGGCGCCTGTCCACGCCGGCCGCTGCCGCCCCCAGGAGATCCGCACCATGGAACCCTATCCGCACGCATCCCCCGTCTCGTCGACATCGACGCCTTCGGCGCCGGCCGGCCCCGTCGTCATCAAGGTCAGCCTCGACGAAGCCGTGATCATCGACCGCCGCACCCGGGCCGAACTGATGACCGACGGGTTGTCCGGCTGCGTCGCCGTCGCGCTGAAGAGCGGCGACAGGATCGGGCTGACGCACGTCTACAGCGACGCGCTGGGCCGGTTCGACGACTACAAGGCACCGCTCGCGGCCTTCGCCCGCGATGTCGCCAATGGCGGCGAGATCACCGAGGCCTACCTCGTCCACAACAACAACCAGCGCCAGAGCGGCCATGCCCGCAACCTGCCGGAGATGATCCGGGACCACCTGGTCGAACAGGGCGTGGCCAGGGGCAAGGTCACGGAACTGCCCGACAACGGCTGCACGATCGCGAACGACGGACTCTACTTCAAGCACCGGGACAATCCGGCGATCTTCGCATCGGGCGGCCACACCAACAGCAGGCTGGAGCACCTCGACCCGCGTCTCGCGGACGCCGTCGTCCCGCTCAAGCGCGACGACCTGTTCCGATTCGTCGAGACGCCGCTCAAGTCCGGCTATGGCGGTCCGTCCGAGTTGGCCGATGCGCCGGTCGTCCCCGCCGCGCATGCGCCCGACGCGCTCGATCGGCCGGCATTGACGGCCAAGGCACCGCCCGACCACACCAAGCTGGGACTCGACGACTCGGTACGCGTGCAGCTTGGCACGCTCGAGATCTTCAAATTCAGTGAAGTCAGGCCGGCCATGCGCGAGATCGCCGCCGCCGCGAGGGAGCACGGGTTCGCCACCGCCACCCTCGCCGCCAGCCCGGACAAGCAGCGGATCTTCGCGACCGGCGGCGACGGCACCGTGCTGGCGTTCGATGTCGCGGGCGGCAAGGTGAAGCCGGCCGCCCCCACGGATCCGGTCGCCGCGTCGTCCACGCCCCCGCTGCCGTCGACGGCCGTGGAACCTCGGCCGGGCTCGCTCTACGAGCAGGCCCGTGAGGCGCTGTCGCCGCATGCGGCACTGCTCGGGCTTTCGACGCCCGGCCAGCTCGCGGAAGCGGCGCGCGAGGTCGCGTCACAGGCCCGCAGCGGCGGCCTGACCGGCATCACGCGCATCGAAGCCGCGAGCCCGGACGGCGGCAGGCCGTCGCTGGTCGCCCATCAGGACGATGCTTCGCCGAAACAGGCGCCGCCGGTGGCGATCGAGACCCTGCAACGCGCCGCGGGCATCGCGCCGCCGTCCGTCGCATCGCCTTCCCAGACGCAGGAGGGTCCGCAGAAGGGCCACTTCCCGATCATGTAGGCACGGCCATGCGGGTGCGGTGGCGCCGGCTCAGCCCGCGACCAGCCGCACCCGCGCGAAGTTGCGCTTGCCGACCTGCAGCACGCCCTCGAAGCCGGGCTGGAAGGTCGTCCCCGGATCCTCGACCACGTTGCCGTCGACCTTCACCGCGCGCTCCTTCATCTTGCGGTTCGCCTCGGCGTTGCTCGGCGTGATGCCCGCAGCGGTGAGCAGCGCGGCGATGCGGATGCCCTCGGCCGGAATGGCCACCTCGTGCAGCGGCAGCAGCGAGGTGTCGCCCTGTCCGGTCACGGCGGCATGCCAGCCGGCGATGGCGGTCTCGGCGGCGGCGGCATCGTGGAAGCGCGTCGCCAGTTCGCGGGCGAGGCGCAGCTTCACGTCGCGCGGGTTGAGCTGTCCCGCTTCGATGTCGGCCTTCAGCCGCGCGGCTTCGGCGACGCCGATCTCGAAGCTCAGCAGGTCGATCCAGCGCCACATGAGGTCGTCGCCGATCTTCATGGTCTTGTTGACGATGTCGATCGCCGGCTCGGCGATGCCGATGTAGTTGCCGAGCGACTTCGACATCTTGTTCACGCCGTCCAGGCCCTCCAGCAGCGGCATGGTCAGCACGATCTGCGGCTTCTGGCCGAAGTGCTCCTGCAGGCCGCGGCCCATCAGCAGGTTGAACTTCTGGTCGGTGCCGCCCAGCTCGACATCGGCCTCGAGCGCCACCGAGTCGTAACCCTGCACCAGCGGGTAGAGGAACTCGTGGATCGCGATCGACTGCTGCGCGGCGTAGCGCTTGGCGAAGTCGTCGCGTTCGAGCATGCGCGCGACGGTGTGCTGGCCGGCGAGCCTGATCATGTCCGCGGCGCTCATCTTGCCGAACCACTCGCTGTTGAAGCGGACCTCGGTGCGCTCGCGGTCGAGCACCTTGAACACCTGCTCGGCGTAGGTTTCCGCATTCGAGAGCACGTCCTCGCGGGTCAGCGGCTTGCGGGTGACGTTCTTGCCGGTGGGGTCGCCGATCATCCCGGTGAAGTCGCCGATCAGGAAGATCACCTGGTGGCCCAGGTCCTGGAACTGGCGCATCTTGTTGAGCAGGACGGTATGGCCGAGGTGCAGGTCGGGCGCGGTGGGATCGAAGCCGGCCTTGATCCGCAGCGGGCGGCCGCCCGCTTTCATGGACGCGACGAGGCGGGCTTCCAGTTCCTCGCGCTTGAGGATCTCGTCGGCGCCGCGTTCGATGAGCGCCAGGGCGGCGGGGTCGAAGGATTCGGTGGACATGAGGGAAAACCGGGAATTGACGACAGGGGGGAAAGGACGGCCGTGGATCGGACCGGCCGCAGCAGATGAACGAAGCGTTAAAGCCTAGTTAAACCGAAAGACGCAAAAAAACCAAGCCGGTCAAGGATTTGACGCACTCTTTTCGACTGACTTATGGTACTGCCCTTGGCCGTCCCGACAGGGGGATCCCGTTCAATGTCCGCACCGTCGAGTCGCGCACCGCGCAACCGTTTGATCCGCCTGCGCAATCTGCGCCAGGCACAGGCACAGGAAGCCCAGCAGGCCGACCCGTCGCAAACCCTGTCCCCCGGCTTCGACGGCCGCTGGACCCGCCGCCAGTGGGCCCAGGCCAGCCTGATGGCGACCATGGTCGCCCTGGTCGGCGCGATCGTCCCCGGCTTCGCCTCCGTGCTCGAGCCCGTGGACGACGGGGCGCGGGTCCAGACCCAGACCATGTCCCTGAAGCTGCCGCCGCTGTCGGTGATCCGGCGCCAGGGCAACCCCGGCGACAGCTGGCAGAGCGTCACCGTCAAGCGCGGCGCCTCCCTCCGCCACATGTTCGCCACGCTCGGCATCGGCGAGGACGACCTCGATCGCGTCCTGGCCCATCCCGGCGTCAAGGAGGCCATCGGCTACGTCACCCCCGACGTGGAGCTGTCGGTGGACCTGCCGGTCGGCGGCAAGCTCCGCGCGGTGCGCTACCTGCGCAAGGACGGCCAGCGCGTGCAGTTGAACCTGGTCGACGACAGCATCCGCGAGACCGTGATCAAGCGCGATGTCGACGTGCGCACGGTGGTGCTCAGCGGCAAGGTCGGCCGCTCGCTGTTCCGCTCGGCGCGCAAGCAGGGCCTGACCAGCGTGCACCTGGACCAGCTCACCGACGAGATGTTCAAGTACGACATCGACTTCGATTCGGACCTCGACGAAGACGACCGCTTCAGCGTCGTGGTCGACCAGACGTGGGTCGATGGCCAGCTCGAAAAGACCGGCCCTGTGCTGGCCGCCGCCTTCACCGTGGACGGCAAGCTGCATACCGCCTTCCGCCACAACCGCAACGGCAAGCCGGAGTACTTCACCTCCGACGGCCGTCCGCTGAAGAAGAACTTCATCCGCATGCCGATCCCGTACGCCCGGCTGAGTTCCAGCTTCGGCGCGCGCCGGCACCCGGTGCTGGGCAACATGCGCATGCACAAGGGCGTCGACTATGCCGCCAGCACCGGCACGCCGATCCAGGCCGCCGGCGATGCGCGCGTGCAATTCGTGGGCTGGCAGGGCGGCTACGGCAAGACCGTGGTGCTCGACCACGGCCGCGGCACCACCACGCTCTATGGCCACATGTCGCGTTTCGGCAACATCCGCCAGGGACAGCGCGTCGCCCAGGGCACGGTCATCGGTTACGTCGGCAGCACCGGCATGTCCACCGGCCCGCACCTGCACTACGAATTCCGCATCAACGGCGTGCACCGCAACCCGCTGAGCGTGACCCTGCCCCCGCCGGAGCCGCTGCGCGGCGCCGAGCTGGCCAGCTTCCGTGCCGAGACCCAGCGCGCGATGACCAAGATCCGTACCGTCGAGAACATCGTGTTCCCGGCCGGCATGGAACCCATCCAGGTCGCCGCCGCCGACAAGCCCGGCGCCGCGAAGAAGAAGAACGCGAAGGGCTGACGGCGGCCGCGCCGCCGTTCCGTCCGCGTCGCCGCTGGCGGCGGCGCGGGGCATCGCCGATCATGGCGCGATGCACGATGCCATGACCGCCTCCCCCGAATCCGCCCCGCTTCCCGACAGGCTCTATCTGGGCATGATCTCCGGCACCAGCGCCGACGGGATCGATGTCGCCATCGCCCGTTTCCACGATGCGCCGGTGCCGCGCGCCGAGTTGGTGTTCGGCCGTACCTACGCCTGGGAGCCGGCGCTGCGCGAGGTGCTGGTGGACCTCGGCCAGCGCGCGCCCGCACTGACACTCGACGAAATCGGCACGCTCGAAACCCGCATCGGCCAGGCTTTCGCCGACGCCGCCGAGTCCGCGATCCGAGACAGCGGCATCGACCGCGCCGCGCTCGCGGCCATCGGTTCGCACGGCCAGACCCTGCGCCACCGGCCCGACGGCCCGCGCGGTGACGGCCGGCACCGCTTCACCCTGCAGCTGGGCGACGCCAGCCTGATCGCCGAGACCACCGGAGTGCGCACGGTCGCCGACTTCCGCCGCCGCGACGTGGCCGCCGGTGGGCATGGCGCGCCGCTGCTGCCGGCCCTGCACGCCGCCCTGCTGGCGGCGCAGGGCGAAGACCGGGCGGTGCTCAACCTCGGCGGCATCGCCAACCTGACCCTGCTGCCCGCCGACGGCGGCGCGGTGCGCGGCTTCGACACCGGCCCCGCGAACGGCCTGATGGACGCCTGGTGCCTGCGCCACACCGGCTGGCCCTACGACCGCGGCGGCAGTTTCGCGGCGTCGGGCCGGGTCGACCCGGCCCTGCTCGCGCGCCTGCTCGACGAACCGTATTTCGCGCAGTCTCCCCCAAAGAGCACCGGACGCGACCAGTTCCACCTGACCTGGGTCGAATCGAAGCTCGGCGGCCACGAGTCGCCCGCCGATGTGCAGGCCACCCTGCTCGCCCTGACCACCGCGACCGTGGTCGACGCCCTGCGCAGTACCCTGCCCGGTGCGCGTCGGGTGATCGCCTGCGGCGGCGGCGTGCACAACCCGGCCCTGATGCAGGCACTGACGGACGCGCTGCCGGACGCGGTCGTCGAATCCACCGCCGCGCACGGCATCGACCCCGACATGGTCGAAGCGCTCGGCTTCGCCTGGCTCGCCCGGCAGGCCGTGCTCGGCCGCCCGGGCAACCTGCCCAGCGTCACCGGCGCGCGCGGGCCGAGGGTGCTGGGCGCGATCCACGCCCCTTGATTCAATAGGGTGCGCCCCGGCGCACCGGCTTTGTTCGTGAGGTCATTCGAACGGTGCGCCGAGGCGCACCCTTGTACCTCGACGGCACCCGGTTG
>JAHCAU010000033.1 GCA_019634715.1 Lysobacter sp.
AGGTTTCATCCTGGAAAGGCTGGCGCTGCCGCAAGCATGCAAGCTGCACTTCAGCGGCAGCGCATGCCTGTCCCTTCTCCCCGTGGCGACGGGGAGAAGGTGCGGCGGCAGCCGCGGATGAGGGGCGCTTCCTAGGGAACCTCTGAACAAGTCCTGCGTATCATAGTACAATTGTTCTCATCCAGACGGGCCTGATACCACCATGTCGCAGATGAGCTTCTCCGATGCCGAGTATGCCGGCAAGCGCAAGCAGACACGCCGGGAAGTGTTCCTTGCGGAGATGGAACAGGTGGTCCCGTGGGATGCCCTGCTGGCGCTGATCGAGCCGGAGTATCCGAAGGCAGGCAGGGGGCGTCGCCCGTACGCGCTGATGACGATGCTGCGCATCCACTTGATGCAGAACTGGTTCGGGTACAGCGATCCGGCGATGGAAGAGGCGCTTTATGAGGTCGCGCCCCTGCGCCGGTTTGCAGGCCTTTCGTTGACCCGCGGGAGCCTTCCGGATGAGACGACGATCCTGAACTTCCGTCATTTGCTGGAGAAGCATGAGCTTGCGCCGAAGCTGCTGGCTGCGGTGAACGAGCATCTCGGCGACAAGGGCCTGCTGCTGCGCCAAGGCACGATCGTCGACGCAACGATCATCCACGCGCCGCCTTCGACGAAGAACAAGGACCGCGCTCGCGACCCGGACATGCATCAGACACGCAAGGGACAGCAGTGGTACTTCGGGATGAAGGCGCACATCGGCGCGGATGTCGAATCGGGACTGGTGCACACGGTGACCACCACTCCGGCCAACGTTTCGGACGTGTCGGAGACGGAGAAGCTGTTGCACGGGAACGAGGAGAGCGTCCACTGCGATGCCGGCTATACCGGTGCGGACAAGCGAGAGGAACTGAAGGACAACAAAGCGCAGTGGCACATCGCGGCCAGGCGCGGAACGATCAAGGCGATGCCGGAAGGCGAACTCAAGGAAGCGACCCAGACGCTGGAGACGATCAAGGCCGCGATCCGCGCCCGGGTCGAGCATCCGTTCCGGGTGATCAAATGCCAGTTCGGCTATCGCAAGGTGCGCTTCAAGGGGTTGGTGAAGAACACGGCGCAGATCGTCGTGCTGTTCGCCCTGTCGAATCTGTGGATGGTGCGAAAGAAGCTGTTGTCGATGACAGCCGAGTGTAAGCGTCCGCCCACCCCACCTTCCGCAGGCGTAGGCGCTATGCCAGGGGCAACAACGTATCGATGTCCCGGTCCTTGGTGGTCGGGAGTCGGGTGAGCACGTCGGTGAGCCAGGCGTGGGGTTCGATGCCATTGGCCCTGGCGGTGGCGATCAGGCTCATGATCGCGGCAGCGCGACACGCGGCGGTTTCGGAGCCGGCGAACAGCCAGTTCTTGCGGCCGACGGCGATCGGGCGGATGGCGTTCTCGATCGGATTGTTGTCGATCGGGTAGGCGCCGTCGTCGACAACGCGCGCGAGCGCGGGCCATCGTCGCAGCGCATAGTCGATTGCCTTGCGTACGCCACTGTTGCCGAGGGTGTTCGCGCGCGCGGCGTCCAGCCAGGCCTTGAAGGCCGTGAGCCATGGGCCGATGCGGCGGCGCCGTTCGACGCCGCGCGCCCCGTCGTCGAGGTCGCGCAGCTTGGCTTCAATCGCGTACAGCTCGCCGATGCGGTGGAGAGCCTCCTGTGCCACCGGATGGCCGCTGGCGGCATGGGCGTCGAAGAACCCGCGCCGGGCATGCGCCCAGCAGGCCAGTTCGGTGACGCCGCGTTCGAACAACGCCTTGTAGCCGGCGTAGTCGTCGACCATCAGCGCGCCGCTCCACTCGCCGAGGAAGGCGGCGGCATGTTTGCCGGCTCGACTCGGGCAGTGGTCGAACACGACGATGGGTCGTTCGCCGCTCGTTCGATACGCGAACAGATAGGTCCGTTTCGTCTTGCCGGCACCCGGGTCGAGCTGGGCGACCGGCGTCTCGTCGGCGTGCAGCACGGGCGCTTGCTTGAGCCGGGCTTTGAGGGCATCGACCAGCGGTTGCAAGCGCAGCCCGATCACCCCGGTCCATTCGGCCAGCGTGGTGCGACCGATCTCGATGCCGTGACGGGCGAAGATCGCTTCTTGCCGGTACAGCGGAAGGTGGTCGGCATACTTGTGGATCGCCACCTGGGCCAGCAGGCCCGGTGCAGCGATGCCGCGATCCAAGATCGACGGTGCCACCGGTTCGGCCACGATCGTCTCGCAGGTGCGGCAGGCGTACTGCGGATGCACCTCGCGGCGCACGAAGAACTTCAGCGGTTCGACGTCCAGCTTCTCCGAGACGTGCTCGCCGATCTTCACCAGCGCCCGTCCGCAGGTGGCGCAATCGCAGGAGGCCGGTTCGTGGATCGTCTCGATGCGCGGCAGCTCGGCCGGCAACGCGCGCCGTTGCGGCGTGCGCCGCGGCGCGGGGCTCGGCGCCGTCGGCGAGCGCAGATCGTCCAGCTGCGCTTCCAGCGCCGCGATGTCCGCTGCCATCGCCGCGTCGAACAGTTCGCGCTGCGTCGGGTCCATCCGTTCGGACTTCGCCGCGTACTGCAGGCGCCGCAGCCGCGCGATCTCGTGCGTCAGATGGGCGATCTTCGCGTCCTTGTACACGATCGCGCGGTCGCGTTGTTCGATCAGCGTGTCGCGCTGCGCGATGGTGTCGATCTTCTCGAGCACCAGGGCCCGCAGCACGTCGATATCGGTGAGGGCGTTGATCGCGGCTGCATCCATGCCCGCAGTTTAGCCGTCTAAACGAATTTTGGAAGTGCACCCACGTCGCGCGACAACCGCTGCCAGTCCACACCCGCCGCCAGCCATGCGAACTGTTCCGGACTCAACGACCACGCCGCCTCGTCCGCACGAGGCCAGTGGAACGTGCCTTCGTGCAGCCTCCGCACGCACAGCCATACGCCCTGCGCGTCCACGCATACCACCTTGATCCGGTTCCCGCTGCGGTTGCGGAACACGTACGCGCCCCCTTCGCGCGCGTCGTGACCCAACGCCGCGATCGTCCCCAGCAGCCGGTCGATCCCGCAGCGCAGATCCACCGGCTTCACCCCAAGCCACCAGCCCGTCGGGCTCAGCACGACAAGCCCCGCACCAGCGCCACCAGGTCCGCCGCGCAAACTCCCCTCACGCGCACGCACGCACCGCCCGGCAGCGACAACGTCACGGTCATGGCCGCCGCCACCGACGCCGGCGACGACACCGCAATCGGCTTCAGCGCCCCGGTTCCGAGCCGCCGCTGCCAGTACATCCAGCGCGTGTAGCTCAACCCGTGCCGACGGCAATACGCCGCCACCGACATCCCACTCTCGCGCTGCGCCTTCTGGTGCACTCCCCAACCCTTCGCCTTGTCCACTGCCATCGACCGCCCCGCCAAACGGAAACGACCGATCGCACCACGCATGGGCGATCTCAGGGAGATGGGGTGGGCGGACGCTTACCCTCGACGACGG
>JAHCAU010000034.1 GCA_019634715.1 Lysobacter sp.
GGTCGCGGGGGAGAGGTCGCGCCCGCGATGCTTGCGGATCAGGTCCAAGGCTTTCTGGATGCAGGTAAGCATGCCAAGTGCCAGGCAGTCGACTTTCAGCAACCCCAGGCTGTCGAGATCGTCCTTGTCCCATTGGATGATGGTGCGGTCCGCCATGGCGGCGTTTTCCACCGGCACCAAGGTCCACAAGGGCGCATCGGAGACCACAAACCCACCGACATGCTGGGAGAGATGTCGAGGGTGATCGATGAGCTCGCGCGCCAAACCGACAACGCGCCGGATGATCGGCGCATCGGGATCGAACCCCGCATCACGCAGGCGGTCCTCGATCGGACTGTTGCCCGCCCACCAGCCCACGCAACCGGCCAAGGCGTTCACCTGGTCGGGGGGCAATCCCAGCGCCTTGGCTACATCGCGAACCGCGCTCTTGCCCCGATAGGATATGACGGTGGCCGCCAGCGCCGCGCGCTCCCGCCCGTAGCGCTGGTAGACATACTGAAGGACCTCTTCCCGTCGCTTGTGTTCGAAGTCGATGTCGATGTCCGGCGGCTCGTTGCGCTCCTTGCTGATGAAGCGCTCCATGAGCATTTCCATGCGTGTGGGATCGACCTCGGTGATGCCGAGCACGAAACACACCGCACTGTTCGCAGCCGAACCGCGCCCTTGGCACAGGATGTCGCGCGACCGTGCGAAGCGGACGATGTCGTGGACCGTCAGGAAGTAGGCTTCGTATTCGAGCTCGCGGATCAGACGAAGCTCGTGTTCGATCTGCGTCCGAACCCGATCGACGACCCCACGAGGCCAGCGCCAACGGATGCCCTCCTCCGTCAATGCGCGCAACCAGGACGCAGGCGTGTGTCCTTCCGGCACGATTTCGGCCGGGTAGCGGTAGCGCAGCTCATCCAGGGAAAAGGTGCAACGCGCAGCCAGGCGCACCGTCTCGGCCATCCATTCGGCTGGATAGATGCGCGCAAGGGCGTCCCTGGAGCGCAGGTGCCGTTCCCCGTTGGGAAACAGGTGCGCTCCCGCCTCGGCAATCGTGGTGGTATGGCGGATGGCCGTGAGCGTGTCTTGGAGCGCCCGGCGGCGACGGATATCCATATGAACATCCCCGGCAGCCACGATCGGGAGACCCAGGTCTTGTGCGGCCTGCTCAAGGGCGGCGGCTCGGTGTGTATCGTTGCGATCGCGGTGGAGCTCGGCCGCAAGCCACAACCGATCACCGAACAACTCGCGCGCCCAGGAACCGTGCGCGAAATCGATGGGGTCGTCCGGCACCCACAAGGCGAGCGTGCCCGGCAGGCCGTCGCACATGTCGTCCCGCTTGATCAGGTATTCGCCCTTTTCCGACCGACGCCGGGCATCGGTGATCAGCCGGCACAGGCGTTCGTAGCCGGCCTTGGTCTCGACCAGCAAGACGAGCTTCGGTCCGTCCTCGATGCGGATCTCGTTGCCCACGATGAGCCGAAGGCCTGTGCGCTTCGCGGCTTCGTGCGCACGGACAATGCCGGCCATCGAGCACTCATCGGTGATCGCCAATGCCGTATAGCCGCAGGCGGTCGCACGCTCGAACAATTGCAGCGCGCTGGCCGCACCTCGATGGAAACTGAAATCGCTGAGGCAATGGAGTTCGGCATAGGCAGGAGGCTCGATCATGCGAACCATCCGTGCAGCATCCACGGCCCAAGCTCGCCGACGGCGCAGAAAGCCCAGGCCCGCTGCCCCTGCATCGTTTCGAGAATGTAGTAGTCGCGGCGTGCGTCTTCGCCATCCCACCACCCCGTCTCCAGCCGCTCCGGCCCGGCGAGCACACGCACCCGCGTGTCGCGCAATGGCACCGGTCGTGGCAGGAGCCAAGTCGGTCGCGTCGGGCGGTTCGGTGCGCAGGGGATGGCGCCGGCTGCGCGTTGCCAGGCACGCTCGGGCCGCGGGTCGACGGCGGGCGCAAGCTGGTAGACGGCGTCGTTGCCCAGCCGCGCGCGCAGGCGCTCTCGCAACTGCTCCCACGGCACGGCATGTTCGGGGCGCTCGTCGAACAAGTCGCGCCCACTGGGGATGAATGGCGGCAGGTTCTGCGCGACCAGGCGCAGCGCGACGATGGGCTTCGGGATCTCCGCACGCTCCAGCCGGCTGCGCGTGAGGTCGAACAGCATCGCCGGATCGCG
>JAHCAU010000004.1 GCA_019634715.1 Lysobacter sp.
CATCGTCGCGCTGAAAGGTTTCGCCGGCCCGTTCCCGCAGGCGAAGTTCTGCCCCACCGGCGGCATCGACGCCGCAAAGGCGCCCGCTTATCGTGCACTGTCGAACGTGCTCACCGTCGGCGGTTCGTGGATGGTGCCGGCCGATGCGCTGAAGGCGATGGATTGGGCGAGGATCGGTGCGCTGGCTGAGGAAGCTACGCGCTGATCGTTGCGTTCTTCGTTCGGCATGCAGCCTGTCGACCCGCGGTCGCGACTTGCGTCGCTCCTACGGAAAAGCATGGCTCTTGTAGGAACGACGCAAGTCGCGACGCCCTTCCGCCGGTTCGTCCACGCAGCGCATGGGATCGACCAAAGAAAAGGCCCTTGGCGGTGGGGAACCGCGCAAGGGCCAAGCGCTCGCCTGATGCCTGGAGAGAACGTTCCGGAGAGAGATTCCGGGGGAGAGATCAGAACCGGTAGTTGACGCCGAACAGATAGGTGCGACCGTATTCGAAGTATTCGCGTGGCTGCAGGTCGTTGCCGTTGAAGGACGAGCGGAAGGGTTCGTTCTCCAGGTTGTTGACCTGCAGCAGCAGCGACACATCCTTCAACGGACCGGACTGGAACGTGTAGCCCAGCTGCAGGTCGGTGACCGTTTCGCCCTCGAACGTACGGCGCGTGCGGTCGCCGCCGAAACCCTGCACTTCGCCCACGAACTGCGAGCGATGGCGCTGGCTGACGCGCGTGCTGAAACCGAAGCGCTCGTAGTAGACGGTGATGTTGGAGATGTACTTCGACAGGCCCGGCAGCGGCTCGTTCGGGAAATCCGGACCCTGCGGCTGGATGTCGCTGCTGGTGTCGGAGTAGTTGGCCTGCACGCCGAAGCCCATGAGCGGCTCCCACAGGATGTCCAGCGGCAGCGACACGTTGAATTCCCAGCCCTTGATCGTGCCGCCCTGGCCATTCTCGGGCCGCGAGGCGTAGCCGATCGGATCGGTCGGCACGATCGGCGGATAGAGGGACGGCGGGAATTCGCTGATGTCGCGGATGTCGAACAGGCTGTTGCGGTTGTAGATGTAGTTGCGCAGATCCTTGTGGAAGTACGCGACCCCCACGTAACCCTTGTTGTCGCCGAAATACTTCTCGTAGGCCAGATCCAGCGCATTGGCGCGCCAGGGTTCGAGCTCCGGGTTGCCGCTGTTGAGCGTCCAGGTCGGGACGATGCTGCCATCTGGCCTGCGATAGTTGAGGTCGAAGCCGACGTTGCCGTTCGCGCGCATGTCGTCCATGCGCGGGCGCGCGGCCTGGCGGCTGGCGGCGAAGCGCAGCACCTGATCCCAGGGCAGCTCGAACGACAGGTTGAGGCTGGGGAGGAAGTCGGTGTACGTGGCTCCGCCGGAGACATCGGCACCCAGGCCATTGCCCGGATAGGTGCGCGCGCCCTCGGACGACTGGTCGACGCTGACTGCCTGGAAGCCGATGTTGCCCTTCACCGGCACCGAACCGATCTCGGCGTTGATGTTGGCCTGCACGTAGAACGTGGTGACCTGCTCGTTGACTTCCCAGTTCTTGTTGCTGATGTCGCTGTTGACGTTGCCTCGCCGCGTGTACAGGGTCTGGTAGGCGCGCTGTGCGTCGTAGCCGTAGATCGCGGACACGCCGTAGGCATTGAACGCCGAGCTGCGGCTGATCCCGGTCGGGATCGGCGCGGACACGCCGTCCGGACAGGTCGGCGAGACGCCGCCGAGGCAGGCGGTGAGGTCGAGGAAGGCTTCGTTCGACGCGCGGCTCTTGGTGCGATCGGTGAGGTTGGCGCCGAACTCCAGGCTGCTGAACCAGCCGTCGTCGAAGCGACGCTCGAAGTCGAAGCGCAGCGAAGTGAGGTTGTCGCGGACTTCGAAGTCCTTGATGTAGCCATCCTGGCCCCAGCCTCCGGCATCGCCGAGGCGGAGGATGTTCGGATCGCCGTAGTCGTAGCCGAAGTCGAAATCGAAATGGCCGTCCGCGTTGTATCGCGCGCGGACGGTGTCGCGCGGCAGGGTCGGCGACACGCCGGCGTAGGTTTCGAGGATGCGTTCCTGGCGCTTGGCGCGCGAGTTGCTGATGTCCGCGACGGCGGTCCAGTGCTCGCCCAGTTCGAGTTGGTGACGCCAGCCGATGGCGAACAGGTCGTCGTAGGCCGCATTGAAATCGTTGCGGATGACCGGGTTGATGCCGGTGAAGCTGGCATCGGTCGGCGTGCTGCCGGCCACCGGCGTGCCGCCGAAGGCGGCCCCGAACTCCATGCCGCGCTTGTATTCCTCCTTGTCGAACCGCGAATAGAACACGTCGAGGACCATGTGGTAGTCCTCGTTCGGCTGGTATTCGAGCACGCCCATCAGGCCGTGGCGCTCGTTGTCGTTCTCCAGGTCGTAGAGCTTGCCGCCTCCGAACAGGCCGGCACCGTCGTAGCCCCAGGCGTCGCCGAACTGCTTGGCCTGGCCCGGATTGTTGAGATGCGCGTAGCCCAGCGCCAGGCCGATGGTGTTGTCGGCGAACTGGTCGATGTAGGAGACGCTGGCGCGATAGCCGTTCTCCTTCTCGTCGCCCACCTTGTTCATGTCGCCGCGCACGTTCACCGCGAAGGCCTGCTTGCCGAAGGCCAGCGGGCGCACGGTGCGCAGGTCGACGGTGCCCGAGAGTCCCTGGCCGACGAGTTGCGCGTCCGCGGACTTGTAGACCAGCACCTGGTTGACGAGTTCGGACGGGTACTGGTCGAACTCGACGCCGCGATTGTTGCCCAGGCTGACCTGCTCGCGACCGTTGAGCGTGGTCGTGGAGAAATCGCCGGCGAAACCACGGATGTTGATTTCCTGCGGACGGCCGCCGAAGCGCTGCGCGGTCAGGCCGGGCAGGCGCGCGAGCGAATCGGCGATGGAGGTATCGGGCAGCTTGCCGATGTCCTCGGACGAGACGGCCTCGACGATCGAGGTCGATTGACGCTTGGCTTCTGTCGACGCCTCGATGCTGCGGCGGATGCCAGTCACGCGCACCGTATCCAGTTCATCGGCGTTGTCCGTCGTTTCCTGCCCCGGCGCCGCTTGCGCGTACGCGCCATTGGCCAGCATCAGCGCGGCCGACGCCAGCGCCATGCTCAGCAGGTTTCGCTTCAAAGGCTGCATTGCTCCCCTCCACTGCGGCTGGAGTTTGTATGCCGTCCCGCCGCGCGTGGCGCATGCCGGGTCACGGGCACGTCCGGCGTCCAGTCCTTCGCCGGCATGCAGGGCGATGGTAGTCCGGGCCTGCGCCGCGCAACCGTGGCTGCATACGTATTCATCGTGAAATCCGCTCGAATCATGTGCTTCCACGCATCCGGGCGATGGAATAGTGGGCGCCGACCCGTGCCATGCAGGACTCGCGATGCCCCTCTCCACGCTCGCCCGCGCACGCGCGCACCGGCCGCGAATCCGTCATCTTGCAGTGCAGCATGCGGCCCGCGGCATCATCGCCGCCATGGCCTTCGCGGCGACATGCTGCGATGCGTTCGCGGCGCAATCCGCAGGGCAGGAGGACTGGCGCGACCAGGTCATCTACTTCGCGATGATCGATCGTTTCGACGATGGCGATCCGCGCAACAACGACCAGGGCGCGGGCGAGTACGATCCGCGCGACCGCCGCCGCTTCAGCGGCGGCGACCTCGCCGGGCTGACGCGGCGCCTCGACTACATCGCAGGACTCGGCGCCACCGCGGTGTGGATCACGCCGCCGGTGGCGAACCAGTGGTGGAACGACAAGGCGCAGTACGGCGGCTACCACGGCTACTGGACCAGCGACTTCGGTGAGGTCGACGCGCACTTCGGCACGCGCGCGTCCTACCGCGCGTTCGCGGATGCGCTGCATGCGCGCGACATGCGCCTGGTGCAGGACATCGTGGTCAACCATACCGCCGACTACTTCGGCTACGACGGTGCGTACGATCCGGCGCAGCCGGAACGCGGCTTCGTGCTGCGCCCCCAGTACGATCGCCGCAGCGCACCGGGACCGGCGCCCTTCGATCGCAACGACGCGCGCGATGCCGCGCAGCGCGCGGACGGCATCTACCACTGGACGCCCGCCATCCGCGACTTCCGCGAGCGCCGGCAGGAGCTCGACTGGCAGCTCGCCGACCTCGACGACCTGAACACCGAACATCCCGAGGTGCGGCGCGCGCTGCGCAGGGCCTACGGCGGCTGGATCCGCGACATCGGCGTCGATGCCTTCCGCATCGACACTGCGTTCTACGTGCCGCCGGACTTCTTCGTCGATTTCCTGCATGCGGACGACCCGCAGGCGCCGGGCGTGTCGAAGATCGCCGCCGACGCCGGCATCCGCGACTTCCATGTCTTCGGCGAAGGTTTCGCCGTGGACAAGCCGTTCGGCAATGCGATGGCGCGCAAGATCGATGGCTACATGCGCGATGCCGACGGGCGCCCGCTGTTGCCGGGCATGCTCAATTTCCCGCTGTACGGCACGCTCGGCGACGTGTTCGCGCGCGGCCACGCGCCCGCCGAGCTGCAGCATCGCATCGAGGACATGATGCGCACGCATGCCGACCCGTGGCGGATGCCGACCTTCGTCGACAACCACGATGTCGACCGTTTCCTGGCAGGCGGCGACGAAGCCGGGCTGAAGCAGGCGCTGCTGTCGATCCTGACCCTGCCCGGCATCCCGACGCTCTACTACGGCACCGAACAGGGCTTCCGCGAGCAGCGCGCGGCGATGTTCGCCGCCGGCCATGGTTCGGGCGGACGCGACCATTTCGACGCCGGCGCGCCGCTGTACCGCTGGCTGCAGCGGGCGATCGCGCTGCGTCGCGGCGACCGGGTGTTCTCGCGCGGCACGCCACGCGTGCTCGACGCCAATCCGGCCGCGCCGGGTGCGATCGCCTGGCGCATGGACCATGACGGACGCAGCGCGCTCGTCGTGCTCAACAGCGCCTCGCGGCCGCAGCTGCTCGACGCACTCGATACCGGCCTGCCACCGGGCACGACGCTCCAGCCACTGTTCGCGATCGACGGCGAGGCACCATCGCTGCAGGTCGATCGCGACGGCCGCGTGACGCTGGTGCTGCCGCCGCGTGCGGGCTTCGTCTGGCGTGCGGAATCCGCAGCAGCGATCCACGCGTCACGCCAGGCCCCACCTCCTGCGGCCATCAGCATCGATGCGCCCTCGCACGGCGAAGGCGATCTCGCGATCTCGGGCCGCGCGCCCGACCTGTCCCATTTGCAACTGGTGGTCGACGGCGACCTCGCATCGGCGCAGACCGTGGCCGTCGGTCGCGACGGTCGATGGCGGGCCACGCTGCGCACCGACGACATGCTCGATCCGGCGATCACGCATCGCCTGGTCGCGCGCGACCCCGCCAGCGGTCGCCTGTCGGCGGCGCATCGTTTCACGGTCGCGCGCCGATGGACGCAGGTCGCCGCCGTCGACGACCCGCTCGACGACGACCATGGTCCGAGCGGTCGCTATACCTATCCCGACGATCCGGGCTGGCGCGGTTCGCGTCCGGCGGACCTGCGCGGCGCGGCGCTGTGGACCTCGGGCGGCGCGCTGCACATCGAACTGCGCATGCGCGCACTGGTCGCCGACTGGAACCCGGCGAACGGCTTCGACCACGTCGCCTTCACCCTGTTCCTGCGCCTGCCCGGACGCGACGATGGCGCGACGGTCCTGCCGCAGCAGTCCGCAGGCATGCCGGATGGCGGTCGCTGGCACCTGCGGCTGCGCGCGCACGGCTGGTCGAACGCACTGTTCGCCGCCGACGACGCCGATGCGCAGCACGAGGGCCGGATCCTCGGCGAGAGCGCGCGCATCGAGGTCGACCGCATGGCGGGCACGGTCGCCTTCACACTGCCCGCGCGTGCGCTGGGCCATCCGGCCTCGCTCGACGGACTGGCGGTCTATGCGACCACCTGGGACTACGACGGCGGTTACCGGGCGCTGGGCGAGGCCGCCGGGCCGCACCGTTTCGGTGGCGGCGGCGCCGACGGCCCGAAAGTGATGGACGACCTGTGGCTGGAGGTCGGCGGCGCGCGCTGAGCCTGCACCGACCGGGCGCAGGCACCGTACACTCCTGCGAGCCAGATCACGCCAGCCACCGCACGGACCCGACATGGCCCAGAAGAAAACCAAGGCGACCTCGGTCGACATCGCGTATCACGCGGGCGTGTCGCAGGCCACGGTCTCGCGCGTGCTGCGCGGCAGCCCGCTGGTCAACGCCGAGACCCGCCAGCGTGTGCTCGACGCAGTGCAGGCGCTGAACTACAAGGTCGACCGCCGCGCCTCCAGCCTGCGCACGCAGCGCGCCGGCACCCTCGCCCTGCTGCTGTTCGAGGACCCGACCGAAGACGAGTCGCACATCAACCCGTTCTTCCTGTCGATGCTCGGCTCGATCACCCGCGCCTGCGCGCGCAACGGCCACGACCTGCTGGTGTCGTTCCAGCAGCTGTCGGACGACTGGCACGCCGACTACGAGGACAGCATGAAGGCCGACGGCCTGATCCTGCTCGGCTACGGCGACTACGTCGATTACCGGCCCAAGCTCGAGAAGCTGGTCGCGCAGGGCACGCATTTCGTGCGCTGGGGCGCGGTGCTGGCCGGCCAGCCGGGCGTGTCGATCGGCTGCGACAACTTCGCAGGCGGGCGCATGGTCGCCGAGCATCTGGTCGGCCTCGGCCGCAAGCGCATCGCCTTCCTCGGCGATGCATCGAGCCACTATCCGGAATTCTTCGAACGCTACCGCGGCTGCGACGCGCTGCTGCGCGAAGCGGGGCTGTCGGCCGACCCGTCGCTGCAGGTGGATGCGCTCAGCTCCGAGGAAGAAGGCTACCAGGCCGCGAAGGCCCTGCTCGCGCGCGAGGCCGCGTTCGACGCGGTGTTCGCCGCCAGCGACCTGATCGCCATCGGTGCGATCCGCGCGCTCAACGAGCACGGCCTGCGCGTGCCCGAGAACATCGCGGTGGTCGGCTTCGACGACATCGCCATGGCCCGCTTCGCCACGCCGCCGCTGACCACCGTCATCCAGGACACCGGCCGCGCAGGCGAGCTGCTGGTCGAGACCCTGCTGCGCCTGGTCCGCGACCAGCCGGCGGAAAGCATGATGTTGCCGGCGAAGCTGGTGGTGCGGAAGTCGAGCGGGACGTAGGCGACAGGAACGGGCGCACAACCGCTCTACTGCAGGAGGGCCTTCAGGCCCGAGCTTTTGATTGATCGAAGAACCAGATCAAGAGCTCGGGCCTGAAGGCCCTCCTACAAGAGCAGGTGCCACCAAGAATCGACATCACCCGCGCGGCTTGGCGCCCTTCGCGGCGCGATCCAGGGCCGCGCGCAGGGCCGCGTCGCGCACCGGCGCATCGAGCACGAAGACCTGCACGCCGTGCGCGGGCACCGTGGCGCGCAGGGCGCCGCCGGCCTTCACCCGGACCTGCGTGCCGTCGAGCGCGCTGCGCCAGCGGCCAGGCTGGAGCCGGTCGCTGACCGCGAAGTCCGCCGGCGCATCGCCCTTGTTGAGCAGCACCAGCGCGATCTGCGACACGCCGTCATGCTGGAGCACGCGATAGAACGCGGCGCGGTCGCCGGCCATTTCGAGGTTGACCTGCAGGCCGCGCTGCAGCGCCGGGGTGGCGGCACGGACGCGGGCGATGCGGCGCATGGCCTGCTGGATCGGATGGTCCCGGCCGGCGTCGACGCGCGCCTGGCCATAGTAGTTGCGGTTGCCGGCATGCTCGGCCGCGCCGCGCATGAAGCCGGTTTCGGAGCCGTAGTAGATCACCGGGATGCCGCGCGCGGTGAACAGGAAGTTGTGCGCGTCGATGAAGCCCTCGTCGCTGGCGTCGAGGCGCGGCATGTCGTGGTTGTCGTAGAAGGTCATCAGCGCGTACGGGTCGCGGTACGGGCCGCCGTCGAGGAACAGCTTCGGAACGATGCGCTCGTAGCCCAGGCGCTGGCGGCCGAAGACCTCGGCCATCGCTTCCTTGAGCGGGAAATCGAGCACGCTGTACGCACCGTTCTCGACCCAGGTGTGCTCGGCGATCGTCTCGGCCTTGTAGTCGAAGGCCTCGCCGAACATGAAGAAGCCCGGGCGCTTCTCGCGGATGCGGTCGGCGAAGGCCTTCCAGAACGTGTGCGGCAGCCACGGGATGGTGTCGACGCGGAAGGCGTGCGCACCCTGGTCGATCCACTGCGAATAGGCGCCGACGAAGTAGTCGAGCACGGCCGGGTTGTTCTCGTTGACGTCCGACAGTTCGGCCAGGCCGGGCTTGGTGTTGTAGAACGCATGCAGCGGATTGTTCGCCGGATCGAGCCTGTCCGGCGGCAGGTTCTGGTGATCGGCGATGAGCCTGCCGTCGCGGTCGAAGAGCTGGCCGTAGGGCGGCTGCGGCTTCGGCATCGAGTAGGACGGCGAGCCGTGGTTGGCGACGATGTCGAGCACCACCTTCAGCTGCCTGTCGCCCATCGCCTGCGTGAATCCGGCGAAGTCGAGGCCTTCGCTCGGCAGGTGCTCGTCGAGCTTGTAGAAGTTCGTGCCCCAGTAGCCGTGGTAGCCGGTCTTGCCGCCGTCGGTGAGGAAGCCGCCCTTCTCGGCGCGCTTGCCGCCGGTGAAGGCCTCGTCGGGGTTGTCGACGATCGGCGTGATCCAGACCGCGCCGAAGCCCATGTCGCGGATGGTGTCGGCGTTGTCGAGCACGCCTTTGAAGTCGCCGCCGAGGTGGCCGATGTTGTCGCCCTCCGCCTCGGCGCCCGGCGTCGGGCGGTCGAAGGTGAAGTAGGCGTCACCCTTGTCGCGGCCCTGGTCGCGCTGGTCGTTCGACGGATCGCCGTTGACGTAGCGGTCGGTGACGACGAAGTAAACCGCATCGGCGGCCATCGGCTCGGTGGTGCCGACGTAATCGGGCATCGGCGACGCAGGACGCGCGGCATCGGCGGCGTGCGCGCAGCCGGACAGCAAGGCCAGCGGCAGCGCGAGGGACAGGATCGAAGGATGCGGGGGCATGAACACTCCTCAGTGCGCGGCCGGAACAGGGACGGGATCGGCATCGACCTGCGGTTCGCGCACGCGGACCAGGCACAGCGCGCCGACGATCAGGCTGGCGCCGCTGATGATCAGCGCATAGATCGGCTGGTTGTCGAAGAACAGGCGGAGCGCGGGACCGAGCAGGGTCGCGGCGACGATCTGCGGGATCACGATGAACATGTTGAAGATGCCCATGTACACGCCCATCCGCTTCGGGTCGACGCAGGACGACAGCAGTGCGTAGGGCATCGACAGGATGCTCGCCCAGGCCACGCCGACCAGCGCGAACGAGCCGATCAGCGCGACCGGCGTCGGCACCACGGCCATCGACAGGAAACCGAGGCCGCCGAGCACCAGGGCGACGAAATGCACGAGGCGCCGGTTGAGCGGGCGACGCGCGGCGTACAGCGCCAGCAGCAGCGCCACCGCCATCGACGACAGTCCGTAGTAGCCCATGTACGAGCCGACGAGATCGGCCGCGCTCTGGAAGGCGCCATTGGCGACGCGGAAGGCCTCGGCCTGCGCGGCGACGCCCATGTCGAAGCTCGCCGCGTCCGGCGCCGGTGCCTTGAACACGTGCTCGGTCAGCGCCGGCGTGGCCATGCTCCACATGCTGAAGAACGACAGCCAGCTGAAGAACTGCACGATGCCGATGTTGAGCATCTGCCGCGGCATGGCGGCGATGTCGCGGGCGATCTCGGCGATGAAATTGCGCGATCCCCGCTTCTCGCGAACGAAGGCGTCGGGATCCTCCGGCGGATCCTCGCGGGTGGTGAGCACGGTCACCAGGATGCTGGCGAGGAACACGAAGGCGCCGATGCTGAACGCGACCTTCACCGACGGCGGGACCACGCCCGGGCCGGCTTCGTTGGCGACGCCGAGCTGGTTGACGAGCCACGGCAGGCTGCTCGCCACCCAGGTGCCGATGCCGATGATCAGCGTCTGCAGCACGAAACCATAGGAGCGCTGGCGCTCGGGCAGCTTGTCCGCGACCAGGGCGCGGAACGGCTCCATGCTGACGTTGATCGAGGCATCGAGCACCCACAGCAGGCCGGCGGCCATCCACAGCGTGGGCGAGTAGGGCATGAATACCAGGGCGATCGAGGCGAAGATCGCGCCGATCAGGAAGTAGGGCCGGCGCCGGCCGAGCAGCGGGTGCCAGGTGCGGTCGCTGAAATAGCCGATCACCGGCTGCACCAGCAGGCCGGTCAGCGGCGCGGCGATCCACAGCAGCGGCAACGCGTCCTTCTCCGCGCCCAGGGTCTGGAAGATCCGCGACATGAAGCCGCCCTGCAGCGCGAACCCGAACTGGATGCCCAGGAAGCCGAAGGACATGTTCCAGATCTGCCAGAACGACAGCGCGGGTTTCTGTTGCATGTTCTGCTGCATGGGTGTGCGGTCCATCCGGTCTTCCTCGGGAGCGCCGCCGGGCGCCGTGGCGTCGAACGTACACCGGCGCATGGTGTCCGGTCGCGTGCCCTGCGCGATCGACGGTGGGCGGTCGGCCGGGGTGGTCGGCACGTGTCGCAGGCATGGTAGACAGTGGCGCGGGCGCACAACGACAGCTGCAATCGTATTCAGGTCGGGACAGGACCGCGATCGGCGGCGTGCGGCGCGCAGGCATGGAATAGTCTTGTGCCCTGACCCGCTTTTTCCCGGATGACGACGATGGACTGGTGGCGCGGCGCGGTGATCTACCAGGTCTATCCGCGCAGTTTCCGCGACAGCAACGACGACGGCATCGGCGACCTGCCCGGGATCGTCGAGCGCCTGGATCACATCGCGTCGCTGGGCGTGGATGCGATCTGGGTCTCGCCGTTCTTCCGCTCGCCGATGGCCGACTTCGGCTACGACATCGCCGACTACCGCGACGTCGATCCGATGTTCGGCACGCTCGCCGACGTCGACCGCCTGCTGGCCGAGGCGCATGCGCGCGGCCTGAAGGTGGTGATCGACCAGGTGCTGAGCCATACCTCGATCGACCATGCCTGGTTCCGCGAAAGCCGCGAGAGCCGCGACAACGCGAAGGCCGACTGGTACGTCTGGGCCGACGCCCGTCCGGACGGCGCGCCGCCGAACAACTGGCTGTCGATCTTCGGCGGCGTGGCCTGGCGCTGGGAACCGCGTCGCGGCCAGTATTTCCTGCACAACTTCCTGGCCTCGCAGCCGGACCTGAACTTCCACAATCCGCAGGTGCGCGCCGCGCAGCTGGACAACCTGAAGTTCTGGCTCGACCGGGGCGTCGACGGCTTCCGCATGGACGCCATCAACTTCTGCTTCCACGACGCCGCGCTGCGCGACAATCCGCCCAAGCCGCCGGAGCTGCGCACCGGTCGCGGCTTCAGCCCGGACAATCCGTACGCGTTCCAGTACCACTGGCACAACAACACGCAGCCGGAGAACCTCGGCTTCATCGAGGACGTGCGTGCCCTGCTCGACCGCTATCCCGGCGCGACCGCGCTCGGCGAGATCTCGTCGGAGGACTCGCTGGCGACGATGGCCGAGTACTGCACGCCGTCGCGCCTGCACATGGGCTACAGCTTCGAGCTGCTGACCGACGACTTCAGCGTCGCCCACATCCGCGGCACGGTGGAACAGCTCGAAGCGACCATGCGCGAAGGCTGGCCGTGCTGGGCGATCTCCAACCACGATGTGCGCCGCGCGGTCACGCGCTGGAGCGGCGACACGCCATCCGATGCGTTCGCGAAGCAGCTGATCGCACTGGTGTGCTCGCTGCGCGGCTCGGTCTGCCTGTACCAGGGCGAGGAGCTGGGACTGGAGGAAGCCGACATCCCCTTCGAGTCGCTCCGCGACCCCTACGGCATCGCCTTCTGGCCGACCTTCAAGGGCCGCGACGGCTGCCGCACGCCGATGCCGTGGAACGATGGCCGCAACGCCGGCTTCAGCGACGGCACGCCCTGGCTGCCGGTGCCGGACGCGCATCGCGTGCGCAACGTCGCCGCGCAGGACGCCGATCCGCACTCCGTGCTCAACGCCACCCGCGCCTTCCTGCGCTGGCGCCGCACGCAGCCGGCACTGGTGTCCGGCGACATCGCCTTCCTCGGCAGCGACGAGCCGGTGCTGGCCTTCACGCGCCGCGATGCGGCGAGCGGCGACACGCTGCTGGTCGCGTTCAACCTCTCCGCCGACGATGCGACGTGGGCCTTGCCTGCGGGCCTGTCGCTGCAGCGCATCGATGCACCGGGTCCTGTCGTCGGCACGCTCGATGGCGCGACGCTTCACCTGCCGCCGCGTGCTGCGTTCTTCGCGGTGGTCAGTGCAGGCTGAGGATTTCCCGAGCGGAAAGCGGTCGCGACTTGCGTCGCTCCTACAAAAACAGGATTGATCTTGCAGGAGCGACGCAAGTCGCGACCAGACCGCCAGAGCGCCTCACATCGGCGCGGCGCAGGTCTTCGCGATGTAGTCGGCATGCAGCGGCATCGCGCGCACGCAATTGCCGATGACACCGCGCACGCCGGCCATGTACTCGGCGATCTTCTCTTCGCTGTAGACATCGACCAGCGGGTGGTAGCCGCGCGGACGCATGCGCTGGCCGAACATCACCTGCATCCAGCTGGGTTCGGCGAACAGTTCGTTGCCGTCGCGGAAGATCCGGCCGTTGCTCAGGAACAGGTCCATCCTGCGGCGCAGCGTCTCCGGCACCGCCATCGTCCGCACCTGGTTCCAGAACGGCGTGTCGTCGCGCTCGGTGGCGTGGTAGTGCAGGATGAGGAAATCGCGGATGCGGTCGAATTCCACGTCGGAATGCGCGTTGAATTCGTCGATGTCGGCCTGGTCGAAGCCGGCGTGCGGGAAGAACGCGGTCAGGCGCGCGATGGCCGACTGGATCAGATGGATGCTGGTCGATTCCAGCGGCTCCATGAAGCCGCTGGCCAGGCCGATGGCGACGACATTCCGGTTCCAGAATTTCTTCCGCTTGCCGGTGACGAAGCGCAGCGGGCGCGGGTCGACGATGGCTTCGCCTTCGAGGTTGCGCAGCAACGTCGCCGTGGCTTCGTCTTCGGAGAGGTGCGCACTGCTGAACACGTAGCCGTTGCCCACGCGGTGCTGCAGCGGGATGCGCCACTGCCAGCCGGCCTCGCGCGCGGTCGAGCGGGTGTAGGGCGTGAGCGACGCCTTCGATTCGCACTGCACCGCCACCGCGCGGTCGCAGGGCAGCCAATGCGTCCAGTCGATGTAGCCGGTTCTGAGGGTCTGTTCTATCAGCAGGCCGCGGAAGCCGGAGCAGTCGATGAACAACTGGCCGGCGACGCGCTCGCCGCCCTCCAGCACCACCGCCTCGACGAAGCCGTCGTCGGCGCGCTGCTCGACGTGCGCGACCTTGCCCTCGATGCGGCGCACGCCGCGCGCTTCGGCCTGGCGCCGCAGGAAGCGCGCGTACAGGCCCGCATCGAAGTGATAGGCATAGGCGATGTCGGCCAGCGGCGAGTTCGGCCGGTCGGTGCGCGCGGGCATGAACCGGTCGTGCCGGCAGGCGAGCGTGTTGATCGAATAGTCGTCCAGCGGCCCCGCCTTGCCGGCCTGGTGCATCTTCAGCCAGTACTGGTTGAACGGCAGCAGGCCGAGGTCCTGGCCGATCTTGCCGAAGCCATGGATGTAGCTGTCGCCGATGCGGCCCCAGTTCACGAACTCGATGCCGAGCTTGAACGAGCCCTTGGTCTCGCGGATGAACTCGTTCTCGTCGAGGTCCAGCGCCTGGTTGAACAGCTTGATCATCGGGATGGTCGCTTCGCCGACGCCGACCGTGCCGATCTCGTCGGATTCGACCAGGCGGATGACGTGCGCCGGCGGCAGCACCTTGGACAGCGCCGCGGCCGTCATCCAGCCCGCCGTGCCGCCACCGACGATCACGACTTCGGTGACGCGGCCGTCGACGCGGCCCTGACCCTCGATTGACGCAACGCGCATGCGGCCCTACCCCTCGGACGATGCCCGGAGTATGCGTCGCAGGCGGCACCGGGTCATCACCGGCCCGCCCGGCGACCGCCCTGCAAACGTATTCATCTCACCGACGTGGCGCATCGGTGCCAAGTTCGCGTTCGACCGTTCCGAGAGATCGACGATGCGCCCGCAGACACTTCCCCCCTTTCTGCCGCTGTGCCTGTCGCTGCTGCTGGCCGCCGCCCTGCCCGCCCGTGCCGAGACCGTCGCCTCCGTGCGCTCGCCCGACGGCGCGCTCACGGTCGAGCTCGACCTCAACGGCGAAGGACGCCTCGCCTATCGCGTGCAGCGCAAGGGTGCGCCGCTGGTCGACGATTCGCGGCTCGGCTTCATCCTGCGCAACGGTCGCCAGCTGCTGCGCGGCCTGGCGCTGGATGGCCAGACCTCGCGCAGCAGCGACGGCACCTGGGAACTGCCCTGGGGCGAGCGCCGCGTCGTGCGCGAGCACTACAACGAACTGCGCGCGAGCTTCGTCGAACGCGACCACGACCGTCGCCGCTTCGACGTGGTCGTGCGCGTGTTCGACGACGGCGTCGGCTTCCGCTACGAGTTCCCGAAGCAGCCGGCGCTGGACGAGGTGCAGATCCAGGAAGAGCTGACCGAGTTCGCGATCGCCAGACCCGCGACCGCGTGGTGGCTGCCGGCCTTCGAGTGGAATCGCGAGGAATACCTGTACAACCGCACGCCGCTGTCGGAAGTGGGCGTGGCGCAGACGCCGCTGACCCTGCGCACCGACGACGGCACGCACATCGCCATCCACGAGGCCGCGCTGGTCGACTACGCCGGCATGAACCTCGCCAAGGGCGACGGTCGACTGCGCGCGATGCTCACGCCCGGCAGCCCGGCGAAGGTGGTGCGGCGCACGCCCTTCGCCACGCCCTGGCGCACGCTGCAGATCGCCGACCGTGCCGGCGGCCTCGTCGAATCGAACCTGATCCTCAACCTCAACGCGCCGAACGCGCTGGGCGACGTGAGCTGGTTCAAGCCCTCGAAGTACGTCGGCATCTGGTGGTCGCTGCATCTGGACACGGAAACCTGGGGCAGCGGACCGAAACACGGCGCGACCACCGCGAACACGAAGCGCTACATCGATTTCGCGGCGAAGCACGGCTTCCGCGGCGTGCTGGTGGAAGGCTGGAACGTGGGCTGGGACGGCGACTGGTTCGCCAACGGCTGGAACTTCGACTTCGCGAAGCCGACGCCGGACTACGACCTCGAAGGGCTGGCCGCCTACGCGAAGGCGAAGGGCGTGCACCTGATCGGCCATCACGAGACCGCCTGCGCGGTCAGCCACTACGAGCGGCAGATGGACGCCGCGTTCGCGACGTTCGCGCGACTCGGCATCGATGTGGTGAAGACCGGCTACGTCTGCGACGCGGGCCAGATCGAGCGCCAGGACCTCGCCGGCGGGCCGGTCGTGCGCGAATGGCATGAAGGCCAGTTCATGAGCAACCATCACCTGCGCGTGGTGCAGGCGGCCGCGAAGCATGGCATCGCGATCAACGCGCACGAGCCGATCAAGGACACCGGCCTGCGCCGCACCTATCCGAACTGGGTGACCCGCGAAGGCGCGCGCGGCCAGGAATTCAACGCCTGGGGCAACCCGCCCAACCCGCCCGAGCACGAACCGAACCTGGTGTACACGCGCATGCTCGCCGGTCCCATGGACTTCACCCCCGGCGTGCTCAGCCTGACCGGCCGCAACGGCCAGGAGATCCAGAACACCCTGGCGCGCCAGCTCGCCGATTACGTGGTGCTGTACAGCCCGGTGCACATGGCCGCCGACCTGCCCGAGCACTACACGAAGTTCCCCGAGGCCTTCCGCTTCATCCGCGAGGTGCCGGTGGACTGGCAGGACACCCGCGCGCCGGCCGGCGAAGTCGGCGACTACGCGGTGATCGCGCGCAAGGATCGCAACAGCGAGGACTGGTATCTGGGCGCGGTGAACGACGAGCAGCGACGCCGCGTGTCCGTGCCGCTGGGCTTCCTCGATGCCGGTCGCCGCTACCGCGCCGAGATCCACCGCGATGGCGACGATGCCGATTTCCGCGGCGCCAAGCGCTTCTCCTACGTGCGCGAGGTCCGCGAGGTCATCGCCGACGACACGCTCGACCTCCGGCTCGCGCCGGGCGGCGGTACGGCGATCCGGTTCGTGGCCTTGTGAGGCGCCGGCACCCGGCATGTTCACACCGCGCCCCCGCATCGAGACCCTGCCCGTCGCCGGGCGCCATGCCTGCCATGTGATCGACGATGCGCTGCTCGATCCGCGCACGCTGGTCGAACACGCCTTGCGCCACACCGGGGACTTCGTCGAGGCGCCGCACAATGCCTATCCCGGTCCCGAACTGCGCATGCCCGATGGCTTCTCGGCGCAGTTGGACGCCTTCTTTTCGCAGCACCTGCGCGAGCGTTTCGCGGTGCGCCGCACCGAGCGCATGTACAGCCGCCTGTCGCTGACCACGACGCCGCCGGAGCGCCTGCGGCCCGCGCAGTCGATCTGTCACGTCGACCGCCTCAGCGTCTCGCCCGCGCATCGCATCGTCGCCTCGGTGCTCTACCTGTTCGACGATCCGGATCTCGGCGGCACCGCGTTCTACGCGCCGAAGCATCCGCCGGAGGTGATCCTGCCGATGATCCACGCGTCCGGCCAGCTGGACGCTGCGGCCTTCGAGGCCGCCTACGGCGTGCGCACCGGCTACATGACCGAATCGAACGCGTGGTTCGAGAAGCTGCTCAGCGTACCGGCGCGCTTCAACCGGCTGATCGTCTACGAAGGCACGGTGTTCCACAGCGGCGAGATCCTGCATCCGCAGCGGCTGTCGGCGGATCCGCGTCGCGGGCGGCTCACCCTCAACGGCTTCTTCACCTGTCGCCGGAGGCTCGCGGCATGAGCGTCGCGCGCACCGTGCCCATTTCCGTCATCCACCGCAGCCGCGTGCTGCTATGCAGCATGAAATCCACGGAAAACCTGTCCATCCTCTTGATTCATGGTCATCCGTCACGCGCAAAAGGCAGCAATCCCGGCTCCGTGAAATCATTCTTGACAGCGCTGTCAGAAGCCTTGGAGGATGACCGCCAGCCCGCCGGAACGGGGACACCGCCATCGCCAGGACGCCGCATGCCCAGCCAAGCACCGATCGCATGATTCCATCCGGACACACGGAGGCAGCCCTCCCCCGTCGCCCCGCCTCCGTGTGCTCCGGCGCTTCTCTCGCGACAGCCGCGCGCTACCGCGTCCGCCGCCTCCACCGCCCGCGCCGGGCACCACGCCCCACCGCCACCACGACATCCTCGACATGACGACACAACACACCCGCTGGTCGCAGTTCGGCGTCCTGATCACCGTCTTCTTCTTCTGGGGCTTCGTCGCCGCGAGCAACGAGATCCTCATCCCCGTCTTCAAGCACGCCTTCAACCTCACCCAGGCACAGAGCCAGCTGGTGTCGGTGGCCTTCTACGTGGCCTACACGGTCGGCTCGCTGATCTACGTCGCGATCTCGAAAGGACTCGGCGTCGACCTGCTCAACCGCATCGGCTACAAGAACGGCATCTGCCTGGGCCTGGTGATCTCGGCCATCGGCACGCTGCTGTTCTACCCGGCCGCCAACGCCGGCTCGTTCCACCTGATGCTCTCCGGCCTGTTCGTGGTCGGCCTGGGCTTCTCGCTGCAGCAGATCGCGGCCAACCCGCTGGCGATCGTGATGGGCGACCCGCGCACGGGCTCGCAGCGCCTGACCATGGCGGGCGGCATCAACAACTTCGGCACCACCATCGGCCCGCTGCTGGTGAGCATCGCGATCTTCGGCAGCGTCGCCGCCGGCGGCACCGAAGCCAGCATCGAAAGCGTGAAGACGCCCTACCTGATCCTCGGCGTGGCCTTCCTGCTGGTCGCGGTGTTCCTGAAGTTCTCCTCGGTGCCGAACCACATCGACCTGGAGGGCGTGACCGAGAGCGAGGCACAGGACAGCGACAAGCTGATCCACAAGCCCTCGGCGCTGGCCTACCCGCAGCTGGTCCTGGGCATGATCGCGATCTTCGTCTACGTCGGCGTGGAGGTCTCGACGATCAGCAACCTGCCGGCCTATCTCGAAGAAAGCCACGGCGTGCCGACCTCGTCGATCGCGCCCTACGTGTCGCTGTACTGGGCCAGCCTGATGATCGGCCGCTGGACCGGTGCGGCCGGTGCGTTCGACGTCGGCGCCGGCGCGAAGCGCATGCTCACCCTGATCCTGCCCTACCTCGCCTTCGGCGTGTTCCTCGCCGTGAACTCGATCGCGCGCCACGACGTGTCGCAGTTCTACGGCTACGCCTTCGTGATCGTGCTGATGATCGCCGCCACCTTCGCCAGCCGCGGCAATCCGGCGCGCATGCTGCTGTACTTCGCGGTCTGCGGCATCACCGCGCTGCTGATCGGCATGCACACCAGCGGCAAGACCGCCGCGGTCGCCTTCATCAGCGTCGGCCTGTTCTGCAGCACGATGTGGCCGTGCATCTTCGCCCTGGCCATCACCGGCCTGGGCCGCAACACCAACCAGGGCAGCAGCCTGCTGATCATGATGATCATGGGCGGCGGCATCGTCAGCTGGATCCAGGGCACGATCGCCGACAGCCACGGCATCCAGTTCAGCTTCATCGTCGGCGTCGTCTGCTTCGCCTACCTCGCGTTCTACGCCTGGCAGTCCTCGCGCCTGCTGCGCGCGCAGGGCATCGACCTGGACAAGCTCGCGAAGTCGAACGGGCACTGATCGCGGCGACGGCGCTTCGACGCCCCTGCGACACGAAAACGCCCCGGAAACGGGGCGTTTTCGTGTCCGCATCGCCATGCCACCACTCAGCCCATGCCAGCCACCGCCTCCCCGCAGTAATCGCGCAGGTAGTCCGCATGCATCGGCAACCGCGCCACGTTCTGCTCGATCGGCTTGCGGATGCGTTCGAGGAAGTCGTTGAGCTCCGCGTCGCTCATCAGATCCGCGGCTGGGTGGTGCCGTTTCGGCAGGATGCCCTGGCCGAGCATCACCTGGATCCACGAGTTCTCGGCGAACAGCTCGTTGCCTTCGCGGAACACGCGCCCGGTCTCGCGGAACAGGTCGATGCGATGGCGCAGCGAGGGCGGGATGGCCATGTCGGCGCAATCGCGCCAGTAGGGCGTGTCGCGGCGGTCGGTGACATGGTAGTGCAGCACCACGAAGTCGCGGATGCTGGTGATCTCGTCTTCGGCGTGGCGGTTGAACTGGTCGATGTCGGCCTGCGCGATGACCTGCGGGAACAGCTGCAGCAGGCGGATCACGCCGCGCTGGATCAGGTGGATGTTGGTCGACTCCAGCGGTTCGAGGAAGCCGCCGGACAGGCCGATGGCGACGCAGTTGCCGCGCCAGGCCTCGCGGCGCTGGCCGGGCTTGAAGCGGATCACCCGCGGTTCGATCAGGGCGCGGCCTTCGATCGATTCCAGCAGCGTGCGCTTCGCGGTGTCGTCGTCCAGGTAGCGGCTGGAGAACACGATGCCGTTGCCGACGCGATGCTGCAGCGGAATGCGCCACTGCCAGCCGGCGTCGCCGGCGATCGAGCGCGTGTACGGAATCGCATCGCGCACCGACTCGGTCTGCACGGCGATCGCGCTGTCGTTGAACAGCCAGTGCGACCAGTCCTGGTATTCGACGCCCATCGCGTCGCCGATCAGCAGGCCACGCAGGCCGCTGCAGTCGACGAAGAGGTCGCCGGCGATCTCGCTGCCGTCGGCGAGGCGGACCGCGTCGATCCAGCCGCTGACGGGGTCCTTCACGACCTCGACGATGCGGCCCTCGATGCGTCGCGCGCCGTGGCGTTCGCTGAAGGCGCGCATGAACTTCGCGTACTGGCTGGCGTCGAGGTGGAAGGCGTAGTTCATGCCGCCGTTGGGCAGGTGCGCGAAGCGGTTGGCCTCGGACGCCTGCAGTTCCAGGCAGTAGTCGCCGTAGTCGCGCGCCAGGCCACGTGCGTGCGCGGCGAGCCAGAAGTGCTGGAAACCGGCGGCCCAGTGGTCGCGGCCGGTGGTGCCGAAGGAATGCACGTAGCGATGCCCGCGCTCGCGCCAGTGCTCGAAGGCGATGCCGAGCTTGATCGTGGCCCGGGTCGCGGCCATGAAGGCCTGTTCGTTGATGTCGAGCAGTCGGTGGAAGGTCACCATGGTCGGAATCGTGGCCTCGCCGACGCCGACGGTGCCGATCTCCTCGGATTCGACGAGCAGGATCTCGACGTGCTTGCCGAGCAGCTTCGACAGCGCGGCGGCGGTCATCCAGCCGGCGGTGCCGCCGCCGACGATGACGACACGTTGTACCGGTCGGGCGGTGCGATCCTGCGTGGCTTGCGTGTCGGACATGGCGGGCTCCGGTGTCGTGTGGTTCGATCAGCGGTTCAGTCGCTTGAGCAGGCTCGCGCGCAGCATGCGCGCGACGTCGGCATCGAGCGGGCCGAGCGCGCGGCGCGCGCCCTCGGGAATGTGCGCGGCGACGACGTCGTCGTGCTCGAAGATGTAGTGGCGGAACACGTCGCGCCAGATCGCGCGCTCGTGCGCGGGCAGGTCGCGCATGCACAGGATCGCGGTCATCAGCGCGATCATCGGCGTATCCATGTAGCCGGGCGAGCGGCGCCACCAGTAGTTGACCAGCATGTTGAAGGCATCCAGTCCCTCGACGTGGTGCCACCACATGCTCGGCACGAACAGCGCATCGCCCGGCCCGAGCTCGGCCACGCGCGCGTGTCGCTGCGCCTCGGCGTAACGCGGAAAGCTGTCGAGATCCGGTGCGCTCATGTCGACCAGGCTCACCGGCTGTCCGGCCGGGGTGAAATCCAGCGGGCCGATGTAGAGGTTCGGCAGCTGGTCCGGCGGAAACAGGGTGAAGCGGCGGCGGCCCGCGACCACGCAGGCGAGGTTGTCGGGCACGTCCTGGTGCGCGGGGATGCGCGAGCGGTTGCCCAGCCACAGGCTGACCAGTGGGTCGCGGTCGCCCATCGCGAGCGCATCCGCATCGACCAGGCCCGGCAGGCAGGCCTCGATCGCCGTCGATCCGACATACAGGCCCGGCGGCGTCGGGTCGTCGATGTACGCTTCCAGCGCATCGAGTACGGTCGTCATCCGCTGCCGCTGCGGCACGAACGTGAAGCCGTCGAGCGTGGCGTTGTACGACATGCGCCCGCCGGCCTCGGCCGGTGCGACCAGCGCGGTCACCGGCAGGCCGGTGTCGAAGCCACGCAGGTGTTCGATCGCAGCGCGCGACCCCTGTCGTGCGGCCTGCACCAGCGGCCAGTCCGCCACCAGCCCGCGCAGCAGCAGCGGTTCGCGCGAGGCGAGCACCGCATCGGGCAGGGCGCGCGGATCGAGCCCGGCGATCTCCTCGATGCCCGGCACGCTGTCGATGGCGACGGACTCAGGCGTGCGCATGCATCCTGCGCGCCCGTTCGATCAGGTCGCGGAAGCGCGACTGCGAGGCCAGCACCATGTAGATCGCCTCGAGATGGCCGGCACCGTGCAGGCCGGCCAGCGCCTCGCCGTCGAGCCGCGCGAGACGCTCCTCGTGGATCGTGCTGAAACCGGCGAACCGGTGCTGCGCGCCGTCGCCGGAGTCGATGTCGAGCACGAAGGATTCCAGCAGGTCGTGCCGGCGCAGGGCATCGACGAAGACCGGCGTCGCCCCGAGGCCCGCATGCAGCGCCTGCAGCGTCGAGGCCATGCGATCGAGGTATTCGGTGGTGCCGCCGTGGGTGCGGAACAGCGCCTCGCCGCGTTCGCGGCCGACGCGCGGGCTGTCGAGGTCGATGTGCACCATCGCCTCGCCGTCGACGGACACGCCGATCAGGAAGGGCTGGCGTTCGATCGCGAGCGGCACGTAGTGCGCGTCCCAGCCCGTGTCGTCGAGAAAGAGGTTCTGCCCGGGCCGGAAGCCGAACAGCGCGACCGGCTGCACACCGCCGTCGGCCGTCTTCTGGAACACGATCGGGTAGTAGGCCTGGACGTTGCGGAACTCGGCCGGGAAGGTCGCGGCCGACATGACGGCGTCGCCCCAGGCGGCACCGCGGCCGGTCACGACACGCAGGTCGCGATGATCGATGTTGTTGAGCTGCACGTGTGTCGGCATGGCGTCGCATTCGGCTGGCGATGGAGCCCGGAGGCGATGCCCCGGTGCCGCCCGATCATCCCATGACGACGGGGCGGCTGTCCGCAGGCATGGCGTCCTCATGTGCGTCGGCCCGGCGCAGTGCGCGCCGGGCCGGCCGAGGGTGCTCAGCGGAAGTTGTAGCGCAGGCCCAGCATGAAGCGCGGGCCGGTCTGGGTCAGATACTCCAACTGGTTCACGTGGCGCGAATGCGAACGCTGGCTCTTGCCGAGCGCGTTGATCGTTTCGAACGACAGCGACCACTGGTCGTTCCAGCGATAGCCGACGTTGAAGTCGAACTGCCCGTACGATTCCACGTAGACCGGATTCGGCCCCGTGCCATCGAAGACTCCTGCGAGGAACTTGTCTCGCCAGTTGTACGCACCGCGCAGCTGCCATGGTCCCTTTTCGAAGAAGCCCACAACGTTCGCAGAGTCGCTCAGACCGATCAACGCAAACTGCTCGCCGATGCGGTAATTGTCGTAGGTCAGGCTGGAGTCGACGATCGTGTAGTTCGCCGAAACGCCGAAGCCGGAGCCGCCGAACATGTGCTGGATGTTGAACTCCCAGCCGTACAACGATGCCGAACGCTGGTTTGCCGGCGTCGTCACCCTGAAGCTCGCGACCGGATCGCCTAGCTGGCCGGTGATCGTACCGACCGCGTTGCCGTTGCTGTCGATGTCGGTGCGAACCACGCCGGGCTGGCCATTGAAGTTGTTGAGGATGTAATTGCGGATACAGACCACGTCGACAGTAGTGCAGCCGCCGGTGCTGATCGCCTGATTCCAATACGCGCCTCCCACCGGCGTGTTTAGTCCGGCGGAGGTATCGGTCAATTGGGTGGTCCCGATATAGTTGTCGATATTCTTGCGAAAGAACCCGGCCGACAGATAGCTCGACTCGCCGTAGTACCACTCCAGAGACAGGTCGAAGTTGTGCGACAGCAGTGGCTCAAGGTCCGGGTTGCCGAACTCGCCGACACCGCCATCGACTCGCACCAATCGGTTGTAACTCTTGCCGCCCTGGATCTTGTTCCACTCGGGTCGACCGATCGTTTCACCGTAACTGCCGCGCAGGATCAGGTTGTCGCTGAGGTCCAGGCGCAGGTCGAGGTTCGGCAGCAGGTAATCGTATTGGCCCTTGAGCGTCGAATAGCCGCTGCCCTGTTCGACCAGGTTGAGCTCGTTCGCGGAACGCCACTCGATGCCGGAGCGGTAGGTCGGCACAAGCGCTGTCGAGGTCACCTCTGTGCGCTCGTAACGAACGCCGGCTGCCAGGTGCAGCGGCATTCGCCAGTCGAAGGTCGTGCTGTACTGCAGGTAGGCACTCCGCGATTTCTCGGTTGTCCTGCGATCGGTGGTAAACACGTCCGAACGCTCGTACAAGTCCGGGCGGCCCGTTGCGGCGATCGCGGCCTGACGCATCGCTTCGAAATCGAAGGTGAAGAAGGCACTGCTCCAACGTGGATCTCGGCTGTTGCCGAAGCTCCGGAAGTAGTTGCGCATGTCGTCGCGCCGCCACAGGTTATCTGGATAGGCCAGAGCGCCGGTCGGCGCATTCCCTCCCCAGGAGTCGTTCTGGACAACCGAAAATGCGCTGCGGTTGCGCACTTCGGTCGAGGCCACGCCGAAATCGAGCTGTGAAGCTTCGCCGAATACCCAGTCGCCACGCAGCTGCGCCTGGTCAACCTCGGCACGCATGTAGCTGTTGCGGAAGGACGAGCCGGTCACCTGCATCTGCGCCGCGTCGATGTCGCTCAGGCCCGGTGGCAGTGCGACGGTGAGGATCGGGAACGGCCGGGAGAAATCGACCGTGGTCGTGCCGCGGAAGAAGCCGGCGGCGCCCAGCACGCTGTTCGAGCCGTACGGACTGTCGGCACCGGATTCGGCGGTCGAGCGGTGCATGTCGAGTTCGAGATTCAAGCTGTCGCTGACTTGCCAGTCGAGGTTCAAGCCGATCGACCTGTTCTCGTTCTTCGTCGCGTATTTCGCGCCGCCCATCGACAAGTCGCTGGTCGCCGGCACGATGATTTCCGAGTACACGTTCGGCGCGGCGATCGGGCCGTTGGTCCATGAACTGGCCGACGGGCCGAAGTTGAACCACACCGACAGTTCGTTGCGCTGCTGCTGGATGCGGTTCTCGGAATAGGTGTAGTCGAGCGTCGCGGTGACGCGCTCGGTCGGCGCGTACTGCAGGGTCAGCTGGCCGTTGGTGCGCTGGCGCTGCACGCCGTTGACGCTGTAGCCGTGGTTCTGCGGCACCGAATAGATGTCGTCCGGACCCGGGCGGTTGACGATGTTCTCGGAACCGGGCGTGCCCGGCTGCGGGATCGTACCCCAGTTGTTCTCGTCCCCGCGGAAGGTACGCCAGCCGTTGCCGACCGAGACCTGACTATAGCCCAGGTCGCGCTCCTGATAGCTGGCAGTGAGTGCGACACCGAACTTGCCGTCGGCGAAGGTGTTGCTGAAGATGCCCGAGATTTCCGGGGTGACATCGTCGCCCTGGATATGGCTTGGCAGGTGGCCATTGGAGGTGTCGTTGACCGCCTTGATGCCCACGTTCGCGTGCAGGCCGGGGTTGTTGAGCGGGCGTGCCGTCTTGACGTTGATCGTCGCACCGATACCGCCGGTTGGCGTGCTTGCCCGGCTGGACTTGTAGACCTCGATTCCCAAAATGGCTTCCGACGCGAGGTTGGCGAAGTCGAACGCTCGCGAACTGGAAGCATCGGTATCGAGCAGGCTGCTCGCCGGCATCTGTCGGCCGTTGAGCAGCACCAGGTTGAAGTCAGGACCGACACCTCGGACCGTCACGCGCGAGCCTTCGCCGAGCGCCGAGCGGTCGATCGACACGCCGGAGATGCGCTGCAGCGATTCGGCGAGGTTGGTATCGGGAAACTTACCGATTTCCTCGGACGAGATGCCGTCGACCACGCCCTGGCCGTTGCGCTTGACGTTCATCGCCGAGGTGAGGCTGCCGCGGATGCCGCGGACCTCGATCACGTCCAGATCGTTCGCATCGCCGTCGCGCGCGGACTGCGCGGGCGCGTCCTGGTTCGCGGAGGCATCCTGCGTCGCGTCCTGCGCGGCGACGGTCTGCGACAGCACCAGGAGCAACGCGGTCGCCAGCAGCGTCCGCCTCGGTGTGGCCTGCAACTGTTTCATCACTCGTCCCTCCCCGGGATCTGCCTGTCGTTGTTCTGGTCTTCCGTGCGACGACATCCTCGAACGCGCCCCTGTGCCGCCTTCCAGCGCCGTCGCATCGGCGCGACGGGCGCTGTGCCCATCATCGCCAGCGCATTGGATGCGAGATTGACAGCGTTGTCAAATTGGCTTTGACAAAAGCGTGATGTCTCGATGAAAAGTCATTCAAATCATGAGTTTGCAGTTGTTGCGACGCACAAAAAAACGGTGCACAACTTCCATGAGCAGGTGCCGGACGGGATGACGGAGCTGCGTCGTCGCGCAGGCGGGCGCCACGCGCAGGCAACGGCGCGCATGGCACAACGCACACGGGCGATGATGGTCGGCGAACGCCTCAGCGCGGCGGCGCGGGACCGGTCGAACGCCGCAGCTGCAGCGCGTACGGCACGCTGATGGTGGCGCCGCTGCCCGGGCTGCGGATCTCGGTGAGCAGTTCGAGCGCCGCCAGCCGCCCCATCTCGCGGGTGGGCTGGCGCACCGTGGTCAGCGAGGGATGGATCTGCCGCGCGATCGGCGTGTCGTCGAAGCCGCAGACCGAGATGTCGCCCGGGACCGACAGGCCGCGCTCGCTGATCGCGCAGATCGCGCCGGCGGCCATGTCGTCGTTGGCCGCGAAGATCGCCGTCGGCGGTGCGTCCATCGCCAGCAGATGCAGTGCGGCGGCATAGCCGGAGTCGTAGGAGAACTCGCCCTCGACGACCAGGGCCGGATCGCAGGGAAGTCCTGCACGCGCCAGGGCATCGCGATACCCGTCGAGGCGCCAGCCGCTGGCGCCGTGCGCGGGATGGCCCTTGATGTGCGCGATGCGCCGGTGACCCAGCGACACCAGGTGCGCCATCACCGCGCAGACCGCGCCGTGTTCGTCGACGACGACGCCGATCGTGCGGTTCTCTTCCTTCGCCGATACGCTGGCATAGGGGATCTGCAGGTCGCGCAGGCGCGCGACCACCGCGGGGTCGTCGGTGATCGGCGGCGTCAGCACCAGGCCGTCGACCTGCAGCTGGACGCTCAGCGACTCGATCTCGGCCGCGGCGTCGCGTCCTGCATGGTCCATCGGCACGAGCATGAGGTGGTAGTGCTGCGACTTGCAGGCGTCGAGCACGCCCATCTGCACTTCCATCAGGTAGTTGTTCGACGGATTGTCGAAGAGCATCGCCACGAGGTACGAGCGGCGGCCGGCGAGCACGCGCGCCGAGGGCAGCGGCCGGTAGTTCAGGGTGTCCACCGCCGTCTGCACGCGCTGGCGGGTGCGCTCGGACACGTTCGGCTCATGGTTGAGCACGCGCGACACGGTCTTCATCGACACGCCCGCGACCTTCGCGACATCCTCGATCCGAACTCGCATGGATTGGGTCCACTCTCTGCGTTGCGATTGCGGGATGCGATCGCGGGGCAATACTGCCAGAGCCGCCGGGCGCTTCCCATCGGCGCGGCGGATGATGCCGCTGCGGCCACGCAGGAACGCCTCCATGCTGCCCTGCAGCAAGAACTGCCGCGCGACGCGGTGTATTCTGCGCTCCGGCTGACAGCGCTGTCACCTATTCGCGCGGCGCGATGTCGGCATCGTCTCCCGGCCCGGCCGCCATGACGGCGGGTCCTGCCCACGCGAGGATTGCATTGCCCATGAGCGCTTCCCCCCACGCCACGTCCGCGCGCCGCGCGCTGCGTACCGCGCCGCTATGCACAGCCCTGATGCTGGCCCTGTGCGGCAGCGTCCATGCCACCCAGGCCGATGCCCCCTCCACGCGTCCGCCCTCGACCATCGACCCCGCCAACTGGCCGGTACCGGGCTGGCCGCTGCGCGAGGACGCCGCGCTCGAACGCCGCGTCGAGGCCCTGCTGGCGACGATGACCGTCGAGGAAAAGGTCGGCCAGATCGTGCAGGCCGACATCACCACCATCACCCCCGACGACCTGCGCAAGTACCGGCTCGGCTCGATCCTCGCCGGCGGCAATTCCGACCCGGACAACCAGTACAACGCTCCGCCGCAGGCTTGGCTGGACCTCGCCGACGCCTTCTGGGCCGCGTCGATGGACACCTCCGGCGGCGGCAAGGCCATCCCGGTGATCTTCGGCATCGATGCCGTGCACGGCCAGAGCAACATCGTCGGCGCCACGCTGTTCCCGCACAACGTCGGCCTGGGCGCGACGCGCAATCCCGCGCTGATGCGGCGCATCGGCGAGATCACCGCGATCGAGACCCGCGTCACCGGCATGGAGTGGGCATTCGCGCCGACCGTGGCGGTGCCGCGCGACGACCGCTGGGGCCGCGCCTACGAAGGCTATTCCGAAAGCCCGGACGTGGTCGCGTCCTATGCCGGCGCGATGGTCGAAGGCCTGCAGGGCAAACCCGGCGCGCGCGACTTCCTCGGCGAGCGCCGGGTCATGGTGTCGGTGAAGCATTACCTCGGCGACGGCGGCACGCGCGACGGCAAGGACCAGGGCGACACGCCCGGCGACGAAGCCACGCTCCGCGATGTGCACGCCGCCGGCTATTTCACCTCGATCCGCGCCGGCGCGCAGGCGGTGATGGCCTCGTTCAACAGCATCGATGGCCAGAAGATGCATGGCCGCCGCGACCTGATGACCGACGTGCTCAAGGACCGCATGGGCTTCGGCGGCTTCATCGTCGGCGACTGGAACGGCCACGGCCAGGTCGAGGGCTGCACGAACACGAACTGCGCGAAGACCTTCAACGCCGGCCTCGACATGGCGATGGCGCCCGACAGCTGGCGCGGCCTGTACGACAGCACCGTCGCTCAGGCGAAATCCGGCGAGATCCCGATGTCGCGCATCGACGATGCCGTGCGCCGCATCCTCCGCGTGAAGTTCCGCATGGGCCTGTTCGAGGCGCCGAAGCCGTCGCAGCGCACGCTCGGCGGCAGGTTCGAACTGCTCGGCGCACCGTCACACCGCGCGGTCGCACGCCAGGCGGTGCGCGAATCTCTGGTGCTGCTGAAGAACAACGGCGGCCTGCTGCCGCTGTCGCCGAAGCAGCGCATCCTCGTCGCCGGCGACGGCGCCGACGATGTCGGCAAGCAGTCCGGCGGCTGGACGCTGAACTGGCAGGGCACCGGCACCACGCGCGCCGACTACCCGAACGCCGATTCGATCTGGGAAGGCTTCAAGCAGCAGATCGATGCGGCCGGCGGCCGCGCCGAGCTCGCGGTCGACGGCCAGTACCGCGAGAAGCCCGACGCCGCGATCGTGGTCTTCGGCGAGAATCCGTACGCCGAATTCCAGGGCGACCTCCCGAACCTGCTGTACAAGCCCGGCGACGACCGCGACCTCGACCTGCTGCGCAAGCTCAAGGCCGACGGCATTCCGGTGGTCGCGGTGTTCCTCAGCGGGCGTCCGCTGTGGATGAACCGCGAGATCAACGCCGCCGACGCCTTCGTCGCCGCGTGGCTGCCGGGCTCGGAGGGTGCCGGCATCGCCGATGTGCTGCTGCGCGACGCGCGAGGCAAGATCCAGCATGATTTCAAGGGCAAGCTCAGCTTCTCGTGGCCGCGCCGCGCCGACCAGTACGAGAACAACGTCGGCCAGGCGAACTACGACCCGCTGTTCGCGTTCGGCCATGGCCTGAACTACAAAGGCGACGGTACGCTCGCGACGCTGCCCGAAGACTCCGGCATCGCCGCAGCGCCATCGCAGCCGAACCGGTTCTTCGTGAAGGGCAAGGCCGCGGAAGGCTTCCGCCTGCGCCTCGCCGGCGCGACCGGCGATACCTACGATGTGATGCACACCCGCGGCGCCACGCCCGACGGTGGGCTGTCGATCGCGGCCGTCGATCGCCTGGCGCAGGAAGATGCGCGACAGCTGCGCTGGAGCGGCACCGCCGCCTCCACCGTCGCACTGATGGCGACGCCCGCGCAGGACCTGCAGCGCCAGACCGACGGCGACGTGTGGGTGATCGCCGACCTGCGCATCGATGCGTTGCCGGCAGGCGGCCGGATCGAATGGCTGGCCGCATGCGGCGACAGCTGCGGTGCGTCGGTCGACGTCACCTCGCAGTTCGCAACGCTTCCGCGCGGGGAATGGCTGCGCGTCGGCATGATCCTCAAGTGCCTGCGCAGCGCGGGTGCGAACGACATGCGCAACGTGACGGTGCCGTTCGGCCTGCGCGCCGCGCCGGGTCTGGGCATCACGCTGTCGGGCATCGGCCTGGGCACGGATCCGACGCATCGACTGGAGTGTCCTGCGACAGCCGCCGGGGCACCCTGAGATCGAACCCTTTCCGAGCGATGAAGATGCCGTCATCCTCGCGAAAGCGAGGACCTACGCCTGATCTTCACTGATGGTTGGGTCTTCGCTTGCGCGAGGATGACGGTTATTTGATTCTGTCCTGGACTGCAGGAGCTTGTCGCGGCTTGCGTCGCTCCTACAAAAAGTCTGCCTTTGTAGGAGCGACGCAAGTCGCGACAGGAATTACAGATCTGATCATGAAGAAGGGGCGTGCCATGCACGCCCCTTCCTGTTTCCCTGCCGATGTCCTGGCGGATGCCGAAGATCACCAGCCGATGCTGTACGTCACCGTCGTCGGTGCATTGGTGTGCAGCGACGGGCTGTGATCGCCGACATCGTCGTACGAGAAGCCGTAGGCGAGGTAATCGTAGGCGATGTCGCTGTCGTGCCAGAACTTCGCGTACCAGTTGGCCAGCGAGCCCGCCGGGTAGAACGCGTTGCGGTTGTACCAGTTCGCCGGACTCTCGATCACGTGGCGGTTCAGCGCCGCCGCGACCTGGGCCTGGATCTGCAGCTGGGTGCCGATGTGCTGCGGCGCCGCGTTGCGCGCATCGTTGAGCAGGCCGTTGCCGAGGAACACCATCTGCGTGTCCGGCTTGCCGTTGATGTAGAAGACGCCGTTCTCGTTGCCGCCGGTGAAGCGGAAAGTATCTCCGCTGACGCGGCCGCGGAAGGTGCCGAGGTTCGGCAGCGTGAACACCAGGTCCTCGTTGCGGTAGCGCGCCCAGACCTGGTCGATGTACGGCTGCAGGTAGCCCGCGTTCGGCTTGCCGGTGCCGAAATTGGCATGCGCCGGGGCGATCACCCGATACGGCGTGTAGGGCGCCTGGCCCAGCGGCTTGAACGGCGTCGGCACACGTGCCACGAAGCGCGAGATCACGTCGTCGCGGGTCAGCGTGTCGACGCGCTCGCCGACGGTGCGGTCGTAGCCGTTCAGGCCCTGCACGCGCAGGCGCAGCGGGAAGCCGAAGTGGTCGACGCGGGTGGTGTTGACGTAGATGCCCGGGTTGCTCATCGACTTCGGCAGGATCGCCATTTCACCGAAGTCGAAGTACACGTCGAGGTTCGGGTCGGTCGGGTTCTCGATGTTGGCGCCGGCATAGCCGATGTTGCCGTTCACGTCGCGCACGACCTTGATGTACATCGGGCTGCCGACGGACAGCAGGATGCGCGCGGAGTTGATCGGCGCGATGGTCACCTGCGGCAGGTCGGACACGCGGTGGAAGTAGTTGCTGTAGCGCTCGCCGTTCTTCACCAGGGCGCCGTTGTCGGCATCGGACATCGGGATCTGCTGGCCCGCGGCGTTGACCCACACGAATTGCCCGGTCTGCCAGCTCTTGCCGATGATCGCGTAGTACACCTGCGAATTGGCCCAGCGGCCACGGGTGAGGTTCTGCACCACGAAGGTGGTGCGCTCGTTCCAGGTGCCGCCGGTGACCGGCACGACCTTGAACGACGACATCGCATCGTTGAAGCCCTGCGCACCGAGATCCGGCACGTTGCCGCTGACGGTGACGCTGCCACCGCCATGGTTGATGTCCCGGAACAGCTGCGCCTGGTAGCCGGCCACGACCTTCACCGACGACGCGCGGTCGTTCCAGGCGCTGCCGACCCAGCTCGAATCGGCATCGGCGCAGAAGCTCGCGCCGCCGTAGTTGATGTTCTCGTAGAAGCAGACGCGGCCGGTCGGCGTGGTTCCGCTGCCGATGGTGTTGGAGAACCACGGCGTATTGCGACCGGGATCGCCATAGGTGAACGATGAATCGAGGACCTGGCCCGAGGCGACCGGGCTCACGGCGCGCTCGTAGCGGGCGCTGCCGCTGTTGTAGCTCATGCGGAAATTCTGCTGCGCGCCGCCTGCGAGCGTGTAGTGCACGTCGACCCACTGGATGGTGACGTTCGGTTTGAACCAGATCGTGGCCGTGCTGCCGCTGACGTCCACGCCGCGGGTGTATTCCTGGGCCGATGCCTGGAACCCGAAGGTCGCCAGGAGCAGGGTCAGCCCTGCCAGCCAGTTGCGTATGGTGCGATGCATCTTCAACTCCTCCCTGCGTCCGAGACGCCTTGCGTTGAGTGGGGGTGATCGACGCGGTGCGTGCCACGCACCTGCGTCCACCGCGACCTGGCACTCGTCCCCCTGCATCGCGTGTCCGTCGCGGCGCGGCCACTCTACGTTCAATTGACAGCGTTGTCACTCTCGGGTAGAAATGGACACTAACCTGATGATTTTTATTGATATTGATGATGTTGCAATGCGTCAATAACTTTTCCGGACATGATTCTCGACACGCCGGAGCGCGGCAGCGTCAGATGCCATGCATGACCATGGCCGCATGCTCACACCCACGTGCAAACGTATGCATCGCGTCGCTCGCTGCGCGCGCATTACGCTTGCGGACCCAAGACCCCGGATGACGCCGTGCCTGCCACCCCCGCCACTTTGCTGACGATCTTCGGCGCCACCGGCGACCTGGCGCAGCGCATGCTGCTGCCGTCGCTGTACGGCCTGCATCGCGACGGCCTGCTGCATCCTGCGCTGCGCATCCTCGGCACCGCGCGCTCTTCGCTCGACGATGCCGGCTTTCGTGCCGTCGTCGCCGAGGCATTGGCGCGCTTCGTGCCGGCATCGTTCCTCGACGATGCCGCCGTCGCGTCGCTGCTCGATCGTGTGCACTACCAGCCCGCTTCGCTCGACGACGATGCGTCGATGGCCGCGCTGGCATCGCGGGTGTCGTCGCTGCGCTCGGGCGACGTGCTCTACCACCTCTCCACCTCGCCTTCGTTCTATGTCCGCGCCTGCGAGGCACTCGCCGCGCACGGCCTCGCCGGGCCCGGTACGCGGGTGATGCTGGAGAAGCCCATCGGCCACGATCTTGCGGAAGCGGTCGCCATCAACGACGGCGTCACCGCGTCCTTCGACGAGGATCGCGTCTACCGCGTCGATCATTACCTCGGCAAGGACGGCGTGCAGAACCTGCTCGCCCTGCGCTTCGGCAACGCCCTGTTCGAGCCGCTGTGGAACGCGCGGCACATCGAACAGGTGCAGATCACCGTCGCCGAGACCGTCGGCGTCGAGGGCCGCGGCGACTACTACGACGGCTCCGGCGCGATTCGGGACATGCTGCAGAACCACCTGCTGCAGCTGCTGTGCCTGACCGCCATGGAGCCGCCCTCGCAGTTCGAGCCCACGGCGGTGCGCAACGAGAAGATCAAGGTGCTGCGCTCGCTGCGACCGATCGGGCGTGGCGAGGTCGGTATGGAGACCGTCGCGGGGCAGTACACCTCGGGTGCCATCGCCGGGCAGTCGGTGCCGGGCTATCTGGATGAGTTGGGCCGTGCCAGCCGCACCGAGACCTTCGTCGCCCTGCGCGCGCACGTCGACAACTGGCGCTGGTCGGGCGTGCCCTTCTACCTGCGCACCGGCAAGCGCCTGCCGCGCCGCTGCACCGAGATCTACCTGCAGTTCCGCGCCGTGCCGCACTCGATCTTCGCCCGCGGCGGGGCCGCGACCCAGCCCAACGCGCTGGTGATCCGCCTGCAGCCGGAGGAGCGGATCGAGCTGCAGCTGATGCACAAGACCCCGGGCCTGGACCGCAGCGGCCTGCGCCTGTCGCAGGTGTCGCTGGACCTGGACCTGGACGAGGAGTTCGCCAGCGTGCGCAGGCGGCTGGCCTACGAACGCCTCTACCTCGACGCCATCGAGGGCAACGGCACCCTGTTCGTGCGCCGCGACGAGACCGAGGCGGCATGGCAGTGGGTCGATGCGATCCTCGATGGCTGGAACCAATCGCAACAGGCACCGCGGCCGTACGCGGCCGGCACCTGGGGCCCGACCGCCGCCGTCGCCCTGGCCGAGCGCCACGGCCACAGCTGGCGCGAGTGAAGGGAGACACGCATGCATGCACAGGCACGGCTGTACACGCTTCCGGTCCGCGATGTGCGGGAGAGGCAGGATCGTCATGACCGCAACCGGAGGGACCCCGCGATGGCGGTGATCGAACACGCCTACGAAGACAGCGCGGTGCTGGCCGAGGCGGTGGCGTCGCGCCTGCGCCAGGCCTGCGCCAGCGCGCTGGCCCATCGCGGCCACGCCCTGCTGTGCCTGGCCGGCGGGCGCACGCCCTTCCCTGCCTATCGTCAGCTGGCCGCAAGCGAGGGCATCGACTGGGAGGATGTCGCCCTGATTCCCGGCGACGACCGCTGCGTGCCCTGGGACCATGCGGCGAGCAATGTCGCGTCGCTGCGTTCGGCCTTCGCCGAGGCCAGCGGCGTGCGCATCGGCGCGCTCACGACGCCCGACGGCGATCCCGGGGCCTCGCTGCAGCAGGCGCGCACGGTGCTCAGCCGCCATGCCGACACCTTCGACGCCGTCGTGCTGGGCATGGGCGAGGACGCGCACACCGCCTCGCTGTTCCCCGGCGCGCGCGGCCTCCCGGCGGCGCTGTCGCCGGCCTCTCGCGAGGACGCCTTCCTGATCCACCCCGAGCCGCTGCCGCCGGAAGCGCCGTTCCCGCGCATCACCCTGGGCCTGGCGCGGCTGCTGCGCACGCGATCGATCCACCTGATCGTCACCGGGCATCGCAAGCGCGAGGTGTTGCGCGAGGCGATGGCGGCGGACGACCCGCTGCGGCACCCGATCGCCGCGGTGCTGCGTGCGGCGCGCGATGTGCACGTGCACTGGAGTCCGTGATGCGAGGTGTTGCTGCGGTGCAAGCGCAAATCCCCCCTGCCCCCCTTTTGCAAAGGGGGGGAACAGCACGCTTCGGGAATCGCGTTCCCCATGTTCCCGATGCGGGAGGCGGCACGCGTCAAGGACCACACCTCATTTGCGCGGCGTGGGATCACACCCCCTTTGTAAAAGGGGGTCGACCGTCGCGCAGCGACGGGCGGGGGGATTTGCGCGACGCCGACGGGAGTGTTCACCCATGAGCCTGCATCCCGTCACCGAACGCGTCACCGCGCGCATCGCCGAGCGCAGCGCGACGCTGCGCGGCGCCTACCTCGCCCGCATCGATGCGGCCAGACCACAGGGACCCGCACGCAAGGACCTGGGCTGCGGCAACCTCGCCCACGGCTTCGCCGCATCGGGGACCGACAAGCCCCAGCTCAAGGCCGGACACGCCGGCCACCTCGGCATCGTCACCGCCTACAACGACATGCTCTCGGCCCACCAGCCGATGGAGCACTACCCCACCCTCATCCGCATGGCTGCGCGCAACGCCGGCGGCAGTGCCCAGGTCGCCGGTGGCGTGCCCGCGATGTGCGACGGCGTCACCCAGGGCCGCGCGGGCATGGAGCTGTCGCTGTTCTCGCGCGATGTCGTCGCCCAGGCCACGGCCATCGCCCTGTCGCACGAGATGTTCGATGCGGCCCTGCTGCTCGGGGTCTGCGACAAGATCGTGCCGGGGCTGCTGATCGGCGCGCTGGCCTTCGGCCATGTGCCGGCGATCTTCGTGCCGGCGGGTCCGATGCCCTCGGGCCTGCCGAACAGGGAGAAGGCGGCCGTCCGGCAGCGCTTCGCCGAGGGCAAGGCGACGCGCGAGGAATTGCTCGAAGCGGAGTCGGCGTCCTACCACGGTGCCGGCACCTGCACCTTCTACGGCACCGCCAACTCCAACCAGATGCTGGTGGAGGTGATGGGCCTGCACATGCCGGGCACGGCATTCGTGAACCCGAACACGCCGCTGCGCGATGCGCTGACGGTGGCGGCGGCGGAACAAGCCCTCAGGATCACCCACCTGGGCGACGACTACCGGCCGATCGGCAAAGTCGTCGACGAGAAGGCGATCGTGAACGCGATGGTCGGGCTGGCCGCCACGGGCGGTTCGACGAACCACGCGATCCATCTGGTCGCCGTCGCACGCGCAGCGGGTTTGCTCATCGACTGGGACGACCTGGACGAGCTGTCGCGGCACACGCCGCTGCTGGCGCGGGTGTATCCCAACGGCAGCGCGGACGTGAACCACTTCCATGCGGCCGGTGGCCTGGGCTTCGTGATCCGCGAGCTGGTCGAGGCGGGGCTGATGCACCGGGACATCCTGTGCGTGCATGGTGGCGATCTGCTGCAGCAGGCGAAGGTGCCGGCGCTGGAGAACGGGACGAAGCTCGTCTGGCACGATCCGCCGACGCAATCGGGCGACACGACGATCCTGCGCGGGACGAGCGAACCGTTCGATGCCGAAGGCGGACTCAGAAGACTGCAGGGCAACCTCGGCCGCGCGGTGGTGAAGGTCTCGGCCGTGGCGCCGGAGCATCGCCGCATCGAAGCACGGGCGAAGCTGTTCGAGACCCAGGACGCGCTGCTGGCGGCGTTCAAGGCCGGGCAACTCGAAGGCGACTTCGTGGCGGTGGTGCGCGGCCAGGGTCCGCGCGCCAACGGCATGCCGGAGCTGCACAAGCTGACGCCGACGCTGTCGGTGCTGCAGGACCGGGGCCAGCGCGTGGCGCTGCTCACGGACGGAAGGATGTCGGGTGCCTCGGGCAAGGTGCTGGCCGCGATCCACGTGAGTCCGGAAGCCGCCTGCGGCGGCGCGATCGCGATGCTGCGCGAGGGCGACGTGATCGCGATCGACGCGGAAGCGGGCACGATGCAGGCGCTGGTCGACGAGGCCGAGTGGGCCGCGCGCACGCCGGTGATGCCCGATCTTGCCGCCAGCGCCCACGGCACCGGTCGCGACCTGTTCGCGACGATGCGGCGCACCAGTCCCTCGGCCGAGCGCGGCGCGTGCGGGTTGTTCGCAGACGCGTCGTTCGGCGATGACGAAGACGCGGAGGCGTCGACATGAGCTTGCACGAACCGCTGGCGTTGCCGGCCCTGATCGCCGACATCGGCGGCACCAATGCGCGCTTCGCGCTGACCGACCTGGCGTCCGCAGTGCCGCGCGTCCTGCAGCCCCAGAGCCTGGATGCCTCGCGCTTCGCCAGCCTGCAGCATGCGGCCGAGCACTACCTCGACACGGTCGGCATGCGTCCGAAGCATGCCGCGATCGCGGTGGCCTGCCCGGTGGACGGCGAGGAGATCCGCCTGACCAACCGCGCCTGGTCGTTCACGCGGCGCGAACTGCAGGCATCGCTGGCGCTCGAACACCTGCACGTGCTCAACGATTTCGGCGCGGTCGCCTGGTCGGTGCCCGCGCTCGGAGACGACGACCGCATCGTGCTGCACGGCGACGACGACGCGCTGCGCGAAGGCCCGGTCACCGTGCTCGGCCCGGGTACCGGACTCGGCGTGGCGCTGCTGGTCGGCCACGATGCCGACTGGCAGGTGGTGGAAACGGAGGGCGGCCACGTCAGCTTCGCGCCGCTGGGCGACGAGGAACTCGCGATCGCACGCTGGTTTTCCGCACGCTTCGGCCGCGTGTCGAACGAGCGCCTGCTGTGCGGCGCCGGCCTGTCGCACATCGACGCGGTGCTGCGCGATGCAGTCGACCACGCCAACGGTCAGCACCATGCCCTGCGCGAACCGGCCGACATCGTCAGCGCCGCGCTCGAAGGCCATGACCTGGCCGCAAGGCGCACCCTCGCCCGCTTCTGCGCCGTGCTCGGCAGCGTCGCCGGCGATGCGGCGCTGATCCACGGCTCGCGCACGGTGATGATCGCCGGCGGCATCGTCCCGCGCTTCGTGCCCTTCCTGCGCAGCAGCGCGTTCCGCGAGCGCTTCCTCGCCAAGGGCCGCTTCGCCGCCTACCTCGAATCGGTGAACATCCGCGTCATCACCCACACCTGCCCGGGCCTGCTCGGTGCCGCCATGGCGCTGCGCGCCGACCTCGCCCGGGAGCATGCACGATGACGCCCGAACACCTGCAGCGCATCGACGCCATCCTGCGCACCGCGCCGGTCGTGCCCGTGCTCGCCATCGACGATCTCGACGACGCCGTGCCGCTCGCGCGCACGCTCGTCGACGCGGGCCTGCCCGTGCTCGAAGTCACCCTGCGCACGCCGGCCGCGCTCGACGCCATCCGCCGCATGCGCGAGGTCCCTGGCGCCATCGTCGGCGCCGGCACCGTACTCACTGCGCGCGACCTCGCCGCCGTCGAAACCGCGGGCGCGACCTTCGCCATCTCGCCCGGCGCCACCGATGCGCTCTACGCCGCGGCGAAGACTTCGAGCATTCCGTTCCTGCCCGGCATCGCCACCGCCAGCGAACTGATGCGCGGCCTCGAACACGGCTGGACCCGCTTCAAGTTCTTCCCTGCCGAAGCCAGCGGCGGGATCGCGGCGCTGAAGGGTTTCGCCGGCCCGTTCCCGCAGGCGAAGTTCTGCCCCACCGGCGGCATCGATGCAGCGAAGGCAGCGACGTACCGCGCGCTGCCGAACGTGCTCACCGTCGGCGGTTCGTGGATGGTGCCGGCCGATGCGCTGAAGGCGAAGGATTGGGCGAGGATCGGGATGCTCGCGGCCGAAGCTGCGCGCTGAGGGATTGCGTTCGCTTCGCATCGCACGAGGCTTCGGGAAGGCGGTCGCGACTTGCGTCGCTCCTACGGAAAAGCATGGCTCTTGTAGGAGCGACGCAAGTCGCGACACAGCCACCGCCACCCCATCGCCACGAATCGCTCCGAGGATGCATATCCTCAGGTGAACCTGATCGTCACCCTTTCACCCACATCCCAACCGCCAACCCGACGAACACCACCATCCCGACCCAGTGGTTGCCGAGGAAGGCGCGGAAGCAGGCGGCGCGCTCGCGATGGCGGGCGATGACGAACTGGTGGGCAACGAGCGCCAGCGCGACGGCGAGGCCGGCCCAGTACACGATGCCGAGGTCAGCCTGGCGCCCCACGAGGATCATCCCGACGAAGAACAGCGCGTAGAGCACGCCGAGGGCGATCAGATCCATGTCGCCGAACAGGATGGCCGTGGACTTCGAGCCCGCGCGCAGGTCGTCCTCGCGGTCGACCATCGCGTACCAGGTGTCGTAGCCGGTGGTCCAGCAGATGTTGGCGACGTAGAGCATCCACGCGATCGCCGGCACTTCGCCGCGGATCGCCGCGAACGCCATCGGGATGCCCCAGCCGAAGGCCAGGCCGAGGTAGACCTGCGGCAGGTAGGTGTAGCGCTTGAGGTAGGGATAGCTGGCGGCGAGCAGCACGCCGACCACGCTCATCAAGATGGTCAGCCGGTTCATGGTCAGCACCAGCGCGAACGCGACCAGCATCAGCACCGCGAACACCGCCAGCGCCTCGCGCCCGCGCACCGCACCGGTGGCGAGCGGACGCCCCCGGGTGCGTTCGACCTGCGGGTCCAGCCAGCGATCGGCGTAGTCGTTGATCACGCAGCCCGCCGAGCGCGTCAGCCACACGCCCAGCGAGAACACCACCAGCGTCCACCACGGCGGCACGCCGTCGGCCGCCAGCCACAGGCCCCACCAAGTCGGCCACAGCAGCAGCAGCCAGCCGATCGGCCGGTCGCCGCGCACCAGCGCCCAGTACAGGCGCATGCGTTCGCGCCAGGCGGGAGTTTCCACGGGAATGTCTGGGGTTTCGCTCATCGAAGGGGTACTGCGGACGGGGGAGGCTCGCGTCGATCGCCCGAATCGGGGACAATGTGCGTCACGCGCCTGTAGCTCAGCCGGATAGAGTAGCGGCTTCCGAAGCCGTTGGTCGGGGGTTCGAATCCCTCCAGGCGCGCCACATACTACACCCGGGGCATCCCGAACCGTCCCGGATGCAACAGAAAGCCCGCACAACGCGGGCTTTTTTGTCCCTTGCGATCCCGGGGGGTGCCCTTGCATCCCTGCCGAAAGCGAGTAAGCCTGTGAGTACAGGCACCCCATCCTGCGGGGCGTACTCACTCCCGGCGTACTCACATGCTGACCGACACCAAGCTGCGCACCTTGAAGGCGAAGGCGAAGCTCTACCGCGTCGCCGATACCAACGGCCTGTGCATCGAAGTCCGCACCAACGGCGCGCGCGTGTGGCGTTATCGCTACCGCTACGCGGGCAAGGCCAGCATGGTCGGCCTTGGCGAATACCCGGCCGTCACCCTCGCCGAAGCGCGCGCCGAGCGCGACCGGCTGCGCGCGCTTGTGAAGGGCGGCGGCAACCCGGCGCACGTCGCCCGGGTCGAGCGTGCGGCCAAGCTGGAACATGCCGAGACCACCTTCGCCGCCGTCGCCGCTGAGTTGCTGGCGAAGCGGGCGAAGGAAGGACTGAGCCCCGGCACGCTGGTCCGCGAGCGACGTTTGATCGAAAAGGACTTGGCACGCATCGGCGGCCTGCCGGTGGCCGACGTGACCGCGCCGGCCCTGCTGGCCGCGCTGCGCAAGATCGAACAGCGGGGCGTGATCGAGACCGCCCACCGCGCCCGGGGCCTCGCCGGGCAGGTGTTCCGCTACGCCATCGCCACGGGCCGCGCCGAACGCAACCCGGCGGCCGACCTGTCCGGCGCGCTGGAATCCCCGCGCGTGCGGCACTTCGCCAGCGTCACGGAACCCGAGCGGGTCGGCGAACTGCTGCGCACCATCCGCAGCTATACCGGCTCGCCCGTGACCGTGGCCGCGCTCAATCTGGCGCCGCTGGTGTTCGTGCGCCCCGGCGAACTGCGCGCGGCCCGCTGGGCCGATATCGACCTGGACGCCGCCGAATGGCGCTACACCGCGACCAAGACCGGCACCCCCCATATCGTCCCACTGTCCTCGCAGGCGGTGGCGATCCTGCGCGAGTTGCATCCGCTGACCGGCCGTGGGGAGTTCGTGTTTCCCGGGGTGCGCAGCGCGCGCCGGCCGATGAGCGAGAACACGATCAATGCGGCGCTGCGATACATGGGGATCGACCGCGAGACCATGACCGGCCACGGCTTCCGCGCGATGGCGCGGACCATTCTCGATGAAGTCCTGCACTACCGGCCCGACTACATCGAACACCAACTGGCGCATGCCGTGCGCGATCCCAACGGCCGCGCCTACAACCGCACGGCCCATCTGCCCGAGCGTCGCAAGATGATGCAGGGATGGGCCGACTATCTGGACCAACTCCGCGAAGGCGGCAACGTCGTGCCCCTGCGCAAAGCATCCGGCGCAAGCCGGTAACCAGCGGACGGCCGGGGTGCGTCAACACCCCGGCCGCCCTCACCACAACCGTTCAGCGAGGAACGATCATGGCTTTCGACACTGTAGCAGCCGGACCCGGCCGACCCATCCCGTTACCCGCCGCAGCAGCCCTGCCGGGAGGGCCGCAGGCATGACCACCACCACAGAAACGGTGTTCCGCGAGATACCCGCCGAAGGCCGGCACCTGCTGACCGTTGCCGAAGGCATCGAAGCCGCTACCGCACGCCGGGAGGCGGCGGACCTGGAGGACGCCGTGCGCCGCTTGCTCGGCGGATCCGTCGAAAGCGGGACGGATGGCAGCACGGCCTATCTGTGTGAGTTCGCCTTGGAAGCCGCGCGGGCATTGCGCCACGCGGCCGGATGCGACGGATAGCCCGTCAAGTCTTCCAGCATCCCGCGACGACTTGCTACGCTCGGAAGACGCTGAGCCCGTTTCAGATAGAAGCGTCGGCATTTCTGCCGGCGATGGGCTTGGCATGGCCCTGCCGAGATACGTGAATGGCGAAGATACCTACATTCGTTCCTTGGGAAGAGCGCCCGATCGAGTTTCTGTGCGCCAGACGATTCGCTGAGCTTTTCCAGTCAAAGAGCGGCTGGACAACCTATTCCGGCAATCGAAACGAACTTCATTTTCATGAACTTGAAGGCTCTTTCGACCGGTCATCGGAAGCAACTCAGCGAATTGAAGAAGCGAAGAAATACGCGGCCGAACTAGCGGCTCTGCCGAATGAAGAACTGATGCAAGTCTTCAATGCTGAGTACAGTCTATGGAAGCAAGAAAGAGCGAAAAAGGCCGAAGAAGAAGAAAGGGAGTTGTTCTTCAACAGGCAAGAATCCACTGCCGACCTGAAATTCTGGTCGAAGATGGCGATTTGGACTCTTGATGAAGCTGTTGCGCTTTCGCTCGGCAAGGATCCCGGCAAAGTCAACAGATCAAGCATGTCGAAGTCTGGTGAGCGATACGTGCCAGCTGTCTGGCTTCAATCTGAGTTCCCAAGAGAGTACGCACGGAGAACGGCGCTAGTGCAGCGCGCAAAAGTGGCGGGGATGCTAAGGGATCAGATTGAGCCAGAAAAATTCATCCGCTGGGCGGCAGACGTATTCGACAACCTGCCTGATGAACTGATCGCAGGATTTTTGGTTCCGACCAATACCAAGGATGCGGAATCGCTCGCGAGCTATCCGCCTGAACTACGTGCCGCTATCGAAGCATATCGGGCGGTCAGAAGCGACCCCAACGCCCTGTCCGGCCGTAGCCCGCGACAAGCCCTGGAACGATGGCTAAGTGAAAACAAGCCGGAAATTGTGGGTAACGCCAAGAAGCGAGTTTTGACGATTGCGAACTGGAGCCCGCAGGGCGGAGCGCCTAAGACGCCGGGAGGAGAACCGACACCGGGGGGGTAGGTCCGGTTCTTGGAAAAGGTGGTATCGGTTTTTTGAACTGCACCTAGCTGACATCCGCGAACGTGTGCGGATACTCGTCTATCGCTGCCCCGCAGCGGCCATTGCCAACCGGCAGCGGCCAGCACAGACGGAACCGCAACGATGACCCCCTCCCTCACGCACTCGCCGCCGCTCGGCGGCCTCACGCTCGAACGCCTCCCCCAAGTCAAAGCCCGCACTGGGCTTTCCCGCTCCGAAATCTACCGCCGCATCGCCCTCGGCGACTTCCCCCGCCCGATCAAGCTGGGCGAGCGCGCCAGCGCCTGGAGCACGGCTGAGATCGATGCATGGATCGCCGATCGGATCGCCGCGCGCGACCGGGAGGCGCAGGTATGACCCGCCAGAAACGAAAGAACCCCGGCGCTGGCGGGCGCAGGGGTTCGGTGACTGCCGCCTTTGGACAAAGCCACAGCACGTCGAAACCTACCGCCGCGCGTCGCGGCTGGCAAGGCCACCGCATGCCCTCGAACTGGCGGGAGCGGATGCCCGAGCCTGAAACCTACTACCGCGCCCGAGTCGAAAAACTTGGCCCGCGTCATGGCAACGGCTGGGCACAGGGCCGCTGCCCGTTTCATGAAGACAAGACGGCTTCATTGTCAGTCCGGCTAGACGGCGAGCGCGGGCACTGGCGTTGCTTTGCCGGCTGTGGCCACGGGGATCTTGTTGCGTTCCACATGCGACTGTCCGGCATGGGCTTCGTCGAGGCGGTCCGCGATCTGGTCGGGGGTGCGCGATGAGGACAGACGACGAAACCCCGAAGGCTGCCGCGCGTCGACTGTCAGCAGCGATGATCGCGGAAGGGTACAAAGCCGCAGCGTTGCATGCATACCGCAATGCGGACGGCTTGACGCTGTTCTACCGCATCCGCCTGAAACACCCCGGGACCGGAGATAAGTGGATTCGGCCGATGCACCACAATGGCCACGCGTTCGTGATCGGCGAACCGCCAGCCCCGGCGATCGGGAAACCGCTGTATCGCCTGCCGGAACTGCTCGCCGACGCCGGCCCGGTGTACGTGGTCGAAGGCGAAGCCTGCGCCGACGCGCTCGCGGGGCTTGGCGTGATCGCGACGACCAGCGGCAGCGCGGACAGTGCCGACGCCGCCGACTGGTCGCCGCTGCGCGGTCGGGAAATGGTGATCTGGCCGGACAACGACAAAGCCGGCGAGCGGTACGCGCGCGCCGTGGCCGCCAAACTGCGCGGCATCGCCGCGTCGGTCGAATGGATTGATTCGGCCCCGCTCGCGTTGCCCGAGCATGGCGATTGCGTCGATTGGCTGGCACAGCATCCTGACGCGACAGCGGAAACCGTGCACACGCTGGCGCGGGCGCCTGCACCCGACCCCTCTCCGCCCCCTGTCTCTACCGGCTCGGCTCCGCGCGTCATCCTGCGGGCCGCGTGCGAGGTGGAGCCACAGCCCGTCGATTGGCTGTGGCCGGGATGGCTGGCCGCTGGAAAGCTGCACCTGATCGGGGGCGCACCCGGTACGGGAAAGACGACGGTCGCGGTCGGTTTGGCTGCGATCGTCTCGGCAGGCGGACGATGGCCGGATGGCAGCCGCGCGCGTGCGGGTTCCGTCGTGATCTGGTCGGGCGAAGACGACGACGCCGACACGCTCAATCCGCGACTGCGCGCTGCCGGTGCGGATACGCGGCACGTGCGGACTGTGGGCCGCATGGTCGATGGCGGGGAGTCTTACCCCTTCGATCCTGCCCGGGACCTGGATGCACTGTGCGATGCACTGCGCGCGATTCGGGACGTGCGTTTGCTGGTGATCGATCCGGTTGTCTCTGCCGTCTCCGGCGATTCCCACAAGAACGCCGAAGTGCGTCGCGGATTGCAGCCGCTGGTGGACCTGGCCGGTGAGCTGGGCTGCGCCGTGCTCGGCATCACGCACTTTTCCAAGGGCACGAGCGGGCGCGATCCGGTCGAGCGCATTACCGGCTCGGTGGCATTCGGCGCGCTCGCCCGTGTGGTTCTGGTGACGGCGAAACAGGACGAAGACGGCGATCGGCCCGCCCGTCGCGTGCTCTTGCGTGCGAAGTGCAACATCGGCCCGGATGGCGGCGGCTTCGTCTACGAATTGCGGCAGGAACCGCTGCCGGACTTCCCGAACGTCGAAGCCTCGCGGGTGATCTGGGGCGAGATGATCGACGGAACCGCGCGCGAAGTCCTCGCGGATGCGGAGGCCCAAGGCGAAGAAGTGGAAGAACGCCGCGACGCCGCGTCCTGGCTGCGCCAGCTGCTTGCCGGTGGGCCGTTGACGGCCAAGGACATCAAGCGGCAGGCCGACGACGCCGGGCATGCTTGGCGTACGGTGCAGCGTGCGATGCGGATCGCCGGGGTCGAATCCAAGCGTGACGGCTTCGGGGGGGCTGCCCTGTGGCGGCTGGTCAATCGCGCCAAGCCGGCCCCATTCGCGCCAGTCGCGCCACACTCGGAGAGTGGCGCCAATGGCGCGACTGGCGCGGATCAGGGCGCAGCAGGGGAGGCGATCGAGCTATGACCGCAATCCGCCTGCTCGCCGAGTTGCACGATGCCGGTATCCGGTTCGCCCTCAATGGCGATCGGATCAGGCTCGAACCGACACGCGACCCGATCCCGCCTCCGATGATGCAGCGGATCGCCGACCACAAGCCCGAAGCGGTCGAGCTGCTGTCGTCGCCCGAAGGCGACACCCTGCGCGTGTTGCTTGGCTTGGCGATCGATGAGGAACTGCCGGGCGGCACCGTGGCCGCGCTTTCGATAAAAGACTTGCGTGCCTGTGCCAATCTCCCCCGCCCCGCGCTGCGCGCATTCCTGCACGTCCTGGCGCGTTCCCAGCGCATGGCAGTTGGGAACGTGCCCGAAGGCTGGACTCACGCCGCACACTGCGCCGGCTGTGGTCCCGTGCTGCTATGGCGGGGCGCCCCTTCGTCCGTCATAGCGTGCCCGTGGTGTTGGCAACGCAAGGCCGGCCGGTCGATACCCAAACCGTAGCGGACGAACCCCGAGACGCATGGCCGAGTGCTCAGGAATCCTTCCCAGCAAAAACGCGCGCGCGCGAGGACGCGCACTGTCGCAAGAGTCATCACTGATCGCGATTCAGCTTTCTTCGATAGTCCAAGTAACCAGCCGTCGCGAATACAAACGACATCCCAATGCAGACGGCACACAGAACAAGAAAATCATCGATAAACACTGACAAACTTGACTCTATGAAACCGCGAAGAACGATGACGACGAATGCCGGCGCAAAGATGAAATAGCCAACCCCAATAAGCAGAAGATTTTTTATCTCGGAAAACCATCCGTCATTTTTCTTGACCGGAGATCGCAGCCTTTCGTTTTCTCGCCACGCTTGCTTCCAAAGACTTCGGCTCACGTTGCTAAGCTTTGCAGAACAGCTCTCTTTATCTCCATTTTTCAATAAAAAAAGTGCAGTTCTTAGTTCAACCTCAATTTTTTCACGATCGTAGATCGCGTAATCCGGGTCATCACTGTCAAGCCGTTTACACAGCCGATCAATTTCTGTCTTGAATTCGCCCGTGTAATCTAGCGCCAAGCACTCAAGAAGATATGAGACATCATCTAGCACTCTCAAGACGTTCGACATTCACTTCCCCCCCTGAAGTCCTGCGATCCTGACTAGCTTAGCCAGTCGACCACCGTGGATAGCGCCAAAGACTCTAAACATGCGCACAACGAATGCGCAACAAGCCTGGGCTGGCGCATGCTGCTTGGCCGGCACATAGTCCCGCATAGCGCGCACGACGGGACCACCTGCAGACGGCGATGCGGCGGCACCGGGCTGTGCAGCAAAGCGAAGGCCGCCATCCGCGTATTTCCTCGCGCTGCGGCGCCGGAACGGGCCCTTCCCGCGCCTAAGTCGCGGGGATCTGACGAACGGCAAGCCCTCACATCGGGATGGAGATGGGCGACAGGGACTGCGGCACGAAATGTGAGTACGTTTGTGAGTACGTTTGTCTAAAGTAGTCAAGAATAGGTCTTTGAATCATGCACTTACGCCATGTATTCGGTTGACTCCAGGCTTTTCCTTCGTCGAGCTTGCGGGTCGGGATTTCCGGCCATCGCGATGCGCGATGCCGCTCACGTCCGCGCGCGGCAGTGCCGCGCAAACGCGGACCCTCGCCCCTCCAGGCGCGCCATTTTCCTTCGTCGAGCTTGCGGGTCGGGATTTCCGGCCATCGCGATGCGCGATGCCGCACACGTCCGCGCCCGGCGATGCCGCGTCAGTACAGGCCTTCGCCCTTCCAGGCGTGCCCCCGCGGAGCGAAAAGCCCGCTCGCAGATCTCCGCTCCGCGCCGAATCCGGCGATTGCGCGACCGCCGCCTACCCGCCAGACTGGCCGGACAGGGCGTTTGAACTTCCCATACCCCACCCGTGAAGCCGACTCGGTTCAATACAGCGGTCACCCATCACGACGCATTCGAACGGATGGCGCGGCACCGCCATGGCAAGGACTACGTTGCCCTCGTATTGGCAGGCGGCTATGTCGAGGCGGGCGATCGCGGCCGCTTTCGGGTCGAGGCCGGGCACGCCATCGTTCATCGCGCGTACGAGGCGCATCAGGACGAGTTTCCTGCGGCCGGCGCCCGGGTGCTCAACTTCCTCGAAGTCGAGGCCGGATTGGATGCGCCAGTCGGGCAGGTCGACGATGTCGACGCCATTGCCCGGCTCGCCGAGCGGGATCCCGGCGAGGCCTTCGAGCTGCTGCGCCAGACCTTTCGGCCGGCGGGTGCCCGGTTGAACGACTGGCCTGACCTGCTGGCCGAAACGCTCGCGACCGAATCGAACGTCCGCCTGGCCGAATGGGCCGAAACCACGGGCATCGCGCCCGAGTCGCTCAGCCGGGGCTTCCGACGCGCCTACGGTACCAGCCCGAAGCGCTATCGCCTGGAGCAGCGCACGGCACACGCGCTGCGCCTCCTGCCGGGCTGGCAGGGTTCGATCGCAACGCTCGCCGCCACGGCGGGCTTCGCCGACCAGGCGCACATGACCCGCGCCGTCTTCGCGCTGACGGGGCGCGTGCCGGGCAGCCTGCGAGGTTAAGTCCGTTCAAGCCATGGCTCCCGCCACCCTCTAGCATCCGGGCATGCACCGTCGAACCTTCATCTCCGGGCTGTTGGCGGCCCTCCTGGTACCCACGATCGCCGGCCGTTCCACGAACGCACAGGCCATGGTCAACCGCACCCGCTGGAAGGTGCGCACCTCCGAGGGCTTCGATGCGATCGCCTTTCTCGGCCCATTGTCGGGGACGCAGCTCTACCTCGATTACTACGCCGAGGATGCTTCGGCCTTTGCGCCGCGGCTGGCAGAGGCGGTTCGCGGCGACATCGCCCGGCTGTGGGACGACGCCCAGAACCAGGGGTTCGGTCTGCTCGGGCCCAACCTGCAGGTGCTGTTCTCCGCAAACGGTGCCGATGAGACCCTCCAGACGCTGCTGACGGCGCTCAGATCGCGGGCGACCGCGATCCTTCCCGGCTACAAGGCCAGCAGCTACTGGAACGAAGCGGACTGGGCCTGGTTCGATGGCGCCGCGCCGAGGCTCGACGCGATCTTCAGTGCGATGCAGGATGCCGACTTCGCCTCGTTTCGCCGGGACCGGGTCGGTGCCGGGCTGGACGCGCGCGTGGCCGAGGTCGCGCGCGCGTTGAGCACTTTCGACGTCATCTCCTGGCAGGAGAAGCTGACCGGCCGCACTTTCGATCCTGCGATCGAGATCGTGCTCCTCCAGTTCTCCAAGCCGCACGGCATCAAGGTGCAAGGCCAGACGTTCCTGCAAGCCGCCGACTACGACACCGCGACCACGGTGCGCATCGCCGCGCACGAGATGCTGCACCCACCCGTGCCGATGGACGGCGCCGCGGCCACGGCCGCGCTCGAGGTCTTCGCGCGCGATCCGCTGATCATGCGCATCGTTCGCGAGCACGATCCGCGCTGGGGATACACGACGCTGAAGGGCCTGCTCGATGAGGACCTGGCCCAGGCGCTGGACCAGTTGATCAGCGAGGCGCTGGGCGTCGGCCGCAATCCCGCCGACCGCTGGCGCAAGGCGGACGACGGCATGCACGTGATCGCCGCGGGACTCTACGGCCTGCTGCGCCAGGATCGCTGGGTCGAGACGGGCGGCTCGATAGAACAGTGGCTTGCCGATGCCGTCCGACGCGGCAAGTTGAGTCCGAAGGCCTTCCACCCGGTCGCTGCACGCGTGCTCGAACGCCCCGTCGACAAGCTGTGGCCGCTGCCGCCGTGACGTGTCCAGATGGAGAGGTCGCGAGCATCGGATCCTGCAACTGCTCCTGTGCGGGCACCGGTCGCTCGCCTGTTCTCCGACGAGGTGGTCGCCAGGCTGCACACCGGCACGGCACCACGCCATCATCGTGCGATAGGCTGCCATGCAGAGGCTGGCTTCTGCAGCAGACGCTCATCGCAACCCCGGGCGGACCCGCGATGGACATGGTTCGGCCCCGTCGGGCCTTCGGTGCCGAGCGCGGTGCTGCCTCACGAGAAACGCACGCCAGCCGACTTCCTTTCTCCGCCCATTCCCCCCACCTTCCTCCAGCAGGCCTTGAGATGATGTGCCGAATCGCGTGCTCTGTCCTTGTCGCCGTGTCGGGATGCCTGGTTCCGCTCGCCGGTGCCGTTGCACAGGAGGAGTCCTTCGATCTGCGCATACCGGCAGCGCCCATGGTGCGCGACATGGACGACGGCCAGGAGCTGACCTATGAGCTGCACTTGAGCAACTTCGCGCGACGCGACCTTCAGCCACGCCGGGTCGATGTGCTGGACGCCGCCGATGGGCGCGTGCTCGCTTCCTACGAGGGGCAAGCCCTGGAACAGCGGCTCGATCGCTCAGGGCTGCAGTGGCGGGCCGACGCGCACCCGGCCATCGCTTCGGGGCGACGGGGCGTCGTCTTCATCGAACTCGCGCTGTCGGGCGCACCGCCGCAGGCGTTGCGCCACCGCATCGGATACTCGGACACGACGACCGGGGCAGACATGCGATATGTCGAAGGCGGTCATGCGCCGGTCGTTGCCGGCAGGACGCCGACGCTGGCGCCGCCGTTGAGGGGTGGACCCTGGGTCGCGATCCACGACCCGCGTTGGGAACGGGGGCACCGGCGCGTGGGCTACGCGGTGGACGGCGCGCTGCGGACACCGGGTCGCTACGCCGTCGACTGGGTGAAGCTCGATGCATCCGCGCGCAAGGCGCCGAGGGGCAGCGATGTTGCCGCGCGTGCCTACAGCCACGGGGAAGATGTGCTCGCCGTGGCCGACGGCGTGGTCCACAGCGTGGAAGATCATTGGCCCGAACGAAAGCGTCTTTCCGACAGCCTCACCCGCCCGGAAGGCAATCGCGTGGTGCTGGCCCTGGACAACGGCTACTTCGCGCACTACGGCCATCTGCGGCCATCTGCGGCCAGGCAGCGCCAAGGTCTCGGCGGGCGCGCGGGTGAAGGCCGGCGACAGGATCGCGGAGGTCGGCTTCAGCGGCAGCGCCTCCGATCCGCAACTGCACTTCGCATTGACCGATGGGCCTGTCGAACTGGCCAGCGAAGGGATCGCCTACACTTTCGACCGCTACCGCCTGCTCGGCCGGTTCAACGACATCTCGCAGATCGGCGCGAGCATCTGGACACATGCCCCGGACAAGACGTCACGGAACGTCATGCCTGCGCCCCTCAGCGTGCTGCGGTGGACCGACTGAGTCCCGCGGCAGACCAGGCTTCAGCCGGGATGTCGCTTTTCCACAAGCCCGCAACCTGCGCCGGCGCGACAGTCACGCCGGCCGAGTTGCGAGACGCGAACCCGAGAAGGCAACCGAAGCGATGACTCGGCACCCGCTGGCGTTGGCGAGCGCTCATGACAGAGCGCTCATCCGGCGCTCAGCGGCGCCACGCTCAAAAGAACTCGTCCAGCATCCGGTAGAATCGCAGCTTCTGTTCATCGACAGTCGCAAGGCCGTAGAGCCGAAGGAACGGTGCGACCCAGTCGGCGCCGAGACTGTATTCGATGCTGTGGCAGGCCAGGGAAAGATCCTGATACCGGTCGGATCGGCCGAGCCTCCCGCAATCGACGAATCCGGAGAACGCGCCGCCATCCAGCATGAAGTTGGGCAAGCTCGCATCGCCGTGAGCAACGACAATGTCCTCATGTTCTGGCTGGAGCGATTCCATCGCGCAGTACAGCTCGGGCGCAGTCATGCCGCGGTGATCGTGGTCGAAATCCTCGACGTCGACCTCGCCGGCCCTGATGTTCTGCTTCGCGCGCTCGAGCTTGATGGCCAAGGTTTCGTCGAACGGGCAGTCGGCGGGAGGCAATGAATGCAGATCAGCAAGAGCCTTGGCCACCTGTTGCACCTTGACGGCAGGCGATTCGGTCGAGAGCACGGCGTTTGCCCCGGGAAGGCATTCCATCACCAGCCAATGCTGATCGATGGTTTCCACGATGTGCAGGATGCGCGGAGCCAGGATGCCAACGGACGATAGCCAGGCCATTCGATGAGCCTCCGCCACGAGCCGGTTTTCATGCGTCCGTTCGGACACCTTGAGAAACAGAGTGGGCCGGCACGCCGCCTCGAGGCGATAAACGCCGTCGCCGGATCGGCCGATGGTGTCCGGGATGAGGTCGTAGCCCCGGAGCGTGGACTCAAGCCCGGAAGGAATGCGCAGCACCATCGTGTCTCTTTTCCCGCGTCATCGTTGAATGATATCCGCCGTCACCCGGAGACACCCAGGCTCCGGCATCCGTGTTGCCATCCTTGCTGAAGCCGTCGCGGGAGTTGGCTGGCGGCCCTTCCCGCCGCCCTGGATGATCAAGGGGCATGCGGCTCAGCTCCCGGATGCGAGTTCCGCCTCGATCTGGCCAAGCATGGTGCTCCAGCCCTTCTCGGTCTGCTTCACCCATTCAGCCCAACGCTCGTCCATGCGGTGGACGATGGTGGCACGGCAGCCAGTGCCGCGCGGCTCGATGGTGAGCGTGACGACGGAGTTGTCCTCCTTTTCCTCCTCTTCCGACGTGAACCAGGTGAACACGAGCCTGCGGGGACGGTCGATCTCGAGATAAGTCCCCCAATGCACCGCCTCGCCATCCTCGCGCATGTCGGAGAAGGTGAAGCGTCCGCCGACGCGGGGGTCGATCTCGATCCTGCGGACGTCGGCGGCCGGCCAGCCCGGGATGGGTCGCGACGACCAGGCCCGTACCTTCGCCGGGTCCAGCCAGGCGTCGAAGACACGCTCGGCGGATGCCCTGAACTCGTGGACGGTCTTTGCTTCAATGGTCTTTGCCATGCCTGTGCTCCTTTGGGTTTGTCGACTCGTTCGAGGCATCTTCGGCCGTCAGGAGGTCGTCGATCGCTTGAAGCCGGCTGGCCCAGAAAGCCTGCTGCCTCGCGATCCATTGCTGCGCCTCCGAAAGCGGTTCCGGCCGGAAGCGCAGGATGTGCTCGCGACCGACCACCTTCCGGTCGACCAGCTTCGCGCGCTCGAGAAGGCGGATGTGCTTGCTTACCGAGTTCAGCGAGATCGAGAACTCGCCGGCCACGTCGGTGACACGGGCCTCCGACGTCGCAAGGCGCTGCAATATGCGTCGCCGAATGGGGTCGGCGAGCGCCATGAGCGTTCTGTCCAGGTCTGCCGATGAATCTTTGTATCGCATCATTCATCCTTTTGGGTGAATGATGTCGAACCCGGGCGGGCGTGTCAATCGACAACCGCTCGATGAACGATGCGCCCGGGCGATCGAAGCGAGCATCGGCGCGCGCTGCGCCGGCACCACTGAGTGCTTGAAACGACCAGCACGGATTGCGGGCACGGAACAGCGGCGTGCCCGCATCCAACGGCGAACGCTTCATCCGTTCCGACCATCGGAGATCGACTGCCGTCAGCGCGGCCTTTCCGGTGTCGCCATCCTCGAACGCTTCGAAGCGCGCGCGCTGCCCGGCACCCGACTCGGCGTGCCCTTCATGCGACGGGCGGTATCGCGCACGCCGGACTCGGGATTCAGCAATGCCGGGAACACGCGGTTGTCGTGCAAGCGCTCGCGGATGCGCGGGCTTTTCCGGATGCAGGCGCATCGCGCTGCAGTGGACGCACGCGCATCGACCATGCCGCAACGATGCGCGTTCGAAGCATTCCATGGTGCATTCCCATAGGCCATGCATCGCACAGAGCATGGATCGATAGCGACAAAGTATCGCGCAGCGATCCTGTCACCTGATCAGGGGACGACATGTTCGACGATACAGGCGTAGGCTGAAACTGCGGATCGCAGGATGTGAAGCCGGAAACGACGCTTCACGCGGGATCGCCCTTGATTTCAACGACGCGATCCGTATCGGCGGGCAGGCAGCCCGCATCGCTGTTCACATCATGGACAAGGATCGCACCATGCAATTTCAATTCAATCCCCTCGCCATCGCCGTCGGCGCATCGCTGCTGTGCGCGACGCTCACCGCGTCCGCCGGCGAATTCCGCACGACCGACCAGGCCATCGATGGCCAGTACATCGTGGTACTCAAGCCGCAGGCCGCCAGCCTCGCGGGCGAATCCAGTCGCGCCGAACGCGTCCCGGTCGCGGCCAAATCGATCGCGGCGCAGCATCGCGCCAGCCTCATCCGCAGTTACGACCGCGTGCTGCGCGGCTTCGTCGTCAAGGCCGACGACAAGGCGCTCGCGGCGCTGCTGGCCGACCCCCGCGTGGCCTACGTGGAACAGGACGGCATCGCCACGCTGGGCACGATCCAGACCGGCGCCACCTGGGGCCTCGACCGCGTCGATCGGCGCCTGCTGCCGCTGGACGGCTGGTACACCTACGACACCACCGGCGCCGGCGTGCGTGCCTACGTGATCGATTCGGGCATCAATCTCACCCACACCGAATTCACCGGCCGCATCGGTCCCGGCGCCGACTTCATCGGCGGCGGCGTCAACGACTGCAACGGCCACGGCACGCACGTCGCCGGCACCCTCGGCGGCACGATCTACGGCATCGCGAAGAACGTCACCATCCATCCCGTCCGCGTGTTCGGCTGCGGCAACACGACGACACTGTCGGCGATCATCGCAGGCATGAACTGGGTCGCGGCCAACCAGGTCCTGCCAGCGGTGGTGAACATGAGCCTGGGCGGCGGCGGCAACACCTCGCTCGACACCGCTGCGCTGAACCTGCACAACGGCGGCGCCACCGTCGTCGTCGCAGCGGGCAACAGCAATGCCGACGCCTGCGGCTTCTCGCCGGCGCGCGTGCCCGCGTTGATCACGGTCGGGGCCACCGACGCCACCGACGCACGCTCGATCTGGACATCCGGGCAGGCCTCGAACTGGGGTCCCTGCCTCGACTGGTTCGCGCCCGGCACCAGCATCACCTCCGCATGGATCGGCAGCAGCACGGCCACCAACACGATCAACGGCACGTCGATGGCCGCGCCCCACGTGGCCGGCGCGGCCGCGCGCTACCTGCAGACCTATCCGACAGCGACGCCTGCGGCGGTCAGGGCCGCGCTGCACCATGCCAACAACGTCTTCGGCGTCACTCCGTCGTGGCCAGGCGTGGCCAACCGCGGCACCGGTTCGCCGAACGAACTGATGCATTACGGCTCGCGCAACGACGGCTACGATGACGGCGACCCCCACATCAAGACCGTCAACGGCCTGTACTACGACTTCCAGACCGGCGGCGAATTCGTCGCGCTGCGCGGACAGGGCATGGAAATCCAGACCCGGCAGCGCCCGGTACCCAGCCTGCCCTGGGTCAGCGTCAACACCGCCGTCGCCGCGCAGGTGAACAGCTACCGCGTGACCTGGCAGCCCGGCGACGGCGTGACGCCCGACCCGACCGGCCTGCAGTTGCGCATCAATGGCGTGATCACCTCGCTGCCCTCGGGCGGCATCGCGCTGGGTGTCGGCGGCAAGGTCTCGCCGCTGGGCAGCAACGGCATCACCGTGAACTTCCCGGACGGCACGAGGATGACCGCCAACGCCAACTTCTGGCCCCACGGCAACGTCTGGTACCTGAATGTGCGCGCCTACGACACGCTGGCGACGGATGGCCTCATGGGCGCGCTCAAGCAGGGCGAGTGGACGAGTCCGGGCTTCTCCGACAAGTGGCGCGTGAACAGGCAGACCAGCCTGTTCGATTACGCCCGCGACGTCACGCCGGACAAGTTCGTCAGCGAGCCGTTCCCGCAGGACAAGATCCCGCCGATGGATCCGAGGAACGTCGAGCTGGCGCGACAGGTCTGCGTGCGCATCAAGGACGAGAAACTGCACAGGGATTGCCTGTTCGACGTCGGCACCACCGGCGACCCGGTGTTCGCCGAGGGCGGGATCATCGAGGCGGCGCTGCAGGAAGAGGCGAAGCTGCGTTGACGAACCGGGGCCGCCGGGTGCCCGGGCGCCCGGCGGCCCCTTCGCACGGCGCGCGTGCGGTCCGGGCCAATGCGCACGATGTCTTCATCGTTGTCGCGCGCTCCTCAGGATCGCGCGTCCGGGGATCGATCGCCCGGCATGGCACCGAGCATCTCCATCTCCCGGCGTTCAAGCCATGCCTTCTGTACGAACGGATCGGCCACGGAATACACGCCGTGCTGCTGCCGCATGATGAGGTTGGCGTCCTGGAGCGCCAGCACGACGGGTTGTATTTCCTCGATCTTCACCTCCCGGCCGACGAGCGTCGAATACTGCTCGGCAGCCGCGCTCGTGAAGATGCCTTTCGTGCTGTCTCCCGCTGTGGCGATCTTGTCGAAGATCGCGGCCGCAAGGCGACCGAGTCCGGCGACGCGCTCAAGCTCGAGATCGGCCGCAGCCGAGCGCAGCGCCGAAGCGATGATCTCCAGGGTCCTGTTCATTTCCTCCGCCGGCGGACCCTGGATCAGCAACGCTCTCAATGCCTTGATCAGTTCCTCGGGGCGATGACCGAGCTGTTCGAACGCCTGGAAGGTGGCTTCGGTATCGGGCAGGCCCTTCCCCGCAGCGATCGCATGAGGACGGATATCGTCAAGCACATGCGCCACGTAATCGCGCCCGAGAACCGGGTAGTTCGCGCTGACCGCGCCATCGAATGCCTGCTGGCGTCGCGCCGTCAACTCGGCGACCTTCGCCCGATGCGAACCCGTGCCGACGAACAGGAAGTGACCGGGCATGTCCGGCGTCTTGTTCACCGCATCGCGCGCGGCCTTCAGTTCGAACAGCATCCGTTGGCCGGTTTCGCTGCTGAGCGCGTGCTGGACCTCGTCGACGATGAGCACGACGTCCGTGCCCGATCGGCGCACGGCTGCACTGAAGGCTTCCGCCAACGTCGCGCCCTCGGCCGTTCCGACCTTCTCGACATCGAACTCGAACTTCACGCCGAAGACGTCGAGATTCACGTTTCGGACGGCATGGAGTCGACGGGCAAGACCGGAAGCGGGGCTTTCCATGTCATGCAGCGCCCGCCGGACCGCATCGACGACCAGTTTCGAGGGGTCCGTGGTCAGGTCCGTCCAGAGGTCGACATAGACCACGACCGCCCCGAGATTTTCCAGGGCAGGAATGAAATCCTGGCGCAGGAACGTGGTCTTGCCCGTCCGGCGCTGCCCCGCCAGAAAAAGCCCGGATCGCAGGCCGACATCGAGGGGGCCGGGCCTCAACAACCTTTCGGCGAGTTCACGAGCCAGATCCGGGCGGTGATAGATGTCGGCCATGTTTGTCTGAAATTAGTTGTTCCGAATAATTATGATCGAGAAATAATTCCACGCAAGGACCGGCACGAGGCCGGGCCATCGGCCCTTGAACCCGTCCCGCGGACCCCATATATCCAGGCGCCATCTATTTTCACTTTATTTTCAAGGAGTTGGAAATGAGCGCCGAAGTCACCCCGCAGGCCGAGACCCATGCCTTCCAGGCCGATGTCCAGCAGGTCCTGCAGCTGGTCATCCATTCGCTGTATTCGAACAAGGACATCTTCCTGCGCGAGCTGGTGTCCAACGCCTCCGACGCCTGCGAGAAGCTGCGCTTCGAAGCCCTGGCCCAGCCTGACCTGCTGGCCGACGGCGGCGAACTCGCCATCGACATCGTCGCCGACCGCGACAGCAGGACCCTGAGCCTGCGCGACAACGGCATCGGCATGTCGCGCGACGAGCTGATGCGCAACCTCGGCACGGTCGCACACTCGGGCACCAAGCGCTTCCTCGAATCCATCGCCGCCGGGCAGAAGGTGGACGCGCAGCTGATCGGCCAGTTCGGCGTCGGCTTCTACTCGGCCTTCATCGTCGCCGACGAGATCGCGGTGACCAGCCGCCGCGCCGGCAGCGACGAGGCCTGGACCTGGCGCTCGAACGGCGACGGCCAGTTCAGCCTGGAACCGGCGCCGGCCGACACCCCGCGCGGCACCACGCTCTACCTGCACCTGCGCGACGACGCCGAGGACTACCTGCAGGACTGGAAGCTGCGTTCGCTGGTGCGCACCTATTCCGACCACGTCGGCTTCCCGATCCGCATGCTCAAGCCGGTCGCGAAGACCGAGGACGATGCCGAAACCCCGGCGCCCGAGCTTGAGACCGTCAACCAGGCCTCGGCGCTGTGGACACGTGCCAAGACCGACCTGAGCGACGACGACTACAAGGGCTTCTACAAGCATCTCTCGCACGACTTCGCCGATCCGCTGGCGTGGACCCACAACCGGGTCGAGGGCAACCAGAACTTCACCTCGCTGCTGTACGTGCCCGGCCACGCGCCCTTCGATTTCCAGGCCGGGCGCGACGAGCGCAAGGGCCTGAAGCTGTACATCAAGCGCATCTTCATCATGGATGCGGCCGAGCAGATGCTGCCGGCCTACCTGCGCTTCGCGCGCGGCGTGGTCGACTCCGACGACCTGCCGCTGAACGTGAGCCGCGAGCTGCTGCAGGAAAGCCGCCAGGTCGAGCGCATCAAGGGCGCGCTGACCAAGCGCGTGCTCGACCTGCTGGAGAAGATCGCGCGCGACGAACCCGAGAACTACGCGAGCTTCTGGGAGGCCTTCGGCGCGGTGCTCAAGGAAGGCGTGGTCGAGGATGCGGCGAACCGCGAGCGCGTGCTCAAGCTGCTGCGCTTCGCCACCACCCGCAGCGACAGCGCCGACCAGCGCATCTCGCTGGACGATTACATCGGCCGCATGGCCGGACTGCAGGAAGACATCTACTACCTCACCGCCGACGGCTGGAACGCGGCCCGCCACCATCCCAAGCTCGAAGCGCTGAAGGCGCGCGGCATCGAGGTGCTGCTGCTGCACGAACGCATCGACGACTGGATGTCGAGCTACTTCCACGAGTACGCCGGCAAGCGCCTGCGCAACGTGGCCAAGGGCGAGATCGACCTCGACAGGCTCGGCAGCGAAGAGGACAAGGCGAAGCAGGAAGAAGCGGCGCAGGCCGCCGCGCCGCTGGTCGACAAGCTCAAGGCCGCGCTGGGCGAGCGCGTGAAGGACGTGCGCGTGTCGAACCGGCTGGTGGACTCCGCCGCGTGCCTGGTGGTCGACGAATACGACATGTCGCTGCACATGCAGCGTCTGTTCGCCGCCGCCGGCCAGGCCGTGCCGCCGTCGCAGCCGATCCTGGAGATCAATCCGGGCCATGCCTTGATCAAGCGCGTCGAAGCGGTGGACGGCGACGAGGCCCTGGTCGCCGACTACGCCGCGCTGGTCTTCGAGCAGGCGATGCTGGCCGAAGGCGGCACCCTGGACGACCCGGCGTCGTTCATCGCGCGCATGAACCGGCTGCTGGTGGGCTGAGGCGCGCGCTTCGCGCCTCGCCCCACGTCGACCTGTCCCCACCCCATCCCTCCCCGCATGCGGGGAGGGCGCTCAATCGCACGCCTGCTTCGCGCCGAGCCGCTGGACGAGTTCCGCGCACAGGCGCTCCGCGCCCGCGACATCGCCGCCTTCGCGCAGCAGCGCGGCCAGTCCGCGCGTGGCCTCCGGATGCAGCGGCGATTGCGCCAGCACCTGGCGATACCAGCCTTCCGCTGCCGCGCGATCGCCGCGGGCGCCATGGCGCTGCGCGATCATCACGCCCAGACGCGCGTGCCACGGCCGGATCTGCGCCGGGTTTCGCGCGTAGCCGCGCGCCATCGCATCGTGGGCGCGCTCGAAATACGGCAAAGCCTCGGCGTCGCGACCGAGGATCTCCAGCACGTCGCCGATGTTGATCAGCGCACCCCAGGCATCGGGATCCAGCGCGACCGCGCGGTGGTACGCCGCCAGCGCCGCATCCATCTCGCCCTGCGCGCTCGCGACGAAGCCGCGAGCCTTGTGCGCCGCCGACGATGCCGGCGCCAGCGTCACCGCGCGTTCGGCGAGCTGCTGCGCACGCTGCAGTTGCTGCATCGCCTGCGGCCGCGCCAGATGGCCGTTGGCCAGCGCATCGCGCAGCTGGGTGAATTCCGCGGGGCCGTCGCCGGCCGGCTCCGGCCAGCGCAGGCTGCGCTGGGTCAGCGCGTTGGCCAGGCCCGAGAGCGCGGCCACGTCGTCGGGACGCAGGCCCAGCACGCGCTGGTACAGCTCGATCGCAGCCTCGTTCTCGGCGCGCGAGAACTGGAAGTAGGCGTCGTCGGCACGGGTGAGCAGCACCACGGCGTCATCGTCTTTCGCGGTTCTGGACTTCGATCGATCCGCGCGGAAGTGCGCAGGGATCACGAAGGCGACCGCCACCAGCGATGCCAGGACCGCGACGGCAACCCATGGCCACGGCCCACGTCTCGATGGCGCAACGTCGACCGCTCGGGGCGACGCTCCCGCCTCCACCGGCGTGGCGCTCATCGCATCGGCGCGCTCGACCTCGGCCAGCAAGCGGTAACCACGCTTGGCGATCGTCTCGACGTAGCGCGGCGACTTCGCATCGTCGCCCAGGGCCTGGCGCAGCTTCGACAGCGTGCGCGCCAGGGCGTCGTCGCCGACCACCAGCCCGGGCCACAGCGCGGCCATGATCCGCTCCCGCGACAGCACCTGCCCCGGGTGCGCAGCGAGCAGGCAGAGCAGGTCCATCACCTTCGGCTCCACGCGCTGCTCGCCGTCCGGACCGTGCAGGGCACAGGCCCCGCGGTCCACCCGCCACGCGCCGATCCGGAACTCACCGGCGCAAGCTGTTGTTTTCACTGGCGAAGATCTTCGGCGAGAAAAACATCGGCACAACGGGAGCCTGCGGTCATGGTGGTCTAGCATCCTCGGCGATGGGATAGGCCGCAACCACCGACCGCCCTGGAGCCCGCATGTTCGTCCCCCACCGTTCCCTCGCTGCCTGCCTCCTGCCACTGCTGCTTGCCGGCCTGGCCGCAACCGCCGCCTGCGCCGCCAGACCCCTGGACGCTCCCGCCCACGACGGCGCGACGCGCATCTCGGTCGAACACCTGCGCGAGGACTTCGATGCCCTGTACGCCGGCCTGCGCGCGGCGCATGTCGACCTGTACGCGCACCGGTCGAAAACCGGGTACGACGCCCTCCACCGGCGCATGCGCGCCGCACTCGACGCACCGCTCACCACCACCGAGGCGCGCGTGCGTTTCCAGCGCTTCGCGGCCTACGGCCGGGTCGCGCATGCCCGCGTCGAGCCTCCGATGGACGCCTGGGAGACGTATCTCAATGGCGGCGGCACGGCGTTCCCGCTGTTCCTGCGCGTGATCGACGGTGTCGTCCACGTCAGCGACACCATCGGCGAGATCGAAGGGGTCGCGCCGGGCGACATGCTGCTGGCGGTCGACGGTAGGCCGGTCGACGCCTGGCTGGCGCCGGTACGCGACCTGATCTCGGCCGACAACGACCACCTGCGCGACACCCAGCTCGAAACCCGCCTGCCGCTGCTGGCCTGGCTGGCGCACGGCTCGCGCGACAGCTTCGCCGTGACCGTGCGCAAGGCCGACGGCCGCGAGGTCGATGCCATGGCGCCCGCGCGCAGCCGCGCCGAGTACGGCAGCCTGATGGCATCGCGCGTGCCGCGCTTCGAGCTCGACTGGAATGCCAGGCAAACACGGATGCTCGACGGCGGCATCGCCTACCTGCGACCCGGCCCGTTCTACGACAACCGCCCGGACGCCACGAGTCCGTGGGACAACGGCGCGTTCCTCGCGTTCGTCGACCAGGCATTCACTGGCTTCATCGATCGCGACGCGCGCGCGCTGCTGATCGACCTGCGCGACAACCCGGGCGGCGACAACGCCTTCAGCGACCCGCTGCTGGCCTGGATCGCCGACAAGCCCTTCCGCTTCAGCCACCGCTTCGAGATCCGGGTCAGCGCGCAGACCACTGCGTCCAACCGCAGGCGACTGCAGGACACCGGCGCCGACAGGGACAGCCTGTCGGCGCGCTTCGATGCGCTGTATCGCGGCCAGCGCAACGGCGACCTCGTCCAGTTTCCGATCGACTGGGTGCAGCCGCGCGCCGGCCGCCGCTTCGAGGGCGCGGTTTTCGTGCTGGTGAACCGGCATTCGTACTCCAACGCCGTGTCGGTGGCGGCGATCGTGCAGGACTTCGGCTTCGGCACCGTGATCGGCGAAGAGACCGCCGACCTCGCCAGCACACTGGGGGCAATGGAGCAGTTCACGCTGCCGCGCACCGGGATCGAAGTCGGTTACCCGAAGGCGCGCATCCTGCGCCCGAACGGCGACCCGCGCCCGCGCGGCGTGGTGCCGGACATCGCGATCGACACGCCGATCGTGGCCGGCAGCGAAGACGAGGTGCTGCAGCGGGTCCTGGACATCGTCGGCGAACGGAGACGCTGAGCGCCAGACCTGCGCGCAGGACGACGGTCGCTGCCGTGGCGCGTATCGAAGATCCGCTGTCGTGCCCGGCTGTTCGGTGCATCACGCTCGAATCAGCGGGTCTTCGACCCGCTCTGCAACAGCGCTGGCCGCGCGGACGCGACCGTCACTTCTCCTTGCGCCAGTTCACCGAGCCGCGGTTCTCGATCGAGCTCGATTCGATCTCGATGTCGAAGCCCTTGCGCAGCAGGTACTTCAGCGTGACCACCTGGCCGGTACCGAGCAGGGACACGCCGTAGCTGACGTACAGACGCGGCGAGAGGTACTTGCCGATGCCGACCACGGTGCCGCCGAGGGCGCGCGATTCGCTCAGGCCGGCATCGTCGAGGCCGATCTTCGTGCCCAGCTGCGAGGCGAGCAGGTTGCCGGCCGACAGCGCCGCCGCCGCGCCGCTGAGCTGGCGGTTCTCGTCGGAGGTGATGCTCGACAGCGGACGGCCCAGCGCGAGGTAGGACAGCGCTTCCGATTCGCTGGTCGCCGGGTCGCTCCACACGCTGGCTTCCGGCGCCGAGGCGCGGCCGCGCACGTCGATGCCGGCGGTGACGTTGCCGACTGCGCGCTGCGCGCGGATGTCGAGCACGGGGTCGCCGAAGGCATTGTTCGACCACACCAGGCGGCCGCGTTCGATCTGCAGCTTCTGACCGTAGGCGCGGTATCGGCCGTCGACATCGAGCGAACCGGTCGCGACCGTCTCGCGGCCCGGGCGCGCGCGCATGCGCACGCTGCCGCCGAGCGTGCCGTCCAGGCCGAAGCCCTGCAGGCGCACGTCGTCGCCCATCACCAGGGCGAGGTCGAGGTCCAGCGGCGAGGCGCGCTCGCGCTCGGGATTGGCCGGATCGAGCACGACCACGTCCTCCGACGCCGACACGCCCGCGTCGAGGCGTTCCAGATCCAGCTTCGCGCTGGGAATCCGCACGCTGCCGGAGACCGAGATCGGCTGGCCGGCGGCATAGCGCACGGTCACGTCCGGGTCGATCACCGCGCGCAGCTCGCGGGTATCGGATACCAGCAGGTTCGCGCCGCGCACGCCCAGGCGCAGCGGGGTGTCGTCGCTCATCCAGCCCAGCGTGCCGTCGACGCGCACCACGCCCTCGCCGCTGCGCACGCTGCCGACGATGCGCGCGCTGCCGTCGGCCTGCGCCTCCATGCGCACGTCGCCGTCGCGCAGGCTGATCGCCAGCGACGGCAGCTCGGCGGTGAACGACGACAGCTGCGCCTGCCCGCCCAGCGTCGGCTGCGCGCGCGTGCCGCCGAGCGCGATGCGCCCGGCCAGGCGTCCGCGCGGTTCGACGAGGTCCGGCGAGAACAGTTCGAGCCAGATCAGGTTGCGGATGTCGGCGTCGATCTCGCCGCGCAGCGGCGCGTAGGCATCCCAGCCGGTGGCGAGGGTCGCCGACACCCGGCCGTCGTCGCGCAAGGTGCTGGCCAGCTCGGCCTGCAGGCCGGACGGATCGAAACGCGCATCGATGCGCAGATTGGAATAGGCCAGCACGTCGCGCCGGCTGCGCGCGTCGAGCGCGAGTCCGCCCTCGGTCGAACGGACCTGCGCCGTGCCCGACCAGCTGCCGCCGACCGGGCGCACGCGCGCATCGAGGTCGACGGTGCCGCGCAGGCGCCACTGGTCGCGACGCTTGCGCTGCGCGTTCTGGCCGCTCGCGAGGTAGGGCGACAGCAGCGACAGCGGCAAGGCGTCGGCCTTCACGTCGACGCGCGTCGGCCAGTCGACGTCGGCGCAGAGCGAGCCGGCGCCATCGTCGGTGGCGAAACAGCTCGATGCGATGCGCAGGCGCAGGCCCGAGGCGGATCGGGGAACGACGGTGAACGCCGCCGGCGCGCGCAGCGCCCAGGCCGCGCCGGTGGCCGGTGCCACGCGCAGCGTCGCCAGCGTGCCCTGCCACTGCGCGCCGCGCTTGGCGACATCGCCGCGCAGCGCGAGCGTGCCGATCTCCGCCTGCGCATCGCCATCGAGCTGCAGCGCCTCGACCGCGCCGCGCGCGTCCACGCGCAGGCGCGAGAAGACCATGCCCGCCTCCACGCCTTCGCCGTCGATGCGCAGCGCGCCCGGCGCACCGGCGCGCCAGGGCAGGCGCCCCTGCGCGGTCAGCCGCGAGGCGCGCCAGTCGTTCCAGCGCAGGCCCCGGCCGTCGAGATCGACATCGACATCCGGCGCCGTGCGCGCCCCGCGCAGCGCGAGGCGGCCGCGCAGCACGCCCTCGCCGCCGGGCAGCAGGTCGCCCAGCTGCAGCGGCGCGAGTTCGGCATCGACCGCGATGTCGGCGGCGACCTTGCCCTTCGCATCGATGCGGCTCTCGCCCAGGCGCAGCGCGACGACGCCTTCGACATCGGTGCGACCGCCGTCCTGCGCCGGCAGGTGCGCGATCACGTCGGCCCGACCGTCGAGCGCGCGACCGCGCAGGCGACCGCCGAGATCGCCGGCCTCGACGCGTGCATCCAGGCCGCCGTCGCGGCGGGTGTCGCCGCTCAGGCGCAGCCGGCCCTGCACCGCGCCGCGCCAGTCCGGCGCGAAGTAGCCGGGGTCGAACCCCGCCAGGCGCGCATCGATGTCCCAGCGCAGCGTCGGCGACCACGCGACCTCGCCGCTGCCGTCCAGCCGGCCGCCCGGCATCTCGGCGCGCAGCGTCGCCAGCGTGGCGACCTCGCCGTCGCCGCGCGCATCGAGCGTGAGCGTCGCGCGGTCCCGGTCGCGCTGCAGCGTCGCCGTGCCGGAGGCGGCCCAGTCGCGCAGGCGTCCGCTCAGCTTGAAATCGCCGTCGCCGGTCACCGCAACCGCATCGGCGCCCTGGCCGCGCCAGCGCAGGCCGCGACCGCGCACTTCGCCAGCGAAGCGCGGATCGGCCGTGTCGGCGAAATCGGCACGCCCGGTCGCCGACAGCGTGCCGTCGAGCAGCGACACCGTCAGCGGCGCCAGCACCAGCACCTGGTTCTCGATCGAGACCTTCGACGGCAGGATGGCCACGTCCAGGTCGCCGTGGGCGATGCGCCCCTGCACGTCCGCGCGTCCACCGACGCCGCTCGCGCTCAGATCGATGGCGTACGGCGTGTCGTCGTCGCTGCCGAGCAGGGCGGCGGCGGTCAGGGCATCGGTCTTCGCGGTGAAGCGCCAGCGCGGATCGTCCTGGCCTTCCAGCAGCAGGCGCGCCTTCAGCGGCGCCGGTGCGTTGCCCGAGAGCGATACGTCGAGCCTGCGCAGGTCGCCGCGCGCGACCAGGCCCAACCGTGGCGGCGTGCGCCCGGCGGGCGCCGGCAGGGTCGCGCGCACGATCATGTCGACCCGGTAGCGCGCGCGCGGCTCGTAGTCGCCGTGCGCGCCGATCTCGCCGCGATCGGTGTCGGCCAGCAGCCGCTCCACGCGCAGCAGGCCGTCGAGCGCTTCGATGCGTCCGCGCAGGCGGCGCACCAGCACCAGCGGCACGGCATCGGTGGCGCGCGGCTGGCGCAGCACGCGCAGGCGGTCGATCGCGATCTCGTCCGCGATCAGCCCCAGCGGCGGCGCGATCTCCGGCAGCGATTCGGGCCACCGCGGCAGTTCGAACGGCGCCTCGTCCTCCGGCAGCGTCAGCACGGCATCGGACACGCCCAGCTTTTCCAGTTGCAGGCGGCGGCCGAGCAGCGGACGCAGCGTCGGATCGAGCAGCACGCGCTTGGCGACGAAGACGGTCGTCGATTCCTTCTCGCCGCAGGCGGGCCAGGCCACCGGCTTGCCGTCGACATCGGGACAGCCGCGATGCACGTAGCGCACGTCGTGCAGGATCATCGGCCCCGACGCCGGCCCTTCGGCGCGCGACCAGGTCAGCTCGCTGCCCGCCGGCAGGCGCGCCACGATCTGCCGCAGCAGCACGTCGCGTCCGCCGATGGTGTTGAGCAGCCAGTAGCCCAGCACGACCACCGCGACGGTCAGCGCCGCCATCGCCAGCACGCTGCGCGTCGCCAGCCAGCGCATGCGCGCGATGCGGCGCGCGCGCAGCTCGGCGATGCGCGCTTCGCGGGCGTCGTTGGGCGTGGGCAGCGGCGCGTCGTCGCTCATCGGTCAGAGGTCCGCGCCGAGGTTGATGTGCAGGGTGAAGGACGAATCGGGATCGTCCAGGCCACGACCGATATCCACGCGCAGCGGACCCACCGGCGATTTCCAGCGCAGGCCGATGCCGACGCCGGTGCGCCAGCGGTCGGCGCGGTCGTCGAAGGCGCTGCCGCTGTCGACGAACGCGGCGAAGCCCCAGGTGTCGTTGAGGTACTGCTCGTATTCGAGGCTGCCGGTGGTCATGTGCTTCGCGCCCAGCGCATAGGCCTTCAGCCCCGGGCGCGCGGCGATGCGCGGACCGATCTCGCGCCACTCGTAGCCGCGCACGCTGCGATCGCCGCCGGCGTAGAAGCGCAGCGTGGGCGGGATCACGGTCAGCTCTTCGGTGAAGGTGGTGCCCAGCTCGCCGCGCGCGATCAGGCGCCTGCGCGGACCGAGGCCGCGGAACCAGCTGCCGCGCGCCTGCAGCTGCGCGAAGTTCGCATCGGACCCCAGCGCCTCCAGGCCGCCGCGCAGCGTCGCGGTGACGCCGAAGCCCCTGCGCGGCTGGAAGCGGTCGTCGACCTTGATGTACTCGGCCGACAGCGACGGATAGAAGAACGTCACCTCGCGGTACAGCGTGACCGGACGCAGGCGGTCGTCGATCTCGTAGGCCCAGCGCTCGCGCAGGCCGTGCACCGAGGCCGACAGCGACAGGTCGCGGCTGTACTGCGCTGTGCGGCCGAACACCGCCTCGTAGCGGCGGGTGTCGATGTAGTCGGTCTGCTCGTCGTAGGCCTGCAGGCTGGTGGTGTACCAGCCGTCGCGCCAGGCGTAGGCGGGAATGCGGTGCTGCACGGTGAAGGTCTTGCGCCGTTGCGCGTAGTCCAGCTGCGCCTTCGCCTTGTGCCCGCGCGAGTTGAGGTAGCGCCGCTCCAGGCCCAGCGACACGCCGAAGCCGCTGTCGGTGCCGAAGCTCGCGCCGACGCTGTACACGCTGCGCTTGGCCGGGGTCAGCCTGACATCGACGGGCACGCGGCCGTCCACGGCATCCTCGGGACGCGGCACGATGTCGATGCGGCTGAAGTAGTCCAGCGCGGCCAGCGACTTGCGCAAGCGGTCGAGACGGCCCTGGTGGTAGTACTCGCCCTCGTCCCAGTAGATCGATTCGCGCAGCAGCGACTCGCGGATGATGGGGTTCTCGCCCTGGTCGAACGTGACCACGCCCATGTCGTAGCGGTCGCCGCTGTCCCAGCGCAGGTCGATGTCGGCGGCCTTCTCCGCACGGGTCACCTCGACCCGTCGCGCCATGAAATCGGCATCGAAATAGCCGCGCTCGGCCAGGCGCCGGGTGATGAAGGCCTTGCTGCGCTCGTACTGCGCGTGGTCGAACACATCGCCGGTCTTCGGCGAGAACGCATCGAGTTCCTGTTTCAGGTAGCGGTCGTCCTCGCCATCGCCCTGGATCGCCACCACCGCCTCGCGCACGCGCACCGGCTCGCCCTTGTCCACGTGGATGCGCACGTCGACCGGCGCGTCCTCGGCCAATCCCTCCAGCGAGGCCGGGACGGTGGCGATGCGGATGACCGGCGAATAATGGCCGAAGGGTTCCAGCGCCTCGCGGGCCTCGTCCTCGGCGACCTGCAGCAGGTAGTCGAGCCGCGCGTCCGAGACCCGCTTGCCGCGCGCATCTTCCAGCGACAGCGCGACGACCACGTTCGTCGTCATGTCTTCGTCGAGGCCCTCGACCCGCACCTCGCCGATCCTCGCCGCATGCGCGGCGCCGCAGAACGTCAACAGGGCTGCGGCGATGGCGGGTCGGGGGGGCGTGCGCATGACGCACAGGATACCCGTGGCCTCGGTATCACCGGGAGCGCACGAGCGACCTGCCGTTCAGCTTGGCGCAGGCGCCAACGCGCCTGCGCGATGCTCAATCGCCCCGGGTCGCCATCGCGGGGTCCCGCACGGACGCAGCGAATTTCTTCGCGCAGGATTCGATGATCTGCGCTTCCAGCAACTTCGGCCGCCAGGCACGCGCGGCATCCGGGTTCGCATGATCGGCGACCAGCACGTAGCGCATGCAGGGTTCGAGTTCGAGGGACAGCGTGGTCGCCGTGAGCACGCCGCGACCGGAGCGAAGCCGGCTGGCCAGTCTCAGGCCATGGGGACCCGGCGGCAACCGATAGGTCGACTGGTCGGGGAAATCCATCGAGCCATTGATGGCGACGAGCATGACCTCATGCTCGTTGCGCTCGCGTTCGGCAACGCCGCCGACGCGGATCTCGGCCCACGGTCCTTCGCTGCCCGCCATCGCGATCGTCGGCGACAAGGCGGTGACCACCATGACAAGCAGGGCTGTTCGCAGCATCGCGACGACCTCGGAGAGTGGAGACCGGCAATGTAGCGACGCTCTGTGACAGCCACTCGACCATCGGCGCGACGGCATTCGCGGAAGCGCGAATCCGTGAGCGCCCGCACATCGCGACACGCACGCGCCTCGCCCTTGCGCAGACGTGCGAAGACGACAGGCGCGATGCACCCCGGTGCGGTCTGCCCCGGGGTGCGGTGCCGCGGCGGACGAGGCTCAGCGCGCCGGCGACGACAGCCCCTGGGTTACCGGGCCGGTGCTCCAGGGCAGGATGATGTCCTGCTGCGTGCACAGCCCCGGCGATGGCTCGCTGATCGCGAGCAGGTTGAAGTTCGCATCGTAGACGCGCAGGCGCGCGACGATCGGGCCTTCGTAGCGCCAGCAGTAGAAGCGGCATTGGGTCTGGTTGGTGCAGTCCTGCGGGAAGATCGCGTCGGTGCCGTTGGTGTCGAACTGCCAGATCAGCGTGACCGGGCCGGCATCGCTGCCACCGTCACCGAAGCACATGTTGCTCTGCAGCGAGCAGTCGGCATACGCCCAGGACGCGGCGGAGGCGGTCACGGGCGCGGCGAGCGCGAACAGGCCGGCGAGTCCGAGGGCGGTGAGAAGACGCTTCATCGATGCACTCCTTGTCGAGACGGGATGAGCCCGCGGCCATGTCCATGGCGAAATACAACCCGGGCATCGCCCGCGGTGCGCGTCGCATCGGCGATGCGACGGATCGATGCTAGCAAGCGGGTTCGTGAACGGAGACGACCGCAGTCACAACGAAGCCGCCCCGAAAGGCGGCTTCGCGTGGTGCACTGTGCGGAGTTTGTTCGCTGGAAGCGGCAGCGACGCTCAGACCGACAGATGCTCGATCGCGGCCACGCTGCCGAGGCGGTCGGCGAGGCGCTGCAGCAGGGCGAGGCGGTTGGCGCGCACGGCCTGGTCGTCGGCGTTGACCATCACCTTGTCGAAGAAAGCGTCGACCTCGGGACGCAGGCGCGCGAGGCGGGCGAGCACGGCCACGTAGTCGCGATGGGCGAGCAGCGGATCGGTGTCGGCGATGGCCTGCTCGACCATCGCGTGCAGCGCGCGCTCGGCATCGTCCTGGAACTTCGACGCGTCGACCGCATCGGGAATCGCGATGTCCGCCTTCTTCAGGATGTTGCGGATGCGCTTGTTCGCCGCAGCCAGCGCCTCGGCGTCCGGCAGCTTCGCGAATTCGCCGATCGCCTTGAGGCGGCGGTCGAAGTCGAGGAGGGAGCCGGAGGTTGCTACGGAAGAGCTCGGGGCTGAAGCCCCTCCTACAACAGCAGCGCCTTCGCTCTTCGTAGGAGCGGCTTTAGCCGCGAGCGTTCCCATCAGCGCTGCGACCGCTTCGAATTGCTGCGGTGTCACACCCTGATCGGCGTAGTAGGCGCGGAGACGGTCGAGGATGAAATCCACGCAAGCTGCCGTTAATTCCCTTTCATTAGGCAGATCTTCCATGGGCTTGCCCTTTAGTCCCTCAAGCGTGATAGCACCTCGAACCTGAGTGATCACATCCTCGCAAGAACACGGAAAATGCGTATGGAAATTGATGTCGAGATCGTTCTCAATCACCGTCCGCGCCAACCCCAACGCATTCCGGCGCAGCGAGAACGGGTCCTTGTTGCCCGTCGGCTTGAGACCGGCAGCGAATCCGCCCGCAAGCGTGTCGAGTCGCTCAGCGATCGCCAGAACCTGGCCCAGCTTCGACGGCGCGACATCGTCACCCGCGAAGCGCGGCATGTACACCTCATCCAGCGCGTCGGCGAGCTGCCTGCGTTCGTCGGCGGAGAGATAGGCCAGCGAGGCATCGTGCATCGCGTAGTAGCGACCGGCGATGCCCTGCAGTTCCGGGAACTCGTTGACCATGCGCGACTGCAGGTCGGCCTTGGCCAGTTCTGCGGCACGACGCGCGAGCTTCGGATCGACGCCGACTTCGCTCGCGATGCTCTCGGCCAGCGCGGCGACGCGCGCGACCTTGTCGGCGACGGTGCCGAGCTTGGCCTGGTACGTCACCGACTTCAGACCCTCGTTCATCGAGGCGAGGCCCTGCTTCAGGTCTTCGTCGAAGAAGAACTTGGCGTCGGCGAAGCGCGGGCGGATCACGCGCTCGTAGCCCTTGCGGACTTCGCTTTCGTCGCGCGATTCGATGTTGGCGATGCCGATGAAGTGCTCGGTGAGCTTTCCCTGGGCATCCAGGACCGGGAAGAACTTCTGGTTCGCTTCCATCGTCGCGATCAGCGCTTCCTGCGGCACGGCGAGGAAGTCGCGCTCGAACGCGCAGAGCACGGCCTTCGGCCATTCGACCAGGCACTGCACCTGTTCGAGGTTGTCGTCGGTCCTGCGCGCGGTACCGCCGGCACGGGCGGCGGCGGCATCGACCTCGGCGATGACGCGGTGGCGGCGTTCCTCGGGGTCGACCAGCACCTTGGCGGCGCGCAGGGCGTCGATGTAGTCGCCCGGCGTGCTGATCCAGACCGGACCTTCGTGGTGGAAGCGGTGGCCGCGGCTCATGCGGTCGGCCTTGGCGCCGAAGACCTCGGCCTCGACCACGGCGTCGCCGAGCAGCAGCACCAGCCAGTGCACCGGGCGGGCGAAGCCGCTGTCGCGTTCGCCCCAGCGCATCGGCTTGGGAATCGGCATGCCCGCCAGGGCTTCGGCCACGATCTCCGGCAGCAGGTCGGCGGTCTTCGCGCCCGGCTTCACGCTGCGCAGGACGAAGCGCTCGCCCTTGTTGTCGGTGGTCTTTTCCAGCGCGGTCCAGTCGATGCCGGCCTTCGCCGCGAAGCCTTCCAGTGCCTTGGTCGGTTTGCCTTCGGCATCGAGCGCGATGTTGAGGTACGGCCCCAGCACTTCGCTGCGCTGTTCGGGCTGTTCCACGGCCACGCCGGGCAGCAGCACGGCGAGGCGGCGCGGGGTGTAGAGGGGTTTCGCATCGCCACGCTGGCAGGCGATGCCGCGCTTGTCGAGCGCGGCGAGCACGCCGTCGAAAAAGGCCTGGGCCAGGCCCGGCAGGGCCTTGACCGGGAGTTCCTCGGTACCGAGTTCGATCAGAAGGGGGCTGAAGCCGCTCACGCTGGAAATCCTTGGGGTCGGGGGTGCCCGGACACGGCAAGGGCAGCGGCCGGGCGGCGCGCTGCCCCTGTGTGACGCGGGTTGGTTACTTTAACCGAGGGTTTCGCCGGGACGAACCCGGGCGGGGAGAGCCGCCGGCTGAGGCATGCGGCAAACCCATCCCCACCCCGGCCCGTCCGGCCCTCGCGCCTTGCACTCGGGCGCTCATCGGCGCGCGAGGCAATGCCTCGCAGGCGCGCCGCTTCGCCCCCTTGAAGGGGAGGGAGCAAGCGCCGTGCTTTCAAGCCCTCCCCTTCAAGGGGAGGGTTGGGTGGGGATGGGTTCCGGGACTGGGTTCCGGGACAACCAGAACCCTGGTCCGATCAATACACGACGAACACCGCCCGGCAGCCCTGGTCGGTCCAGACCTGGTTGCGGTCCACGCCCCAGGTGCGGCCGTAGACGCAAGGGGTGTTGCTGAGCTGGCGGCGGACCTCGACGTGCTCGCTGCGGCCGACCCGCTGGCCGCACCAGGTCATGCGGCTGTCCTTCGACGAGCAGGTGAACTCGCGGCCCCAGTTCGCGCCGCCCCCGTAGTAGCCGTCGCCGTAGCCATAGTCGTAATCGTTGTCGTAGCGATGGTCGTAGCGGTCGTCGTCGTAGCGGTCGCGGCGTTTGTCCTCGTTGTGCTTGGCGATGGCGATCGCGGCGATGGTGCCCAGCACGAGGGCGCCGGCGACCTTGGCGCCGGTGTTGTTGTCGGAACTGCGCGAGCCGACGCGGAATTCGGCGCGGCAGCCGCGCGTGACCCAGATGCGGTTGCGGTCGTAGCCCCAGGTGTCGCCCTGCCAGCAGCCCTGGCGGCTGAGCTGGCGCGAGAGGTACACGCCGCCGGAGGTGTTCGCCGGACAGGACTGGTACTGCTCGTTCTGGGATTCGCAGACGACGGTGGTGTCGGCGGCGGCGGCCTGCCCGGCGGCCAGCAGCAGGGCGGCGGCGAGGACCTGCATGCGGACGGCATGGATGCGATGGCGGGTCATGTCACTGGCCTCCCTTGCCTGCGTTGCGGCCGGCTTCGATTTCCTGCTGCGACAGGCAGCCGTTGCGGTCGGTATCGAAGGCATCGAAGCGCGCGTGGTAGGCGTCCTGCCAGGCCTGGATCGTCACCGGGCGGCTGTCGGCGCCCTCGCCCGGCCCGGGCGGGGCCTCCTCGGCGTCGAGCGATCCGTCATGGTTGCGGTCCAGCGCGTGGAAACGACGGCTGGCGTAGTTGCGGCCCTCTTCGAGGTCCACGCAGCCGTTGCCGTTGCGGTCGAGCGTGGACACGACGTCCGACGGCGGCATCGAGGCCAGGGCCGGCGGGGTGTCCGCCCGCGATGGCGAGGACCAGCCCAGTGCGACCACCGCGGCGGCCAGGGCGGAAACAACGACTGCGTTCATCAACGCCTCCTTCCGGAGCCGGCGACCCGGGGGCGGGCCGCGCCTGCAGCCCCGGGGCTACGCTACACCCGGGCGGTGCCATGCCGCCACCCGGGCCATCGCAGGCTCAGGCCGCGTCGCGGGCATCCAGTGCCGGCAGGCCCAGGGCGGCACGCCTGCCCTCGTCCTTCACGCCCGGGAAACCCAGCTTCTCGCGCTGGGCGTAGTAGCTTTCGGCCACCGCCTGCGACAGCTTGCGCACGCGCAGGATGTAGCGCTGGCGTTCGGTCACGGAAATCGCGCGGCGGGCGTCGAGCAGGTTGAAGCTGTGGCTGGCCTTGCAGACCTGGTCGTAGGCGGGCAGCGGCAGGCCGGCCTCCACCAGTTTCAGCGCTTCCTCTTCGCATTCGTTGAAGCGCCGGAAGAGCACCTCGGTATTGGCGTGCTCGAAGTTGTAGGCGCTCTGCTCGCGCTCGTTCTGCAGGAACACGTCGCCGTAGGTGACCGGACCCTGCGGGCCGACGGTCCAGATGAGGTCGTAGACGTTGTCGCAGTTCTGCAGGTACATGCAGAGCCGCTCCAGGCCGTAGGTGATCTCGCCGAGCACCGGCTTGCACTCCAGGCCACCGGCCTGCTGGAAGTAGGTGAACTGGGTGACTTCCATGCCGTTGAGCCAGACTTCCCAGCCCAGGCCCCAGGCGCCGAGGGTCGGCGATTCCCAGTTGTCCTCGACCAGGCGCAGGTCGTGCACCTGCGGGTCGACGCCCAGCGCCTTCAGCGAATCGAAGTACAGCTCGACGATATTGTCGGGGTTGGGCTTCATCGCCACCTGGTACTGGTAGTAATGCTGCAGGCGGTTGGGGTTCTCGCCGTAGCGGCCGTCGGTGGGGCGGCGCGAGGGCTGCACGTAGGCGGCATTCCACGGCTCGGGGCCGAGCGCGCGCAGGAAGGTGGCCGGGTGGAAGGTGCCGGCGCCGACCTCCAGGTCCAGCGGCTGGATCAGGACGCAGCCCTGGCCCGCCCAGTATTCGTTGAGGCGCTGTATGAGGTTTTGGAATGTCGGTCCCTGCATGTGGCGGCCGCGTCGGTATGGGGACCCGGTAGTATAAGCGGCACCTCATCCACCCCATGCGGCCCGCGCCGCGCACCGTCGCCGTGAAGTCCCAGCCCGACGCGTCGTTCCTGATCATCGAAACCGGCCAGCCGGTGCCCAGCATGCGCCGGCACGGCCGCTTCCCGCACTGGATCCGCGTCGCCGCCGGCCTGCCCGCCGATCGCGCGCGCATGGTCAACGTCGAAGCCGGCGAACCCCTGCCCGACCACCGCAGCCTGACCGGCGTGCTGGTCACCGGGTCCGGCGCGATGGTCACCGACCGCCACGACTGGAGCGAACGCACGGCCGACTGGTTGCGCGCGGCGCTGGACGACACGCTGCCGGTGTTCGGCATCTGCTACGGCCACCAGCTGCTGGCCCACGCCCTCGGCGGCGAGGTCGGCTACAACCCGGCGGGCCGGGAGATGGGCACGGTCCACGTCGACCTGCATCCCGATGCCGGCGACGACGCCCTGTTCTCGCGGGCACCGTCGCGGTTCGAGGTCCAGGTGACCCACCTGCAGACCGTGCTGCGCCCGCCCGGCGACGCCGCCGTGCTGGCCCGCTCCGAGCAGGACCAGTGCCAGGCCTTCCGCTGGCGCGACTATGCCTGGGGCGTGCAGTTCCATCCCGAATTCAGCGTCGGCCACATGCGCGGCTACGTCCATGCGCGCCGCGACGCGCTGGCGAAGGAAGGACAGTGCCACAAGCGCATGGCCCGCGAGGTGCGCCCGACTCCGCACGCGCGCGGCCTGCTGCGGCGTTTCGTCCGCCACGCCGCTACACTGCGCGGTCACTGATCGCAGCATCCCCCGAGGAAGACGATGGACGTTCGCAAGGTGCCGGCCTCCGCCGGCGCGGAATGGCTGGTGCAGACCTTCCTGCTGTTCCGGAAGTCGCCGCGGGGGTTCGGCGTACTGGCCCTGGTCTACGGCGGCCTCTCGCAGTTGCTGGCGCTGGCCGCCAACCTGTTCCCGGGCACGATCGTCCCGGTGCTGATGCAGCTGGTCCTGCTGGTGGTGGCGACCTTCCTGATCGTCGGCATGATCATCGCCGCCGACGAAGTGACGGCCGGCCGGCAGGCCCAGCTCTCGCACCTGTTCGCGGCGGTCGGCCAGGGCAAGACCCGGCGGGTCTTCGCGATGCTGGTGCCGCAACTGCTGGCGCTGCTGATCAGCCTGGTGCTGCTGATGCTCATCGTCGGCCCCGAGGACCTGGAGAAGATCAACGCGGTGATGCTCGAGATCCAGCGCGAAGCGAACGCGGGCCGCCAGGTCGATCCGCAGATGCTGCTCGATGCGCCGATCGGCGCCTTCATGGTGTGGATCGCCGCCGTCGTCGCCCTGGGATTCTGTTCGGTCTTCCTGACCCTGACCATGATTCCGGACATGATCTTCAACGGCGTCGGCGTGTTCTCCGCGATGAAGCGCAGCTTCGTCGCCTGCATGAAGAACATCCTCGCGGTCGCGGTGCTGATGGTCCTCGGCCTGGTGGTGTCGTTCTGCATCCTGTTCGCGCTCGGCGTCGTGCTCGGGCTGCTGCAGTTCGTGCTCGGCAACGCGGTGATCATCGTCGCCCAGGTATTCGCCAACGGCTTTTTCGCGAGCTTCATCGCCGGCGTCATGTACTTCGCCTGGAAGCAGATGCTCGGCGACGGCAGCCCCGCCTCGCAGGTGCCGTCGGCCTCGACGGGGATCGAAGTGTGATCCCGCGACGCACACGCTGACCTTCCGCATCGGCGCCTTCGGGCGCCGATGTCGTTTGGAGAACCATCACCCCGGCTTCACGGCGTCTCCCCAATCGGCAATGTGATTCGCCCCTTTTGCAAAGGGGACTCACCTCGACGAAAGCGCCACGCGTCTACTGCGGCGGCGACGACAGTTCCTGCGCATCGAGGAAGCCGTCGCGATTGCGGTCCTGGCGCCTGAAGCGTTCAGCGATGCGCAGGCGGTAATCGTCGCGGGTCACGCGCTTGCCGCGTCCGCCGGGCTGTTCGTCGGGCGTCAGTACGCCGTCGCGGTTGCGGTCCATGCCGTCGAAGGCGTAGCTGAGCCAGTCCTGGTATTCCTCGGGCGACACCCGGTGGTCGCCGTCGGCATCCATCAGGGTGAGGTAGTCGCCGGTGCGCTGCGGCGCGGCGGTCGGGGCCGGCGTTGCCGGGGCAGGCGGCGACTCGGCGGGCGGCGTGACGTCGCCGCTCCATTTCAGCGATTGCGCGAGGCCCGCCAGCGGCAGCGCGGCGAGACAGAGGACGGCGGCGAGGCGGGCGATGGTCGACATGCGCGCAGGGTGCGTGGCGACGCGGCCGGCCGCAAGTCCCATGGCCCTTGCGCGGCCCGGACACGACGACGGCCGCACAGGGCGGCCGTCGTCGGTGCAGCGAAAGCGGGGATCACACGCGCGCGGGCTGCAGGGCATAGCCCTTCATGCGCAGCGAGAACTCCTGCAGCGCCTGGATGCCGCTGGCCTCGGCCTCGCGGCACCACTGCTGCAGCGCCTGCAGGGTGTCGGAGGCGTTCTGGCTGCGGGTTTCCAGCACCGCAGACAGGCGTGCGCGGTATTCGATCAGGGTGCCGATGCGCGGACGCTGGGCGACCCATTCGCGCAGCTGCTCGCGGGCGTCGGGCTTGAGCCAGCGGCCGTCGTCGACGATGCCCTTGCGCAGCTGGCGCGGCAGCAGCGCGCGCAGCTTGGCGCCGGCGATGCGGGCCTCTTCCTGCAGCGCCGGCTTGACCACGTTGCGCTGGTAGTCGGTCATGGCCTGGAAGCGCAGCGCCAGCAGCGCCTTGAGGGTATCGGTGTCCGGCACCGGGATGTTCGGGCGCACGTCGAGCGAAGGCGCCACGCGCAGCACCCTGGCCATGCCCACGGCCTCGAACAGCTTGATCGCGGCCCAGCCGATGTCGAACTCCCAGCGGCGCAGCGCGAACTTGGCCGAGCTCGGGAACGCGTGGTGGTTGTTGTGCAGTTCCTCGCCGCCGATCCACACGCCCCACGGGGTGAGGTTGGTGGCGGTGTCCGTGGTCTCGAAGTTGCGGTAGCCCCACCAGTGGCCAAGGCCGTTGACCACGCCGGCGGCCCAGAACGGGATCCACGCCATCTGGATGGCCCACACCGCGATGCCCTTGAAGCCGAAGAGGGCGAAGCTGAGGAACAGCAGGAGGGTCGGACCCAACGTGGCATGCGGGGTGTAGAGGTGGCGCTCGATCCAGTCGTTCGGCGCGCCCTTGCCGTACTGCTCGATCGAGGCGCGGTCGGTGCGCGCCTCGCGGTACAGCTCGACGCCGCGCCAGAACACGGTGCGGATGCCCTTGGTCCTCGGGCTGTGCGGGTCTTCCTCGGTCTCGCACTTCGCGTGGTGCTTGCGGTGGATGGCCACCCACTCGCGGGTGATCATGGACGTGGTCAGCCAGGTCCAGAAGCGGAAGAAGTGGTTGAGCAGCGGATGGAAATCCACGCCGCGATGCGCCTGGCTGCGATGCAGGTAAAGCGTGACCGAGAAGATCGTCAGCTGGGTGGCGACCAGCAGGTAGACCAGCATCGCGCCCCAGCCAGCCTGGACCAGGCCGCCGGAGAGGAAGTCGAGCAGGGACGGAAACATGCGAGGGACTCGTGAGGGCAGTTTGAGATGTGCCCCGAAATGATGGGGGCACGACCAGGTGATTGCCATACATCCGTACCGGTATGGTGGCGGCCGGCCGACGATGCGCGTCTCACTTCGACGCGCCGCCTGTCGGGCGACACGCAACCGTACAGGTATGGAATGATGCCGCGATGTCGATTTATGCCCTCAAACCGAAGTTCCAGGCCCTGCTCCGCCCGGCCGTGCGCCGCCTCCACGCCATGGGCGTCACCGCCAACCAGGTGACCGTGTTCGCCTGCTCGGTGTCAGTGGCGCTGGGCGTCTGGCTGTACCTGGCCGCACCCGGCCCGGCCGCGTTCCTGCTGCTGCCGCTGTGGCTGTTCCTGCGCATGGCCCTGAACGCGGTCGACGGCATGCTGGCGCGCGAGTTCGGCCAGCAGTCGAAACTCGGCGCCTATCTGAACGAACTGACCGATGTGATCGCCGACGCCGCGCTGGCCCTGCCCTTCGCGGTGGTGGCGCCGTTCGCGCCGGTCTGGGTGGCGACCTTCGTGGTCCTGGCCGGATTGAGCGAATTCGCCGGTGCGCTCGGCCCCACCGTCGGCGGCAGCCGCCGCTACGACGGCCCGATGGGCAAGAGCGACCGCGCCTTCGTGCTCGGCGCGGTGGCGCTGTGGCTGGGCATCGCCGGCCTGCTGCCGGCGTGGATGGCCTGGCTGTTCCCGCTGCTGAGCGCGCTGGTCGCGCTGACCATCGTCCGCCGCGTGCGCAACGGCCTGCGCGACGCCGGTTGAACCATCGCGCCGGGCCGCCGCGACGGTGCAGGCCCGCGCCGCCGCCGGTATCGCATCGCGATACCCGGTCGACACGCCCGCCACGTCCGTCCCGAGACCTGCCTACGCTGCGTCCCACACCACGGATACCCACTTCCGCGAGGATCGCTCCAGCCCATGTCCAGCCCTCCGATGTACGACCAGCACGAACGCGAACGGCACGAACGCGATTTTTCCACCCACGATGGCGTCCACCTGTTCTACCGGCACTGGCCGGCGCGGGGCGACGCACGCGGCGCGCTGGTGCTGATCCATCGCGGCCACGAGCACTCCGGGCGCATGGCGCACCTGGCCGACGAACTGGACCTGCCCGATTTCGACGTCTTCGCCTACGACATGCGCGGCCACGGCCGTTCGCCCGGCGCGCGCGGCGACAGCCCCAGCTTCGGCACCTCGGTCCGCGACCTGCAGACCTTCGTCGAGCATCTTGCGGCCACGCACGGCATCGACCCGGCGAACGTGGTCGTGGTCGCGCAGAGCGTCGGCGCGGTGGTCGCCAGCACCTGGGCGCACGACTACGCGCCGAAGATCCGCGGCCTGGTGCTGGCCTCGCCGGCGTTCAAGGTCAAGCTGTACGTGCCGTTCGCGCGCCCCGGTCTGGCGCTGATGCGCAAGCTGCGCGGCAACTTCTTCGTCAACAGCTACGTCAAGGCGAAGTTCCTGACCCACGATCCCGAACGCATCGCCAGCTACGAGTCCGACCCGCTGATCACCCGGCCGATCTCGGTGAACATCCTGCTCGGCCTGTACGAGGCCGCCGACCGCGTGGTCGCCGACGCCGCCGCGATCACCCTGCCGACGCAGCTGCTGATCTCCGGCAGCGACTGGGTGGTGCATCACGCGCCGCAGCACCGCTTCTTCGAACGCCTGGCGCATCCGCGCAAGGAGCAGCACGTCCTGCCCGGCTTCTTCCACGACACCCTGGGCGAGCGCGACCGCAGGCTCGCCGTGGATCATGCGCGGCGCTTCATCCTCGACCTGTTCGATCGCCCGCCGGAAACGCTGTCGCTGCGCGACGCGCACCGCGTCGGCTTCACTGCCGACGAATCGCGCGCGCTGGCCGCGCCGCTGCCGTGGTACACGCCGCGCGGCGCGTACTGGGCGTTGACCCGCCTGGGCCTGAAGTTCGGCGGCCTGCTCTCGCGCGGCATCGCGCTGGGCCATGCGACCGGCTTCGATTCGGGCAGCACGCTCGATTACGTGTATCGCAACCAGGCGCAGGGCGCGCCGGTGATCGGGACGGCCATCGACCGCACCTACCTCGACTCGATCGGCTGGCGCGGCATCCGCGTGCGCAAGACCCATGTCGAAGCGCTGCTGCGCGAGGCCTTCGCTCAGGTGCGCGCACGCGGGCTGCCACTGCGGGTGATGGACGTCGCCGCCGGCCACGGCCGCTACGTGCTGGATGCAGTGGCGACGTCCGATGCGGCACCGGAGTCCGTGCTGCTGCGCGACTACAGCGGCATCAACGTGCGCGACGGCCGCGCGCTGATCGCGGAGCGCGGCCTCGGCGACATCGCGCGCTTCGAGCAGGGCGATGCCTTCGATCGCGACGATCTCGCGAAGGTCTCGCCGCCGCCGACCGTGGCCGTGGTCTCGGGCCTGTACGAGCTGTTCCCCGACAACGACCAGGTGGCGCGTTCGCTCGAAGGCATCGCCGCCGCGGTGCCGCCCGGCGGCTGCCTGGTCTACACCGGACAACCCTGGCATCCGCAGCTGGAACTGATCGCGCGCGCGCTGACCAGCCATCGCGCCGGCCAGGCCTGGGTGATGCGCCGGCGCACGCAGGCGGAGATGGACCAGCTGGTCGAAGCCGCCGGCTTCCGCAAGGTGGCGCAGCGCATCGACGAATTCGGCATCTTCACCGTCTCTCTGGCGGTGCGCGAGGGATGAGCATGGCGGCGAATGCCCCTGCATCGACAGCGCGCCCGTGGCGGCAGGCCGCGCTGTGGCTGGCCTGCCTCGCGCCGTTCTTCTACCTGAGCTACGGATTCGCGAACCACCTCGCGGCCCAGCGCGCGGGCGTGGGGTCGGTGGTGTTCGACTGGGAGCAACAGGTGCCGTTCGTGGCCTGGACGATCGTGCCTTACTGGTCGATCAACCTGTTCTACGGCCTTTCGCTGTTCCTGTGCCGCACGCGCGACGAGCTGCGCGCGCACGGCCGTCGCCTGCTCACCGCGCAATTGGTCGCAGTGAACTGCTTCCTGCTGTTCCCGCTCGGCTTCACCTTCGCCCGGCCGCCGACCGATGGCGTCCCGGGCCTGTTCTTCACCGCGCTGACCAGTTTCGACAAGCCCTTCAACCAGGCGCCGTCGCTGCACATCGCCCTGCTGATCGTGCTGTGGGATCTGTACCGGCGCCTGATTCCGCAAGGCTGGCACTGGCTGCTGCACGGCTGGTCGTGGCTGATCGCGATCTCGGTGCTCACGACCTACCAGCATCATTTCATCGACATCCCGACCGGCGCGCTGCTGGGCCTGTTCTGCCTGTGGTTGTGGCCGCTCGATGCCCCGTCGCCGCTGCGCGGCCTGCGACTCACCGACGCTCCCCGTCGGCGTCGCCTCGCCCTGCTCTACGCGGTCGGCGCCGCTGCGTGTTTCGTGCTGGCCGCAGCGCTCGGCGGCGTCGCGCTGTGGCTGTGCTGGCCGGGCATGGCGCTGCTGCTGGTCGCGCTGAACTACCTGCTGTTCGGCGCAGCGGGCTTCCAGAAGGACGCGCACGGCCGGCTGTCGTTCGCCGCGCGCTGGCTGCTGATGCCTTATCGCATCGGCGCGTGGATCAACGCCCGGCTGTGGACCCGTCGCGAACCGCCCGTGGTGCGCGTGGCCAGCGGCGTGATGCTCGGCCGCATGCCGACGACGCGCGAGGCGCAGCGGCTGGGCATCACCCATGTCGTCGACCTCAGCGCCGAACTGCCGTCGCCGAACGGCGTCGCGGTGCGCGCGGTGCCGATGCTCGATCTGGTGGTACCGGATGCGCAGGGACTGCGGGTCGCCGCCGAGGTCATCGAAGCGCAGCGCCTGGCCGCGGGCGACTCCGGCACCGTGCTGGTCTGCTGCGCGCTGGGCTATTCGCGCAGCGCGGCTGCGGCTGCGGCATGGCTGCTGCACACCGGTCGGTCGGAGCGCGTCGACGAGGCCATCGCGCGCCTGCGCAGGGAGCGCCCGAACCTCGTCCTGTACGATGCGCACCGCCTCGCCCTCGCCTCGCTGGCCCTGCAGCCATGACCGTCGATCACGCGACACCGCCGCTCGATGCCGGCGACCGCGCGCGCTGCGCCGTCGTCTCGCGGCGCATGGATGCGATGCAGGCGCCCGGCCTGCTCGCCCTGGCATGCACGACCGTGATGCTGCTCGGCATGGCGGCCGATGCCTGGCGCGATGAAGCCCTGATGCTGGCGATCGCCACGGTGCTGCTGGGCCTGGTCGAACGCTACTTCGCGCTGCGCCTGCGCTTGGATGCCGGCCTGTTCGCGGATCTCGCCAGCGGCCGCCTCGCCGATCTCGCTGCGCTGGACGCGGGTCTCGCCGCGATCGGCGTGCGCGGCAAGCCGGCACGCACGCTCGACGACCGCATCGCCGGATGTCGAAGGCTGTGGCGCCGGCACCTCGCGGTCGTGGTCGTCCAGGCCGCGATGACCCTGCTCGCGGTGGTATCGTCCTGACCGGCGCATACCGCCGGCCACACCCATCCTCGCCTCGATGCTCGAACGCCTGATCGCCCGGATCATCATCGGCTTCATCCGCCTGCTCACCGGCGCCCAGGCCTACTGGCGCGGCTGCACGCCGAATGCGGCGCAGCGCATCTATTTCGCCAACCACGCCAGCCATGGCGACTTCGTGCTGCTGTGGGCCTCGCTGCCGCCGTGGCTGCGCCGGCGCACGCGGCCGGTGGCCGGCGCCGACTACTGGAACAAGGGCGCGCTGCGCCGCTTCGTCGGCGGCAAGGTGTTCCGCGCGGTGCTGATCGACCGCGAGCGTCGCGAAGGCACGCCCGACCCGGTGCGGCAGATGGTCGATGCGCTGGCCGGCGGCGATTCGCTGATCCTCTTCCCGGAAGGCACGCGCAACACCACCGACGCGCTGCTGCTGCCGTTCAAGAGCGGCCTGTTCCACCTCGCCACGCAATACCCGCGCGCCGAGCTGGTGCCGGTGTGGATGAACAACCTCGGCCGGGTGATGCCCAAGGGCGAACTCATCCCGGTGCCGCTGCTGTGCACCGTCACCTTCGGTCCACCGCTGGCGCGGATCGACGGCGAGGACAAGGCCGCCTTCCTCGCCCGCGCACGCGAGGCGATGCTCGCGCTGCGCCCGCGCGAGAACGAGGACGACACGCCCAGCGACGCGACCCCGTTCGATCCCCTCTGATGCTTCCCTGATCCATTCCCGACCGGACCGCCATGCAGAACCCCTTCCCGACCCTGTACGCGCTGCCGATCTTCGCCGGTGCCGTCGTCGTGCTCACCGTCGCCTCCATCGTCGGCTGGGTGCTCAAGCTGCGGCTCGCGCCGGACGGCCCGCATCCGACCATCGACAACCTCAACAGCCGCATCCGCGCCTGGTGGTGGATGGTCGGCGTGCTCGCCGCCGCGTTCTGGTTCGGCAAGGGCGGGGTGATCGTGCTGTTCGCGCTGCTGTCGTTCTTCGCGCTGCGCGAGTACATCACCCTGTGCTACACGCGGCGCGGCGACCACCTGGTGCTGATGCTCGCCTTCTTCATCGCCCTGCCGGTGCAGTACGCGCTGGTGTGGATCGACTGGTACGGCCTCTACTCGATTTTCATCCCGGTCTACGCCTTCCTGCTGCTGCCGATCTTCGCCGCGCTGTCGGCCGACACCACGCGCTTCCTCGAACGCGCGTCGAAGGTGCAGTGGGGCCTGATGATCTGCGTGTTCTGCCTCTCGCACGTACCGGCCTTGATGTCGCTCAACATCCCGGGCTACGAGAACCGCAACCTGCTGCTGATCGCCTTCCTGGTGATCGTGGTCCAGGGCAGCGACGTGCTGCAGTACGTCTGGGGCAAGCTGCTCGGCAGGCACAAGGTCGCGCCCGCGCTGTCGCCGTCGAAGACCTGGGAAGGCCTGGTCGGCGGCGTCGCCAGCGCCACGGCCCTCGGCGCCGCGCTGCACGGCCTCACCCCGTTCACCCCCGTCGAAGCCGCGCTGGTCGCCCTGGTCATCTGCCTGATGGGCTTCTTCGGCGGACTGGTGATGTCCGCGATCAAGCGCGACCGGGGCGTGAAGGACTGGGGCCACATGATCGAAGGGCACGGCGGCATCCTCGACCGCCTCGACTCCGTCGTCTTCGCCGCACCGATCTTCTTTCATATCGTTCGGTACGGGTGGGTGTGATGCCGGCATAGGGTGCGATTCATCTCACCGGCTTTTCGTACCGTCGCGACCAAAGCGGTGCGCCGAGGCACACCCTATTGCAGCGATAGACTTCCACCTTCACGGAACGACGAGGGACCACCCATGCAACGCAACACCAAGATCATCCTCGGCGTCATCATCGGCGTGTTCCTGCTGATCATGCTCGCGATCGGCGGCGTGGCCTGGTACGTGGCGCGGAACGCCGAGGGCTGGATGGAGCGCGGCGAGCAACTCAGGGCCGAAGGCCGCGACGCCGGCCAATCGCTGGACAGCGTCGGCTGCGTGGAGCGCGCCGTCGCCGACTACCGCAAGGACCGCGGCACCTTCAGCGCGCTCGGCCGCCGGTTCTGGCTCAACGGCTGTCTCGAAACCGCGGAGCGCAACAACGCCATCTGCCCGACGATCGAAGCCGAGGGTACGATCGGCCAGGTCCGCGAGATCATGGGCGCGTCGTCCGCGTTCTGCGAGAAGCATGGCCTGCGCGCCGACCAGAACTGCCAGCAGCTGGCGGAGGAAGTCATCGATTTCTGTTTCAAGCCCGGTCAACGTTGAGCGCCCCATGCCCGAACTCCCCGAAGTCGAAACCACCCGCCGTGGCCTTGCGCCGCACCTGGAAGGCCGGCGCATCGCGTCGGTGACGCTGCGCCGTCCGGACCTGCGCTGGCCGATCCCGCGGGAGATTTCCGACCTGCTGCCGGCGAGCACCATCACGTCCGTGCGCCGTCGCGCGAAGTACCTGCTGATGGATATGGAGATCGGCACGGCGATCTGGCACCTGGGCATGTCGGGCAGCATGCGCGTGCTGCCGGTCGACACGCCGGTGCGGGCGCACGACCACGTGGACCTGGTCATCGAAGGCAAGGGCCGCGGCGGACAACGCGTACTGCGCTTCAACGATCCGCGCCGCTTCGGCTGCCTGCTGTGGCAGGCGCCGGGCGAGACCCATGAACTGCTGCGCGAACTGGGGCCGGAACCGCTGTCCGACGACTTCGACGGTGATTACCTGTTCGAGCGCAGCCGGGGTCGCAACGTGGCGGTGAAGGCGTTCCTGATGGACCAGAAGATCGTGGTCGGCGTGGGCAACATCTACGTGGCCGAGGCCCTGTTCGCGGCCGGGGTGTCGCCGACGCGCGCGGCCGGCAAGGTGTCGCGCGAGCGCTACGCGGACATCGCGCGCGAGGTGCGGACGATCCTCGATTACGCGATCCGCCGGGGCGGCACGACGCTGCGCGATTTCATCAGCCCCGACGGCGCGCCCGGCTATTTCGAACAGGAACTGTCGGTCTACGGACGCGGCGGCGCACCCTGCCCTCGCTGCGGTCGGGCCCTGAAGCAGTCGATGCTGGCGCAGCGGGCCACGACCTGGTGCGGACACTGTCAAAAATAGTCATCGCGTCGCAGAAACAGTCGCTTGCGGCCGGTTCGGCGGCGCGGGCATTCGGGGTATAGTCCGCCTTGATCCAGCCGATGCCGCCCCGTTGATGAGCGATCACCCCGAACAAAGCGCCGAAATCACCCAGTGGCTCGATGCCGCCCGTGGCGGCGACCGCGGCGCCCTGGACCGCGTGCTGGGCACCCTCTACAACGAACTGCATTCCATGGCCCGGCGCCAGCTCGCCGGCCAGTACGGCCAGACGCTCGACGCCACCGCGCTGGTGCACGAGGCCTACCTCAAGCTGATCGGCCGACGCGACGTGCAGTTCGACGATCGCGCGCACTTCTTCGCCTACGCCGCCTCGGCCATGCGCAGCGTGGTGGTCGACTACGCCCGCCAGCGCCTCGCGCAGAAGCGCGGCGGCGACCTGCACCGCGTCACGGAGCTGCCGGACGATGTCGAGGGCGGCCTGCGCCTGGACGAGGACATGCTGGCCCTGGACACCGCGCTGACCAAGCTGGCCGGCGTCGACGTGAAGCTGGCCCAGGTGGTGGAACTGCGCTACTTCGCCGGGCTGTCCGAGCAGGAGATCGCCGAGCTGATGAAGCGTTCGGAACGCAGCATCCGCCGCGACTGGCAGAAGGCGCGCATGTTCCTGCTGGCCTCGCTGGGCGGCGAGGACGGCGAGCGCTGACGTCCACGCGACACCTCGCGCGGCCCTGCGGCGCGTGCGAGGATGAGCCCACCCAGGCCCCGACGCCCCGCCGATGGATGCCGAACGCTGGCAGCGCCTTTCGCCGCTGCTCGACGCGCTGATCGAACTCGATGGCGACGCCCGCCAGGCGCGGCTCGCCGCGCTGCGCGAGGAAGACCCGGCGCTGGCGGCCGAGGTCGAGGCCCTGCTGGCGCTGGAGGAGGACAACACGGACTTCCTCGCCGAGCCGCTGGTGGCGCCGCCGCCGATGGCCCGGCCCGACACCCTGATCGGCCCGTACAAGCTCGATCGCCTGCTCGGCGAGGGCGGCATGGGCCAGGTGTGGCTGGCGCGACGCGCCGATGGCCTGTACCAGCGCCGGGTCGCGCTGAAGCTGCTGCGTCCGGGCCTGGCCGACCCCAACCTGCGCCAGCGCTTCACCCGCGAGCGCCAGATCCTCGCCCGCCTCGGCCATCCGCACATCGCGCGCCTGCTCGATGCCGGCATCAGCACCGACAACCAGCCGTACCTGGCACTGGAATACGTCGAAGGCGAACCGATCACCGACTGGTGCCGCGGCCGCGACCTCGGCATCGAAGCGCGGATCAAGCTGTTCCTGCAGGTCTGCGAAGCGGTGAGCCACGCGCACGCCAACCTGATCGTGCACCGCGACCTCAAGCCGTCGAACATCATGGTCACGCCGCTGGACGAGGTGCGCCTGCTCGACTTCGGCATCGCCAAGCTGCTCGACGGTTCCGAGGTCGGCCGCGACAACACCCGCACCGAAGTGCGCGCCTTCACCCTGCACTACGCCGCGCCCGAGCAGATCCGCGGCGAGCCGGTCACCACGATGACCGACGTGTATTCGCTGGGCGTGGTGCTGTACGAACTGCTGGCCGAGACCAAACCCTATCGGCTCAAGCGCCAGACCGACGCGGAATGGGAAGAGGCGATCCTGGTCGCCGATCCGCTGAAGCCGTCGGCGACGCTGCTGCGCGAAGCCGACAGCGACCCGTCGCGGATGCCCGCGCTCAAGCGCCGCGCGAAGCAGATCGCCGGCGACCTGGACAACATCGTGCTCAAGGCGCTGTCCAAGCGCGCCGAGCACCGCTACGCCTCGGTCGAGGCGATGGCGCTGGACCTGCACCGCTACCTCGAAGGCAAGCCGGTGCTGGCGCGGCCGCAGAGCGTGGCCTACCGCACCCACAAGTTCGCGCACCGGCATCGCTGGGTGCTGGCGACCGCGGCGCTGGTGGTGGTGGTGATGGCGTCCGCCATGGTGCTGGTGAGCTGGCAGGCGCGGCAGGCGCTGCGCGAGGCCAGCCGCGCGCAGGCGCTGCAGACCTTCGTGACCGGCCTGTTCGAACAGGCCGGCGGCGGCGCGCCCGGCCCGCTGGACGTGCGCAAGCTGCTGCAGGCCGGCGAGCAGCGCGCCAACCGCGAACTGCTGCGCCAGCCGCTCGATCGCGCCGAGCTGCTGGGCGTGATCGCGCGCCTGCGCATCGGCCTGGGCGATTACCGCGAGGCCGAGGCGCTGCTGAAGACGCAGGGTGCGATCCTCTCCAACCTCGGCGGCGTGCCCGACAGCCTGCGGCTGTCCTCGTCGTCGGACTACGGCAACACCCTGCGCCTGCTCGACCGCCCGCAGGAATGCGTGTCGCGGATGGCGCCGCTGGAGGAGCAGGCGCGCAGGCTGCAGCGCGCGCTGCCGCTGCAGGCCAGCGAGTTCTACTCGGCGCTCGGCCGCTGCCACCGCGTCCTGCGCAACGACAAGACCGCGCGCCTGCTGTTCCAGCGTTCGCTGGAAGTGCGCCGCAACAGCCGGGACGAGTCCCTCGGTGCGATCGGCGTCGTCGAGAACCGGATCGACCTCGGCGACCTGGAGCGCGATGCCGGCAACAACCCGGGGGCATTGCAGGCATACCGCGATGCGCTGGCGCAGTTGCAGGCCAGCGCGGACGCGCGGCATCCGCTGGGCATCACCCTGCAGCAGCGCCTGTGCGAACTGGAACGCAGCGCGGGGCAACTGATGGTGGCCGAACGCCACTGCCACGACGCCCTGGCCCTGGCGCTGGACCTGCGCGGGCTGGAACACCCCACCACCATCGACGCGCGCCGGCAGCTGGCCGCGATCCATGTCGACCAGGGACGTTTCACGGAGGCCGACAAGGCCTTCCGCGACAGCCACGCACTGCTGGTCGCGCGCCTGGGCCGCCAGCATCAGGACGTGGCGCGCAACGACAACAGCCTGGGCGTCATCGCCTGGGAGCGGGGCGACATCGAGACCGCGCTGGCCCACGTCGATCGCGCACTGGCGGTGCTGCGCCGGCAGCCGGAATCGCCGCTGTACCAGAACGTGCTGTTCAACAAGGCGATGATCCTGCACGACGCCGGCCGCGACCGCGCCGCGCTGCCGCTGCTGCTGCAGGTGGACGGCCTGCGCGTGGCGACGCTGGGCAAGGGTCACCCGCGCAACGGCGAGACCGCGCGCCTGCTCGGCGAAGTGCGCGCCGCGCTGGGCGAGGATGCGCGCGCACGCGAGGACCTGCAGCTGGCGGTGCAGCTCACCCGCAGCGGTCACGGCCTCACCCATCCGCATACGCGTCGCGCCGAGCTGTCGCTGGCGCTGTTCGACCTCACCCATGGCGACCCGCCGGCACCGGCGGCGCTCAACCAGCTGCGCCTGCTCGCCGAACTGCCGACATCCGACCCGGAGTTGCGCAAGGTCGCCTGGCTGGCCGAAGCCGCGCTGGCGCTGCAGGCCTGCCGCGAACCGCGATTGGGCGATGGCCGCGAGCGGCTGGACGCCGTGGCCACCGAAATCGCTGTCGCCATGCCCGAAGGTGGTGCCGTCGCGCGGGCCTTCGAACGTGAACGGCAGCGCTGCCGATGACGGGAGATCGTGAATGAGCGTGCATGCCATGCGCGTCGCCGCGCTCGCGACGACGCTGGCGCTGGCCGCCTGCGCCAGCGCCCCTGCCCCCGGTCGCGCCGAACGCCCCGCGGGAGGCCGCATCGAAGGCGTGATCCAGCATCCGGCGCACGTCGTGCCGCCGATGCGCATCTGCGCGATCGCAACCGATCCCCCGCACATGCCGCACTGCATCGATACCCGGGCCGGCGACGACACCTATCGCATCGACGGACTGCCGGCGGGCGATTACCAGGTGTTCGCGGAAGCCGCGAAGGGGCTGTACCGCTTCGGTGGCCACCTGCAGGCGGTGCAGTGCATCCGCGCGCCCTGTCCCGAGCAGCCGAAGACGATCGCGTTGACCGCGGGCGCCCTGCTTGATGGGATCGACCTGACGTTCTTCGACGAAGCCCGCGCCGACCTTCCGGCGCTGCCGTCGGACTGACGCCGATCAGTCCAGCGGCAAGGGCTGCTGCAGCGGCTCGATCCGGCCTTCGCCGCGCGACACCTTCTTGAACTCGGCGCGGCTGACCGACACGTAGCGCTCGTTGCCACCGATCTCGACCTGCGGGCCGTCCTGCACGGCATGGCCGTTCTCGTCGACGCGCACGGTCATCGTCGCCTTCTTGCCGGTGTGGCAGATGGTCTTGATCTCCTGCATGTCGTCGGCCCAGGCCAGCAGATACTGGCTGCCCTCGAACAGTTCGCCGCGGAAATCGGTGCGCAGGCCGTAGCACAGCACCGGGATGCGCAGCGCATCGACCACCTCGCCGAGCTGCCACACCTGCGGCCGGGTGAGGAACTGCGCTTCGTCGACCAGCACGCAGTCGAGCTTGCCGTGCAGCGTGATGTCGGCCCGCACCAGGGCCTCGAGGTCGGTGTCGCGCTCGAAGGCCGTGCCCTGCGCGCTCAGGCCGATGCGCGAGGCGACCATGCCGGAGCCGCCGCGGACATCCAGCTTCGGCGTGAGGATCAGCACGCGCATGCCGCGCTCGCGGTAGTTGTGCGCCGACTGCAGCAGCGTGGTGGTCTTCCCGGCGTTCATCGCCGAGTAGTAGAAGTACAGTTTCGCCATCGCCGCAGTATAGCGGCCGGGTCCCGGGCCGATCCGGAGGGCGGACTCAGGGTCGCGTCGGTGGTTCGGGCTGCGGTTCGGCCGACAGCTCCGGCGGCAACTCGGGCACCGGCTCTGCTGCGGGCTTGCGCCGGCCCTTGCGCGTCGGCGCGTCGACCTCCTCGATCTCGCCGACGGTGACGGTGGCGTTCTTCGGCGGCACCCAGGGCGCGTCGACCTTCTGCCAGTAGTCCTCGAAATCGACCACGGCCAGGCGCTCGCGGCGCAGCAGGCTGGTCGCCTGGCCGAGCAGCCACTGGTATTTCTGGCGCTGCTTCGCTGCGGGGTCGCCGTAGTGCTCGTACAGCGCGGGTCCGCGTTCGACGGCGGCGGCCCGTTCGGCCTCGTCGAGCTGGCGCCACATGCGCTCGCGCACGGCGAGGAATTCGGTATAGCCGCGCTCGGCGGCGAGGTCGGCCCACAGGTAGGCCTGGACGCGATCCTTCTCGACGCCGACGCCGTGCCAGTACAGCAGGCTCAGGCGGTGCTGCGAGTACTTGTCGGCATAGCTGGCGGCGACGCGGAAATCGTCGGCGGCATTGGGCCAGCGGCGCTCGGCGGCGGCGACATGGCCGTAGAGCCGGTAGCGGTAGTTGAGGACATTGGCGCTGCCGGGAAACAGGTCGTCGAAGCGCTTGCGGGTGTCGGCGTCGACATCGGACGACACCGCCGCTTCGGCAGGGTCGATCTTCACCCGGGGCTTGATCGCCGCGGCGTCGGCCGCGAACAGTGCGAGGCCCGCGCCCAGCGCCAGCGACAGGATCTCGGTCTTCACGGGCATGCCCCCACGGCTGGCCTCTCATGCATGCCCTGCGCCGATGGCTCGGGCGTCGCTCTGGCGTCGATCAGGTACGTGCTGGCCCGGCGGGGCCTGCGCGCGGTCCGCGCATCCGTGCCGGGCCAGTATTCCATCGCAGGCCGGCGCCCAACAAGCGCCGGAAGGCCATCGGACAGGGGGGAAGGGACGGTACCGCCGCGTCCGGTTCGAGGTCATCCCGGGACGCGGCGGTACCTTCACCACACCATCCATTCCTGTCGCGGGAAGGCGGATGAAGCGGACACGCGCCGGTCAGGGCGTGGCGGGCACCGGGACAGGCGGCTTCGGCGGCTCGGGGACGTCCGGGGCTGTCGCACCGGTGTCCGGCGCGGTCTCGGGGATGCGCGAGTTCGGCTTGCCCTGGGCCTTGCCCGGGATCTGCTCGAGTTCGCCGACGGTGACGCGCACACCGTTGGGGTTGCGCCAGAGGCGGTCCTGCCAGGCCCAGTATTTCTTCGCGTCCCAGTAGCGCTCGTCGTAGAACTTCGAGCCTTGGATCATCTGCGAACCCGAGGGTCCGGGAATCTCGATCTGTACCCCACGATTGATGCCGAGGCGGCTGCCGGTCATCTCGCGCTTGCCGATGCGCAGCTGGTGCTCGTAGCGCGGCTTGGCGGCGGCGTCGCCGAACTTCGCGTAGATCGCCTGGCCTTCCTGCACGGCGCGGTCGCGCTCGCCGGCGGACAGGTCCTTCCAGTAGCGTTCGCGCAGGGCGACGAAGCCGACGTAGTTGCGCTCGGCGGCGAGGTCCATCCAGGCGTAGGCGAGCGCCGGGTCGCGGGCCACGCCCTCGCCGTTCCAGTACATCTCCGCGACCATGCCCTGCGAGGGCTTGTCGGCGAAGAAGCTGGCGCGGCGGAAGAAGCGCATGGCGTCGTCGTAGCGCTTCTCGTTGTAGGCCTTCAGGCCCAGCAGGCGGTACTTCATGTCCTGGTGGTGGTCGAGGAAACCGGCGGTGATCAGCATCGGATCCTGGGTCGGGTCCGGCGGCACCACGTTCTGTGCGGGGAAGGCCGGTGCGGCGAAGGCCGCGAGCAGGGGAAGCGTCAGCAGGGCGGCACGGAAGCGCGGTGGGATGTGCATGGCGTCCATCGGGAAAATGTGGGGTGTCGCAACGACTGGATGCGTACGGTAGCCGATCGGTCGCAGCCGAACGGGTAAACTGACGGCCTACATGACTTCAGTCATGCCCACGGTTCATCACACGGTTTGTCCATGCAGGGCTTGAATCCCCCCCAACGCGACGCGGTCCTCCACACCGAGGGCCCGCTGCTGGTGCTGGCCGGCGCCGGCAGCGGCAAGACCCGCGTGATCGTCGAGAAGATCGCGCACCTGATCCAGACCAACCGCTACCCGGCCAGGCGCATCGCCGCGATCACCTTCACCAACAAGTCGGCGAAGGAAATGCGCGAGCGCGTGGCCAGGCGCATCAAGGGCGGCGCGGCCGAAGGCCTGACCGTCTGCACCTTCCACGCGCTGGGCCTGCGGCTGCTGCAGATCGAGCACGCGCGCGTCGGCCTCAAGCGCGGCTTCTCGGTGTTCGACACCGACGACGTCGCCGCACAGATGAAGGACCTGCTGGCCGGCGCCAAGGCCGACGTGGTGCAGGCGACGCAGGGCCTGGTGTCGCGCGCCAAGAACGCGGGGCTGTCGCCCGAGGAAGCGATCGCGCTGGCGCAGAGCCCGCGCGAACTGCAGGCGGCGCAGCTGTACGCGAAATACCAGCAGCGCCTGAACACCTTCAACGCCGTGGACTTCGACGACCTGATCCGCCTGCCGGTGGAGCTGCTGGAACGCGACGAGGAATGCCGCCTGGGCTGGCGCGAGCGCATCGGCTACCTGCTGGTGGACGAATGCCAGGACACCAACGATGCGCAATACCGCCTGCTCAAGGCGCTGGCCGGCGAGCAGGGCCACTTCACCTGCGTGGGCGACGACGACCAGAGCATCTACGCCTGGCGCGGCGCCAATCCCGAGAACCTGTCGCAGCTGGGCAAGGACTATCCGTCGCTGCGCATCGTCAAGCTGGAACAGAACTACCGCTGCAGCAACCGCGTGCTGCGCGCCGCGAACGCGCTGATCGCGAACAATCCGCACGAGCACCTGAAGACGCTGTGGAGCCAGCAGGCCGACGGCGAACGCATCCGCATCCTCGAATGCCGCGACAGCGAGCACGAGGCCGAGCGCATCGCCAGCGAGATCCATTTCCTCAACCAGTCGCGCCAGGCCGAATGGGGCGAGTTCTGCATCCTGTTCCGCGGCAACCACCAGTCGCGCCCGCTGGAAAAGGCGATGCAGCTGCTGCGCGTGCCCTACCACCTCAGCGGCGGCACCGCGTTCCTGGATCGCGGCGAAGTGAAGGATGCGCTGGCCTGGCTGCGCCTGATCGCCAATCCCGACGACGACGCGGCCTTCCTGCGCGCGGTGCAGTCGCCCAAGCGCGAGGTCGGCGCGACCACGCTGGCCAAGCTGGCCGAGCTCGCCCAGCATGCCGGCATGCCGATGGCGCGCGCGGCCGAGTCGATCGGCCTGCTGAAGCAGCTGCAACCGCGCGCGGCGAACGCACTGAGCGGCTTCGTCGACATCGTGCGCGGTCTGCGCGCCGAATCGCACCGGCTCACGCCGGCCGAGCTGGTCAAGCAGCTCAACGAGCGCTCCGGCCTGCTCGCCTCTGTGCGCGCGCAATGCAAGAACGAACAGATGTTCGAGATCCGCCGACGCAACCTCGACGAACTGGCCGACTGGTTCGACGGCGCGCGCGGCGGCGCCGGCCCGGGCGAGCTGGCGGCGTCGCTGGCGCTGCTCAGCCACGCCGACAAGGGCGAACCGGGCAACCAGGTGCGGCTGATGAGCCTGCACGCGGCCAAGGGCCTGGAGTTCCGCTACGTGTTCATCATCGGCATGGAGGACGGGATGCTGCCGCACGAGGCCAGCATCGAGGAGGGCCGGCTCGACGAAGAGCGCCGCCTGCTCTACGTCGGCATCACCCGCGCCAAGGAACAGCTGTGGCTGTCGTACTCGCGCGAGGCGCAACGCTGGGGCACGAAACTCAGGTTGTCCCCCAGCCGCTTCCTCGACGAACTGCCCGAAGCCGAACTGCAGCGCGACGGCGCCGACCCGCAGGCCGATGCGGTGCGCAAGCAGGAACGCACCAGCGCGGGCTTCGCGGCGATCAAGGCGCTGCTGGGGGAGTGATGTGGAGATCGTCGTCGTCTGCCTCGTCGCACTGCTGGCCTCGACGCTGACCTTCTTCTCCGGCTTCGGCCTCGGCACCCTGCTGCTGCCGGCCTTCGCGCTGTTCATGCCGCTGGAGCAGGCGGTCGCGGCGACGGCGGTGGTCCACCTGCTCAACGGCCTGTTCAAGCTCGGATTGCTCCACCGCCATGTCGACCGCGCCGTGCTGCTGCGCTTCGGCCTGCCGGCGCTGCTCGCCGCCGCGCTGGGTGCCTGGCTGCTGACGCTGCTGGGTTCTCTGCCGGTGCTGCACGCGTACACCGCATTCGGACACGATTTCGCGATCAGCCCGATCAAGCTGGTCATCGGCCTGCTGCTGATGGGCTTTGCGCTGTTCGAGATCGTGCCGGCGCTGCGCGATCTCGCCTTCGACCGCCGCTGGCAGCCGCTCGGCGGCGCGCTCAGCGGCTTCTTCGGCGGCCTCGCCGGCATGCAGGGCGCGTTGCGCAGCGCGTTCCTGGCGCGCAGCAGCCTGGACAAGCAGGCCTTCGTCGCCACCGGTTCGGCCATCGCCTGCCTGATCGACGTGTCGCGCCTGGGCGTGTACGGCGGCACGCTGGCGCGCGTCTTCGGCGACCTCGACCACGTCCTGCTGGCCGGCGCCGTGCTGGCCGCCTTCGCCGGCGCCTGGCTGGGCAACCGCCTGCTGAAGAAGACCACCCTGCGCGGCCTGCAGCGGGTGGTCGCGGCGATGCTGTTCGCGTTCTCGATCGGGCTGATGGCGGGTGCGCTGTAACGAAGCGCTCGCGTGCGCTCCGCTACACTCGGCGTCCACCGTCTTCGCTCCACGGAGTCCGCATGCGTCGTCCGCCCGCCTTCACCGCCCCGCTTCTTGCGTCGCTCCTTGCGACCGTCGCGCTCGGCGCCTGCAGTTCGACTCCGGTCGCCCGCGAATCCCCGCCGGCTACCCCGCCGACGGTGGTGGCCGCGGCGACAACCCACGCCGACGACAACCTCAATGCCGTGCTGTGGGTGCAGCGCTCGGCCGAATACCGCGCTGCCGCCGAGACCGTGTACCGCGCCGCGACCGCGCGCCTGGACGCGGCGCTGAAGGATCCGGCCTGGGACGCGCTGGTGCCGGAGGAGCGCGCCAATGCCGCACGCGGCCTGCCGCCGGCGGTGGTGATGGACATCGACGAGACCGTGCTGGACAACTCGCCCTACCAGGCGCGGCTGGTCCGCGACGGCGCCGAATACGACGAGGTGACCTGGGACGCCTGGGTGCGCGAGCAGCGCGCGAAGCCGGTGCCGGGCGTGGTCGAGTTCGCCCGCGTCGCGCAGGCGAAGGGGGTCACCGTGATCTACATCTCCAACCGCGCCGAGCACCTGATCGAGCCGACGCTGGCGAACCTGCGCGCGGTCGGCCTGCCGGTGAAGGACGACAGCGTGTTCCTGGGCCTGGGCACCCACGTGCCGGACTGCGAGCAGGAAGGCTCGGAGAAGCTCTGCCGCCGCCAGTTCGCGGGGCGCAGCTATCGCGTGCTGATGCAGTTCGGCGACCAGCTCGGCGATTTCGCCCAGATCCTGGCCAACACGCCGGAGGCCCGCGATGCCCTGCAGGCGCAGTACCGCGACTGGTTCGGCGAACGCTGGTGGATGTTGCCCAACCCGACCTACGGCTCCTGGGAACCCGCCGTGTTCAACAACAACTGGCGCGAGCCGCGCGAAGCCCGGCGCGAGGCCAAGCGCAATGCGCTGGACATGGCCAGCCCGTGAGTGGGCGCGAACCGGCAAGGCATGACCTTCCGGATCAATGGCTTGCCTGCGCACTCCTGATGTGTTGCATGCAATACGGCGCGCAGGTAGCCTGATCCGCATCCGGTTCGCCGGACCAGACCATCACCCCGGACCACAACCGATGTCTTCCGGCCTTGCGCCGGATCTTTCTCCAGGAGACCGACGCCGGTCTCCTTTTTCTTGCCCGTCGCTTGTGGCGGCCCGCCGCCCCGGCCAAGATGCCCGTTCATGCCTGTCGTCCGTACCCGCCGCCGCACCGCCGCCCTGCCCGCCCTGATGGCGGGCCTGCTCGCACTGGCGCTGGCCGCCTGCAACGAAGCCCCGTCGCCGCCGCCGGGCGCGGCCAGCGCACCGGAGCAGTCGGTGCTGGTGCTGGCTGGCCGCCTGCGCGACAACGACCTGGTCGGCTTCGCCCACGACGCCATCCCGCCGGGCCTGCATCCGGCCATGGCCGAGGCCTGGCGCGCCGGGCGCACGCGCTGGCCGCTGGAGGAGCTGCCCTTCGACCACCGCATCCCGGGCATGCTGGCCACGCTGTCCGAACCCGGGGCCGAGAAGAAACTGCAGCGCGACTTCGACCGCCAGTTCGGCAATGCCCATGCCGAGATCCGCTCGGCGGCGCGCTCGCTGGGCCTGTTCGGCGTGAAATACCTCGAAAACGACCGCAGCCTCAGCCCCGACGAACGCCACCATGCCGTGCAGCTGGTCGCGGCCTTCAGCGCCTGGGGCGAGCAGGCGCGGCTGGGCGACCCCAAGCGGGCGCGCGCGGCCATCGCCCGCCTGGGGCTGGCGGCGCGGCGCACCCATCTCGCGTCCGGGGACGCCTTCCGCGACGCCGGCATGGACGAGAGCCTGCGCCGGATGGGGCCGATGTGGGCCGCGCTGAAGGACGTCCTGCGCAGCTACGACCTGGATCTGGACGACAGCCTGGGCCAGCTCCAGGCCAGCCTGGTCGAACGCGATGGCGATCGCGCCCGGGTCCGCATGCGCTACCCGCTGGCCGGCAGCACCATCGATACCGTGGTCGCGGTCGAGCGCATCGACGGCCACTGGTACCTCAGCGATTTCGTCCGCCACGCGCGCGCCGCGACCGCAGCGCGCGCACCGGCGCCCGACCCGGCCGCCGAACCCGGCACGACGCCCGTCAGCCCGGTCGCACCGCCGCCACCGCCGGCCGCGCCACCGCCGGCCTGACGCCCGTCCGCGCCCGGCATGACCTCCGGCCGCACCCGGCGGCAGCCCCCTTCGTCATAATGACGGCGATCATGCCGACATCACCCGACCAACCCACGCGCTTCGAATCGACCCCGGCCAAGGCCGGCCCGGCCGACGACGCCCCCGACCACGCCCCGGTGTCCGACACGCCGCAGGCCGGCGACGATGCCGCCGCGCCCGACGCGCCCGTGACCGAGGCCCCCGTCGCCGAAACCCGCACCGGGATCCCGCCGGCCCACGGCGCCGGCCGTCGCCCCTGGTGGGCCGCGCTGATGGGGCGCCTGATCGACCCGTGGATCGAACTGCGGATCGAGGCCCTGCCCGAAGACCTGCGCAGCGACCCGCGCCCGGTCTGCTACGTGCTGGAGGACTACGGGCTGTCGAACGCCCTGATCCTCGAGCGCACCTGCCGCGAACTGGGCCTGCCTTCGGCCCTGCGCCCGCTGCCCGGCGATCCGCTCAGGCGCAAGCGCGCCTATGTCGCGCTGTCGCGCCGCAACGCCGGCAGCGCGCTCGGCCTGGCCGCGGATTTCGCCGCCGACCTCGCCACCGGCAAGCCGCCGCGCCGCGCCCGCCGCCATTCCGAGGCGCTGGCCCACCTGCTCGACGCCCACCGCGCCGAACCCGGCCTGGACGTGCGCCTGATCCCGGTCTCGATCTTCGTCGGCCGTGCGCCGGCCCGGAACGACGGCTGGTTCTCGGTGCTGTTCTCCGAGAACTGGACCATCGTCGGCCGCTTCCGCCGGCTGCTGTCGATCCTGCTCAACGGCCGCGACACCGTGGTGCAGTTCGCCGCACCGGTGTCGGTGCGCGAGGTGGTGTCCGAGGACCTGCCGCCCGAACGCATCGTGCGCAAGCTCTCGCGCGTGCTGCGCACCCACTTCAACCGCATCCGCGAGGCGGTGATCGGGCCGGACCTGTCCACCCGCCGCCTGCTGATCGACAAGGTGCTGTCGTCCGAGCCGGTGAAGCAGGCCATCGCCGACACCGCGCGCCGCGAGAACAGCAAGCAGGAAGACGCCTGGAAGAAGGCGCAGGCCTACGCCTACGAGATCGCCGCCGACTACTCGCATCCGGTGGTGCGCTCGGCCTCGTTCATGCTCACCACGGTGTGGAACCGCATCTACCGCGGCGTGCTGGTCCACCACCTGGACAAGCTCAAGCAGGACGCGCCTGGCCACGAAGTGATCTACGTGCCCAGCCACCGCAGCCACATGGACTACCTGCTGCTGAGCTACCTGCTGTACACGCACGGCGTGGTGCCGCCGCACATCTTCGCCGGCATCAACCTCAACCTGCCGGTGATCGGCACCCTGCTGCGCAAGGGCGGCGCGTTCTTCGCGCGGCGCAGCTTCCGCGGCAACGCGCTGTACTCGGCGGTGTTCCGCGAATACATGGCGCAGCTGGTCGCCGGTGGCTATTCGATCGAGTACTTCATCGAAGGCGGGCGTTCGCGCACCGGCCGCCTGCTGCCGCCCAAGGGCGGCTCGCTGGCGATGACCATCCGCGCCTACCTGCGCCAGCCGACGCGGCCGGTGCTGTTCCAGCCGGTGTACATCGGCTACGAAAAGATCATGGAAGGCCGCAGCTACCTGGACGAACTCAGCGGCAAGCCGAAGGAAAAGGAATCGATCTGGCAGGTACTCACCGGCATCCCAAGGGTGCTGCGAGAGAACTACGGCCAGGTGGTGGTGAACTTCGGCGAACCGATCCGCCTCGGCGAGGTGCTCGGCGAGTTCGCCCCGGACTGGGACGGCAAGGCGGTCGGCGACGAGGAAAAGCCGGTCTGGCTCAACAACACCGTCGACGCGCTGGCCGACCGCATCCAGGTCAACGTCAACCGCGCCGCCGACGTCAACCCGATCAACCTGCTCGCGCTGGCGCTGCTGTCCACGCCCAAGCATTCGATGGGCGAAGCCGACCTGCTGGCGCAGATCGCGCTGTCCAAGACCCTGCTGGCCGAAGTGCCCTATTCCGACCGGGTCACCGTCACCCCGCATCCGCCCGGGCAGATCGTGGCGCACGGCGAGGAGATCGGCGTGCTCGCGCGCACCGCGCACCCGCTGGGCGACGTGCTGCACGTCGACGGCGACACCGCGGTGCTGCTGAGCTACTTCCGCAACAACGTCCTGCACCTGTTCACCGCGACCGCGTGGATCGCCTGCTGCTTCCAGCACAACCGCCGGATGAGCCGCAACACGCTGCTGCGCGTCGGCCGCTCGCTGTACCCGTTCGTGCAGGCCGAACTGTTCCTGCCCTGGGACGAGGACGGCTTCGCCGAACAGGTCGAACGCACCATCGCCGTGTTCGTCCGCGAAGGCCTGCTGCAGCAGGTCAGCGACGACGACGGCGGCATCCTCGCGCGCAACGCCGGGCAGTCCGACGAAGTGTTCCGCCTGCGCGCGCTCGGCCATCCGCTGCAGCAGGCGTTCGAGCGCTACTACATCGCGATCTCGGTGCTGGCCAAGAACGGCCCCGGCACGCTCGGCGCCGGCGAACTCGAAAGCCTCTGCCACCTCGCCGCGCAGCGCCTGAGCCTGCTCTACGCCCCCGCCGCGCCCGAGTTCTTCGACAAGACCCTGTTCCGCGGCTTCATCCAGAAGCTGCGCGAGCTGAAACTGGTCTGGCCCGACGAGAACAGCAAGCTCGTCTTCGACCAGCGCCTGGACAACTGGGCCAAGGACGCCAAGACCATCCTCGGCCGCGAACTGCGCCACACCATCGAGAAGGTCAGCCCCGAAGCGGTGAAGCGCGAGGCGCCGGAAGCGGCCGCGACGGAGTGATCCCGGCCACGGCCCCGCGATGCGGGGCCGTCCGATCTCACATCAGCGCGACCGGCGCGCGCCATCGCCTCCACGACCCGGTCGCAACGCGGGCGCCGGTCGCGGAATCCGCGAGGGCGACAGCTCGGGCCGCTGCGGTCCGCCGGTGCGCATGCGCTTGGGCACCACTTCGTACGCCGATGTCTGCGTGGCGACGTTGCCCGCCTTGTCGGTCGCGGTGCAGGTCGCCGTCTTCGTGCCCAGCGCCGCGGTCTCGACCGGCGTGCAGGACGCGCTCGCGATCCCCGACAGTGCGTCGGACGCGGTCAGGCGGAAATCGTGCGTCGCGTTCTGGACGAGCTGTGCGGGCGGCATGGTGGCCGTCAGCTGCGGCGCGACGCGATCGATGTTGACCGACACCGATGCGCCGCCTATGAAGTTGCCTGCCCGGTCGTACAGCGAACCCGGCTCCGGGAAGAAGAACTGCCCTTGGCCATCCTGGGTGAAATCCCGACCCGCCGGACAAGCCGTGGCCAATCCCGAGCTCGCGTCGCTGCAGTCGTAACGAACGGTCACCGAGGTGTTGTTCCAGCCGTAGGCATTCGGTGCGGGCGAGAGGACGCGCCCGAAGCTCGGCGGCGTGACATCGCGGTACACGCGATGCGTGATCGACGAGGTGCCGCCTGCGCTCGTCGCGGTGCAGGTGATGTCGGTGCCGGCGGTGTCGGTCGTCAGCACGATCTCCTCGCAGCCGCTCGTGGACTGGATCGCGCTCTGCGGGTCCCAGACCTCCCAGCGGATGCGGACATCGCCGCGATACCAGACGCTCTTGCCCTTCACGCCGGACACGACCGGCTCGATCCAGGGTCCGGAGGTATCCGGCCCGGTCCCCGCGATCGAAAGCCGGTACGAGGCCTGCGCGACGAAGCCGTTGTCGTCGCGCGCCTCCACGACGATGTCGTAGTCGCCCCAGACCACCGGCGCGCCCTGCAGCCGGCCATTCGCTTCGAGCGCGACCCCCGGCGGCAACCTGCCGGCGAGCAGGCGGAAACGCGGGTTCGCGGGCGTGTAGCCCTGCGACGCCACCATGCCCAGGTCGACGGCATACGCCTGCTGCAACGCAGCCGCGGGCAATGCCGCGGGCGCGATCGAGAAGGTCGGTGCCTGCCCGGCGGCGTTGCTGCCCCAGCAGAGGCGGGCGCCGTCGTCACGGATCGCGCAGCTGTGCGCGAAGCCCGCCGAGACCGCGACGTAACGCCCGGTCGGGGGCGACGCCTGGCCATCGCGATTGCGTCCCCAGCACGCCAGCATCCCGTCCATGCGGATGCCGCAGTTGTGGAAACTGCCGGCGGCGAAGCGCCGGAACGCACCCTGCGGCGCGCTTGCCTGGCCTTCGGTGCCCAGTCCCCAGCAATGCAGTTCGCCTTCGACGGCGAGCGCACAGCTGTGACGCTCGCCGACATTGACCGCGAGGAACTCGCCGGCGGGCGCGGCGGTCTGCCCGTCCACGCCATAGCCCCAGCACGTCACCGTGCCGTCGTCGCGCAGCCCGCAGCTGTGGTTGAGCGCGGTGGCGACCGAGACGAATTCGCCGGCCGGCGGCGGGGTGCCCTGCCCGTTTTCGTTCCAGCCCCAGCAGGTCGTCGTCGCACCCGTGCCATCAGCGCCGACGGCGCAGCCGTTGAACTGGCCGACATCGAAGGCCCGCACGGCACTCGCCGGCGGCGTCGAACCGCCGTGGGTATCGTCGCCCCAGCAATGGAGCCGGCCATCGCCAGCCAAGGCGCAGCCGTGGTCGGCATCGAGGGCGATATTGCGGGCACGGATGGCGGGCGCGCTGCGCTGGCCGTGGGTGTCGTCGCCCCAGCAGGCGACCAGGCCGTTGGCATCGAGCGAGCATGCGTGCGCAGCGCCTGCGGCGATGGCGCCACGGCCCAGGCGGAACGCATCGGCGGCAAGTTCCAAGTATTTCGAGCCTCGACATACCACGGTGCCACGCTCGTTGAGCGCGCATGCGACATCGCCGCCGATGCCAATCGCCGTGTAGCCCGCCTCGGGAAACGAAGGCACGCCATACCCATCGTCGCCAACGCAGTAGAGTTGGATACCGCCGAGCAAGATGCAGGCGTGGCGGCGACCGATCTCGATGTCGCGCGCCCAGAAGCTCGTGATGTTCCGGACCCATGTCGCATCCGCGCCCCAGCAGCGGATCATGCTGTAGGCATTGCTGGCGCAGGCCTTGTCGCCGCCTGCCGTGACATGGATGTAGCCGGTACCCTGGGGAGTCTCCAGTACCGCCTCGCCTTCGCCCCAGCAAGCAATGCCGCCATCCTGACGCAACGCACAGCTGAAACTGTCGCCGGACACCAGTTTCGTGAACACGCCCGAGGGCGGTTGCGTCGAACCCGAGCGATCCTCACCCCAGCACACGACCTGACCTCCGGTACGCAAGCCGCAGGCATGCCATTTGCCGGCACTGATCGCAGCGATGCCTGTGCCGATGTCAGCTGGAGGCGCCGGGAAGTCGCCCCAGCACACGAGGCTGCCATCATGCTTCACGCCGCACCCTCCGTTCGATCCAAGCGCGAGATCCTCGTAGCGGCCCAATGGCGGCAACAGAGCCTCGTTGCCATCGGCGCACAGCGGAGTGCCATCGCCCTCCAGAACACAGATGCCACCCTCGTTGCCGACCTCGATGCGCACGAGCGGCGCGCGCAGGTGGTCCCGCCTGTATGGCAAAGAAAGCGACCAGCCCCAGCACGCAAGGCGTCCGTCGACACGGCGCGCGCACGTATCGCTGCTCCCGGCCGCCACTTCGGTGAAACGTCCACCCGATGGTGCAGCGGACTGGCCATACGTGTTCTCGCCCCAGCACACCGCGCTGCCGTCGCCGCGGATCGCGCAGCTGTGGTATTCGCCTGCAGAGACCGCCGTGAATCCGGTCCCCGATGGCGCCTCTGTCTGCCCGTGGCTGTTCGAACCCCAGCACGCAATGCTGCCATCCACCCGAAGCGCGCAGGCATGCCAACCACCGAGATCGAGCTGGACGAACCGTCCTGCCGGCATCTGGTTCAATTGCGCGCTGTCGGGATGCGCGGACCAGCAGCGGAGCTTGCCATCGTCGCGGATCGCGCATGCGAACGATGTGCTGATCGACACCGCGCGATACCGGCCTTCGACGGGCTGGACACTCATGAAGGACGCCGTCGTGCCCCAGCATTGCAGGCGTCCATCCGGGCGTATCCCGCAAACATTGTCCCACCCGCCCATGGCCAGGGACCGCCATGGACCCGGCGGCACGCTCGGCGCAGGAATCCGTCCCCAGCACACGGCTTCGCCGTCCGACCGTATGCCGCAACTGGCCCATGTCGCCGACGCGATGGAGACGAAGCGCTCGGACGGCAACTGATCGAAGCCATCGCCGGCATCGCCCCAGCAGGCAAGACTGCCAGCCTCCGTGATCGCGCACGCATGGGAACCGACCACATCGAGGGTCTTTCCGTCCGCGAACGGCGTCAGCAGCCCCTCATTCGCCGCTGCCGGCAGCACCGACACGACCAGCAGGCAGATCGCCACCCACCAGCGAAAACACCCACCCCGCGTGGCGCGACCCGACCTGCGCGGATCCGTCGCGGACGCGCACGCCCCCTCGAACGACATCGACATCGCTTGCTCCCTCCCTGGCCGATCGCCGGCAGCGTCGCGATTCTATCCCGGGACATGATCCATCGAGCCGGCGATACTGCTCCCATCCCGACCCGACACCGTTTCCCCATGACGCCATTCCTGTCGGCTGCATTGCCGTTCATCGCGCTCGCTCTGTCTTCCGCCCATGCCCTCGCCGCCCCGCTCGCCTGCGGCAGCTATGTCGACATCGACAGCGGCGCGCGGCTGGAGATCGACGACGCGGCGCGGGGGCGTCTGCTGCGCGAGGGCATGGCGCCTTCGACGCAGCACTACCGCGTGATCGGCATGACGCTGCGCCTGTTCGATACCGACGAAGGGTATGCCTCGGATTACACGCTCAGCGCGGATGGCAGGACGCTGACCGAGGTCGAGCAGGCATTCCGCAAGACGTTCGTGCTGCGGACGCCGCGCGACTGCGCCGCGCCGCCACCAGCGCCCGCGCCGGGCAGTTGCCGCGCCGATCTCGACGCGTGCTTCGCCGACAGCGCCGGCGCATCGGCCGATGCGCTGCGCGCGGCCTGCAACGACGGCCTCGCGTTCGCCTGCGTGCGCTGGATCGATGGCCTGCGTGCCGTCGAGGACGACGCGCCCGTCGAACAGCCTGCCGCCTGCCGCGAGGGCACGTCGGCGTTCTCGCAGCAGGCCTGCGAGGACGCCGTCGCCGGGCTGCTGGCGCGCGCGCTGGCCGAAGCCGCCGCGTCGATGCAGGCCGACGACTCGCCGCTGCCGGCGCAGGCGCTCGACCCGCTGCCAGCGCTGTGCGCGAAGCAGGGCTCAGCGAAGGTGTGCAACGAAGTCGCGAAGCAGCTGTGGACCGGCGGGCGCCACGCCGATGCCCGCACCGCGCTGGACGTCGCCTGCGAGCGTGGCAGCGATCCGGACGCCTGTCGCCATGCCACCGCACTGGGCACCGTGCCCTCGCTGCGCGTGCAGCGCACCGAACGCCTGCCCTGCGGCCGCTATGTCGCCGAGACCGGGCTGATGGGCGAACTGGATTTCGGCGATCGTGGTCTGGTCGCCAGCCTCGGCGGCCAGCTGCGCGCGCGCATCGACAACGGCCAGGTCCGCATCCGCCACGACAAGGGCGGCGATTTCGTGTTCGCATCGATCGATGGCGACGGGCTGCTCGGCGTCGACCGCTGGAACCGCTACGCCGTCTACACCCGCGACGGCGGCGCCGCGACCTGCGCCGCGCCCATGGTCTACGTCGAAAGGCCGCTGGGCGAGGACTGCCCGCAGCCGGGGCGCGAGGGTTTCGCCGCCTGCTGCGCGCGCGGCAGCCTGCATGGCTGCAACGCACTCGGCCACCAGCGCGCGCTGGCCGGCGACTGGGCCGGCGCGAAACCCGAATACCTGAAGGTCTGCGCCGCAGGCGTGCGCGTCGGCTGCGAGAACCTGGCGCGCGCATACGAACACGGCGACGACAGCATTCCCGACCTGCTCGACGCGCTCTGCGCGAAGGACGCGACCCATGTGGCCTGCGACGTGCACGAGACCACACCCTGGGCCTCGCTGGCGCTGTCGCGCGCCGCCGACGAACTGCTCAGGGCGCTGGAGCGCGACGCCGATTCGGAAGCGGAACTGCCGGCGCAGGCCCGGTGACGTCTCGGCGGGCGCCTGCCGCGCGACCTGCGGCAGGCGCAGCGCGGATTCGAACGCTCAGGGCTGTCCGCCCGACGCGTTGAACGCCCGCATCGCCAGCGCATGCGGCAACGCGACCAGCAGCACGGCATAGCCCAGCACCGAGAGCGCATACGGCCAGTCGCGCGCGAACGCGAATGCGACCGCCGACAGCACCAGCGGCACCAGCGAGAAGGGCGTGCGGCGCAGCGCCAGCATCAGACCCACGCTCGCCAGCAGCCAGCCCAGCCACTCCGCGGTCAGCATCCACGCCGGCACCGTGATCCCCTTGCGTGCGAGGTACGTCCCGATCGTGAATGGATACAGCCCCGTCACCAGCAGCGAGATCGCACAGGCAGGCCAGGCGAACAGATCGGCGATGGTGAACAGGATGCGGGCGGGACGGGAGTGCATGGGCGTTCCGATGGCGGGCGTCGTCCGGCACGAAGCGCCGGCATACGATCAATGAATGGGCGGACTGTCGCGGTGACGCATCACTGCATCGGCGGCTCGAACGCCAGTGCGATGTCGGTAGCGTAATCGGTGTCGGCCAGGAACAGGAAGCGCTCGGCGTCCTCCTCGCTCCAGTCGCCTTCGGCAAGCATCGATGCCAGGGCGTCGCGATACGCCTGCGTCGTGCGATGGATGCGGAACTGGCGTTCGCGATAGGCCACGTACGCGTCCGCCGCCATGGTGGCCGTCTCGACCACGAACCCCTTCTCGACGCGATGCAGGCGATAGCGCTGGTAGACCGAACCGTAACCGAGGTGGGCATATGCGACGCGCTCGCCACGGGGCACGACGAGCACGCCGGTGAACCACGCGGCATGCACGGCTTCGTCGAGGCCGAACACGGTCCTGCGCTGCGATCTCGATGCCTGTTCGCCGCAGGCCGGGGTCACGATGTCGTCGAGCAGCAGGCGGCGCCCCTCGATGCGAAACGTCGCGACGTAGCCACGATGGTTGCTGCTCAGGGTGCAGAGGGTATCGACGCCGTCCAGCGGTTGCAGGTCGAGGCCCGGATGCTGGCGACGATACGACTCGAAAGGGTTGGACAGCAGGGCATGGCTTTCTCCTGCAATCACGATCCGGTCAGGTTGTTGCGCGGTCGCCATCGCCGCCCCGCTGCACATCCACCACGACACGGGCAGGATCAAGCATGCGAGCAGGAAGGTCCGGTGCCTCACTCGATGCCCTCCCCGAACATCATCCGATGCCCGTCGATCGTGCGGATGCCGAATTCGCGCATGCCCCAGGGTTCATCGCGCAGCGGCTTGATCGTGTCGATGCCGCGCGCGGCAAGCTCGGCATGCAGCGCGTCGATGCCGTCGACCTCGATGTAGGCGAAGTAGGCGTGGTCGCCGGTGGCGGCGGGAGACAGCGCGTCGGGGCATTCGCCGGCGAGGATCACGCAGGCGTCGCGCTGGAACCAGCGCCAGCCGGGATCGCCGACCTCCTGGATGTCGAAACCAAGGATATCGCGGTACCACGCGGCGGAACGGGCGAGGTCCGGCACGGCGATGACGTGACGGGGCCGGGCGAGCGCGACGGCCCGCGCAGGCATCCCGCTCACGCCGGCTCGTCCGGAATCAGCGCGGACTCCAGGCGGTGGATGGTGTCCTTGAGTTGCAGCTTGCGCTTCTTGAGGCGCTTGATGGCCAGTTCGTCCGCGGCGATGTTGTCGTGCAGGCGGTCGATGGCCACATCGAGGTCACGGTGCTCCAGACGCAGCTCGGCGAGGCGCTGGGCGATCCGTGAGAGTTCGGTCGGGTCGGTGGGCTGGTTCATCGCCCCCGAGCTTAGAGCGTGCGATGCACTTTTCATACGTCGGGCGACCGGGCGTCGGCGGCCCGACAGGACCGGCGAGAGACATGGAGAGATCGTGAACAGGCTCTCAGCGCCCGGCGATGTACAGGGCGGCATCCTGCTCGGGGGTCGATTCGTGCCAGGTCGCATGCGCGGACTCCTGCGACGGGGCTGCCTCGGCGGATTCCGCGGGCCAGGCCGCGGCCCGCTCCAGGTCGACCTGCGGCAGATCCGCATGCGCCTGGTCGGCGCTGGAGGCGAGTGCGGCGGACGGGGTCGCGACCTCCACCAGGGGCGCGACCTCTTCGCCGGGCACGCGCATCGAGGCGCCCAGCACCCAGACCAGCAGCGCGGCCCAGAGCGCCGCGAAACCGAGGCGCGCACGCATCCGGCGCCAGCGACGGGCCTGGCGGGAGACCGGAGCGGAGGCGGGAGCAAGGGCGGCGTGGCGCATGTCGGTTCTCCACGGGCTGACATCGACGGGGGCACGGAAAGCGCAACCAAGATCCATGCCATGCCGCGGGGCCGCGCCGCGACTGGACATGCGCGCCGATCGCGGCGGCGGGCGTCGTGCAAGCCGCACGGCGCCATGCGGAAACCACGAATCCCGGCCTCTCATCGGGACAACGCGCGTACCCCGAGGCTGCGGCCAAATCGTTGATATCGCTGTCGTTGCCGGGCATTCATGCCGACGGGCCGGCTGGCATGCGTCTTGAAGGGAGGAACCCAGGTCCGCGTTGCGGGCCCGCCATTCCGAAGGAGAGTCCCCCATGCTGCGCTATGCCCTCATTTTCCTCGTCGTCGCCCTGATCGCCGCCGTGCTCGGCTTCACCGGCATCGCCGGCGCCGCCGCCGGCATCGCGAAGATCCTGTTCGTGGTGTTCCTGGTGCTGTTCGTGCTGTCGCTGCTGCTGGGCCGACGCAAGGTCGTCTGACCAGGGCCGTCCGCCTTCCACTGCCGCTGGCTCAGGCCAGCGGCAGCTCGAAGACGAAGCTCGCCCCGCCTCCGGGGCGGTCTTCGTACCAGAGGTCGCCGCCCATCGCGCGGGCACGCTGCTTGGCCAGCGCCAGACCGAGACCGGTCGAGGTCTCGCCGCCGGTGGGCGTGGCGCCGAGACGCACGAAGCGGCGGAACAGCCGCTCGCGGTCGCGCGGTGGAATGCCCGGGCCGCGATCGTGCACGCCCAGTGCGGCCACGTCGCCGCGACGCGCCACCGACAACATCACTTCGCCGTCCGGCGGGCCGTACTTGATCGCATTCGACAGCAGGTTCTGCAGCACGTGTCCGGCGCCTGCGCGCTCGGCCAGCACGCGCAGGCCCGTGTCCTCGACCACCAGCGACAGGGCGATGCCCTTGCGCGCGGCCTGCGGCGCGATCAGGTCCAGCGCGGCGCGCGCCAGCGTCGCGGCATCGACCTCGGCCACCGGTACGCCCTGGCTGGCATCCTGCTGCTGGTCGAGGAAGGCGGTGACGAACAGCAGGCCGGCATCGGCCGAGGCGCGGATCGAGTCGAACAGGCGCGCGCGCTGGTTCGCGTCGGAGTCGACATGCGATTCGCGCAGCATGTCCAGCGAAAAAAGGATGTTGCCGAAGTGGTTGCGCAGGTCGTGGCTGACGATCTCGGCCATGCGCTGGCGTTCCTCGGCGACCCGCGCCAGGCGCTCGCGCGAGCGCTTGAGGTCGAGGTGGGTGCGGACGCGCGCGAGCAGCTCTTCGGCGATGAAGGGCTTGGTGATGTAGTCGACCGCGCCAGCCGAAAACGCCCGCACCAGGCTGTCGCGTTCGTGATCGGCGGTGAGGAACACCACCGGTACGTGGCGGGTCTGCGCCATGGCCTGCAGGCCTTCGAGCACGGCGAAGCCGTCGAGGCCGGGCATGCGCATGTCGAGCAGCACCAGATCCGGTGGGGAATGCTCGGCCAGCGCCAGGGCTTCGGCGCCGTCGAGCACCGGTACCACGTCGAATTCGGCATGGGTGAGCAGCTGGCCGAGCACCTGCACGTTCGCGGCCTGGTCGTCCACGACCATGATCACCGGCAGGGCCACGGCGGCGGAAAGGAATCTATTGGGCATCGTCTTCTTCGGTGGTGCGCGCGGACGCGTCGGTGTGGATGGCGAGGGCGTGGCCGGCGAGGCGGTCGAGCACCGCCTTCATCCGGTTGACGTCGAAACGCTGCACGGCGCGCTGCAGTTGCCGTGCTTCGTCCTGCAGGCGGGGATCGGCGATGGTATCGGCCAGCACGTTCAGGCGGCGCGAGAATTCGCCGATCTCGCGCATGCGCATGCGCGTGCGCAGCGCTTCCAGCGGAGCGCCGCGCACCGCGGCCCATTCGGTCAGGGCATCGGCGCGCAGGGCTTCGGCCGGCGTCGATGCTGCGACACCCTCGCCGATATCGGTCTGCGCAACGTCGGCGCTGCGTGCGACACCGGGTTCGCTGCCCTCGGCATTGCTGCGTTCGCCGAACAGCGCGGCCAGCGCGCCCAGCAGTTCGGCCGGTGCGTAGGGCTTGCGCACGTAGCCATCGAAACGCACCTCCGTCGCCGCATGTTCGTCGGTCATGCTGGAGGCGGTGACGGCGATGACGCGCGCGCCGCGCGCGGCGATGTCGGCGCGGATCGCCTCGGTGGCGCGATAGCCGTTCATGCGCGGCATGCGCAGGTCCATCAGCACCACGTCCGGGCGGAACGCGCGCGCGACCGTGACCGCCTCTTCGCCATCGCGGGCGATCGCCAGCTGGTGGTGGCTGCCGCGCAGGTAGCCGCGCGCGACTTCGACGTTCCAGTCCACGTCGTCGACGACCAGGATGCGCAGCGGCGGCAGGCGGTCGAAATCGACGGCCTCGGCGAAGCCGTCCGCCAGATTGGGCGCCACCGCTTCGGCCTGCGGCAGGCCGGGGATGTCGACCTGGAACAGCGCGCCTTCGCCGGGCTTGCTGACGACCTGGATGCGGCCCTGCATCAGGTGCGTCAGCAGGCGGGTGACGCTCAGGCCCAGGCCGGTGCCCTGGCGGTTTTTGCCGTCCAGGCTGTCGGCCTGGTAGAACGGCTCGAAGATCCGGGTCTGTTCGTCCGGGTCGATGCCGGTGCCGGTGTCCTGCACGCGGATGCGCAGGTCGTGGCCACCCAGCGGCGACGGCATCATGTCGACGGAAACGGTCACCGTGCCGTGCTCGGTGTATTTCACCGCGTTGCTGATCAGGTTCAGCAGGATCTGGCGCAGGCGTGGCGCGTCCACCGCCACCGGCAGCATGCCGTCGCGGGCGATGTCCAGGTGCAGCGCGATGTCCTTGGCTTCGGCCATCGCCCCGAACAGCGACAGCGTTTCCTCGACCAGCTCGCCGATGTCGGTGCCCTGCGGATTGAGCTGCAGCTTGCCGGCCTCGATCTTCGACAGGTCGAGCACGTCGTTGATCAGGGTCAGCAGCACCTGGCCGCTCTTGCGGATCGACGCCACCCACTCGCGCTGCAGCGGTTCGTCGACGTGGTCGGCGAGCAACTGCGCGAAGCCGAAGATCGCGTTCATCGGCGTGCGGATCTCGTGGCTCATGTTGGCCAGGAACGCGCTCTTCTCCTCGCTGGCGCGCTTGGCCTGCGCGGCGCGCAGCTGCAGCAGCAACGTGTTCTCGGCTTCGCGCTGGGCGCGGCGCAGGGCCAGGAAGCCGATCAGGCCTGCGAACAGCGCCAGGCCGTTGGCGACCAGCAGGGTCGCGTTGGTCTGTTTCACCAGCACGTCGCGCTCGGCCTGGCGCTTCGCCAGCAGGCCGTCCTCGATCTCGATCATCTTCTGGATGCGGCCGCGCATGCGATCGACGATGCGCTCGCCCTTGCCGTCGCGCAGGCGGCGGATCGCGGCGCGGTCGTCGCCGCGGGCCATGTCGGCATCCTTGATGGCGACGGACGCGCGCGCACGTTCGCCCAGGACCTCGTGATCCGTGGTCAGCATCTCGACCAGCACGCGCTGCTCATCACTGTCCGTGGCGACCGTGCGCAGGGTGTCGATGCCCTTGCCGACCTCGTCCAGGTTGCGGAACAGGGTCTCGCGGTGCTCCGCGCGGCCGTCGACCATGAAGCGCAGGCCGGCGGTTTCCAGATCGTGCAGCGTGGACTGCAGGCGCGCCAGGTCGTCCTTCACCTCCATGGTGTGGGTGACCCAGCCGATCGCCTCGCGCAGGGCATTGATCGACCGCACCGAGACGAAGGACGTGGCGAGGATCACCAGGAACGCGAGGGCCAGCAGGCCGACGTTCGCGCGGTTGCGGAATTGGCTGGCCTGGGTGTGCGGCATGGGTCGGTCCGACGGGGGCAGGTCGCGATGCGGTCCGGCATCGCGGTACGGGAACGGGAGGCGGTGTCAGGGGAGGATCAGAGGTTCATCAGCCAGATGGTGCCGTTCAGGACCAGCGCGAACGACACCCACAGCAGGTAGGGCAGCATCAGGTAGCCGGCCAGCGGACGCACGCGACCGAAGGTCAGCAGCGTCCACAGCAGCACGACCCACAGCGCGCAGATGTCGACGAAGGCCGCACCCGGGCTGCGCAGGCCGAAGAACAGCGGGGTCCACGCCAGGTTCAGTGCGAACTGCACGAAGAACAGCACGAATGCGCGGCGGCGCAGCCCGCTGTCCACCCCGGCGGTGCGCTGCACCACCCATGCCGCGACCGCCATCGCCACGTACAGCACGGTCCACACCGGGCCGAACAGCCAGTCCGGCGGCTGGAACGTCGGCTTCGCGAGCGACGCGAACCAGTCGCCGGGCGGAAAGAGCACGCCGGAGAGCGCGCCCAGGCCAGCCACCAGCAGGATCCAGGCCAGCAGCAGCGCCCCGCTCCACAGTGGGGATCGGGCGAAATCTTCGGAGACGGGCTCGTGGCGTGGATCGGGCATGCGGACAACCTGCAGCGTGGGACGTGAGTCGTGGTGGTGCGGCGCATGGAACCCGACGGACGAACCCTGCGCTTGGATGCAATCAGAAACCGTAGAGCTTGCGTTTCCGGTAGAGCGTGGAGGCATCGATGCCCAGCGTCTTCGCGGCGGCGTCGAGGCTGTCGCTGTGGCCGAGCACGCGTTCGATGTGCAGCCGCTCCAGCGCTTCGAGCGACATCAGCGCGCCGGGCACCGCTTCGGCGCGACGCGAGGCGTCCAGGGTCAGCAGGTCCGGCGCGATCTCCTCGTCGCGGCACAGGATCACCGCGCGCTCCATCATGTTCTGCAGCTCGCGCACGTTGCCCGGCCAGGCATAGGTGCGCAGCTTCGACAGCGCCGTCGCCGACAGCCGGCGCGCGGGGCGGCCGTAATCGGCGGCATAGCGGCGGACGAAACCGTTGGCGAGGTCTTCGAGATCCTCCTGGCGCTCGCGCAGCGGCGGCAGGGTGATGCTGATCACGTTGAGCCGGTACAGCAGGTCGAGGCGGAACGTGCCTTCGGCCACCATCGCGTCCAGGTCGCGGTTGGTCGCGGCGACGATGCGAACGTCGGCCTTGCGCGTGGCCGGATCGCCGACGCGTTCGTATTCCTTGTCCTGGATGAAGCGCAGCAGCTTGGGCTGCAGCGCCAGCGGGAAATCGCCGACCTCGTCCATGAACAGCGTGCCGCCATCGGCATGGCTGACCCGGCCGACCGCGTTCTGCACGGCGCCGGTGAACGAGCCCTTGGCGTGGCCGAACAGCTCGCTTTCAAGCAGCTCGGCGGTGAGCGCGGGGCAGTTGACCGTGGCGAATTCGGCCGAGGCGCGCGGGCTGGCGCGGTGCACGGCGCGCGCGACCACGCCCTTGCCGGTACCGCTCTCGCCGAGGATCAGCAGGTTGGCGTCGGTGGCGGCCACCTGCAGCGCCATGTCGATGGCCGCCTGCATCGCCGGGTTGCGGCTGCTCAGCTCGGGCGTGCCGCGGGAGACCTCGCGTTCGAGGGTGTCGACGCGGTCGCGCAGGCGCCGCGCCTCGATCTGGCGCGCGACCGCGATGCGCAGCTGGTCCGGCGAACAGGGTTTGACCAGGTAATCGGCGGCGCCCAGCGAGATCGCGCGCACCGCCTGCTCGACCTGGGCGTTGGCGGTCACCATCACCACGCGCATGCGCGGCGCCAGTTCGGCCAGCCTGGGCAGGGCATCGATGCCGGCATCGCTGCCGATGTCGTGGTCGAGCAGGCAGACATCGAAGGGCCAGGTCGCGGCCAGGCGCAGGCCGTCGGCCAGGGTGTCGGCGGTTTCGACCTTGTGCCCGTCGCGGGCCAGGGCCAGGGCGAAGTTCTGCAGCAGCTGGTTGTCGTCGTCGATGGCCAGCACGCGGCCGGGGGGCGGTGTCGCAGGGGTGGGCACGTCCGGTGTCTCCGTCGTCGGCAGGGCGCCCGACACTATATCCACGCCCATCGGGCGGGACTCGCGCGGGTCCAGGACGGCCCGGGGGCTGGAAGGGCGACGCGGATGCGCGGCTACGGTCATCGGACGGTCCTGAGGGGAATGCGTGTGGGGGAGGGGTCGGCAGGCAGTGCGGGCACGGCACCCGCGTCCACGCGAGCGTTACCCGTGCAAGACGCATGCCATGCGGCCGGACCCCGTGGTTGCAGCGCCGGCATCGATCCGGGTCGTGCAAAAAGCACGATCGGGTCGTGCGCGCCGTGCAGGATGCACGAAAAAAAACGCCGCCCCGGGCGAACCCGGGACGGCGAGGCACACACACGGAGGGGAACAACGGGGGGATGACGCGTTTCGCATGGACCCGGGAGACTCAGCCCGGACGACGTGCTCGGGGATTCGCTGTTCTGGAGAGACGGACCGGCGACGCCGGCGGATGCGATCCTGCCGTCCGGCAGAACCGTGGCACGCTCGCCATCCGTCCGGAGATCGGGGCCATGACGCTCCGGGGAGGAGGACCGGAAGGCGAGCGTGCCTTCGGAAGGGGCCGCTGCGCGGGCGGATGGCTCGCGCAGCGGGAGGGCATCAGTGGTCGATGCGCTTTTCGAAGTCGCGCACCTGGTCCATCGCGGCATCCTTGGCGATGCCGTAGCGCTCCTGGATCTTGCCGGCGAGGTACTCGCGGCTGCCTTCTGCAGCGGTCAGGTCGTTGTCGGTCAGCTCGCCCCACTGCTGCTTGATGCGGCCGGTGAGCTGCTTCCAGTTGCCCTTGATGATGTCGCTGTTCATGTTGGATCTCCTTGCTTGGCTGCGGCGCACGCAGGGTGGGGAAAGGGAGCGCGCGCCGGGGTGGGGGGTCGCGGCGCCGTGGCGCCGGACCTGTCGGTCTGCCGGCGGCGATCAGCCGCGCGGCTTCACCGTGAGCGTGGTCGAGTCGACCGACTTCACGCCCTTGATGCCGCGGGCGATGCTCACGGCCTTGTCGACCTGCGCGGCGCTGTCGAGGCGGCCGGCCAGGGTGACGACACCATTGGTCGTGCTGACGTTGATGTCCAGGCCCTTGGTCTGGTCGTCGACCAGCAGGTCGGCCTTCACCTTGGTGGTGATCCAGCTGTCCTCGACCGGCTGCTGCGAGGATTCATCGGCCTTGGTCTGCTTTGCGGCGCCGTCGGCGGCCTCATTCGCGGCACTGGCCAGCGGCGCGGCCAGCGCGACCGCGAGCGCGGCGCCGAGGGCCAGCATGCACGACGAAGACCGGGAATGCGTGGAACGCTGCGACATGGTTGCGACTCCTGTTGCGGAAACTGTGCGGGGGAATGCCGGCGGTGGGGGTGCGCCGGCCAGGATGCATCCGCAGAGCGCGTGCCAATCGCGGTCGCCCTTTCGAATCAACAGGTTAGAAAACAGGATCGACGCCCGGCCCATGCAGGCTGCAGACCGGCCATGCAGCCTGCACGAGACGCCGGGCCGCGCACGGCGGCACGACACGGGGTTGGGGATAGAATGCGCGGCTGATGAACGCCCCCCTCCTGCCCCTGTCCGAACCGCTGCCGCCGCCCTCGCGGCGCGCCGCACACGAAGCCGGCAAGCTCGCCAAGCGCCTGCGCCACCAGGTCGGTCGCGCCATCGCCGACTTCGGCATGATCGAGGACGGCGACAAGGTCATGGTCTGCCTGTCCGGCGGCAAGGACAGCTACACGATGCTGGACATCCTGCTGCAGCTGCAGAGGAAGGCGCCGGTGTCGTTCTCGATCACCGCGGTCAACCTCGACCAGAAGCAGCCGGGTTTTCCCGAGCACGTGCTGCCCGAATACCTGTCATCGATCGGCGTCGATCACCACATCCTCGAGCAGGACACCTACTCGGTGGTCACGCGCGTGGTGCCCGAGGGCAAGACGATGTGCTCGCTGTGCTCGCGCATGCGTCGCGGCGCGCTGTACACCTACGCCGAGGAGCAGGGATTCACCAAGATCGCGCTGGGCCACCATCGCGACGACCTGGTCGCCACCTTCTTCCTCAACCTGTTCTTCCATTCGAAGATCAGCGGCATGCCGCCGAAGCTGCTCAGCGACGACGGCAAGCACGTGGTGATCCGTCCCCTCGCCTACGCCCGCGAAGAGGACATCGCCGCCTATGCCGACGCGAAGGGCTTCCCGATCATCCCCTGCAACCTCTGCGGCTCGCAGGAGAACCTGCAGCGCAAGCAGGTGAAGAAGATGATGGACGCCTGGGAACGCGAGACCCCGGGCCGCATCGAGCAGATCGCGCGCGCGCTCGGCGACATCCGTCCTTCGCAGCTCAGCGACCCGAAGCTGTTCGACTTCCTGTCTCTGGGCAAGCGCGGCGACGACGCCCTGCCGGATGCGCATGCGTGGCTCGGTGGAGAAGCGCGGGAAACGGGAATGGGGGATCGGGAATCGTAAACCCGCGTTCCCGCACTCCACGTTTCGCCGCCGCACCATGCCCTTGCTGTTCCCATTCCCGATTCTCCGCTCCCCATTCCCGGCCTCCGAATGTTCTTCAGAAATCTCACGTTCTTCCGCTTCCCCGCGTCGCTCGATTTCAACGAACTCGATAACGGCCTGTCCGCATTCATCCTCAAGCCGGTCGGCGCGCTGGAACTGTCCTCGCGCGGCTTCATCTCGCCGTTCGGGCGCGGCGACCAGGAAGTGCTGTCGCACCGCATCGGCGACGCGATCTGGGTCACCGCCGGCACCGAGGACAAGATCCTGCCCGGATCGGTGGTCAACGACCTGCTGCAGAAGAAGCTGCAGGAGATCGAGGACAAGGAAGGCCGCAAGCTCGGCGGCCGCGCGCGCAAGCGCCTGAAGGAAGACCTGGTCCACGAACTGCTGCCGCGCGCGTTCGTGAAGCCCGGCCGCACCGATGCGCTGATCGACTGCACGGAAGGCTTCATCGCCATCGACAGCTCCTCGCGCAAGAGCGCCGAGGCCGTGGTGTCCGATGTGCGCCATGCGCTGGGCAGCTTCCCGGCGCTGCCGCTGAACGCCGAAGTCGCGCCGCGCTCGGTGCTGACCGGCTGGATCGCCGGCGACCCGCTGCCGCATGGCCTGTCGCTGGGCGACGAATGCGAACTGCGCGATCCCGTCGACAACGGCGCGATCGTGAAGTGCCAGCACCAGGAACTCGACAGCGACGAGATCGCCAAGCACCTCGAAGCCGGCAAGCAGGTGACGCGTCTCGCGCTGACCCTCGACGACCGTCTCAGTTTCGTGCTCGGCGACGACCTGATCATCCGCAAGCTGAAGTTCCTCGACGGCGCCGTGGAACAACTCGAAACCGGCGACCGCGACGATTTCCGCGCCGAACTCGATGCGCGCTTCGCCTTGTTCAGCGCGGAAACGCGGCGCCTGTTCCGCACGCTGGAACCGGCGTTGAAGCTGTCGAAGGCAGAGTGACGGCTGCGTGACGGTCGCCTGACCCGCGCGCGATCGTCCGGCATCGCGATCGATGCGCCGGGCGCGCGGCCGCGTTTCCGCAGTCATCCTGCCGGCCGCGTCAAGCTTTGTATTGTCCCATCGACAACGGTTAGCATTTCGCATGCCCTTCCGTTTCCGACTGCGCGAGCCCTCGGCTCCGCGCCTTGCCGACAGCCGTGCGCAACAGCGCGATCTCGTGCCCTTGCTGCTGGTCGATGGCCGCAACGTCGACGTGCTGCGCGTGCGCGATCCGCGCGCGCGGCGCATCAAGCTTTCGGTCAGCGAGCGCGGCGTGCGCCTGACCCTGCCCGAACGCGCCAGCCTGGTCGCCGGCGATCGCTTCCTCGCCGAACATCGCGACTGGCTCGGCGCGCAGCTCGACCGTCTGGTGGAAACCGAGGTCGCACCGCTGGTGCGCGGCCAGAGCGACCGCCTGCCGCTGCGCGGCGCGATGCTGCCGCTGCGCTGGGAACCGGGCCGCTTCACCGCGCTGCAGCTCGATGCCGCCGGCGCAGGCGCGGTCTTCCAGACCACCTCGCGCGCCGGCGACACCGCCCTGCACCGCGCGCTGCGCGATTTCTACGAAGCGCAGGCGCGCGCCGACATCGGCCGCTGGATGCCGCGCTACCTGCCCGCGCTGCCGCGCGCGCCGCGCCGCGTGCAGCTGAAGATCATGAGCTCGCAGTGGGGCTCGCTGGCGCCGGACGGCACCATGGCCCTGGACCTGTCGCTGGTGCTGGCGCCGCCGGCTGCGTTCGAATACGTGCTGGTGCACGAGCTGTGCCACCTGATCCACCACGACCACTCGCCCGCCTACTGGCGCGAAGTGGAGCGACGCTTCCCGCACTGGCGCGACCAGCGCGACTGGTTCCGCGAACACGGCCGCCAGATCAAGGCGCAGATGGTCGCGCTGGTGCGCTGAGCGCGCAACGCGACCCGAACGCCGCGAATCCCCCCGCCGCGCTTTGCGCGTCGGCCCCCTTTCGCAAAGGGGGCAAGCGGCACGCTTGCACCGAAGCGTTACAACCCCAGTGCCGCGACGACCTCGCGCGGATGGGTCATGTGCAGGTGATGGCTGCCCGGCAGCACGGTGCAGGCGATGTCGCGGACGCAGGCGATGCGGCCGTCGCGCATCGAAGCCGGGATGTAGGGCGGCGCCGGATCGGCCATCACCATCCGCACCGGGCAGGTGATCGCGCGCAGGCAGTCCGCGACCTGCGCTTCCGACATGCGCACCGCCGTCGGCAGGGTCAGGCGCGTGTCGCTGCTCCATTCGTAGCCGCCGTCGACAGTGTTCAGGCCGCGCCCCACCAGCAGCCGCGCCGAGGCTTCGTCCAGCGAGGTGATGTTGGTCTGCATGCGCGCGCGCACCGCCAGTTCGGGATCGTCGAACACGCGCTTGCGCTTGCCGTCGAGCGCGCGCCGCTTGGCGACCGCGTCGCGCAGGCGTTCGGCGGTGGTGTCTTCGGGCGCGGCCAGCGGGCCGATGGCCTCGATCAGGCGCAGGCGTTCGATGCGCTCGGGCGCGGCGGGCGCCAGCAGGCTGGCGATGGCGCCGCCCATCGAATGCCCGAGCAGCGTGAACCGGGTCCAGCCCAGCGCATCGGCGGCGGCGAGCACGTCGAGCAGGGTGCTGAACAGGCTGTACTCGGCATCGACCGGGTAGTGGAAGCTCTGGCCGTGGCCGGGCAGGTCGAGCGCGACCAGGTCGTAGCCTGCGAGGAACGGCGCCATCGGCACGAAGCTCGCGGCGTTGTCGAGCCAGCCGTGCAGCGCCAGCAGCGGCGGCGCGCCGGCATTGCCGTTGCGCAGGCCGGCGAAGCGGCCGCGCGCGGTGGGCAGATCGAGTTCGCGCAGCGGCGCGGCGTGCGGGATCGAGGTCATGCGGACGTTCCGGGCAGGGCATGGACGACGCCGGCCAGGGCTGCGGCGTGCGCATCGGAGGCGTTCAGGCAGGGGATGTAGCGCAGCGCGTCGCCGCCGGCCTCGCGAAACAGCGCCGCGTTCTCCACCGAGATCTCCTCCAGCGTCTCCAGGCAGTCCACAGCGAAGCCCGGACAGACCACGTCGACCGTCTTCACGCCCTGCCCGGCCAGCGCCTTCAGGGTCTCGTCGGTGTAGGGCTGCAGCCAGGGTTCGCGGCCGAAGCGCGACTGGAAGGTCAGCAGGGCCTCGTCGGGCGCGAGTCCCAGCGCGGCGACGATCGCGTCGACGCTGGCCCGGCTCTGCACCGCGTAGGGGTCGCCGGCATCCACCAGCCGCTGCGGGATGCCGTGGAACGAGAACAGCAGGCGCTCGCCGCGCCCGTGCGCGGCCCAGTGGGCGCGGATCGAATCGGCGACCGCCGCGACCCAGCCGGCATCGACGTGGTAGTCGCGCACGACGCGGAAGCGGGTGTCGGCATGACGCGCGGCAAGACGGTCGATCGCGTCCTGCACCGAGGCCGTGGTGGTGGTCGAATACTGCGGATACAGCGGCAGCACGGCGATCTCGCGCACGCCGTCGGCGCGCAGCGCGTCGACGACGGAGGCGATCGACGGATGGCCGTAGCGCATCGCCCAGGCCACGCGGACGCCCTGCCGTTGCGCCTGCATCGCCTCGGCCAGGCCGCGCGTGTACACCGCCAGCGGCGAGCCGCCGTCCATCCAGATCGACGCGTACTTGTGCGCCACCTTCGGCCCGCGCAGCGGCAGGATGATGAAATGCAGGATCGGGCACCACAGCCAGCGGGTCAGCGAAACCACGCGGTGATCGTGCAGGAATTCGGCGAGGTAGCGACGGACCGCCGGCGCGGTCGGCGCATCGGGCGTTCCCAGGTTGACCAGCAGGATGGCGGAACGGGACGGGGGGTCGGCATCGGGCGTCATGCGCATAGCATGACAGCCGCGCACGGCAGCACATAGGGCACGCTCTGGCGCGCCGCGCCGCCACGACCATGCTCGCTGCGTCTCGCCCCCGTCGTGGACTGGCGCGGTTCATCGCGCGGGCGGTAGGCTCCGGCCATCCCGCAGGCCACCGATGTCCGCCCATGCACAACGCCCGTCGCACCGCCCTCTCCCTTGTCCTTCCGCTGGCCCTGGCCGCCGCCATCGCGGCGCCCGCCGCCCACGCCGGCCCCAGCGAGGACGCGCGCGCCGGAAACGCCCTGCGCGTGCTGACCGAGATCCAGGCGATCCCGGAATCGTCGATCCCCGAGAAGCTGCTCGACGAGGCGAAGGCGATCGTCATCATTCCCGACACGATCAAGGCCGGCCTGGTGGTCGGCGGCCGTCGCGGCCGCGGCGTGCTGTCGGTGCGCACCCCCGACGGCGGCTGGTCCAATCCCAGCTTCGTCACCCTCACCGGCGGCAGCATCGGCCTGCAGGTCGGCGTGCAGTCGGCCGACATCGTGCTGGTGTTCCGCAGCGAGCGCGGCCTGGATTCGATCGTCAACGGCAAGTTCACCCTCGGCGCCGATGCCGGGGTGGCCGCCGGCCCCATGGGCCGCAATGCCGCCGCCGCCACCGATGGCCAGATGAAGGCCGAGATCTGGTCGTGGTCTCGGGCGCGCGGTCTGTTCGCCGGCGTCGCGCTCGACGGCGCGGTGCTGTCGATCGACGACGCGGCCAATGCCGCCGTCTACGGCCGCGATACCACGCCGCGGATGATCTTCGAGGACCGCGCCCCCGAGGGCCCCTCCCCGGCCATCGCCGACTTCCGCCTGCGCCTGGGCGATGCCAGCGCCACCGCGCGCGCCGCGCGCCGGGACCCCGCAGCGGTCGACACGGCCGTCGCCGCGCCCGCCCAGGCCGCCTCCCGGGACGCGATGCCGAGCGCGCAGCCCGAACCCCAGCCGCAGGCCTTCGAGACCGTCGAGAATCCGGCGAAGGTCGAACCGCTGCCGGACACGCCCTGATCCGTCCCGTCCCGCCATTCCGCGCCCGACGCCAGCGTGACGCCGGGCGCGGAACCATCGACCGGACACGGCGCGTGAACGCGCCCGTCACGGCGTCTGCGGTATCCTGACCGCTCCCTTTCTCACGCAGTGGTAACCGCCATGGGTAGCTTCAGCATCTGGCACTGGCTCATCGTGCTGGTCATCGTGGTGCTGGTGTTCGGCACCAAGCGCCTCACCAGCGGAGCCAAGGACCTCGGCAAGGCCGTCAACGAATTCAAGAAGGGCGTGAGCGGCGACGACGAAAAGCCCGCCCAGCTCAGCGACCAGACCAAGCGCGAGGACGCGAGCGAGTCCCGGCGCAACGACGACAACGTCGCCCGCTGATCCGGTCGGTTCGGCCGGCCGCAAGGCCGATCGACGCGCATGTTCGACATCGGATTCTCCGAACTCTTCCTGACCGGAGTCGTCGCCCTGGTGGTGCTCGGCCCCGAGCGCCTGCCCAAGGCCGCGCGCTTCGCCGGGCTGTGGGTCCGCCGCGCGCGCGCGCAGTGGTACTCGGTGAAGGGCGAGCTGGAGCGCGAACTCGCCGCCGAGGAGCTGCAGCGCAGCCTGCGCGAGACCCGGGAAGCGGCGAAGGACATCGAAAGCCAGGTCCGCGACACCGAGGCGATGGCGCGCCGCGAATTCGAACGCATGCAGGCGCAGATGGCCGGGCACGACCCCGACATCGCGACCGCCGTCGCCGACTCGGACGCGCCGGCGGCCCTGCCGGAACCCGGATCCGCCACCGCTCCGCCCACCGAAGACACCCCGCAGGGAGACCGCGATGGCCGAGGCTGACCTGGACGGCGACGGCAGCAGCCTCATGAGCCATCTGGTCGAACTGCGCGCCCGCCTGATCCGGGGCGTCGCGGTGCTGATCGTGGCCTTCGTCGCACTGATCCCGTTTTCCGACACCCTGTTCACGTGGCTGGTCGCGCCGCTGCTGGCCGTCTTGCCCAAGGGCAGCGAACTGATCGCGCGCGACGTGATGTCGGGCTTCATGGCGCCGGTGAAGCTGGCGTTCTTCGTCGCACTGTTCGCCTCGATGCCCTGGCTGCTCTACCAGGCCTGGGCCTTCGTCGCGCCGGGCCTGTACAAGCGCGAGAAGCGCCTGGCGCTGCCGATCCTCGCCTCCGCGCTGCTGCTGTTCTACGGCGGCTGCGCGTTCGCCTACTTCCTGGTGCTCAAGGGCGTGTTCGGCTTCCTGGTGCATTTCGCGCCCGACGTGGTCAAGCTGGCGCCGGACCCGGCGAGTTACCTCGACTTCGTGGTGGTGCTGTTCCTCGCGTTCGGCCTGAGCTTCGAGCTGCCGGTCGCCCTGGTGATCCTGGTGCTGCTCGGCTGGGTGACGCCGAAACAGCTGTCGGAATGGCGCGGTTACGCGATCGTCGGCGTCTTCGTGATCGCCGCGATCGTCACCCCGCCGGACGTGATCTCCCAGCTGATGCTCGCGATCCCGATGTGCCTGCTGTACGAGGTCGGCATCATCGCGGCGAAGCTGGTGGCGCGGAAGCGGGCGGAAGAGTAGTACCGGCGCACAAAAAGCAAATCCCCGCGAACCGCTTCGCGGCTCGCCGCCCCCTCGCAAAGGGGGCTTGTGGGGATACCGGCATGAGGGACTGTAGTCGACCGCCATGTCCTGTACGAGCCTGGACACAGCACGTGCTGATGCGGACATGCAGACATGCAGACATGCAGACATGCAGACATGCAGACATGCAGACATGCAGACATGCAGACATGCAGACAGCGCATCGTGCTTGCCCCCTTTGAAAAAGGGGGTCGACATCGCGCAGCGATGGCGGGGGGATTTGCACTTCCCCTCAAGAACGCACACGAAAACGCCGGCTTGCGCCAGCGTCGTCGTTGCACGGGTGACGCGGGGGTATGCGATTACTGCGTGATGTCGACGTCCTTGGTCTCGCGCAGGAACAGCGAGCCGACCACGAAGGTCATCAGCGCGATCACGATCGGGTACCACAGGCCCTGGTACATGTTGCCGGTGGCGGCGACCAGCGCGAACGAGATGGTAGGCAGGAAGCCGCCGAACCAGCCGTTGCCGATGTGGTAGGGCAGGCTCATCGAGGTGTAGCGGATGCGGGTCGGGAACAGCTCGACCAGCCACGCCGCGATCGGGCCGTAGACCATGGTCACGTAGATCACCAGGATGGTCAGGATCAGCAGCACCATCGGCTTGTTGATGCGCTCGGGGTCGGCCTTCTCGGGATAGCCGGCAGCGGTGAGCGCTGCCTTGAGGTCGCCGGTGAACGCATCGCCCTTCGCCTTGCCCTCGTCCTTGGACAGGCCCGCGCCTTCGTAGGCGACGACCGGCGTGTCGCCGATCTTCGCCTGCGCCAGCGAACCGGCCGGCGCGGCCTGGATGGTGTACGGGATGCCGGCCTTGGCCAGCGCCGCGGTGGCGATGTCGCAGGAGTTGGTGAACACCTTCTTGCCGATCGGGTCGAACTGGAACGAGCACGTCGCCGGGTCGGCGACCACCACCGCAGGCGCGTTCGCGCGGGCTTCGTCGATGGCCGGGTTGGCGTAATGGGTCAGCGCCTTGAACAGCGGGAAGTAGGTCAGCGCGGCGATCAGGCAGCCGGCCATGATGATCTTCTTGCGGCCGATGCGGTCGGACAGCCAGCCGAACACGATGAAGAACGGCGTGCCGATGGCCAGCGAGGCGGCGATGAGCAGCCAGGTGGTGGTGGCATCGACCTTCAGGGACTGGGTGAGGAAGTACATCGCGTAGAACTGGCCGGCGTACCACACCACGGCCTGGCCGGCGGTGGCGCCGAACAGCGCGAGCAGCACGATGCGGCCATTCTTGCTGAAGAAGCTTTCGGTGATCGGTGCCTTCGACTGCTTGCCCTCTTCCTTCATCTGCTGGAACAGGGGCGACTCGTGCAGCTGCATGCGGATCCACACCGACACGCCGAGCAGGATGATCGACAGCAGGAACGGAATGCGCCAGCCCCAGGCTTCGAATGCTTCCACGCCCACCGTCTCGCGCACGCCGAGGATGACGATCAGCGACAGGAACAGGCCGATGGTCGCAGTGGTCTGGATGAAGCTGGTGTACAGGCCGCGCTTGCCGTTCGGCGCGTGCTCGGCGACGTAGGTCGCCGCACCGCCGTACTCGCCGCCGAGCGCGAGGCCCTGCAGCAGGCGCAGCACGATCAGGATCACCGGCGCGGCCAGGCCGATGCTCGCGTAGTTGGGCAGCACGCCGACCAGGAAGGTGGAGACGCCCATCAGCACGATGGTCACGAGGAAGGTGTACTTGCGGCCGACCATGTCGCCGAGCCGGCCGAAGACGATCGCGCCGAACGGCCGCACCGCGAAGCCGGCGGCGAAGGCCAGCAGTGCGAAGATGAAGGCCGAGGTCTCGTTGAGGCCGCCGAAGAACTGCTTGGCGATGATCGCGGCGAGCGCGCCGTAGAGATAGAAGTCGTACCACTCGAAGACCGTGCCGAGGCTCGATGCGAAGATGACCTTCTTGTGGCCCTTGGTGAGCGCGCCCTGGGCGGGAGCGGCGGGTGAAGCGGTGACAGTGGACATGGTCCGTTCCCTCCGGGTCAGAAACTGTATTTGACGTGCGTGTGCAGGCGGCGCAGGTCGCCTTCCGCCTCGTTTTCGAGCGAGCGCCGGCCCCAGATCAGTTCGGCGCCGATATCCAGCTTGGGCAACGGCGAATAGATCAGGTTGGCGTGGAACGACTGCACGCGCTCGGTGGCCGACCAGCCGGTCAGCGCCGGGTCGTTGTCGTAGTGCGCCATCGAATAGAAGACGTTCGAGCGCAGCTTCGGCGAGAAGGCATGGCGCCACGCGGCGAAGGCGCCGTAGCCGTCGATGGGTTCGAGGTTGCCGCGCGCGTCGAGCACGGTGTCGCTGGCGACGCCCAGGCCGAGATAGCGGCCGATGCCGCGACCGTAGCTGGCCATGTAGCGGATGTCGTCCTGCTTGCCGAGGTTGAACCTGCCGGAGACGCTGAGCGCGCCGCCGATACTGCTGTCGTCGATGCCCGAGGCCGGGTTCTCGTAGCTGAACTGGCGGACCATGCCGGCGATCGAAACATGGCCCCAGTCGCCCTTCTTCTGCCAACGCGCGGTGATGTCGGGCATCAGGTTGTCGTCGCTGCTCACGCGCGCGCCGACGCCGCGATACGGGGTGATGGTGGTCTCGGGATTCTCGATCGAGAACGACCACGCGCCCCTGGTGTAGCGCAGCTGCGCCTGACGGACGAAGATCGAGCCTTCGGTCGGGCCGATGAAATCGACCGCGTCCGGCAGCGCCGCCACGTCCTGGAAGTTCGACCAGGCCTGGCCGGCCAGCCATTGTGCTCCGTTCGCATTTGCCCATGTGACATAGGCCTGGCGCACGCTGACGCCGTAGGTGTTGGTCGCGACTTCGTTGCCGTTGATGCTGCCGCCGCCGAACAGGTCGAACTCGAGATAGCCCCTCAGCTTGTCGCCGCTGTCCAGTTCGGTGTCGGCCGCGAACCAGAAGCGCGAGAACTGCGCGCCCATGTCGGTGTCCTGGCCCTCGCTCGCGCCGCCGACCGGAATGGCCGAGGGCACGTAGAACATGCGGCCGACGCTGCCGTCGGGAATCTCGCCGCCGTCGGTGTCGGTGACCATGGCGTCGAGCTTGACGAAGCCGCCATAGCTGAAGCGCGTGCCCGGATTCGCGCCGGGCAGGATGGGCGCGGTCTGGATCTTCGGCTTGCCGTCTGCGGCTGGTGCGGCCGGGGTCTGCGCGATCTGCGTCTGCGCCGTCCTGACCTCGGTCACCGTCTGCTGGGTCTGCTGCTGCTGCGCGACCAGCTGCTGCACCATTCTTTCCAGTTCGGCGACGCGGGCTTCGAGCTGCATCTCCCTGTCCGTGGCGGACTGCGCCAGCGCTGCGCCTGGCGCGAGCAGCGCCAGCGCCAGCGACAGGGCCAGCAGCCGTCGCGGTTGCGTTCCGTGGTTCATGTCGGCCCCTCCCGAGGGCACGTGCGGATGCACGGTGACCGAAGCCTGAGCGCGCATCCGCCGGGCAGCCATTCGCCAATGGTCGAATCCGACGGCATCCATGGCGCCGATTCGACCATGGTCTAATCCCGCCGGCACGCAGGACGTGCTGCATTGCGGCACACTGTGGTCCTCCCTCCTCTTTCGTCGCGGAGCCGACCATGTCGCAGTCCGAAGCCACCGCCGCAGCGGTGTATCCCGTTCCCGAAGCCTTCGCCGCGACCGCGCGCTTCCGTCGCGAGGATTACGACCGCGAATACGCCGCCGTGCTGTCCGATCCCGAGGCCTTCTGGGCGCGCGTCGCGCAGCGGCTGGACTGGTTCAAGCCGCCGACCAAGATCAAGGACGTGAGCTACCGGCTCGAGGATTTCCGCATCCGCTGGTTCGAGGACGGCGAACTCAACGTCAGCGTCAACTGCCTCGACCGCCACCTGCCCGCCCGCGGCGACAAGACCGCGCTGATCTTCGAGCCGGACGATCCGGCGAAGCCCGCGCAGCGCATCAGCTATCGCGAACTGCACGCGCGCGTCTGCAAGCTCGCCAACGCCCTGCGCAAGCTCGGCGTGCAGAAGGGCGACCGCGTCACCATCTACCTGCCGATGACGCCCGACGCCGTGGTCGCGATGCAGGCTTGCGCGCGCATCGGCGCGATCCATTCGGTGGTCTTCGGCGGCTTCTCGCCGAACTCCATCGCCGACCGCATCGCCGATTGCAGCAGCAAGCTGGTCATCACCGCCGACGAAGGCCTGCGCGGCGGCAAGACCGTGCCGCTGAAGGCGAACGTGGATGCCGCGCTGAAGATGCCGGGCACGAATTCGGTCGAAACCGTGCTGGTGGTGCGCCACACCGGCGGCGCGGTCGACATGCAGATGCCGCGCGACCGCTGGTACGACGCGGTGGTCGACGACCAGCCGGCCGAATGCGAGCCGGAACGCATGAACGCCGAGGATCCGCTGTTCATCCTCTACACCTCCGGCAGCACCGGCAAACCCAAGGGCGTGCTGCACACCACCGCGGGCTACCTGCTGTGGGCGAGCTACACGCACGAGAGCGTGTTCGACCTGCGCGATGACGACGTGTTCTGGTGCACCGCCGACGTCGGCTGGGTCACCGGGCACAGCTACGTCGCCTACGGCCCGCTCGCGAACGGCGCCACCGGCGTGGTGTTCGAAGGCGTGCCCAACTACCCGAACGTCTCGCGCTTCTGGGAGGTGATCGACAAGCACCAGGTCACCATCTTCTACACCGCGCCCACCGCGATCCGCGCGCTGATGCGCGAAGGCGAGACGCCGGTGAAGAAGACCTCGCGCGCCTCGCTGCGCCTGCTCGGCAGCGTCGGCGAACCGATCAATCCCGAAGCCTGGCGCTGGTACCACGACGTGGTCGGCGACCGCCGCTGCCCGATCGTCGACACCTGGTGGCAGACCGAGACCGGCGGCATCCTGATCTCGCCCCTGCCCGGCGCGACCGACCTCAAGCCCGGTTCGGCGACCCTGCCCTTCTTCGGCGTGCAGCCAGCGCTGGTCGATGCCAACGGCGCGCTGCTCGAAGGCGCGACCGAGGGCAACCTTGTCCTGCTCGATTCCTGGCCTGGCCAGATGCGTACCGTCTACGGCGATCACGCACGTTTCATCGACACCTATTTCCGCACCTATCCCGGCATGTACTTCACCGGCGACGGCTGCCGCCGCGACGAGGACGGCTATTACTGGATCACCGGTCGCGTCGACGACGTGATCAACGTCAGCGGCCACCGCATCGGCACCGCCGAAGTGGAAAGCGCGCTGGTCTCGCACCCGCTGGTCGCCGAAGCGGCCGTGGTCGGCTTCAACCACGACATCAAGGGCCAGGGCATCTACGCCTACGTCACCCTGGTCGCCGGCGAGGAACCGACCGAAGACCTGCGCAAGGCCCTCGTCGCGCACGTGCGCAAGGAAATCGGCCCGATCGCCACGCCCGACTTCGTGCAGTGGGCGCCGGGCCTGCCGAAGACGCGCTCTGGCAAGATCATGCGCCGCATCCTGCGCAAGATCGCCGATGCAGGCTCAGGAGAGCTTGCGCCCGACCAGCTCGGCGACACCTCCACGCTGGCCGACCCCTCCGTGGTGAAGTCGCTGGTGGACGAGCGGCTGGTGAAGTGATGCTGGCTCGGGGCGAAAGCAAATCCCCCCTGCCCCCCTTTTTCAAAGGGGGGAAAGCAAGCGATCTGCATTCAGGGCCTTGGCGATCAGGCGGCGCATTACCTGCATGGCGGATGCAAGTGCAGCGCGAAGACAGAGCAACCGAAAGCGGTGACTGCCTCCGTTCACCTCAGCACTCCCCCCTTTTGAAAAAGGGGGGCAGGGGGGATTTGCTTTCACCCAAGACGTGCGATCACGTGCCAAAGGATGTCGTCGACCACCGCCTCGGTGTGTTGCAGGACCTGCAAGTTGTCGTAACGCAACACCCGCAACCCCATCGCCCGGAGCGCGTTGTCACGCAGGCCATCGGCGCGAAGTCCATCCATCATGAAGTGCTGTCCACCATCGACCTCGATCACCAGGCGGACCTGCGGCGCAAAGAAGTCGACGATGTAAGCGCCGAGCGGCTTCTGGCGATAGACCTGCACGCCAGCCATCCGCTTTCGTCTCAGATACCACCACAGCCAGCACTCGGCCTCGGTCATCTCCCGCCGGAGACGACGGGAATGCTGTTTGAGATGTCTGCCATAACGATGCATGACACCATCAAACCTTGTTCGTCCGATAAACGCCGCCAGATTTCCACGCATCTCCGGGTAGGATGAATCCTCACCATGCCCACCATCCTCGTCGCCGATGATCATCCGCTGTTCCGCGAGGCCCTGCGCAGCGCGGTGGCGCGGGCGGTGCCGGGGGCGACGCTGCGCGAAGCCGACGGCGTGGATGCGCTCTATGCGCTGGTCGAGCGAGAATCGCAGGCGGACCTGCTGCTGCTCGATCTCAACATGCCCGGCGCACACGGTTTCAGCGCGCTGGTGCACCTTCGCGCGCACCATCCGCAGCTGCCGGTGATGGTGGTGTCCGCGCGCGAGGAGCCTGCGGTGATGCGTCGCGCGCTGGATCACGGCGCCGTGGGTTTCCTGCCGAAATCGGCGGATGCCGGCACGCTGGCCGAAGCCATCGACGCCGTGCTCGCCGGCGACCGCTGGGCACCGCCGGCCGCACTGAAGGCGCCCGCCGCGCCCGCCGATGAACAGGACGCCGCGCAACGCGTTCGCGAACTCACGCCGCAGCAGTTCCGCGTGCTGCAGATGCTCGGCGACGGCCTGCTGAACAAGCAGATCGCCTACGAACTGGGCGTGTCCGAAGCCACGATCAAGGCGCACATGACCGCGATCCTGCGCAAGCTCGGTGCCAGCAACCGCACCCAGGCCGTGCTGATCGCCGGCAAGCTGGCGATCGACCCCGAAGCGGTGATGCCGCCGCCGGAAGACGACTGAACCTCAGTCGTTCTCGCCGCGGGCGTCCACGCCCGTGACCTCGCCGTCTTCGGCGGTCACCGTCAGCACGATCGGCCGGCAGCACACGCTGCAGTCCTCGACGTACTGCTGGTGCTCGACCGAGCCGTCGACGACGACCTCGATCTCCTCGCCGCAGTACGGGCATTGCACGAAGGCGGTGTCGGTGTGGGGCATGCGGCACTCCTGATGTGTCATCGATCCGGCATGCTCTCACCCGGATGATGACTGCAGCAATGGTTCAACGATCTGCTACAGCAATTCCACCAGCTCCGGATCCATCTCCCGGTATTCATCCGGAATGTCGAGCACATGGATGGGCAGGTGTTCGACCAGTCGCGGAAACGTCGCGACGATGCGCTCGCGATGCTTGTGCTCCATCACCATCACCACATCCGCCCAGCGCAGGTCGCCCTAATTGATCGTGCAGCGCGCATTCGGACTCGTGCCAGCCGATCGTGTCGACATCAAGGGATGCCGCTTGAACACACGCTCCGCGGTCGGGCTGCGCCACTGGTTGCGGCTGCAGACGAAGAGGACGTTGATGCGTTCGTGTCTGGCCGCCGGGTTCATGTTCTCGTTGGACATCACGCACGATCCTGCGCGTTGCCATGGCGGTTGACACCCTTGACACCCGAGACGCTCGCGATACCCGCCTGTACCCGCTTCGACAATCCTCGCAATGCGTGGTCGTACGACCACGCGATCAGTTCGCGAAGATGGCTGGGCGGAACCGTGCGCACGTCGACGATCGTGACCCAGTGGTAGCGCGCCATGTAGCGCGCTGGCTTGATCCCGGGCACCGAGGTGAGTTCGAGGAAGCGCTCCGGCGTCACCCGCACGCTGAACCGCCAGCGTTCGGGCTCGCTCGTCTTGAAATACGCGAAGGTCTTGCCGTCGACCTTGCAGCTCAGCACGTTCATTGGGTCGTCGAACAGCTTTATCGTGGCACCCGGCAGCGCGGCGCAGTGCGCCTTGACCGCAGCCACGTCCATTCGTTTGCGCGTGGTCATGGCGCTAGGAGAATGCCCCGGAATCGACCATGCGCTGCCTTGGTGCGCTTGCGGTCACCGTCATCGTACGCTTCGGCGTGTGTTTCGGACATGAGCGAAGAACAACGTAGCACCTGTCCGTGCAGATGTTGTCAGCATACCTCACCCCCGCGCCCCCAGCCACGCCCGCAACGACGCGGGCTTGATCGGTTTGGTCAGCACGGCGCAGCCGTATTCGCGGGCTGCGTGCTTGAGGGCGTCGCTGCCGTCGCCGGTGAGCAGGGCGGCGGGGAGGTCGCGTTTCGCGCGGCGGCGCAGTTCGGCGATGACGCCGAGGCCATCCAGCCTGTCGTGCAGGTGGTAGTCGACGAGCAGGACGTCCGGGGCGTCATCGAGGCGGGCGATGGCATCGTCGACGGTGGTGGCCGTGAGCGGGATCGCGCGCCAGCGACCGAGCAGTGCGCGCATGCCGTCGAGGATCTCGGGGTCGTTGTCGACGCAGAGCACGCGCAGGTCGGCGAGATCATCGGCGGCGAACGTCGCGGCGGGCGGACGCGGTGAAGACTGCATGCAACCGGCCGCCACCGGTTCGGCGCGCGGCACACGGATCGAGAACATGCTGCCGCGACCGACGCGCGAGTACACGCGCAGCGGATGGCCGAGGATGCGCGCGATGCGCTGGCAGATCGACAGGCCCAGGCCCAGGCCGCGTTCGCCGCCGATGCCCGGTTGGTCGAAGCGGCGGAACTCCTCGAAGATCTGCGTGAGATGGTGTTCGGGTATGCCGGGGCCGGTGTCCCAGACCTGCAGCTCGATGTCCTCGCCGCGTGCGCGCACGGCGAGCAGCACGCCGCCGCCGCGGGTGTAGCGCAATGCGTTGGCGAGGAAGTTCTGCAGCGCGCGGCGCAGCAGGCGCCGATCGCTGCGCACGATCGCTTCGCGCTGCGCATGCACGCGCAGCGCGAGCTTGCGGCCTTCGGCGCTGGGTGCGTATTGCGCCGCGAGCTCCTGCAGCAGTTCGCCGGCATCGAAGCGGGTGTATTCGGGCTGCAGCGCGCCGGCATCGAGTCGCGACACGTCGAGCAGGCCGTCGAGCAGGTCCTCCGCGGCGCGCAACGCAGTGTCGACGCGCTCGGCCAGGCGCGTTCGCTCGTCGGCGTCGTGCGTTTCGCGCAACGCCGATGCGAACAGGCGCGCGGCGTTCAGCGGCTGCAGCACGTCGTGGCTCACCGCGGCGAGGAAACGCGTCTTCGACTGCTGCGCGGCTTCGGCTTCGCGGGTGCGCAGTTCGACGCGCTGTTCCAGGGTTTCGTTGATCTCGCGCAGCTGCTGCTCGGCGCGCTTGTAGTCGGTGATGTCGCTGAAGCTGGTGACGTAGCCGCCGCCCGGCAGGGGCTGGCCGCGCATCTCGATCACCTGCCCGTTCGGCCGCACGCGCTGGAAGACGTAGGGCTGGCCCGCGCGCAGGTGCGCGAGGCGGCGCGCGACCTGGTCGTCGACCGACCACGCGTTCGGACCGAGCTCGCTCAGTTCGGCGCGCTCGGCACTGTAGCGGATGAGGTCGGCGATCGGCCGGCCGACGTAGAGCATGCCGTCGGGATAGCCGAGCATCTCCTGGTAGCGGCCGTTCCATGCGATCAGGCGCAGGTCGGGATCGACCACGCTCACGCCCTGGCTGATGTTCTCCAGCGTGGTCGACAGCACCTGACGGTTGAAGCGCAATTCCTGGCTGGCTTCGTCGAGCAGCGATACCACTTCGCCCAGCTCCATGCCCGAACCGCGCAGCGCGCTGGTCAGCGTGAGCCGCGCCGAGGCGGCGCCGATGGCCGAGGCGAGCAGGCGTTCGGTGAATTGCACCAGCGCGCGGTCGGCGAGCTGCTGCGGCTGCAGTTCGCGGCGTTCGGTGGATTCCGCGAACTCCGCGAAGGCGCGGCGTGCATGGCGTTCGCCGACGATGCGCTCGGCCAGCGCCAGCAGTTCGCCGCTGCGCACGGTGCCGGCCCAGCCGCCGGGCGCGAGCGGGGAACGCTGCGCGTAGGGGTCGAGGTAGCTCGCGGCCAGCAGCTGTTCCTGCAGGCGCGGACGCCAGCGCGCGGACACGAAGAACAGCGCGCCGATGTTGAACAGCAGCGACCAGAACACGCCATGGGTGAGCGGGTCCCAGCCGCTGAGGCCGAACAGCTGCTGCGGACGCAGCCAGCCGATGCCGAACGGCCCGCGTGCGATCCAGTCCGCGCCGAAGCCGCCGCTCTGCGCCAATGCGGGCACCAGCAGCGTGTACGCCCACAGCAGCGCGCCGAGCACGAGTCCGGTGAACGCGCCGGCGCGGCTGGCACCGCGCCAGTACAGCCCGCCGAGCAGGGCGGGTGCGAACTGCGCGACTGCGGCGAAGGCGAGCAGGCCGTGCTGCGCAAGGCTGTCGCTGCCTTCGGCGGCGCGATGGTAGGCGTAGGCCATCAGCGCCAGGGCAAGGATGGTGGCGCGGCGCACCCACAGCACGAGGCGGTCGATGCCGCCGCGATCCTTGAGCAGATGCCCGGCCAGCGCGCCATTGCGCAGCAGCAGCGGCATGACCAGGTCGTTGCTGACCATGGTCGCCAGCGCGACGCTGGCCACGATCACCATGCCGGTGGCCGCGGAGAAACCGCCGATGTAGGCCATCAGCGCCAGCGCGTGCTGGTCCAGCGCGAGCGGCAATGCGAGCACATAGGTGTCCGGCGACGCACCGCCGGCACCGAGCAGCGACTGCCCGGCGATGGTGATCGGCACCACGAACACGCTGAACAGCACGAGGTAGCCGCCGAACAGCCAGCGCGCCGGGCGGATGTCGGCGGCGTCCTGGCATTCGACCACCGCCACGTGGAACTGGCGCGGCAGGCAGACGATCGCGGCGAAGGCGATCAGGGTCTGCGCGAGCATGCCCTGCGGCAGGCCCGGCGCGGTGACCACGCGCGCGGCATCGACCATGCGCGCGCCCAGGCCGCCGACGCCCGGCAGGTGCAGCAGCGCGAGCACGCCGATGGCGATGAAGGCGACCAGCTTGACCAGCGATTCCAGGGCGACTGCCATCACCATGCCGCGATGGTGTTCGGTGGCGTCGATCTGCCGCGTGCCGAACAGGATCGCGAAGGCTGACAGCAGCAGCGCGACGTACAGTGCGGGGTCGGCGAACAGCAGTCGGTCGCTGCCAGGCGCCAGCACCTCGACGCTCATCGCCACCGCCTTGAATTGCAGCGCGACATACGGCACCGCGGCGATCAGCGCGACGAAGGCGACCAGTGCGGCGAGTCCCGGCGCGCGGCCGTAGCGCGAGGACAGGAAGTCGGCGATCGAGACGATGCGCTGTTCGCCCGAGATCAGGACCAGGCGTTCGAGGATGCGCCAGGCGAACAGCAGCAACAGCAGCGGGCCAAGATAGATCGGCAGGAATCCAAGCCCGGTGCGTGCGGCGGTGCCCACTGCGCCGTAGAAGGTCCACGACGAGCAGTACACCGCCAGCGCCAGCGAGTAGATCAGCGGACGCAGCCAGCGCCAGCGCGGGATCGCGCCGCGCAGGTCGCCGGCATAGGCCACCGCGAACAGCAGGCCGACGTAGACCAGCGAGACCAGCAGCAGGATCCAGCCTGGAATCATGCGCGCCCCGTTGCGACCGAAAGCCGGAGTGTAAGCGTTCGTCGCCGTGGGAAGTCGACCGTATACGACCAAAGTCGGCATGCTCGTGGCGCAGCGCAACATGCGTTTTCGCCTGCCATGCGTGGGCGCACGTTGTGATGCCGGGCAAATCCGCGGTCGCCGACTCGTGTGTACGCTTGCCGTCGGCCGTTCGGCCATTCCCCGCGTTCGCAGACCCATTGGCGATTCCCCCGCTCGCCCGCGGACGCCTTCGCGTTGTTCCGACAAGACAAAAGGACCGTCAGATGAAACGCCACACCACCGCCCGACGCGGCGCGCGTACCCTGTTCGCGCTCGCCGCCATGACCTGCGCGCTGCCCCTGCTCGCGCAGGCCGCACCGCCCGCGCCCGCCGCCAAGCCCGCACCGCTGCGCGTGGCCGACCTGCGCAAGGCCGACCTGCGCCTCGGCGCCGCCGCCATCGGCCGCACCTACGCCGTGCGCACCACCGATGCGACATTCGTGAAACTGCACTTCGATCATTTCTCGCTGCCCGACGGCGTGACGCTGGAAGTCTTCAACCCCGCGCGGACCGAGGTGTATCGCTACGGCAACCAGGGCCTCGACAGCCACACCGTCGACAGGGACATGGGCCAGGACGGTCGCACCCGCTTCTCGGCGATGTCGATCCACGGCCCGGTCGCGCTGATGCGCCTGGTCGGCACGCCCACCAGCGCCTGGAAAAGCAGCGACGGTGTGCGCGTCAGCCGCTACCTGCAGGGCTATTCCGAGCGCAAGCTGCGCGAGCTGCAGATCGACGGCCTGCTCGACGGCTCGCTCGGCACGCGCTCGATCATCGGCACCGACGACAAGCGTCCCGCGGCCTGCTATGCGTCCAGCGACCCGGCCGCGTTCGACCGCTCGCGTCCCGTCGCCCGCCTGGTGATGAGCGGCGGCGGCCTGTGCACCACCTGGCGCGTCGGCCCGGACAACCGCATGTTCACCAACAACCACTGCACCGCGACCGCCAGCGGCGTCGCCGCGTCGGAAGTGTGGTTCAACTACCAGCTCAGCAGCTGCGGCGGCAGCGCCGCCACGCCGACCAAGGTCGCCGGCGACCAGATGCTGGCCACCAACACCACGCTGGACTACACGCTGTACACGGTGAAGAACTTCAGCACGATCTCCAGCTTCGGCTACCTCGGCCTGGAAACGCGCGCGGCCACGCTGAACGAGGAAATCATGATCGCCGGCCATCCGGGCGGTCGCCAGAAGGAACTCAGCGTCGTCAGCGACCGTGACGGCGGCGGTCGTTGCCGCGTCAACAGCGCCAGCACCAGCGGCAACGGCAGCAACACCGACATCGGCTACTACTGCGACACCGAGGGCGGCAGCTCCGGTTCGCCGGTGATCGCGCGCGCCAGCCACAAGGCGATCGCGCTGCACCACCTCGGCGGCAGCATGAACAAGGGCGCGAAGATGTCCCTGATCTGGCCGCAGGTCTCGACCCACTTCGGCGGCGTGGTGCCCGACGGCGACAACGGCACGCCGCCGCCATCCGGCACGGTCGTGCACAACGTCAACCTGCCGTCGGTCTCGGCCGGCAACTGGTCGTCGATGTACACCGTGACCATTCCGGCCGGCACCACCAGGCTGGTGGTGGCCATCTCCGGCGGTACCGGCGATGCCGACCTGTACGTCCGCGCCGGCGCCGCGCCGACCACCTCCAGCTACACCTGCCGCCCGTATCTCAGCGGCAACACCGAAACCTGCACGATCAACAACCCGACCGCCGGCACCACGTACTACATCGGCGTGCGGGCCTACAGCAGCTACTCGGGCGTCAACATGAAGGCGACCCGCACGCCCTGATGCCCGCGGGATGTGTCCACAGGCCGGCGACCGACGCACGGCCCGTCGACACCCTGTTCCGATGAGCGACAGTCGCGGACTGTCGCTCATCGGTCTCGGCGGCTCGCACCGCGTCTTCCCCGCATGCGGGGAAGACGGCGTGTCGGGCGAACGTCCCGGGTCGCGCGCAGGAAGCGAACCGCTGCGACTCGGCAATACTGTGCCCCCCACTGCCTCCGCCCACCCATGAGCAAGCACATCACGCTCGATCCGCTGACCGACCGGGACTTCGACACCGTCGCCCGCCTCGCCGACACCATCTGGCGCGGCCACTACGGCACGATGATCTCGATGGCGCAGATCGACTACATGCTCGACGGCCGCTACACCGCCGAAAACCTCGGCCGCTACATCGACTCCGACGCGCGCTGGATGCGCGTGCTGCGCGTCGACGGCCAGGCCGCCGGCTACTGCAGCTGGTCGCTCGGCGAACGCGAAGACGAAGTGAAGATGGAACAGCTGTACCTGCTCGCCGAGCACAAGGGCAAGGGCCTCGGCGGGCTGATGATGCGCACGATCGAGGAGGCCTGCCGCGCGCTCGGCCGGCCCGTGCTGTACCTCACGGTGAACAAGGGCAACCTCGATTCGATCGCGGTGTACCTCCGGTCCGGATTCGCGGTGCGCGAGGAGGTGGTATTCGACATCGGCAATGGCTACGTGATGGACGACTACGTGATGGTCAAACGCGTCCCGGACTGAGCGCGGGATTTCCGCTCGGGCAAAGAAAAACCCGCCGGAAGGCGGGTCTTTCGTGGAGGCTCGATCATCCGCCTGCGCGGGGATGACCATCGCTACGCGATGGTCACTTGATCTTGCCTTCCTTGTACATCACGTGCTTGCGAACGACGGGGTCGTACTTCTTGACCTCCATCTTGTTCGGCGTGTTCTTCTTGTTCTTGTCGGTCGTGTAGAAATGACCGGTGCCGGCCGAGGAAATCAGGCGGATCTTGTCGCGCTTGGAAGCCATGATTCAGTTCTCCTCAGACCTTTTCGCCACGGGCACGCAGCTCGGCGAGCACGGCGTCGATGCCGTTCTTGTCGATGGTGCGCAGGGCCTTGGTGGAAACGCGCAGCTTGACCCAACGGTTTTCCGAAGCGACCCAGAAGCGGCGCTCGTGGAGATTGGGCATGAAACGGCGGCGGGTCTTGTTGTTCGCGTGCGACACGTTGTTGCCGGTCGCGACGCGCTTGCCGGTAACCTGGCATTCGCGGGACATACGTACCTCTCTTTCAAGAACGCTCGAGCGTGCTCTGGAAGCCAGGCTGATGCATTCCGTGGGTGCCTCCCGTAGCCCGGAAGGCGGCGGCCCCGGCATCGACCCGGGCCTGTACTGCCGGCCGGGCGTCCACCACGCGACAGGGGATTCAAGGTATCGATGCGGCTTGCGGGCGGGATCGCGTCCCCGTCCTCCGGGCATCCTTGCGGGATGCGCCGGGCGCAGCGAGCCGGCAATTATGCCGGGGAAGGCGGCTTCAGGCAAACCCGTCGGTCCGGTTCGAGCCGCAGGTCTGGTCGGCAGGTCTGGCCGGCATTTCACGGCGAATGCGTCAATCTCATCCAGCAGGGAGACCGCCCGATGCCGGACGCAGGTCCCGGCCGGTCCCGCGCTGGCGCGCGCCCGGGGCCGGCGGCTATGCTCCAGCCGGCCCCGCACGACGCACCCGCGTCCGGACCGGCACGGACGACGCGAAGGCGCCAGGGAACCCTCGTTCGCAAGGAAAGGAAGTAGAAGTAATGGAAAAGCACGACATCGACTACACCCCGGCGCTCTGGAACTACATCCACGGCGTTTCGGTCCGGGAGTCGGAAGCGCAGGTCAGCCTGCGTGCGGAAACGCAGAAGGACAAGTACGCGATCATGCAGATCCCGCCGGAGCAGGGCCAGTTCATGGCCTTCCTGGTCAAGGCGATCGGCGCGAAGCGCATCATCGAGATCGGCACCTACACCGGCTACAGCGCCCTGTGCATGGCCCAGGCCCTGCCCGAGGACGGCACCCTGGTCGCCTGCGACCTGTTCGACGCCTGGCTGCCGATCGCCCGGCCGCACTGGGAGCAGGCCGGCGTCGAAGGCAAGATCGATTTCCGCCTCGGCGACGCCGTCGACACCATGGACGGCCTGATCGCCGACGGGCAGTCGGGCACCTATGACCTGGTGTTCATCGACGCCGACAAGCCCAACCTCGACCGCTACTACGAGCGTGCCCTCGCCCTGCTGCGCCCCGGCGGCGTGGTCGCCGTGGACAACGTGCTGCTGTTCGGCGCCGTGCTCGACAAGAGCGTGCTGACCGGCCAGCTGGCGGTGCTGATCGGCGACGACGCCATCGCCGCGGTGCAGGACCTCAACGCCAAGATCGCGGCCGACCCGCGTGTCGAGACCCTGAGCCTGCTGCCGATCGGCGACGGCCTGACCCTGGCGTTGAAGCGCTGACGCCAGCCGGGCCGGGACCCTGACCGGCGCGTATGGCGGCGATGTGCGGGACAATGCGCGCTTCGCCCGCCGCCTCCCGTACGCCATGACCTCCACCAGCCCGTCATCCAGCACGTCCGTCTCGCTCACCCGCCATCTGATCGAGGAGCAGCGGCAGGACCGCATCAGCGCCGACCTGCGGCTGCTGATCGAAGTCGTCGCCCGCGCCTGCAAGAGCATCTCGGTCGCGGTCGGCAAGGGCGCGCTGGGCGGGGTGCTGGGCGACGCCGGCACGGGCAATGTCCAGGGCGAGGCGCAGAAGAAGCTGGACGTGCTCAGCAACGAAATCCTGCTCGAAGCCAACGCCTGGGGCGGCCATCTCGCCGCCTGCGCCTCGGAGGAAATGGACCACTGCCAGCCGATCCCCGACGCCTACCCGCGCGGCAATTACCTGCTGCTGTTCGATCCCCTCGACGGCAGCAGCAACATCGACGTGAACGTCAGCGTCGGCACCATCTTCTCGGTGCTGCGCTGCCCGGACGACGTGCCGCAGGTCGACGACGAGCACTTCCTGCAGCCGGGCACCGCGCAGGTCGCCGCCGGCTACTGCATCTACGGACCCAGCACGATGCTGGTGCTGACCATCGGCCACGGCACGCACGCGTTCACGCTCGACCGCGAGCAGGGTTCGTTCGTGCTCACCCGCAAGCACATGCGCGTGCCGGAGCAGACGAAGGAATTCGCGATCAACATGTCCAACCAGCGCCACTGGGAAGCGCCGATGCAGGCCTACGTCAGCGACCTGCTGGCCGGCAGGGAAGGCCCGCGCGGCAAGGACTTCAACATGCGCTGGATCGCCTCGATGGTGGCCGACGTGCATCGCATCCTCACCCGCGGCGGCATCTTCATCTATCCGTGGGACAAGAAGGATCCATCCAAGGCCGGCAAGCTGCGCCTGATGTACGAGGCCAACCCGATGAGCTTCCTGATCGAACAGGCCGGCGGCGCCTCCAGCAACGGCCGCCAGCGGATGATGGAGATCGCGCCGACCCAGCTGCACCAGCGCGTGCCGGTGTTCCTCGGTTCGAAGGACGAAGTCGAGACGGCGACCCGCTACCATCTCGACCATGACCGGCAGGCCGGCTGATCCCACCCTCTCCAGACAGGCGACGCGCAGCATGAGCACGAAGGATTTCATCTCGGTCACGCCCAACGCGATCCCGCGCGAGGTCTGCGCGCAGATCGTCGAGCGCATGCGTCGCAGCAACCAGCTGCAGGAGGGCAAGATCGGCGGCGGCCTGTTCCCGGACCTGAAGAAGAGCCGCGACCTGGGCATTTCCAACGTGGCCGAATGGCGCGACGTCGAGGTCGCGCTCAACACCGCGGTCCTCGACGCCACCAAGCGCTACATCCGCGAGTATCCGCAGGCGCTGATCGCGCCGCTGATGCTGCAGCACCAGCCTCCGGGCGGCCAGATGCGCCGCCTGGTGGCCGAGGACTTCGCGACCATGGACGAGGACCAGCTGCAGCAGCTCACCCTCACCTGCCTGCGCCCCGGCCACACCAACCTGCAGTGGTACACCGCCGGCGAAGGCGGCTACCCGTACTGGCACTGCGAGCTGTACCCGCGCGACACCACCTGCGAGACCCTGCACCGCCACCTGCTCTGGACCATCTACCTCAACGACGAATTCGAGGAAGGCGAGACCGAGTTCATGTTCCAGGGCCGCAAGATCAAGCCGGAAACCGGCGCGCTGCTGATCGCCCCCACCGCGTTCACCCACACCCATCGCGGCAATCGCCCGCAGGGCGGCGACAAGTTCATCGCCACCAGCTGGATCCTGTTCCAGCGCGCGGAGACGTTGTTCGGGGCGCAGTGACAGGCAAGGCGCACCTCACCATTAACGCTTGGTCACATTGATCTTCGTGCTTCCGGGCGTCTTTCCCATGCAGTCAACGATGTATTGCTGCCCTGCAGCAAATTTGAATTCGCGCCACATCAGCACTTCCTTCACCGAATGCTGGAGTGCGGCATTGACTTGATACTTGCCGGGTTTGACTACGATATGGGTCGTCGTACGGGGAAGGTCCTTGGCGCCTTCGCCGCGTTGCGGGAAAACGCCCTGAACGTAGCAGTAGAAGGACCTCCGTTGATTCGGCGTCGCGTTGACCGTCAGGATCGCGACCGCTGCTGTATCGACCGCGGCATCGGTGCCGATGAAGATCACATCGTTCATCCTGTCGGCCAGCACCGGGAGGGTCGTCGTCACGATGATCAGGACGCCGATGCCTACGATTATCTTCATTGCCTGCATCCTCCGGTTCCTGCTGCAGCTTGAAACACAGCGGATGCACTTTAGGGGACATTACACCCCGCTTCCAGAAGTCGTCGGACAAGAAACCCCAGAATCTCATCCCGCGCCGCCACGGTCGGCTGCCCCGCTTCATCGATCAGGTGCACGGTGACCACGCTGTGCGGGCCGCCGACCACGTCGCGGAAGAACGGCGGCAGGTCGTCGCGATTGGCGGCGTCATCGGGCAACACGCGTTCGACGAAGCGGTCGCCGAGGGCGCGGCGGTAGGCGTCGAAGCGTTCTGCGCGGCAGAAGCGGTCACCGGCGAAGCGATACGCGAGCACCGACAGGTCTTCGCGTTCGAGACGTTCGCGCACGGCCGCCAATTCTTCCGACGGGCTTTCCAGCGCGGCGGGATTATCCAGCGGCAGCGTCGGCTGCGACAGCACCGGGGCGAGCATCGCCGGCTCCAGCATCATGCTCAGCGCGAAATTGCCGGTGAAGCACATGCCGATGGCGCCGACGCCAGGGCCGCCGCATGCGCCGTGGGCGTGGCGGGCCAGGGCGCGCAGCCACTGCGTGACCGGACTCGCGCCCTGGCCGGCGAAGGCGCGGAACTCGGCGCTGACGCAGGCGCGCTTGAAGATGGCCTTGCCTTCGTCGGCATCGGGCACGGCGCCGTCGCGACCGAACAGCGAGGGCATCCAGACCGTGAAACCAGCGTCGCGCACCCAGCGCGCGAAGCGGGCCACGTGCGGGCTGATGCCAGGCATCTCGGTCATCACGATCACCGCCGGGCCATGGCCGGCGACGTGAACGCGTTTGCCGATCTCGTCGAGCACGATGTCGCGGTGATCGAAATCCTCCAGAGGGTCGAACGCGGGCAGCACGGTCATGGCGATGGCTTGTCGGGCGGGAGCGCACATTGCAGCCGGGCCGCCGCTACACTCCCAGTGTCCGATTCGACATGTTCAAGGCGATTCCGGCCATGCCCGACGCGCTCCCCGAGCTCCAGCTCATCGTCCTGCCCGGGGCGCATGCCGCCGGCGTTGCGATCAGCCTCGACATCCTGCGCGCGGCGGCGACGCTGGCGCCCGGCCTGACCCTGCCGCCGCCGCGGTGGCGGGTGCTGTCGCCCGAGGGCGGCGATGTGGAGCTGGCCGGCGGCCTGCGCTGTCCCGCGCGACCGCTGATCGATGCCGACGATGCCGGCCTCTGGGTCGTGCCTGGCCTGGCGACCGAATCGCCCGAGGCGCTCGAACATCGCCTGGCGCAGCCCGACATCAGCCAGGTCGCCGAACGACTGGCCGGTCGCGTTGCGCATGGGCAACCGGTCGCGGCGACCTGCAGCAGCGTCTTCCTGCTGCGCGACACCGGCGCGCTCGACGGTCGCCGCGTCACCACGACCTGGTGGCTGGCGCAGCACCTGCGCCGGACCGCGCCGGGCTGCCGGGTCGAACCGGACCGCATCGTCTGCGTGGACGGTGCGCTGATCACCGCCGGCGCGGCGATGGCGCAGGTCGATCTGATGCTGCACCTGCTGCGCGGCCACGGCGCGGCACTGGCCGATGCCGTCGCCCGCGTGCTGCTGCTCGACGCGCGCACCGCGCAGTCGGCCTACACCCTGCCGTCGCTGCTCGCCAATGGCGATGCCCTCGTTCGACGGCTGGTGCGGACGATCGAGGATGCCCTGCCGCGACCGCCGGCGGTCGCGGCGCTGGCCGACGCCTTCGCGATGTCGCCACGCACCCTCTCGCGCCGGGTGCGCGACGCGACCGGCCGGGGGCCATCGGCGCTGATCCAGGCGGTGCGCCTGGAGCGGGCGCGCCGGCTGATCGAAACCACGCGGATGTCGATCGAGCAGGTGGCGGCGGCGGTGGGCTACGAGGACGCGACCGCGCTGCGACGGCTCATGCGCAGGCGCACCGGCGCCACGCCGACGCGGTTCCGCGCGCAGGCGGCACCGCGCTGAGCGCGTACCGCGCTCCGCTCAGAACAATTCGCCCTGCGGCGACGCAGGTTTCGGCGGTTCCGGGGCGATGAACCGCGACGTGTCCAGCGGCGGCAGGCGGCCGAAACCGAAGCGCTTGTGCGCCTTGGCGAAGCGCATCGCGATCAGGTCCGCGAACGGCCCTTCGCCGCGCATGCGCGTGCCGTAGCGGCTGTCGTAATCCTTGCCGCCGCGCATCTGCTGGACGAGGCTCATCACGTGCGCGGCGCGATCGGGGTAGTGCAGGGCCAACCATTCCCGCCAGACCTCCTTCAGTTCGTGCGGCAGGCGCAGCAACACGTAACCGGCGGCGCGCGCACCGTGGTCGTAAGCGGCCTCCAGGATGTGTTCGAGTTCGCGGTCGGTGATCATCGGGATGACCGGCGCCACCATCACGCCGACCGGCACGCCGGCCTCGTGCAGGGCCTGCACGGTCTTCAGCCGCGTATGCGGCGCGGCGGCGCGGGGTTCCAGCGTCGATGACAGGCGGTTGTCGAGCGAGGTGATCGACACGTACGCATGCACCAGGCCCTCCCGCGCCATCGGCGCCAGCAGGTCCAGGTCGCGACGGATCAGGCCGCTCTTGGTGATCAGCCCGACCGGATGCCGGCATTCGGCCAGCACTTCGAGCAGCTGCCGGGTGATGCGCTGGCGTTTCTCGATCGGCTGGTAGGCATCGGTATTGATGCCCAGCGCGATCGACGTGCAGCGATAGCCGCGCCTGCCCAGTTCCGCGCGCAGCAGCTCGGCGGCATTGGTCTTGGCGTACAGCTTCGTTTCGAAATCCAGCCCGGGCGAGAGGTCGAGGTACGCATGCGACGGCCGCGCGAAGCAATACACACAGCCGTGTTCGCAGCCGCGATAGGGATTGACCGACTGGCTGAACGAAATGTCCGGCGACTGGTTGCGGCTGATGATGCTGCGCGCGCGTTCCTTGGTGACCTGGGTGCGCAGCGGCGGTGGGCGCCAGTCCGTGCCGGCTTCATCACCGGCATAGATCGAACCCCAGCCGTCGTCCTCGGCGACGGTCTGGGTCTTCTCGAAGCGGCCGCGGACGTAGGACGCCGCGCCACGGCCCTTGATCGGACCCTCGCGCAGGAGGTCATGCGTCGACGCATCGCGCTTGCTGCCGTATGCCATCGGGTTAGGCTACCCGCTTCGAGTCGCAGCGGCTGCGACGGAGATCCCTTCGATGTTCGGCATGCTGGATTGGTTCTGGGACTGGCTGCACACGATTCCGGTCGTCGGACCCTACATCGAGCCGGTGCTGATCGGAGGCTGGCTACTGCACGTGCTGCTGCTCGGCGGCTGGATCGTCCTGCAGAAGCGCGAGCCGGTGGCCTCGCTCAGCTGGATCCTCGGCCTGGCGCTGCTGCCCTATGTCGGCTTCCTGATCTACCACCTGTTCGGCCCGCAGAAGATCCAGCGCCAGCGCCTGCGCCGCGTGCGCAGCCGGATCGACGGCGACGCGCTCGAGTCGCCGGCCTTCGCCCCCACCGAAGCGCCGGATGCTCGGGAACTGGCGCAGCTGGCGGAAACCTCGACCGGTCTGGCGCCCATGCGCGCGGCCTCGGTGCAGTTGCTCGTCGACGGCGCAGAGAAGTACGCCGCGCTCATCGCCGACCTGGCGAATGCACGGGAACACGTGCACCTGGAGTACTACATCTTCATGCCCGACCGCAGCGGCGCTGCGCTGCGCGATGCCCTCGTCGATTGCGCCAGGCGCGGCGTGAAGGTGCGCCTGCTGCTCGACGCGATCGGCGCCGGCACCTGCCGCGCCGCATTCTTCGCGGAACTGGCCGCGGCCGGCGGCGAGCTGGCCTGGTTCCATCCCACGCGCTTCTGGCGGTTCTGGTCGCGGCCGTGGCTCAACCTGCGCACGCACCGCAAGATCGTGGTGATCGACGGCCGCATCGCCTACACCGGCGGCATCAACATCTGCGACGCCCAGAACGAACGCCTGCGCGACGACGCCTATCGCGACCTGCACCTGCGCCTCGAGGGCGACGTGGTACGCGCACTGCAGCGCGTGTTCGCCGAGGACTGGATCTACGCCACGGACCGGCGCGATTTCCTGTCGGAACTCGCCCGGGTCGCGCCGCCGCCGGTGCCGGGCACGATCTCCGCGCAGGTGCTCACGTCCGGTCCGGACTCATCCTGGGAGGCGATCCATCGCATGCACGTGTCGCTGATCCACGCCGCGCGCAGCCGGGTCTGGCTGGTCACCCCCTATTTCGTGCCCGGCGAGGCCGCGATGATGGCGCTGACCTCGGCCGCTCTCGGCGGGCTGGACGTGCGCCTGCTGGTGCCGCGCATGAGCGACTCGAAGCTGGTCACCCTGGCCGCGCGCTCCTATTACGACGACCTGATGGATGCCGGGGTGAAGATCTACGAATACGGCCCGCGCATGCTGCACGCCAAGGCCCTGCTGGTCGACGACACCACCTGCCTCGTCGGCAGCGCCAATTTCGACCACCGCAGCTTCCGCCTGAACTTCGAGGTCTCGCTCCTGTTCCAGGATGTCGGCCTGGCCACCCGCCTGGCTCGGCACATCGAAGGCGAGTTCGCGTCCGCGCCCCGCGTCCGCCGCGACCGCGGGCGACCGCTGCTGCGCAGCCGCCTGCCCGAGGCGCTGGCACGGCTCATGTCGCCCCTGCTGTAGGCCCGCTGGCGACGGACGGCAGGGCACCCCCGGCCGACGGCCTGTCGTGACGGTGCTCCGCCGGAGTAGACTGGCGCCCGCCCCTCTTCTGTCCCCCGGGAAGGACGCGCCGTATGCCCTGGCTGTTACTCGCAATCGCCGCCGCCCTGCTCGCGGTCGCCCTCACCTCCACCTCCATGGCGATCATGGTGGTGTGCATGCTGGTTTCACTCGGCCTGACCGTCTTCTCGGTGATGATCCTGATCGCCGACCGCGTCGGCAGCGCCTCGCGCAGCGAAACCCTGCTGATCGACCCGCAGGAGCTGCGCCGCCTGCGCGAACTGGCCGAAGCCCGTCGCAACGGCACCGCAGGTGCGGCCGTCGCCGCCGATGCGGGTCCGGTGCCGCTCACCGGGCAACCCGAGCCTCCGCAGTCCTGATGCAGGCCCTGGATTGACCGTTCTCAGCGTCAACGTCAACAAGATCGCGGTGCTGCGCAATTCCCGGGGCGGTCGCGACCCGGACGTGGTCACCGCCGCCCGTGCCTGCCTCGAGGCCGGTGCCCACGGCATCACCGTGCACCCACGCCCGGACGCCCGGCACATCCGCGCCGATGACGTCTACGCGCTGGCCGAACTGACCCGCGCCTACGGCGTCGAATTCAACATCGAAGGCAATCCCTTCGCGCCGCCGCGTGCTGGCTATCCCGGGTTCCAGGCACTCTGTGCCGAAACCCGGCCGGCGCAGGCGACGCTGGTGCCCGATGGCGATGGCCAGCTGACCTCGGACCATGGCTTCGACTTCGCCCGCGATCTCGACGCGCTCAAGCCCCGGGTCGACGCGCTCAAGACCCTCGGCTGCCGCGTCAGCGTGTTCGCCGACGCCAGTGCCGACATGGACGCCGCCGCGGCCAGCGGCGCCGACCGCATCGAGCTCTACACCGGTCCCTACGCCGAAGCCTTCACCGACGGCGCACCCGACCGGATCCTGCCCGCCTTCGCCGACACCGCCCGCAGCGCGCAGTCGCGTGGCCTGGGCGTCAACGCCGGCCACGATCTCAGCCAGACGAACCTGGCCGCGTTCATCGCCGGCGTGCCGGACGTGCTGGAAGTGTCGATCGGCCACGCGCTGATCGGCGAATCGCTCTACGACGGCCTCGCGTTCACCGTGAAACGTTACCTCGCCATCCTCGCCGGTCGCTGAGGCGTTCCGGCGCCACAACGAAGACGGGCGGCCCATGGCCGCCCGTCTCGTTTCATCTGCCGGCATGCAGTCCGGAGCGACCGATCATTTCATCCGGATGCTGGTCAGGCCCGCATTCTGCGCTGTCGCCAGCACCTTGGCCACGACCTCGTAGTCCACGTCGTAGCTCGCTTCCACGCTGAGCACGACCTTCTCGCCCGCCATCCGCTCGCGTTCCGTGCGCAGGACCGAAGCCAGTTCGCCGATCGCCACGGGTCCACCGGCGACGGTCACTTCGCCGACTCCGTCGATCCGCAGTTCGATCGGCGGCGGCGGAACCTTGTCGGGCGCGGGGTCCACGTGCGGCAGGGTGAGCGGGATATCCCGGGTCAGCACCGGCGCCGCGATCATGAAGATCACCAGCAGGACCAGCATCACGTCGATCAGCGGGGTGATGTTGATGTCGGCCAGGGTGTCGTGCCGCTGTTGGGTCTGCGCAAAAGCCATGGCGTCGCTCCTCTGCTTGGGGTGACGCTTCCAACGTTACGCCTGTCGCAATGGGGTCGACAAGCTGGCCCGCCACCTGCCGCCCGATGAGCGGCCATAAAAAACGCCGCCCCGAAGGGCGGCGCCGAATTGGTTCAAGTCGTTCCGGGCGGGCGGCAGGCTGCAGGTCCGGCGCCGGCCTTGTCTTGCGATGTCGTGCGATCAGGGCTTCTTGACGAAGCCGATCTTCTTCATGTCCGCGTCCTTGGCCTGGGCCAGGACCTTCGCCAGCGTTTCGTAGTGCGCTTCCTCGTTGACGTCGATCTCCAGGGTCGGCTGGTTGGTCGTATCGCGCTCGACCTCAGCCTTCATCATGCTCATCAACGCGGACACGGGCGTCGGACTGTCGTTCCAGTAGACGGTACCGGCCTGATCGATGCGCAATTTGATCGGCGGCGGCGGTTCTCTCGGGTTATCCGGCGGCGTGGTCGAGCGCTGGGGCAGATCGATGTCGATCGGATAGGACAGGATCGGCGCGGTCACCATGAAGATGATCAGCAGCACCAGCATCACGTCCACGAGGGGCGTGACGTTGATGTCGGCCATCGGGCCGCCGGAGTTGGATGCGAATGCCATGCGTCTGTCTCCGAATCAGTTGCGTTCGCGGGTGGCGACGAAGCCGACCTGACGCATGCCCTGGGCCTGGGCGATGTTGACCACGTCGTTGATGAAGCGATAACGCGCGGTCTTGTCGCCACGGATGTTGACCAAGGGCTGCGGCACCTTCTGCGCTTCCACCGACAGGCGGCTTTCCAGCAGTTCGCGGGTCACCGGCTCGTCGTTGAAGAAGTAGCGACCGTCCGAGGTCACGGCGATTGTGATCGTCGGTTTGGGATTGTCGGTTTCGCGCGTGAGGTAGTTCGCCTCGGGCAGCTCGACCTTCGTCTTGTGCGACATCAGTGGTGCCGTGATCATGAAGATGATGAGCAGCACCAACATCACGTCCACGAGGGGCGTGACGTTGATTTCGGACATCGGCGTGCCGCTGTCGTTGCCGGTACTGAAGGCCATGACTGTACTCCGTCAGGTGGTTCGATCGTCGCCAGAGACGGATCAGCGCTTGCCGGACGCTTCGCCGACGCGCGAGCCGGTGGCGAAGAAGTCGTGCAGGTCGTGGGCGAAGGTGTCGAACTGGCTGTTGGTGATGCGGTTGGCGCGCATGAAGAAGTTGAACGCGAGCACCGCCGGGATGGCGACGAACAGACCGACGGCGGTCATGATCAGCGCTTCACCCACCGGGCCGGCAACGGCGTCGATCGAGGCCTGGCCGGTCGCACCGATCTTGATCAGCGCGCCGTAGATGCCCCACACGGTGCCGAGCAGACCGATGAACGGCGCGGTCGAACCGACCGAGGCGAGCACGGTCATGCCGCTTTCGAGGTTCATCGACTCGCGGGTGACAGCCTGGCGCAGGGCACGGTCGACGAACTCCGAGCGGTTCAGCGACTCGACCAGGCGCGAGCCTTCGTGGCGCTGGTGGTGCGCGGCCGCCTGGGCGGCGTCGAGGGCGATCTTCGAGAAGGGTTCGCTCTTGGGCTGCTCTTCCATGAAGCGGATGGCGTCCTGGGCGTTCGGGGTCTCCCAGAAGGTGCTGGTGACCGTGTCGGCGCGGCTGCGCAGGGACCTGTTCTTGATGAAGTTCACGACGATCCAGTACCACGACATGATGGACTGGATGATCAGGGTCAGGGCGACCACGATCTGCACCGGGTATTCGCCCGGCTTGGTCACGAACTCGGTGATCAGATGGTCGACGCCCATCTGCTTCAGCGCGGAGGCAGCATTTCCGCCCCCGGCGGCGCCGGCGGTTGCGATGGTGAGGATTTCCTGCAGCATGACGCTTACCTTTTCTTGTGTAGTGGAAAGGAACGGGGTTAGATCGGGTTGAACTGGACTGGTTGTAACTGGACCTGTTGTAACTGGACCTGTTGTAACTGGACCGGATCAGTCGAGATCGAACGAGAACGGCAGGCGGCCGGAACCGGCAGCGCCGGGGCACAGCTTCGCCCTTCTCGCCCAGGTCACCGCCGCGCGATCGAGGTCGCGGTTGCGGCTGCTCTTGGAGACCGAGACATCGGAGATGGTGCCGTCAGCCTGGTAGACGATGGTCAGGACCAGATCGGCGGAGGCACCGGCGCGGGACACGGCCTGCTGCAGCGGGGCCATCGAAGGCCTCACGCACAGGGCGGCGCGCAGGTCGTTGTCGTTGCGCGGCGCCGAGGTCGGTGCCGGAGGCGACGGCGGTGCCGGAGGCGACGGCGGCGGAGCGGGCGTGTCGACCGGGGACGGGGTATCGAAGACCACCGGCGGTTCATCCGGCGGCGGCTGCACGACCGGCCGCGGGGTTACCTGCGGGGTCAGCTTGATTTCCTTCGGCGGCTCATCCGGCGGCGGCGGTGGCGGTGGCGGCGGCGGCGGCGGTTCGATGATGACGACGCTGGTGTTCTGCTCTTCTTCCTGCCCGGCACCCGGAGGGGTGACCGGCACGAGCAACAGCATGAGTGCCGCGATGTGCAATGCGATGGCGAAGCTGACAGCGGCGATCCGTGGCCAGTTCAGGCCGGGTTCGTCGCGATCACGCTTGTCGGAGGTCGGCAAGTCTTGGGTCATGCGCAGCAGGCTCGATTTAGCGGACTCGTGGTACCTGTCCGGATCCGCGCTCGCGTTCTTTCCCAGAACACGAACCCGCCCCCTGAACCACAGCACCCCGGAATGGTCGAACCGCGACTGGTTTCATGAATCGGCCCCGGTCGCGGGAATCTGTAAGCTTATACAATCGGGCCGGGAGTTACCAACACCCCCCGGCCCCCTGGAACCGCCCGTCGTCTCACTTTCCGCCGGGCAAAGCCAGAATCGCGTTGGCATCCTTTGGCTTCTTCACGCCCTTGGCCAGCGCCTCCTTCGCGGCGGCCTTCGCTTCGCCGATCCGCGACTCGTTGCGCAGCACGCGCGCGAGGTTGAGCGCTGCCTCGCCATCGGTCGACACCTTCATGGCGCGGGTGTAGAAATCGATCGCTTCGGGAATCTTGTTCTGGTCGATGTAGTAATGCTGCGCCAGGATCGAATAGTCGTTGGCGAGCTGCTGCGAGGGCTTGATCGCGCCCTTGTTCACGCCCTCTTCCAGCACTTCGCGCGCCTGCGCGTACTTCTCCGCGTTGATGTACCCCACGAAGAGGGTGCGGTATTCCGAACCCTCGGTCAGCATGCCCTGCTTGCGGGCGTTCTCGAGCAGGCCATTGGCCTTGTCGAAATTGCCGGCCTGCTGGTACAGCGCGACGGCGTTCATCAGGGTCGGGCGGTCGTCCGGTTTCGCGGCGAGGACCTTCTCGAACAGCGCGGCGCCTTCCGCCGGACGGTCGAGGTTGCCGAGGATGATCGCCTTCAGGCCGATCGGATCGGGCTTGTCGGTCCTGGTCTCGCTGAGGAAGCGATCGAGTACGGTCAGCGCTTCGGCGGACTGGTCCAGCTGGTTGAGCTGGATCGCGAGGTTGTACATGGCCTGGTAATGACCGTTGTTGTCGAGGCCGTTGGCATCGATGGCCTTGCGGAAATAATCCGCGCTCTTCTGCTGGTCGCCGGCGTTGTTCGCGGCGACGGCGGCGAGCTGGTAGAGATAGGCTTGGAGGTAGGCATTGGTCGAACCCGAGGCGGCGAAGGCATCGACCTTGGAAAACACGCTGTCGTACTTGTTGGCGTTGTAGTCGGCCTGGACCTCGTTGGCGGTCTTGCTTTCCTTGGCATTGACCTTCTGCGACGGCGCGACGCGCGTGGCCAGCGGATACAGCGGCGCGGTCGCCGAGGCGGACGATTCCTGCTTGCCGCCGCTCTCGCCGGCCTGCTGCCTAGCGCGTTCGCGGCGTTCCTTCGCGGCGCGGAGCTTGGCGGTGACCGGGTTGTCCATGTCACGCGATCTGTCTTCGCGTTCTTCGTCCTGCGACTGCGCGACTGCGCTGCCGCTGAAACCGGTGCCGAGCATCAACGCGACGGCGAGGGCCAGGGCGGACGACTTGAAGAACATGCGGGGCGAAGGGGTCATGGAGGTTCTCGGTTCCGATGGACTCTTGGGCGACGACGCGGCGGGCGTCACGATGGATGCGGCACTGCCGCGGCGTGGTGCGTGGATGGACATCATGCGGATCGGTCAACTGCAGCGGGGCCTGCGGCCGGCCGCCCTGGCCTGGTCGTAGAGGGGCATCAGGGATTCGGCCCGTTTCTCCAACGCAGCGATGCGCGATGCGGGGTCGGGATGGGTCGACAGCCACTCCGGCGCGCGTCCGTCGCGTCCGCTGGCGGCGATCATGTTACGCCACAGTTCCGCGGCCTGGCGCGGATCGAAACCGGCTTCGGCCATCAGGCGCTGGCCGACGACATCGGCCTCGCCCTCCTGCTGGCGGGTGCCGGGCAGCAGGAAACCGCCGATCGCCAGCAGGCTGCCGCCCTGGGTGGCCGCCTGGGCGCCGGACTGCCCGTAGCGCGCGCCGGCGAGGATGCCGAGCACCTGGACGGCGCCCGAGGCGCCCATCTGCCGGGTGATGCGTTCGTCGTGGTGGCGTTCGAGCACGTGGCCGACCTCGTGGCCGATGACCGCAGCCAGCTGGTCCTGGTTGCGAGCGACATCGAGGATGCCGGTGTTCACGCCGATCTTGCCGCCGGGCAGCGCGAAGGCATTCGGACTCTTGTCGATGAACAGCGCGTGTTCCCACGTCCGGTCCGGCGAGGGCGACGGCAACTGCGAGACGATGGCGTCGACGACGCAGCCGACGTAGGCCGATTGCCGCGCGTCGGCGCTGAGCGATTTCTGGCCCTTGATCTGCGCGAAGGCCTGGCTGCCGAGCAGATCCAGCTGGTCCTGGGACACGCCACCGACGTACTGCTTGCGGCCTGTCGACGACGTGGTGGTCGCGCAGCCGGCGAGCAGGGACGCACAGACCACCGCAATCGCGAGCGAGCGCAGGACAGGCCTCGTTTTCCGGTGGTTCATGGGCACGCCTCGGCGCGGCTGGGGGGACATGTTGTAGACCGACGGGGATTAAAGTTTCGTCAAACGCCGGGCTTCATGCACTTGACGGGCGCCGATTATGCGCATCCCTTCAGGTGCGGGAAAGGCGGAAACGCCTGTTTTGCGACAGTCGGTGATGGTCGTCGCCGTTTTCGGCCTGCGCACGAAACATCGTGTCCGGTGGCGGCCGGAAACCGCGATTGTGCCGGCTTCCGGCGATCGGACATCCGCATTCCGGGACATACGCCACCGCATGCACGCCGTTGCGCGAGTGCGCGGCCGCCGCCGTCGGCATTACGGCATCACACGTCGAGGTTGGCGACCTTCAGTGCGTTGTCTTCGATGAACTCGCGTCGGGGTTCGACCACGTCGCCCATCAGCGTGGAGAAGATCTGGTCGGCGGCGACCGCATCCTCGATCCGCACCTGGAGGAGGCGACGCGTGTCCGGGTTCACCGTGGTTTCCCACAGCTGTTCCGGATTCATTTCGCCGAGGCCCTTGAAGCGCTGGATCTGCCGGCCCTTCTTCGCTTCCTCGAGCAGCCATTCGTGCGCCGTCGCGAAGCTGGCCACCGGTTCCTCGCGATTGCCGCGCACGATCTTCGCGCCCTGGCGCAGCAGGCCGTGCAGCAGCGACGCGGCGTCGCGCAGCGGGCGCAGCTCGCCGTGTTCGAAGCTCGACAGCGGCAACATCTGGACCTGCGATTCGCCCATGTGGGTGCGCGTGGCCAGCAGCGCGGCCGGCTGTGCATCGCTGGCCGGTTGCACTGCGATGCGATAGCGCGGACGGCCGAGGCCGGTGCGATTGAGCCGCGCTTCGATCGCGTCGAGTTCGCTGCGATCGTCGACCAGGCGCGCCAGCGATGCGGCGTCGAGCGGTGCGAAGTCGATCAGCGCTTCGAGCAGCGAGGCATCGTAGCGATAGGCATTGCGCGCGATCGCGTCGCGTGCGCCGGCATACGCCAGCAGCAGCCGTTCGAGGTTGACGCCTTCGATCGGCGGTTCGCCGTCGGCGGGCACCAGCGAGGCGTTCTCCACCGCGTTGTTGGCGAGGTACTGGTCCAGCGCCGCGTCGTCCTTGAGGTACAGCTCGTTCCTGCCCTGCTTGATCTTGTACAGCGGCGGCAGGCCGATGTAGACGTGGCCGCGCTCGATCAGTTCCGGCATCTGCCGGTAGAAGAACGTCAGCAGCAGGGTGCGGATGTGCGAGCCGTCGACGTCGGCGTCGGTCATGATGATGATGCGGTGATAGCGCAGCTTGTCCGGGTTGTATTCGTCCTTGCCGATGCCGGTGCCGAGCGCGGTGATCAGCGTGCCGACTTCGGCGCTGCCGAGCATGCGGTCGAAACGCGCGCGTTCGACGTTGAGGATCTTGCCGCGCAGGGGCAGCACCGCCTGGTTGCGGCGATTGCGGCCCTGCTTGGCCGAGCCGCCCGCCGAGTCGCCCTCGACGATGAACAGCTCGGACAGCGCCGGATCCTTCTCCTGGCAGTCGGCGAGCTTGCCGGGCAGGCCGGCGATGTCGAGCGCGCCCTTGCGTCGCGTGAGTTCGCGCGCCTTGCGCGCGGCCTCGCGGGCACGGGCGGCGTCGACGACCTTTTCGCAGATCGCACGGGCCTCGCTCGGGTGTTCTTGCAGGAACTCCTCCAAACGCGCACCGAACGTGCTCTCAACGACCGGCTTCACCTCGGAACTGACCAGTTTTTCCTTGGTTTGCGAGGAGAAGCTGGGATCCGGCACCTTCACCGACAGCACGGCGATGAGACCTTCGCGCATGTCGTCGCCGGACATGGCGATCTTGGCCTGCCTGGCGATGCCGCTCTGCTCGATGTAGTTGCTCAGCGTGCGCGTGAGCGCGGCGCGGAAACCGGCGAGATGGGTGCCGCCGTCCTTCTGCGGGATGTTGTTGGTGAAGCAGAACATCGTTTCCTGGTAGGCATCGGTCCACTGCAGGGCGACGTCCACGGTGATGCCGTTCTGCTCGCCGCTCACCGAGATCACGTTCTGGTGCAGCGGGGTCTTGAGCTGGGCGAGATGCTCGACGAAGGAGCGGATGCCGCCCTCGTACTGGAAGACGTCCTTCCTGGTTTCGCCGCGCTCGTCCGGGCGCAGGTCCTGCAGGGTGATCTTCACCCCGGAATTGAGGAACGACAGCTCGCGCAGGCGCTTGGCGAGGATGTCGTAGTGGAACACGACGTCGGTGAAGATGTCCGCCGAGGGCAGGAAACGCAGGCTGGTGCCACGCCTGGTCGAGGGTTCCAGCTGCTTCAGCGGGTACTGCGGCTCGCCGAGCGCGTATTCCTGCTGGTAGTGATGGCCGTCGCGCCAGATCTCCAGCCAGAGCTTTTCGGACAGCGCATTGACCACCGAGACGCCCACGCCGTGCAGGCCGCCGGACACCTTGTAGCTGTTGTCGTCGAACTTGCCGCCGGCATGCAGCACGGTGAGGATCACCTCCGCCGCGGACACGCCCTCTTCCTTGTGGATGTCGACCGGGATGCCGCGGCCGTTGTCGCTGACCGAGCAGGAACCGTCTTCGTGCAGGGTGACGATGATGTCGTCGGCATGACCGGCCAGGGCCTCGTCCACCGAGTTGTCGACCACTTCGAACACCATGTGATGCAGGCCGGTGCCGTCGTGGACGTCACCGATGTACATGCCCGGGCGCTTGCGCACGGCTTCCAGGCCACGGAGCACGGTGATCTTGCTGGAGTCGTAGGTGTTGTTGCTGGCACCGGGCTGCTGGGTTTCGTCGGTCATTCGCTTCGTTCTGGTGCTGGTGCGGCCGTGCTGGCCCGGTGGGCGCGCATACGCGATGCGCGACACGTTCGCGTATGGAATCGATCGAAAAGTATAACAGCGCGGCCACGGCAGCGCCGGAGGCGGCCGTCCTGCCGTCGGGATGCGCGCTTCAGCCGTTGGTGGCCGGCGCCAGAGTGCCGTGTTCCACGTGGAACACACGGGGCGCGGCATCGAGCTGGGCAAGGGCGGAGGGCGGCTCGGTGCCGGTGATGAAGACCTGCGCCCCGGAGGCGAGCAGGCGTCGCAGCACCCTGCCCTGATGATTGCGATCCAGCTCGGACGACAGATCGTCGAGCGCGACCACCGGCCACTCGCCCGAGACACGCGCGTGGTGCTCGGCCTGCGCGAGCAGGATCGACAGCGCCGTCAGTTTCGCCTGCCCACGCGACAGGGCCTCACGCCCCGGCAACACCGGATAGTCGATGCGCCAATCCGCGCGGTGCGGGCCGACCGAGGTGTGGCCATGAGCCAGGTCGCGATCGCGGGCGACCAGCAGGGCGTCGGCCAGCGACAGCTGCTCGCGCGACCAGCCCGGCTGGAATCCCAACGACGGGCGACCGAGCGAGGGAATCAGCTGGTCGGCAACACGCTGCAACTCGGGTTCCAGCTGTTCCACGTAATGCTGCCGTCGCCGGGTCAAGGGTTCCCCGGCCTCGGCCAGCTCATGATCCCAGGCATCGAGCTGACCATCTCGGATCCGCGCCTTGAGCAGCTGGTTGCGTTGCTTGAGGGCACGGGCGTAGCGTCGCCACAGGCGCAGGAAGTTCTGCCCACCCTCGGCTTGTTCCACGTGGAACAAACCCCAGTCGATCAATCGTCGCCTCGGTTCGCCACCGCCGGTCACCAGCGCATGACTGCCCGGCTCGAAGGTCACCACGGCCAGTGCGGCGCAGAGTTCGCCCAGTTGCGACACCGACTCGCCGTCCAGACGCCCTTCCCAGCGTTGCCCCATGTGCCGCAATCCGGCCTTGCGGGTTCGTGGGGGCGTCAGTTCCTGCCATTCGGCGAAAACTTCGACGGCTTCGGCGCCGGTGCGGATCAGACCGTCGCGGACCCTGCCCCGGAAACTACGGCCATAGGCGAGCAGGTGCAGGGCTTCGAGCAGGCTGGTCTTGCCGGCACCGTTGTCGCCGGTGATGAGGTTGATGCCGGGTGCCGGGAGAAGCTCGACGGCTTCGAGGCGCCGTACCGAGGCCACGCGGAGCCGTGTCACATGCATGTGCCTGCTCCGCGATCATGACAGGTCGCACGCAAACGAAATCGCCCGGGAGATCCCGGGCGACACGTTGCAGCAACCGAATGTTCCACGTGGAACAGAAGCATGTCGATCAGAGACGCAGCGGCATGACCACGTGACGGCATTTGTCGCTGCTGGACTCGCGGACCAGGGCAGAAGAGTTGGCATCGCGCAGCTGCAGGATGACCTCTTCCTCGCGCAGTGCCGACAGGGCATCCAGCAGATAGTTCACGTTGAAGCCGATGACCAGGCTGTCCACCTTGGTGTCGGCCTCGACTTCTTCCTGCGCTTCTTCCTGTTCCGGGTTGTGCGCATTGATCCTGATCTGTCCCGGAGAGACTTCGATGCGCACACCGCGATACTTCTCGTTCGAAAGGATCGCGGCGCGCTGCAGCGAAGCGCGCAAGGCTTCGCGATCGATCTTCACTTCGCGGTCCGCGCCGATCGGAATCACCGCTTCGTAGTCCGGGAAGCGTCCGTCGATCAGCTTGCTGGTGAAGGTCACGTCGTCGCGTTTCACGCGGATGTGGCTGCGACCCATCTCCAGCTCGAGTTCGCGATCGCCACCTTCGAGCAGACGCTGCAGTTCGAGCACGCCCTTGCGCGGGACGATGATCTGGCGCTTGGTCTGGACGGCTTCTTCGAGGACGGCCTCGCACAGGGCGAGACGGTGTCCGTCGGTCGCCACGCAACGCAGCGCCTTGTCGCGCAGGTCGAACAGCAGGCCGTTGAGGTAGTAGCGCACGTCCTGCTGGGCCATCGCGAACGCCGTGCGCTCGATGAGTTCCTTCAGTCCGGCTTCGGCGACTTTCACACGTTCGGTCGCATCGACTTCGTCGAGTGCCGGAAAATCGTTGGCGGGCAGGCTCGCCAGCGTGAACCGGCTGCGGCCGGCCTGCACGGTGATCTTGTCGCCGGACTGGCTGATCGTGACCCGACTGCCGTCCGGCAGCGCGCGCACGATCTCGAACAGCTTGCGCGCCGGGATCGTGGTTTCGCCGGGTTCGGCATCTTCCACTTTCGTGCGCGCGACCATCTCGACTTCGAGATCGGTACCGGTAAGCGACAGCAGGTCGCCATCGACCCGCGCCAGGAGGTTAGCCAGCACCGGCAAGGTCTGTCGGCGTTCGACGACATTGACCACCTGCGCCAGCGGCTTCAGGAGCACTTCGCGTTGCAGACTGAAACGCATCGGATTTGGTTCCCCTCGTGAGTCGGCGGCTTTGCGCCGCTTCATGCTTCTAAAAGATGGAAAATCTTGAAAGATGGTGGTGATGGTAGCGCGAAAAACGGTGGGAAACGCATTCAAGTCGCTGTTTTCGAACGTTTTTCGGCAACTTCAAACGTCTGTATAACCGCAGCTTGGTCGTGGGGATGATCTGTGGACAACTCCTGGCGTCGGAAGCGGTGCCGTTTTTATCCACAACTTGTCTCCATACCCTGCGCAAGTTACGAAATGCCACTGTGGATATCCACACTTTTCGCCGTCTTTCCGGTGTTGTCGGCCTCACTCGCTGAGCTTGCGGATCAGCTTGTCCCAGTCCTCGCGCAGCTTGCCGTCGCTCTCGATCAGGGTTCGGATCTGGCGGCAGGCATGCAGCACCGTGGTGTGGTCGCGGCCGGCGAAGGCGTCGCCGATCTCCGGCAGGCTGTGTTCGGTCAGTTCCTTGGTCAGCGCCATCGCGACCTGGCGCGGGCGTGCCAGCGAACGGGTGCGGCGCTTGGACAGCAGGTCCTTGATCTGCAGGCCGTAGTAGTCGGCCACGGCCTTCTGGATGTTGGCGATGCCGATGGCCTGCTGCTGGGCGCGCAGCAGGTCGCGCAGGGTTTCCTGGGCGAACTCCGGGGTGATCGCCTTGCCGGTGAAGTTGGCCCGGGCCGCCAGTGTGTTCAGGGCACCCTCGAGGTCGCGCACGTTGCTGCGCATCTTCTTGGCCAGCAGGTAGGCCACGTCCTCGGGCAGCAGCACGCCACGCTCGCGGGCCTTGCTCAGCACGATCTGCGCGCGGGTCTCGAAATCCGGCGGCTCGATCGCCACCGACAGGCCCCAGGCCAGGCGCGATTTCAGGCGCGGCTCCAGGCCCTCGACCTCGCGCGGATAGCGGTCGCAGGTGAGGATGATCTGCTGGCGGCTGTCGAACAGCGCGTTGAAGGTGTGGAAGAACTCTTCCTGGGTGCGGTCCTTGCCGGCGAAGAACTGGATGTCGTCGATCAGCAGCGCGTCGACCTGCTGGAACTGGCGCTTGAACGCGTCCATGGTCTTGTCCTGCAGCGCCTTCATCATCGCGCTGAAGAACTGCTCGCTGCGCAGGTACATCACGCGCATGCCGGGGTTCTGCCGGCGCATCTCGTTGCCGGCGGCGAACATCAGGTGGGTCTTGCCCAGGCCGGTGCCCCCGTACAGCAGCAGCGGGTTGTGGGCGCGGTCGCCGGGCTTCTGCGCGGCCTGCCAGGCGGCGGCGCGGCCGAGCTGGTTGCTGCGACCCTCGACGAAGTTGTCGAAGGTGTAGTGGTTGTCGAGGTTGCCCGCGAACGCGGTGCCGTTGTCCCCGCCCTGCATGCGGTTGGCGGCGTGCAGCTGGGTCGGCGTGGGCGTGGCCGGCGTGGCCCGCGGCGCGGAACCCACTTCCAGGGTCACGGTGGCGCTGCCGGCGAAATAGTCCATCAGCTCGCTGATGCGCGGCAAGTACTTTTCCTGTACCGCGTCGCGGACGAAGGCGTTCGGCGCGTACAGCACCATCCCGTCGTCGCGCTGGCGCGCCTGCAGGGGTTTCAACCAGGTCTGGACTTCCTCGAGCGGCAGTTCGGCTTCGAGGCGTTCGAGACAGCGGGGCCAGGCATCCATCGGTGATTCGCAGGTCGCAACAGGTGTGGAGCGGGGGAACAGGCCCGCGGGAACGGATACCCCTGCCCGGGAGCGCGGAATCTCCGCGACCGCGAGGCCCCGGGCCGTCGTCGATACGCGGTGTCCCGTGCGCAGGGCTGTGGGTAACCGGTGGGTAAGTCGGCCAGACTACCACCTCGAAGGCCTGTCCCGCATCACGCTCCGAAGTCCCGGTTCGTGTCGATTTGACCCGATGGACCTGCACACCCCATAATTGCCGGTTCTTGCGGCCCAGGCTGCGCGTCGCGCGCCCATCGGGCTACCACCTCACCTTCTTCACGCACTTTCGAGCCCGAACCATGGCCACCAAGCGCACTTACCAACCCAGCAACCTCAAGCGCAAGCGCGACCACGGTTTCCGTGCCCGCATGAAGACCGCCGACGGCCGCAAGGTCCTGTCCCGCCGTCGCGCGAAGGGCCGCAAGCGCCTCTGCGCCTGATCGTCGAGCCGCATCCGGTCCGCTGACCGGATCCGGGCGTGACGTGCAGACGATGCGCCCCGGCCCCGACGATCCTTCCGGCATGACTGCCGGCAAGCACACCGCTCCGACCGCCCGCTACCCGCGCTCCGCGCGGGTACGCGCGCGTCCGGAATTCGACGCCGTGTTCACCCGTGGCCGCCGCGCCGCCGCGAACGGCCTGTTCGCCCTGCATCATCTTCCCGCCGACCACCCCGCCCGCCTGGGCCTCGCGGTGTCGCGCAAGGTCGACAAGCGCGCCGTGGTCCGCAACCGCATCAAGCGCGTCCTGCGCGATCATTTCCGCCGCGAACGCCACGGCCTGCCCGCTGGGGACTATGTCGTGGTCGCGCGCGCCGGTGCCGCCCGCGCCACCGCCCCCGAGATCGCCAGTGCCTTCCGGCACGCCTTGCGCCGGGTCGCGTTGCCCCCATCCAGACCGGACGGCACAATGCCGCCCGCTGATTCCTCTTCATCCCCAGCGTCGCCGACAGGCGATGCGACGACTCCGGCCGTGCCATGACCCAATTGCGTACTTTCCTGATCCTCGCCTGGCTGATGGTCGCGACCATCCTATGGATGAAGTGGAACGAGGAGAAGCAGCCGCAGCCGGTCGCCGCCCCGCAGGCGACGGTGCAGCCGCAGGGCATGCCGGTGCCGACGGTCGCGCCCGTACCGACGGCCACGCTTCCCTCGGCGAACGTCCCGGCCGCACCCGGGCAACAGCCTGCACCGGCCACCGTTGCGGGCGCGCAGCCGCAGGCGCGCGTGACCCTGAGCAACGACGTGCTGCGCCTGGTGCTCGATGGCGCCAGCGTGCGTCGTGCGGAGCTGCTGAACTACCGCACCAGCCGCGCCGAAGACGCGCCGCTGGTGCGCCTGTTCGACGAAGACCCGAAGAACTTCTACGTCGCCCAGAGTGGCTGGGTCAGCGATCAGGGCGCGCCGAACCACGGCGGCGGCTTCGTGCCGGAAGACACGGCGAGCGATCTTGCCCTGGCCGAAGGCGCGAAGGAGATCAGCGCGCGTTTCGTGTGGAACGGTGCCGACGGCGTGACCATCCGCCGCACCTACACGCTCGCGCGCGGCGAGTACGCGCTGAAGGTGCGCGACGAGATCGTCAACCGCGGCAGCACGCCCTGGACCGGCCACGTCTACCGCTACCTGTCGCGCGTGCCGCACGATTACACGCGCAGCATGTTCAACCCGGAAACCTTCGCGTTCAGCGGTGGCGCCTGGTACACGCCCGAAGAGAAGTACCAGAAGCGCGCCTACGACGATTTCATCGACGACGGCAAGGTCGATCCGATCGACAAGGGCGACAACGTCCAGGGCGGCTGGATCGCGTTGCTGCAGCACTACTTCTTCACCGGCTGGATCCCGCAGGCGGACCAGAAGGCGAACTACGCGCTGAGCGCGGACCCTGCGCAGTCGCTGTTCGGCATCAGCGCCACCGGCCCGCAGTTCACCGTGGCGTCCAATGCGCAGGCCAGCACCGAAGCCAAGCTGTGGATCGGCCCGAAGCTGCCGGAACAGCTGGCGAAGCAGGCACCGGGCTTCGAGCGCACGCTCGACTACGGCATCTTCACCGTCCTCGCCGAACCGATCCACTGGCTGCTCGCGCAGTTGCACAAGCTCACGCACAACTGGGGCTGGGCGATCGTGCTTCTGGTGCTGCTGATCAAGCTCGCGCTGTATCCGCTGTCCGCCGCGCAGTACAAGTCGATGGCGAAGATGCGCAAGTTCCAGCCGCGCATCCAGCAGCTGAAGGAGCGCTACGGCGAGGACAAGCAGAAGTTCCAGCAGGCGATGCTGGAACTGTACAAGAAGGAAAAGATCAATCCGGCCGGCGGCTGCCTGCCGATCCTGATCCAGATGCCGGTGTTCCTGGCGCTGTACTGGGTGCTGATCGAATCCGTCGAACTGCGCCAGGCGCCGTGGATGCTGTGGATCCAGGACCTGACCGCGCGCGATCCGTTCTTCATCCTGCCGATCCTCAACATGGTGGTGATGTGGTACACGCAGAAGCTGACCCCGATGGTCGGCGTCGATCCTATCCAGCAGCGCATGTTCCAGTTCATGCCGCTGATCTTCGGCGTGATGTTCGCCCTCTTCCCGGCAGGCCTGGTGCTGTACTGGGTCACCAACGGCGCGCTGGGCATGGTCCAGCAGATCTGGATGATGCGTCGCTTCGGCGACAAGTCGGAACCCGCGAAGGCCTGATCCGCTTCCGTCGCAGACGACACGCAACACGCACGACACCCGCCGCGAGGCGGGTGTCGTCGTTCTGCATGCCGGAGATGCCGATGCGCGATGCCGGATGCGATCATGGCGCATCGTCGCGATGAGGACACGCCATGACCGGACAACACGCGCTGCTCGTCTTCGGCATGCTCTGTTCGCTGGTCGCCGCGATCGTGGTGAACCTGGTCGTGCCGCAGTTCGACGAGGTCTATCGCAACTTCGGCGCGGAACTGCCGTGGCTCACGCGCGCGCTGCTGGCCGGGCGATCGTTGCTGCTCGCCCTGCCCGCGCTGGTGCTGCTGGCGTGGTGGCTGACGCCGGCGGTGCCGGGCCGACCGAACCGACGCGGACTGGTGGCCTTGCTGGTCGGTGTCGGCCTGCCGCTGGTCCTGGTGCCGCTGGTCGTCATCGGCCTGTACCTGCCGATCTTCGGCATGGCAGGCGTCGGAGGCTGAGGCCGCTGCGCGAGGCAGCGACCTTCGCGTTCAGTCCTTGAACTCGTGCGGCTCCGAGGCGAAGCCCATCGCCAGCGAACCCTTGCCGACCTTGATCATGCCGGTGAGGCTCATCACGCTCTCGTAGACCTCCACGCCATGCTGGCGGCAGGTATCGACCAGCGACTGGTAGCCGGGCAGCAGGCGCATTTCCTCGAGTTCGCCGCCGAAGCTCAGGCACAGCGTCTTCGTCATCAGGCCGATGCGCACGCGTTCGCTGGCGTGGTCGAACAGCCGGCGGCAGGCGGCCTCGAAGGTGCGGATCTTCGCCACCGGCCTGGTTTCGCCGCGATTGCAGTACAGCACCGGCTTGATGTCGAGCGCCGAACCCAGCGTGGCGCTGAACAGGCTGACGCTCTTGTCGCCGCGCAGGCGGGTCTGCGTGCGCAGGTACATCAGGTCGCGCGGCACCATGTAGCCGTGGGTGTTGATCGCGAGGTTGTCGAGCCGTGCGCGGATCTTGGCGACGCCTTCGCCGGCCTGGATCATGCGCACCGCTTCCACCGCGGTGATGCCCTGCGCGGCGAACAGGTTCTGCGTGTCCATCACCCGCAGCGCGAAGGGCGTGGTCAACCCCGCGGCGGCGCGGATCGGCTTGTAGTCGTTGAGGATCGCGTAGTTGGCCTGCATCGCGTTGTCGTAGACCTGGCTGCGACTTTTCGTGACGGTCAGGCAGAACACGTGGTCGTAGTCGAGCACCAGCTTCTTGAGGAACAGGTCGCTGATGTCCTGCACGCTGAACGGCATGGTTTCCGCTTCGGCGCCGCGTTCGGCGACGTGCGAATGCAGGAATTCCAGCGTCTGTTTCTCGTCGCGGTGATCGGCGCGGATGGCGTCGCCGATCTGGACCGTGATGGGCAGTATCTCGATGTGATTCCGTTCGATATAGCTCCTGGGAAGATCGCAGACCGAATCGATCACCAGACCTATACGCATGATGGCGGCTTCCGTAGGGGGCGCGATGGTACCAGCTACCGTACACCGTCGTACGTCACCTCCGGCATGGAACGGCCAGCCCCTGTTCAGGCGCGTTGCACACCGACGGGCAAATCGGCGATCCGGCGCATCTCGGCCTCGTCCCACAGGGCCGGGTCGCGCAGGACCGCAACCGCGAACGCATGTGCATCATTCCCCCAGAACAGGCGTTTGCCAAGTGCGAGCGTCGGCACGCCGAACACGTCCTCGGTCAGGGCCACTTCCGTGCAGGTGCGCAGCATCGATCTCGCCTCGGCGCTGTCGGCCACGCCGGGCGGCAATCCCAGCATTTCGCGCACCGGTTCCAGCGCCTGGGTGCTGTCCGCGGCGCGGCCCTGCACCCAGATCCAGTCGAACAGGGCATCGATCGCGGCGACGCTGGCGCCTGCTGCAACGCACAAGCGCAATGCGGGCAGCGGGTTGAACGGATGCGTGGGCGGAAAGCGCAGCGGCACGCCGGCCTCGCGCGCCTGGAACAGCGCGTGGCGATAGGTGAATTCGCGCTTGCTCGGGATTTCGGCGGGTCCTTTCTGGCCGCGTGCATCGAGCACGGCGGCGAGCAGGATCGGCACGGGCACGATGGCGTGTTCGGCCATCAGCGCGCGGACCTTCGGCCACTGCAGGTAGGCGAAGGGCGAAATGAAATCGAAATACCAGCGGTTGGACGGTTCGGTGTGCATGGGCGATGAAGGAAGGAGAAGGGAAGACGCGATGCGCGTGGCGGAGGGTCAGCAGCCGACGGCGTCGTGGGTGGCGACGGCACGTACCAGTTCGCCCTCGCCCGCAGCGCCGGACAGGAACAGCGTGGGCCTGCTGAGGTTGTAGTGGTCGGTGGTGTCGAAGATCAGGTCGAGGCGGCCATCGCGGTCGAGGTCGCCGGCGAAGATCATGTGCGGCGACGCATCGTCGCCGAGCAGGAGACGCGCATCGCTGCTTTCGCGGTACGCGCCTGTCGACATCAATGTTTGCCGGCGCTCGCCATCGATGAGATCGATGGTGCAGGTGTAGGCAGGATGTTCGACCGCAGCATCGGCGAGGTCGGCCGTGCATCGCGTCGCGATGCGGTATTCGCGTGGACCCAGCGACAGCCGGTGCGTGGGAAATCCGTGTTCCGACGGGAGATCCGCCACAGCGGCCTGCGCGACGGTGCCCGGACGCAGGCCGGGGCCGCGCAGCAGCATCGTCACATCCTCCAGGCCGATGGCCGACACCGCTTCGCCGGTGGCCTCGCCTTCGCCGTCGAGCAGTTCGTCGTGGACCCGCTTGACCGCGACGCGGGCGGTCAGGAGCTCGGCACCGTCGGGGCGTACGCGCAACGCGAGCCAGCGCTCGCCGTGCCGGGCGACGGCTTCTCCGCTGTGGAACTGGCCCGGCGGCTGGACGCCGTAGCCGGGTGCTGCGGCGGCGCTCGCAGCGAGGCCGCCGCAGAGGATCGCGAACGCAGGCGCCGCGAGCGGAAGTCTGATGCCTGTCATCGCATCAGCTTACCCGCGTCCGGCGGCGCTGGCTCGCCTACTCGGCGCCCGCGGGGTAGGCCCTCGGCAGCGGACCGGCGGCGCGCAGGTAGCGGTCGCGCAGTTCGGTCTGGCGGCTGCGCATCGGGATCGCGCGGCCGTCGAACCAGACCTGGCGTGCGGTGCTGCTCACGTCCAGCGGATCTCCGGACCACAGCACCAGGTCGGCGCGCTTGCCTATTGCGATCGTGCCGATGCGGTCGCCCACGCCCAGCGTTTCGGCGGGCACGCGGGTCAGGCCGGCCAGGCCGTCTTCCCAGCTCATGCCGTTGGCCACGGCATTCCCCGCGAGCTGGCGGATCTTGCGCGCGTTGTGCGAGGCCTTGTCCGACTGCGAGAACGCCACCGCCACGCCGGCGCTGCGCAGGCGCGCGGCGTTCTCCAGGGTGGCGCCGAGCTGGTCGAAGCTGCGCGGCAGGTTCGACAGCGGATCGAGGAACACCGGGACCTTCGCCGCGGCCAGCTGCGGGGCGAGTTTCCAGGCTTCGTCGCCACCCTGGATCGCGATGCGCACGTTGTGGCGCTGCGACCAGCGCAGCAGCTGGCGGATGTCGGCGGCGCGATGCACGCCGACCATCACCCGGCCGCCGCCGTCGAGGTAGCGCGCCAGCGTGGCGCGGCCCGCCGGTGTCAGCATCGCCATCGGTGCGTTGGCCGGGATGCGGCCGCGCACTTCATCGATGAACTGGTCGAGCAGCATCCACTGGCTGGCACGGGTGCCGCCGCTGAGGCTGGCACCGTCGCTGCCCAGCTGGACGAACAGCAGCTTCGGACCGGCCGGGTCGGCGCTGCCATCCAGGCGCACCACCGCGCCCTGTCCGGCGATGATCGAACCGCCGTTGGCCGTGTCCGCGCCCAGCAGGGTGAAGCCGATGCCTTCCACCCGCGCGATCGGTACCAGCACCGAGGCCGGGTTGTAGGCCAGGCTCACGTCGAATTCCGGCCGCACCACCATCTGCTTGCCCTGGCCCAGGGCCAGCGCGTGGTCGTTGGTCGGGTCTTCGGACGACACCTCGTCGAGGCCGATCGCGCTGACGCCGCCGAAGAAGCTCGGCGTCAGCGGCTTGCCGCCGGCATCGACCACGGTGGCGTTGCCGGCGGGCAGCCCGGTACCGATCGCGGCGATGTTGCCGTCGCGGACCAGCACGTCGGTGTTCTTCAGCGTGCCCTGCGCGCCGGCGGTGTGCACGGTGGCGTTGCGGATCAGCAGGTTCTGCGCGAACGCGTTGCCCGACAGCAGCGCCAGCGCGGCGGCGAGCGCGGCGAGGCGGATGCGGCGATGGGGTTGCTTCGTCGTGCGGTTCATCGAACGATTCACTTCACACCTCCTTCGATGCCCTGGCCGAGCATGAAATCGGACACCGGCTGGCGCGAGGGATCGTGGCGGTCGTACAGGCGCGCCCCGTCGACGTAGACCTGCTCGGCCTTGGCGTAGACGCTGAACGGGTTGCCGTTCCACAGCACCACGTCGGCCATCTTGCCGGCTTCCAGCGTGCCGGTCTGGTCGAGGATGCCCATGGATTTCGCGGGGTTGGCGGTGATCCAGCGCACCGCGCGCTCGGGCGGGATGTCGATGCCGACCCGCTGCGCGTTGGCCATCACCTTCGCCGCTTCCTGGTTGAGGCGCTGGATGCCTTCGTCCGAGTCCGAATGCACGATCGCGCAACCGTTGCGGGCGCGGTCGACCAGGGCGATGTTCTCCTGGATGCCGTCGAAGGCTTCCATCTTGAAGCCCCACCAGTCGGCCCACAGCGCGCCGCAGATGTTCTCCTGGCCCAGGCGGTCGGCGAGCTTGTACGCCTCGACGCCGTGGTGGAACGCGCTGATCCTGAATCCGAACTCCCTGGCGAGATCGATCATGGTCGTCATCTCGTCCGCGCGGTAGCAGTGGATGTGCACCAGGATGTCGCCGTTGATCGCGCCGGCCAGCGTGTCCATCTTCAGGTCGCGCTTGCCGCCGCTGTCGTTGCTGCTGTCCTTGACGTCGCTGCTGCCCTGCCACCAGCGGCGCTTGGCCGTGTTCGCCGTACTGGCGGGCTTGGGCCGATTCTTCTTGAGGTATTCGCTGGCGTCGATGAACGCGGCGCGGTAGCCGGCCACGTTGCCCATGCGCGTGGACGGGCCGCCCTTCTGGCCGTAGACGCGCTTGGGGTTCTCGCCGCAGGCCATCTTCAGGCCCCAGGGCGCGCCTGGGAACTTCATCGACTGGTAGGTCGTCGCCGGCACGTTCTTCAGGGTCACGCCGCGACCGCCGATCAGGTTCGCCGAACCCGGCAGCACCTGCATCGAGGTCACGCCGCCGGCCAGCGCGGTGGCGAAGCCCGGGTCCTGCGGCCACACCGAATGTTCGGCCCAGACATTCGGCGTGGTCGGCGCAGTGGCCTCGTTGCCGTCGGAATGGGCGCTGGCGCCCGGAGAGGGATACACGCCCAGGTGCGAATGCACGTCGATCAGGCCCGGCGTCACCCACTTGCCGCGCCCATCCACCTGCACCGCGTCGGCGGGGGCGTCCAGGTCGCGGCCCACGGCGACGATGCGGCCGTCTCGCATCAGCACGTCGGCCTCGTCGAGGCGCGCGCCGGTGCCGGTGAGCACGGTGGCGTCGCGGATCAGCACCGCCGGCGCCGCGATCGGGCGGTAGGTGCTGGCGTAGGGGTCCTGCGCGAAGCGCGAGACCGGTTTCGCGCCCGGCGCATTGGCGGCTGGCGCCGCAAGCGGCGTGGTCAGGACGGTCGCGGCGAGCGCGACCACGAAAGAGCGGTGCATGGCGAGTCTCCCCGTGAAAACTTCGCCACCGTAGACCGGCCCGCAGACACTGCCAACCATGACTTTCGGCAGGGGCGGCCGATTCCCGGTACTCAGTCGACAGCTTGCCGGCACGCCGCCTGCGTGCCGCCAAACACCGCAATCCCCGATGGCGTCGTCGCAGCACCCGCGGCCCGCGTGTCCCCGGGCCGACGTCCGGCCGGATTGGAGCAATCGCCCACCCCGCGCGTGCCAGAATGTCGCGATAACAACGACAACGACGGAGACTCCCCGCGATGAAGGAAAAAGAACAGATCGTCGAGAACTGGCTGCCCCGCTACACCGGCGTGCCCCTGGACCAGTTCGGCGAGCACGTGCTGCTGACCAACTTCGGCGGCTACCTCGGCCACTTCTCGCGCATGACCGGCGCCCCGATCGTCGGCACCGACCGGCCCATGCCCAGCGCCACCGCCGACGGCATCACCATGATCAACTTCGGCATGGGCAGCCCCAACGCCGCGACGATGATGGACCTGCTGTCCGCGATCATGCCCAAATCGGTGTTGTTCCTCGGCAAGTGCGGCGGCCTCAAGCGCAAGAACCAGCTCGGCGACCTCGTCCTGCCCATCGCCGCCATCCGCGGCGAAGGCACCAGCAACGACTACCTGCTGCCCGAAGTGCCGGCCCTGCCCGCCTTCGCCCTGCAGCGCGCGGTGTCCACCATGATCCGCGACCTCGGCCACGACTACTGGACCGGCACCGTCTACACCACCAACCGCCGCGTCTGGGAACACGACGACGCCTTCAAGGAACGCCTGCGCGCGATGCGCTGCATGGCCATCGACATGGAAACCGCCACCGTCTTCGCCGCCGGCTTCGCCAACCGCATTCCCTGCGGCGCGCTGCTGCTGGTCAGCGACCAGCCGATGATCCCCGAAGGCGTGAAGACCGAAGCCAGCGACGCCAAGGTCAGCGCCGAATATGTGGAGCGCCACATCCAGGTCGGCATCGAAGCCCTGCGCCTGATCCGCCGGCATGGCAAGTCGGTGCGGCACCTGCGGTTCGATGAGTAGGCCCCAAGTCTGGCCCTGAGAGGGCCACGCTTTCGTAGGAGGGCCTTCAGGCCCGAGCTCTTTCCCGAAGATTGCGGCGATCGCTCGTAGAGCTCGGGCCTGAAGGCCCTCCTACAAAGCAAAGCCATGCCCTTCCTTCTCCCGCTCGCGAGGCATTCAACCATGTCCACCACCCTCGACATCCTCGCCTTCTGGCGCGACGCCGGCCCGTCAAAATGGTTCGCGAAGGACGCCGCGTTCGACGCCGAACTTCGCGACCGCTTCCTCGAAGAACATTTCGCCGCCGCGCGTCGCGAGCGGGAGCACCTGCTCGACACGCCCGACGGCGCGCTGGCGCTGATCCTGCTGCTCGACCAGGTGCCGCGCAACGTCTTTCGCGACAGCGGGCATGCCTTCGCCACCGATCCGCTGGCGCTCGCGTACGCGCGTCGCGCGATCGACGCCGGCTTCGACACTCGGGTCGATCCCGCGCTGCGCGTCTTCGTCTACCTGCCGCTGGAGCATTCGGAAGACATCGCCGACCAGGACCGCTGCGTCGCGCTGTGTGAAGCGATGGGCGACGCGAACTATCTCAAGTACGCCGAAGCGCATCGCGACGTGATCCGCCGCTTCGGCCGCTTCCCGCACCGCAACCGTGCCCTTGCCCGCGAGAGCACGCCGGACGAATTGGCGTGGCTGGAAGCAGGTGGGGGGTTCTGATTCGCCCGTCCTGTATCCGACGGAAGGAGCAACATGGCATGTCGATTTCGAGCAAGTTCGGCACGATCTTCATAAAACTCGCGATCGTCGGTGCGGCTCTCTCGCTCGCATCCTGCGAACAAGCAGACAGGGCTGCCGCAGAGGCGAGAGCGGAAGGTAGTCCTGAGACCTGCGCGGATATCACAGCCTGCATTGTCCGGCTGCGAACCATTGCTGCCGCGCGCCGAGGTGATCGATATGGTGGCATGGGACAACAGGAAGATATGCTGGCCTCGCGCTTGCAATCGATGCCTGGCGTCGCCGAAGCGATGGTGCCGCTGTTGTCCGACAGCGATCCCGGCGTGGCCAAATTGGCTGCTTACGTCCTGCGCGATGTGAAGCAGATCGACCCGAGGCATTTGCCCGCGATCCGTGCCGGCCTCGATCGGGATCTCGGTTGGCTCGCTCCGGCGCTGGCGCGCATCGGGACCGATGAAGCCGCAGCGGAAGCCGTGCAGCGCCTTCTGGCTCAACACGACACGGGCAACCAGGAAGGATACGCGGTAGCACTGTTCGGGAATCAGGCCGTGCCCCACATCGTTGCAGCCGCACGTTGTCCCGATGGCTGCAAGAATCCCGACACGCATCGTTTCCTGGCATCCATGCTGCAGGAGATGGTTGTCGATGCGAAATTGATCGTGCCGCAACTGCTGGCGATCTGCGAAGATCCGTCGATTCCGGAAGACGTGGCGCGCGGGGCGCTCCAGATGATCGGCGCTCTCGGGGACCGAGCCTTGTCATGGCAGGACAGCGTGGATGCGTTGGCGAAGCAGAGACCTGCACTTGGACAGGACGTCGAAGACGTGCTGATTTCGATTCATGGCGACCGCGCTGCCGGCTTGCTCGTGCAACGACTTCGTGAGAACCCTGATGCAATGCTGCTGCGCGATGTCGGCGCCCTCGGCGACCGTGGCCGTTCGGCAGCGCCGCACATCGAGCCGCTGTTGAAGCATGCCGATCCGGATCTGCGAGAATCGGCGGCGATCGCACTGGGCTATGTCGGCGATGAAAGGAACGTCCCGGCACTGCTTGCTGCGCTGGATGACGCCACGGATGTCCGCCAGAATCTTGCGGCTGCAGAGGCATTGGGGCACATGCGCGCCATTTCGGCCAAGCCATCGCTCGAACGGGCAAGCAAGACCCACTGGCATCCCTGGGTGCGTGATTCGGCAAAGTCTGCATTGCTGTGGATCCCGAAACCGCGTCTGAAAGGTGCCCCGGATCGCAGGGCGCTCTTCGGCTTTGAAAGAAGACGTGAAATCGACTGCGAAAGACCTGCGGCGAAGATCGCCTCGCCGCAGGTCGGCGTGAAATCAAGCGAGAGTCTCGGTTCAGGGCAACTCGCCAAGCTGCGGTACACCGCGACGGCGATCAGCTACGGTCCGCCGGAAGGAGCAGCGCCCAATGCCGACGGCGTGGCTGCAGTGACCGGAAGCGCCATGGTTCGTCGTGAGAAAGCCGTCACTCGGACCCCTCAGGTCGCGCTCCGCACTGGTGATGGCTGGTTGGCAGGATCGGATCGCGGCGAATGGGGCGGTGAATTGATGTGGCTGGGCGACGATGGAAAGCGGTACAGGCTCTTTGATGGAAACATCCAGGACATCCATCGTCTCGGGAATCGTTATCTTGCAGTATCTGGAATCGCGCATATGTCGACCAATGCCGGCGCGCTGCTCGATCTTTCGATAAACGACCACGGCCGCTGGCATGCAACCTCATGGCGCGTCCTGCCGGGAGCGCCCAGATCGAGCGGAGTGACCAAGGAAGGCGAGCTTTTGGTGAATACCTACCAAGGTGGTGCGGTGCTCGTCGATGCACAAGGTCGGATGAGAATGGCGGAGTGCCTGGATCGCACCAGCGCGAAGTAGGATTTCAAAGATTCACGCAGTTGGTCTTCACGAAACCATGCGGTGCACCCTGCTGGATCGTTGCTCCTGTCAATGAATTGCCATGGCCCGCAACTTCAATCCACCGCGATGAAAAGGCCGTGCGCCGGGGCGCACCAGCAACCTCGACGGCACCCGGTTGGGTATCGTTCCCGAGGACGCTCGGGGGGATGGGGTAGGCCGTGCGCACCCTCAGGCTTCGAGCCTGCAACATAGATTGGCCGCCCCATCCCGGCTTGCCCAACAGACCGAACGGTATCTGAGGCCGCACACCCGCTGAGCCACGTTGACAAAGGTAGGTCCGGGCTCGCGCGTCGCCCTTTCGATCAGGACAAGGCCATGTTCACGCTCGGAATCGATGTTGCCAGACATGCTGGATGCGGCGCTGTTCGTGGCATAAATCCTGAACCTTCCGCAATACCCATGCAGGGATCGGGGCCTGCTGGAATGGGTCAATCATCATCATGCTGGGCATTGCGCGGTAAACCTGGAAACTACCGGGAGCTACAGCGAAGCCGTCGCCTGCACGCTGCATGATGCCGGCCATCCGGTCAGCGTGATCAATCCCTGCCCAGATCGCGGCGTTCGTCCGCGCAGAAGTCAGGCGATCGGGCCGACACGGCGATGCCAAGCGCATCGCTCGCTTCACGGCGCTCCACAGCCCGCCGCAGTGGTCACCTCCACCGCAGGCTGTCCGCGTGCTGCAGGCGCTGGTCCGGCACTTGGACAGCCTGTGATCTGCGGCAGCAGGAGAACAATCGGCTGCATACCGCGCACCCCAGCGTCCCAGGACTCGATCGGGCCGTCATCGATGCACTGCAGGTGCAATCGACGACCTGCTCTAACGCATCCGCGACCATGTCGATCGGGATCCCGAACTGCGCCAGCGGCCGACCTGCTCGAATCGATACCGCCGGGCATCGCCGAGCAGCCAGTGCAGTGCTCTTGTCGCATGTGCACATTCTCGATCGGACTCCGGTGAAACAATGGGTTGCTATGCAGGATTGGACTGCGCGATCGTCCAGTCCGGCAGCAGCGTCCAGCGCACCAGGCACATCAGCAAACGTGGCCCGGCCGCCTTGCGTGCGGCGCTGTACATGCCTGCGGTAGTGGCGATGCGGCACAACCCGGTGCTGTCCGTCTTCGCAGGGCGTCTGCGCACCGCCGGCAAACCTGGGCGAGTCACCATCTGTGCGGTCATGCGCAAACTGATGCATATCGTCTACGGGGTGCTCAGAAGCCGAAAACCCTTCAGCTCGACCCCGGTTGCAGCCATGTGAGCAAGACGGTATCTATGCGGCTTCCCGAACGCAGCAGGGCGGCCCGGAGGCCGCCCTGCTGGTATCGATCAATGTGCGTATGTCGCGTCTTACTTCAGCTTCTGCCACAGGAACGTGTAGGCCAAGGCGGACATGTGCGCGGCCTGCTGGTTGTTCGAGGCGCCACCGTGGCCGCCTTCGATGTTCTCGTAATAGCGGACGTCGGCATTCATCGCTTCCATCTTCGCCATCATCTTGCGGGCGTGGCCGGGGTGGACGCGGTCGTCGCGGGTGGAGGTGGTGAACAGCACCGGCGGGTATTTGGCGTCGTCCTTGAGCATATGGTACGGCGAGAAGTGCTGGATGAACTCCCAGTCCCTGGTGTCCGGGTCGCCGTACTCCGCCATCCACGAGGCGCCGGCCAGCAGCTTGCTGTAGCGCTTCATGTCGAGCAGCGGCACCTGGCAGACGATGGCGCCGAACAGCTGCGGATACTGCACGATCATGTTGCCCATCAGCAGGCCGCCGTTGCTGCCGCCTTGCGCGCCGAGGTGCTTCGGCGAGGTGATCCTGCGCGCGAACAGGTCTTCGGCGACGGCCGCGAAGTCCTCGTACGCCTTGTGGCGGTTGGCCTTGAGCGCGGCCTGGTGCCAGCGCGGGCCGTATTCGCCGCCGCCGCGGATGTTGGCGAGCACGTAGACGCCGCCTTCCTGCAGCCAGGCGCGGCCGACGGTGGCGCTGTAGCCGGGCGTCAGCGAGACCTCGAAGCCGCCGTAGCCGTAGAGCAGGGTCGGCGCCTTGCCATCGAGCGTGAGGTGCTTGCGGCGCACGATGAAGTACGGAACCTTGGTGCCGTCCTTCGAGGTGGCGAAGTGCTGCTCGGTGATCAGGCCCTCGGCGTCGAAGAAGGCCGGCATCGACTTGAGCTTCTCGGGCTTCTGGCCGATGTCGACCAGCAGCAGCGTGGTCGGCGTGAGGTAGTCGGTGGTCGTCATCCACAGCAGGTCGTTGCCGTCGGGGTCGACCGCGCTGACGCTGGTGGTGCCCACGGCCGGCACGCCGTCGAGCAGGCTCTGCTTCCAGCCGCCCTGGCCCAGCGGGGTCAGCACGCGGATCCTGCTCTTCACGTCGCTGAGCAGGGTCAGCACGAGGTGCTGCTTCGTCCAGGTGAACGCCGACAGCGAGGTGTGTTCGTCGGGCGTGAACACCACGTCGAACTCGCGATCGCCGGCCATGAACCTGTCGAAGTCCATCACCAGCAGCGAGCCGGCGGCGTACTCGCGACCCTTCTGCTTCCAGGGTTCGCGCAGTTCCAGGGTCAGCCACTGGTTGTGGACGGACTTGTTGGCGGAGTTCGGCAGGTCGAGCTTCGTGAGCTTGCCGTCCTTGCCGCGCAGGTAGAGTTCGTCGTTGTAGAACGCCAGCGTGCGGCTGACGAAGCTGCGCTCGTAGCCCGGGGTAAGGTCGTGGAAGGCCGCGATGTACATGTCGGTCGGCTTGCCCTCGTACACGACCTTGGCCGAGCTCATCGGCGTACCGCGCTTCCATTCCTTGACCACGCGCGGATAGCCCGACGAGGTCAGCGAGCCGTCGCCGAAATCGGTGTAGACATAGACGGTGTCGCGGTCGACCCACTGCAGGCCGCCCTTGGCTTCGGGTCGGAAGAAGCCGTCCTCCACCCAGGTCATGCTGTCCAGGTCGAACTCGCGGGTCACGTCGGCGTCGGCGCCGCCGCGCGAGAGCGCGATCAGGCAGCGCTCGTATTTCGGCTTGAGGCATTCGGCGCCGTGCCAGACCCACTTCTCGTTCTCGGCGCGGCCTTCGGCGGCGTTCAGCGCGTCGAGGTCGATCACCGTTTCCCACTTCGGAGCCGGCTTGCGGTACTCCTCCAGCGTGGTGCGCCGCCACAGGCCGCGCGGGTTGGCCTTGTCGCGCCAGAAGTTGTAGTAGTAGTCGCCGATCTTGGTCACGCCCGGGATGCGATCGGTCGAATCGAGGATCGCGCGCAGGTCGCCTTCGAGCTTCTGGAATTCCGGGGTGCCGGCGATCTCGGCCTCGGCCTTGGCATTGCGTTCGCGCACCCATTCCAGCGCCTTGGGATCTTCGACGCCTTCGAGCCAGAGGTAGGGGTCGGCGGGCGTGGCGGCATTGGACATGGCGGGAGCGGGCTTGTTGGCGGGCGGCGCGGCGAGCACGGCCAGGGACGGAGCGCAGCCGAGGGCGAAGCCGACGGCGAGGCAGACATGCGAAAGCTTGGGCATGCGGGGTTCCGGAACGAAAGACGGCAGGGGCCGCCACGCTAGCACAGCCCGCGCCCACGGGCCGCTGCCGGAGGTCACGCCCGCAGGCGGCCCGGGCTAGGCCGCTCGCGGCAGCGGACGCACCGCAGCGGTACGCCGGGGTACGGCATGCAGCGCATGCACACTCGCCACCGGGCGCTGCGCTGCGGCCATCGTGCGCAGCTCGCGCAGCCGCAGCAGGCGCGCCACCGCCCAGGCCGACAGCGGCAGGGCCAGCAGCCAGAACGGCAGCCAGCCGAAGGTCTCGCTGCCGGCGCGCGCGGCGGGCAGCGAGAGCATCGTCACCAGGCCCAGCGCGGCCGCGCCGAGCAGGCTCTGTTCGATCAGGGACGGTTGGTCATGAGCAGTGGACATGGCGATGCTCCGGTGGATGACGGGTCCAGTGTTCCGGGGCGGGGTCTCAGGAGCTGCGACGTGGGATCGTCCATCGTCCATCGGGCGTCATCGACGGGATCGCCTGGACTTCAGGATCTGCACGATTGGCCCCGCACGATGCCGACGCGCATGCGAAGTGATGCTGGAATGCGCCGAATCGGCGTTCGATGTCGGATCGCGTCTGCGACCCGCGTCGCGAATACTTCCGGCCGTGGAATGTTCCACATCGAAGCGGGGGAAGACGCGATGAAACGTTTCGGCGCGATCTCGATGCTGTTGCTTGTCCTTGCCCCGGCCACGGCTCTGGCTGGCGGAGACTTCGTCGTCGTGAGGCAGAAAATCGATGCCGTGATGCAGCCGAAGAGTCCCATGGATGCGTTCGCCGAATGCGCGAAGAATGAGGCATGTACCGGCATCGTGGATGCCGCTGCGTCCTATTTCGGTGCGCCGCCGGGCACCGTGGCCGCTGCGTTCGCACTGGTGCCGAAGGCCGAACGTCGTGGCGAAGAGGGCTATTTCAGCGTGAACCTGCCGGATGGCTACGCGTACTGCCGTGCGCGGATCGAGACGGTATCGGTCGTTCCCGCCACTGGCGACCGGGCATCGGTGATGGGCGTGAATTCGACCGAGAGCGGTGTGGACATCTATACGTGGACACCGGTGCAGGGGCCGTTCGACGGACGTTCCTGGGTTGAAGCCAACATCACCCTGCAGGGCGCGCGGCGTGAGCTTGTGGCCGGGCTGCGTGCGCGGGGAATCTGTCGCTCTCCCGGCCAGGAACTGATGAACTGCCGTGGTGCCACGGGCACCAACAAGGGCATGCCCGCATGCGGCACCAGGGACGATTGAGCCGGCCGGAACGCATCGTGCGGGAACCGTGGCGGTTCCCGCACGATGCCTGACTCAGCGCTCGTAATTGCTCACCGCCAGCTGCAGCATCGACTTCATCTGCTCGCGGAGCACGGCGGGTTCGACGATCTCGGCGTCGGGGCCGTAGTGCAGGATGTCCATCAGCAGTTCGCGCGGGGCGCTGTAGGGCACCCTGCGCTCGAAGCGGCCATCGGGCAGGTGGCGGTCCTGCTGCTGCGAGTGCCAGTGCTCGTCGGCGACCCAGCGCGCGATCTTCTGGTTGAAGACGATCGTCGCCCAGCCCTTCGGCGCGCCGGAGAAGATGCCGTAGCTGCCGGCGAGGTGGGCGTTCAGTTCGTCGTCGGGCACGTCGCGCGCCGCACCATCCTGCATGCGCGGCGTGGAGATGCGGTCGACCGAGAAACTGCGCAGCGCTTCGCGCTCGTGGTCGAAGGCGTCGAGATACCAGTTGCCGCGATAGTGGGTGACGCGCTGCGGCGACACGGTGCGCCGGGTCTTCTCGTCGGTGGAGCGCGCGCGGTATTCGAAGCTCAGCTGCCTGCGCTCGAGCACCGACGAACAGACGATGCGGAACACCTGCTCGTCCATGGTGCGGGTGCGGTGCGGGATCACGCGCACGCGCTCGACCGGCCAGCGCTTGCCGGGCGCATGCTCTTCCAGCAGCTTCTCGATGCGCTGCTGCAGCGGCGCCAAGGCCGAGGACAGCACGCCGCCGCCGGTGCGGCTGAGCAGCTGCTGCGCGGCGAGCAGGGCGTGCAGCTCTTCCGAGTTCAGCCACAGGCCGGGCAGCTCGAAGCGTTCGCCTTCCTGGGCGTCGTAGCGGAAGCCGGCCTCGCCGTCGCCCACGATCGGCGCCATCAGCGCGTCGCGGAGGAAGGCCAGGTCGCGGTAGGCGGTCGCGCGCGAGCATTCCAGCTCGTCCTGCAATCGCTTCACGGTCACCGGGTAGCGGGCGCTCTTGAGGATGCGGTGAAGCGACAGAATGCGTTCGTAACGGTCCATTGATGTCCAGTCGGCTGGCAGGTGGCGTATTGGCCGGTTCGGCCTCCATTTTCCGCTATAGCATGGGTCTTCGTCTTCCCGTCGCAGGAGCCTCGCATGTCGTTGATCGAGAAAGGAATAGTGTGCCGGAACCCAGTCTTGCGGGCTGCGACTGGCGCGGCCCTGGCCGTGGTTCTGCTGGTCGGCGCGGCCGGAAGCGCCTGGGCAGGCCCGAAGGAAGACCTCAAGGCGGTCAGCGTGAAGTTCCTGGCCCTGCGCAGCTACCACGTGGTGATGGAGAACAGCGACAAGCGCATGCCGAAGACCGAGATGGACTTCGTCGCCCCCGACCGCTACCGGATGCAGATGCCCGGCGTGGGCACCCAGGTCGTGATCGGCGACACGATGTACATGAACATCGACGGCCGTTCGATGCGCATCCCGATGCCCAAGGGCACGATGACCCAGTGGCGCGAGACCGACCGCGCGATGCGCGAGGTCGACAAGGCCCAGATCGAGGCGCTGGGTTCCGAGGTCGTGAACGGCAAGCCGGCGAAGAAGTACCGGATGACCCAGAACAGCGGCGGCACGCCGACCAGCACCCTGATGTGGGTGGGTGCCGACGGCTACCCGGTCCGCATCGAGACCACGGGCAAGGCCGGCGGACGCGCGAGCACCACCACCATCACCTATTCGCGCTTCAACGACCCGTCGATCCGGATCGACGTGCCGAAGTAACCCGGCCGACATACTAAGCAGGACCCGGCAGGTCGCACTCGCCTGCCGGCCGCGCCGGCAGGCACAATGGCCGGATGCACGGACCCGACCAGCCCCGCCTCGATCTGTCGCCCTCGCCCGGCGACGAGGTCAAGCACACCACGTGCTACATGTGCGCGTGCCGCTGCGGCATCCGCGTCTGGATCAAGGACGGGCAGATCCGCTACATCCAGGGCAACCCCGATCACCCGGTGAACAAGGGCGTGCTCTGCGCCAAGGGTTCGGCCGGGATCATGCAGCACTACTCGCCGGCGCGGCTGCGCAAGCCGCTGCTGCGCACCGGCGCACGCGGCAGCGGCGAGTTCCGCGAGATCGAGTGGGACGAGGCGCTGGCGCTCGCCACGTCCTGGCTGCGGCCGATCCGGGAACGCAACCCAGACGAACTGGCCTTCTTCACCGGCCGCGACCAGTCGCAGGCGCTCACCGGCTGGTGGGCGCAGCAGTTCGGCACCGTGAACTACGCCGCGCACGGCGGTTTCTGCTCGGTGAACATGGCGGCGGGCGGCCTGTACAGCATCGGCGGCAGCTTCTGGGAGTTCGGCGAGCCGGACTGGGAGCACACCCGCTACCTGATGCTCTGGGGCGTCGCCGAGGACCACGACTCCAACCCGATCAAGCTCGGCCTCGGCAAGCTGAAGGCGCGCGGCGCGAAGATCGTCGCGGTGAATCCGGTGCGCACCGGTTACGGCGCGATCGCGGACGAATGGATCGGCATCCGCCCCGGCACCGACGGCCTGTTCGCGTTCGCGCTGATCCACGAACTGCTCGACGCCGACCGCATCGACTTCGATTACCTCGTGCGCTACACCAACGCGCACTGGCTGGTGATCCGCGATCCCGGGGCAGCGGACGATGGCCTGTTCGCGCGCGATGCGGAGGGCAGGCCCTTGTGCGCGACGCGCGGCGGCGGCCAGGCCCGTGCCGACGCCATGGACATCTCGCCATGCATCGTCGGCGAAGTCGCGCTGCCCGACGGCCGCACCGCCGTGCCCTCGTTCCAGCTGCTCGCCGAACGCTATCTCGATCCGCAGTATTCGCCGGATGCGGTGAGCGAGCGCTGCGGCATTCCCGCCGACACCATCCGCCGCATCGCGCGCGAACTCGCGCAGGCCGCGTTCGACAGCAAGCTCGAACTGCCGGTGCGCTGGACCGATGCCTGGGGTCGCGAACACGACACCATGGTCGGTCGTCCGGTGTCGATGCATGCGATGCGCGGCATCAGCGCGCACAGCAACGGCTTCCATACCTGCCGTGCGCTGCACGTGCTGCAGATGCTGCTGGGCGCGGTCGACGCGCCGGGCAGCTTCCGCTATCAGCCGCCGTTCCCGAAACCGGTGCCGCCGGCCAACCGGCCCGGCAAGGCGCGCAAGGACAACGGCGCGCTCGACGCCGCGCCGCTGGGTTTCGTGCATGGCCCCGAGGACCTGGTGGTGGATGAGGCCGGCCAGCCGAAGCGCATCGACCATGCGTACTCGTGGTCGTATCCGCTGTCCGCGCACGGACTGCTGCACACGGTCATCCGCAACGCGCACGCCGGCGACCCCTACCGCATCGATACCCTGCTGATGTTCATGGCGAACATGAGCTGGAACTCGGCGATGAACACGCGCGAGACCATGCACTGGCTCACCGACCGGGACGAGACCGGCGCCTACCGCATCCCGCGCATCATCTACAGCGACGCCTACGCCAGCGAAATGGTCGCCTACGCCGACCTGGTGCTGCCGGATACCACCTACCTCGAACGCCACGACTCGATCAGCCTGCTCGATCGCCCGATTTCCGATGCGGATGGCGCGTCCGACGCGATCCGCCATCCGGTGTTCGATCCATCGACGCAGGCCGATCACGAAGGCCGGCCGCGCGACGTGCGCGGCTTCCAGTCGGTGCTGCTCGATCTCGGCGCGCGCCTGGGCCTGCCGGGCATGGTCGACGAGGACGGCCAGCCGCTGTATCGCGACTACGCCGACTACATGGTCCGCCACGAGCGCGCGCCGGGCGTGGGCCTGCTCGCCGGCTGGCGCGGCCGCAACGGCGACGAGCACGGCAAGGGCGCGCCCAATCCCGACCAGCTGCAGCGCTACATCGAGCACGGCGGGTTCTGGCACGCGCCGATTCCCGAGTCCGCGCGCTACTACAAGATGGCGAACCGCGATTACCTGCAGTGGGCGCATCGGTTCGGCTTCATCGCCACCACCGACCCGATCACCCTGCAGCTGTATTCGGAGACGATGCAGAAGTTCCGGCTCGCCGCGCGGGGCCATGGCGTGAACGTGCCGCCGCCGGAACACCGCGAGCGGGTCGAGACCCATTTCGATCCGCTGCCGATGTGGTACGAGCCCTTCGAGGGCGCGCAGACGAGCGGCGATGATTTCCCGCTGTCGGCGCTGACCCAGCGGCCGATGTTCATGTACCACGCGTGGGGGTCGCAGAACGCCTGGCTGCGGCAGATCGCCGCGCGCAACTGGCTGTACCTGCATCCGGACACCGGCGCGAGGTACGGCATCGCCGACGAGGACTGGATCGAGGTGAGCTCGCACCACGGCACGATCACGGTGCAGGCGAAGTTCGCCGGCAACGTGCAGCCGGACACGGTGTGGACCTGGAACGCGATCGGCAAGCGTCGCGGTGCGTGGGGACTGTCGAAGGATGCGCCGGAAAGCGGCAAGGGTTTCCTGCTTAATCACCTGATTTCGGACATCACGCCGCGCGGCGACTACGCCAATGCCGACCCGGTCACCGGCCAGGCCGCGTGGTTCGACCTTCGCGTCTCGATCCGCAAGGCCGACACCGCCGGCATGAGCGCACCGCAGTTCGTGCCGCTGCCCTTCGATGCGAAACGCACCGCGCCGCTGCGCTACGGCGCGGACCTGCGCGAGCGGGGCCAGGCATGAGCGGCATGATGCGCCGCATGGCCGGCTGGAGCTGCATCGCCGTCGGCAAGGTCGGCAGCCTGATCCTGCTGTGGCTGTTCGCCGTCGTCGCCGAGCCGGGTCCGGCCGCGGTCGGACCGATGCCGTTCGTGGTGCTGTTCGCCATGAGCGCCGGCGCGGTCGTCGTCGGCATCCGCGTCCTGATGCATGACTCGCTCTAGGGAAGACATGGCATGACACCGGACCTGTGGATCACCCTCGCCGTGCTGGTCGGCGCGGTCGTGCTGTTCGTCAGCGAGAAACTGCCGGTCGACGTGGTCGCCCTGCTGATCCTCGGCAGCCTGCTGGTATCCGGCGTGGTGACGCCGGGCGAGGCGCTGTCGGGCTTCAGCAGCCCGGCGACGCTGACGGTCGCCGCCATGTTCGTGCTCAGCGCGGGCCTGCAGCGCAGCGGCACGTTGCGCGGCGTGGGCGAACTGCTCTCGCGCGTGCGCTGGCCATGGCTGCTCGGTTTGCTGATGATGCTGCTGGCCGCATTCGCTTCGGCGTTCATCAACAACACCGCGATCGTCGCGGTGTTCCTGCCGCTGGTGATCTCCGCCGTCGTCGCGCGCGGGCTGTCGCCGTCCAAATTCCTGATCCCGCTGTCCTTCGCGGCGCAGTTCGGCGGGGTGTGCACGCTCATCGGCACGTCCACCAACCTGCTGGTCGATTCGCTGGCGCGGCAATCCGGGCAACCGGGCTTCGCCCTGTTCGAGTTCGCCTCGCTCGGCCTGTGGTTCGTCCTCGCCGGCGTCCTCTACATGCTGGTCGCGCAGCGCGTCCTGCTGCCCGACCTCGGCATCCCCGACAGCGCCGCAGACGACCATCGCGGTCGTTACCTGGTCGAACTGCGGGTGCCCGAGAAATCGCCGGTGATCGGACGCGCCGGTTCGGTGGCGATCCCGGTCGAGACCAAGGACGTGTTCCTGCTGGAGAACTTCCGCGACGGCCAGCCCCTGGCGCAGCCGCGCGCCGAGGCCGTCGCTGCGGGCGACCGCCTGTTGATCCGCGGCGACTGGAACGAGATCCAGCGCGTGCGTCGCGAACTGCAGCTGCACCACGACCGCGTCGCCCGCGATCTCGAGGGCGATCCCGGCGACACGCGCGTGCATGCCGAGGTGATGATCGCGCCCGGGTCGGCGCTGGCCGGCAAGAGCCTGGTGCAGCTGCGTTTCGGTCATGTCTACCGCGTGCGGGTACACGGCATGCAGCGCAGCGGCCCGCAGCCGCGGCAGCCGCTGGACCGCATCCCGCTGGCGGTCGGCGACATCCTGCTGGTCGACGCCACCGCGTCGGCCCTCGAAGACCTGCGCAGCGATCCGGGCGTGCTGCTGATCGGCCAGCGCGAGCAGCCGCGCGTCGATCTGCGCCGTGCGCTGCTGTCGCTGCTGATCATGGCCAGCGCGATCGGCGTCGCCGTGCTCGGCTGGATGCCCATCGTCGCCTCGTCGCTGCTGGGCTGCGCCGCGCTGGTGGCCCTGCGCTGCCTGCGCCCGGAAGAGGCCTACGCGGCGATCGACTGGCGGGTGATCGTGCTGCTCGCCGGTGTGCTGCCGCTGGGCATCGCACTGCAGAAGTCCGGCGGTGCCGACTGGGTGGCGCAGCATGCGCTGGGCTGGTTGTCCGGCTACGGCCCGGTGGTCACCCTGGCCGCGATCTACCTGCTCACCGCGCTGATGACCGAAGTGATGAGCAACAACGCGGCTGCCGTGCTGGTGGTGCCGATCGCCATCTCCACCGCCGAGGCCATGGGCGTCGACGCCAAGCCCTTCCTCGTCGCCGTGGCCTTCGCCGCGTCGACCAGCTTCGCCACGCCGGTCGGCTACCAGACCAACACCATGGTCTACACCGCAGGCGGCTATCGCTTCGCCGATTTCCCGAAGATCGGCATTCCGCTGAACCTGCTGTTCTGGGCGATGGCGGTCCTGCTCATCCCGCGTTATTTCCCGTTCTGATGCGTCCCGTTCCGACATGACCGACCTGCCGCCGCCGTCGAAGAAGAAGCTGGGCCTGGTGATCGACCTCGACACCTGCGTCGGCTGCCACGCCTGCGCGGTGAGCTGCAAGCAGTGGAATGCCGGCGGCATCGCCGGGCCGCTCACCGACGAACAGCCGTACGGCAAGGACCCGTCGGGCGTGTGGTTCAACCGCGTGCACAGCTACGAGATCGCGGCCACGTCGGCCTGTGCATCGTCGGGCAGCCTCGCCGCCGAAGCCGCGCAACCGGCGATGACGCTGCCGGCTCTTACATTGCATTTCCCGCGCAGCTGCCTGCACTGCGAGACGCCGGCCTGCGTGACGGTCTGCCCCACCGGCGCCAGCTACAAGCGCGCCGAGGACGGTATCGTGCTGGTCGACGAGGACAAGTGCATCGGCTGCAAGCTGTGTTCGTGGGCCTGCCCCTACGGCGCGCGCGAATACAGCGCGGTCGAGGGCGTGATGAAGAAATGCACGCTGTGCGTGGATCGCATCTACAACGAACACCTGCCCGAAGCCGACCGCCAGCCCGCCTGCGTGCAGGCCTGCCCGACGCGCGCGCGCCACTTCGGCGACCTCGGCGATCCCGAGTCCGAGGTGTCGAAGCTCGTCGCTGAGCGCAACGGCGTCGCGCTGATGCCCGAACTGGGCTACGACCCGGTCAACCGCTACCTGCCGCCGCGTCCGCGCCGCACGGGTGGCGATGCGCCCGCAGCGCAGGAAGAGACGCTCGACACGGCGAAGCTGCCGCCGTTGCTGCGCTGGCTGGACAAGGTGTTGTCGCGATGATGTCCCTGCTCCCGAAGCCGCCGTGGCCGCTTGCGCTGCCTGCCTCCGGCTATCTTCTCCTCGAAGCCTGGTTCTGGCGGTCCGTGCCGGGCACGCCAGCGACCCTGCGCTTCCTCGCCGTCTTCCTCCTCGTCGCCGGCGTGCTGTACGAGAACCGCTTCGTTCTGCCGCTGTGGGCGCTGTACTGCCTGTTCGGCGCGCTGATCTTCACGACCTGGTCGCTGCGTGCGGTTCGCACCGATGCGACCGAAGCCGCCGTGTTCGCCGCCTGCGCCGCCATGGCGCTGACCCAGGTCGTGTACCTGTTCTTCTTCCATTCCCCGCGCAGGTCGCGGCCCCTGGGTGATGCCTGATGCACCCCGCTTTCTCCGTCATCGTCTTCACCACCCTGTCCGGCACCGGCTTCGGGCTGTGGTTCTGGCTCGCGCTGCGCATCGCCCTGGGCGATCGCGCCGAATGGTTCGACGGTATCGGCTGGGCGCTCGGCCTGATCGCCGGTGGCGTGCTGGTCGCGGCCGGGGTGATCGCCTCGCTGTGGCATCTCGGCAAGCCGATGCGGGTGTGGCGCGCGTTCTCGCAGTGGCGCAGCTCGTGGATGTCGCGCGAAGGCGTGTTCGCGATCGCGTGCATGGGCGTGGCCGCGACGACGGTGCTGGTGCAGTCCACGGTCATCGACCTGCCGCAGGAACCCGTGGTGATGCGCATCCTCTGCGCACTGCTCGCGCCACTGTGTCTGGCTGCGATCGTCAGCACCGCGATGATCTACGGTTCGCTGAAGACCATCCCGGCATGGCGGCACCCGCTGGTCGTGCCGGTCTACCTGCTGTTCGCCCTGCTCGGTGGCGGCATTCTGTTCGGCCCGTTCGCGGGTACCACGCTGGATCGACCGGCCCTGGTCGGCATCGGCGTCCTCGTCGGCGCGGTCGCGCTGTTCGTGGCGAAGCTGCGCTACTGGCGCGCCCTCGATCGCGATGCGCTGCCGCTCGATCGCGGCGACGCGGTGGGCCTGCCCGGTCGCGAGGTCTCGGTGTTCGAACGCCCGCATACCGAGGCGAACTACCTCAACCGCGAGATGGGCTTCGTCGTCGCCCGCAGGCATGCGCGCAAGCTGCGCGCGATCGCGCTGGTGCTTTGCGTGCTGGTGCCGGTGCTGTGCGCGCTGCCGATGATGGTCATGCAGCACGGCGGGCCTGCGGCGCTGTACTGGGGCGCGGCGCTGTCGTTCCAGCTCGGCGCGATGGTCGAGCGCTGGCTGTTCTTCGCCGAAGCGAAGCATGTGGTGATGTTGTACTACTGAGCCATCCGCGGAGACGGTGCTTTTTTCTATAGGAGGGCCTTCAGGCCCGAGCTTTTTCGTGATGACAAAACAAGAGCTCGGGCCTGAAGGCCCTCCTACAAGGCTGGTCACGCCCTTGTAGAGCGGAGCGAAGCTCCGCTGCCCTGTCTCCGGAAAGGAATCAGCGGAGCTTCGCTCCGCTCTACAAAAGCCGGGTCGCTGCCGCGATCAGCGGCCAGCGATGAACTCGCCCGCGCCGAGATCGAGCAATTGCTGCGCCACCTGCTTGCCGAGCGCGTCGGCATCGGCGCTGGTCGCTTCGCTGCGCACCGCGCGGCCGTCCTCGACCGCACTCACCTGGCCGACCAGATGCAACCCACCTTCGACCTCGTGCGCGAACGCGGCCACCGGCACCTGGCAGCTGCCGTGCAGGGCGCGGTTCATCGCGCGCTCGGCTTCGACGCAGCGTCGCGTCGGCGTGTGGTTCAGCGCGGCGAACAGTTCGCGGGTGGCGTCGTCCTCTTCGCGGCATTCCACCGCGATCGCACCCTGCGCGGGCGCGGGCAGCCATGCGGGCGCATCGAGCCGCGCGCGGATGCGGCGGTCGAAGCCCAGGCGCTGCAGGCCGGCGCAGGCCAGCAGGATGGCGTCGTATTCGCCGGCATCGAGCTTGGCCAGGCGGGTGTTGACGTTGCCGCGCAGGTCGACCAGCTGCAGGTCGGGACGCAGCGCGCGCAGCTGCGCCTGCCGGCGCAGGGACGAACTGCCGACGCGCGCGCCGAAGGGCAGCGAGGCGATGTCCTCGTGATTGTTGCTGACGAAGGCATCGGCGTGGTCCGCACGTTCCAGGATCGCCGGCAGCACGAACGGGCCTTCCAGTTCCATCGGCACGTCCTTGAGCGAATGCACCGCGCAGTCGGCCTCGCCGCGCAGCATCGCCTCTTCCAGCTCCTTCAGGAACAGCCCCTTGCCGCCCACCGCCGCCAGCGAGCGGTCCAGGACCTGGTCGCCGCGCGTGGACAGCGGCACCAGGGTGATCTCGAGGTCGGGATCCAGGCCGCGCAACAGCGCGGCGACATGCTCGGTCTGCCAGAGCGCGAGCGGGCTCTTCCGGGTGGCGATGCGCAGGGTCTTCATGGCGCGATTATCGCATGCGGCCCGATCACGCCAGCCCGCCCGGAGCCGGCGTAGGGTGGCGCTGAGCGCAGCGAAGCCCACCATCGCCATCGATCGGACGCGGCCAGCATCCGGCGGAGTCGATCGCCCGAGTCCTCACCCCAATCCGCTCACCAGATCGAACAGATCGCGCAGCCATCGCAGGAAGGACTTCGGTTTCGACTCGCCGCGTCTGAGCCGCGAAATGAAGATCCAGGTGACATACAGCGCCATGAACAGCAGCGCCAGCAGAAACACGATGCCAAGCAGGAGATTGATGAACAGGATCATGGCCTCAGCGTGGGGCCATTCCTGCGCGACCTCAACCTTCCGCTGCCAGCGTCTCCCGCGCCCGCATCAGCAGCTGGCCCAGCATGTTGCGGCCACGGCCGTCGCCGCCATCGCCCCAGTAGTCATCATTCCCGGTGTGCTCGACGAGCTTCGCATCGCCGGTCGACAGCAGCAGCGCGCGCAGGTCCTCGTGCTGGCGGAACTTGGCGAGCAGCGCCGCGTGCATCACCGACACCTTCACCGATTCCCAGTCACGTCGCAGCTTCATTCTCCGATCACGCCCCATGCGCGCCGCTTCCATCGGCGAGGACGCGCGCCGGATGCGCTGGCGACAGGCCGCATCCTCGAACTTCTGCGCCTGGAAGTAGTGCTCGGTCGTCGACCATGTCACGCCGTCGATGCGGATCGGGTATTCGGCGAAGTTGGAGAATTCGCCGTAGTCGTCGGCGAGGCTGTAGAAATGGATGGTATTCATCGGAATGTGCGAACCGGCCGATGTCGTGCCGGCCGTGCGGTGGGGTTCGCTTCGCTCACCGCCACCCTAAAGATGCCGCACCAGCTCCCTCAACTGGGGGACGCAGCGGCGGCTGACTTCCAGCGGCTTGTCGCCGTGGCGCAGCACCGCTTCGATGCGGCCGTCGCCGGAGCGGCGGAGCTCGATGAGTTCCTCGCGGGCGACGAGGCAGTTGCGGTGGATGCGGACGAAGCTGTCGCCGAATTCGTGTTCGAGCGACTTGAGCGATTCCTCGATCAGGTCTTCGCCGCGGGCGTGGTGCACGACGACGTATTTCTCTTCCGCGTGCAGGTAGCGGATGTCCTCGATCGCGATCAGGCGCAGGCTGCCGCGCAGGCGTGCGCACAGATGCGTGCGGCGCTTGCCGTTGCCGTTGCTTTCGCCGGTGTCGGGGCGCGGGGCGCGGCCGGCGATGAAGGTGCGCGCGCGTTCCAGCGCGGCGGCGAGGCGTTCGCGGCGGACCGGCTTGACGAGGTAATCGACGGCGGCGGCGTCGAAGGCCGACAGCGCGTGTTCGTCGTAGGCGGTGCAGAAGATCACCGCCGGGCGCGGTTCCATCATCGTGAGCCGGCGCGCGGTTTCCAGGCCGTCGAGGCCGGGCATGGCGATGTCGAGCAGGACGATGTCGGGCTGGTGTTCGTGGCAGGCGGCCAGCGCGCCGTCGCCATCGCCGGCTTCCGCGACCAGGTCCAGGCCGGGCTGCTCGGCGAGGAGCGCGCGAAGGCGCTCGCGGGCCATGGGTTCGTCGTCGGCGATGAGGACTTTCACGTCATTGTGTGGCCTGGAATCGCGATGGGTCGATCTTAGTCCTGTCGCCACGCTTTGCAACAGGGACGGCTCTAGCCGGCCGCGCCCGCGAACAAGGTCTGCATCCAGTCGCCGAGATCGCGGATCTCTTCCATGCAGACCTGGTGCTGCATCGGGTACTGCTTCCATTCCACCCGGAACCCGAGGCGCTGCATCAGTGCGCAACTCTGCTCACCCGCCATGAACGGGACAACCGGATCGAAGCGGCCATGGGCCATGAACAGCGGCTGGCGTTCGGCACCGGCGCGCAGCGCGGCATCGGCCTTGTGCATCGCGGGCATGTAGGTGGACAGCGCGATCAGCCCGGCCAGGGGCGTGGCGCGGCGCAGGCCGGTGGCGAGGGTGACGGCGCCGCCCTGCGAGAAGCCGGCGAGGATCACGCGTTCCGGCGGGATGCCGCGCTCGGCTTCGCGCGCGATCAACGCCTCGACCTGGGTCACGGATTCGAGCACGCCGGCTTCGTCTGCGCGGTTGAAGAGATTGTCGGCGCTGAGATCGACGATGTCGTACCAGCCGCGCATGCGCATGCCGCCGTTGCAGGTGATCGGGCGGACCGGGGCGTGCGGGAACAGGAAGCGCAGCGCGGGCCAGCCGGGGCGGACGAGGTCGGGCACGATCGGCACGAAATCGTTGCCGTCGGCGCCGAGGCCGTGCAGCCAGAGGACGGTCCAGGCGGGAGAACTTCCGGTGAGGCGCTCGACGCAGTCGAGCAGGGGGGCGGTGTCGGTGGTCATGGCCGTATTCTGGCCGGCGCCGGGCGCGGCGGCCAGCGTGGATGCGTTCGTTTGCGCGGGATCAAGCGCTCCCCCTCCTCGCGGGGCATCATGACGTCGTCGTATCCCGGGGTACCCGTCATGCCGCTTCGTGCTGTCATCGCCATGCTGATGGCCTGCGCCCTCGCCGTGCCGGCGGGCCTGGCGGCGCAGCCGCCGAAGACGAGCGTGCCGAAGACGACCGCACCGGAGACGATGCCGGCGCTCAAGCCTGGCCAGTTCGTCTGGACGCCCGAGCTGGCGCCGCAGGGGCCGGTGGTGATCGTGGTCAGCCTGCCCGAACAGCGCGCCTACGTGTACCGCAACGGCGTGCGCATCGGGGTGTCGACGGTGAGCACCGGCAAACCCGGGTACGAGACGCCCACCGGCGTGTTCACCATCCTGGAAAAGCGACGCGAGCACTACTCCAACCTCTACGACAACGCACCGATGCCGTTCATGCAGCGCCTGACCTGGGATGGGGTCGCGCTGCACGCGGGCCGGATCCCGGGCTACCCGGCCTCGCATGGCTGCGTGCGCCTGCCGCATGCCTTCTCCGAGAAGCTGTTCGCGACCACCTCGCGCGGCATGACCGTGGTGATCGCCGACGGTGCGTCGCATCCGCCCGAGGTGGCCTCGCCGGGCCTGTTCGCGCCGGTGGATGCCGCCAGCGGCGCGGCGCGCCTGCCGGCGCCGGTGGACGAGGACAGCGTCTGGGTACCGGAACGCGCGGCCGAGGGACCGCTGACCGTGCTGCTGAGCACCCGCGACCAGCGCCTGCTGGTGCTGCGCAACGGGGTCGAGATCGGCCGGGCGCGGGTGACGGTCGGGCCGCTGGCGCCGCAGGGCACCCAGGCCTATGTGCTGCTGGAAGGTGCCGGCGAGGGTCCGAGCGCGATGCTGCCGGACCGCCCGCGCCTGCGCTGGCTGGCGGTGGCGGTGCCGCGCGAGGGCGCGATGCCGGAGGACGAACTGCGCCGCCTGGTCGCCGAGGGCCAGCTTCGGGTGGATCCGGCGTTCGCGCGGCAGCTCTACGAGACCCTGCGCCCCGGCGCCACCGTGGTGCTGACCGACGAGCCGCTGCGCATGGCCGGGGCGGACGAGGGCCTGACCGTCCTGCGTGCGGACGCGCCGCCGGCCGAGACGTCGACGCCGGAATCGGCCACCGAGCCGGCATCCAGGCCCGTGCGGGCGCCCGTGCCGCCGCCCGTCCGGCCCGATCCCGCACGATGAAAGCGTCGACAGGTTCATGAAACGCGGTCGCTTCCGCGGCTATCCTGCGCCGATGTCGCCACGATCCGTCGCCGTATCCCTCCTGCTTGCCCTGGGCGCCGGACCGCTGGCGTCCGCCAACGATGCGGGCATGCCGGTCCCTGAGCGCGTCCCCGCTGCCGTGCCGGACCTGCTCCAGCGCCTGCACGCGCAGGCCCCAACGCTGGATTCAAAGGTCCTCGGCCTCGCGCTCGATGCCGCCGGGTGCGCGGCCGCCTCCGGCCAGGTCGCGTCGCCGCGACGACTGGCGGTGATCGACTATTCGAAGCCCTCGACCGAACCCCGGCTGTGGGTCTTCGACCTGCCGGAGGCCCGCCTGCTGCACGCCGAGCACGTGGCCCACGGCCGGCGCAGCGGCGAGAACTTCGCCACGGCCTTCTCCAACCAGGACAGCAGCCACCAGACCAGCCTGGGCCTGTTCGCCACCGCCGAGACCTACGTCGGCGGCAACGGCTACTCGCTGCGCATGGACGGGCTGGAGCCGGGCATCAACGACCGTGCCCGCGACCGCGCCATCGTCATGCACGGCGCGCCCTACGTGGATCCGGTCATGGCGCAGCGCCAGGGCCGGCTCGGGCGCAGCCTCGGCTGCCCGGCGGTGCGTCCGGCCGTGGCCCACGAGGTGATCGACACCCTCAAGGGCGGCCAGCTGCTGTTCGCCTACTACCCCGACCGGCAGTGGCTGGCGAATTCGCGCTTCTTCCGGTGTCGCGCGGGCCTGGCGGCGCAGGGCGGGGCATCGAGGCCGGCGGGCGGGCGCTGAGGCGGGCGCGATGCTGACCCTGCTGCAGGTCATCGTCGCCCTGGGCGAGGTGCTGTTCATGTGGCGGTTCTACGCCTGTCTCCTGGCGACGCTGCTGGCCTGCCTGCTGCTGGCCGCGGTCCTGCCCGAGGGCGCTCTGGTCTGGGTGGCGTGCGCGCCGGTCGTGGTGATCGGCGTGGGCCTGGGTGCGTTCTGGCAACTCCGCGCGTCGAAGGTGCCTTGATCTTCGGCAGACAGGCTCTCAGCCCTGCCACCACACGCCGGCCGCGAACGCGGCGACGATCGCCAGCACGCCGGGCAGCACGCGCAGGCCATAGCCGCCGCCGCCGCGCAGCCAGGCCATCAGCAGCTTGGTGGCCGAGTTGGCCGCCAGAGCCACGAGCACCGCCCAGCCGGCGTGCGTGGTCGTGATCTGCGCGCTCGCCAGCCGCTGCGCCACCGAGGCGGCGGCGGCATGGGCATCGGCCAGGCCGGCCACCGCCGCTGCGATGATGACGCCGGTGTCGCCCAGCCAGCGGTGCACGCCGGCCGACAGCAGCAGGATCGCGCCGACGATGGCGACGAAGGCCAGGGCGTGGCGCGGTTCGAACGGCCGGCCCGGCGCCACCGCATCGCCATCCACCGCGCCGCTGCCGCCGCGCAGCCGCAGGGCCAGTGCCGAGGCCAGGGCGGCGCTACCCGCCAGCGCCAGCGGCCAGGCCAGCGACCTGAGGAGCGGCATCGACAGCGCGCCGATGACCACGGCGAGCATCAGGATCGTGGCGATGTTCGAGCACAGCGCCGCTGCGGCGCACTGCGCCACCCACTGCGGCGAGGTGCGGGCGCGGTCGCCCATCGCGGCGATGGTCGCGGTGCTGGAGACGAAGCCGCCGACGAAACCGGCCAGCATCAATCCGGTGCCCGGCCCGAGCATGCGCAGCGCGACGTAGCCGGCGCCGTTGATCGCCATCACCAGCACCACCAGCAGCCACAGCTTGTGCGGATTGAAGGCGCCCCAGGGGTCGATGGCGTGGTCGGGCAGCAGCGGCAGCACCACCGTGGCCGCAGCGGCCAGCAGCAGGGCGTCGTGCAGTTCCTGTTCGGTGAGGGTGTTGCGGATGAAGGCGTGCAGGCCCGATTTGCTGGCCAGCACCACCGCGACCACCACGCCCAGCGCGGCGGCCAGCGGCAGGGCGGTCATCGCCAGCACGCCGAGCAGGAAGGTCACCAGCATCGCGACCTCGGTGGTCAGCCCGGGGTCGGTGTCGCGGCTGCGGCGGTAGCTCGCCAGCGCGGCGAGCGCGACGAAGGCGCCGCCGATGGCCACGCCCGCGCCGCCGATGCGCTGGGCGATCGCGCCGGCCAGTGCGACGAGCAGGAAGGTGCGCACGCCGGCCGCGCCGCGCGCCGGGCCTTCGCCCTTGTTGCGTTCGCGCTCGATGCCGATCAGCAGGCCGATGCCGAAGGCGACGCACAGACCGGGCAATTCGGGCGGCAGGGTGGGCATCGATGCGTGCGACGGGAGGGCGCCGGGACGGCGGACCGTCCCAGCATAGAGCGAGTCGCGTCCGTTTCATGCGCCGCGGCGCATGACGCTTCCGGTCAGTGCGCGAACAGCACCGGGAGGTGCGCGGTGTGCAGCAGTTCGCGCGTGGTGCCGCCGAGCACCGCCTCGCGCAGCCGCGAATGGCCGTAACCGCCGGCCACCAGCATGTCCGCGCCGACCTCGCGCGCGAAGTCCAGCAGCGCGTACGCCGCCGAGAAGTTCATGCTCGGCCGCGCGGTGATCTCGACCTTCACGCCGTGCCGCGCCAGGTGCGTGGCGATGCTGGCGCCGGGTTCGCCGCCGTGCGCCGATTCGCCGATCTTCGGATCGATCACCACCACGTCCACCGCGTCCGCCGCGCGCAGGAAGGGCATCGCATCGGCGATCGCGCGCGCGGCCTGCGCCGTGGGTTTCCAGGCCACGACCACGCGTTTCGGCGGCAGCCGCGCCGGCGTATCGGCGGGCACCACCAGCACCGGGCGGCCGGACTGGCGCAGGATGTCGTGGAAATGGTCGTGGACCAGCATCGACTCGGCACCGTTGCGCGGCATCGCCGGCAGCACGGTCAGGTCGGCGTAGCGCGCATGCATGGTCGCGGTGTTCTGCGGGAAGACCGACAACGCTTCGGTCACGCGCACCTCCACCGGCACCTCGGCATTGGCGAAACGCTGGCGCAGCGCCTCGGCACGCTGGTTCGCGCGCTTGTGCGCTTCGGCGTGCAGTTTCGCGTAGATGTCGTAGGCCATGGCGCCCCAGTCGCTGGGCATGGGCGCCGGCACGTCCACGGTCACCAGCATCGCCACGTGGGCACCGGAGGCCGCGGCCAGCGAGAGCGCGGCCCGGGCCACGTCCCGTTCGCTGTCGGTGTTGATCCACGGAACCAGGATGTCCTTGATCATGATGGCGGGCCTCGCGTTCGGTTGTCGGAGCCTGCATTCCAGCATCTCCGCCTTGCCCGGGCCTTGATCGTGGTCAATCCTTCCGACCGGCGGCGGACGTAGAGTCGGCCGTGCGCCATGCGGCGGCCACGGGAAGGATGCGATGGATCCGGATGCGGGTGCGGGCAGCTCGGCCGATGCGGCACCGGGGACGCCGGTGGTGTTCCGCGCGCGCGGCCTGCGCAAGGTCTACGCCATGGGCGAGGTCGAAGTGGTCGCCCTGCACGGGGTCGACCTGGACATCGCCGCCGGCGAGTTCATCGTCCTGCTCGGCGCGTCCGGCAGCGGCAAGTCCACCCTGCTCAACATCCTCGGCGGCCTGGACGTGCCCAGCGCCGGTGAGGTCGCCTACTGCGAACACCGCCTCGACGGTGCGGGCGAGGCCGAACTGACCCGCTTCCGCCGCGAACACGTCGGCTTCGTCTTCCAGTTCTACAACCTGATCCCGAGCCTGACCGTGCGCGAGAACGTGCAGCTGGTCGCCGACATCGCCGACGACCCGATGCCGGTCGACGAGGCGGTCGAACGCGTCGGCCTGGGCGCGCGCCGCGACCATTTCCCCTCGCAGCTGTCCGGCGGCGAGCAGCAGCGCGTGGCGATCGCCCGCGCGATCGTGAAGCGCCCTGCGGTGCTGCTGTGCGACGAACCCACCGGTGCGCTGGATTACGCCACCGGCAAGCGCGTGCTGGAGGTGATCGAACGCATCCACGACGAACTGGGCACGACGGTGGTGGTGATCACCCACAACGCCGCCATCGCCGGCATGGCCGACCGCGTGATCGTGCTCGGCGACGGCCGCATCCAGCGCATCGAGCGCAATGCACGGCGGCTGCGGCCCTCGGAGCTGTCGTGGTGAGCCGGCAAAGGATGCGCCAGCAAGGGTCGCGCCGGTGAAGGCGCTCGATCGCAAGCTGCTGCGCGATCTGCGCCAGAGCTGGAGCCAGGCGCTGACCATCGCGCTGGTGGTGGCCAGCGGCGTCGCCGGCTTCGTGACCACGCTCAGCGCCGTCGACTCGCTGGCGCGGGCGCGCGACCGCCACTACGCCGAGGCGCATTTCGCCGACGTGTTCGCCACCGTCAAGCGCGCGCCGCTGGCGCTGGGCGAGACCCTGCGCGCGGTGCCCGGCGTCGCCGACCTGCAGCTCACGGTCGAGCAGACCGTGCGCATCGGCATCGATGGCGTCGACGATCCGATCCTCGGTCACCTGATCGGCATCGATCCCCGGCATCCGCCGCGGATCAACCGCATCGCCCTGCGCGCCGGACGGATGCCGCAGGCCGTCGCGGACGGCGGCGAGGCCGACGGCATCGAGGCCCTGGTGTCCGCCGGCTTCGCCGACGCGCGCGGCCTGCGCCCGGGCACGCGGCTGCGCGCGCTGGTCAACGGCCGGCAGCGCACGCTGCGCATCGTCGGCATCGCGCTGTCGCCGGAGTACGTGTTCGCCGGCTACGGCGGCATGCCCGACATGCGCGGCTTTGGCGTGTTCTGGATCGACCGCGACACGCTCGCGGCGGCCAGCGACATGGACGGCGCATTCAACCGCGTCGCCGCGACCCTGGCGCCGGGCGCGTCGCGCGCCGAGGCCGTGGCCGGCATCGCGCGCGTCATCTCGCCCTGGGGCGGACGCGAAGCCCACGACCGCACCGAGCAGACCTCGCACGCCATGCTCGACAACGAGATCCGCGAACAGCGCGTGCTCGGCACGGTGCTGCCGGTGATCTTCCTCGCGGTGGCCGCGTTCCTGCTGAACGTGGTCATCTCGCGTACCATCGCCACCCAGCGCGAACAGATCGCCGCGCTCAAGGCGCTGGGCTATCCCGATCGCCGCATCGCCGGACACTACTTCACCCAGGTGGTCGCGATCGTCGCGGTCGGCCTGCTGCTCGGGCTGGGGCTGGGCAAATGGCTGGGCACGGCGATGGTCGGCCTGTATGCGGAGTTCTTCCATTTCCCGCGCTTCGAGCACCGCATGGCGCCGGGGCTGGTGCTGGCCAGCGCCGCGATCGCCCTCGCCACCGCCGCGCTGGGCACCGCCAACCCGCTGCTGGCGACGATGCGCCTCGCACCGGCCGAGGCCATGCGCCCGCCCTCGCCCGGACGCTATCGACCGACGCTGGCCGAACGGCTGGGCCTGCGCCGCTTGCCGACCGTGCTGCGGATGATCCTGCGCAACCTCGAACGCCGGCCGCTGCGCAGCGGGCTGGCGGTCGCGGGCGTGGCCGCAGCGGTGGCCATCGTCATCCTCGGCAACTTCTTCCGCGATGCGATCGAGACCATCGTCGATTCGAAGTTCCGCGTCGAACTGCGCGCCGACGTGATCGTCTGGCTGGCCGAACCCGCGGAAGCGGCGGCGGTCCACGAACTGGCGCGGCTGCCCGGCGCGATCTTGGTCGAGGCCGGCCGCGACGTGCCCGTGCGCATCGTCCACGGCCACCGCAGCGAACGCGTCGCGCTGCAGGGCCTGCCCGCACGGCCGGTGCTGCAGCGCATCGTCGACGTGGACGACCGCGCGTGGTCGCCGTCGCCCGACGGCCTGCTGCTGACCGACCGCCTCGCCGACAAGCTCGGCCTGCGCATCGGCGATACGGTGCGCGTCGAGGTGCTGGAAGGCCGCGCACGCGTCCTGTTCCTGCCGCTGCGCGCCACGGTCCGCGACATGATGGGCCTGAACGCCTACATGGAACGCGGCGCGCTCAACCGCGCGCTGGGCGAGGACGACCTCGCCGGCCGTTTTCCGGTGGCGGTGGAACGCGGCGGCGAAGCGCGGTTCCTCGCCGCCGCGATGGGCCTGCCGCGCATCGTCGGCGCGTTCAGCAAGGCGACGCTCTGGCGCAACATGCAGGAGATCAGCGCGCGCAACATCCGGATCATGAGCACGATCCTGACCGCGTTCGCCACCGTGATCGCGATCGGCGTGGTCTACAACAACGCGCGCATCGCCCTGGCCGAGCGCACCTGGGAACTGGCCAGCCTGCGCGTGCTCGGCTTCAGCCGCGCCGAGGTGTCGGCCCTGCTGCTCGGCGAGATGGCCCTGGTCATCGCCCTGGCGCTGCCGCTGGGCATGCTGTCGGGCTACGGCCTCGTGCATCTGCTGGTGGAGCTGCTGCGCAGCGACCAGTTCTATTTTCCGGTGGCGCTGCGGCCGCGCACCTACGCCTGGGCCTGTCTCGCCGTGCTGGCCGCGGCGGCGGCGAGCGCGCTGGTGGTGCGCCGGCGGATCGACAGGCTGGACATGGTGGCCGCGCTGAAGACGCGCGAATGATGAAGACGTGACGACGGAGACGACGCATGCGGATCACGCGACGCGGTTGGGGATGGGGCATCGGGCTGGGCGCGGTCGCGCTGGGCCTGCTGGCATGGGCGTTCGCGCCACGGCCGCTGCCGGTGGAGGTGGCGGCCGCGAGCGTCGGTCGCTTCGAGGCGAGCATCGACGAGGAGGCGCGCACGCGGGTGCGCGACCGCTACGTCGTGTCCGCGCCGCTGTCGGGCCGGCTGGCGCGCATCGCCCTGCGTGAAGGCGACGCGGTCGCAGCAGGCGACGTGGTCGCCACGCTCGCGCCCGCGCTGTCGCCGATGCTCGATGCGCGCACCGAAGCCGAACTGCGCGCGCGCGTCGAGACCGCGGACGCGATGGTGTCGCGGGCGCGCACGCGCATCGCCCGCGCCCGGGTGAGCGTGGAGCAGGCGCGCAACACCCTGCGTCGCGACGAGGCCCTGGCGCGCGACCGCTTCGTCTCGGCCAACCAGCTGGAGAACGATCGCCTGGCGCTGCGCGCGGCCGAGCGCGAACTCGACAGCGCCGAAGAGGACCAGCATGTCGCCGGCCACGAACTGGAACAGGCGCGCGCGGCGCTGTCGGCGGCGCGCAATCCCGATGCCGATGCCGATGCGTTCGTGTTGCGCGCCCCGGTGTCCGGCCGCGTGCTGCGCGTGGTGCAGGCCAGCGAAGGCATGGTCGCGCTGGGCACGCCGCTGCTGGACATCGGCGACCTCGCCGACATGGAAGTGGTGGCCGAACTGCTGACCACCGATGCCCTGAAGACGCCGCCCGGCACTGCGGTGCGGATCGAGCGCTGGGGTGGCGAGGGCCCCCTGGCCGGCCGCGTGCGCCGGGTCGAACCGGCGGCGTTCACCAAGGTGTCCGCGCTCGGCGTCGAGGAACAGCGCGTGCGCGTGCTGATCGACCTGCTCGACCCGCCCGCGCGGCGCGGCGCGCTCGGCGACGGCTACCGGGTCGGCGTGCGCGCGATCGTGCAGGCCCGCGAACGGGTGCTGACCGTCCCGGTGGGCGCGGTCTTCCCGCATCCCGACGGCGTCGGCGACGAGACCGCTGGCGGGTCGGAGCGCATGGCCGTGTTCGTCCTGCGCGACGGTCGCGCGCGCCTGGCGGCGGTGGACGTCGGCGGCCGCAACGGGCGCGAGGCCTGGATCCTCGAGGGGCTGTCGCCCGGCGACCGGGTGATCGTCTACCCCGGCGACGAGGTCGTCGACGGCCTGCGGGTACGGCCGCGCGAGGCGGCCGACCGATGAGCGGCAGGCGCACCGCGACGCGTTTGACCGCGATCAATGCGGATGCCCGCGCATCGGCGTGCAATCCACGGACACATCACGACACGGGGAGACCGCCATGCATCGGGTGAAGGACAAGGTCTGCATCGTCACCGGCGGCGCGCTCGGCATCGGCCGCGCCTGCGCGGAGCGGCTGGGCGAGGAAGGCGGGCGCATCGCGGTCTTCGACAGGCTCGACGCCGAGGGCGAGGCGCTGGTGCTCGCGCTGCGCGCGCGCGGCATCGACGCGGCGTACTGGCACGTCGACGTCGCCTCCGAAATGTCGGTGAAGGCCGCGACCGACGCGGTCGTCGCGCACTTCGGCGGCCTGCACGTGCTGGTCAACAACGCCGGCATTTCGGGTTCGACGAAGCTCACGCACGAGATCACCGAAGCCGAGTGGGACCAGGTGCAGGCGGTGAACGTGAAGGGCGTGTTCTTCTGCACCAAGCACGCCATCCCCCACCTGCGCGCAGCCGGCGGTGGCAGCATCGTCAACCTGTCGTCGATCTACGGCCTGGTCGGCGCACCGGACATCCCGGCCTACCATGCCTCCAAGGGCGCGGTGCGGCTGATGAGCAAGACCGATGCGATGATCTACGCGCGCGACAACATCCGCGTCAACTCGATCCACCCGGGCTACATCTGGACGCCGATGGTCGAACACCACCTGCAGGCCAGCGGCGCCACCGACCTGGACGCCGCCCGCGCCGAGGTCGGCGCCCTGCACCCGCTCGGCCACATGGGCGACGCCGACGACATCGCCTGGGGCGTGGTCTACCTCGCCTCCGAGGAAGCCAAGTTCGTCACCGGCTCGGAGCTGGTGATCGACGGGGGGTATACGGCGCGGTGAGGGGGACGTTGCGAGCATGGCTTGCGCGTCTGTCGAGCGTCGCGTGATCCGTGAAGCCTGCAAACCCGACGTCATCCTCGCGCAAGCGAGGACCCAGGCCTGATCGCCACTGACGCATGGGTCCTCGCTTGCGCGAGGATGACGAATGTTTCACGCCCCCACCCGCCTCCGCACCGCGTCGAAATCCCGCACCGGGCGCACTTCGATGCTGCCGAAGCGGATCCACGGGAATTCGTGGGCGATGCGCACGGCCTCCTCCAGGCTGCCGGCTTCGATCAGGTTGAAGCCGGCCAGCACTTCCTTGGTCTCGGCGAAGGGGCCGTCGGTGACGCGGGCGGCGCCGTCGCGGACGCGGACGGTGCGCGCGGTGCGGGCGTCCTCGAGCTGCTGCGAGCCGAGCAGGCAGCCGCCTGCCTTCAGGTCGTCGGCGTGGGTGATGCAGCCGTGCATGAGGCGGTCGAACTCGGCCTGGGGCAGGGTGGCCATCAGTTCGGGGTCGGTGTAGACCAGCAGCAGGTACCGCATCGGGCGCTCCGGGCGGTCGGGGGACGGGCGCCCATGATGCCGCAGGTCGGGCGGCGCGGGTCCATGCCGGAACCCATGCCGGAACGACCGGAAAATTTTTTTCGCGGGCGTGTCGATCCCCGCCGTCGTCGTTCGTCGTGAAGGGTATGGGGCGCGAAAGTCCCGTCCAACCGACCCGAGGAGAACGACATGAAAGTCATGGTGATCGTGAAAGCCACCGCCGAATCCGAAGCCGGCATCCTGCCCTCCACCGAACTGATCGCGGCGATGGGCCGCTACAACGAGGACCTCGCCAACGCCGGCGTGCTGCTGGCCGGCGAGGGCCTGAAGCCGACCTCGCAGGGCGTGCGCGTGCACATCGATGGCGAACGCCGTCGGGTCGTCGACGGTCCGTTCACGGAAACCAAGGAGCTGATCGCCGGTTTCTGGCTGTGGCAGGTGCGCTCGCTGGAAGAGGCCATCGAATGGGCGCGCCGCTGCCCCGATCCGCATCCGGGCAGCGAGGGATCCTGCCTGGAAATCCGTCCGCTGTACGAAGCCGACGACTTCGGCGACGCCTTCACCCCGGAGCTGCGCGAACAGGAAGACCGCCTGCGCGAGCGCATCGCCGGCGAACACTGATTCCCCTGCCCGGCCCCATCTCCGCCCCCTCTTCCTTCGACGCCACAAGGAGCGTTCCATGCGTTTCATCGCCTACCTCAACTTCAACGGCAACTGCCGCGCCGCCTTCGACCTGTACCGCGAGGTCTTCCGCGGCGAGATCGTCATGCGCATGACCTACGGCGACTCGCCGATGTGCGACCAGATGCCGCCGGACAGCCACAACCTGATCATGCACTGCCAGCTCGAAGCCGATGGCGCGGTGCTGATGGGCGCCGACGGCCCGCCGCCGCACGACGATGCGGGCGTGGGCACCTGCATCAACATCGACGTGGCCAGCATCGAGGAGGCCGAGCGCATCTTCGCCGCGCTGTCCGAAGGCGGCACGGTGCAGATGCCGCTGGAGGAAACCTTCTGGGCCCATCGCTGGGGTTCGTTCGTCGACCGTTTCGGCAAGCCGTGGATGGTCAACTGCCTCAAGGAATGCTGAGCCATGCCGCAGACCCCGTTCTCCCGCCAGCTGTTCGTCAACCTGCCGGTCGCGGACCTGGACCGCACCGTCGATTTCTTCGCCTCGCTGGGCTTTTCCTTCAACCCGCAGTTCACCGACGACAACGCCGCCTGCATGGTGGTGTCGGACCGGATCCAGGTGATGCTGTTGGCGCGGCCGTTCTTCGCCGGCTTCACGAAGAAGCCGGTCGCCGACGCCCGCGCCGCGACCGAGGTGCTGCTGGCGCTGTCGTGCGAGACGCGCGACGAGGTCGATGCGCTCGTCGCCAAGGCGGTGGCCGCAGGCGCAGCCACCCCGATCGAGCCGAAGGACCACGGCTTCATGTACCAGCACGGCTTCGAGGATCCCGACGGCCACCAGTGGGAGGTCTTCTGGATGGACGAAGCCGCCATGACCGCGGCGCCTCCCGCGCCCTGACCCTCACCCGATCATCCGCAACAACCACACAGGAGAAGACCCATGGCTTACGTCGATGGTTTCGTGCTGCCGGTGCCGAAGGACAAGCTCGCCGCCTACCGCACCATGGCCCGCAAGGCCGGGAAGATCTGGATGGAATACGGCGCGCTGGAATACTGCGAATGCGTCGAGGACGACGTGAAGCCGGGCAAGCGCACCTCGTTCCCGCAGTCGGTGAAGCTCAAGCCGGGCGAGGTCGTGGTGTTCGCGTGGATCCTCTACAAGTCGCGCGCGCAGCGCGACCGGATCAACGCCAAGGTGATGGCCGACCCGCGCATCGCCGCGATGGGCCCGCCCAACGAGATGCCCTTCGACGGCAAGCGCATGTTCTGGGGCGGCTTCAAGTCGATCGTGAAGTACTGAGCGCGCACACCGATCGCATGGGCGCGGCTTGCATGTCGGTGTCGGCGGTGGTGTCATCGCCGCCGATGACCGACGCCCGCCTCCAACGCACCCTCGACGCGCTCTGGCGCATGGAATCGCCGAAGCTGGTGGCGCGCGTGGCGCGCATGACCGGCGATGTCGGCGTCGCCGAGGAACTGGCGCAGGACGTGCTGGTCGTCGCGCTGGAACGCTGGCCCGTCGACGGCGTGCCGGACAATCCCGCGGCCTGGCTGATGACCGCGGCCAAGCGCCGCGCCATCGACCACCTGCGCCAGCGCGCGCTGCATGCCCGTCGCCAGGACGAATACGGCATCGAACTGGAACTGCACGGAGACGCCATGGGCGACGATGCGGACCGTTTCGCGGACGACGACATCGGCGACGACCTGCTGCGCCTGGTGTTCGTCGCCTGCCATCCGGTGCTGCCGCCGGAGTCGCGGGTGGCGCTCACGCTGCGCCTGCTCGGCGGCCTGAGCACGGCCGAGATCGCCCGCGCCTTCCTGCAGCCCGAACCCACGGTGGCGCAGCGCATCGTGCGCGCCAAGCGTGCGCTGACCGAACGCGACGTGGCCTTCGAGGTGCCGCGCCGCGCCGAACTGGCCGAGCGCCTCGATGCCGTGCTGGAAGTGATCTACCTGATCTTCAACGAAGGCTACGCGGCCAGCGCGGGCGACGACTGGATGCGTCCGGCGCTGTGCGAGGAGGCCCTGCGCCTGGCGCGCGTGCTGGCCGGCCTGCTGCCCGCCGAGTCCGAGGTCTTCGGCCTGCTCGCGCTGATGGAGCTGCAGGCGTCGCGCACCCGCGCCCGCACCGGCGCGGACGGCGTGCCGGTGCTGTTGCTGCAGCAGGACCGCGCGCGCTGGGACCGGCTGCAGATCCAGCGCGGCCTGGTCGCGCTGCGTCGCGCGCAGGCGCTCGGCGGCGGCCGCGAACCCTATGCCCTGCAGGCCGCCATCGCCGCCTGCCACGCCACCGCCGCGCGTGCCGGGGACACGGACTGGTCGCGCATCGCCACGCTGTATGCCGTGCTGTGCACGGTGACGCCGTCGCCGGTGATCGAGCTCAACCGCGCGGTCGCGGTCGGCATGGCCGACGGCCCCGAGGCCGCGCTGCCGCTGGTGGATGCGCTGCTCGGCGACAAGTCGCTGCGCGACTACGGCCTGCTCTACGCGGTGCGCGCCGACCTGCTCGAACGCATGGGGCGCCTGCCCGAAGCCGGCATCGAATACCGTCGCGCCGCCGAACGGGCCGGCAATGCCCGCGATCGCGACCTGATGCGCGGCAAGGCGCGCGATTGCGGCATCGCCGACGCCTGAGCGATGCGCGCGAGGTTCGCGGCGAAGTTCCATTCGATTGCGCGCATGCATGGCATGTATCGTTTCGTTCGCGCGCGAACGCGAACGATTCGCGAACACGCGTGCTGGTCGTGAGGATTTCGACAAGTCCGCGTTAATCGCGCGTCAAGCGCGTGACCGCCGCCACGGATCGCAATGAAACGCCAACGCTTCCCTCACGCGGCGCTCACAATCGGCTAATCGGCGCTTAATCCACTGTGCCGAGCATCGCGGCCCATGACGTTCATGACGCCCACGATGCCCGACACGCCGCCAGATGCCTTCCTCCCGAGACCGATGCCGCGCGTCGTCGATGCCGCCTTCGCGCAGGGCGCGCTGGTCGATGCCGGCGACGCCCGCCGCGCCGAGACCGAGGCCTTCATCGCCCAGGTCTATCGCGCGCGCTACGCCGCCGCGCTGGCGACTTTCCTGCCGCACCTGCTGGCGTTCCGCAACGATGCCGGTGCGCTGCGTGCTGCGGTCGGACTGCGCAGCGGCGACGAAGGTCCGCTGTTCGTCGAGCAGTACCTCGACGTGCCCGTGGACGCCGCGATCGCCGCGCGCCTCGGCCGGCCGGTCTCGCGCGGCGCGCTGGTGGAAGCCGGCAACTTCGGCGCGGTGCGCGCCGGCGATGCGCGCGCGCTGATCGTGCACATGACCCACTGGCTGCACCTGGCCGGGTTCCGCTGGGTGCTGTTCGCCGCCACGCGTCAGCTGCGCAACACCTTCGATCGCCTGCACCTGGCCACGGTGGAACTGGCGCCCGCGCTCGCCTCGCGGCTGCAGGGAGATGCCAGCGACTGGGGCCGCTACTACGACACCCAACCGAGCCTGATGTTCGGCGACATCGGCGCCGGCCATGCCTGGCTCGTCCGCAGCGGTGCGTTGCCGTCGATGTCGCCCTGTCCCGCCTGGCTGCCGCGCACGGCGAAGGCGGGCGCATGAACATGCGCATCGAACCCTCCTTCGACGCGTTGATCGCCGGTATCGGCGGCGATGCGGTGCGCGTGCGCTGGACCGGCGGCGCGTGGACCGGCGACGACTTCGCCGCGCGCATCCGCCGGTTCGCCGATGTGTTCGAAGACAGCGGTGTGCAGCGCATCGCCAGCCGCCTCGACAACGGCCCGGACTGGCTGGCCCTGGACCTCGCGATCCGCGCGCTCGGCCGCGTGCACGTGCCGCTGCCGACCTTCTTCACGCCCGGACAGGTCGCGCATGCGCTGGCCAGCAGTGGTGCGGACGCCCTGGTGGTGCCGAAGGGTGCGCCGTTGCCTGCTGCGTTCGCGGCGCTGCCGTCGCGCGCGCTCGGCGATGCCATGCGCCTGCTGTCGCTGCCCGCCAACCCGGTGACCCTGCCCGAGGGCACGGCCGTCATCACCTTCACCTCCGGTACCACCGGCACACCGAAGGGCGTGTGCCTGGAGGCCGATGCGCTGCTGGCGGTCGCAGCGTCGCTGGCCGAGGCCGCAGGCCCGCTGTCGCCGAAGCGCCACCTGTGCCTGATGCCGCTGTCGACCCTGCTCGAAAACGTCGGCGGCCTGTATGCGGCGCTGCTGTCCGAAGCGGAAATCATCGTGCCGTCGCTGGGCGAGATCGGCTACAGCGGTTCGGCCGGACTCGACATGCCGACCCTGCTCGCCTGCCTGCATCGCCACCGTCCCGAGAGCGCGATCCTGCTGCCGCAATTGCTGCTGGCGCTGGTGATGGCGGCCGAACGCGGCGCGGTGCTGCCGGATTCGCTGAGGTTCCTCGCCGTCGGCGGCGGTCGCGTCGGTGCATCGCTGATCGCGCGCGCCGAGGCCGTCGGCCTGCCGGTGTACGAAGGCTACGGGCTGAGCGAGTGCGCCTCGGTGGTCTGCCTCAACCGGCCCGGCGCGACGCGCGCGGGCAGCGTCGGTCGTCCGCTGCCGCACGCCCGCGTGACCGTGCGCGACGGCGAACTGTTCGTCGAAGGCGTGCGCATGCTCGGCTATCTCGGCGATGACGCACCGCATGCCGGTGCCATCGCCACCGGCGACCTTGGTCACATCGACGACGACGGCTACGTGCACATCACCGGTCGGCGCAAGCACCTGTTCATCACCGCGTTCGGCCGCAACGTGTCGCCGGAATGGGTGGAAAGCGAGCTGCTGCAGCATCCGGCCTTCGCCCAGGCCGTGGTCCACGGCGAGGCGCGCCCGTTCAACATCGCGATCGTCTGGCCGCGCGATCCCGCGCTCGGCGACGAGGCGCTGCGCGCCGCGCTCGACGCGGTCAACCGCGCGCTGCCCGACTATGCGCGGGTGCGCGACATCGTCCGCGCCGATGCGCCTTTCACTTTCGCCGACGGCCTGCTGACCAGCAACGGCCGCCCGCGCCGCGACGCGATCCTCGCCCGCCATGCCGACGCGGTCGAGGCCTGCTACGCGCGCCACGCGTCCGAGGCCACCTTCTCCGATCACCTGCAGGAATCCGCCGCATGACCGCTGCCGCACCGAACGACATCGCCTTCCACGACAGACTCCTCGCCGAGACCCAAACCGAGCGCGCCGCGCTGCTGTCGATCCCGATCATCCAGGAGGCGCTGGCGGGTCGCATCCGTCGCGAGGACTACATCGCCTTCCTCACTCAGGCCTTCCACCACGTGCGCCACACCGTACCGCTGCTGATGGCCTGCGGCGCGCGCCTGCCGGCGCGGCTGGAGTGGCTGCGCACCGCCGTCGGCGAATACATCGAAGAGGAAATGGGCCATCACGAATGGATCCTCGACGACCTCGTCGCCTGCGGCGCCGACCGCGACGCCTCCGAACGCTCGCAGCCCGCCGAAGCCACCGAACTGATGGTCGCCTACGCCTACGACACCATCGCCCGCGGCAACCCGGTCGGCTTCTTCGGCATGGTGCTGGTGCTGGAAGGCACCAGCGTCGCGCTCGCCACCCGCGCCGCGGAGACCATCGAAACCACCCTCGGCCTGCCGCGCAATGCCTTCACCTACCTGCGCTCGCACGGCGACCTCGACATCGAGCACACCGGCTTCTACGAGCGGCTGATGAACCGGCTCGACGACGAAGACGATCGCCGCGCGGTCGTCCACGCCGCGAAGCGCTTCTACAAGCTGTACGGCGACGTGTTCCGCTCGCTGCGCGACGAATCCGGCACCCTGGCGGAAGCCGCATGAGTGCGCTCGAGGGCCGCACCGTGCTGCTCACCGGCGCCAGCGGCGGCATCGGTGCCGCGCTGTGCGACGCGCTGGTCGCGGCCGGTGCGCAGGTTGTCGCGATCGGTCGCAACCGGGTGCGACTGCAGGCGATCGCGGCGCGACATGCGCCGGGTCGCATCCTCCCGGTGATCGCCGACCTCGCAGATCCCGAAGGACCGGCTCGAATCGTCGCGACGGCCTCCCAACTGCAGCCGACACCGTCGGTGCTGGTGCTGGCGCACGCGCAGGGCGCGTTCGGCCTGTTCGAGCAGCAGTCGCCGCAGGCCCTGCAGTCGCTGCTGAACACCAATCTCGTCGCCTCGATGACGCTGATCCACGTCTTGCTGCCCATGCTGCGCACGCATCCGCAGGCCTCGGTGGTGGCGATCGGTTCGACCTTCGGCAGTCTCGCGTTTCCGGGCTTCGCCGCCTACAGCGCCAGCAAGTTCGGCCTGCGCGGCCTGATGGAAGGCCTGGCCCGCGAACATGCCGACATGCCGCTGCGCTTCCAGTACCTGTCGCCGCGCGCGACCCGCACCGCGTTCAACACCCCGCAGGTCGAAGCGATGAACCGCGAGATGAAGGTCGCCCAGGACGACCCGGCCGATGTCGCCGCGCAGCTGGTCGCGGCGATCGCCAGCGGCCGCCGGCGCATGCAGATCGGCTGGCCGGAAAAACTCTTCGCCCGCATCAACGGCGCGCTGCCCGGCCTGGTCGACCGCAGCCTCGCCGTGCAGCTGCCCATCGTCCGTCGCCACGCGCGGTCCTGAGCATCGACCACGCCGTCATGCTTTCCCTTCATCGATCCCCGCAGGAGACTTCCATGTACACCGCCCTACGCAACCGTCTCATCGCCACCGCGCTCGGCGCCGCGCTGATCGCGGCCTCCACGACCGTGCTGGCCGGCGATCCCTCGCCCCAGGTCGCCGCCGTGCGCGACCGCTGGGCCGAGGTCAACTACAACACCCCGAAGGCGCAGCGCGAAGCCGCGTTCGAAGCCCTCGCGAAGCAGGCCGCCGCCGCGAAAGCCGCGCAGCCGAAGGATGCCGCCGCGCTGATCTGGGAAGGCATCGTGCTGTCGAGCCATGCCGGCGAACGCGGCGGCCTCGGCGCGCTGGGCCTGGCCAGGCAGGCGCGCGCCGATTTCGAACAGGCGCTCAAGCTGGACCCGGATGCGCTCGACGGTTCGGCCTACACCAGCCTCGGCGTGCTGTATTACCAGGTGCCCGGCTGGCCGCTCGGCTTCGGCGACGACCGCAAGGCCCGCGAACTGCTGCGCAAGGGGCTCAAGGTCAATCCCGACGGCATCGACCCGAACTACTTCTACGGCGATTTCCTGCGCGACCAGGGCGACTGGAGCGGTGCCGCCGCGGCGCTGGAGAAGGCCTTGGCCGCGCCGCCGCGCCCGGGCCGCGAACTGGCCGACCAGGGTCGGCGCAAGGAAGTCGCTGCGCTGCTGGCCAAGGTCCGCGCGCACCTTGCCGCACGCTGAGCCGAGGCGGACACTGGCGTCATGCGCATCCTGCTGGTCGAAGACGACGAATCGCTCGGTGAAGGCCTGCGTACCGCGCTGCGCCGCGCCGCCTACGCGGTCGACTGGCTGCGCGACGGCGCCAGCGCACTGGCCGCGATCCGCGACGGCGGCTTCGACCTGGTGGTGCTCGACCTGGGCCTGCCGCACGTCGACGGCATCGAGGTCATCCGCCAGGCGCGCCGCGCCGGTGCCGACGTGCCGATCCTCGTGCTGAGCGCGCGCGAACGGTCCCGCGACCGCACGCTCGGCCTGGATGCCGGCGCCGACGACTACCTCGGCAAGCCCTTCGACGTGCAGGAGCTGCTTGCACGCGTGCGCGCGCAGCTGCGGCGCAGCGTCGGTCGCGCCACGCCGCTGCTGCGCGTCGGCGCGCTGGAACTGGATCCGGTTCTGCTCGCGGTGCGCTGGCGCGGTCGCGGCATCGACCTGCCGCGCCGCGAATTCGCCCTGTTGCGCCTGCTGATGGAACAGCGCGGCCGGCCGATCACCCGGGAGTCGGCGCAGCAGCGCCTCTACGGCTGGGACGAGGACGTGGCCAGCAACGCGCTCGACGTCCATGTCCACGCCTTGCGGCGCAAGCTCGATCCGGCGCTGATCCGCACCCTGCGCGGCGTCGGCTACGCGCTGGACGAGCAGGTGGCGCAGTCCGCCCCGGCGCAGGACGGTGGCGCGGCCTGACGCCTGTCCGGCCCGCGCTGGACGCCCCGTCGCGGATGCGCTGAACTGCCGCCATGTCCTCGATCCGCCGCGCCCTGCTCCTGTCGATCATCGGCACCACCACCCTGGTGCTGCTGGTCGCCGCGGCCTTCAGCTACCGCAGCGGCCTGCGCGAGGCCGACGAACTGTTCGACGCCAAGCTCGCGCATTCCTCGCGGGTGCTGATGAGCCTGATGGACACGCCGCTGGACGCGCTGCCGCCGCGCCAGCCCGGCGCCGCTGCCGATGCGCCGGACATCATTCGCGTCTGGCACGGCGCCTTCGACGGCAAGCATGCCTCGCTCGCGCAATCGACCGGCCATGTGTACGAAACCAAGCTCGCCTTCCAGGTGCGCGATCCCGCCGGCAAGCTGCTGCTGCGTTCGGACAGCGGGCCGGCGCGCCCGCTGGCGCCGCTGGCGCCGGGTTTCGCCGACACCGTGATCGATGGCGAGCACTGGCGCACCTTCACCCTGCGCTCGCCGGGCGGACGCTGGTACCAGTCCGGCGAACTGGACGGCATCCGCACCGAGATCGCCGAGGAGATCGCCTTCGGCACGATGCTGCCGCTGCTGGTCGCGCTGCCGCTGCTGGCCCTGTTCGTCTGGATGGCCGTGGGCTGGGCCTGCGCCAGCCTGCGTCGCGTTTCGGATGCGGTGGACCAGCGCGTGCCGGAGCGCATGGCGCCGATCGCGCTGTCGCGCGTGCCCCGGGAAATCGCGACGATCATCGGCGCGGTCAACGGCCTGCTCGCGCGCCTTCACGACGCCCTGTCCCGCGAGAAGCGCTTCACCGCCGATGCCGCGCACGAGCTGCGCACGCCGATCGCCGCGCTGAAGCTGCACGCCTACAACCTCGCCCACGCCGCCGATGCCGGTGAGCGCGCGCAGTCGCAGCAGCGGCTGGATGCCGGCATCGCGCGCATGGAACGCCTGGTCGCGCAGCTGCTGGCGCTGAGCCGGATCGAGAGCGATGCGCCGCCGGCGACCGCTGAGGCGACCGTACCGCCGATGCCGGTCGACCTGGCCGATGTCGCACGGCGCTGCCGCGACGATGTCGTCGCCGCCACCGGCATCGACACCGCTCGCATCACGCTCGACCTCGCACCGGTGGCCGTGACCGGCGACGAACTGCTGGTCGACGCGGTGGTGCGCAACCTCGTCGACAATGCGGTGCGCTATGCCGCGCGCGGACAGATCGCGGTGCGCACCGGTCGCGACGGCGACTGCGCGACCCTGGCGGTCGAAGACAGCGGCCCGGGCATTCCCGAGGACGCCCGCGAACGGGTGTTCTCGCGCTTCCATCGCGAACTGGGCAGCGGCGTCGAAGGCAGCGGCCTCGGTCTGTCGATCGTCGCCGAAGCCCTGCAGCGCCTCGGCGGCACCATCGTCCTCGATGATTCGCCCGCGCTCGGCGGCCTGCGCGCCACGGTGACCCTGCCCAGAGCTTAGGCCCGCAGGCGTTCAGCGCCAGTCGTAGCGCAGTTCCGCGACCCAGGTGCGCTGGGTGTAGGGGTGGAAGTTCCAGTAGGTGCGGTCGTTGAGGTTGTCCACGCCCAGCGCGATGCCCCAGTGCTCGTCGGGACGCCAGCGCGCGCGCAGGTCCATGACGAAGAACGGGCTGGTGCCGGTGTAGGCATTGCTGTTGGGGTCGCTGTTGTCCAGCGTGTTGAACTGCCTGCCGCTGTAGCGGGCGCCGGCGGTGAACTGCCACTGCGCGCTGGGCGCGTAGCTCGCCAGCAGGTTGGCGCGCCAGCGCGGCACGCGCGGCTGCCATTGGCCTTCGCTGGCGGGGAAGTTCGGGTTTTCGCGGATGATCGAGTCGGCGAAGGTCACGCTGCCGGTCAGCTCGAGGCCTTCGATGCCCAGGTTGCGCCACTCGCCGGCCAGTTCCACGCCGGTGGTGCGGATCGCGCCGACATTCTGGATGTTGGTCACGTTCGGCGTCACCAGCACGTTGGTCTGCGAATACAGCGCGTCGCGGGTGCGTTCGTGGAACACGGTCGCGCGCAGCCTGCCCTGCATTCCAGGGGATGATCCAAGCGCGTGGACCAGCGACAGTTCCGAGGTCGTCGAACGCTCGGCCTTCAGGTCCGGGTCGTTGTTGACCACGCTGCCGGCGACCAGTGAACCCTGATAGAGCTCGCTCACCGTCGGGAAGCGCACCGCGCGCCCGACCGAGGCCTGCAGCGAGGTGTCCGGCGTGAACGCGAAGGCCAGCGCGGCCTTCGGCGACAGTGCGGTTTCGCGGCGTTCGCCGAAGCGCGCGACCGTGGCGGCGTTGGCCAGCAGGCCGTCGTGCGCATGCCAGCGGTCGAAGCGCAGGCCGAAGGTGCCGGTCCAGCGTTCCGACCAGCGCCAGGTGTCCTGCGCGAAAAGGCCGGTCAGCGCGGCCTTGCCGCCGAAGGCCGAGAAGCGCGCGCCCGGCGCGCCGCGCAGCCAGTCGCTGGTGTCGCGGACTTCGGTGTCCAGCGTGAAGCGGTCGTCCTGCACGCCGAACTCGACCACATGCGTGTCGTTGGGCCGCCACACGAGCTGCGCGTTCGCGCTGCGCCAGCCGGTGCCGCTGCTGTCTGCGATGCGTCCGGCGCCGCCGGTGTCGGCGACCGGGCGCGCCACCGTCGGCGAACGCACGCGGTCGCGCACGTAGTCGTAGCGGCTCATCGCGAACGTGAAATCCAGATGCTTGCCGCTGCTGCGCTTGAGCGCCAGGCCATGCATGCGATGCTCCAGGTCGGCCTTCTGCAGGCTGATCGCGGTCGCAGGCACCGTGTAGCGGCGGCCGTCGATCAGCACGTTGCCGCTGTAGACCGGGTTGCCGGCGGCGTCGCGCAGCCAGGTCTCGGAATCGCGGAAGACCTCGTTGCGCCAGGTGCCGAAGGTGTAGCTCAGGCGGAGGTCGTCGCTGAAGTCGTAGGCGAACTTGAGCTTGGCGTGTGCCTGTTCGGTCTCGACGATGCTGCTCGCACCGAGCAGGTACCACGGCTGGTTGCGCGGATTGCGTCCCGCCACCGCGCCGGTGACCGGCGTGCCGCTGCCTGCCGTGCTGCTGGACTGCAGCAGGTTGGCGAACACCATCGGATGGCCTTCGCTGTCGAGTCGGTTCACCGCCAGCCAGGCCGAGAGCGCCCCCCAGCGGTCGCCGATCGAGGCGCTGGCCTGGGTGCTGCCGTAGCTGTCCCGGGTGCGGTACAGCGCGAATTCCTGGTGGTGGTGGCTCAGCTTCGCGTGGGCTTCGAACGCCTGCGGCATGCGCGTGACGTAGTCGACCACGGCGCCGACCGAATTGCCCGGATAGGCGGCCGAGAAGGGCCCGTACAGCACGTCGACGCGGGCGATCTCCTCCGGCGCCACCAGACCCCAGCGCGGCGTGAACGTGGCGCCGTTGCCGAGCAGGTTCGACAGCAGGATGCCGTCGGCATAGACCAGCGAGCGCGCGCTGTTGCCGGTGCCCGAGGCGCGGGTGGCCAGTACCGCGTGGTCGAAGTCGCCGACATAACGCTTGCGCACCAGCAGGCTCGGGAAGTATTTCAGCACGTCCTCGGCGTCGATCGCGTTGATCGTCGCCTCGGCGCGCTCGCCGCTGATGCCCTCCATCGTCGTCGGGATCTGCGTCGGCAGCGAGGTCGGGCGCACGCCGGTGACGGTGATCGTGCCGAGCGTGCGCGTCGTCTGCGCACCGTTCTCGCTGCCGTCGGGCGTGGCCGGCGCGTCGTCGCGGGTCGCGTCGTCGGTCGGGATCGGCGTATCGGCGCGGGCCGCAACGGCCGGCAGGGCCAGGGCGAGCGCGAGGAAGAGCGGGGCGTGGCGCATGGGTGCGGCATCGGTCCGTGAACGGGGCCGATATTGTCGAGACCGGATCGCCGTGCCGCCTGCGGCAAAACGCCGCATCGGCAAGCCCGCTGCCGGGGCGTACGCTGCCGGGGTTTCCATGCCAGCCACCAGGCCCGTCACGCCGTGTCGTCACCGCGATGAATGCTTCACCGTCCCCCGCATCGTCGTTCCGCGCACGCGCCTGGCGCTGGCACTTCCTTGCCGCGCTGCTGGTCGTGCCCTTCATCCTCTGGCAGTCGGTGACGGGCACGCTCTACCTGTGGTCGTACGCCTGGGTCGATCACGCGCACGGCACGCTGCGCTTCGTCGAACCCGCAGCGCAGCGCGCGCCGCTCGACGCCCAGCTCCAGGCCGCCCGCGATGCGATGCCCGGCAGCCGGATCGACAGCGTACTGGTGTCGTCCGACCCGGCGCGCAGCACGCAGGTCCTGTTCGAGAACGCCAACGGCCTGCCCGTGGCGCTGTTCGTCGACCCGTATCGCAGCGATGTGCTCGGCAGTCTCGGCGCGCCGCAGTGGTGGCCCGGCTGGACCCGCAAGCTGCACGGTGGCTGGCCGCTCGGCGATGCCGGCAGCTGGCTGCTCGAACTGGGCGCGTGCTGGACGCTGGTGATGGTGCTCAGCGGCCTGGTGCTGTGGTGGCCGCGCGGGCGCGGCGTCCTCGCTGCGCTGTGGCCGCGGTTCCATGCCGGACGCCGGGTGCTCTGGCGCGACCTGCATGCCTGCGTCGCGGTCTGGTTCTCGCTGCTGATCGTCGGCTTCCTGCTCACCGCGCTGCCCTGGACCAGCTTCTGGGGCGGCAACGTGCTGCGGCCGATCCAGCGCGCGCTGCACCAGCAATCCCCCGAAGCCTCGGGCTTCGCGCCGGTGTCGCTCGAACCGCGATCCGCCGCCGCCGTGCGGCCGGCGATGCTCGAGACGATCCTCGCCGATGCGCGCCGGCATGCCGGCGATGCCGACCTGCAGTTCCGCTTCGTCGACGGCCCGCCGGAGATCGCGGTGTCGGTGCGCAGCCAGCGCGCCCTGTCCTCGGACGAGGTCCATGGCCTGTACGATCGTACCGACGGTCGTCGTGCGGTCGGCGCCGACTGGTCCGACTATCCGACGATCGCCCGCGCGGTCTCCACCGGCGTGGACATCCACGAAGGCAGTTATTTCGGTCGCGCCGGACCCTGGATCAACACCGTGTTCGCGCTGGCCCTGGTGTGGCTGTGCATCGCCGGTGCGATGGCATGGTGGGCGCGCAGGCCGGCCGGCGGCGTCGGCGTACCGCCGCGGTCTTCCGCGCCGTGGCCGAGGTGGTGGAAGGTGGGCCTGGCGGCGATGGCCGTCGCGATGCCCTTGCTGGGACTGTCCCTGGTCCTGTTGTGGTGCGGCGAGCGTGTCTGGCTGCGCCTGTTTCCGTCGAGGAGTGCCTGACGATGACACTGTGGATGATGGGCGTATGCGCGTGGTTGCTGCTGTGGGCCGTCGTGCTGTCGAACGTGCTGGTGGCGCGCGCAGCGCCGAGGCCGTGGAGCCTGCTGGACGGCGGGAGCGAAGGCCGATGAACATGGCGACACGACTGCGCGCCGCCGGCTTCGCGATGGCCGTTGTGCTGTTCTCCGCCTGCGTGCCGGCCGGCGCGCAGCGCGTCGGTGACCTGCGCATCGAGGACCCCTGGGTGCGCGCCACGCCGCCGGGCGCGGGCGTCACCGGCGGCTTCATGACCGTGCGCAATACCGGGGCGAAGGACGATCGCCTGGTCTCGGTGAGCAGCGCCGCAGTGGCGCGTGTCGAAATCCACGAGATGCGCCACGAGGATGGCATGATGCGCATGCGCCGCCTCGACGCAGGCTTGCCGGTGAAATCGGGCGCGAAGATCGAGCTGGCGCCGGGTGGCTACCACCTGATGCTGTTCGGGCCGAAGCAGCCGTTCGTCGAAGGCGACGTGGTCGTCGCCACCGCCCGTTTCGAGAAGGCCGGCGATGTCGAGATCGCCTTCCGCGTGCGCGGCCTCGGCGCGAAGCGCGACGCCGCGCACCACGGCCACTGACCGCGCACCGACGCGCGCGGGCGTAGAGCGGAGCGAAGCTCCGCTCTACGCCGTCTCCGGAGCCAGTCCAGCGGAGCTTCGCTCCGCTCTACAAAGACATCGAAAGACCAGGCGGCTCAGCCGCGCTCGCGCACCGGCCGCTTCGCCAGCCTGCGCTGCAGCGTGCGCCGGTCCACGCCCAGGACCCGTGCTGCAGCAGAGACGTTGCCCTCGCATTCGGCCAGCACGCGCTGCAGGTGTTCCCAGCTCTGCCGGCGCAGCGTCGGCGGTGCCTCGGCGATATCGGCTGGCGTGGCTTCCGGCGCATCGCCGAAACTGCGCAGCAGGCTGTCCAGATCGAAGGGTTTGGGCAGGTAGTGCCAGGCGCCGCGACGCATCGCGTCGACGGCGGTGGCGATGCTGGCGTAGCCGGTCGCCAGCACGATGCGCGCGTCCGGGCAGCGCTCGCGCAGCGCCTGGATCAGCGCCAGGCCGTTGTCCGCGCCCAGGCGCAGGTCGAGCAGGATGCGCCGGGGTCGCGCGTCGGGTGGCAAGGCGTCGAGCAGACGCAGCGCCGATGCCGCATCGTGGGCGATGTCGCAGGCGATGCCCTCGCGCTGCAGCCGGCGCGCCAGCACCGTGCAGAACGCCGCGTCGTCGTCGATCAGCAGCATGCGCGCATCGTCGCTCATGGCGAAGTTCCCGCGTCGTTCGCCAGCGGCAGCACGATCTCGGTGATGCAGCCGCCACCGTCCCGCGCGAACTGGCGCACGTGGCCGCCCGCGCGCTCGATGCTCGCATTGGTGATCATCAGGCCCATGCCGAGGTTGTGCATGCCGCGCCCTGCGCGCGCGAACGCCGCCAGGGTGTCCGGGCCGTCGCCGCGATCGCCCACCGTGATGCGCAGGCGGCCATCCACGATGCGCGATGCGATGTCGATCGGCGCATCGGTACCGCGTCGCGCGTTCGCATCGGCGGCGTTGTTGAACAGATGGATCAGCGCCTGCGGCAGGGTCGCGTCCACGCGCAGCGCATGACCCGCCGCCCCGGCATCGAGCGAGACGGCCACGCTCGGCCGCAGCAGGCGCCAGCGGTCGGCGCAATCGCGCAGCAGCGCGTCGGCATCGCGCGGCAGAGGTTCGTCGGCATCGCCGCGTCGCGCCAGGTCGGCCAGCGTGCGCACGTGGTCGCGGCAATGCGCCAGCTGCGCGCGCATCAGCGCCAGGTCCTCGCAGTCCGGTGCATGGCCGTCCCGCCAGTCGTCCAGCAGCAGACCCATCGTGGTCAGCGGCGTGTTCAGCTCGTGCGCCGTGCCGGCGGCCAGCGTGCCCAGCGCCAGCACCGATTCGTCGCGCAGCGCGCGCTCGCGCGCCTCGGCCAGCGCGCGCCGCTGGCGCTTCACCATGGCCATGAACCGGCCCAGCACCACCGCCATGATCGTCACGGTCAGCAGGAAGTTGATCCACATGCCGATCACGTGCAACTCGAAGTCGCGGCCGTGCACCGTCGGCAGCGGCAGGTGCCAGCGCATCAGCCCGGTGTAGAGCAGCGCCGACAGCACGGCCAGCGCCAGCACCGGCAGCAGGTCCAGCCCCACCGCCGCGATCGCCACCGGCACCAGGTACAGCGACACGAAGGGATTCGCCGGGCCGCCCGCCAGGTAGAGCAGCGCGGTCAGCGCCGCCATGTCGATCAGCAGCTGCAGCATCAGCAGGCGGGCATCGCCCTGCCCGCCGCGCCGCCACCACAGGTGCAAGCCGATGTTGAAGGCCAGCAGCGCCAGCGACACCGACAGCATCGGCGCCAGTGGAATGCCCAGCCCCAGCCGCCAGGCCACGAACAGCATCGTCGCCAGCTGTCCGGCGACGGCGAGATAGCGCAGGGGGATGAGCAGGGGGAGCATGCGCAGTCGCTCTAACGGCAGGCGGTGGTGCCTATGATGCCGCAGACGCCCGCACCCGCTCCCAATCCAGCCCGAAGCGCGCCAGGTACTTGCGCAGGCGGTCGGCGTCGTTGGTGCTGGTGCGCTGCCGACGCGAGGCGGCGAACAGGGTGCGGCCGGCGTCGGACAGCGATTTCGCGCGGGCGCACAGGCGCACCACCTCTTCCAGCTGCACGCGGTCGAAGCGGTCGAGTTCGTCCAGCGCATTGCCGAGCAGCGGCAGCAGGGGCGAGGCCTCGCTGCCGACGCGCCACTGTGCGCGCAGCCGTGCGATCTCCTCGTCGACCAGCGCCGTGGTGATGCGCCCGGCGTCGGCCAGCGTGGCCAGGCGCATCACCGATGCACCGAGATCGCGGAAGTTGCCCGGCCAGCGCGCTTCGGGGCTGGTCGCGAACGCGAGGAAGCGCGCCCGCGCTTCCTTGTTGAAGGCGACGCGGTGGTGCTGCTCGCGCGACCAGCGTTCGAGCTCGAAATCGAGGTTCGGTTCGATGTCCTCGATGCGTTCGGCCAGCCCGGGCAGACGATAGGTCCACAGGTTCAGACGCGCCAGCAGGTCGTCGCGGAAGCGGCCCTGCGCCACCGACTCGCCGAGATCGCGGTTGGTGCCGGCGATCAGCTGGAAATCGCTTTCCACGTCCTTGTCGCTGCCGACCGGCGGGAAGCGCTTCTCCTCCAGCGCGCGCAGCAGCAGGGCCTGTTCGTCGAGGCCGAGCTCGCCGATCTCGTCGAGGAACAGCAGGCCCTTGTCGGCCGAGCGCAGCAGGCCGGCGCGGTCGCTGCCGGCGCCGGTGTATGCGCCCTTCACGTGGCCGAACAGCGCGCTCATCGCGCCGTCGCCGCGCAGCGTGGCGCAGTTCACCTCGACGAAGCGGCCGGGCAATTGGTGCTTGAGCTTCTTCAGTTCGAACACCCGCTTCGCCAGCTGGCTCTTGCCGGCACCGGTCGGGCCCATCAGCAACATCGGCGCCTTCGAGCGCGTGGCCACGGTCTCGATCTGCTCGATCATCCGGTTGAACGTGGGGTTGCGCGTGGCGATGCCGCTCTTGAGCAGGTCGCGGTCGTCGATGCGCTGCTGCCGGAAGCGCTGCGCGATGCGGTCGTAGCGCGAGAGGTCGAGGTCGATCGTGGTCCAGGTGCCGGCCTGCCCGCTGCGCTGCTTCTGCGGCGGCGAGGTCTGCAGCAGCCGGCCCGGGAACAGCCGGCTCTCGGCGAGCAGGAACCAGCAGATCTGCGCGACGTGGGTGCCGGTGGTGATGTGGATCAGGTAGTCCTCGTCGTCCGGGCGGAAGTCGTAGCCGCGCAGGAAGTCATGGAGGCTGGCGTAGACGCCCTCGAAGTCCCAGGGGTCGGCCAGGTGCATGTCGTGGCGCACCACCGTGGTGTCCGGCGAGACCTGCGCCAGGTCGGCCGCGACCGTATCGCCCAGCCGCGCATACCGGCGCTCGTCCAGCAGCAGCTCGATCCGGTCCAGCTGGAAGTCCTCGTGCATGCCCAGCGACACCGTCGGGCGCCACTTCTCCCAGCGGCCCGGCCCGCCGCCCGCGTCCAGCTGGGTGCCGACCATCCCGAACACGACCTGCCGCCTGTGCATGATGTCATCCGATAAATGCTTATCCGGAAGTATATGGAATCCGGATTCGCATCGCGCCCTGCAGTGCCTGGAAATCAATCGAATCCTTTCGGTATCAATGAGATGCGTCTGCGCCGTAAACATTGGCACGGGGATTGCCTTAGGCAGGGCAAACGACATGCAGACCGGGTATTCCCGGACAGGACGACACCATGGCCAATACCAGCCTCTTCATCTCCAGCCGCGGCGCCCTGCTGCCGGCCGCCACCACCCGCAACGAAGCGGGCGGCCAGGCCTACGCCCGCAGCCCGAAGTCGGCGCTGGCCCTGTACGCGGCGACCGGCTGCCTCAACGGCACCTTCTACGCCGATGCCGGCGAGCAGCTGGACATGGCCCTGAAGCTCTGTGCCGAGGTGGAGCCGGGCTTCGTCGCCCGCACCGCGATCCATGCCCGCAAGGTCGGCCACATGAAGGACATGCCGGCCCTGCTGCTCGCCACGCTGTCGGTGCGCGACCGCGAGGCCTTCGCTGCCGCGTTCCCGCAGGTGGTCGACAACGGCCGCATGCTGCGCAACGTGGTGCAGATCCTGCGCAGCGGCCGCGTCGGCCGGAAGTCGCTCGGCTCGCTGCCCAAGCGCCTGATCCGCGACTGGCTGCAGAACGCCAGCGTCGACCAGATCGTCTCGGCCGCCATCGGCAACGATCCGTCGCTCGGCGACATCGTGAAGATGGTCCACCCGAAGCCGGCCGACGCCGAGCGCCAGGCGCTGTACGCCTGGCTGATCGGCAAGCCGTACGACATCGACAAGCTGCCGGAGAAGGTGCGGGCCTACGAGGCGTTCAAGCGAGACCCGTCGCGCACGCTGCCGGACCTGCCGTTCCAGTACTACACGTCGCAGCCGCTGACGCAGTCGCACTGGAAGGCGGTGGCGACCCGTGCGTCGTGGCAGTCGCTGCGCCAGAACCTCAATCACTTCGCGCGCCATGGCGTCTTCGCCGATGCCTACGTGCTGCGCAAGGTGGTGGCGAAGCTGGCCGACGAGGCGTCGATCCGCAAGGCGCGCGTGCTGCCGTACCAGCTGCTGACCACCTTCCAGGCGACCGGCGAACTGCCGCGCGCGATCGGCGAGGCCCTGCAGGACGCGATGGAAATCGCGACCCGCCAGGTGCCGAAGCTGGAAGGCGACGTGGTCGTGGCGGTGGACGTGTCGGGCTCGATGAGCTCGGCGATCACCGGCTATCGCAAGGGCGCGACCAGCGTGACCCGCTGCGTCGATGTGGCGGCGCTGATCGCGGCCTGCGTGCAGCGCACCAACCCGCTGGCCCGGGTGATGCCGTTCGACACCGCCGTGCGCGACCTGCGCCTGAACCCGCGCGACAGCGTGATCACCCAGGCGCAGCAACTCGCGAAGCTGTGCGGCGGCGGCACCACGGTGAGCGCGCCGCTGGCGAAGCTCAACGCGGAAAACGCGAAGGTCGACCTGCTGGTGCTGATCTCGGACAACGAGAGCTGGCGCGACACGCGCGGCGCCGGTGCCACCGAGACCATGCGCCAGTGGGCGCAGATCAAGTCGCGCTGCCCGAATGCGAAGCTGGTCTGCATCGACCTGCAGCCCTACGCCACCAGCCAGACGGTGGAGCGTGAGGACGTGCTGCATGTCGGTGGCTTCAGCGACGCGGTGTTCGACCTGCTCGCCAGCTTCGCCGCCGAGGGCATCGGCGCGCGCCGCTGGGTGGATCGCATCGCGAGCATGCCGTTGTAAGCGGAAGCGAGAAGTCCCGGCCGGCAATGGGGCCGGCCGGGCATAGGGCGGGCTCAAGCCCGCCATTGCAATCCTTCCGCTCGCCACGCGCAACGATCGAAGCCGTTTCGATCTGCGCAACAGTCCCCACCGTCGACGATGGAGAATGCAGGAAAAACTACACCTCAAGATGGTCCAGGTCGTGGGTTCGAGTCCCACCTGCCGCGCCAACACCATGACTGCCGATCCACGATCGTCAGTCCTATGCGGCAGTAGCTCAGTCGGATAGAGCAGGCACGTTTTTCCGATCCTTGTCTCCACTGTCGCCGGTCTTGCATGCGTCATCCCGCGCACCGCGAGGGGCGACGACAACCAGGTTTCACCTCGTCGGTCGCGAATGCCGACGGAACTACACACTCTTGATGTCCGTGTCGCGGGTTCGAATCCCGCCCGACGTCGCAAGATGTCGGTAGCTCAGTCCGGTAGAGCAGGAAAAACGTTCCGTCATTCTTGTCGCGGCCTTCGATTCACGTTTTGTCATCCCGAGCGCAGCGAGGGACCTGCTTTTCAAGTAGCAGGAACACCGAAAGCAGATCCCTCGCTGTGCTCGGGATGACAGGAAAAGCCTCACTTCGTCGGCCGCGAATGCCGATGGCGCTCCTTTTGGTCACGGGTTCGAATCCCGTCCGGTGTCCGTCAGTATGCCGGTAGCTCAGCCTGGTAGAGCAGAAGCAATACGCACCATCACGTCTTGTCGCAGACGACGATCCCAGAGTTCCAGCGGCGAATGCTGGCGGAAGTACACGGGTAAGCGCGGTTCGTCCGCGCGACCGGGTTCGAGCCCCGGGCACAAGGCCATCCGGCTTTGTGGCGTCACAACACCTTCCGTTCCTCTTGTCGCCGTTTCCTTTCTGCAATGCGAGAATCCATCATGACCAGCCACAACTACAACGTCATCCAGGACCAGGGCTCAGTGCCGATCAAGCTGTGGACGCGCGGCGTCCCGCTCGAGGACGAGGCCCGCGACCAGCTGCGCAACATCGCGAAGCTGCCCTTCATCCATCGCTGGATCGCGGTGATGCCCGACGTGCACCTCGGCAAGGGTGCGACCGTGGGTTCGGTGGTGCCGACGATCGGTGCGATCATCCCGGCGGCGGTCGGCGTGGACATCGGCTGCGGCATGATCGCGGCGCGCACCTCGCTGATGGCGAGCGACCTGCCCGACAATCTGGCCGCAGTGCGCAGCGCGATCGAGTCCGCGGTGCCGCATGGCCGCAGCCCGCCGCGCGGCGGCCGCGACAAGGGCGCCTGGGAGAACGCGCCGCCGCTGTCGGTCGAGGGCTGGTCGCAGCTCGTGTCCGACTTCGAGAAGATCTGCGAGCGTCATCCGCGCCTGAAGAAGACCAATAACCTCAAGCATCTCGGTACGCTCGGGACGGGCAACCACTTCATCGAGATCTGTCTCGACGAGGAACAGCGCGTGTGGTTCATGCTGCACTCGGGTTCGCGCGGCGTCGGCAACGCCATCGGCACCTACTTCATCGAGCTGGCGAAGCAGGAAATGCGTCGCTGGATGATCAACCTGCCGGACCAGGATCTGGCCTACCTGCCGGAAGGCAGCCAGCACTATGCCGACTACGTCTTCGCGGTCGACTGGGCGCAGCGCTACGCGCGCATGAACCGCGAGATCATGATGCGCCACGTGGTCGAAGCGATGCGCAAGGTGATTCCGAAGCCGTTCGAGGCCCAGGCCGAGGCGGTGAACTGCCACCACAACTATGTGCAGATGGAGCACCACTTCGGCAAGAACGTGCACGTGACCCGCAAGGGTGCGGTGAGCGCGCGCAAGGGCGAACTGGGCATCATCCCGGGCAGCATGGGCGCGAAGAGCTTCATCGTGCGCGGCCTCGGCAACGAGGACAGCTTCTGCAGCTGCAGCCACGGTGCCGGCCGCGTGATGAGCCGCACCGCCGCGAAGAAGCTGATCTCGCTCGACGACCACATCAAGGCCACCGCGCACGTGGAATGCCGCAAGGACGCCGACGTGGTCGACGAGTCGCCGGCCGCCTACAAGCCGATCGACGCGGTGATGGCGGCGCAGGAGGACCTGGTCGAGATCGTGCATACGCTGCGGCAGGTGGTTTGTGTGAAGGGGTAGATCCCCCACAATCATCTTTTCGATGGTGCACGATGCGTCGCATCGCTGGCCCGCAGGCTTTCGACCCCATCCCCACCCAAACCCTCCCCTTGAAGAGGAGGGCTTCAAGGCGCGGCGTGCTACATCCCGCGCAAGCGAAGACCTTGAGCACGACGCCCTTCTCCCTCCCCTTCAAGGGGAGGGCCGGGGTGGGGATGGGTCTACTGTCAGAAAGCAGCGCCAGCCGCACAATGCGATCGAGTAACGTAATCAACGACATGAACGACAAGCACATCATCGAAATCGACGGCTCCGCCGGCGGCGGGCAGCTGCTCCGCACGGCCTTGAGCCTGAGCCTGTGCACCGGCACGGGCTTCACCATCACGAAGATCCGCGCCAGGCGTTCGAAGCCGGGCCTGATGCGCCAGCATCTGACCGCGGTGAACGCGGCGGCGAAGATCGGCAATGCCTTCGTCGAGGGCGCGGAGCTGGGCGCGACCACGCTGCGCTTCGAGCCCGGCGTGGTCACGCCCGGCGACTACCGTTTCGCCACCGGCAGCGCCGGGTCGGCGATGCTGGTGCTGCAGACCGTGCTGCCGCCGCTGTGGCGGTGCGACCGCGCGTCGACGCTGCGCCTCGAAGGCGGTACCCACAATCCGCTGGCGCCGAGCGCGGACTTCCTGATCGACACCTTCCTGCCGGCGGTCGCGAAGATCGGCATCGAGGCCTCGCTGCGGATCGAGCGTCCCGGCTTCTTCCCGGCCGGCGGCGGCATCGCGCACGCGGTGGTGCAGCCGTCGCCGGCGCTGCGGCAGGTCGAGTTCAATGATCGCGGCGAGCGTCGCGGCCTATCGGCGACGGCGATGCTGTCGGGTCTGCCGATCAACATCGGCGAGCGCGAGCTGGATGTGTTGATGCGTCGCCTGCACCTGCCGCGCGAGGCGCGACGCGTGCACGAGGTCACGCCGTCGTCGGGCCCGGGCAACGTGCTGCTGCTGCGCGTCGAGCACGATTCGCATGCCGAGGTATTCACCGGCCATGGCGCGCGCGGCGTCAGCGCCGAGCGCGTGGCCGAGCGTCTGTGCGAGGAGGCCGGCCATTACCTGCGCAGCAGTGCCTGCGTCGGCGAGCACCTGTCCGACCAGCTGCTGCTGCCGATGGCGCTGGCCGGTGGCGGCGCGTTCACCACCCACCTGATCAGCGATCACCTGAGCAGCAATGCGCGCCTGATCGAGAAGTTCCTGCCGGTGGAGATCGACTGGACGGAGATGGGTCCGGAGCTGTGGCAGGTGCGGATCGCGTCCTGACGACGCGGTCCGTCACCGCCGTGGACGCTCAGCGTGCGTCCGCCGCCCGCGTCGCGCGGCACAGCGCCCAGACCACCATCAGGAAGCCGGCGATGGTGATCAGGTTGAGCACGGTGTGCACCGACATGAACAGGTTCATCATGCCAGCGACATCGCTCGTCGCCGCGCCGGAGGCGAAGATCGCGTTCTGGTAGAACGTCAGCCCCAGCCTCGCGAGGATCGAGATCGCCATGATGGCGATGCCGACCAGCGCGTTCCTGCGTTCTCGCCCCGGGCGTGCAGAACCGAGCAGCATGATCAGGGCGATGCCCAGCCCGATCAGGTCGGGCAGGTAGGCGCTGAGGGTGAAGAGCAGGGTGCTGAATGAACTCACGCGATGTCTCCGGACGTGTTCGAGGTGCCGAGATCAGTCGGCCGTGACCAGTGCGGCGTGGCGCGCATGCAGCTCCGCGTACACCGGGTCGGTGTCGGGGCGCACGCCGTGCCACAGCGCGAAGCTCTCGGCGGCCTGTTCGACCAGCATGCCCAGGCCGTCGATGGCGTGACGTGCGCCAGCGGCGCGCGCCCAGGCAAGGAAAGGGATCGCGGCCTCGCCATAGCTGAGGTCGACGCAGGCCGTGCGCGAGTCGACCAGCGACATCGGCAGGGTCGGCAGGCCGCTGCCGCGCGCGGCGGAGGTGGCGTTGACGATGAGTTCGAAGTTGCCGAGGTTGCCGAGGTCGGCGAAGTAGCGCGGATGCACCCGGCCCGGTTCACCGAGCAGATCCGCCAGCGCATCGGCTTTCTGCGGATCGCGGTTGACGATGTAGAGATCGCCGATGCCGGCATCGAGCAGGGACGGCGCGATGCCGCGCGCGGCGCCGCCGGCGCCGATCAGCAGGGTGCGGCGCGCGCGCAGGTCCAGACCATGGCGGCCGGTGAGGTCGCGAACGAGTCCGGCACCGTCGGTGTTGTCGCCGAACCAGCCGTCGCCGCGTCTTGCCAGCGTGTTCACCGCGCCGGCGCGGCGCGCACGTTCGCTGAGTTCGCCGCACAGCCCGGCGGCGGCCTGCTTGTGCGGCAGGGTCACGTTCGCGCCTTGCCCGCCCTGCGCCGCGAAGGCCGCGACGGCATCGGCGAAGTCTTCCGGCGCGCATTCGATGGCGGTGTATTCGAGGGCGATGCCGGTCTGCCTGCCGAACGCGGCGTGGATGCGCGGCGACAGCGAATGCGAGACGGGTTGGCCGAAGACGGCGTAACGATTCATCCAGACTACTCCTTGATTCGCATAATTATCGAGCCATCCATATCTCTGTGCATCGGCAATAAAAGAAAAGTCTCGCCATCGGTAACGATTAATTTACTGCCATCGCTAACGATCCGGACATACGAATACTTCTCTGGAACAACTGGGCGAATCTTGTCTGAAGGCTTAAAAAAAGATGTGTTCAATACCAGATAGCTTTCCGTGCTTTCCAGTATTTTCGTTGCCCAAGCGCTTCCTGTAATGGTTAGTAACATCAATGATGAAAGCATGAATCCAACTGTTGCAGATGCATTTGAAATTTCATCAGTCGTTTTTGTTTTTTTCGAACGAAAAAGGCCAAGGATCAGTATTAGTAAAGGGAGAAATGATATTGCAATAGATGCTAGGGCCACAACGATAGACCAAAGCCAGGCGGAATAAAGGATCGTTAATGCATAGCGTGCCGTGGAGAATTCTTCCGGATTGAATTGCGTAATCGCCTGTATGCGCCCATCGGAAATTGTACTTGAATAAGCGATAATCGGGAGCGAGGCAATCGGAATTATCCAAGTCGAAATTCGAAGGCCCTGTTTTTTTATCAGAGGACTTGCTTTGGTTATCAGGCTTGTTGACGCGAAAGAGATGATGGAGCCGTAAAGGCAGGTGAATGTCAGAATCATGAAGAAAACAATGCCTTCATCCTTATCGATGAGCCCGACATATTTTCCTGCTCCGAGCAAATAAATTCCAACTACCGAAATGAAAACAAGCAGCGGACCTTTCTGACGTAAAAAAAAGCGGAATGAAAGCCTAACGTTTTCTAGCCAGCTTTTTGTTGGCGAATACAAAGTCGGCTGAGTTGAAGGCATTGTTGTTATTAAAAAAACAATCACTATGCTCGCTGCAATTGCATACATGTTGTCGCCCCAGGATCAATCTTACGTCCTTGCCTAATCAGCTCTATTGGTGCAGCCACCGCGCGGCGTCCAGCGCGAAGTAGCTCAGCACGCCGTCGGCGCCCGCGCGCTTGAACGCGACCAGGGCTTCGAGGGCGCAGGCGCGCTCGTCCAGCCAGCCGTTCTGCGCGGCGGCCTTGAGCATCGCGTACTCGCCGCTGACCTGATAGGCGAAGGTCGGCACGCCGAATTCGTCCTTCACGCGGCGGATGATGTCGAGATAGGGCAGGCCCGGCTTGACCATGACCATGTCGGCGCCTTCGTCCAGATCCTGCGCGACTTCGCGCAGGGCCTCGTCGGAATTGGCCGGGTCCATCTGGTAGCTGTACTTGTTGCCCTTGCCCAGTGCGCCGGCCGAGCCCACCGCGTCGCGGAACGGGCCGTAGTAGGCGCTGGCGTACTTGGCGGCGTAGCTGAGGATGCGGGTGTGGATGTGGCCGCCGACTTCCAGCGCCTCGCGGATCGCGCCGACGCGGCCGTCCATCATGTCGCTCGGGGCGACGATGTCGGCACCCGCGCGGGCGTGCGACAGCGCCTGCTGCACCAATGCTTCGACGGTCTCGTCGTTGACGACATAGCCGCTGTCGTCGATCAGTCCGTCCTGGCCATGCGAGGTGTAGGGGTCGAGGGCGACATCGGTGATCACGCCCAGCTCGGGGAAGCGCTGCTTGAGCGCACGCACGGCGCGCTGCATCAGGCCTTCGTCGTCCCAGGCGGCGACGCCATCGAGCGACTTGGCCTCCGGCGCGGTCACCGCGAACAGGGCGAGCGCGGGGATGCGCAGTTCGCTGGCCTGCTCGGCGACCTTCAGCAGTTCGTCGATCGACAGGCGTTCGATGCCGGGCATCGAGCCCACCGGCGCACGACCGTCGAGTTCATGGACGAAGACCGGGTAGATGAGATCGTTCGCGGTCAGCACGTGTTCGCGCATGAGGCGGCGCGAGAACTCGCTGCGGCGCATGCGGCGGAGGCGGGTGTAGGGATAGGTCATGTGCGAATGATACGCCGGGCGCGGCATGCGGGATTTGCGCCGGGGCAAGTCGTCCGCAGACGCCCGGGCGGTGCCGAGTGCATACAATCCACCGATGCGTCCCGCCCGCCCCCTGCCTCCGATGGCCCGCGCCTGCCTGCTGTTCCTCGGCGCGCTGGCGCTGCTGTGCTGGCTCGGACCGCTGTTCGTCGGTTTCGATCCGCACCGCCCGGACTGGGAGGCGCTGTCGGTCGCGCCGGGCACGGCCGGGCACTGGTTCGGGACCGACGCCATCGGCCGTGACGTGCTGGCGCGCACCCTGGCCGGCGGCCGGCTGTCGCTGACCATCGGCCTGCTCGCCAGCCTCGTCGCACTGGCGCTGGGCCTGGGCTTCGGCGCCAGCGCGGGGCTGGCCGGCGGCTGGGTCGAACGCGGCATGCTGCGCCTGCTCGACATGGCCAGCGCCTTGCCCTTCCTGCTGATCGTGATCCTGCTGCTGACCCTGTTCGAACGCGCGCTGTGGCTGCTGCTGGTCGCGATCGGCGGCTATGTCTGGATCGATCTGGCGCGGGTGATGCGCGCCGAGGCCGCGCGCCTGCGCGAAACGCCGTTCATGCTCGCCGCGACCGCGATGGGCGCGAGCTTCGGCCAGCGACTGCGCTGGCACGCGCTGCCCAACCTGATGCCGCTGGCGATGGTCTACCTCGGCCTGATCCTGCCGCAGGCCATCCTGGTCGAAAGCTTCCTCGGCTTCCTCGGCCTGAGCGTGGACGAACCGTCGGCGAGCTGGGGCACGCTGCTGTCCGAAGGCGTGCAGGAGCTCGATGGCGCGCCGTGGACGCTGCTGTTCCCCGCCGGCTTCCTGGTCGCCACGCTGGCGGCATTCCAGTTCCTCGGCGACAGCCTGCGCGACTGGCTGGACGTGCGCGGCGAAGCGCGCGTGGAACCCGAGAGCGCCGCGTCGTGAGCCTCGGCCTCCGCCAGTTGCAGGTGCACGCCGGCACGCGCCGGCTGCTGGGGCCGCTGGATCTGGAACTCGCGCCCGGGCGCTGCCTCGGCGTGGTCGGCGAGAGCGGCAGCGGCAAGAGCCTGACCGCGCTTTCGCTGCTCGGCCTGCTGCCGCAGGGATTGCGCGCATCCGGCGAAGTGCTGCACGACGGTGAAGCCATCCCGCTCGACGCACGCATTCTGCCCGCGCATGTGGCTTTGCGTGGGCGCGTGCTCGGCTGGGTGCCGCAGGATCCGCTGGCCTCGCTGCATCCGCTGCGCACGGTCGGCACGCAACTTCGCGAGACCCTGCGGGCGCATGGCCGCCCGGATCGCGAGGCACGCGACCTGCTGGCGCGCGTGCACCTGCCCGATCCCGACGCCGCGCTCGCGCGCTTCCCGCACCAGTTCTCCGGCGGCCAGCGCCAGCGCGCCGCCATCGCGCTGGCGCTGTGCAGCGGGCCGCGCTATCTCGTCGCCGACGAACCCACGTCCGCGCTCGACGCGCGCATCGCCCGCGAGGTGCTGGACCTGCTCGACGCGCTGCGCCGCGAGGACGGCCTCGGCCTGATGCTGATCAGTCACGACCTGCCGCTGGTCGGCGCCTACGCCGACGAGGTGCTGGTGCTGCGGCGCGGCGATGTGATCGAACGCGGCGCGACGCGCGCGGTGTTCGATGCGCCGGCGCATGCGTACACGCGTGAGTTGATCGAGGCCGATGCGATTGCTTCTGTAGGAGGGCCTTCAGGCCCGAGCTCTTGCGGGGCGGCCATCGATTCGAAGCTCGGGCCTGAAGGCCCTCCTACAACAGCGGCACCGCTGCTCCGTGGCGAATCGCTGACCATGCGCTACCCGCGCACAGCGGCGCCGGCGCTCGATGACGTCGACATCGTCCTGCATCGTGGCGAAGGCTTGGCCCTGCTCGGCGAGAGCGGCAGCGGCAAGAGCACGCTCGGTCGCGCGCTGCTGCGCCTGCTGCGCGGTGCGCAGGGGCGGGTGTGGCTGGATGGCATCGACTTCACCGCGCAGCGCGGCGCGGCCCTGCGCGCGCAGCGCGGACGCATCGGCGTGGTGTTCCAGGATCCCTACGCCTCGCTCGACCCGCGCATGCGCGTCGGCGACATCGTCAGCGAGCCGCTGCGCATCCACGGCGACGGCGATGCGGCCTCGCGCGCGGCGAAGGCCCGAGAACTGCTGGTCGCGGTCGGCCTCGATCCCGCGATGGCCGAGCGCTGGCCGCACCAGTTCTCCGGCGGCCAGCGCCAGCGCATCGCCATCGCCCGCGCCCTGGCCCGTGACCCGGATCTTCTGGTCTGCGACGAAGCCGTGTCCGCGCTCGACGCGCATCATCGACGCGGCATCCTTTCACTGCTGTCATCGCTCAAGCGCGAACGCGGCCTCGCCCTGCTGTTCGTCACCCACGATCTGTCCGCGGCGGCGGCGGTCGCCGAGCGCATCGCGGTGCTGGAATCCGGGCGGATCGTCGAAATCGGCGACAGCGCCGACGTGCTCGGCGCGCCGCGGCATCCACATACGCGGGCGCTGGTCGAGGCGAGAAGACTGTAGGGCGGGCCCTGGACCCGCCATCGCCATGTCATCGATGAAGATAACAACGATCGAAGCGGCAACGATCATCGAGCGATGCAGAACGAAACCCGCAACGGCGGGCCCAGGGCCCGTCCTGCGAGAGACTCAAAGAATCCCGCCACCCATCGACAGCCGGATCGCGGCGACCACGAGGATGATCAGGTTCAGCACCAGCCCGGCCTTCGCGCGGCGTCCCTTCTCGCCGCGCAACATGATGCCGATCGCGGCCAGGATCACGCCGATGGCGGCGAATGGAATGACCAGCCAGTTGAGCCAGCCGAGCAGCGGGATCAGCGCGATGAGCATGAACAGCGTCGCCAGCACGCCCCAGACCAGACTGATGAAGCCCATCGCCGTCTCCGTGGGCGGCGCGGATGCCGCCCGTGTCGCGAAGATGGTCGCGACGCCCGCCGATTTCAAGGGCGTCGGTTCAAGCGTGCCGGAGGTCAGGCATGCACGCCGTCGATCTCCACGGCCAGTTCGCGGCGGCAGATCACCGCATGCAGCAGGATGCGCGGCACGGTGCCGCCGAAGCGTTCGTCCAGCGCCTTGGCGACCAGCGGCAGGTCGTCGGCGTCGCGCACGTAGACCTTGAGCCGGGTGCCGCTGCCGAAGCCGGCGGGCAGGGTCGGCGCGTGGCGTCGTGCCTCGGCGAGCAGGGCGTCGAAGTTGGCGAAGGTCTCGCCGACCTGGGCCAGCAGTTCGCCGATGTGCTGCGAGGCATGGCCGACCACGCTCGCCGTGCCCGAGAGCAGCAGCGGCATGTGGCTGTCCGGCGGCGGCAGCATCGCGCGGGCGAAGCTGGGCGACTGCGGGCCATACTGGCGCGGGTAGCGGTAGGCGCTGACCTGGCGGGGGTTCTCCACCGGCGTGCCGCGTCGTGCGGCCGAGAGCCAGTAGACCTGCAGGGTGCGCTGGCCGTCGCAGCGGCCGATGGCGGTGGCGGCCGGCAGTTCGAGGTTGTCGAAGCCGCCGAGGCCGCGCGCGCGGCCGACGCAGAACTGCCGGTAGCGTTCGGCATCGCCATCGCCCTGGGTGATCGCGTCGAGATAGTTCCAGATCCGCAGCAGGTGCGGCGTGCGGCTGCCGGAGACGAAAGCCACCATCGCGGCGTAGGCGCGCTCGGCGGCGTCGCAGATGTCGCTGTGGTCGGGATGCTCGCCGGCGGGTTCGTCGACCTCGATCACGCCGAAGGTCAGGACGCCGTCGCTGGCCCAGCGCACCTGGCAGTCCGGATCGCCTTCGCGGCCGAAGTCGACCGGACCGGCCGCGCGCCAGTGCTCGAACGGCGCCCCGCCCCAGGGATCGAGCGGCACGCGCAGGTAGCGCGGGTCGTCGCAGTGCGGCGCAGCATTGCCGAAGCCGAAGACCGCGAGCGTGTCTTCGCCGAGCAGGGCGTCGGGCGTTTCGGCGTGCAGGTAATCCACCGACAGCGCGGCGGCAGGGGACAGCGTGGGACTCATCAGGACTCCGCTTGCAGGGTGTCGCCGTGGAAGCCGGCGCGGCGCGCCCGGCGACGATGCCACCAGTCGCGCAGCGCGCGCGGCGCCATCGACAGACTGGTGAACCGGTAGATCATGCGGAACGCGCGCAGCCGGCGCACCACGGCGGGATTGTCGAACACGTCGCCGGCGAGCATCGAGATCACCGCCTGTTCGATCTGGAACAGGTTGCGCGGGTTCGCGAACAGATGACGCATCACCGGCGTGGTGAAGCGGTAGATGAACCACGAGAATTCCTTCAGGCCGCGATCGAAATCGCGGGCCATCGCCTGCTGCAGCGCGGCTTCGCGGGCCGGTTCGCGCAGCGCGGCGTCGACCATCGCGGCGGCGCGCTCGGCGCTGTGCATGCCGAGGTACACGCCCGACGAGAAGATCGGATCGATGAAGACGTAGGCGTCGCCGACCGTGGTCCAGCCCGGGCCGCACATGCGCGTCGAGGTGTAGGAATAGTTGCCGGTGGCGTGCACCGGGGCGATGCGCTCGGCGCCGGCCATGCGCGGCCACAGCGTCGGGATGCCCTGCAGCGTCTGCATCAGGAACGCTTCGCCATCGCCCTTGCGCTGCTTGAGGTAGGCCGGCGTGCAGACCGCGCCGATGCTCATCACGTCGTCGCGCAGCGGGATCACCCACGCCCAGCCGTGTTCGAAGCGCTCGATGGTGATGTTGCCGGCGTCTTCGCCCGGGCGGCGTTCGACGCCGCGGAAGTGGCTGAACAGCGCGGCCGACTGGTGCTTCGGGTTCCTGCGCTTGAGCTTGAGCCGGTTGCCGAGGAAGGTGTCGCGGCCGCTGGCGTCGATCAGGTAGCGCATCGCGATGGTGAATTCGCGGCCGTCGGCGCCGCGGGCGCGGGCACCGGTCGGGCGGCCATCCGGTCCGAAGTCCACCGCGGTGACTGCCACCCCGTCGCGGGCATCGGCGCCGGCATCGCGGGCGGCGTCGAACAGCAGCTGGTCGAATTCGTCGCGGCGCACCTGGAAGGCGTGGGTGCAGCCGGCGGTGAGCGCGCGGTCGAAGCGGAAGACATGGGTCATGCCTTCGCCGGCCGACGGGCGGGGGAAGTCGGCGCCGATCTTGCGTACGCCGATGGCTTCGACCTTGTCGAGCACGCCGAGGCGTTCGAGGATGGGCAGGTTCATCGGCAGCAGGGATTCGCCGATGTGGAAGCGGGGGTGGCGGTCCTTTTCCAGCATGAGCACCCGCCGGCCCATGCGGGCCAGCGCGATCGCGGCAGTGCTGCCGGCCGGGCCGCCGCCGATGACCAGCACATCGCATTCGAGAGCAGCGCATTCCAGGGCATCGCACCCGGGGGCATTGCATTCGACGGCATCGCATTCGAGCGTGGTCGGAGCCCCCCCAGCCACCTGAACGGGGCTGTCCGTACCGGAATGTACTGTCATGCTCTTCTTGTTGCAGTCTGAGACTGGCATCATACCGCGCAGCGCGTCGCCACTGCCGGCCATGGGGATGGTCGCCGCCGACCGCGCCCCCGCCCGCCAGGCGCCACGATGTGTACCTGCCGCCGGGGAGGCCTCCTCTTCGGCCGGATCCCCATCCGCACCCGACCGTGAACCGGAAACCCGACACATGTCCGAAATGACTGCCGCCGAGCGCGAGCTGGCTGAACTGCTGGTCCAGAGCCTGAACCTCGACGGGGTGGCCCCCGATGGCATCGATCCCGAAGCGCCGCTGTTCGGCGCCGGCCTGGGCCTGGATTCGATCGACGCGCTCGAGCTGTCGCTGGCGATCAGCAAGCAATACGGCTTCCAGCTGCGCTCCGACAACGACGACAACCGCCGCATCTTCGGCTCGCTGCGCGCCCTGTCGGCCCACGTCGAACAGCACAAGACGGTGTGATCGCCGCGCTGCGCGTGCTGCTGCTGGTGGGCTACATCCCGCTGGCCCACCTGGCCGAGGCGCGGGCGTCGGGCCCGATCGCCGCGCTGGCACTGGGTGCGCTGGCGTTGACGGTGCTGATCGAGGGCCTCGCGCAGCGTCGTGCCGCGCACTGGCTCGCCCTGGTCGCCGTCGCCGGTGCCCTGACCTGGCTGTCGCGCTCGTCCTTCGCCCTGCTGCCGCTGCTGCTGGTGCCGCCGCTGTTCACCAGCCTGATCGCCTGGTGCTTCGCGCGCAGCCTGCGCCGCGGGCGCGTGCCGCTGGTGCGCAAGGTGGTTGCGGCGCTGTACGCCACGCCTGCGGACGAACTCTCGCCCCGGCACCGCAGCTACACCCGCGGCCTGACCGCCGCCTGGGCTGTCCTGCTGGTGCTGCTGACCCTGCTCAATCTCGGTCTGGCCCTGGTCGCCGTGCCCAACGGCCTGCTGGCGAAGGCCGGCATCGCCGCGCCGGTCACGGTGACCGGCGAGCAGTGGTCGTTCATCGCCAACATCGCCATCTACGGCGTGCTGGGCGGTTTCGCAACGCTGGAATACTTCGTGCGCAAGCTCGTGTTCCCGGTGCGGCCGTATCGCAACGTCGTCGATTTCGCACGCAGGATGGCCGCGCTGGGTCCGGCCTTCTGGCGCGATTTCTTCCGTTCCGACGATGTCGGCGCGGCGCGCTGAGGCCACCGGTCCGCGTGTCCTGCGCCACACCTTCCAGAGACCCCGTTCCCTACATGTCCACGGTCCATGCCCCGCTGTCCACCCATGCCGATCGCCGCGAATCGCCCGCGGCGCGCGCGTTCTGGGCCGTGTACAACCTGCTGCAACTGCTGTTCACCCTGAGCTTCACCAGCCTGGGCATCGTCGCGGCGCTGCTGGTCCTGCTGGTGACGCGCAGCCCGCGCATTCCGTTGCGGATGGCGTCGCGGATGTGGGCGCCGGGCCTGCTGGCCGGTGCCGGCGCGACCTATTCGGTGGAGGGCGCGGAGGCCGTGGACTGGTCGAAGCCGCGCATGATCGTCGCCAACCACCAGTCGATGATCGACATCTGCGCGCTGTTCCGCGCGGTGCCGGTGCCGCTGCGCTTCGTGATGAAGTCGGAGATGGGCCGGGTGCCGTTCCTCGGCCAGTACGCCCGGGCGATGGGCATGGTCTTCATCGAGCGCGACAGCCGCCGCGCCGGGTCGAAGATGCTGCGCGAGGTCGTGGGCCTGCTGCGCGGCGGCGCCACGCTCTGCGTGTTCCCGGAAGGCACCCGCAGCCGCAACGGGCGCATGGCGCCGTTCAAGGGCGGGGCCTTCCAGGCGGCGATCGATGCCGGCGTCGAGGTGCTGCCGGTGGCGATCGACGGCGCCGGGGCCGTGCTCGCCCCCGAAGGCCTGTTCCGCGTGCGGCCGGGCCGCATCGTGGTGCGCATCGGCCAGCCGCTGCCGACCGCGGGCGTGGATCGCCAGGCCCTGGCGCAGCAGGCGCACGCTGCCGTCGCATCGATGCTGGAGCGCAAGGCATGAACTTCGTGATCGACGCCGACCATCCCGCCCTGCCCGGGCACTTCCCGGGCCGCCCGGTGGTGCCGGGCGTGGTCGTGCTGGACCGGGTGCTGGCCGCCATCGAGTCGGCGCATGGCCCGCTCGGCGCGCTGCGTCTGCCGCAGGTGAAGTTCGTGCAGCCGCTGCTGCCCGGCGAGGAGGCGCGGGTCGAGATCGAGCCTGTCGCAACCGGGCCCGTCGCGACCGAAGACGCGCCGACGCGCTGGCGCTTCCGGGTGCTGCGCGGCGACACGGTGATCGCCAGCGGCGACGTGCTGGCGACGGGGGCGACCGCATGAGCACCGAGTGGAAGCAGCGCCCCGAGGGCGGCGGCCTGTTCGCGATCTGGCTGATCCGCAACATCGGCCGCTACGGCGGGCGGCGCATCGCACGGGTGCTGCTGTACCCGATCACCCTGTATTTCCTGATCCGCCGCGGCCCCGAGCGCGAAGCCTCGCGGCAATGGCTGGCGCGCGCGCTGGGCCGCCCGGCGACGCTGTGGGACGCGGCCCGGCACGTCCACACCTTCGCATCGACCATCCTCGACCGCGTGTTCCTGCTCGGCGACGGCCGGATCGACGTGTCCCGGCGCTTCGACGTGACCGTGCGCGGCCTCGACGAGCTGCACGGGCACCTCGACCAGGGCCGCGGCATGCTGCTGTTCGGCTCGCACCTGGGCAGTTTCGAGGTACTGCGCGTGCTGGCCCGGCAGCGGCCGGAGTACATGATCCGCGTGGTCCTGGACAAGGCGCACAACCCGGCCCTGACCCAGTTGCTCGACGCGCTCAATCCCGAGGTCGCCGCGACCGTGATCGACGGCGGCCAGGACGGCCCGGGGCTGATGCTGGCGATCCAGGACGCCATCGCCCAGGGGGCGCTGGTCGCGCTGCTGATCGATCGCGCGCATCCCGGCGGGCAGACCGAGCCGGCGCCGTTCTTCGGCGAGGACGCACCGTTCCCGACCGCGCCGTGGCTGATCGCCGCCGCGCTGAAGGCGCCGGTCACCTTGGGCTTCGGCCTGTACAGGGGCGGCAACCGCTATGAGCTGGTGTTCGAGAACTTCAGCGACGACATCGTGATTCCGCGCAGCGAGCGCGCGACCGCCATCCCTGCGTTGATCCGCCGTTACGCCGCACGGCTGGAAGCTGTGGCCCGCACCGCCCCGTACAACTGGTTCAATTTCTACGACTTCTGGAGCCGCGACTGATGCGCGCGATTCGAACCGCCCTCGCGGCGACCGTCCTCTCGCTGGCCGCCTTCCCTGCGCTGGCGCAGACCGCCGACGCCGACTGGATCCTCAAGGCGCTGGCGCGCCCGGCGCCGATGCGCACCGATTTCGTCGAGATCCGGGTCTCGCCGCTGCTCAAGGATCCGCTGCGCCTGGTCGGCGAATACCGCCGCCCGGTGGACGACACCCTGGTCCGCGAGGTGCGCAGTCCCTACGCCGAGACCACCACGCTGCGCGCCGGCGAGGCGACGATCGCCCGCGCCGGCAAGGCGCCGCGTCGCTTCTCGCTGTCGCGCGCCCCGGAACTGGCCAGCCTGCAGAGCAGCTTCGGCGCCCTGCTCGCCGGTGACCGCGCGCAGGTCGAGCGCGTCTACACGCTGAAGGTGCAGGGGCCGCGCGAACGCTGGACGCTCACCCTGGCGCCGAAGGACAAGGCGCTCGCCGCGCGCGTGCGCGACATCGTCCTGCATGGCCAGGGCGCCGAGCTGCGCTGCATCGAGACCCGCCCGGTGAAGGGCGACCTGCAGCGCACCCTGCTCGCCAGCGCCGCGCTCGCGGTGAAGCCGGCGACCGATGCGAAGGCGATGGAAGCGCTGTGCCGGGTGGGGGTGAAGTGAATTCCGCCCGTCGCCCGGTCCGTCGCGCATGAGCACCACCCGCCGCCTCATCCTCGCCCTGGTCTGGCTGGCTGTGCTGGTCGGCGCCGGTGTTGCGATCTCGCAGCGCCTGCAGGTCAGCGGCGACCTGCGCAAGTTCATGCCCTCGGCCGAGACCCCGGCGCAGAAGCTGCTGATCGACGAGTTGGGCGAAGGCCCGGGCTCGCGCCTGCTGCTGATGGCGATCGGCGGCGACGACCCCGAAACCCTCGCCGCGCAATCGCAGGCTATCGCCGAGACCCTGGCTGCCGACGACCGCTTCGTGCTGGTCGCCAACGGCGCCGATGCCGGGCTCGATGCCATTCCCGAGCGCCTGCGTCCCTACCGCTACCTGCTGTCGACCACGCTCGACACCCAGCCCTACGACGTGGACTTCCTGCGCGGCGAACTCGAATCCCGGGTGCAGGATCTCGGCTCGCCGGCCGCGGCGCTGATCGAACCGATCCTGCCGGCCGACCCGACCCTGGAAATCCTGCGCATCGCCGAAGCCATGCAGCCGGCGACCGCGCCGCAGCGCCTGCACGGCGTGTGGTTCGACCGTGCCGGCCAGCGCGCCCTGCTCGCGATCGAGACGAAGGCCGCCGGCTTCGACCCCACCGGCCAGCAGCTGGCGGTGGCGGCGGTGCAGGCGGCGTTCGACCGGGCGCGCGGCGACAGCGCGGCGACCATGACCCTGACCGGTCCCGGGGCGTTTTCGGTGGAGATCGGCGGCCGTACCCAGCGCGAAGCCAGCCTGATCGGCACCGTCGACACCGTCGGCCTGATCCTGCTGCTGCTGATCGCCTACCGCAGCTGGCGCACGCCGCTGTTCGGCGTGCTGCCGCTCGCCAGCGCCGGCCTCGCCGGTCTGGGTGCGGTGGCGCTGCTGTTCGAGGGCGTGCACGGGATTACCGTCGCCTTCGGCTTCACCCTGATCGGCGTGGTCCAGGACTATCCGATCCACCTGTTCAGCCACCAGCGCGCGGGCGTGTCGCCATGGGCGAACGCGCGCGCGATCTGGCCGACCCTGGCGACCGGCGTGGCCTCGACCTGCATCGCCTACCTCACCTTCCTGTTCTCCGGCGTCGACGGCCTGCAGCAACTCGCGGTGTTCACCATCGCCGCCTTCGCCATGGCCGCGCTGACCACCCGCTTCCTGCTGCCGGCGCTGATCGACCCGGCACCGCGCGACCCGGCCGCGTCGCCGCGCATGGCCGCGCTGTGGCGCCTGGCCGAGCGGGTGCCGCGCCCGGCGCCGTGGCTGCTTGCGGTGCTCGCGGTCGTCGCACTCGCGACCCTGCGTTTCGCTCCCGGCCCGTTCTGGCAGAACGACCTGTCGAGGCTCACGCCGGTGCAGCCCGAGGCCATGGCCGAAGACGCGCGCCTGCGCACCGAGCTGGGCGCGCCGGATGTGCGCTACCTGCTGGCGGTGCGCGGCAAGGACGCCGAGGATGTGCTGCGCCGGCTCGAAGCCCTGCATCCGCGCCTCGACGCGCTGGTCGCCGATGGCACCCTGGCCGGCTACGACAGCGCCGCGAAGGTGCTGCCCAGCGCCGAGGTGCAGCGCGCGCGGCAGGCGAAGCTGCCGTCCACGGATGTCCTCCGCGCCTCGCTCGATGCGGCCGTCGCCGCCACGCCGTTCCGCAACGACGCCTTCGAGGATTTCCTCGCCGATGTCGAGATCGCGCGCACTGCCGCACCGCTGGCCCCGCGCGACCTCGCCGGCACGCCGCTGGCCACGCGCCTCGGTGCGCTGCTGCTGGAGCAGCCCGACCACGCCACCGCGCTGGTCTCGATGACCGGCTTGGCCGATCCGGCGAAGGTCTCGGCAGCGCTCGCCGGCGAGGGCATCGAGCTGATGGACCTCAAGACCGCCTCCGAATCGCTGGTCGTCGCCTACCGCGAGCGCGTGCTGTTCGCGCTGGGCATCGCCGCGCTGCTGCTTGCGGCCACGGTCTGGTTCGCGCTGCGTACGCCGCGTCGCGTCGTGCGCGTGCTGCTGCCGATGGCGCTGACCACGCTGCTGATCGTCGCGGTGCTGCGCGCGCTCGGCGTCGAGCTGACCCTGTTCCATCTGGTCGCGCTGATCCTCGCCGCCGGCCTCGGCCTCGACTACGCGCTGTTCTTCGAACATGCCGGCGACGACTACGCCGACCAGCTGCGCACGCTGCACGCGCTGATCGTCTGCAGCCTGATGACCTTCCTCGTGTTCTTCCTGCTCGGCCTGTCCAGCATCCCGGTGCTGCGCGCGATCGGCGTGACGGTCACGCTGGGCGTGGTGTGCAACTTCGTGCTGGCGCTGCTGATCTCGCGCCATGTTGCGCGGCATGGCGTGGACACGGACGGGAAGAGCGAAGGGCTCGGGCCTGAAGGCCCTCCTACAAAGACAGAAGCTGGGGGTGCCGCTTGAGCGGCCATGACATGATCGATCGAGCCGCGATCGAGGCGATGATCCCGCACAAGGGCGGCATGTGCCTGTGGGACGCGGTCACCGGCTGGGACGGACGCAGCGTGCGACTGCGCAGCGGCACGCATCGCGACCCGGCCAACCCGCTGCGCGGCGACGACCGCCTGCGCGCGGTGCACCTGTGCGAATACGGCGCGCAGGCGATGGCCGTGCACGGCGGCCTGCGCGGCGCCGCCGCCGGCGGCGAACCGAAGGTCGGCTTCCTGGTCGCGCTGCGCGACGTGCACCTGCATGTCGCCCGCATCGACGACCTGCCTGGCGATCTCGAATGCGAAGCCGAACTGCTCGCCGAAAGTCCCGCCAGCCAGCAGTACGTGTTCCGCGTGCTCCACGATGGCGTGGTGCTGGCGGAGGGGCGCGCGGCGGTGATGTTGCAGGGGTGAGGTCGTCGTCTTCGGCGAGCGCAAATCCCCCCGCCAACGCTGCGCGCTGTCGGCCCCCTTTGAAAAAGGGGGCGGGCGGCCGCGAAGCGGGCGACGGGGGATTTGCTCTTCGCTTCGATGTCCAAGAAGGATGTCCCGCGCAGGTCGTGCGTCTGTATCCGATGACAAACGATTGAAGGAGAACAACACCATGTCTAACACCATACCCCGCCGCGGCCTCGTCACCGGTGGCAGCGGCGATCTCGGCGGCGCGATCTGCCGCGAATTGGCCGCCAACGGCGCGCACGTGATCGTGCACGCGAACGGCAACCTCGCGCGTGCCGAAGCCGTGCGTGACGAGATCATCGCTGCAGGCGGTTCCGCCGAGGCGGTGGCCTTCGACGTGGCCGATGGCGAAGCGACGCGCGCGGCGCTCGATGCGCTGCTCGAAGCCGGGCCGATCCAGATCGTGGTCAACAACGCCGGGATCCACGACGACGCGCCGATGGCGGGCATGCGCGACGAGCAGTGGAAGCGCGTGGTCGATGTGTCGCTGCACGGCTTCTTCCACGTCACGCAGCCCTTGCTGCTGCCGATGGCGCGCACGCGCTGGGGCCGCGTGGTCAGCATTTCGTCGGTGGCGGGTGTGCTCGGCAATCGTGGCCAGACCAACTACGCCGCCGCCAAGGCCGCGCTGCATGGCGCGACCAAGTCGCTGGCGCGCGAGATGGCCAGCCGGGGCGTCACCGCCAATGTCGTCGCGCCCGGCGTGATCGCCGGCAGCATGGCCCGCGACGCCTTCCCGCCCGAGCAGATCAAGCAGATGGTCCCGGCCGGTCGCGCCGGCACGCCGGAAGAGGTCGCCGCGCTGGTGGCGTTCCTCTGCAGCGATGGTGCGGGGTACATTAATGGTCAGGTGATCGGTGTCGACGGCGGGATGAGCTGAGCGATCACCTTCCAATCACACCAAGGGGAGAGAGCCGATGTTGAAGCGCATGTTGATGGCCGCGTTCGTGGTTGCCGCCTTGTCCGTCGCTGGCCCGGTCGTTGCCAAGACAAAGGTCGAAGCGCCGAAGTTCTCGGAAGACGCGAAGAACCCGGCACCGGCAGGCGCGCTGAGCGCATTCCAGCGTTTCGAGATGTCGCCGGTGAAGATGGGGCCGCCGTTCGACGAGTACGATGCGAACAAGGCGGCCGTGCAGAACCTGGAGGCCAACCTCGCCGAGCGCGCGAAGCCGCTGCTGGCCGAGTGGAATGCCAAGCCCGCTGGAGACGCGCCACGCACGCTGAAGATCGAGCCTGAAATCGGCTACATCCGCTTCATCACCGGAGGCAAGCGTTTCTTCGGCGGCGCGTTCGCCGGCGACTCCGGCATCCTGCTCAAGCTCAAGCTCAGCGATGCCGCGACCGGTGAAGTGATCGGCGAACCGCAGTTCTACCAGCGTGCCGGTGCCTTCAGCGCCACTTACACTTTCGGCGCGATGGACAAGCACATGATCATCCGCGTTTCGGGCATGGTCGCGAACTACCTCAAGCTCAATCACGACACGCCGACCGAAACCCTGATCATGGTTGCGCCGGGGCACGAGGAAGAAGAGAAGAAGTAACCGGTCGCATCCGTCCTGGATTGCGCAAAGCACGAGGGCCGCGAAAGCGGCCCTCGTGCGTTTCCGGCGGCGGCCTGGCTTACGCCGCCGCGTACCACACCGGCGCCAGCGAGGCGCGTTCGGCGGGCGCGGGCAGCAGCGCGGCGAGGCCGTGGTCGTCGATATCCGGGTGAGTGTCGCGGGCACGCTGCAGGATTTCCGCGGCCAGCCAGTCCATGCGTGCGACGTTGTCGCGGATGCGCTGCTCGAACGTGGCGTTGTCGAGCAGGTCGTGCAGCGCGCGGTTCATTTCGTGGAACCAGTCGATGTTGAACTGGTCGAGCAGGCGTCCGTCGAGCGCGGCGTCGCCGACGCGCCCGGCCGCGTCGTTGCGTTCCCCCCAGGTGCGCAGCAGCGCCTGCATCGCGAGGTTGAGGTCGCGGCCGCGTTCGAACTGCGGGCGCAGGCGGCCGAGCAGCTGGATCTCGGTGAGCTTCTCGCCACAGACCAGCGGCGCGAGCAGCGACCAGTAGTAGGTGTAGTCCCAGATCACCTTCACCGGCATCACCTGGGCGTCGCCGAACAGCGCGTACTGATCCTGGTAGAGCGTCAGCGTGTTCTCGTAGAAGCCGAAGTAGAGCTGCTGGTAGATGTCGGCGTAGGGCGCGAAGGCCTTGCCGGCACGATCGCGTGCGATCAGGTCGCAGACCAGCGTGTTCGAGATCGCGATGAAATCGCTGCCCGGCGAGTAGAACGGGTCGAGGAACACGCCGGCCTCGCCGGTCAGCGCCCAGCGGTGGCCGCTGAACACCTGCCTGCAGCCGTAGGAGAAGTGGCGCAGGAACAGGAAGTCCTGCAGCGCGTGCTCGGGCTTGTCCAGCGCTTCGGCGACGCGCGGCTGGTGCGTGCGCAGCCAGCCCATCGCCTTCTCGTGGGTGTTCATGGTCTCCAGCGGGTGGAGCTTCGCGTCGCAGACGATGCCCAGCGAATGCGCGCCGGAGGACAGCGGGATCAGCCAGAACCAGTAACCGCGTCCGCACATGTGGTTGGTCGAGCGCCAGCGGTCCGGCGGCGTGCAGCGCGCCTGCCAGTCGGCGTCGTCGGACCACAGCTTCGGATCGACGATGCCGTCCACGCGCCACCACACCGCGTTGGCGTCGTGGTCGTTGCCCTCGGCGAGGTCGAGCTTGCGCTTGATCAGCCCGGCGCGGCCGCTGGCGTCGACCACCCACGGCGCGGAGGCCGTCTGCGTCGCGCCCGCCTGCTCGAAGCCGACGACGTGCGGCGCATCGTCCTCGCGCAGCTCGATGCTGCGCACCACGGCGCCGTCGTGGAAGCGCACGCCGAGTGCGCGCGCGCGCTCGCCGAGGAAGTTCTCGAAGCGACCGCGATCGATCTGCCACGACGGCGTCGGCAGGATCCGGCTCACCCCCAGTTCGGTGCAGCGGTCGATGTCGCGCCGGCCTTCGCTGAAGAAGAAGCGGAAGCCGAACTTGCGGATCTGCTCCGCATCCAGGTGCTCGCGCAGGCCCAGCACGTTGGCGAAGTAGTGCGCGCCGATCTCCACCGTGGATTCGCCGACCTTGTGCGCGGCTTCGCGCACCGGGTGCGCGCGGCGTTCGATCACGGCCACGTCGATGGCCGGATCCCGGCGCTTGAGCTGGATCGCCAGGCTCAGGCCGGCAAGGCCGCCGCCGAGGACGATGACGTCGTGGGTCGTCTGCATGGTCGCGTTGCCGTCGTTCATGGGATGCGCGTGCTCGTTCACTTGCGGGGCGGCGTGGAGAACTCGCCGCTCGGGTCGTCGATCACCGCCGGGGTGTTGCGGGTGCGGCGGTATTCGCGGATCACGTGGCCATGGTTCCAGACCTGCACGACCACGTGCGAGGTGATCCGCCAGAGATCGTGCAGCGGGCGGAAGTGGCTCTTGCGGAACTTCTCGACCGCGCCGGCACCGGCGTAGCGCGATTCGATCGGCACCGAGACCACACCCATGCCGAGGCGGCGCGCGGCGCTGATCAGGATCTGCGCTTCGAACACGAAGTCCTCGCCGGGCACGTCGGTCAGCGCCGCGACCGACGCCGGGTACAGGCGCTGGCCGCTCTGGGTGTCGGCGATGCGGTAGCCGCAGCCCCAGGCGATGCCCCAGTCGCCGAATTCGTTGGCGAGGCGGCGGTAGGTCGGCTGCTGCGAACGCTTGCGCAGGCGCGCGCCGATCGCGATGCAGTCCGGATGGCGGTTGGCGGCGGCGACCAGGCGCGGGATGTCGGCGGCCAGGTGCTGGCCGTCGCCGTCCATGGTCAGCACCGCGTTCGCGCCCTGGCGCAGCGCCTCGCGGAAGCCGTCGCGCAGGCTCGCGCCCTTGCCCATCCGGGTCTCGTGGCGCAGCAGCGTCACCGGCAGGTCGGCGATGCGCTCGGCGGTGCCGTCGTCGGAGCCGTCGTCGATCACGATCACGCGGTCGCATTCGGCCAGCGCGCCCTCGACCACGTCGCGGATGCGCAGCGATTCGTTCAGCGCCGGGATCACCACGGCGATGCTGTGGCGGTCGTAGACGACGGGCGTGCCGGCGGTGCGATCAGTCATGGCTGCCCTTTGCGTGCGCGATGTCCACCGTCAGCACGCGACCCGGCGGGCCGGCGCGCAGGACCACATGGTCGGAACCCGAGGCCAGCGCGTCGAACAGCGGCAGCATCGAGGCGATGGCATTGCCGCCGGCATGGCGACCGAGCGGGCCGTCGCCGCCGGGCGCAGCGCTTGCTTCGCCGTCGGCATAGGCCACCGACAGCTGTGGCCCGGTGCCCTCGCGCGACAGCAGCAGCGCGCCGCCGAGCAGGCCGGTGCAGTCGTGCACCGAGCGCAGCGACCCGGTGGCGCCGGTGTCGTAGCCGACCAGCAGCACCGCCTCGGCGCCTGCGGCCAGCTGCGCCAGCGCCTCGACCAGGCCCTCGCCGAAGCTGCCGTCGTAGGCGCTGATCGCGGTGGCGGCTTCGAAACAGCCGGCGCCGATGGTCCAGTAGCCGGCGGCGGCGTTGTGCACGGAGTTGTGGAACTTGGTCGGCGACATCGCCGTCGGCTCGGCGGCCAGCGTGGTGCAGACGTAGTCGGTGATCGACAGGTCGCCGTGGGTCGAGGTGAACACCGACGGCAGCGACGCAGGATCGCGCCCGGCGGCCTGGCAGGCCGACAGCGCGACTTCCAGCGCCACCGCGACCGATTCCGGCGCGCGGCGGCGCTCGTTCGGCGGCAGCAGCTGCGGCGACGGTTTGGCGGGTGCGCCTTCGGGCAGCGTGCCGGTGGCGACGAAATCGCGCGCGGCGTCCCACGAGGGCAGGCCGTTGGTCCAGAAGCCGATGCTTTCGATGTGTGCGGTCAGGGTTGTCATGTCATGCCTTCCCGAACACCAGCGAAGCGTTGTTGCCGCCGAAGCCGAAGGAGTTGTTCATCGCGTAGCGGATGGCGCGATCCGCGTTGGCGAAGCGGATCTGCGGGCCGCAGGCCGGGTCCGGCTGCGGTTCGCCCTCGCCGAGGATGCCCGGCAGCAGGCCGTGTTCCAGCGCGATCAGGGCGAACACCGATTCGACGATGCCGGCGGCGCCGAGCGTGTGCCCGGTCCAGCCTTTGGTCGAGCTGGCGTGCAGGGACGCATCGAACAGACCGGCGACCGCGATCGCCTCGACCGTGTCGTTGGCCGGCGTGGCGGTGCCGTGCAGGTTGAGATAACCGACATCGGCCGGCACGATGCCGGCGCGGGCGATCGCGTCCTGCATGGCCAGGCGCGCGCCCAGGCCCTCGGGATGCGGGGTCGACATGTGGTGGGCGTCGCTGCTCTCGCCGTAGCCGCACAGGCGCAGGCCCGGCGCGCCGTCGGCGACGCGTTCGAGGATGGCGTAGCCGCCGGCCTCGCCCAGCGACAGGCCGTCGCGACGGGCGTCGAAGGGCAGGCAGCGGTTGCGCGACACCAGGCCCAGCGAGTTGAAGCCGAACAGCACGCTGCCGCAGAGGGTGTCGATGCCGCCGACCAGGGCGGCGTCGACCACCCCGGCGTGGATCAGCCGCGCCGCCTGGGCGAAGACCTTGGCGCTGGACGAGCAGGCGGTGGCCACCGTGACGCATGGGCCGCGGATGCCGGTCATGCGCCGGACGAAATCGCCGATCGAATGCGGGGTGTGCAGCAGCTGCCTGCGCAGGTCGGCCGGGAAGGCACCATCATCCAGACGGGTGTAGGCCTCCTCGCTGGCGCCGATGCTGGAGGTCGAGGTGCCGATGATCGCGGCCACGCGCCCGGCGCCGTGGCGGGCGATCAGGTCATCGACCCTGGCGACGAAGCCGTCCTGCTGCAGCGCGAGCCAGGCCAGCCGGTTGTTGCGGCAGTCGTAGTCCCGCAGCTCGGGCGGCAGGACCACGTCCTCGACGCCCTCGACCCGGCCGATCCAGGTCTGCAGCCGGGCCTCGGCGGTGGCGCCCTCGCCGAAATCGTTGATGCGCAGCCCGCTCCGTCGGGTGCGCAGCGCCTCGACCTGGGCAGTCAGGCCATGGCCGAGGGCGGTGGTGGCGGTATGGGCGCGGATCGCAAGCGGCGCCATCGGGGTCGGAGTTTGGCTGGCGGAGGGCACCGCATGGCTCATGGCAGGAAACGATTCGGGATTATACGGGCCGTGCCCGAGGCGGCGGTGGCCGGCGGTCGCTTCGCCGATGCGCGACGCTGCCCGCCAGCGCCCCGATCCTGCGCGCGGTCCAGGGGGCGCATGAAACCTGATGCGTTGCCGAGTCTGGCTGATGCAGCCGCAGGCAGGACACACGACCCCTGTCACGTGGTCGATACTCCGAGTCTTCGCCGCCTGTCGCCATGAATACCTTTCGCATCGATCATCGCCTGAAGCTCGCGGCCGACCCCGATGTGATCCACTCGGGCCTCGTGGCCCTGCTGGCCTGCCTGTTCAGCGCGGGCCTGGTCTATCTGGTCTACCTCGCCCGCGTCGTGCGCACCGCCGCGCGCGCGCCGACCGTCCCGGCCACCGGCGACTGCCTGCTGCTGTTCGGCAAGCACGCGCCGGGCGGGAACATGGATGCCGACTTCGCCGCCCGCGTGGCGCGCGTGGCCACGCTGTGGCACGCCCGGCCGCGCCGCCGGATCGTCCTGCTCGGCGGCGCCGCGCCGGGCCATCCCAGCGAGGCGCGCACCGCGTACGCCGCCCTGCTCGCCGCCGGCCTGCCCGCCGACGCGCCGGTCCTGTTCGAGGAAGCCTCGCGCGACACCCTGCAGAACCTGCGCCACGCCCGCGACCTGCTCGCCGCCGAAGGCGAACGTGGCCGCGTCACCCTGGTCAGCAGCCGCTACCACCTCGCCCGCTGCGCGCAGTTCGCGACGCAGCTGGGCTTCGACCACGAACCCTGCGCCGCCGAGCCGGTGCTGTCGCTGCGTCCCGGCATGTGGCTGCGCCTGCTCGGCGAAGCCGGCTACGTCTGCTGGATCGACCTCGGCACGCGCTGGGCGCGGTTGATCGGCCACCGGCGGATGCTGGCGAAGGTGACCTGAGCATCCGTCGAGGTGCAGGCGGAACTGCTTCTCGACGACGGGCTGATCAAGGACGCATGAGTAGCAGGATAGGCACCCGCCAAGGATAATCCTGTCGGTTCTGACAGGGGCGCCACAGCCGCCGGAGGACGATTACAATCCTCCGCAACCAGTGGCCGCCATCAAGCGGCGGGCGTTGCACGTACACCATCAATCCGTCAGGGAAGGCATCGCCGGCCGGCGAGGCTTTGTTGCGTCTGCGCAGAGCCGAAACTGGTCGACTTCCATCCAGAGGATCTGATCGGTGTCAGCGCCACAATCTCAACCCCAGAGATACGAATGCCCGTTAATGGACACGCGGGCATCGAATGCGCGAGTCCGCTCCATGGGCCGACGTACGAACAGTACGCCGATCGATCGCATAACAGGGAAAACCCAATGACTCAAAGACAGAAGCGTGCCGACCTGCGTGGTCGCGTCACACCTCGGGTATGGCGATGGGGCGGCGTATCCGCTGCTTTTGCGCTCGCGGTTGGTGCAGGGGCTGTGGTCTACGCCCAGGTGTCGCCCCCAGCGCCGCCTCAGTTCTGTTACGGCCAGGACTGTACTTTCGACTCGATCGACAAGGCGGAGGCGGCCATGCGTGCCGCGCCGGCGAATGCTGCCATCGCGCATTTGCTTGAACCCAAGGACACGAACGTGTTGCAGGTTCCCAATACGGGGCGTGCATCGTTCGTCTACGGCGTCAAGGATCAGCCGGCGGCAATACTCTCGCAGCCGAGTTACAACGCGGTCCCGGACACTGTCCCGGCAGGCGTCTGCGAGTTGGGAAATGACGTGAATCCAGCCAGAAGCAATTGGTGCGCCAATGAACAGCAACTGGTCACTGCGGTCAGGGATGCCTGGATGCGAGGGCACCCAAATTGCACGGCTGGGCCAGCGCTCGTGACGGAGAACAATCGCATCCATCCCTACAGAAAGGTCGAAGGTGACGTCCCGTTCAACATCACGTACGGAACGGTGGATTACGGAAGTCTCAAGTACAAGATTGACTATAACTGCAACGGGACTGCAGGTGAAAAAACCTTCCATATCCATATGCAAGCTGGATTCGTCTGCCCCAGCGGCAGTGGCTGGAGCAAGCTTGAAGACGACACGCCAAACGACGGGAACAATGATCTGACATTGCCCGTGCTGTGCAAGTACACCGGCGGCCCGGTTATCACTGGCCCCGTCCAGCAGGTGAAAAGCTGCCAAGGCAAGCGCAGCAAGGATCCATGCTACCCGGCGACGGGCGACAAGGCGCGACAGGAACCGGATTTCGAGTTCGCCGGGACAACGTTCACTCGCTACTATCACGCAACGCATCAGTTCCGGAACAACATCGGTTCCGCCATCGGCTGGAGTCACACCTACGATGATCGAATTCAAGGTATTCCAGGTACGGCCAGTCCCGCAGGGTTGATCGATGAGACTGGCGTGTACGAAAGTTTCGTCAGCATCTCCACCGGCAGACTGCGTGGCGAGAACTCGACCGGAAAGGTGCTGGAAACCTTCTCCTCCGGCACGGTCCGCTGGCGCTTGCGACAGCCGGATGGCGAACAACGCGAATACGATGTCAATGGTCGGTTGCTGAAGGTCATTCATCCTTCCGATCCACGCCTGGACGTGACGCTCGGTTACGCCAACGGCCTGCTGGCAACGGCGAGCGATGGGCAGGGGCGCATGCTGCGCTTCCAGTACGACGCCGCAAAGCTGCTCAAATCGATCCAGTTGCCCGATGGCTCGTCGGTGTACTACACCCATGATGCCAACAACAACCTGACGGCGGTGGTCTACCCTGATGAGCGAATCCGACGCTATCACTATGCCGAGCCCGGATTGATCGGCGATGCCAGCCAGCGACACCATTTGACCGGGATCAGCATCGAGGGCGATGTCCGCTATGCATCCTTCAAGTACGACGCACGCGGCCGTGTGCTGGAGAGCCGTGTCTTCGGCACGCCCAACAATGTCACCACCGTGTCCTACGGCAGCGAGACCCAGGCCACTCTGGTCAACGAGACCGGTGAACATTTGCAGTACACCATGCAACCCGGGTTGTACCGCCGCGTCACCAGCATCCAGAGTGCTGGGCAGAGCGGGCAGGACGGCTCGGAGTACAACACGAGTGGGCAGTTGATCCGCAGTACCGACCGGCGCGGAATTGTCACCGAGTACGGTTACACCGGTGCGCATCGCAGCTCGGTGACGCTGGCCGTCGGGACCAACGAACAACGCAGCGAGGAGTTCGATCACGATCCAGTGACGGGTCTGGTCACCGAGCAGCGCGTCAAGGATCGTACCGGCGCGCTCGTGGCGCAGAGTCAGTGGACCTACAACAGTCGTGGCCAGGTTGCTTCAAGCAGGATGCTTGACCTCGCAACGGGCGCCTCGCGCAGCGCGTTCATTCGGTATTGCGAAGCATCGGATGTAAGCGCAGGCACCTGTCCGATGGTGGGCCTGACCATCGCCGTCGATGGGCCGCGCACCGGGGCTGTCGATACCACGCATTACATCTACCGCATGGCGGATGATGCCGGTTGTGCGGCCAGCCCTGCCGCGTGCGCATACCGCAAGGGCGACCTGTGGAAGACGACGAACGCCTTGGGTCAGACGGCGGAAGTTCTTCGCCATGACGGCATGGGGCGTGTCCAGTCCATCCGTGACATCAACGGCGTGCTGACCGATATCGAGTACGACCCGCATGGCCGCGTGCTGACCCGCAAGGTGCGCGGTGCGGACAATGAAGTCGAGTCCGACGACCAGATCACCCGCATTGGCTACAACGCGGTCGGTGCCGTGCAGGATGTCCGCCTGCCCGACGGTGTGATCACGCGTTACGAGTATGACGCAGTGCAGCGTCTGACCGGCATCGTCGACAGCAATGACAACCGGATGCGCTTCATCCTCAATGCCGCAGGCGAGCGTATTCGCGAAGATGTGCAGGACGCGAGCGGCAGCCTGCTGCGCACGCTGTCGCGCACCTACGATGTGCTGGGCAATCTGCGTCAGCAACTGGATGCCCAGAACCGCGCATCGCTCTTCCAGTACGATGCCGAAGACAACTTGACGCTGGAGACCGACCGATTGGACCGCAAGACCCGGCACGAGTACGACGCGCTGGGGCGCCTGCGCAACACGCTGCAGGACGTGGATGGCGTGGCTGCCAACACGCAGTTCCAGTACGACGCGCAGGACCGGGTGACGCAGGTGCTGGACCCCAATGGTCTGCCGACCCGCTACCAGTACAACGGCTTTGGTGACCTGGTGCGTCAGGAAAGCCCGGACACGGGCGTTGCCACCACGACCTATGACGAAGCAGGCAACCTCAAGACCCGTACGGATGCCCGTGGCATCACTGCCACCTACAGCTATGACGTGCTCAACCGCATCACTTCGGTGGCCTATCCGGACAGCAGCCGCAACATTGGTTTCGTCTACGACACGGCCCCCGCCGAATGCCCGGCCAGCGAACGTTTCCATCTGAGCCGCCTCGCGCGCATGAACGATGCCAGCGGCAGCACGCTGTACTGCTACGACCGGTTCGGCTACCTCACGCGCAGCCTGCAGTCGACGCAGGGCCGCACCTTCGTGCTGGCCTACCAGCGCGCGTACCCGGGCGGTGTCGGCAACGGTGTCCTGCTGCGTCCGCGCCCCGCCGATGGGCACCTGTATGGTCTGACGTATCCCGACGGTGCCAGGACGAACATCAGCCGCAACAACCTGCGGCAACCCAGTGCGATCACGGTGACGCTGGCGAACGGTCATGTACAGACACTGCTCTCCGGCGCGGTGTACTACCCGTTCGGCCCGGTCAGCCAGTGGACCTACGGCAATGGCCGCGTCATGCGCCGCTCGCGGAACCAGAACTACCAGCCCGGTTTCGTCGAGACCAGCGGGCCGGGAGGAATCAGTCTCGGCTACGGGTTCGACGCGGCGGGCAACCTCGAATCGCTGCGCCGCGCCGACCAGGCCGATCCGGCTCGTCGCAAGTACCGCTACGATGGCCTGAATCGCCTGACCGAAGCGCGCGACGGCGCAACCGATGCGGTGCTGCAGGCTTACGTCTACGACAAGACCGGCAACCGCTCCCGGCGCACCGACGGCACGGCAGGCCAGGATTACGCGTACGTGCCGGGCAAGCACTGGCTGGCGAGCGTGGCGGGCGTCGCGCGTCAATACGATGTCGCGGGCAACACCACGCGCATCGGTGCGGGAAGTCAGGGCACACCGCCGGGCGGATGTGACGATTGCATGGAAGAGAATCCCGGTCCGGGCGATCCGGGTCCGGGTCCAGGCCCCGGCGATCCACCGCCGGGTGAGACCGAGTCGGTAGGTGGTGCTTCGACCGACGGCGGCGTGCAATCGCTGGCGCAGGTCGTGCGCGAATTTACCTACGACGACGCCGGCCGCATGCGCCAGGTCAGACACGATGGCGTCATCGCCATGGACTACCTGTACAACGGCAAGGGCGAACGGGTGTACCGCAGCGGCGGCGGTCAGTCGATCACTACACTGTACGACGACGGTGGCAAGTGGATCGGCGACTACGACGGCAACGGCCAACCGATCCAGCAGGTGATCTGGATGGACGACTTACCGGTTGGCCTGCTGGTCGGCGCCGGTGCGAACCAGAAGCTGTACTACATCGAAGCCGACATGCTCGGCACCCCGCGTGTGGTCACCGACCCGGCACGCAATCTCGCCGTGTGGACCTGGAGCTTGGAGGGCGAAGCCTTCGGCGACAGCGCTCCGAATCAGGATGCGGATGGCGACGGCACTGCATTCGTGTTCGACATGCGGTTCCCGGGGCAACGGTATGACAGCGTGACGGGGATGAATTACAACTACTTCCGGGATTATGAAGCCGCTACAGGCAGATACGCGGAGAGTGATCCCATTGGGCTCAATGGTGGATCTGCCACCTATGGTTATGTCGGAGGCAACCCAGTTGATGCAATTGACCCATTTGGACTTGAGTGGTTGAGGTATACGGGTAAAGAGTTGGTCTTGTATGCTGGGGACTTTGGGGACATGACGAATGTTCTTCGCCGCTGCAGATCGAGCTCCGGCAAGTTTGCAAGATCTATCAACTATGACTACCGGACATCTCAGGCGCAGCATGTAAAGAACTGGGGGCCAACTCCAGAGGGCCGCTACACCGTTAATCTGAGGCCAGACCCGAGTCGGGTTGCTAGGGTCGTAAATGGAGCATTGACTCCGCACCCCCAAGGCGGGATTGAAAAGATCCCGTCAGGTGGTGAGCAGGTTTGGGGTACTTGGCGTGCTAGGCTTGAGCCGGCGAAAGGTACAGATACCTTGGGTCGGCACAGTATGTACTTGCACGATTCAAAGAAAGGGCAAACGAGTGGTTGCATTGAAACGTGTTCTGAACTCTTACAGGACCTTCTGAGGTTGAGAAAGGCGGGGGTCACACGAATTGATGTTTCGGTGTCTTATGACGGCATCATCTCGACGAACGGCTGGAGGTGAAAAGATGAATATGGTTAGGTTGGCCACGTTAATTTCTGCGCTTGTGATGGGCTGCTCTGCCTCTGCCGCGAACATACGATTGGATAATGAATCGTTGAAAGGAGACTACCGCCGAGACAGGCCAGTTTCGTTTTTGGTGCAAAACCAAGACAACAAGACAGTGAAAATTTACTCGAATGCAGAAATTTTTGATGGAGGAGAATGGGTGGCTTGGCCTTATGGAATTGAGAACGGGATACCAGAGGCGATCTCGACCATCCATGCCGTCAAACCCGGGCAGGAGATCTCTTTGACTCTTGACTTTTCAAAGGTCGAGCCGCCGCCAATCCCATCAGGTGAGCGTCCTTCTTGCAATAGAGAGCCTCTTTTTCGATTCAGGGTCGTCGTGATGGGCCAGGGGGAAGATAAGCAAGAAATGCATTCGACGGCCTTTAAAGTAACTGACCCGTATGGGATATGTGCTGAGGATGGGCGTGTCAGCCCTTAAGGTCGTAAGGCATATATGGACTCCACCCAGTTGCCGAGCGCTTTTTGATCCAAGCTGAGATTGCTGTTACAGCCACAGGCGGCCCGGGGTATTCCGCTGTACAAGTTGGGTAATTACCCGACACCCAGGGCCTCGGCAGTGGCGGTTACGCGGCGAGTGTGTCGGGTTCGTTTTCGGTTGTCACTTCCTGCTCCGGAACGATGGGCGGAAGCGTCTCGATCGCGAGCGTTTCGCGTAGCGCCTGGGCGGGGGTTCTGCCCCTCAGGCGATAGCCCTGGTGGCTGCGTTCGAGGTTGTAGTAGCGCAGGAACGTGTCCAGATCGCGCTGGATCTCGGTGGGCGTGATGTACCAGGTCTGGCGTCCTGCGACGCGGAAGCATTCGTCCAGCAGCGTGCGGTTCATGCGTTCGACGAAGCCGTTGGTGCGGGGCGTGGCGATCTTCGTCCTGCGGTGTTCGATGCCTTCCATCGCCAGCAGCAGTTCGTACGGATGCTGCTCGGGCTTGCCGCAGAACTCGCGGCCGTTGTCGGTGAGGAGGGCCTGGACGGGGGCGCCGATCGCCTCGTAGAACGGCAGGACGCGATCGTAGAGGGTGTCCGCCGCAGTGATCGGCATCTTGCTGGTGTAGACCTTGGCGAAGGCGAGCGAACAGAAGGTGTCGACGACGACCTGGACGTAGACCTTGCCGACGCCCTTGAGGGTGCCCCAGTAGAAAGTGTCCTGATTCAGGAGTTCTCCGGGCGCGGAGGACTCGACGTGCTGGGGGATGACGTCGCTGCCGGCGCGTTCGAGCAGCCGCCGCTGTTCGTCGGACAGGACGTAGGTGGTATCGCTGGCCTGGGCTTCGAGCCTGAGCAGGCGCTGGTGACGCTTGAGGATGTCGTGGCGCTGCCAGACACCGCGTACGCCCGATGGACTGACCTCGACGCCGGAGAGTCGAAGCTGGTTGGCGACGAACTGCGATCCCTTGGTGGGGTGCTTGAGGCAGAAGTCGAGGATGGCGGTCTCGACCTCGGGGCTGACCCGGTTGGGATGGGGCCACGCGGCCCGCGCTTCTGCTCGACGAGGCCGGCGACGCCGGCGGTCTGGAAGGCGCGCTTGATCTCGTAGAACAAGTCGCGGTGATAGCCCATGAGCTGGCAGGCCCTGGAGACGTTGCCGAGTTCCTCGGCCAGTTGCAGCAGCGAGACCTTGCGCTTGGTAATCTGTTGGGAAGCGGTCATCTGGGTTCTCCGGGTGTGACTGGAAGGTGTGGTAACCACCAATCTACCGAAGGCCCAGGTGCCCGCCCTGAAACGCGCGTTTCAGGGGCGGACTGTCGGGGAAATACTCAACTCATACACATAATCGCCGAGCGCCGTTTCGTCGCGATCACCGATGCCGTGCCCGGCGGCCTGCGCCCGACCGATCTGGCCCTGTCGGGCGTGGCCGGCGTCGACCTGCAGGCCGTCTCCGACGAAGGCGCCGCGTGGTTCCGCACCCGACGCCTGGATGCACGCGCGCCGAAGTTCTACGCCGAGGTCCTGCCGGCGGGCCGGCACGAGGTCCACTATTTCGCGCGGGTCGGCAACGCCGGCGACTATCTGGCGGCACCGGCGCAGGCCGAGCTGATGTACGGCGCGGCCACCCGGGCGCGCACCGCCGCGACGCGGGTGGTGATCGAAGGCGGGGCGTCGGGTCCCTGACCCGGCGCCGCGCCGCGGGCGACGCGGGAGTGCCGCATCGCCCATGGCAGAATGGCGCGTCTTTTTTTCCCTCGGATGTCCCCATGGCCTCAGGCCTGTTCGCCCTGCTCGATGACATCGCCACCCTGCTCGACGACGTGTCGTTGATGACCAAGGTGGCGGCCAAGAAGACCGCCGGCGTGCTCGGCGACGACCTGGCCCTCAATGCGCAGCAGGTCACCGGCGTGAGTGCCGACCGCGAACTGCCGGTGGTCTGGGCGGTGGCCAAGGGTTCTGCAGTGAACAAGACGATCCTGGTACCGGCGGCGCTGGCGATCAGTGCGCTGGAAGTCTGGATGCGCTCGCGCGGCATCAACATCCCGCTGGTCATGCCGCTGCTGATGATCGGCGGCGCCTTCCTGTGTTTCGAAGGCGTCGAGAAGCTGGCGCACAAGTTCCTGCACGGTCGCCACGAGGACGACGCGCATCACGCCGAGCTGCTGGATGCGGTGAGGAACGAACAGGTCGACATGGTCGCGTTCGAGAAGGACAAGATCAAAGGCGCGGTGCGCACCGACTTCATCCTTTCGGCCGAGATCATCGTGATCTCGCTCGGCACCGTGGCCGCGCAGCCCTTCCTCAAGCAGTTCGGGGTGCTGGTCGGCATTTCCGTGCTGATGACCGTGGGCGTGTACGGCCTGGTCGGCGCGATCGTGAAGATCGACGACGTCGGTCTGTATCTCAACGCCCGCGTCGGCGATGGTCTCGCTGCCGTGCAGCGCGGCGTCGGCCGCTTTCTGCTGTGGGGCGCGCCGAAGCTGATGAAGTTCCTGTCGATCGCCGGCACCGCGGCGATGTTCCTCGTCGGCGGCGGCATCATCACCCACAACGTGCCGGCGCTGCATCACATCATCGAACCGTATGCGCACGGCTGCAGCGCCAGCACCGTCTCGATGGCGCTGCAGAACGCGATCCGCCTCGATCCCTGCTTCCTGGTCACCATGGCCTACGACGCGGTGGTCGGCATCCTGCTCGGCATCGTCGTGCTGGGCGCAGTGCACCTGTTCAAGAAGCTGCGCGGCCGCTGAGCCGTCCGCGCCATCCCTGGAGTTTCGCCATGCACGTGCCACGTCCGCTGTCGTCCCGTCGGTTCCGCAGTGCCGTCATCGCGGCTCTGCTCGTATTGCTGCCCGTCGCGGCATCGGCGCAGAAGGTCTCCGTGGACGCGTTCGCGAAGGCGCGCAACGACGGCGAAGCGCGGGTGGTGGTGATGCTGCAGCCCACGCCTGCCGCGCAGGCCGCCGCGGCCAAGGGCATTCGCCTGCATCCGGCCGTGAAGCCCGATGTCGACGCCGTGCTGCGCGCGCTGCCCGCGGCCGGCCGCGCGCGGGTCACGCACCGCTTCGAGCGGGTGCCGGCGTTCGCGATGCGCGCCGACGCGGCCACGCTGGCGCGCCTGCAGCGCGACCCGCGCGTGGCGAAGGTCGACCTGGATGTCGGCGGCAGCGGCGGCGGCGCGCCGGATGAGGCTTCCGTGCTCAACCATGTCCACCAGCTCCGCGAGCTGGGTGTCGGCGGCGCCGGCATGAAGGTCGGCGTGGTCGACACCGGCATCGATACCAACCACACCGATTTCCTCGGCCGCATCGTCGGCGAGCGCTGCTTCTGCACGGTCGGCACCGGCTGCTGCCCGAACGGCGGCACCAGCCAGTCCGGCGCCGGTTCGGCCGAGGACGACCAGGGCCACGGCACCAATGTCGCCGGCATCATCGGCGGCGACGGCACCGTCGCACCGCGCGGCGCGCTGCCGCAGGTGCAGCTGGTCGTGGTGAAGGTGATCGACCGCAACAACCGCTTCCAGTCGACCGCCGACGTCGTCGCGGCGCTGGACTGGCTGGCCGCGAACCACCCCGACATCGATGCTGTGAACCTGAGTCTGGGCACGGATGCCCTGTTCCCGGGCGACTGCGACAACAGCACCGCATGGACGCAGGCGCTGGCGGTGTCGGTGAACAACCTGCGCGCACTGGGTGCGGTGGTGGTGGTGTCCTCGGGCAACCAGGGCAACAGCAATGCGATGAGCGCGCCGGCCTGTGTGTCGACGGTGCTGTCCACCGGCGCGACCTGGGATTTCGCCGGGCCGTCGCGCACCTTCCTCGGCTGCACCGAAACCTCGACCGAGCCGATGAAGCCGACCTGCTTCACCAACCGCAGCGCGACCACCGACCTGTACGCCGCCGGCGCCTTCGTCACCGCGCCGGGCTTCAACGGCGCCAGCTCGACCTTCGGTGGCACCTCGCAGGCCGCGCCGATGGCCGCCGCCTGTGCGGTCGCGCTCAAGCAGGCCGCACCAGCATCGACGGTGGCGCAGCGCATGGAGGCGATGACGCTGTCGCCGACGCGCATCACCGACACCGTCAGCGCGCGCACCTATCCGTTCCTGAATTGCAGAGACGCGCTTCGCCTGCTCGATCCTGCGATGTTCGAGCCGATCCAGGCCAATGGCGCGCGGCCGCTGCTCGTGCCGCGCCCGCAGGCGACGAAACCCGCGCCACCCACGCGCCCGCAGGCCGGCAACGGCCCCGGTCGCGCGCCGCGCTGACGGCGCGGCCCGACCGCGACGCGCACGCATGGACACGCCATCCGCCGTTCCGCCCGTCGACGCCGCACCGTCGCGCCGCGGCCTCGTGCGCGATGCCTCGCTGTCGGCCATCGCCGCCGGTTTCGTGACCGTGCTGGTGGGCTTCACCAGTTCGGTCGTCATCGTCTTCCAGGCGGCGCAATCGCTGGGCGCCACGCCCGCGCAGACCAGTTCGTGGATGTGGGCGCTGGGCCTGGGCATGGGCCTGACCTGCATCGGCCTGTCGCTGCGCCATCGCATCCCGGTGGTCACCGCCTGGTCCACGCCGGGCGCGGCGATGCTGATCGGCAGCGCCGCCGGCCTGCCGATGTCCGATGCCATCGGCGCCTTCGTGCTGTCGGCCCTGCTGATGGCGGTCGCGGGCTTCTCGGGCGTCTTCGAGCGCATGATCAGCCGCATCCCGATGGCCCTGGCCTCGGGAATGCTCGCCGGCGTGCTGCTGCGCTTCGGGCTGGAGGCCTTCGCGGTGATGAAGACCAGTCTCGGCCTGGGCCTGACCATGTTCGCGGTGTACGTGGCCGCGCGCCGGTTCTCGCCGCGCTATGCGGTGATCCTGACGTTGCTGGCCGGCATCGCCTTCGCTGCGGGTGCGGGGCTGATGCACACCGAACGCCTGACGCTGGAGCTGGCGCACCCGGTCTTCATTGCGCCCACCCTGTCGTTCGCCGCGGTCGCCGGCATCGCGCTGCCGCTGTTCATCGTGACCATGGCATCGCAGAACGTGCCGGGCGTCGCGGCGATGCGCGCCTCGGGCTACGCGCCGCCGGTATCGCCGATCGTCGGCTGGACCGGTGTGGTCAACGCGGCGCTGGCGCCGTTCGGTGCGTTCGCCTTGAATCTCGCCGCGATCACCGCCGCGATCTGCATGGGCCGCGAGGCGCACGAAGACCCGTCGCGGCGCTACGTGGCCTCGGTCGCCGCCGGCGTGTTCTACATCCTCGTCGGCCTGTTCGGCGCGACCGTGGCCGCGCTGTTCGCCGCATTCCCGAAGGCGCTGATCGTCGCCATCGCCGGGCTGGCGCTGCTCGGCACCATCGGCGGCAGCCTCGCCGCCGCGCTGCGCGAGGAGACCGACCGCGAAGCGGCGCTGGTGACCTTCCTGGTCACGGCGTCGGGGCTGACGCTGTTCGGGATCGGTTCCGCATTCTGGGGCCTGGTCGCGGGCGTGGTGACGCTGCTGGCGTGGCGCAGGCGCTGATGCGCGACCTGCACACGCAGATCGTTCGACCGTCGCGCAATGCTCTGGGAAGCGGTATGACGCGTCATCGAGAGCGTTCGAACAAGATCAACCCATCCCCACCCAAACCCGCCCGGCCCTCGCGCCTTGCGCTCG